>NZ_JBALNB010000011.1:0-191911 GCF_036962345.1 Neobacillus vireti
ACTTTTTAGACTAACCTCCAATTTCCTGCGATTGTTGACTCACAAAGCATTACAAAGGCAGCTGAAATGCTATACCTATCACACTCAACGATAAGTCATCGCCTAAAGTCCCTTGAAAAAGAACTTGAAACAACCTTAATAATCCGTGGAAATGGGCAGCGGACTATTTATTTGACGCCAAAGGGAGAAGAATTTGTCCAAATTGCTAGGAAATGGGCAGCTCTTTGGAGAGATACACAACAGTTTAAAACGGATCAAGTTTTTTCATAGATAACAGTCGGATCAGCAGATAGTTTAAATCTATACTTATTCTCTACCCTATACAACCAAATATTAAATGATAACGTACCTATTAAACTGCAGATTAGAACCCAGCAATGTTCCTATAATTATATGTTACTAGAAAACAGAGAAATTGATATCGGCTTCACTGTTACACAATTTCGATATAAAAATATCATCACAACACCGCTTTTAAGCGAACCTATGTTTTTAGTGTGCCGTACAAATAGTAATTATAATCTGGTCCCATCCACCCAAGTGAACTTGACCTTAAGAAAGAGCTTTTTGTGACATGGGGATCCGAATATCAGAGATGGCATGATTTTTGGTGGAATCCGGCGATTAGTCCATATTTTAATATTAATGCCCCCTCTTTTCTTTTTAATTTCATGAGAAATTCGGATTGCTGGTCAATCATGCCGATATCCATTGCTAAGATATTTGAAAAAATGGATGGCTATGAGGTACATGCAATATCAGAACCGCCTCCGAATAGATCAATGGGTCTAAAGGTCGTGGGTTTTGTTGCAGCCTCTGTTTTATATCGATATCAATATTGCCTTTTTGAGCCTGAATATCGAGAAAAAAGCTTTGCCTATTTTTCTAACGGTATAAAAGCTGCTGCAGAACTAGGAAGTAAGTCGCTGCATATCAATTCAGGCTGGGGATATAAAACTGAACACCGTGAAGAAGCGTGGAAGCGGTCCAGTGACATGCTGTTTCGGTTAGCAAACGTTGCACAGCAAGAAGGGATTGTCCTTTCAATGAATCCTTTCGCCCTGATGAAACAGGCCTTGTTACGACATTACAGGATGCAAAAAGAATGTTTGATGAGATCAATCATCCCTTTTTTAAAATCATGCTAGATACTAATCCAATGGGAGTTGCAAATGAAACCATATGGCAGTGGTTTGAAACCTTCGGTCAGGACATCGTGAACATTCATTTTGTAGACGGGACTCCATATGGACATTTAATTCGGGGAGATGGCACATTTCCTTTAGAGGATATGTTTACCTGTCTTAATACCTATCATTACGAGGGTTACTTAAGTCAGGAAATAACAGACACACGTTATTTTATCGACCCTGTGGCTGCAGATATTCAAAATATCAAAACACTGAGTAGATTCTTTAATTAATTTCCAATCTCAACCTCCTGGAATAAAGAGATTTCTTTATTTTAGGAGGTTTTTTATTTTGTAAATGTTATTTACCATACACGAAACCGCCATCATCATGTAAAATAGAGCAAGGGGGGGAATAGTAATGGATCTAAAGGCAGGTTTATGGCAACAGCAAACATTGAAATTGGCAATGACACAGGAATTGACACAAGCGATTGCACTTTTACAATATACAGCTCAGGAGCTTTCTTCTTTTTTAGAAAACAAGGCACTTGAAAATCCCCTTTTACAGGTTGAGAATCAAAACATTCAACCTATTAACCCATTAATAGACCGCAATCGGAGGAAACATACGAACCATACAGAAAAAGAGTGGATTGAACAAATTGCTGCAAAGTCGTTTTCTGTGGAAGAACAACTGATCAATCAACTTACCCTTCATAAATACTCTAGTATTCAATTAAAAGTAATCAAACATCTTATTGAGCATCTAGATGAAAACGGATACTTAACTTCAGAGCCGAAGGAAATTTCCGAACAATTGTCTGTTCCTTTAGAATTGGTAGAAGAGAGCATTATCGTCATCCAAACGCTAGAGCCTGCAGGTATAGGTGCTCGAAACCTTCAAGAATGCTTATTAATTCAAGTAGAACGGGAAAACCTAGAGGATGATTTGGTCATTACCATCCTTACTTCTTACTTCATCCCATTCGCGGAAAAGAAATGGAAGCAAATTGCGAAGGAATTGCAAATCCCTATTCAAAAGATTCAAGAGGTATTTGATACCATCCAGAAGTTGAATCCACGTCCTGGCGCACTTTTAGGTCAGGAGAATGCCTCCTACGTTATCCCTGATGCGATTGTTGAACGATTTGGGGATGGATTTTCAGTCAGACTTTGTGATGACATTATTCCGAAAATCAGCTTTAACAATCAATATTATCAAAAACTAACTGCCAGCCAGGATCAGCAGGTAGGTCGTTTTTTACAGGAGAAGGTACAGGATTATCAATGGATAATGAGAAGTATTGAACAACGGAAGGAAACGTTAATCCGGGTTGTAAGGATGATTGTCGAAAAGCAATCACAATTTTTCGAAAAAGGGCCTGAACACTTAGTTCCCATGACAATGAAGGAAGTAGCAAGTGAACTTGAAATACATGAATCAACCGTCAGCCGTGCAGTAAAAGAAAAATATGTCCAGACACCCATCGGAACTTTCGCATTGAAATCCTTCTTTACCAGCACGATTCAGACGGTTTCAAATGAAAATACTTCATCGAGCCAAGTGAAAAATGCAATCGCTTCCTTGATTGATACGGAAGATAAACAACGTCCGTTATCAGATCAAGAAATTGTAGAAATACTAAAGAGAAATCAGGGAATTGTGGTTTCAAGAAGGACCGTTGCAAAATATCGAGATCAACTTGGAATCCCATCCTCTTCAAAAAGAAAACGGTTTGATTGAAAGGAAAGAAAAATGCCAGAAACAATAATTACCTTATATACCAGAAAACGCTGTTCACTATGTGAAAAAGCGAAACAAGCAATCCTTGAGTTAAAAGAAGAAAAGTGGGAATTTACTTTAGAGGAAAAGGATATCGATGAAAGCGATGAATTAACAGAATTGTATGGAATAATGATTCCTGTGGTTCATATCAACGGAGAAGAAATTGCTTTTGGGATTATCAACAAATTAGACATACGTAACCGTTTACAAGAAAAATCGGAAAACTTTTAGGTTGAAATAGGTTTTCACTCCTGTTAAAATGAAAATTGTTAGCAGGGGTGATTTTTTTTCGGTGAAGTGGGACATAATTTGTCTAGGGTGGACATTTTACGACCAATTACATATCATAAAGGAGCAAGGTGTAATGCAGTCACTCATCGATATTCAAAAAAGATTATTACCTGATCTCCTTCAAGTGCTACATAAACGATATTCTATCCTGAGGCATATTGGTTTTATGCAGCCTGTAGGAAGAAGGAGTCTGGCTGCCAACCTTGGTTATACAGAACGAGTCCTTCGCGGCGAAGTTGATTTTCTAAAGGAACAAAATCTTATTTCGATTAACAATATTGGAATGAGCTTAACCTCTGAAGGGAAAAATCTGCTAGAGGACTTAGAAGGTCTTATCCGCGAATTAATCGGGATTGATGTAATGGAGCTAGAGTTAAAACACCGCCTTAAGATTCGTAAAGTAGTGGTTGTACCTGGTAATAGTGATGAATCGTTAATGGTCAAAGATGATCTAGGCAAGGCTAGTGCAATTTGTATGAAAAAGTATTTGACTGGGAAAAATATTATCGCTGTTACAGGCGGTTCGACAATGGCGGCTGTCGCAAAAGTACTTACACCAGAGCTAGGCAAAAAGGAATTGCTATTTGTCCCAGCTCGCGGCGGAATTGGCGAGGATGTCCAAAACCAGGCTAACACAATAAGCTCAATTATGTCTAAAAATACGCAGTCAAAACACCGTGTGTTTTATGTACCTGATCAAGTTAGTAACAAAATTTATGAATCCCTTATTAAAGAGCCAGAAATCCATGAAGTGTTAAATTTAATTAAATCTGCAAGCATGGTTCTTCACGGCATAGGAGATGCTATCACAATGGCTGATCGAAGGAACTCTAATCCCGAAATCATGCAGAAGCTTTTAGCGAATGAAGCAGTGGGAGAAGCTTTCGGCTATTATTTTAATGAACATGGTGAAATCGTCCATAAAGTTTTAACCATTGGACTGCAGCTAGAAGACCTTGCACATATTCCTAATGTGATTGCTGTAGCAGGCGGCGCTTCTAAAGCGAAAGCGATTAAGGCATACATGAAACAAGCACCAGCATCGACGATTTTAATTACAGATGAGGGTGCAGCAAGAAAGTTATTAAAAGGTTAATCCCTTTTTAAATAAGGCTATTTTCTAACAAAAGAGCCTAAATAAAAAACCTTTTTTCAAAACAAGGAGGAAATTTAAATGACAGTAAAAGTTGGTATTAATGGTTTTGGTCGTATCGGCCGTAACGTATTTCGCGCGGCATTAGAAAATACAGGAATTGAAATCGTAGCGATTAACGATTTAACTGATGCAAATATGCTTGCACATCTCTTAAAATACGATACTGTACATGGCACTCTTAAACATGACGTTACAGTTGACGGTCAATATTTAGTTGTTGGCAACCAAAAAGTAAAAGTACTAGCTGAACGCGATCCTGCTCAATTAGGTTGGGGAGAATTAGGTGTTGAGGTAGTAGTTGAATCAACTGGACGTTTCACAAAGCGTGAAGATGCAGCGAAACACCTTGAAGCAGGTGCGAAAAAAGTTATTATCTCTGCTCCAGCTTCTAACGAAGATATTACAATTGTTATGGGTGTTAACGAAGACAAATACGATGCAGCTAACCACCACGTATTATCAAACGCATCTTGTACAACTAACTGTCTAGCTCCTTTTGCAAAGGTTTTAAATGATACTTTCGGAATCAAACGTGGAATGATGACAACGATCCACTCTTATACAAATGACCAACAAATTCTTGATTTACCACATAAGGACTACCGTCGTGCACGCGCAGCAGCTGAGAACATGATTCCAACTTCAACTGGTGCTGCTAAAGCAGTTGCATTAGTTCTTCCTGAACTTAAAGGCAAATTAAATGGTATGGCAGTACGGGTTCCAACACCAAACGTTTCTATCGTTGACCTAGTGGCTGAATTAGAAAAGAATGTTACAGCTGAGGAAGTTAATGCGGCATTAAAAGCAGCTGCTGAAGGTCCATTAAAAGGAATTTTAGCATATAGCGATCTTCCATTAGTATCAACTGATTATAACGGTGCAACTGTTTCTTCTACAGTTGATGGATTATCAACAATGGTCCTTGAAGACAATATGGTAAAAGTATTATCTTGGTACGATAACGAAGTTGGTTACTCTAACCGTGTTGTTGACCTTGTTAAATATATCGCTCAAAAAGGACTTTAATCTTAGCTGACGTAGATTGGAAAATTTTTAATCAAAAAGCTATAATGATTTAGGGTATTTCAAAGGGGAGCGGGGAACATTCCCCCTGCCCTTTTTTTGTGTAATTAGCTGTCAATACATAAGGAGGCTTTTCCGCATGAACAAGAAAACATTAAAAGATGTTGATGTAAAAGGGAAACGCGTTTTCTGCCGCGTTGATTTTAACGTTCCTATGCAGGATGGGAAAATTACCGATGAAACAAGAATTCGTGCTGCACTACCTACAATTCAATACTTAGTGGATCAGGGCGCTAAAGTGATTTTAGCGAGCCATTTTGGACGGCCGAAGGGTAAAGTAGTAGAAGAAATGCGCTTAACTCCAGTAGGTGTAAGACTTTCTGAACTTCTAGGTAAAAATGTTCAAAAAGCAGATGAAGCCTATGGCGATTCTGTTAAATCTTTAATCCAATCTATGAATGAAGGCGATGTTCTTCTTCTTGAAAACGTCCGTTTTTATCCAGGTGAAGAAAAGAATGATCCTGAACTGGCGAAATCCTTTGCAGAACTTGCAGATGTATATGTAAATGACGCATTTGGAGCAGCACACAGAGCTCATGCTTCTACAGAAGGTATTGCACATCATTTACCTGCTGTATCCGGTCTTTTAATGGAAAAAGAACTAGATGTATTAGGAAAAGCTCTATCCAATCCTGAACGACCGTTTACTGCGATTATTGGCGGAGCGAAAGTAAAAGACAAAATTGGTGTTATTGAAAACCTATTAGAAAAGGTTGATAACCTGATTATTGGCGGCGGTCTTGCGTATACCTTTGTTAAAGCTCAGGGACATGAAATTGGTAAATCCCTTCTTGAGGCAGATAAAATTGACTTAGCGAATTCTTATATAGAAAAAGCAAAAGAAAAAGGTGTCAATTTCTATATGCCGGTTGATGCAATTGTGGCTGATGATTTTTCAGCAGAGGCCAATACTAAAGCAGTTGCTATTAATGAAATTCCAGCTGATTGGGAAGCACTTGATATCGGACCGAAAACGGCTGAAATTTACCGTGATGTAATCCAAAAGTCTAAATTGGTTATTTGGAATGGACCAATGGGTGTTTTTGAAATCGATAAGTTTGCTGGCGGAACAAAGGCAGTTGCCCAAGCACTAGCAGATGCAGAAGGTACATACTCTGTGATTGGCGGCGGAGACTCTGCAGCAGCAGTCGAAAAGTTCAATTTAGCGGAAAAAATGAGTCATATTTCAACAGGCGGCGGCGCTTCACTTGAATTTATGGAAGGTAAAGAACTTCCAGGCGTTGTAGCTTTAAATGATAAATAGAAAAGCGGAAGCGCCTTGACCTAGGGAAAAAAGAAGTTCATTTTTTCCTCGGGGCGACAGGCATTAGACGAGTCGGCGGGAAGGTTGCTTTTTAACCTTTCTGACGGATTGGCTTATGACCCGAGCCCCTAGGCGCTGCAGCTAGACAAATAATTAAGTAAAAAGGGAAGTGCTAGAAATGCGTAAACCGATTATTGCAGGTAACTGGAAAATGAATAAAACTCATGCAGAAGCAAAAAGTTTTGCAGAAGAAGTAAAAGGATTAGTTCCAGATTCTCAAAAAATCGACTCTGTTATATGTGCACCTGCTTTATTTTTGCAGAATCTTGTAGAAGTAACAGAAGGCAGCGACGTAAAAATTGGAGCTCAAAATATGCATTTCGAAGAGAGCGGGGCATTTACTGGAGAAATCAGTCCAAAACCTCTTTCCGAAATCGGCGTTCAATATGTGATTATTGGTCATTCTGAGCGTAGAGAAATGTTTAATGAAACAGATGAATCTGTTAACTTAAAGACGCTTGCAGCTTTTAAATATAACTTAACACCGATTGTTTGCTGTGGTGAAACGCTAGAGCAGCGTGAAAATGGCGAAACAATGGATTTTGTGGGCACTCAGATTCAAAAGGCACTAGCAGGTTTAACCGATGAACAGGTAAAACAGACTGTCATTGCTTATGAACCTATTTGGGCAATTGGAACAGGCAAATCTTCGACTTCACAAGATGCAAATGATGTATGTGCACATATTCGTCAGGTAGTTGCCGGGCAGTTTAATGAAGAAGTTGCAAATGCTGTTCGCATTCAATATGGCGGAAGTGTAAAACCTGAGAATATTAAAGAATATATGGCTCAACCAGATATTGATGGTGCTCTTGTAGGCGGAGCAAGTCTTGAGGCTCGCTCATTCTTGCAGCTATTGGAGGCAGGAAGCTATGAGTAAGTCTCCCGTTGCCCTCATCATTCTAGACGGATTTGGATGCAGGGATGAACAAAAAGGGAATGCAGTCTATCATGCGAAAAAACCGAATTTTGATCGTTATTGGGATAGCTTCCCGCACTCTCATTTAACTGCTTCTGGAGAGGCAGTTGGACTTCCTGAAGGACAAATGGGTAACTCAGAGGTTGGTCACTTAAATATCGGTGCTGGCCGGATTGTCTACCAAAGCCTAACGCGTGTGAATATCGCCATTCGTGAAGGTGAATTTGAAAAAAATGAAACCATCTGCAGTGCGATGGATCATGTAAAGAAAAATGGAACCAACTTACATTTATTCGGATTATTGTCCGATGGCGGAGTTCACAGCCATATTAACCATATGTTTGCTCTGTTAAAGATGGCTAAAGAAGAAGGCGTAGAAAAAGTCTATTTACATGGCTTCCTTGATGGACGTGATGTTGGTCCGAAAACTGCAGCTAAATATATTCAGCAGACTTTGGATAAAATTAATGAGTATGGCGTTGGTGAATTTGCTACCATTTCTGGACGTTACTATTCAATGGACCGTGACAAGCGCTGGGAACGTGTTGAAAAGTCTTATTGTTCCATGGTTTATGGCGATGGACCAACCTACACCAACCCATTAGATGTTGTTGAAGATTCTTACCAACATGGAATTTTCGATGAATTCGTCATTCCGTCTGTGATTACAAAAGAAGATGGTAAGCCTGTTGCGACGATTCAAGATAATGATGCAGTTATTTTCTATAACTTCCGTCCAGACCGTGCGATTCAAATTTCCAATGTATTCACAAACGAAGATTTTCGTCCGTTTGACCGTGGTGAGAAACATCCAAAGGATTTATTCTTTGTGTGTTTAACGCATTTCAGTGAATCGGTAAATGGGTATGTTGCGTTTAAGCCTTCAAACTTGGACAACACCTTAGGAGAGGTATTGTCGCAAAATGGATTGAAACAATTAAGAATAGCCGAAACCGAAAAATATCCTCATGTTACATTCTTTATGAGCGGCGGCCGTGAGGACAAGTTCCCTGGGGAAGAGCGTCTTCTAATCAACTCACCTAAAGTTGCAACTTATGACCTGCAGCCAGAGATGAGTGCTTATGAATTGACAGACGCCCTGCTTAAAGAAATTCAAGACGATAAATTTGATGCGATTATCCTAAATTTTGCAAATCCTGATATGGTTGGTCATTCAGGAATGCTTGAACCAACAGTTAAAGCGATTGAAACGGTTGATGAATGCTTAGGTAAAATTGTTGATTTGATTCTTGAAAAGGGCGGAACAGCTATTATTACAGCTGATCATGGAAACGCAGATGAGGTTATCACTCTTGAAGGTGAGCCTATGACAGCCCATACTACAAACCCTGTTCCAGTCATTGTGACGAAGAAGGGCGTAGAATTGCGTGAAGGTGGAATCTTAGGAGATTTAGCTCCGACAATGTTAAAATTACTGGGTGTCGAACAGCCAGAAGAAATGACAGGAAAAACATTAGTAAAATAATTTTTTTATATTAAAGGAGAGAAATTAAATGCCATTTATTGTAGACGTTTATGCTCGTGAAGTATTGGATTCCCGTGGTAACCCAACAGTTGAGGTAGAAGTATTTACAGAATCAGGCGCTTTTGGCCGTGCTTTAGTTCCAAGTGGTGCATCTACTGGTGAATACGAAGCAGTAGAACTTCGTGATGGAGATAAAGACCGTTATTTAGGTAAAGGTGTTTTAAAAGCTGTAGACAACGTAAATGAAATTATCGCTCCACATCTTGTTGGTGAAGAATTCAGCGTTTTAGACCAAGTTTCTGTTGACCATGCTTTAATCGAGCTTGATGGAACTGAAAACAAAGGCAAATTAGGTGCTAATGCTATTCTAGGTGTTTCTATGGCTGTAGCTCATGCTGCTGCAAACTACTTAGATATTCCTTTATATCAATACCTTGGCGGCTTTAACTCTAAGCAGCTTCCAGTTCCAATGATGAACATCGTTAACGGCGGTGAGCATGCTGATAACAACGTTGATATTCAAGAGTTCATGGTTATGCCTGTTGGAGCTCCTAACTTCAGAGAAGCACTTCGTATGGGTGCAGAAATTTTCCACAGCTTAAAATCAGTTCTTAAAGAAAAAGGACTTAACACTGCTGTTGGGGATGAAGGCGGATTTGCTCCAAACTTAGGATCTAACGAAGAAGCACTTCAAACAATCGTTCAAGCAATCGAAAAAGCTGGCTACAAGCCTGGCGAAGAAGTATTCTTAGCAATGGACGCAGCATCTTCAGAATTCTATAACAAAGAAGATGGAAAATACCATCTAAAAGGTGAAGGTGTTGTTAAGACTTCTGCAGAAATGGTTGATTGGTACGAGGATATGGCTACTAAATATCCAATCATCTCTATCGAAGATGGTTTAGACGAAAACGACTGGGAAGGCCACAAACTTCTAACTGAGCGTCTTGGTAAAAAAGTTCAATTAGTAGGGGATGACCTATTCGTTACAAATACGAAGAAGCTTTCTGAAGGTATTGAAAAAGGAATCGGCAACTCAATCCTTATCAAAGTGAACCAAATTGGTACATTAACTGAAACATTTGATGCGATTGAAATGGCGAAGCGCGCTGGTTACACAGCAGTTATCTCTCACCGTTCTGGTGAAACAGAAGATAACACAATCGCTGACATCGCTGTTGCAACAAATGCGGGTCAAATCAAAACAGGTGCACCTTCACGTACAGACCGTGTAGCGAAATATAACCAATTGCTTCGCATTGAAGACCAATTAGGTGAAACAGCACAATACAATGGCTTAAAGTCTTTCTATAACTTAAAAAAATAAATCAACTAGCTAAGGCACTCATTGACGAATGAGTGCCTTTTTGTTGGCTGGAGTGCCCGAAAGTTGATTTGAAGAGATGATGGGGTGCTGGAGTGCCCGAAAGTTGATTTGAAGAGATGATGGGGTGCTGGAGTGACCGAAGAGCGTAAAGAAAATACATTTGGGTCAATGCAGAGTTGCTGAAGTGACCGAAGGGCATGAAGAAAATACATTTGGGTCAATGCAGGTGCTGGAGTGACCGAAGAGCATGAAGAAAATACATTTGGGTCAATGCAGAGGTGCTGGAGTGACCGAAGATCGTAAAGAAAATACATTTGGGTCAATGGAGAGGGCTGGAGTGACCGGAGCGCAAGAAGAAAATGTATTTGAGTCAATGCAGAGGTGCTGGAGTGACCGGAGTGCAAGAAGAAAATGTATTTGGGTCAATGCAGAGGTACTGGAGTGACCGAAGAGAGTGAAGGAAAATACATTTGGGTCAATGCATGGTGGCACAGGGGAGGTCTAATCGTGCTTGGTCACTATAATTTACCTAAAGCTGCCACAAAGACGTATTGTTAAAAGGGCAATAATATGGTACATTAAAAATACTGTGAAATGTACGAACTAACAGGAGGTAGCTTACATGCACGCATTAGTTGTAACACTATTAGTAATCGTTAGTATTGGACTTATTCTTGTTGTTCTTTTGCAATCAGGTAAAAGTGCCGGCTTATCTGGTGCCATTTCAGGTGGTGCCGAAACATTATTCGGTAAGCAAAAAGCGCGTGGACTTGATTTGATTCTACACCGTATTACCGTTGTTTTATCTGTTCTTTTTATTATCCTTGCAGTTTTAGTTGCATACTTCGAAGTATAATAGAGAATGCTCAAAAACCTGGCTTAATTGTCAGGTTTTTTTATTGCACAAAAACTGAAGGCTTTTTTCTGGAATGTATGCCATTTGTTTGCTTAAACTAAGGTAATGGATTTTATTGATTTAAAGGAGTTTTTACTATGAAAATTGCACCACCGAAGCCCTTTACATTTAAAGGAGGAAAACGAGCGGTTTTATTGCTTCACGGTTTTACAGGTAATTCTGCCGATGTTCGGATGTTAGGCCGCTTTTTAGAAAAGAGAGGATACACTTGTCATGCTCCCCATTACAAAGGTCATGGAGTTCCTCCTGAGGAACTTGTACATACTGGTCCGGAAGATTGGTGGAAGGATGTCATAAATGGCTATAATTTTTTAAAAAATCAAGGCCATGAAGAAATCGCTGTAGGAGGACTTTCGCTCGGCGGCGTATTTTCTTTAAAATTGGGTTACACTGTACCTATAAAAGGCATTTTTCCAATGTGTGCACCGATGTATATAAAAAGCGAAGAAGTCATGTACCAAGGAATTCTCGAGTATGCCCGCGAATATAAGACACTTGAGGGGAAAACCGAGGAACAAATCGAAGTGGAAATGAATGAGTTTGCAAAAACACCAATGAAAACCTTAAAGGCGCTGCAAGAATTAATTTCTGATGTCCGCGACCATGTAGATATGATTTATGCCCCTACTTATGTGGTACAGGCCCGCCATGACAAAATGATAAACACAGAGAGTGCAAATATCATTTACAATGAAATAGAGTCTATGGAGAAAGAAATAAAATGGTATGAAGAATCTGGACATGTAATTACGCTAGATAAAGAACGTGATCAACTTCATGAAGATATTTACACCTTTTTAGAAAAATTAGATTGGCAAAATTAACCCTATGAGGAGGGATTTGATTGGAAGATAATATTCAACTGCACGTTGATAAACTATTACAATATATGAGAGATGAGGCTTATAAGCCATTAACCGTTCAAGAATTAGAAGCGGCATTTGGTATCTCTGATTCGAGTGAATTTAAAGAATTTGTAAAAGCACTTGTACAAATGGAAGAAAAAGGATTAGTTGTCCGCACTCGCAGCAACCGTTATGGTTTGCCGCAAAAAATGAATTTAATTCGTGGGAAACTTATTGGTCATGCAAAAGGATTTGCTTTTGTCGCTCCAGATGAGCCTGGGATGGACGATATTTTTATTCCACCAAATGAAACCAATACCGCCATGCATGGAGATACCGTACTTGCCCGCATTTCATCCGAAAGCTCAGGGCAGCGCAGGGAAGGCAGTATTATTCGCATTCTTGAGCGCGGAGTCCAGCAAATTGTTGGTACGTATGTGGAAAGCAAAAGCTTTGGTTTTGTGATTCCAGATGATAAAAAGTTCGCAAGTGATATTTTTATCCCAAAATCAGCATCTAAAGGTGCGGTCGAGGGTCATAAGGTAGTCGTTAAATTAATTACCTATCCAGAAGGCAGAAAGAGTGCGGAAGGGGAAGTCATTAACGTCCTTGGCCATAAGAATGATCCAGGTGTTGATATTCTCTCTGTGATTCATAAACATGGTCTGCCGATGTCCTTCCCAGATGAGGTATTGAAGCAGGCAAATGAAACACCCGATACGATTGATGAAAGTGAATTGGAAAACCGCCGTGATTTAAGAAATGAAACGATTGTTACCATCGATGGTGCGGACGCTAAGGACCTTGATGATGCGGTTACTGTCACAAAACTTGAGAATGGCAATTATAAGCTTGGCGTACATATTGCAGATGTCAGCTACTATGTAAAAGAAGGAACGCCAATTGACTTAGAGGCCGAAGAAAGGGCAACAAGTGTTTATTTAGTAGACAGAGTAATCCCGATGATTCCACATCGTTTATCCAATGGAATCTGTTCACTAAATCCGAATGTGGACCGTTTAGTGCTTTCCTGTGAAATGGAAATCACGGGTGAAGGTCAAGTTGTGAATCATGAGATTTTTCAAAGTGTCATAAAGACAACGGAGCGAATGACCTATTTCGATGTAAATAAGATATTAGTGGATAAAGATGAAGAAACACGTTCCCGATATGAGTCATTAGTTCCTATGTTTGAACAAATGGAGGAACTTGCTCAAATCTTACGTGGGAAGAGAATGAAACGTGGCGCGATTGATTTTGATTTTAAAGAATCAAAGGTTTTGGTAGATGAAGAAAGTAAACCAACAGATGTTGTTCTTCGCGAGCGTTCGGTTGCGGAAAGGCTCATTGAAGAGTTTATGCTGGCTGCAAATGAAACGGTCGCCGAGCACTTTCACTGGATGGAAGTACCGTTTATTTACCGAATCCATGAGGATCCAAAGGAAGATAAGCTAAGAAGATTTTTTGAGTTTATCACCAATTTTGGCTACCTTGTAAGAGGGACAGCGAATGATGTTCACCCTAGAGCTCTTCAGGAAATTATTGAAGCTGTTCAAGGAAAACCGGAAGAAATGGTTATTTCAACTGTTATGCTTCGCTCTATGCAGCAAGCGAAATACGATCCTGAGAGCCTAGGGCACTTTGGATTATCAACAGAGTTTTATACCCATTTCACATCGCCAATTCGACGCTATCCTGATACCATTGTTCACCGGTTAATCCGGACATATTTAATTGAAGGAAAGCTTGATGAGATCACCCGTGAGAAATGGAATGCCAGATTGCCTGAAATTGCTCAGCATTCATCCAAAATGGAACGCCGTGCCGTTGATGCCGAACGTGAAACGGATGAACTAAAGAAAGCTGAATACATGGAAGACAAGATTGGTGTTGAGTATGACGGTATTATTAGCTCCGTCACCAATTTTGGGATGTTTGTCGAGCTGCCGAATACGATTGAAGGTCTCGTTCATGTCAGCTATATGACAGATGATTACTACCGGTTTGACGAGCGCCATTTTGCAATGATTGGTGAACGGACAGGGAATGTGTTCCGAATCGGGGATGAAATTACCGTTAGAGTCGTAAAGGTTAACAAAGACGAGCGTTCTATCGACTTTGAAATCGTTGGTATGAAAGGTACTCGCCGCGAGCGTTCTGAGACACCAAAAGTGGTGATTAGGACTGGCAGCGATACGAAAAAACCGCGTCGTAATAAAACCCAAGAAGGCAAGGGCGGGCAAAAGACTGAAGGACGTGGCGGCGGATCTGGTCAAGGATCAGGAACGCGTAAGAAAAAGAAGTTTTATGACAATGTTCCTAAAAACAAAAGTACAAAGCGGAAAAATAAAAAGAGATAATATTTTGATTAGGCCTTTATAGCGACCGAAACCTTTGTTTGAATGGGGTTTCGGTCACTATAGGGGCTTTATAATGCCCGTAATCCTGCTTCGGGAGGGGGGTGGGTAACTATAGAAGCTTTATAATGCCCCTAATCCGGTTTTGAGAGGAGTTTGGGTAACTATAGAAGGTTTATAATGCCCGTAATCTAGGTTTGAGCAGTATTTCGGTCACTATAAATGTTTTCATGAAAAAGGCATTTTTCCTGTTGTTGGCTTTCAATTGTTATGAGTAACGTTTTCTGCTAAAATTAACCCATAACGAGGTGAGAGACATGCCAAAAGGTATAGGGAAAGTGGTTGCCCAGAATAAAAAAGCATACCATGATTACTTTATTGAAGAAACATACGAAGCAGGAATTGTTCTTCAAGGAACTGAAATAAAGTCCATTCGTGCTGGAAAAGTAAACCTTAAAGATTCCTATGCGAGAATCCATAACGGTGAAATGCATTTATTAAACATGCATGTAAGCCCTTATGAACAAGGAAATCGCTACAATCATGATCCATTAAGACAAAGAAAGCTTTTGCTTCATAAACGGGAAATTAATAAGCTTTTTGGTGAAACAAGGGAAGCAGGGTATGCACTAATTCCTTTAAAGGTCTATTTAAAAAATGGATTTGCCAAGGTTTTGTTAGGGTTAGCAAAGGGTAAAAAGAATTATGATAAACGTGAGGTATTAAAGCAAAAAGAAGCTAAGCGCGATATCGAGCGTGCATTCCGCGAGCGTCAAAAAATGTAATTACAAAAACTTACAATTGAAAAAGACGCAAAGTGTGTTATAATAAGTTTGTCGCTAAGGAGCGACGATAACTTTTGCTCAAACTATTGTTGAGCATCCGACGTCTGCAGCTTTAATCTTTAAGTAGATTTCAGCTCATTTTATAATGGGGGCGCTACGGATTCGACAGGGGTAGTTCGAGCTTGGGTTGCGAGTCGAGGGGATCGGCCTCGTTAAAACGTCAACGCCTATAACTGGCAAAACTAACAACAACCTAGCTTTCGCAGCTTAATAACTGCATAGCTGTTCGCCCCTCCATCGCCTATGTGGTAGGGTAGCGGACTCACTCTTAGTAGGCTACGCCGGAGTCCACCGTCTGAGGGCGAAGGAAGAGAACAACCAGACTAGCTGACCGGCCGCCTGTCGATAGGCAAAAGGATCAGCGAAGCGCCAATATGTCGACTACACTCGTAGAAGCTTAAGTGCCGATATCTTTGGACGCGGGTTCGATTAGTAACTTAGTCGCCTTATGTGGTAACACATAAGTGAAAATTCGGCTTTATCGGTGAAACCTACGTCGCCAAACTGGCGATAAGGCAATGCCGAGCGGTATGTGGAGTAATCCAACAGCCGTGTATCGACTTATAGGCTGCCATTTCTAAATGGTAGTACTAGGATGCGAAATCCTACCTAATGAAAAGGTAAAAATTATATTTCGCATAATACGCCGAGGGACCTGGTAGTATGCAGGTTCAAGATATAGTCAGTGCCATGACGAAAGCATGGAAACGCACGTCCCGCCGTCTCCACCATACATAAGGTGGATAACAATACCAGTAGAGATGTGACTTGAAACATTTGAAGCATAATATTGCCGCTTTGGCAACGTTATGCTTCAAAAAACTACTGGCAAATATATACTTCAAAAATAAAAAGAACTGTAGTGAAGACTACAGTTCTTTTTATTTTGGGGCTGTTTTCGTATAGTATGAAGCCTCGGATATCACCAACTCAAAGGAAACATAAGTGTATTTATTAAATGACCTCATAAATTACATACATTAGATGATAAAGGACAAGATGTGATTGATTTAACTTACGAGTGGATCGTGACTAAACCTCCAAAACATACGTTATGGACAACAGAAATAATAATGAAAGCTTTGGAATGTTTAAACTGTTTGTTATGTTAAATTAATGAAATGGTGGCGGCGTGTCAATCCTACTATAGTAAAGAATATGTCACTGCTTGATTATTTCCAATTGGAGGCCAAACACATAGGTCAAAAGGAAAATCAGATCCTGGTACCACCCGATCTTCACCTACGCTTTTGATTAAGAAATCCAAACTATCCTGACTCCACAGAACCGAATCATACCAAAAGCGTTTCAAATATTCAGATGGTGGAGCCTGTAATTTAGACGAAACAAGTTCCCATTGTTCAAACCCCTTGTTAAGTCTACCAATCTGATATGGCAGGAAGCCTCCCCCATGGGCAAATAAAATCTTTAAATTAGGGTATTGATCAACGATCCCGCTTAACAAAAGATCAGTTGCGCAAATCGTTGTTTCCCAAGGTACACCAATTAAATTTGGCATCATTCTTCTTTTTAATCTGGAATCCTCACATAATAATGGATGAATGAAAACAATTGCTTTTAGTCGATTCGCTTCTTCAAAAAAAGGTGTAAAAAATTCATCTGATAACATATGATCTGATAATCCAGGTCCGATAATGACTCCTTTTAATCCAGCGCTAATACCATCGCGTAGAACGGCTGCCGCTTTCTCAGGGTTTGTAAGTGGGACAGTGCCTAATGCTGATAGTTTTGTAGGATTTGAATTTGTCCACTGTGCTAAAGAACGATTGTAAACAGTAGAAATATCCGTGCTTATTTCTTCAGGGAAATCATACATGAATAGTTGTGGTATTGGCGATAGTAGTGAATGTGTAACACCTGCTTTTTCCTGATCGGATATATACAGGTCAGCATCAATAAACGCTTTTTTTAGCTCAAATCCCCATTTATCATTTACTAGTAAGAATTCATCTTTGTTTTCTTCTTTTTTAATCCATTTTGCATTAACAGTATGTTGGTGATCCTTAATCCAGCTGATCACATCAGGAGGAATAAAGTGTGTGTGAAAATCGAACATAACAAATCTCCTTTTTGGTTGAAATTTTTTTTTAGCTCCTATATCCCAACCGAATGGAAATCTCCATCGCGGAGTTCATAACCATTTTTGCATATCCCTAGACTTTTTGCGGCTGGATCCTTGGTCCGACAATTAATAATAGATAAATTACATCTAAATGGTCCAAAGCAGAAATGTGAGCGGTTTCACCTATGGTTTCAACCAGCTTATTAAGGATAGGATAGGCTGGTACTCTTGATATACATCCATATTGTGATTGACGATGCCGCTTAAAAGATAGAATTGACAGGCCTAAACGATATTTCTTTGATTCAGGAGGTTTTCTAAGTTTCATTATAGAAAACAAAGTTGTTCTATAATACGCAATATATCAAAAAATACACGATTTGAAAAGTGAAAATTATAAATATTTAGACAAATAAGTGAATATTTTGCATTTTTTGAAATTTTTTTATGATTGTTGCATATAGAGAAACTGCAGCGTTGTATGTGAAATTCGTAAGCGTTACCATAATAGTAAGAAAATACAAAAAAATTGTAGATTACTAGGAGGAACATTGACATGCAAGTAGAAACTAGAGTAAGAGCGATTAATTGTTTACATTTTATTAATGGTCAATTTGTTGAATCACAAAACAAGAAAACGTTCGAAAACATCAACCCTGCTTCAGAAGAAGTATTAGGGACAGTTGCCGAAGGCGGGAAGGAAGAAGTAGATTATGCTGTTGCCGCAGCTCGTAGAGCGTTAAATGGAAAATGGAAAGGAATAACTGTCGGAGAACGTTCAAAAATCCTTCGCCGCATTGGTGATTTGATTCTTGAAAGACAAGAGGAATTAGCTCACTTAGAATCGTTAGATACTGGAAAGCCATTCTGGTTAGCCAACAGTATCGATATCCCGCGTGCTGCCTATAACTTCCACTTTTTTGCAGATTACATGATTTCCGTTAACACAGATGCCAATCAACAGGATGATTTGGCGCTCCATTATTCATATCGTCGTCCTGTAGGCGTAGTGGGAATCATTAAGCCTTGGAATCTTCCATTATTACTACTTACTTGGAAATTAGCACCTTGCTTGGCTATGGGGAATACAGCCATTATTAAACCTGCAGAATGGACTCCTATGACTGCAACGGTGTTAATGGAAATTTGTAAAGAAGCAGGAGTTCCAGATGGCGTTGTAAACCTCGTTCATGGATTCGGACCAAATTCTGCTGGTGGAGCGATCACAGAACATCCAGATGTAGATGCTATTTCATTTATTGGTGAGCCAAGTACAGGGACAGCAATTATGAAATCTGCAGCAGCATCATTGAAAAAGCTATCCTTTGAATTGGGCGGTAAAAATCCAAATATTATTTTCGCAGATTCTAATTTGGATGAGGTTATTGAAACAACACTTAAATCTAGTTTTATTAATCAAGGGGAAGTTTGTCTTTGCGGATCACGTATTTATGTTGAGAGACCTGTATATGAAAAATTCTTATCCAAATTTGCTGAAAAGGTAAAAACATTAAAGGTTGGCCATCCTTTGAACAATGATTCCAAAGTAGGAGCATTAATAAGCAAAGAGCATTATGACCGAGTTAATAGTTATATTGAGATTGCTAGAAAAGATGGAGCCACTATTTTGACAGGTGGAAAACGTCCGGACGGCTTTGAAAAGGGATATTATTTAGAGCCAACAATTATTACGGGATTAGATCGGAATTCGCGCTGTGTCCGCGAAGAGATTTTTGGACCTATTGTTACTGTAATGCCATTTGATATGGAAGAGGAAGTAATCATGCAGGCGAATGATACGCATTATGGGTTAAGTGCAACGATTTGGACCAATGACCTAAGACGTGCACATCGGGTTGCCCATCAAATTGAAGCCGGGATTATTTGGGTGAATACATGGTTTTTACGTGATCTTCGTACACCATTTGGCGGGATGAAGCAAAGCGGGATTGGTAGAACAGGCGGTATGCATAGCATTGATTTTTACTCAGAATTATCCAATATCACGATTAAGTTATAGGGAAGGGAGTAAGAAGAGTGACGAATAAAGTACAACAATATGCAGAACAATTAGTCGAAGCAGAAAACACTAGGATAGGTACTGCTCCACTTACAGCAATTGATCCTGACCTTACAGTAAAAGATGCCTATTATATTCAGTTAGAAAATATCAGTAAAAAGGTTACTAAAGGGCAGAAAATTGTTGGAAAGAAAATTGGCTTAACTTCAAAAGCTATGCAAAATTTGCTTGGAGTGGGTGAGCCAGATTATGGACACTTACTAGATAGCATGGTTGTGGAAAACAACGGTAGGATTTCCATTGAACAAGTTCTCCAACCAAAAGTAGAAGCAGAAATTGCCTTTATTTTGAAAAAGGAGTTAAGAGGACCGAATGTAACCACACTTGATGTCCTTCAGGCGACAGTGTATGTCGTTCCTGCACTCGAAATTGTAGATAGCCGAGTGAAGGACTGGAAAATCAAGCTGGTCGATACCGTAGCGGACAATGCTTCATCGGGTTATTATGTCCTTGGTGGTAAACCGACAAAAATTGAGGATATTAATCTTGAACTAATTGGCATGGTATTTACGAAAAATGGTGACATAGTCAATACGGGAGTGGGTGCAGCAGCATTAGGGAATCCAGCAAGCTGTGTCGCTTGGTTAGCCAATAAACTATCAGAATTTGATATTCCCCTTCGAGCAGGTGAAGTGATTTTATCAGGTGCGCTATCAGCAGCCGAGGTTGCAACTGCAGGAGATACGTTTACGGCTAGATTTGCTCATATCGGGCAAGTAAGTGTTAACTTTTAACGGTTTACTAAAATAATTTTAGGAAAGCAATGTGTCTTTGTGTAGGGAGGAACGGGAATGAGTCAATATAGAGATTTAGCGGAATATTTAGTTGCTGCTGAAGTAGAAAAACGGGAAGTAGTAAAGGTTACAGCAAACTTAAAGCCCGATTTAACTGTTGAAGAAGCATACCTGGTTCAACATGAACTTGTTAACATCAAGTTAAATGAAGGTAGAAGAATCGTTGGTCCTAAAATGGGTTTAACCAGTCATGCAAAAATGAAGCAAATGAATGTAGATGAGCCTATCTATGGTTATGTGTTCGATTATATGTTAATAGAAAATGGTGGCCAGGTTCCTTTACATGAGCAAATTCATCCAAAAGTTGAAGCAGAAATCGCTTTTGTGATGGCTGAAGATATTGAAGGTCCAGGTGTGACTGGGGCTCAGGTCTTAGCAAAAACACAATATGTTCTACCAGCATTGGAGATTATTGATAGCCGTTATGAAAATTTCAACTTTACTTTACCTGATGTAATTGCAGATAATGCATCCACCTCGAGAGTTGTATTTGGTACATCATTGAAAAAGCCAGAGCAATTTGAATTGGATTTAGTTGGCGTTACCTTATCCATCAATGGAGAGATAAAGGATTTAGGGGCTGGAGCTGCAGTCGTAGGGCACCCAGCTAATTCTGTTGCAATGCTCGCAAATATGCTCTCAAGAAGAGGGGAAAAGGTACGTAAAGGTGATGTTATTTTAACTGGTGGAATTACCGGTGCAGTCATGTTGAAATACGGAGATGTCGTAAGCGGAAAATTTGATGGTTTAGGTGAAGTTACCTTTACTGTTACTGATTAAAAGAAAGTAGTTTTTGAAAAGGAGGGATTCGGTGCCAATTATCAACGTGCAAATGATGGAAGGAAGACCTAAAGAAAAAGTGGCAGAGGTTATTCAAAATATTACCAATACAGTTTCAGAAACATTGGATGCACCGAAAGAGACTATTAGAGTGATTGTAACCGAGATTTCAAAAACTCACTGGGGAAAAGCTGGAAAACCGATGTCTGAAGTATAGAATGCTAAAAACGAAGGTTGGTAGCATGGCGATATACCCCTGCTACTAACGTCATGTCTAAAAAGGTTAAGAACTATCTTTATATTTATGAAAGCGGTTGCAAAAAATATATTTTTAGGGAGAATCATATGACGATTGAATTGAGTATGTTGGTCCCACATGTCCCAAGTATTTGCCATGAAAAAGATGTACCTGAGTTTCAAAAGGATATGGTTTCAGCTATGAAAGAAGTGGCCAAGGAGATTGAAACAATAAAACCAGATGTACTAGTGTTAGTTTCATGTCACTGGCCATCAACATTTTTTCATTATGTTGACTGTACTCCTGTCCATAAAGGGATTCTAACTGCATTTGAGGCGCCAGATTTGATTAAAGATGTTCCTTATCACTGGCGAGGTGACGAAGACTTAGCCAATCAATTAGTAAACGCTGGTAAGGAAGCTGGTTTGCAAGTCCAGGGGGTAAATGATCCTTATTATATTTGGGATTATGGAAGTGTCGTACCTTTACGCTATCTTGTTCCAAATGAAGATATTCCGGTTATTAATTTATCTGTTACATTAGCAGCAAGTTTAGAAGAAACCAATAAGTGGGGGCAAGTTATTGCCAAGGTTTTACGAGAAAGTGAGAAAAAGGTAGTATTTGTTTCGAGTGGTGCCTTATCTCATAATTTAGTTCGTGGAAGACACAATAAGCCGACAGTAACGGAACATGCTATGGACAAGCAATTTGTGGAATACATCATGAAAAAGGATTATCAAGCAGCCTATGATATGCTTCCGCAGTATGCAAGGTTTGCAAAGGTTGAATCTGGTGGACGTCACCTAGCAATGCTATTTAGCATGATTGAGGATGGATGGGAACCAACCTATTTAGCGGACGGACAATCTTCTGGAAGTTGGAATGCCATGCTTACTTTTGGGAATAAAGAGTCAGTCAAGATAGAGGCTGAAGCAGATAGCGAATATGTCAAGTAAAGAAAGAGACTGTAGGAACTTACGTAAGTATCTTCCTACAGTCTTTATTATATAGAAGGGATGATTATATGCGTACACAGGTTGGGATTATTGGAGCAGGTCCGGCAGGGCTTTTGCTTTCTCATTTATTACATTTACTAGGGATAGAATCTATTATTCTTGAATCACGGTCACGGGAGGAAATTGAGGGTACCATTCGTGCAGGTGTGTTAGAGCAGGGCACAGTAAATCTATTAAAGGGAACAGGTGTGGGAGAGCGGTTGATGAAGGAAGGTCATGTCCATCGCGGTATTGAATTACAATTTAAAGGTAAACGGCACCGGATTGATTTACATGAGCTTTCAGGTGGAAAAGAAATAACCGTCTATGCCCAGCATGAAGTAATTAAAGATTTAGTAGCCGCTCGTCTCCAAGCTGGTGCAAAAATCTTCTTTAATGTTAGTGATGTTAGTCTACATGATATTGAAACATCTACACCGAAAATTCAATTCTGCCATGGTAATTATTTGCAGGAATTAACGTGTGATTTTATTTCTGGCTGTGATGGTTTCCATGGACCTAGCCGTAAAGCCATTCCAGCTGATGTTCGATCAGAAAAACAAAAAATTTATCCATTCGGTTGGCTAGGAATATTGGCGAAAACAGAACCTGTAAACCCTGAGTTAATTTATACAAATCATGAAAGAGGATTTGCCCTACTTAGCACACGCTCACCTGAAATTCAACGTCACTATATCCAGGTTGACCCGAAGGATAATATCGCAAATTGGTCAGATGATCGAATTTGGACGGAGCTGCATGCAAGAGTTGATATGGCAGATGGCTGGACGTTAAAAGACGGCCCAATTATTCAAAAGAACATTGTTTCAATGCGCAGCTTTGTCTGTGAAACCATGCAATTTGGAAGGCTGTTTTTAGCAGGTGATGCTGCCCATATTGTTCCTCCGACGGGTGCAAAAGGTCTAAACTTAGCGGTGGCTGACATCCAAGTTTTGGCACGTGGGATAAAAGAGTTCTATCAATCGAACCAGGAAGAACTTTTAAATCGCTATTCTGAAATTTGTACACGTCGAGTTTGGCAGGCTCAACGTTTCTCCTATTGGATGACTTCCATCCTACATCGGAATTTCGACCATAGCCCATTTGACGTCGGGATTCAACTAGCAGAATTGGATTATGTCATTTCATCAAAGTCAGCATCAACGAGTCTTGCAGAAAACTATGTTGGATTACCAATGGAATGGTAGAAATAGTAACAGGGTTATAATATTCGATTAACTACACTTTAGCAGGAGATAATCTCTCCTATTAAAATGTAGTTTTTTACTCAACTTTCGCAGAGTGAAATCGGCAAACCTTAAATGAAACCAAAGTTCCCGAACGACCCTAATACCTTATATCTAACCTAAAAATCGCTTATCATACCCCATCCTTTCAGAAGCTTCCTCGCCTGCATTCATAACCTTTTTAGCGATATCCGGCACTTTATAATCCATCATGCGTTGGAGAGGGCCGACCACATTTATGGCTGATACAACCTTCCCAGTATAGTCACGAATAGGTGCTGACACGGATCTTGTTCCTACTGTTAATTCCTCGGTACTAATTGCATACCCTCTTTTTCGGATTAACTCCAATTCCTTCCGTAACTTATCGGGATCTGTAATACTTTTGCTTGTGTATGCATGCAAACCTGCTTTGATTACCTCTTCAACTAGATTATTTTCATCAAAAGCAAGCAGTACTTTCCCAGAACTTGTGCAGTATGTTGGATTTTTTCTCCCCAGATGTGTGAGGATTCGAACCGGGTGGCTGCATTCTTCTTTATGAATATAGATTGTATCCAGACCGTCCAGAACCGATAAATGTGCTGTTTCCCCGGTATCATGCACTAATTTAAATAGTAGTGGTGATACCTCTTTATGGATTTCCAGGTTATTTGTAACAATACCGCCAAGTGTCAAGACTGATATTCCAAGTTTATACCTGCCAGTGTTTTTATCTTTTATAACAAAACCTTCATGAGCAAGTGTAGTAAGTAAACGGCTTACAGTACTTTTTGCAAGACCGAGAGATACTGCGAGGTCACCAACCTTTTGTGTTGGTTCAAATGTAGAAAAACTCTTGAGTATACGAAGTGCATTACTGACGGATGAAAGAATTTGTGGATTATTACTTTTTTCAGACATTTTCCATTCCCCTTTCTTTAGCTGTTCCATATACAGAAACATTTTTGTTATGTTTTGAATATTCTATCATTTCAATATAATAATGTACACATTTTCTGTCATCGCTTACAAAATATTCAATAGAAAATTGCATAGAAGTTCTTTAAGGGTTCACGCAGAGGAATTCACATTCTTTAAAATAATTTGGACTTTTTGAAATTTTCTTAATTTCATTCCACATAGAGGAATTCAGCACTTTTGTTTGCCCCATCGACCCCATATAATTAGAACTAGTTAAAGAGGATATTTTATAGTAAATTATTTGAATTATCGAAATCAATTTCTTCTTTGGATTCATGTAAGCGATTTCCGATATAAAATAATTTACTCAATAGCAAAATAAACACTGGAGGTATGAAAAGATGGCTATATCAAATGCAAAACAAAATGAGGTAGAACTAACTGAACTAGATCTTAAATTATCGAATGTTGCACACATAGGCCACGCATCAATCAATGTGACTAACTTGGAAAGATCTACATGGTTTTTCACAGAGATTCTGGGCCTGCATGTAACCGCAGAGGAAGACGGCAAGGTTTATCTACGAGCATGGCAGGACTGGGATCACCACACATTAGTTCTCAATCAAGCTGAAAAACCTGGACTGGACCATTTTGGTTGGAGAGTTAACTCAGAAAAATCACTTTATGCATTCGAAAAATCGTTAATAGAATCAGGAACTGACTATAAGTGGATAGACGGTGGTACTGAACTCGCACAGGGTGATGCCATCAAATTCTACAGTCCAGCTGGAATTCCTATTGAGCTTTATTGGGAAATGGAAAAGTATTCGAACCCACTGACAGCTTCCAAATTGCCTAGTCACCCAATGAAATACAGTGGGAAGGGTGCTGCGCCTCGCCGCTTTGACCATGTGAATGTGATGGTGAATGATGTTGCACATGAGCAGGAATGGTGGACTAATTTCCTTGGAATACATCATCGTTACTATATTCAAAATGAAGCGGATGTTCGTCTTGGATCATGGTTGAGCAAAACAAATATCGCACATGAAATTGCAATCATGCGAAACGGCAATCAATCAGGTGCACTTCTCCATCATGTAGCCTATTTCTTAGATTCACCGGATGAACTACTGCGTGCGTTGAATATCATGGCTGAAAATGACATCAAAATCGAGTGGGGACCTGGAAAGCATGGTACAAGTGGGGCTCAATTCCTGTATGCATTTGAGCCATCCGGTAATCGGATTGAGCTGTGGACAGGCGGAATGCTTATTTTTGCACCAGACTGGGAGCCGATTGAGTGGCAATCAGGCACGGGACAGTTTGGGCTTGATATGTGGGGAAGCACACCACCTAAAAGCTACTTGACTTATGGTACAGAAATAAAGAAATAGATTTGCAGTTTAGGTGTCTTAAAGAAGGGAGATTTTCAGCTTTGACAAAAAAATTACGAGTTGATTTTCATACACACATCATTTCCGAAGATTTTCCTGACCTGGCAGCAAAATATGAAGATGACCGGTTTCCGATACTTGAAAAGACCTGCAGCTGTGGTGCTGAAATTAAGATACAAGGCAAAACATTCAGGAAGATAACCGACCAGGCATGGGATCCCAAAAAGCGGATTGAAGACATGGATAAGGAGGGTGTGGATATTCAGGTGCTGTCACCGATTCCAGTCACCTTCTCATATTGGTCGGATCCGCAGGCCTGCCTGGAGCTTGCCCAGTCACAGAATGATTTTATCGCTTCTGTGGTAAAAAAGTATCCAGACAGATTTATAGGAATGGGCACGGTTCCACTGCAGGATGTGAAACAGGCGGTAGCAGAGATGGAAAGGGCTGTTAAAGAGCTCGGACTTAAAGGGATTCAGATAGGCTCCAATGTAAACGGACTGAATCTGGATGACGATTCCCTGTATTCATTTTTTGAGGCGGCCGCAGAAATGAATGTTCCACTTTTTGTCCACCCATGGGCAACTCTAGGACGAGAAAGGCTTCAACGTTTCAATTCAATGTATACTGTCGGAATGCCTTCAGAAACTGCGTTAGCAGCCGGAAGCATCATTATGAGCGGGATGCTGGACAAGTTGCCGAATCTGAAAATTTGCTTTGCACACGGAGGCGGGTCTTTGCCATATATCCTTCCAAGAATGGATAAAGGCTGGGAAGTTTGGCCGGATACCCGAAATACAGAAAATCCTCCAAGCTCCTATGCGAAAAAACTGTATTACGATTCACTCGTTTACGACCCAGATAATTTGAAATTCATGATCGAACGTTTTGGTGCAAAGCAAATTATTGCCGGATCTGATTATCCATTCCTTCTGCGCGAAAAGCCGGTAGGAAAGGTCATTGACAACCATGAGGATATTTCAGAAGTCGATGCAAGGTTAATGCTTGGACAAAATGCTTTGGATTTTCTTGGATTGAATAAATTGGTTAAATCCTGATTGTAAACTCTAGGGGAGTGTTTATGGAAACGAAAAATGCTTTGAAAACAGAAAGTCTTTCAAAGCATTTATTGAGCTAGTTTTATAGATTTTTTTCTTCATAAAAATAAGGATAAAATTAAGCAAAAGGTAGACTCGAGATAAGAGTCTACCTTTTTTGGAGCTACGAAACTCCTAAATATTTATGCTGAACATCCTTATTTTCTAACAATTCATCTGGTGCACCATTCCAAACAATCGTACCCTTGTTCATGATTAAGATTTCATCCGCTACCTGGCAGGCAAGTGAAATATTTTGCTCAACCATTAATATCGAAAGTCCGGTCTCTTTCAGCTTACAGACGATCTCACCTACTTGGTCAATAATAACCGGGGCGAGTCCTTCAGATGGCTCATCCATTAACAGAAACTGCGGATTAGTCATCAAAGCCCGGCCAATTGCCAGCATTTGCTGCTGTCCGCCGGATAGCTGCGTACCCATATTATTTTCGCGTTCCTTAAGAATTGGGAATAGCTCATAAACCTTGTCGATATCCCAGTTTACTGCTTGACTATTTCCTTTTCTTTTCCGAGCGGGCATCGTTAAGTTCTCTCTAATGGTAAGGGAAGGAAATATTCTTCTTCCTTGTGGTACTAAGCCAATACCATCACGAGAAATTTGGTGTGTTGGTAAAGTTTGTACTTGTTTATCATTAAAAGTGATGGTACCGCGTTTTGATTTGACCAGACCAGATATAGTATGAATCGTTGTTGTTTTTCCTGCTCCATTTCGTCCCAAAAGTGCGACACACTTTCCCTCTGGAACAGTAAATGTAACCCCTTGAAGGATATGACTTGTTCCATAATAGGAATGAACATCTTGTAACTCAAGCATGTTTTTTCGCACCCCCACCGAAGTAAATTTCCTTTACCATTTCGCTATTTCTAACTTCTTCTGGAGCACCAGTTAATATTGGCTCACCATGGTGAAGAACAGTAATTCGATCTGCAATCGCAAAGACTACTTCCATATCATGTTCAATTACCACTAACGCCATGGAGCGCGGCAGTCTTTGAATCATCTCGGAAGTTTGAGTTGTTTCTGCCGGAGACATTCCAGATGTTGGTTCATCTAATAAAAGAAGCTTTGGTTTACTAGCCATCGCTAATAGTACTTCTAGTAAACGTTGTTCTCCATAGGATAGATTATTTATTTTCACATCACGGCGATGGGTAATCTTCCATTCATCCAATATCTGATTTGTTTCTTTTTTTATATCAGAACGACTTGTTAGGGAAAACCATACGTCATGACGATATTTTTTCTTGGCAGTTAAGGCAAGATGAATATTTTCTTCTACCGTTAAATCACCAAATAAATTATTCTTTTGAAATGTTCGTGCCATCCCTAAATGAACTAATCTATGAGCAGGAAGATTTGTAATATCTTTCCTTTCAAAATGCACCGTTCCTGAAGTAATAGGAAGATGGTTTGTTATAGAATTAAAAAGAGTCGTTTTCCCAGCACCATTTGGTCCAATAATAACATGGCGTTCGCCTGGCTGTACTTCCAACGATACATCATGTAGTACTTGTAGGGTACCAAATGATTTATTTATTTTATCTACTTTTAGTAAGCTCAACTGATAACCTCCTCCTTTTCTGGTTGAATAGTTGAGGAAACCTTATTATTTTTGGGTTTACTTTTAAAAATCATATCGACACCTAATTTCAACCACTGGATGATTCCGCCTTTTCCAAGAAGGACAAGGAAGATGAGAATGGCACCCAAAATCAATGGCCATCTTTCCGTATAGGTACTAATAAAGTTTTGCAGGAAGATGAATACACCCGCTCCAATGGCAGGTCCAAGCAATGTACCTACGCCTCCAACGATAACCATGATCATTACTTGACCAGAGAACAGCCAAGCAGATAACTCTGGAGAGACGAAAACGTTATAGAAGGAATAAAGTGAACCAGCAAACCCTGCTAATGCTCCGGAAAGGGTATAGGCTAATAATTTATAAACACGAACGTCATAGCCAAGTGCACTCATACGACCTTCATTTTCCATGACGCCTTTCGTAATTTTTCCTGCTGGAGATTCCACGAATAATCTTAGTAAAATATAGACAGCGACAAAAATAATTCCCATCACATAATACATGGTTTGCGGATCAAATATGTCACCAAATCCAAGATTCATAATAGCGGAAACAGACATCCCATCCGCTCCACCTGTCAAATCCTTCATTTGCCAGAATAGAGTAAATATCAATTGGCTAAAGGCAAGCGTAATCATAAGAAAGTAGAATTTAGAAGTACGGATAAATACTGCTCCAGTAATGAATGCAAGCAATCCAGCGATCGCAACCGCTATAATAATGATTAAATACGTATTAGTTACAAACTGCCCGATTAATGCAACAGAATAGGCACCAATTCCAAAAAAGGCAGCATGCCCTAGCGAATCTAAACCAGCATAGCCCATAATTAAGCCCAAACTCATAGCGAACATGGCCATGATAAAAATTTCAGTTGTTAAATTCGTTCCGAAATCAGAAAGTATTTGCGGTACTGCGAAAACGACGAGGAGAAGTAAAACAGCATAAAGTATATTTTTTTTCAATTATGCCACCTCTCTTCCAAATAGACCTTGGGGGCGAATGATTAAAATAACCATCATGATTAAGAATACAATGAGCATGGATAAGGATGGGAACCACACTTTTCCAAATATTTCAAGCACTCCAATAATTAAAGCGCCAATAAACGATCCCTTCCATGAACCTAAACCACCTATTACAACAACTATTAAGGATGTGACAAGGATCTCAGAGTCCATTCCTGTATACATACCTAAGAGTGGCCCACCTAATACTCCACTTAATCCAGCTAAAGCTGCTCCAAAGATAAATACGCCTGTAAATACAGCTCCTACATTAATACCAAGAGAACCAACCATTGCACGGTCATCTACCCCTGCACGAATGACTGCCCCTATACGTGTCTTTGCTTCTAAATACCATAGTAAAACTGCTAATAAACAACCAACAAATACGACAAATAAACGAAATACTGGGAATGCCATATCCCCAATTGGGATGGACACATCAAGCATTGCAGGTGCTGGAATCGTTTGCATTTCTGTTCCCCAAATCCATTTGACAGAGTCAGCAATAACAAGCATTAAACCAAATGTCAGCAACACTTGTTCCAGCACTTTTCCATAAACACGTTTGATTAATACTTTTTCAAGGATAATACCAAATATCCCTACTGAAATAGCGGATAATAGTAGTGCAAACCAAAAGTTAATCCCATTACTAATAAAGGTAAAGGCCAAATAGGAACCTAGCATGAACAGTGCTCCATGAGATAGATTGACAACATTCATAACTCCTAGAATAATCGTTAGCCCTGCTGCAATCATAAAGTACAGCATTCCATATGCAATGCCTGTTATAAGTTGAACTAGAATTATATCCAAGGACTCTCCCCTCTCTTCCTATTTAAAATGTAGTATAATAATATTAATAAATGGGGTTGTCTTTTGGGACAGCCCCATTTATTTAGTTAATCAGAAATTTTTAGTTAAAGGCTCTTTTTTTAAAACTTTGTTACTTTTTATAACAAAAATTAATGATTCTGCTGTATTTTCGTTGAAAACAGCAGAAAATTAATAAGAAAAGAGCTAGCAAACTATATTCGAAGACTCAAAATAACTATTGCAACGTTAAAATCGGCTTTAAGATTTTAACAACAATCGTTACGAAAACAGCCTTATTAAAATGGTGATTTTTCTGGCATTGTTACTTTTTCTTTTGTTTCAAGGATTTCAGGTACAAGTTTGCCGTCCTTCAAAACGTTTTTCGTGATATAGATGTTTTGAATAGGATTATGTGTTTTTTCATCAATCGTAATTGGTCCACGTGGACTATCATAAGAAATACCTGGTAATTCTTTGATTACTTTTTCGGCTTCCACGCTACCTGCTGCAGTTAGAGCTTTGTCAAGAACTGTTGCTGAGTCATATCCATTAACAGAGAACGTATTTGGAAGCTTGCCATATTTCTTTTCATAACCTTCAACAAATTTTTTGTTTAAATCATTCTCCAACCAAGGTGAGTATATAGTTCCAGCAAGAAATCCTTCCGAACCATCTCCAGTAGGCTCTATCATTAGTAAATCACCAAACTCTAATGTTCCAGACATTGGAATTTTATCTTTTAAACCAAATTCCTCGTATTGTTGAATATAACGAATACCGTCACTACCAGCAAAGAAGGAATAGATTACATCTGGCTTTAAGCTAGATGCTTCTTGTAAATAAGTAGAAAAGTCATTTGTTCCTAATTTCGGATAAAGTTCTTTTAATACTTTACCGCCTGCTTCTTCGTAGGCAGCCTTAAAGGATCTTAACACTTCGATACCAGCTGGGAAATCAGAACCCATAATAACTGCATTTTTACCAATATTTTCTGCTACATACTCTGCAAGAGGATTTCCATTTTGCCAGTTAGACCAAGAAACACGGTATACATAATCACTCTTTTTACTCCAATTAAGATCGTCTGCTGCTGCGTTTGGTACAATCATAGGAATTTTATCTTTATTTACTTCATCACGTAATGCAAGAGCAATAGAAGAGTTAGTAGGACCAACTAGAAGATCTACTTTTTCACTGTGGACTAATTGACGATATTTTCTTAGACCTACTTGAGGATTTCCTTCGTCATCTTCAAATTTAAGCTCTACATTTTTACCGCCTAATTTCCCATCATGTTCTTCTAAATAAAGTTCGAAACCTTGTTTAATACCTTCTGATAATGGAGCCAATGGACCTGTAAAGGATAGGACAAAACCAATTTTAATTGTTTCGCCTTCTGCTGATTGAGGTTTTTCCTTAGTTGTGGTAGATTGTTGTTTTGCTCCTTGGCAGCCTGCAACAAAAATCATCATTGATAAAAGTAGCAGGAACATTAATTTCCATTTTAATTTCGTTTGCTTATTCTCCATTTCAAATTCCCCCTATTGTAATTACAGATTGGCAACCATTTCAAAACTACACTTTATTAAGCGTTTACATTTTCGTTTTATGTAATATGACAAATTCCTCCTTTTTCGACACGTTTTCATTTTTTCAAAACGTTCAGAATCTTCTGTCTGAATAGATGTTAATATGAATTTGTTCCTACTGCAACACCTTTGTTCTGCTATACGCAACGTATTATATTTTTTTAATAAAAATATACACCCTAAAACTAGCTGAAAAAGAGGAGGTAGTAAGTTGAGTCTTTTAAAGGTAGATAATATCAGCAAATCATTTAAAACCCTACAAGTGCTACAAAATGTCACATTAGAAGTTCAACCTGGTGAATCATAATTCAAAAGTATCCATTGAGCCCGTTTTCTTTTTTTATCAACCCGAAGAAAGGGGAAATTTGTTTTAGTAATGAAAGAACAGACTCCTTTTTCTTAATAGTTAATGTGTAGGAATCTTTATGTATTTCAGGTTTGTGGTTCTTTTTATTAGTAATTACTCCCCTAGTTAAAGACTGTATATAAACTAAAAGTTCTTTATCAGTTGAAGCAATTGAAATACAAGGTCTTCTGTGTTCACTTGCATGGATTCTAGTTAATGATATCGATCCTTTATTCCAGCAATATAGGCAGATTCCCAAGTTTCCATTTGTACTCCTCTTAAAAAAATACAAACCCAAACATATGTTCCTTATAGTATTATACAATAGGTTTCTGTTAGTTTTTAAAAATATAACTAGAAAAAGCTACCCTTTCATTCGAGATAAAAGGATAGCTTTTCTATAGTTCAGTATTTAATTAATTTGGAACTCTTTGAATACGCCCCTCGGCTTTGTATTCAAATGGAGATGGTAATGTTTTGACAAAGTCAACCGTTGCTTGTAGATCTTCTGGACCTACCTCTAAACCAGTTGCCAAAGCACCAATTCCGTAGCTTGCATTACCATACATGTAATTGTTTACTACCACTGAATACTCTTGGGCTGGGTCAATTTTGCTGCCATCCGGTAAGAAAATGTCGACAACCTTACCAGTTCCAGTTGCAACGTCGTATGTGTAGGTATATTTAAAGCCAGCAATATGGTAATCTAGTCCACGTGCTGTGATTTGTTTATTTAATACTTCTTCTAAATCAGCCCCACTTAGGCTAATTTTGTTTAGAACATTTCCAAATGGTTGAATCGAGAATAAATCCCCGAATGTTACTTCACCAGCGTCAAGCTGTGCACGAACACCGCCGCCATTCATTAAGGCGAAGTCAGTGTCCATTGCTGCTTTCATACCATCAGCAATTAAGTTCCCAAGACCGTTATCAGCAAACTCACTAGCTGTTGACGGATATGCTTTAGCTAATGTAGTTGCAGAGTTACCTACTACTTCCGCTTTTAAGGGTGCAACTAAATCTTCATACTTCTTCATAATCACTGAAACAGCAGGATCTGGCGTGTAATCAGCTTGATATACGGTTACCACTTCTGCTTCTTTTTTCACAATATCCCCTGTTTCAGGATTAATTACTAGATCCACATCAGAGAATGCTGATCCATAGGAATAGGCTTGAACAATTAACTTGTTATCTACTACTTTGTCATTGAAAGCATGGTTATGAGCAGCAAAGATAACATCTACTTCATCATCTACGTTTTCGGCAATTCTTGAAGCATCAAATCCATCTGTGTAGCCTTCTTGACTAGTGGGGTTATGGGCCAAAACTACAATTGCTTCAATACCCTGTTCTATTAACTCTGCCGTATACTTGTTAATTGCTTCCGCTTCGTCAGTGATTTGAAGATTTTCATTTCCTTTCGTCACGATCATATCTGGAGTTTCTTGTGTAACGACGCCGATAAAGCCAATTTTTTGACCAGCAACTTCCTTAACCACGTATGGTGCACCTGTAATTAATTCACCTGTTGATTTGTCAAAAGCATTGGCTGCAATAACGGGGAAATTCATTCCGTCATAGCCTGTAGTGCCTTTTCCAAGTGGATGTTCACCACCATTTATCATACGGCGTAATTCGGTAATCCCTTCGTCAAATTCATGATTTCCAAGTGTACCGACATCCATTCCAATCGCTTCCATTACTTCAACCGTCGGCTCATCCTGGAACAGTGCCGACAACAACGGGCTGCCGCCAATCATGTCTCCAGCATGAACAAGCAAAGTATTTTCGTTTGTAGCTTCACGCTGCTTGATTGCTGCAACTGTGTATTCCATACTTCCAGCCAAAACATCTTGTCCATCTATTTTTGCTTTTGTGTCCGTATCCAGCTGGCCATGTAAATCGTTTAAGCCGAGAAGCTGAATATGAACAGGTGTGAAACCAATGTCTAATTTGAAAATTCCAAAGCCAGCGTCATCTTTTTTACCAGAATAGGAAATATTACTTCCTTCTGTAATATACTTTTCAGCAATTGGTGATGTTGTAAAAGTTACGTTCACATCTCCAGCGATTGGTGCAATCGACCAGTTGTTATCTGCAGTTGGCGTAATTTCCTTCATCTCTGTGATATAGTCCATCAAAATTTGACGGTTTTCATCTGCAGAGTCAACGACTAATTCGCTTCCTTTTACTCCTGGGAAGTTACCGCCGCCGCCAGCACGATAGTTATTTGTTACAACAATAAAATCTTGATTTGGATCCACAGGCTGACCGTTATAAGTTAGGTTCACTACACGGCTGGAATCTTGGTTGATAAGACTTCCATTTGGAGCATATTTAGCTGGAGCTGTAACATCGATTTGATATTGAACTCCATCAATTACATCAAAGTTATAAACAGCGAAAGCTGGATTTAATAATGCTTGTTCTTCCGTTTTATTAGGGTCAATGGTATTGAATTTGCCTGCAGTCATTTCAATCCATTCTTTTACTACAGAGCCTTTAATTTTGATTGCCTTTAATGTATTGTCATACAAATACAAATCGCCTGCACTGCGGATGGTTAAATCACCTTTTTGAATTTCAGTGTATTCTGCAACACCATTACGGCCAGCTTTGAAGGGAGCACCAACTGAAAGGATTGGCAGATCCTGATACTCCGGCTTGCTTTGGGCAATGTACTTTTCCACATACCATTTTTGTGCATTCGTCACTACTTGGATGGAAGGGTCGTCCTGTACAAGTGAAAAATAGCTGTGAATGTCATCCGTTGTTTTTCCGATAGGAGTATTTACGTAAGCTACCGTTGCTTCATGGTCAGCCTTTACTGCATCAACAATGGATTGAACAGGATTTACTTGTGTTGGCGAAGAAATCTCACGGGTTAAAGATTGTGAGTTTACTACAGACCATTTCCCTTTTTCCTTTTTCAATGAAAGGTCAATAATTCCTAATGAACCGCCGCCGTAACCTGCTTGTACTGCTGGAACTCCGTTAATGGTTCCTTTTGCATTGTCTACACCAGGAAGCGGCAAGCCATCAGCACCCTTGAACAATCCATCAAGTGCAGCAGTGGATTTTGCCGGAAATAATTTATGTGTATGTGAGAAAGTTATCGCGTCAATTCCTTGTACTTCACTTAATGCATAAATGACATCTTCTGAATTGTCTTTATTACCGCTAAATCCGGAGTGCGTCATGGCTACAATAACATCAGCACCTTCTTCTCTCATTTGCGGAATAAATTTCTGTGCTGTTGCAACAATGTCTTTCGCAATTACTTTTCCATCAAGATTTGCCTTGTCCCACTCGTTAATCTGAGGAGGAACGAAACCGATAAACCCAACTTTGATTACATGTTTTTTTCCTTGTTCATCGACCACTTTTTTGTTGATGATTTTGTAAGGAGTAAATTTATTTTCGTCATTATCGGGATTCGTATCATGGTCATCTACATAAACGTTTGCGTTGATAACAGGGAAATTGGCATCATCATATGCCTCATCAAGGAAATCAAGACCATAGTTAAACTCATGGTTTCCTAATGTTGCAATATCATAGTTCATTTGGTTCATCGCTTTAAATACTGGGTGAACTTCTCCATCTTTAAGTGGATCAATTTTTGCTTTATACGTTCCTAATGGAGTTCCTTGAATTAAGTCGCCATTATCTACCAATACACTGTTTGCTGCTTCAGCACGAGCAGCTTCCACGAGAGCAGCTGTACTTGCCAAGCCGACTTTTTGGTAGTCTGCATTTTTGTAATAGTCATAGTTTAGCAAGTTTGTATGTATATCTGTTGTTTCCATAAGCCGAAGCTCTAAAACAGAACTTTTGTCTGTTTTCGGTGCTGCGTTTACTTGTGTTGCTGAAAAGAATGGAGTTGCAAGAAGTGATACAGCTAATGAAGATAATAGAATTCTCTTAGCGGTATGTATTCGTCCTTTTTTCAACATTTTCACCTTCCTAGTACTCTAGTATTTTTTTAAAAGAAACAATTGGGGCATTCCTTTTAAATCATAAAAAAATTACTAGTGTTCTGTAAGGGGAATAAGTCATAGGTATAATTGGTTATAATTGGGGATTTTGTTAAAAGAGCTCAATTTTTCCAAACGAAAAACGCTACCCTTGAATTTGAAGGGTAGCGTTTATTTATTAATGCGGCATATTGTTATTCCGCATTTTTCCCATATTTTGCCCCATAGTCATTCCTTGTGCAGGTGCGAATGCATTTCTGTAATGATTCATTTCGGCTTCAGCCAATACGGCACCTGATAGAAATGGTGTTAATTTTGATAAATTGAAAGTTCATCGTATAACGGTGCCTGTTAACACTCGGACTTTGTAGAGATTTGTAGAAAAGGGTTTTTGGATTCTGAATGCTGTTCCAAACTGCAAATCCGTAAAATGTTCTTTTAGAAATATGCTAGAGTAAATGAAGCTAGGAACATCTGGACCTGGAATCGTCTCTGTTAATTATAAAACAACGTCCCAATCACACACCAATTATGTAAAAAAAAGTAAAAAAATGGTAGTGTGTTATGTTATGATTTAATATACTAACTGCCATATTTGGAGGATTATTAAATGGATGTAGTAGTACTGGAACAGGAAATTAAAGAACTACGTTCAAAATTATATAAAATAGGGAGAGAAACCAATACATATTCTCAGGGTGAAATTTTAAAAGTCAGCCAAAAATTAGACGAGAAAATTTTGCTTTATCAAAAGGTTAAAAAGTCATTTACATTATGGTAGTAATAAAAAATTTATAAAGGGTTATCCTTCCATTATTTATAGTATATGACTATTCTACTATTTTTAGTATAATTATAGAAAAATAAATAGATTAATATAGTTTTTTCTATAAGAAGGGTAATTGGAATGGAGAAAATGGTAGTAACTGGTTATGGAGTCAAAGGACCAAAGTCAAATAATATTGAACAATTCTTATACAATTTAGCAAATGAAGTTAATTGTTTAGAGGTAATATCTAATCTCTCACATAAAGGGGAGGAATCCCATGCATTACAAAGATCTATTCCTATTTTGGGTGAAATTGAGAATGTGATCTCAAAAATTGACGGTGTTTACTTATACTCGTTAGATGAAGCTGGGGACCAAATGGTTAATGCCTGTCCTTATATAAAGAGATATCAATTGAGTGGTGAAAAACATTGATCATTGCATTTTTGATCGCCATTATTGGAATTATTCCAATCGTATTAGCGATTTGCGTTTTAAAAATATATAAAGGTTCGGAATTAGCATTTGCTTTATTTCTTTATATGCTTTCCATCTGTTTTTGGCAATTAGACATTGCCGTTTTATATTTGAAAGGTGTACTTTCAGAAGAATTAATCACTTGGCTTTTTAGGATTTTTAGGATTGGGCCAACTTTTATGATTCCTCTTGTATTTTATTTAGCCTATGTTTTAATCAATAAACATACCACTAACATAAAAAATCAATCTTTTTACAAGTTTCAATCTTCTATTTTTAGTCATAAAGTTTTGTTTTTTCTAGTAGTATGGAGCTTTATTGTCTATTTAATAAATATGACTAAACTTGGTATCATCGGAGTGAAAGAGGTTAAAATCGTTAACTCAAATCTTTATTTCTATTTTCCGGAATATGGGCCACTGCAATTTTTGTACCTTTTACATACTAGTAGTTTTTTAATTCTAATCATTTTTACCTTTATTATTTCTAGGCAAATTCAAAACCTCTATTTAAAAAAATTTTTAGGGACATTTTCTTCTTGTAGCCTGTTACTGTTTATTTTTGGTTTATTAAATTTTATACCAGGAACAGGAGCATTATATAGCAGTTTAGGGACCATTATTTTTTCAGTTATTATTGTTTTTTCTTTTGTTAAACTGAATACGATGCTGACAGTAAACTATAATCGTTTATTGGAACATCAGAAGAAATTAGATAATGCGGGTAGTCTGGCTGCTAGTTTAGTGCATGAAGTGAAAAATACTCTACAAATTATTAACGGCTATTCGAAATTATTAAGCGAATCAAATTTGCCGCCCGAAGGTAGAAAAATGACCGCAATGATTCGAAGAGCTGCTGATCAAATGGGTGATTTAATAAATAATTACATAAAATTATTAAAGTATAAAGCCATTGATTACAAAATGGTAGATCTGAATGAAATCATTGAACAATCCATTGAAATGTCAGCAGAGTTACTGCAAAGAAAATATGTATTAGTTTCTTTTGACAAAAAATATTCAACATTAAAATCCTATGCAAACCACGCGTATTTAAAGCAAGTTTTCGTCAATTTAATCAAAAATAGCTCAGAAGCTTTTCCGAATGAAGGTTCCGTAAGAACTATAATGATTTCTACCGATATTCAAATGGATCGAATTATTATTAATATTATTGATAGCGGAAAAGGAATACCGGCGGACCAGTGGAATAGTATATTTGATCCTTTTAATACTTCTAAAGGTGAGGGGTTAGGTTTGGGATTACCCTTTGTAAAAAACGTCATTCTTGAACATCGAGGAGATATAAAAGTGGTAGATAGTAGTCCAAAAGGAACTCATATTCAAATTATTCTGCCCCAGTATTCATTTAGCAGCCTTTAAGAACAGATTTTGAATGAATATTTTAGATGTTTCGTTAAATCAACCTCCCCCTAAATAGACTTTGACGAGATAACAATCTTTTCAATTTTTAATTAAAGGTTCTTTTCTTTAACTTTGAAATCAGCCTAATTAAAAAAATGCCATCCTACTCTAAGTAAGGATGGCCTTTCTGTTTTAATGCTGCATATTATTGTTCATGTTCATATTGTTATTCGGCATTTGCCCCATGTTTTGTCCCATTGGCATTCCTTGTGCAGGTGCAAAAGCATTGCGGTAGGTATTCATGTCCTGCTCAGCCAACTGAGGTACTTGGTAGTAGTGATGTTTATTTTGATAAATAGACAGCTCATAGCCCATTTCAATACAATTTGGCACGGAATCTGCTAGCACACGGCGCACAACCGGATTTGTTGCTTCTAAGGCAGCCATTGTTTTCATAGAAGCGCCAGCTTTACAAGAAGAGAGCATACAGTTGGAAATGTATTCATCATTGATTTCAGACAGTGATTGAAAAGGTTTCTTTGGCTGAGCCGGCTTCATACCATAAATAAAGTCATTCCCTTGTGTCATCATATATTTTGAAGTAGGGTGTGAAGGGTTTTGTCCAGTTTTGAAACATTCTAAAGTGATATTATATTCATCAGCCATAAATTTATATTGGCGATCAAGAATATCAAGTAATTCTGGGTCTTTTATGTGTTGACGCAACATCATATACTGATTCATCGTGCCTACCGCTGCCCCTAAAACCTCGTTTAAATCAATTACCTCATGTCCCCCATGATTAAGCTGTGGAGGTACATTCCCTGTATGCATGTTTTGGTGCATTTGTCCTTGCTGCCCTTGCTGGTTTTGCATCATCTAATTTTCCTCCCTAATGGTTTGATAATAGCCATAGTTATTATGTATCAATACTCCTGAGTTATTCATGTAACCTATTTGTTCGAAAGATTGTCTTATAAAGGTTTTAGAAAAGAAAATAAACGTCAATAATGACACGTAGTGAGGATTAGGAGGTACAGAAATGCAAGAAGAGTTAAGGGTTTTTTATCAAATTTTTACAACAACCAAAGATGCTATAGAAAAATTTATGAATATGCTGGAACCTGTCATACAAAATGCCACTGATGAACATGAGCGATTATACTATCATCATATTTATGAAGAAGAAGAACAGCGTCTATCCCGTTTAGTCGTACTTATTCCGCTCATTAATAAATTTCAACAAGTAAAAGATGAGGAAGATTTTTCTCCAAGCAACAATGAATTTAATCGACTTTTACAAGAATTGAATCTGGAAAAGTTCGGTTTACATAATTTCGTCGAACACTTAGATTTAGCATTGTTTCGATTTACAGATCCGGAGCGAAGCAGCCTATTAAATAGCCTACGGGAAGTTTCATATAAGGATTACCAACAAGTAAAGCAAATGTTAATCGAAATAAACAGTCGATTTGATACCAATTATGTGGATCCTCATGCCCACCACGATGAACATCATGATCATTTAGATAGATCAGACTCCCCAACTATGGATACACATTTCACATCATCTAAACAAAGAAAAGGCTTTACGGTTGGAAGCTTAATATAAAGGAAAAGAGAGGATAATCAAATGAACAAAATACAATTATACCCGGATGCCCCGTTATCAAATCAAGAATTTTCTCAATTGGATCAAACGGTTATCGAAGCAGCGAGAAGGCAATTGGTAGGGCGCCGTTTTATTGAATTATACGGCCCTTTAGGGAGAGGCGTACAAAGTATTTTTAATGATATTTTTTCAGACAACTTAGAAGCGAAAATGGATTTTCAGGGCTCCTTTGATACGGATATCGAGACAAGTAAAAGGGTGAACTACACCATTCCATTGCTTTATAAAGACTTCGTATTATATTGGCGTGACTTAGATCAAGCCAAAGTATTAGATATCCCGATTGATTTTTCTGCAGCAGCCAATGCAGCCCGAGATGTAGCAATCCTAGAAGATCAAATGATATTCCATGGAACGAGAGAATTTGACATCCCTGGGTTAATGAATGTTCCTGGCCGTTTAACACATTTAATAGGGGAATGGTATGAATCTGGAAATGCATTTCAAGATATTGTTGACGCAAGAAATAAGCTTCTCGAGATGAATCACAATGGACCATTTGCCCTTGTACTTTCGCCGCAGCTGTATTCACTCGTTCACCGAGTTCATCGTGATACAAATGTATTAGAAATCGAACATATTCGGGAATTGGTTACAGATGGGGTGTTCCAATCACCTGTTTTAAAGGGGAAATCGGGAGTACTGGTTAATACAGGTAAAAATAATCTAGACCTGGCTATTTCTGAGGACTTTGATTCAGCTTACTTGGGTGTTGAAGGGATGAACCATCCATTCCGTGTGTATGAAACAATTGTTCTACGAATTAAACGCCCTTCTGCTATTTGCACATTGGAATCTATGGGGGACTAATGAATAGCCGCGTATTTACAGTAGGCTCTCTTATACCAGGAAAGCTGATGGTAAAACCTCCATCACCAGTACCGCCCGAAAGCAAAAAAACTGAGACAGTAGAAATCGTCGTGGAGCAAAACGGCAGTAAGATTGAAATAACCCCTGTAAAAGGAAAGCTATTGGACGCTGCCCTTAATCAAGGTAAGCCTATTCAATATAAGTGCCGTAAAGGAACATGCGGTCAGTGTACTGTCAAAGTCATAAAAGGTAAGGGGATATCCGTGCCTAACGAGCTGGAGCAGAAAAAGCTGAAGAATGAGATTCCAAATGGATATCGTTTGGCATGTCAGGCTGAAATAGTGTGACTCTCTTTTAATTAGATGTCTTGTCCTTAATCGAGTAACAAGCAAAAGTAAAATAAACGGAGATTTTCCGGTTAAATGCAGAATGAGCTCGTTTCGGGGGAAATAAGGGGATTTTTTCCGCTTATGGAAAGAAAAAACCCCTATATTCGATTTTTCGAGAGTAAATAGGCGGAATCTCTCCGTCTATTGAACGTCTCGGAATTTCGTAGAAAGCTTGATAAATAAAGAAAAAAAGGCATATGACAATTCATACGCCTTTAATAAGAAAGCACCAAAACGGAACCCTTTACTGCGAAAGGTACCTCGTCTTTATCATGCTAACTTGATGATTTTGTCTTCAACTGGGAATGGAAGTGAAATATTGTGCTTTTGCAATTCATTCACACTGATATCCTGAACGAGCCTTAATGCTTCCTTTTTAAAAGTTTTCGTCACGAATCCAGAATTCACTTCACAAAGCTTTTGTAAATATTGTAGTGTATCATGGACAAGCATTCGTTGAATATAAGTGTTCTTTAACTGGCAGATTAATTTATGTTCCAGCCCTTTAATAACTGCAATTTGATCAACATGAGCAATGATGTTTTGTCCTTCTTCATCAATAAATCCAATAGAAACATACTGACCTTTTGAGAAATCAACATTTGTAAACACTGGGTTTAGGTAGGTCTCACCTGAAGTAAGACGGATAGAGTCTGCCTCGGCAGCACCGCCAATTTTCCGCTGATTTGCAATAACGGTATGAATATCCTTTAACCCAAATAGCATGTTAAACATATGGATGATCCCCCATTTCCGAAGCTGTCTATAGGGTCATTCTATAGATAATGAGAATCATTGTCAATGGAATTCACCCCCTAAATTTGACGGAAATATGAATGTTATTCTATGGAAATGGAACTCAAATACAATATCCATTTATGTGCAAACGAAAGAAATGTAAGAAAGGTCAAACTGGCTGTAATGGAAAGTACAGACTTTATTCGTTCACTTTGAATAAACTGAAATAGAAACGAAGCTATTAAACTAAACCAACCGATAATTGAAAAGGTTATAAAACTATCAAGAACGTAATGAGATGGTTGTCCCAAATAAAAGAGTCCACCTATTAAAACACTTACCAGCAATGGAGCCAAAAAATCCATCCTGTTACTTATTACTGATTTACTTCCATGCAGAAGGGATCTTTTCGAGAGCAGTGGATAGATAAAATAAGGCAATACCAAACCAAAGGAAATGCCGGTGACCAAACGCCGTAAGTTATTCGATTCAAAGAGGTTAGAATAGGAACCAAGTCCATCTAAAATTAATGGAACAAGCATTAATAAAAGTAAAAAGCTTAATTTTATTGAAGGTATCGTAATGCTTTGACTCCGTTTGGTGAAATGTAAATAAATAAAGGTAGAAAAAACACCAATGTAAATGCCAGTATCCCTAGCACAGACAGCAAGGGGTCCGCCAGAAACCAGGAGTGAACGTTCCTCCAATTGATGACAAATTGCTCTCCCAAAAAAATGAAAAATTTCATGCAGCAATCAAATCACCCCTATTTAATTGGAACCCAATCCAAAATGAGAATTGGGTTCACTCTGATTAATAGGTCATAAATGCCGGGATAATGGATAGTGCAGAAGCAGCAAACCAGCAAATGCAACTAAGAACAATCGAAACAATACTGACAATTAAACATGTTTTTCCAACGGTTTTCTTTTCGATATCTTGGTCGTTCATCCAAACAATCCCTAAAATAATTCCGACAACGGGTATAATAAAGGACAAAATATATAATAGTGCTCTTTGACTTCCAGGCAAAAACAATCCCCTCCATTTCGATAATCTCGTTAAGCTTGTAAATTTCACACTCTTTGAATATGTATGAGAAGGAATAGGATTTTTTGCCTGTCTAGCCTTCAGAAATTTCTTTATCAATTTTCTATGACAAATGAATGAATCTTTTTAAAAAGATTCAGACTAAAAAGTAACATTCTGGAGCTTATTTGTTATAATAAAAATATTACATAGTCAGAAGACAAATAATGGGGTTTGGTAAAAAAATATGATAAATAAACTATTTCAAAGCAGCGGTTTTAAGAGGATAGCAATCTTTGTTTTACTAGCATTGGTTCTGTATGGCCTAAAAGATATGATTAATTTGATTTTATTTACGTTCATTTTTACTTTTTTAATGGATCGATTGGTCATCTTCTTAAACAGAAAAATACCTATTAACCGAAAGATACTTGTTATTGCTTCATATTCCACCATTGTAGGTCTTCTATCCTACGGGCTGGTTAAATACCTTCCAATGATTATTGGTGAAATTACTGCATTAATTAAGCAAATAACTTCGTTCTATACTCGAGAGCATGACAATCTGATCTTAAATTATTTGGTCAGCCGCCTTGAGGAAATTCAGATTTCAAGTTATTTGGAGAGAGGTTTTACCTTTGTCATTTCCTATTTCAGTGATATTAGTACATTTAGCTTACAAATACTTATCGCTCTTTTAATGAGCTTATTCTTCTTATTAGAAAAGCCTCGTTTAATTGAATTTACAAGTAAATTTAAAAAGAGTAAAATCGCTTCAATATATGCGGAAATTGAATTTTTTTCATTAAAATTTGTGGGAACATTTGGGAAAGTAATTGAAGCACAACTAATTATTGCGGTTGTTAACTGTATCCTTACTACAATCGCCCTATGGATTTTCGGATTTCCACAACTAGGTGGACTATCCATTATGATCTTTTTCTTAGGTCTAATTCCTGTTGCCGGAGTCATTATTTCCCTTATTCCACTTGCTATAATCGGGTATAGTATTGGCGGCATTATGACTGTATTGTATGTATTTATCGCAATCATGATTATTCATGCTATCGAAGCATACATTTTAAATCCAAATCTCATGTCATCTAAAACCAATTTACCTGTTTTCTATACTTTCTTAGTATTGATCTTCTCTGAACACTTTTTTGGAGTTTGGGGATTAATTGTTGGTATTCCTGTATTTGTATTCATTTTGGATGTATTAGAAGTAACCGATCATCAAAAGGTATAATAAAAGGAACCCATTCTTTTTTGGAATGGGTTTGTGTATGGTTGACTTATACTATCAATTAAGCAAAGGGAGGAAGACCAGAGATGAGCGAATGCAAATTGGATCATTCACAAGAAGATGTTCGAACGAAATATGAATCCCAACTAGAGTTTCTTCCAGAAGATATGAATTTCTTATTTGAACAATTCTTTACAAAAGAACATACGCAGGATCTATTAAATGAAGTGTTTCATTTATTAAAAAAATATGATTTAGTATCTGAAGAAGAAAGAAATGCAAGAAATAATCGGTTGTATCTAGTATTGAAAAACGTATAAAACTAAAAGCCCCCAGTAATGGGGGTTTTCTACTAGCAAATGGCGGTTTTTTTCTTCACGCCAATCTTATCCTTTTGAATCATTTTATCTATATATTGTGTGGCTAATGGTACTTTACAAGCTGTGTTTCCAACATCAACATGAACCTTGCCCATGTTTTCAGCCACTTTGAGTGCCTCTTCATGTAACTCCTTTACGTAGGCTCCAGCACCGATCACAAAGGTATTCATCGCATAACGGACACGATTTCGTTCCTCATGAATTGTTGTTTCTACCTGCTGTAATCGTTCACGAATTTCCTCTAGATCCAACTTTTCGTCTGGAGTAATTGAAATATAGTTTGTATATGTATTCCAGCCGCAAACCGCGATCATTTCATTTTCTGATTCCATCCATTCCTGTGCCAGCTCTAGTGCATAATCACTTTCTGCAGCAACCCCTGCCACTGTGTATTCTGCAGGCATATACCAATAGGCTTTATTTGCCCAGTCCTGTAGTGTTTCTTTTGTCATTAATTTTGGATTTACGGATAGACCTGCTAAATACATGGCATCATGGTTTCCGGTATTGTATAGTGCTAACGCAAGTTCATGATCCTTTTTTACATATTTAACGAGTTTTTTTAAGTCGCCGATTTTCACTCCAAAAAAAGGTTCCTTTACACCATGGTTTTGATAGATTTTTTTTATTTGTTCCGATCCAAGTTCCTCAAGCTTACTCATTATTTCATTTAAGTACATTCTCATTCCTCCTCAGCTCCAATAACCGTTCCTAAAGCCAATTTTACCAGCCTTTCTATCGTTAAGGAAAATTTTACTTATTACGATTGAGTAATTAATCCCAGACTATCTTCATGAAATTTACCCTTTTAGAAGATAGTAAAGATAACGAAAAATGCTGATAGAAAGAAGGAGTAGAATGGGAGAACTATTTCGTTTGTTAAGAAAAGGTAATAAATCGGCTATGATTGCAGCCATTGTCAATACGATTATTGCGATCGCAAAAGGTACTGCTTATATGTTTACCGGGAATGTCGCCATGTTTGCCGAAACCATGCATAGCCTTGGTGACGCGGCTAACCAGTTTTTTGTTTTTGTTGGTTCTGCCTTAAGTAAAAAGTCTCCAACAAACCGTTTTCCCAATGGATTTGGCCGATTAGTGAACTTAGTTTTATTAGGAGCTGTATTGATTGTTGGTATCATGGCATTTGAAACAATTCAAGAAGGCTATCATCATATTCTTCACCCGACCAAATCTGAAGGATTTTTAATCAATATAGGGGTTCTTGCCTTTGCTCTCATTCTTGAGATGTATGTTCTTTATAAAGCAATGAAGGAAGTTTTGCACGAAGTCGGAGCAGAAGCACAAGGACTTAGTGTTATATTCAAAAGTTTTGCCAATTTAGGAAGAGCAAAGCCAGCAACAAAGCTTGTATTTATGGAAGATTCAGTGGCTACAAGCGGCGGCTTGCTGGCAATAATCGCTGTTGTCATTTCTCATTATTCTGGAATCCTTTGGGTCGAGGGTGCTGCCTCTATTCTGATCGGGTTAATGATGTTTTTTGTTGTCGGCAGGGTCTTTTTGGATAATGCAGCGGGTGTTTTAGGTATAGCAGATGAGGAAATGGAAGAAAAAATCGGCAAATTAGTCATTGCTGACCCTGATGTAACAGATATTCAAGACCTGGCTGTAATAAAAGAAGGAGAAGATCTGCATGTGGAGTTGGAAATTGAGATTGATCCAAGCCTAACGGTTGCAGAAGCAGATGATATTAAGGACCGCCTGCAGGAAAAAATCATGGCCGAAAAAGGTGTTGTAGACGTAACGATTGAATTTGATGAGGAAGATGGAATCGAAACATGGAAACCAGGTGAGCCGAAAGAAGTGACCAACAAATAAAAGCAGGCTGCTTAGCAGTCTGCCTTTATTCCCAAGGTTTTTTTGTTGTAAAGTAATTAGCTAATTCTTTGCTGTTCTTTCGGTGTTCTTTGCGTTTTTCTGCTCTTATTTTTCCAGTTTCGTAAAGCTTTTTTTCTTCCTCTGTTTCGGGGATGATGGCTGGAACTTTAGTAGGCTTTCCTTTTTCATCTAAAGCAACAAAGGTTAAAAACGCAGTTGCAGCGATTTTACGAGTACCTGTGATGAGGTTTTCAGCAATTACTTTTACAAAAACTTCTATTGAACTTGTTCCTGTCCAGGTAACAAAGGATTCGAAGCAGACGGAGTCATCCGGGGTAATAGGGCTTAGAAAGTCAACAGAGTCCGTAGAGGCGGTTACACATTCTCTCCTTGAAAGGCGAGCTGCTGAAATGGAGGCAAGCATGTCCATATCGCTCATTAATTTACCACCGAATAAAGTGTTATGGTTGTTTACATCATTTGGGAAAATTCTACTCGTTCTTACAACTCTCGTTTCATTGCATGTTTTTGAATCCATAAGTATCCTCCGATTACAGTAAAGATGAATTTATTTTTTGCTCTTATCGTATTCTATACTCATTTTGGAGAAATAAAAAGAATCCCGAATTTAAGCCAATATGATTCAAGTATGTTAAATTACTAATATGAATACATAGAATGGAGGTTCAAAGCAAGCAATGCAAAATGAAATTCAACAAACACTGCATGTAAAATCTGAAATAGACCCTAAGGCAGAAATAAAAGATCGAATTAACTTCCTAAAAAATTACTTATTAAAAACCAAAGCAAAAGGTTACGTTCTTGGGATTAGCGGCGGGCAAGATTCAACACTTGCTGGCCGCCTAGCTCAGCTCGCAGTTGAAGAGATGAGAGCGGAAGGTCATGAGGCATTATTTATAGCGGTACGGCTCCCATATGGTGTGCAACAGGATGAGGCAGATGCCCAGCTTGCTTTAGACTTCATTCAAGCCGACCAAGAGTTTAGTTTTAATATTAAACCCGCTGTCGATGCTGTTCAATCCGAGTATAATGCTGTTTCAAAAAATAAACCGTTAAGCGATTATCATAAAGGAAATGTAAAAGCGCGGATGAGGATGATCGCTCAATATGCATTTGGCGGTATGGAAGGATTGCTCGTCATTGGAACAGATCATGCAGCAGAAGCTGTTACAGGGTTTTTTACAAAGTATGGCGATGGCGGTGCGGATGTAGTCCCATTAACCGGACTCACAAAACGGCAAGGTAAAGCTTTATTAAAAGAACTTGGCGCAGATGAAAGACTCTATTTAAAGGTCCCTACAGCAGACCTTTTGGATGTCAAACCCGGTCAAGCGGACGAAACAGAATTAGGCATTTCTTATGATGAGCTCGATGACTATTTAGAAGGGAAAACAGTTTCACAAGAAGTTGCAGAAAAAATTGAACAGCGTTTCTTGGTTACAGCACATAAACGCCAAATGCCAGCATCGATGTTTGACACTTGGTGGAAATAAAGGAGGGAAGCTTTTCCTTCCTTTTTTATTGTCCAGCCCCACAAGAGTAAGCTTCGGAAGCGTTACCTCGCACGAAAGAAAAGCGTTAGCTTTTCTGATGAGCACCCTAGCGGCTAGTGTCCTTCGCTCTCCGCGAGTAAAAATCCCTTCAGGATTTTTACCTACCTACGATAAGTCAAGCACGAATGCGCCTCCGGCTCTTCGTGTTTCCTTTATCTCAGTTGGAGCGCTCCACAAGGAACGCTTCGTCAGCGTGTGCTTCGAACGAAGGAAAAGCGTTAGCTTTTACAAGGAGGCCATACGTCGCTGACCACTAAGGAAAGCTCCTTCGAATAAACATCGCAGGACCAAGCTGCACTTTGGCTTGGTCCGAGGGCGCTTCCGCTTTTCTATTTGTCATAAAACTGATAAATCTTACTCCGATTTATTTCCTTTTAGCGTTTTATAATAATAAATAAAACTTAGGAAAAAAAAGGATGTGAGGGTATGAAATCGTCCATAACTGAAACAAAGTTTATTCTGTCTACGGTTAGCGCCATTTTTCTTTTGATGATGGTACGTGTTTCCCTATTTCAGATTAATAACATATATAGCCCCGTTAGCTACGTTGGTATCCACTCCTTTTTAGAAATTATTTGTATTGCTATTTCCGTAACGATATTCTTATACGGAATAAAAAAGTTTAGGACATCTAAGTCAAATCGTCTTCTGTTATTGGCTTTTACCTTTTTTATAGTAGGAGTAATTGATATCCTCCACACTCTTTCTTACAATGGAATGCCTTTTTTTATAACCCCAAGTTCGGTCCAAAAAGCAACCTGGTTTTGGGTTACAGCAAGAGTAATCCAATCGATATTAATGCTATCATTGTTATTTCTTCCTGATCGGCCATTAAGGAAAGATTATCGATTCTTTTCCGTTGCTTTAGGGATACTGCTAACTTGTACAATTGGATATATTATTATTTTTTATGAAAATAAACTTCCGCTGCTTGTGATCGAAGGGAAGGGCACCACTTTATTAAAAAATAGTTTGGAGTATGGTGTAAGTTTTATTTTATTTGTGTCTCTGATGGTTTCCTTATATCAGTATTATCTTGATAAGAAGGAAGACAAATTATATTTCGCCTTAGCATTTGTGTTTTTGCTGCTGACTGAATTGATCTTTACCATCTATCAAAGTGTTTTTGATCTTGATAACTTTCTGGGACATATTTATAAGGTATTTGGTTTTTACTTTATCTTAAAAGGATTCTACTTCACCGAACTCAACACTGACTCGATAGGATCAAGTCAAGAAAAATTAACGTCCGACCAGCCGGGGTTGTTTTTTAGATTGAAGAAGCAAGGCAATCAATTTATTTGTACAAATATTGAGGGAGAATTGCTGAATGGTATGGAATTTATCCAAGAAGAAATTGTAGGAAAATCTATCTTGGAAATTCTTCCGGCACACGATGCCTCCATAAATGATTATTGCGATTTAACAAAGAAATTTAAAGAGTCCGTCACTTTTGAAATGATATGCCGGAATAAGCACTTATTAATTTCCATTAATCCATCAGTTGACGAATTTGGCGGAGATGTTATACTAGGAACGGCGATGGACATGACGGGAATCTTTCCTAAAAGGTTCAATCCAAAACAATTCAAGACAGAAGAAAATAGAAATGCAAAGATAGTAATGTAATCACCTTAATGGATTGCCTTACTATTTTTTTTTGATGATTGGAGGTTACATCTTTGACGAATTCACATAAATTAGGTTTTTGGGTTTTAACGGCACTAGTCGTTGGAAATATGGTCGGATCTGGAATATTTATGCTTCCACGGACACTGGCTGAAGCAGCAAGTCCTGCTGGAGTTTTGTTAGCTTGGCTTTTAACAGGTCTAGGTGTTTTAATGATTGCGCTTGTTTTTGGTAACCTAGCCATTCGGAAGCCGAATTTAACTGGCGGGCCACAAATTTATGCGAAGGAATTGTTTGACACAGGATCAAAAGCTTCGATTCTATCAGGTTTTATGGCGTCATGGGGTTATTGGATTGGGAATGTAGCCGGAAATGTTGCGATCATTACCACATTTGCGGGGTATTTATCTACCTTTTTTCCTATTTTAACGAGTCAAGCCGATTGGTTTACAATTGGCAGCTATACATTAAAAGTTGGTAACGGGTTAACGTTTATTGTCTGTACTGTTTTATTATGGGGAACCCACTTGATTATTTTACGAGGTTTAGAAAGTGCCGGAAAATTAAATTTTGCAGCAACAGCCGCAAAGGTCGCAGGTTTCCTAGTATTTATCATTGTGGGTCTATTTGCTTTCGAAAAAACAAATATTCTCCCGCTTCTTGAAACGAGAGTGGATGAGTCAGGTCAAGCATTCGGGCTGATGGCACAGGTAAACAATGCGGCATTAATAACATTATGGGCATTTCTTGGGGTAGAGTCAGCCGTTGTCTTTGCTTCACGAGCCAAGAGAAAAATCGATGTAAAGCGGGCAACCATCGTCGGTCTTTTTATAGCTCTATGTATTTATGTTGGAATCAGTACCCTCGTTATGGGGATGTTGGATCAAAATTCGCTTATCTCTTCTGAAAAGCCTTTAATAGATGCCATTCAGACAGTTTGGGGTCCAGCAGGTGGAAAAGTATTAGCAGCTATAGGCTTAATCAGCTTATTTGGTTCATCGATCGGCTGGATTATGCTCAGTGCTGAAGTACCCTATCAAGCTGCAAAGCAGGGACTATTCCTGCCGGCCTTCTTAAAAGAAAACAAAAAGGGATTACCAATATTTTCACTCGTATTAACAAATGGAATCGCGCAAATCTTTATTTTTTCCACGGTTTCAAAGTCCATTTCCGGAGCCTTTGATTTTATTATAGCGATTGCAACTTTGGCATATTTAGTACCCTATTTTATTGCGTCTATGTATCAACTAAAATTAGTTGTAAAGGGTGAGTCTTACCACCATGCAAAGTCTAGAATCATCGATGGTGCTATTGCATGCGCAGCCACCATTTACTCCGTTTGGGTAATTATTTCCGGGACATCAGATATAAAGACCTTTATTTTAGGAATAGTCCTTTTATCAAGCGGAATCTTATTCTCTAGGCCGCTGATGAAAACACGTACAAAAGATCAGTCAAAAAAAGAATTAGTATCTGCCTAATAATTTAGTTAAAACACCTGCCGGACATCTGGCAGGTGTTTTACATTTTAGTTGAAAAGATTGGGAAGGATAATATTATCAGGACCATAAATCTAGAAACCTGGAGGTAATCTTAATGAAGAAATTTCCCGTATTTATTGTGCTCTTACTAAGTTTTATCTTAATTTTGTCGGCATGTGGAAAAGAAGAGAAAGCGGAAGAAAAGAAAAAAGAGGGCAATAAGACAGCTGAAAAGAAAGAAGATCAAGATTTATTCGCTAAGATTAAAGATGATGGAAAGTTACGTATTGGAACTGAAGGTACATACGCACCTTTTACGTTTCATGATCAAAGTGGGAATCTAACTGGATTCGATGTTGAGATTGCCACAGAAGTTGCAAAACGTTTAGGGGTAAAACCTGAGTTTAAGGAAACACAATGGGATGCGATCTTTGCAGGACTTGATTCAAAGCGCTTTGATATGATTGCCAACCAGGTCGGAATTCGCCCTGACCGTCAGGAAAAGTACGATTTTTCTGATCCCTACATCACTTCTGCCGCTGTTCTGATTACTCATAAGGATAATAATGAGGTCAAGGCATTTGAGGACATTAAAGGGTTAAATTCTGCACAGTCATTAACAAGTAACTATGGAGAAATGGCAAAAAAATATGGTGCAAATCTTGTAGGTGTCGAAGGGTTTACTCAATCGGTCGAACTGCTTGCTTCTAAACGTGTTGATGTCACGATCAATGATCGGATTACGGTTTTAGATTATTCAAAGCAAAAGCCTGACGCACCGATTAAAATTGTTGATACAAGTGAAGAAGCTTCTGTCAGCGGTTTAATGTTTAGGAAAGATAGTGGAACCCTCGTAGATGAAGTGAATAAGGCTCTATCGGAAATGATTGCGGACGGCACATACACAAAAATCTCGGAGAAATGGTTTGGTGAAGATGTACTTAAATAGTATTTTTGCTGACCCAGAGAGAACAGCCCGATTAATTGATATTGCTCAAAGTTCCTTTCAGCCCCTTCTGAAAGGGGCTATTTTTTATACGATACCATTAACGATCATTACTTTTATCATTGGGATAATCCTAGCGATACTTACTGCCTTAGCCCGGATTTCCCACGTGAAGATTTTTCAACTCATTGCACGGATTTATGTTTCGGTGATACGGGGAACCCCTTTGTTGGTACAGTTATTTATCATTTTTTATGGATTGCCAACCGTTGGTATTATCATCAATTCCTATATTTCAGCTGTAATCGGTTTTTCCTTAAGTGTCGGTGCGTATGCTTCTGAAATTATCCGGGCTGCCATCCTATCCACTCCAAAGGGACAGTGGGAAGCGGGTTATTCGATTGGAATGAGTTATACTCAGGTGTTAAAAAGAATTATCCTGCCCCAAGCAGCTCGCGTTTCCGTTCCACCGTTATCGAATTCATTTATCAGTCTCGTAAAAGATACGTCTCTTGCTTCTCTTGTGTTGGTAACCGAAATGTTTCGAAAAGCCCAAGAAATTGCTGCGAGCAATTATGAATTCTTATTAGTTTATTCTGAAGCTGCCCTCATTTATTGGGTCATCTGTTTTTTCCTGTCAATAGTCCAACAAGCGCTAGAAAAGAGGCTGGAGCGATACGTGTAAAAGAAAGGAGGGGTTATGCGATGATCGCCATTAAAGGATTATATAAACAATTCGGGAAGTTAGAAGTATTAAAAGGGATTGACCTTGAGGTAGAGAAGGGGAAGGTTGTCGTTGTCATTGGTCCGTCTGGTTCAGGAAAAACAACCATGCTGCGCTGCATGAATGTATTGGAAACACCAACAAAAGGGGTGATTTCGATTGAGGACCAGTCCCTTGATTTTTCGCAGACTGTGCAAAAAAAGAACATAGCGGCTTTTCGTCGATTAACTGGCATGGTGTTTCAAAGCTATAATTTATTCCCACATAAAACGGCCATCGAAAATGTCATGGAGGGTCCCCTGGTGGTTAAGAATGAGCATAAAGATACAGCTCGAAAAAAGGCAGAGGGATTGCTTGAAAAGGTGGGTCTTGGCGATAAGAAGGATTATTATCCTGCACAGCTCTCAGGCGGACAGCAGCAAAGGGTTGGAATCGCAAGGGCATTGGCAATGGAACCGAAGGTTATGCTTTTTGATGAACCGACATCAGCGCTTGACCCCGAACTTGTGGGTGAGGTGTTAAAAGTGATGAAGGACCTTGCAAATGAGGGAATGACCATGATTGTCGTAACCCACGAGATGCGGTTCGCGAGAGAGGCCGCTGATGAGGTTATTTTCATGGATCAAGGGGTAGTGGTCGAAAGAAGCAAACCAGATAATATCTTTACGAATCCGAAGGAAGAGCGGACTCGGAAATTTTTAAATATGATTCAGTAAGTGCTATGGCAAAAGTCATAGCACTATTTTTATTATTTAGGTAAAATTTAATTATAAATTGTGAATCTTTTCCATAATTCAACCGTATTAAAGGTACAAACATATCGAAGGGAGTGGTGCCAATGGAAGTATTCAATCTGCCATTAGAAACAATCTATTTGTATGGATTAATTGGTGCAGGTATTTTGACCATTTTGTATGTGTTTTTTGCAGATGTTGCTCATTTCGACGGACCCGACTATTTGAATCCGGTCATCATCTTAGCGTTTGTTACGATTTTTTCTGCAAGCGGGTATTTATTTGAAAAAATCACCTCAATTCACTATTTACTAATAATTGGAATTTCAGCTTTACTCGCTATTATCCTTGTTACTTTTTTAAATGTATTTGTACTCATTCCATTGTCGAATGCCGAAGAGTCTTTAGTCTATAAAGAATCTGATTTACGGGGCAGAATTGGTGCAGTAATTACTGCTATCCCGTCAGATGGATATGGTGAGGTAATGATCGAAAGCATTAGCGGTAGGATTGCAAAACCAGCAACAAGCTTTGACCGTGTTCCCATTGAAAATGGTACGAAGGTGCTTGTGGTTGATATAAAAGATGGGGTCCTTTTAGTATCATCCCATCAAGAAGTAGAGACATATTTACTATAGGGAGGTTGGTTTCATGGAGTTAGGTTTTTGGATTGTTATAGGGATTGTTGCATTTATCTTAATTGCTTTAGTTGGTGTTTTTATCACGAAGTATCGGACAGCAGGGCCGGATGAGGCGCTGATTGTGACAGGGAGTTTCTTGGGAAATGGAAATGTTCATGTTGATGAATCAGGGAATAAAATTAAGATTATCCGCGGCGGCGGTAGTTTCATATTACCAGTGTTTCAACAAGCCAAACCCCTAAGCTTGCTTTCTAGTAAACTTGAGGTAACTACACCAGAAGTGTATACCGAGCAAGGTGTACCGGTTATGGCAGATGGTGTGGCGATCATCAAAATCGGTGGTTCGATTAGTGAAATTGCCACAGCTGCTGAACAATTTCTTGGTAAAGCAAAGGATGACCGTGAAAATGAAGCCAAAGAAGTCCTCGAAGGTCACTTACGTTCCATCCTAGGTTCGATGACGGTAGAGGAAATCTATAAAAACCGTGATAAATTCTCTCAAGAAGTTCAACGAGTCGCGTCGCAAGACTTAGCGAAAATGGGATTAGTGATTGTTTCGTTTACGATTAGGGATGTTCGTGATAAAAACGGATACCTAGATTCTCTTGGTAAGCCGCGTATTGCCCAAGTGAAACGAGATGCGGATATTGCTACAGCAGAAGCCGATAAAGAAACGAGAATTAAAAAAGCCGAGGCAGCGAAAGAAGCCAAGCGTTCTGAGTTAGAACGGGCTACTGAAATCGCTGAGGCAGAGAAAGTGAATCAGCTTAAGGTTGCTGAGTTCCGTCGTGAACAAGATAGCGCTAAAGCACGGGCTGACATGGCCTATGAATTAGAAAGTGCAAGGGCGAAGCAGGAAGTAACAGAGCAAGAAATGCAAGTTAAGATTATCGAAAGACAAAAGCAGATTGAACTTGAAGAAAAAGAAATTCTGCGCCGTGAACGTCAATACGATTCTGAAGTCAAGAAAAAAGCGGATGCCGATAGATACTCAGTGGAGCAGGCTGCAGCAGCGAATAAGGCAAAACAAATCGCTGAAGCAGAAGCGAATAAGTACCGTATAGAAGCAATGGCAAAAGCTGAAGCAGAACGAGTTCGTCTAGATGGTTTATCCAAAGCCGAAGCCCAAAAGGCACAAGGTACCGCGGAGGCAGAAATCATCCGCCTAAAAGGTTTGGCGGAAGCAGAAGCGAAAGAAAAGATTGCAGAAGCATTCGAGCAATTCGGTCAAGCAGCTATCTTAGATATGATTATCAAAATGCTTCCTGAATATGCGAAGCAAGTGGCAAGCCCGCTTTCCAATATTGATAAAATCACAGTAGTAGATACAGGCGGTTCCGGTGAAAATGGCGGTGCCAATAAAATTACCGGCTACGCCACCAATCTAATGGCCACTTTACAAGAGTCATTAAAGGCCTCCAGCGGAATCGATGTCAAAGAATTAATTGAGAATTACTCTGGAAAAGGAAATGTTAAAAGCAGTATAGAGGAACTAACATCCACCATCAAAAAAACAGAAGAATAATACCTGGAAATCCTTATCAATTTGATAAGGATTTTTTTATCGTTTATGAAATTATAAATGTCCGAAAATGGGAGGACTTCGGACAAGGCAAGTGCCAATTTATTTGTAGGTGTCCGAAGCTGCCGGCACTAATGATGAAACAAAAAACTAAATCCAAGTTTTTAACTCAATATATTTTTCTATAAGACAATAAATTTGTTTTTTCTCAAAAAAATAAGGATACCCCCACGTTGGGATATCCGTATGTAAAAAAAGAGAGATTAAAATTGGGAGAGCAAGTGGTTAATGTCATCCATAACCTAAAGAGTTAAAAACCTCTTTCATTGCTACAAGTTCATCTTATCGGGAAATATTGTAGATGTTATGAAGAACTTGTGATGAATTTGTGAAGATGAAAAAAGGCAATCCCCGACATGATATATTATAGCTAAGGGGAGTGAGAACGGTGAAAATACTGCTTGTTGATGATGAAAAAAGAATTACAGAAGTTCTTGAAGCCTACCTCGAGAGAGAAGGATATGAAATTCATTGTGCCGATAATGGAATCGACGCATTAAAAAAAGCAAAAACCATAAATCCCGATTTAATTATACTAGATTTAATGCTTCCGGATATTTCAGGTGAAGAAGTTTGCCGCTTAGTTAGAAAAGAATCAGATGTACCCATTTTGATGCTGACAGCTAAGTTGGCAGAAGATGACCGCATAAATGGTATCGTCATGGGAGCTGATGACTATCTAACAAAGCCATTTAGTCCTCGGGAAGTAGTAGTGCGCGTACAAGCAATCCTTAGGCGAGTAAAGAAGGCAGAAAAAATAGAACGAATTGAATTTAATCACAAACAATTAGCGATCGACCTCAGCAAAAAAGAAGTAACGGTTAAAGGTAAGGATGTTATTCTGACTCCGATTGAATATAAGCTGCTTACGAATATGGCACTGAATCCGGGACGCGTATACAGCCGTATGGACCTACTAGAAAAAATTCAGGATGAAGGTATGTACTATGAAGGATATGAGCGCAGTGTTGATACGCATATTAAAAACCTTCGCAAAAAAATTGAGCTGGATTCTAGGCAGCCAACGTTTGTCCTGACTGTGTTTGGAATGGGTTATAAATTTGGAGGGGTGTTAGATGCTTCAAACACTCCGGTCTAAAATCCTTTTTTATTTATTACTCAGCTCGATGATCGGAATTCTCTTTGTCAGTTTTTTTATGCAATGGGGATTTGAAGAAAGCTTTAAGAATTATTTAGACCGAAACCGAGATAAGCAGATTAGTAGAATTATTACAGAAATAGAAAAAGACTTTAAAAAAAATGGCCATTTTACAAGTGATCCTGTTTTTGGACTACTTCATGAACACGCCATGACGGATCAGCTCTATTTTCAATTATATGATCGTGTGGGACAGCTGCAAATGGATTCATCCAATATCCGAGGGATGCTGAATAGTTTAGGTCTGGCTGAGCCTGAACCGAACGGGGAAAAGTGGCATTCCGCTTCCTATACACTTCGAGTAGATAATCAAATCATTGGCAAGCTTATTGCGATTTACCCGGTTGGCTTAATTGATGATGAATACAATTTTTTAAAAACGATTCAATTATACATTTATGCAGCAGTGTGCTTAACGATTTTATTATCGATTCTATTTAGTATGTTATTTTCGAAAAAACTAACATCTGGTTTAAATAAGGTTTCCTTTGCAGCAACTGAACTGCAGCAGCATAATCTATCCATCCGAATCCCATTAAAGGGATTACCTACCGAGGTGAAACAGCTTGCAATATCCTTTAATAATTTAGCAGAATCATTGGCAAAGGGCGAAATGTTAAGAAAACAATTTACTGGTGATTTAGCCCATGAACTTCGTACACCACTCTCCACGTTAAGAAGTCAAATAGAGGCTTACCAAGATGGGATTTGGGAGCCCACTCCAGCACGCTTACAATCCAGTCATGAGGAGCTTATGCGATTAGTAAGGCTAGTGAATGAACTTGAAAAGCTGCTCGCAGCCGAAAATCCACAAATTCGATTGGAAAAAGTAGAGATAGAAGCTGGAAGCGTACTTGCTGCCTTATGGGAAATGTTTTTACCCTTGTTTAAGCAAAAGGGGGTACAGCTTCATATAGAAGAGCCTAATCAGGAACTCATCTTTCCAGCTGATAAGGACCGCTTAATGCAGATACTATCAAATATTTTAAACAATGCTCTAAAGTATACGCCTGAAGGAAGGAATGTTACCATCTCCGTATTAACCGAAAAAGAAGGGTTTGTTGGTTTTAAAGTCGAGGATGAAGGCTCAGGTATGGCTGAAGATGATATTCCACATATTTTCGAGCGCTTTTACCGCGGGGATAAATCACGTGATCGAAAAACAGGCGGTGCTGGAATAGGGCTTTCCATTGTGAAGGCATTAATGGGAGCACACAATGGTATCATCAAAGTAAAAAGTAGAATAAATAAGGGGACAACCATCATTTTATGGTTTCCGGAAGAAGATTATTAAGGAAAGCCGCTATCTCATCAGTGATAGCGGCTTTTCATTACTAGAACGTAAGGGATAGAATTTCTTCCATTCATTTAGAAATGGAGAAGTAGCGGAATTGGGGTGTTCCAGGACCCTCTGGGTAGGTCCATGCTGCTTAACTTCTCCATTTACAATGATGGCAAGAGAATTTGTTAAATAATTGATTTCCATCAGGTCATGACTCACAAAGGCGGTTGTGGTTCCCGAACGTTCAATAATTCCCTTAAAATCATCCATTAATTTAATTTTCGTAGGAAAATCTAAAGCAGAAAAGGGTTCGTCAAGGAAAAGGATCTCTGGCTCAACAATCATCGCTCGTGCAAGATTTACACGCTGTGCTTCACCGCCAGATAGAAAATGTGCGTTTTTCTTTGCCAAGTGGGTGATTTGAAATTGCTCCATCCATAGATTTACCTTTTCTTTGATGATAGACTTTGGTACTTTTCTGAGCTTTAAGCCAATTGCAATATTTTGAAATACCGTTCCTTCTAAAAGCAGTGATTGCTGCAGGGCAACTGAGAATTTCCTCCGTAGTTCAAGTGAGGGAGTTCCATTTGGAATGACTTGACCGCGGTAGAGAATTTCACCACTGCTAACAGTGTCCAGCAAGGCTATTACTTTTAGCAAAGTACTTTTTCCAGCACCATTGGGACCCATGATTCCCATAAATTCACCGTGTTGAATCTGGAAATTAGGAATGGTCAAAATGCTTTTGTTATGGGCCAGATACGTAATGTTTTTAAGCTCAATCAATGGGTTCATGATAATCGCTTCCTTTGCTGTAACATCGTCAACGCCGCCGTGATAAGTAACGCAACCGTTAATAGAATGAAAGAAATAGCAAGAGCTACATCAAAGTTACCCTTTGATACTTCCATTACGATGGTGGTGGTTAAGATTCTCGTATCACCTTGAATATTACCGCCTACCATCTGCGCGGCACCAACCTCCGCAATAACCCGCCCAAAGCCAGCCATAATGGCAGCTACTATGGCAATTTTTGTTTGTTTTAAGAGAATCATAATGGTTTGTATCTTGGTAGCTCCAAGCGCTTTAATTTGTAAAAGCATTTTATCATTGATTTGTTGAAAGGCTGAACTGGTTAAACCTGTAACGATCGGTAAAGAAACCAAGACTTGTGCCATAACAATTGCCGTCGGGGAATAAAGCAATTGTAAATGCCCCAGTGGACCGGACCGCCATAACAACATGGTAATCCATAATCCCGCAACAACTGGAGGTAAGCCCATGCCAATATTAATGAGTGTTAAAATAACTTTACGCCCTTTAAAGCGATTAAGGCCAAGAAACATACCGAGCGGCAAGCCAATTAGGGAACTGATAAGGATAGCCATAAAGCAGACTCTTAGAGTTAACCAGGTTATCTCAAAAATCTCTCTATCACCGGTAAGGATCATTTGTATCGCTTTCTTCAACCCATCCATAATAAGTTCCATCCCGCTTGCTCCCTTTCACTTTTACATGGTGCTATTCAGTATATTTAATAAATAAAGACTGTCCGAATTCTTCTTTACCGAAGCTTTCAATTACGTCTTGTGTTTCCGGGTTAACCATGAACTCAACAAATTTTTCTGCATCCTTGCTGTTAACCATATCGTGCTTCTCTGGATTAACCTGCATGACATGGTAAATATTGATTAGATCTTTGCCGCCCTCAACAACAATTGTTAGGTTGGTTAGGTTTTTCTCTTGTGCGAGCCATGTAGCACGGTCCGTTAAAATATAGCCATTTTTTTCATTGGCAATTTGTAAAGAAGCACCCATTCCTTGACCTGTTGAGATGTATGTGTCGCCTGTTGGCTGGATATTAGCAGTTGTCCAGATACCAAGTTCTTTTTTATGTGTACCAGAGTCATCGCCGCGCGTAACAAAGTTTGATTTTACCTCAGTAATTTTTTGAAACGCTGCTTTAACGTCGTCACCGCTTACATCTGCTGGATTATCTTTAGGTCCGACTAAAATAAAATCGTTATACATGACGCGTTTCCGATTAACAGCGTCACCGCTGGAAACAAGTTCTTCCTCTGACTTTGGAGCATGGACTAATAGGACATCTTCTTCACCTTTTGTACCCATTTCTAATGCTTGTCCGGTACCAACTGCAATCGTTTTTACTTTCACATTGTTTTCTTCTTCAAAGATTGGCAGTAATTCATCTAATAAGCCGCTGTCCTGAGTGCTGGTTGTTGTAGCAAGGATAAGTTCAGTTGGTTCGGCCTTCGGTTCTGTCTTTTTCTCTTTTGCACCATCTTGCTCAGTGGCATTGTTTCCACAAGCAGATAAAATAAGGAGCATGAATACAAATAGTGTAGCAAAAAAACGATTCCTTAACATGAAATTTCCTCCATACTACTAGTTTTGTAGATTACTTTTCCTAATTCCTGAATTTCATAGCCTTCTAAATCGGTTAAATTGTTTTTAAAACTGTCAGATTGAAGGTATTGAATCAATTGAACTAGACTTTCTTTGTTATCCTTTGTAAATCGAAATACAAGGTCAAATTGTTCCTTTGCCACAGGAATAAAATCGAGACCTAAATGACTAGCAGCGGATTGAATTCCGAAGGCAACATCCGCCATTCCTCTACTTATGTAAGAAGCAGTTGATAAATGGGTCCATTCTTCATTTCCGTAGCCATTAATAGCAGCAGGAGCAATCTCTTGTTTGGCGAGCATGGAGTCTAAAAGAAATCTTGTCCCAGCGCCTTTTTGTCGATTAACAAACTGAACATCTTTTCTGGTGAGGTCCTTAAAGTCAGCTATAGCTTTTGGATTTCCTTTTGCTATGATAAAGCCTTGTTCTCTAGAGGCAAAACGAACAACACAAATGGATTCGTAAACAAAAAGCTGATTGATAAATGGCAGATTGTATTCTTGTGATGCAGGGTCTAATAAATGGATGGCTGCTATATCGGATTGGCCGCGATAAAGCATCATTAACCCCTCAAGGCTTCCTATGTACGTTGGCTGGATTTGCAGATGTAATTCTTTGGCTGTTTGTTTTACAAAGTGTTCTACAAGAAAATCGTGGCTGCCGGATATACGAACAGGTAAGGAATTATGTACCTCATGCTGTTCTACTTGGATTTTTTTCGCAGGTGCTTTTGTATTTTCCTTATATCTTTCAATCTCTTCATGTTCGATTCTCATTTTATTGCCGACTTTAAATGCTTGTAATTCACCTCGCTTAATCAACTCATAGACGGTATGTTTGGAGATTTGGAACAGTTGAGCTACTTCATCTGGTGTATATGCTTTTCCTTCCATTCGTAATGCCTCCTTCCTTTTAGCAGTATTAATATAAAATAAATATACAATAATAACTGTGATTTTTGTTAAGTTTTGTTGAGTTTCGTTAAGTTTCATTTGGAATTGTCACTTTTCGTTCACGCTATTCGGAAAAATTCACACTTTCTTCATAAACTTCACTGATTGTTCATCGGTGAACAAGGAAGTTTGTTGTACTATATGGATAGATGATATTTAAATAAAGGATGGGGATCAGATGTCAAAACTTCTATATATTACCGTTAATCCGAAAAATGATATAAAGCTTTCGAAGGGGATGCAGCTGGGTGAGGCTTTTTTAGAAGAGTTTAAAAAACAACGTCCAGAAGTAGAAATTGAACATATGCATTTATATGATATGGATATCCCTCAAATTGATATGGATTTGTTATATGCACGGGCGAAATTATCCTTTATGGGCAAGACATTTGAAGAGTTGTCAGAGGGAGAACAAAAACAAATCACAGCGATGCACGCACTTGCTGACCGATTTATTGCTGCAGATTATTATGTATTTGTTACACCTATTTGGAACTTCGGCTCGCCAGCCATTTTAAAAGCTTTTCTTGATAATTTGTTTATTGTGAACAAAACGTTTACTAATACGCATGAAGGAGCAAAAGGGCTCCTCACCAACCGCAAGGCGCTTCATATCCAGACACGAGGCGGTATTTACTCAACTGGACCAATGGTTGATTTTGAATTCGGCGATCGCTTCTTAACAAAGGTACTAGGTTTCTTGGGAATGGAAGTCATGCCAACTGTGTTTGCAGAAGGTATGGATCACTTTCCAAAGCAAGTACCTGAAATTATGGCAAAAGCAAAAGAACAAGTGATCGAAGCAGCAAGAGAAATGGCAAAAGAAACAGTTACCGTTTAATAGAATAAAAAAATGCGACTCTGACATCGAGTCGCATTTTTTATGAGGATATTCAATTTGATAAATTTAAGAAATAAGCACAAGCCTTTAGAATTATTGAACATATAGTGTTTAACAAAGTGAATAAGCAGTGGGAATAGGAGGTCTATCCTTCGATTACCATAGTTTTTTCATGGACAAAAAAAGGAAGTGTTTCAATGGATTCTAAAGGGCAACACCTTATTGTCGATGCGTTTAATTGTCAGCATGATATTCTAAATGATGCTGAACAATTAAAAGAGGTGCTCATTAAGGCAATTGATGATATAGGTATGGAGATATTATCAGTAAATTTCCATTCTTTTTCCCCTCAAGGAGTAACCGGAGTTATTGGTATTTCAACTTCTCATTTTTCCATTCATACATGGCCGGAAAAGGGATATGCTGCCTTAGATTTGTATACATGCGGTGAGCAGGATATCTGGCCAGCATTTAAAGATATTCTTCAAAAAATAAAAGCGAAACGTGTTGAAGTGTTTGAGGTGAACCGCGGTGAGGAAGTAAATCAATCACCTGTAAGGAAAATACTAAATCTTACATCTGACACTGTGAATGTCGATTTTAGTAACTCAAGCGAGTTATTTCAACTGCGAGACGACCAAGGAAACGTTTGGGACTTGATGCAGTTAAAGGAACTAGCCTTAGGAAAACACGATATACTTTACCATGGTTCTAGTCCATTTCAAGATATATTATTAGTTAAAGCCAATGATGTACGTCTATATTTAAACCAAGAGTTACAATTTTGTTCCTTAGATGAAAGGTATTATCATGAAGCTCTAATCTATCCAGTAATGGAGATGGCTGCTTCTCATGAACGTGTTCTCATTTTGGGCGGCGGGGATGGACTTGCATTACGAGAAGTGCTTAAGTATTCAGGCGTAGAGCATGTTGATCTAGTTGATATTGACCCAGTCATGCTTCAACTTTCTAAAACTGAACCAGTGCTGCTAGAACAAAACAATCAATCTTTTTTTGACGCCAGGGTACATGCCCATACTATGGATGCCAAGAAATATATTACAGGTAATCTAAAACCATATAATGTCATTATTATTGACTTTCCTGACCCTACTGACCCGATTATTAGTGCTTTGTATACAAAGGAATTATTCAGTCAAATTGCTAGCCATTTAACAGATGATGGTGTTTTAGTTTGTCAATCCAATTCACCGGAAGATGCTCCAAAAGCATTTTGGAGTATAGCGAAAACCTTTGAGGAAGCCGGTCTTTTTACGAAACCATATAATATTATCGTTCCTTCCTTTGGTTTATGGGGATTTCATTTAGCATCACATCGAAAATTCACTAAGAAGATTCCGCAAATATCTGTCCCTCACCAAGCGATTCAAAATATGGAACCTTTGTTTGAAATTTCGTCTAATCTCAAGTCCTTTCAGGGTAGTGCAATTGTGAATACTAAAGATAATTTAAGATTACATGAGTTATATCAAGAGGAGATTAATAGTTGGTCTTAATTAAGAGGAATAGGGGGCTGAACCAAAAAGACCCTACAGTGGTCTTAAGGAGCAGTTCCTTTCTTATTTTGTTTAAAATTTAAAGCTGCTTTATGGATAAGGTGATTTTCAGAGTTAGAAGGTGAATTAAATTGAAATTAACAAATGAGAAGGGTGCCCCTTGGGGAGGCTGGAAACAAAGTAATAAAGACATAGCACCTTTAGATTTTACTGAAATCCAAGAAAGGTCTTTGTTTATTGGAGTTAACATTGGATCTAGTTATCACAATGAAACAGATTGTGCGGTACTCCTGTATAAAGATAAAACAAATTGGAAATTGAAAACGAATGATAACGAAGACGCCTTTGAATTTTTGTATAATAATATTAGTTTTTTGTCAAAAAATAGATATAAAAATGCAGATAGTACTTTTTTAAAGGAGTATCTCATTTTTACAATAGGTGCTTGTTTAAGTTCTCCGATAAAACCTGAGTATACTATACGTGATGTCGATGTTGAAAGAAATAATGTAAATAAGATAAATCAAAGATGGGAATCAGAACGTTATCATAAGATAAGTGATTGGCTGAACCATTTTCCGATATCGGGAGCATCTAAGAGAGTTTATTTAGAAACATGCCCTCAAAGTAATTTTCCTTTTGACATAAAGGAAACAAGAGCAATAGTACAGGAAAAGTCATTCTTAGTGGATGCATTAAAAAAAATCAATGAATTTCCAGTTTCTATCCCAAATATACAAGGGTGGAATGAGGAGTATTTTAAGGATGAATATTTTCGAAATGCCTTTGTTTCAATGTTGGTCTCCATTGCATATACGAGATGGAAATCAGTAGATAAATCTGGAAAGCATGACTTCCTAAAAATCATTGCGGATCATGATGGACTATACTGGCTTCTTGATTATGAATCACTTAATCATTGAAACTCTAATTTGTAAAAAGCCTCTTTCAGATGAAAGAGGCTAAATGTTGTTCGAAAAATTTATACGGTATATCTCAATTATCTTTTGAACTCAGGATCTTCATAAGGGTGAGCAACCCAGCCTGATGAATCGATAAACAAGCGAACAGCCACAACTTGGCGGTTTTCCATTAAAGTAAAGAAATGCGGTGTGTTAACGGGAACAGAAATCACATCTCCCGGGGACAATTCTACATCAAAATAACCGGGTTCACCCTTGATTGTGAAAATCCCATTTCCTGCTGTAATAGCACGTACTTCATCCTCTGTATGCACATGTACGTTTTCAAACTTTTTTAATAGCTCGTCCAAGTTTGGAGTTGCATCTGACAATGCAACAACGTCCCATTCAGCATAGCCGCGCCGGGTTGCAAGGGATCTAATTTCGTCATCAAAGGTACTTAGAATTTCTTCTTTGTCCTCATTTGATAGTAAAAATTGATTATGCAGCCTGTTCGATAGCTTGTCCATGTCCCAATGCTCATAAAGGACACCATGTTTATCTAAGAAACTTGTAACCTCTTGTTCTTTTGTTAATCTTTTATTTGTATTACGAATCCGAATATTCGCCATAGTAAACTCTCCTTTTATATGATTTATTTTGACTTTTTTAGGAAATACATATTTATTTGGTATTCAAAAAGAAATTCAAATGCTTCTAAATGACGTTTAGCTGTAAAATCACTATCGCCCCAAACATATATGCCATGATTGCGGATTAATACCCCTGGAACCTCGGGTTGGATTACCTTGCTGATTTCTTCTGCTAATTTTGGAATGGAAAAATAATTTTCTACTATTGGGATGGTTATTGAAGCATCTTCTTTCCAAATATCAAATGCTTTAATAATTTCATGGTTCGTAAAAGTAACTTTTCCTTGATCCGCGTAAAGCTCCGAAATAAGGTTGTTAGGAATCGTATGGATATGAAAAACCGCTTGGCAATTAGGGATTTGTTGATAAATAGAGGTGTGAATTAAAGTTTCAGCTGAAGGTTTTAAATTGCTGGGAAGTACAAGGTTTCCGTCCATATTAACTAAAATATAGTCCTCAGGAGTATGAATAGACTTGTCTTTTCCACTAGAGGTTATGGCGATAATCGACTGATTTTTATCTAATGGGGGACCTTTAACTCGAATGGATAAGTTCCCGCTCGTAGCAGGAAACCATCCTTTTTTCGAGAATGTGTCTTTCACAGTTTGCAGCGTATTAAAGGCTTTTTGAATGGCTTCAAGATTAATTTTTTCCATTTTTTTATAGGTTTCACCTCCTTTCGTTATTAAACTGCTTTAAAATTTCTATTACATCGTAAAATGACACAAATTCTTTATAAGGAAGAGAATGCTCTTGGCATTTCTGTAAAAGAAAATCCCTTGCAATTACAAGATCAGCCATTTTGGATGCGGCCAAATCTGTAATACTATCTCCAATGACAATTTTTATATTATCTATACTTGAATGGGAACGGAGAATACTTGGTTTACACATTCCACAATCCATGCTGCAAAGTGCATCACAAGAATATGGCCAATGAATTTGAATCTGATTTTCGCTAAAATCACTCGAATTACAATATATATCTTGTTTTGGAACAGAATAGCGCGACAAAATTGGGTAGACGAAAAAGTCTATTCCTCCACTAGTAATTAACAGGCGAAGATTATGATCCTGACAAAATTGAATAAACTGATCAAAACCAGGTCGAATAGTTGCTTGCTTAATAGCGTAATTGGTGATTTCTTCTCGGCAGGAGGCAGGTAATAGCCCAAACATGCGTCCTACACCTTTTCGAATACTAATATTCCCAGCTAAAATATCATCCTTGATGGTTTCCCACCCAGGTGGATTATAATACTTCATAATATTAATAATGTTGTCATTTTCAGTGATTGTTCCATCAAAATCACAAAAAATAATCATTTTTTTGACGGTGCACACTGTTATAAAGCACCCCATTTGTCGATCGCCGAACGAAGTTCAACCGAGTTTTGTGCTGCTTGCATTAAAGTTTGGCCTGAAATAGCTGCTTGGATCGAGTCCCTAAAGGCTATTCCTCCAGCTGTTGTGCCTTGGGGGTGGCCATGAATTCCTCCACCTGCATTAATTATGATGTTATGACCAAAATCCCGAATAATGGTTGGAACTAGACCTGGATGGATTCCCGCAGAAGGTGTTGGAAAAGCTGTACGATGAATACTGTTTGGTAATTGAAGTTGATTTGCTATTTCCATAGCTGCATCTTTTGGCATCGCCACCGAACCGTAAGGAGAAGGAAAAAGAACAATGTCAGCACCTGAAAGTCGCATTAATTTACCAATAAGCAGAGAAGCAGATAGCCCAAAGTGAGGTGATGGATATAATGAACCTGTAAACGCAGGATGGGCTATAATTGGAACATTTACATCAGGATCGGCTGAAATTCGATGGAGAACATCAAATCCATAAGGAACCACATTTAGTAACAAACAAGATGCTCCAGCTTTAGAGAATTGTTTTGCTTTTTCAACTAGTTGAGTAACGGGTCCGGTTAGGTTCACTGCATATAATACTCTTTTTCCGGTAATTTCCTGTTGCTGTTGATTATATTTTTCAAATGCATCTATTCGCTTTAGAGCGGGTGCGTAATCATCACGAAAATAAATCTCATCATCTTTTACAAGGTCAACTTGTCCATCAACCTGGTTTTGGTACTCTTTTTCTAGTTCGTGTAGAGGAAGACCAATACATTGTTTAAAGATGCTCATTAATAAGGGACGGTTATGAACTCCTATCATTCTTCTTATTCCCTCTATTCCAAAGCGTGGACCTGGAAATTTCGATAGTAAGGAATCGGGCAGCTTTAAATCCATTAATTTTATCTGACCATCCATTGATAGTTTTCCAAATACGGTTGTTAGGATAGAGGGAATATCTGGATTTATATTAATAATTGGATAGCCGATCATTAATAATGCCTTTGGACTTTCATCTGAATTGTGTTTGAGCACTTTTACTTCGATTACTTTACCTAAATGTGGTATCATCTGTTCTTTTTTTGCCTTTGGGAGATCTGTCCACGTTCCAACAGTAAGCCCTACGGCGATTTCTTGTGCCTTTTTGTAAAAATTAAGATGTCCATGAACTAAATAGGTAGCAATCACAAAATCTTTTTCTATAGTCACAAACATCTCACCTCCTAAAATTAAATAGTAGAGAACATTAAAAGATTGATAGCTTAGAAATCCTCTGCATAGCTTCTCGAATACGTTCCTCTTCGGCAAGCAAGCCTAATCGAACATACCCCTCACCATGCTTTCCAAATCCATTTCCTGGTGCGACAACAACCTTTGCTTTCTCTAATAAGATATCGGCAAATTCGCTTGAAGTGTACCCTTTTGGAACTGGCAGCCAGGCAAAGAAAGATCCTTTAGGAAGTGGAGCACTCCAACCAAGCTTTTTTAGTTCTTCAAATAAGGCATTTCGTCGCGATTCATAGGTATTAACTAGTTTACGAACACATTCTTGTGATGAGGTTAATGCTGTAATGGCTGCATCTTGAATACCGCCAAACAAGCTGACAAAATAGTGGTCTTGTAATTGATTGATTAATTGAATCAGCTCGTGGTTACCAAGAGCGAATCCGACGCGCCATCCTGCCATATTATAGGTTTTTGAGAGTGTATAAAATTCGATGCCAACATCCTTGGCACCCGGACGGGATAAATAGCTGATCGATTTGTGCCCATCAAAGCCGATTGCCCCATAAGCAAAATCGTGGGCTATCACAATATTATTTTTCTCTGCAAAGACAATAGCTTCATCAAAGAAGGTACTAGTAGCGCAAGCTCCTGTCGGATTTGATGGATAATTAAGGAACATTAATTTGGCATGTTTACACTGACTAGATGTTATTTTAGATAAATCCGGGAAAAATCCATTGGAAAAATCTAACGGCATCTGAACCATTTCAGCTCCCGCAATAGCAATTCCAGACCAATAATCAGGATATCCTGGGTCAGGAACGAGTGCAATGTCACCTGGATTCAGTAATATTTGTGAAATTTCTACGAGTCCGGATTTTGTGCCAAATAATATAGCAACTTCTTTTTCTGGATCTAATGTAACTCCATATTCTGTTTGATACCAAGTACAGATCGCTTCCTTCAATTCACTCTTGCCTGTAAACGGTGGATACTTATGGTTGATAGGGTTTAGTGCAGCATTTTGTAACGATTGAATAATATGAGGCGGTGTAGGCAGGTCTGGGTTACCTTGTCCAAGATTAATCACGTCATACCCTGCAGCTATAAAACCATTCACTTTCCCAACTAATGTAGAAAAAAACTGAGTAGGCAAACGCTCCATTTGGTTAGAAGCATTGATCATAAAATTGTTATTTTTCACTAATTAATCACCCCCCTTTAGAAAATAACATATGATGGAATAAACTTTTTAGTGAGTAAACTGTAAAAACAAATGCTTGTCCACTATTGTAACCCTCAATGTTATTACCCTGCACTAGGTCAACATTTAGAGCTTCAATATCTAGATTTTGTATTATATGTAGTGGAAAAAATTTGGACAATCTTTAGAAAAAGAAAATGTGAATTTGGGAGATGAGATAATGTGAATAAAAAGCAAAGTCACCTTTTTACCTCAGAATCGGTTACTGAAGGTCATCCAGATAAAATGTGTGATCAAATTTCTGACGCTATATTAGATGCTATTTTTGAAAAAGACCCAAATGCGCGTGTTGCATGTGAAACTTCAGTTAGTTCGGATTTGATTGTTTTATCTGGGGAGATTACCACGACCGCCTCTGTTGATTTCTTAAGTATAGTAAGAAGCACGATTCGAAATATTGGGTATACAAGCTCAGAGTTTGGACTAGATGCAGATACTTGTAAGATTTTAATAGCGCTGAACAAGCAATCCTCTGATATAGCCATGGGAGTAAACCAAGCGCTTGAAGCCCGTGAAGGTTTAATGACGGAGGATGAAATAGACCAAATTGGCGCAGGTGACCAAGGGCTTATGTTTGGTTTTGCTTGCGATGAAACGGATGAATTAATGCCATTGCCAATTTACCTGTCCCATAAGCTTGCAAGGCGTTTAGCAGAAGTTCGAAAGTATGGTTTGGTTGATTATCTACGTCCGGATGGAAAAGTACAGGTGACTGTGGAATACGAAAATTCAAAGCCTGTTCGAATTGACACCATTATTATTTCGGCACAACATAACCCTGAAGTTGAGCTAGCACAAATCAAAAGAGATTTGCATCGATATGTCATTTCTTACGTAGTACCACCAGAATTGGTTGATGAGAGCACAAAATATTATATTAATCCAACTGGTAGATTTGTGATTGGCGGACCAAAGGGTGATGCAGGGTTAACGGGGCGTAAAATTATCGTTGATACGTATGGCGGATTTTCCCGCCACGGGGGGGGTGCTTTTTCGGGGAAAGACCCGACTAAGGTTGACCGTTCTGCGGCATATGCTGCACGTTATGTAGCTAAAAATATTGTTGCAGCAGGCATTGCAGATAAATGTGAAATTCAATTGGGTTACTCAATTGGAGTAGCTGCTCCTGTTTCAATAGCTGTTGAAACGTTTGGAACTGGAAAAATAGAAGAGTCAAAGATTGTTCAGCTTATAAGAAAATATTTTGACCTTCGCCCTGCAGGGATTATTCGAATGCTAAATCTTAGGAAACCTATTTATTTACAAACTGCTTGCTATGGGCACTTTGGAAGAGCGGATGTTCATTTGCCTTGGGAATACACAGATAAAGCAGGGATGTTAAAAAAGCAGGCAGAGAAAATATCTAAACAGGCGTGAGGCAAAGTAGTCACGGTTACCATAGGAGGTCTATAGTGACCGAAAATCAAAATGAGTAGTAGTCTCGGTCACTATAAGAGTTCTATAGTGACCGAGAATTAAAACGAGCAGGAGTCTCGGTCATTATAAGAGGTCTTTATTGACCGAAATCCACAAATTATAACCGTCTTGGTCATTATAAAATAATCAACTTAGAATTTCCCCGTAAACTGAAAGAATAACACCGCAAAGCCTAGCACCCATACATAAATCGCAAATGGTTTTAATGATCGTTTCTTTAAAAATCCGATCATCCACTTTACAGCAATATAGCCGAAAAAGGCAGAGGCACAAATTCCAACGAGAAGAGCAGATAAAGAGATTTCTTCACCGGCCCCTCCAGCTAAATCTAAAGATTGAAGCACGACCGCCCCAGCAATAGCTGGTGTAGATAAGAGAAATGAGAAATAGGCTGCCGTTTCCCGGTCTAATTTTCTCCATAAAGCAGCAACAATCGTAAACCCTGAGCGTGAAATCGCAGGAAAAATAGCAGCGGCTTGAAACGAGCCGATAATTAGGGCATCGGTATAACTAATATCATCCATTTTTTTATAGCCATTTTTTGCTGAATCTGCAATCCAGAGGAACAAACCTGTAACTAAAAACTCCCATCCAATGGTAACACCCGTCTTCGAAATTTCCTCAAAGTAGTCTTTAAAAAGCAGACCGATCACAACAGCTGGAATGGTTCCTACAATTAATAGGAAAGTAAGCTTGCTGAATGGATTTTTAATCATTTTTACAAACTCGTCCTTATAAAAAACAAAAACAGCCAGCAATGTTCCAATATGAAGCATTGTATCAAGTAATAATCCTGCTTCTTGTAATCCGAATAAATTCCGTCCTAAATACAAATGACCAGTAGAGCTAATAGGTAAAAACTCGGTTAACCCCTGAATGATTCCTAATATGAGTGCTTCTAATTTACTTAACATAAACAACCTCTCTTTCTGCCCCATAAGCCTGTACATAGTAAAGATATGCACGTAAAACTACATTTAGCCAATAAAAATTTTAAATATTACCAAGGCAAAAAAAGTGCAAAAGAAGCGGAATCTCCCATAAAATAGTAGTAAGGACTTTGGAGAGGAGCAGCACACTTGAAAAACAGCCATCTACATTTCAATACATCCATCGGAGTGAAAAAACCGGAAAATATAAGAAACAAACAGCAAGCATGCCCTTTTTGTGCACGGGAAGAACTGAGAGATCTCATTGAAGTGGATGGACCTATCATACTTTTGAAAAATAAATATCCTGTTTTAGAGAATGCCTATCAAACGGTTATCATTGAAACAGATGATTGCCATGGTGATTTATCTACCTACGAGCTTCCGCACCTACATAGACTACTAAAGTTCTCTATTAGGAATTGGCTTGATTTGGATAATACCAGAAAGTATGAATCGGTGATTTTTTACAAAAATCATGGTCCGTTGTCAGGTGGGACCATCGCTCATCCTCATATGCAGATTATTGGGTTAAATGATATTAACTATAAGGAAAATATAGAAGATGCAGTCTTTAAGGGTATTACAATAGAAGAAAAAGATGGAGTCACACTTACATTATCGACGAAACCGAAGGTAGGTTTTTATGAGTTTAACGTTGATATGGATGATTCTAGTTATAATGAAACTTTTGGTGTCCATCTTCAAAAAACGGTCCATTATATACTAAATAATTTTCCGTTTAAAGCAAGCAGCTACAATCTATTCTTTCATCATTATAATAAAAGAATCATTGTAAAAATTGTTCCGCGCTTTGTGACAACACCGCTTTATATTGGTTACGGAATTCCACAAGTACCCAATAATTTAGAGTGGATGGCGGATGATATTAAAAGTAAATATTTCGAAAAAGGAAGCGCCTAACAAGGGAGCTTCCATTTTTTAATACATGTAAATTAACCCATTCCCTGTTTAGAAGTTGTGCTTTGGGCAGATAAAAAATATAATGAGATAATGTACAAGTTCCTTATTGATGCTCAAACATAGGCTGTTTCGTAGATATTGTTGTTAAAATCTTAAAGCCGATTTTAACATGGAAATAGTTATTTTGTGCCTTTGAATTTAGTTACCATCTCTTTTCTTATTAAATTATATTGTTTTCTGTGATGACACAGCAGAATCATTAATTCTCGTTATAAATAGCAACATAGTGTAAGAAAAGAGCCTCTCATAAAGGAGTGTGAATAATGACATCATCTAAAAATACAACTTCAAAACTTGATTATAGTCTTGTTTTTATCTTACTTTTATTATTTCTTGCCAGCTGTGTATCAATTTACAGTGCGCAAGCAAGCGGTCAATATGTTGGTAACTTTTTATTAAAGCAGATTGTCGTTTATGGGATTGGATGCGGAATTATTGCTGTTGTAATTAGGTTTGATTCGGACCAACTAAAGAAATTATCTTGGTATGCCTATGGAATAGGTATATTCTTGCTCATATTTTTAATTTTTGCACCTGAAAGCATAGCACCAGTCAAAAATGGAGCAAAAAACTGGTTTAGAGTTCCCGGTCTCGGACAACTTCAGCCATCTGAGTTTGTCAAAATCTTTATTATTTTAACGTTAGCAAAGGTCATTGACGATCATCATCAAAAAAATCTGGTTAAAACTATTTCCTCTGATTTTTGGCTGTTAGTTAAGCTCGGCGTTATTACGATGGTTCCCTTAATGCTTATAATTAAGCAGGACTTAGGGACATCGCTCGTCTTTTTGGCTATTCTATTAGGAATGATTTTTATTTCAGGGATATCGTGGAAACTATTGGTACCAATTTTTTCTGTTGGGATAGGACTCATTTCGGTTATTTTTTATTTTGTACTTGTAAAACCAGAAATACTTGAAAAATATTTAGGTGTAAGACAGTACCAATTCAGCCGTATCTACTCATGGCTTGACCCATACAATTTCCAAAGTTCAGCAGGCTATCAATTAACGAGATCTCTTCTTGCCATTGGTTCCGGTCAAACAGGCGGAAAGGGATATGGGAATCGAGAAGTATATTTGCCAGAAAGTCATACTGATTTTATCTTTAGTGTCGTGGGTGAAGAGTTTGGTTTTATTGGTGCAAGTGTACTAGTGAGCTTGTTTTTCTTATTGATTTACCATATTACAAAGGTTGGTATGGAAACGAAGAATAACTTTTATACCTATATTTGTGTCGGTATCATTAGCATGATTACTTTTCACGTTTTCCAAAATATTGGGATGACGATAGGCGTGCTTCCGATTACCGGTATTCCATTACCGTTCATCAGCTACGGAGGAAGTTCGTTGATGGGGAATATGCTGGGAATTGGTTTGATTTTCTCCATCCGCTACCACTATAAAAAATACATGTTTTCAACAAGTGATTAACAAATATGGAACCCGTCGTTTAAGATAGTTGGACTGTATTTTGAAAATGAATAAAGTCATGACAAACTATAAAAGCAAAAAACGCGAGGACATTGTCCCCGCGTTTCTTCTTTTATTATTTCTTTAAAAAGATTTCCTCGATATCATCTAGCATTAAGTTTGCAGCTAGAACGCCGCCAGCCGTATTCCAAATTGTATCACTCACCTTGTGTACTTCCCCTTTTTTGGCTACTTCAAGATTTTTGAAAAGTGGGTCAGCAATCCATTCTTTTTCCAGCTCAGAGCCTTTCCCATCTCCTGTTTCATAAGTAAAATAGAAGAGGATATCTCCTTCCATTGCTGGAATTCGTTCTTTTGTTACGTTTCTTTCTGCAAAATCATCAACATTTTGGCTTTCTGGACGAGCAAATCCAAGGTCCCCCAAAATAACACCAGAGAAAGTATCTTTATGATAAATACGAACCTCGCCAGCCATAAAGCGAACCATTGAAACTTTCATCGCTAGTTTATCGCCAAGCTGCTCTTTTAGATCAGCAATTCGTCCCTCATACTTATCCAGTACTTCTTTACCTTTTTCTTCCTTATTTAATGCTTTTGCGTAAAGTTCAAAGTTTACCTTCCAGTCACCGCGAAGAGTTTCGGCAAAAACAGTCGGTGCAATTGCACTTAATTGATCATAAATTTTTTCTTGGCGCATTTTATTCCCAATAATTAAGTCTGGTTTTAAAGCTGCGATTGCTTCTACATTTACTTCACTTTCAACACCCACCACCTGAGTGTCTTTTAATTGATCTGCAATATGATCATACCAAGGATCACCAGTAAAGGATTTGACTGCACCTACAGGTGTAACACCTAATGCTAAAAGAGCTTCAGTTCCTTCATTCGTTAAAATGACTACTTTTTTAGGGGTACCTTTAATCGTTGTCGATCCCATTGCATGTTCAATACTGTAACTTGTTTCCTCCTTCGGTTTTTCTGTTTCTGGCTTTTCGGTTGTTTTCTCTTCGGCACCACCGCATGCTGCTAGTAATAAAACAGCGATGATTGAAAAAAGTGAAAATAATTTTTTCATATAAGTATGTATCCTCCTTGTTTTGATTGTAAATGATAATCATTTTCAATGACAATCTAATAATAAAATGGAACATAGGAAGATGTCAACGCTTTAATTGAAAATGATTTTCAAAATCAACGACAATTTTGTAAACATATACACATATAATTGAAAATGGTTATCAACCTCATTGACAATCATTATCAATTGAATATACACTTAAAGTAGTTAAATATATTTATAATATTAATTTGTTGAGAAAGGTTTACCCAAAATGCTTTTAAAAAATAGTGCACTGCGATGGATTGGTTTACTAACCTCCGTACTCTTATTATTGTTCTTCATGTGTGCAAGCATCGTTTTTGGTTACACTGAAACAACATTGGAGACGGCCATTGATGCCTTTACTGATTATAATGGCTCAAATGAACATATTATTATTCAAAGTGTAAGACTTCCAAGAGCACTCATTGCTGCCGCAGTTGGGGCAAGCCTAGCGATTGCTGGAACGTTAATGCAAACATTAACCAAAAATCCGCTGGCTTCCCCAGGTATTTTTGGTATTAATGCAGGTGCAGGTTTTGTCGTAGTGGCGGCAGTTACTCTTTTTTCCGTTTCAAGTTTACAGGCATTTAGTGGACTCGCCTTTTTAGGAGCAGCTATTGCAGCAATAAGTGTTTATGCAATTGGCTCTGTGGGACGGGAAGGTTTAACCCCGATGAAGCTGACATTAGCGGGTGCTGCCATCGCTGCCATGTTTTCATCGTTTACGCAAGGATTACTAGTTGTCGACGAGGCAGCACTTGAACAAGTGTTGTTTTGGCTGGCAGGTTCCGTTTCAGGCAGAAAATTAGAAACGCTTACGTCGGTATTACCATACTTGGGAATCGGATGGATCGCATCTATCTTGATAGCGGGGAAAATGAATATCCTCTCCATGGGGGAAGATGTAGCAAAAGGACTTGGTTTAAAAACAGGACTTGTAAAAATCTCTGTTGGTGTGATTGTTATTCTGCTGGCAGGAGGGGCCGTATCTGTTGCCGGACCAATCGGGTTTGTTGGAATTGTGATTCCTCATATTACTAGATCGATAATAGGCATTGACCATCGCTGGGTCATACCAATGTCGGGTATTTTGGGTGCAATTTTATTGGTCGCTGCAGATATCTCTGCACGATATGTTCTTATGCCTTCCGAGGTGCCCGTAGGGGTCATGACCGCCATCATCGGAACTCCATTCTTTATTTACATAGCAAGAAAGGGGTTCAATGCACGATGAGCAAATACAAAAATTTTCGTCTGTTAAACGGAAAAGTATCCTTTCTTTTCGATCGTAAAGCGGGCATAACCTTTACAGTACTAATGATTGTAGCTTTTATTGTTTTTGTGGCAAGCACAGCGATTGGTGAAATGAAAATGAACCCCCTCACTGTCTTGAAAGTATTTGTGGGCATCGGCCCTGAAATGGAAACGTTAATCATAACATCCTTTCGACTGCCTAGAATTATTATTGCACTGCTTGTTGGGATATCCCTTGCTGTTGCCGGTGGTATCCTACAGGGAATGATCAGAAATCCATTGGCTTCACCTGATGTACTTGGTATTACTGGCGGGGCAAGTGTTGCCGTGGTTGCCTTTCTGGCATTGTTCTCCGATGACAGTAATGCACTTACTGTAAGTATCAATTGGCTGCCCTTAGCTGCATTTTTAGGAGCAGGGATTGTGGCTTTCTTGGTTTACTTTTTAGCTTGGAAAAATGGGGTTTCACCTATCAGACTTGTCCTAATTGGGATTGGAATATCAACATTAATGCAAGCCTTAACAACCTTGATGATGATTATGGGTCCTATCTATCAGGCAAGTCAGGCAAACATATGGATTACTGGTACTGTGTATGGATCCAATTGGAGAAATGTTGCCACCTTGCTTCCGTGGGCGGTCATATTTCTATTGATTGCCTTTGCAGCAGCAAGAACGATTAATATTCAAGAGCTTGGTGACGAGGTTGCAACGGGTTTAGGCGGAAAGATTCAAAGACAAAGATTCTTTTTGTTAATGATCAGCACGGCCTTAATTGGCAGTTCTGTTGCCTTTGCTGGCGGAATTGGATTTGTTGGATTAATGGCGCCGCATATGGCAAGAAGACTGGTGGGGTCCTCATTTGGAGCATTACTTCCCGCTTCAGCCTTAATTGGCGGAATTCTCGTTATGCTGGCAGATTTAATTGGGAGAACGATGTTTTCTCCGCTGGAAATACCAGCAGGCGTTTTTACCGCGGGAATTGGTGCACCTTACTTTATATATTTACTTTTTAAAACAAGAAATGCTTAAAGGGGCTGAGAAGATGAAGAGTACGATTGAAACGAAAAATCTGTCACTATCTTACGGGGAGACATTAATAATTGATGATTTAAATATAAAAATTCCTCAAGGTGAAATTACCGTCTTTATTGGAGCCAACGGGTGTGGAAAGTCGACTCTTCTTCGATCAATAGCCCGTCTCCTTAAGCCCAAGTCTGGTACTGTAATATTAGAGGGTGAGGCAATTGCAAGGCTTTCTACAAAAGAGGTTGCCAAAAAAATGGCGATCTTACCGCAGTCACCAACTGCACCCGAAGGATTAACCGTGCTGCAGCTTGTAAAACAAGGGCGTTATCCACATCAATCATGGTTAAAACAATGGTCAGAAGAAGATGAAAGAAAAGTAAATAATGCCCTGAAGGCAACTCGACTTGAGGATTTGAAAGAGCGGCCGGTAGATTCTCTTTCAGGTGGTCAGAGACAGCGAGCCTGGATTGCAATGACGCTGGCACAGGATACAGATGTCATTCTTCTAGATGAGCCAACAACATATTTAGATATGGCCCATCAAATTGAAATTCTTGATCTCCTTTTTGAGCTCAATGAAAAAAGGAAAAGTACCGTTGTGATGGTTCTTCATGATCTTAATTTGGCCTGCCGCTATGCCCACAATATTGTGGCACTTAAGGATAAGAAGGTTTATGCCCAAGGAGAGCCTGAGTATGTGATGAATCGCAGCACTGTCAAAAATGTATTTGGGATGGATTGCGAAGTTATTTTGGATCCTTTATTTGGAACACCCCTTTGTGTTCCTTACGGAAAAGGAAGAAGTATCTCCCAAAAGGCGGCTGTGTCGAATGGATAATCTCCTAATGGAAAATAACCTAACCACTTTGCAAAAATATAGGCTAAGGTCAACTACAGAAAAATCATTTACTGTTGGCGATTTACTAGATAAAACCTATGCCATTGGCTTTATGAAAAATTTAGCTGCTGCGATTGGTGCTCCTTCAGAAAGAACAGCTGCTTCTATTTTTATAAAAAGATATGCTTTTATTGCAGTTATTTCCCTTTTTGCCATGACGACAGGTAATAAGAAAATGAATCTATCTTTGGACAATATTGAGATGGAAGAAGCGGAACGTGGAAAAGATTGGCTCCCAATGATTTCCTTCAAAAATTCGTCCATTGAGGAATGGAATGGTGAAGACCGCAAGGAGTGGCGGAAAAATGTTTATCGTGAACTTTTTGCTAAAAACCTCTATTCACTTATCAGCCATTTTGAAAAAACATTTAAAGTATCAAAACTAGTCCTGTGGGAAAATATTGCTGTATACTTATTTTGGCTTTACGAAACGGAGTTAAAAGAATATGAAAATCCTAATGTAAAAGATGATTTTCGTTTCTTACTTATGGAGGCAGAGGGAAACCTGTTTGGCCGGTATAATCATAATCCAATAACGAAGTATTATGATGAAAAAAAGATCGAAGATGAGGTCCGAATAAGAAAAACATGCTGTTTTACCTATCAGCTCGGGTCAAAACGCTGTAAAACATGTCCGTGTACTCATCTTACTCAGGATGGAAGGTGTTTTGATGGAGAAAGTATTTGCTCAGCAGTTCGAAGCGTTACTTGAAAAATATAGTGAACTGCTCGTCGGAGAGTCGAGTGAAGAGACAAAGGAAAAAGTAAAGGCTTGGGCACTTTATTCGCATATTGCGAAATCAATGCCAGCCCTAGCGAAACACTGGAATGAACTCTACCCGGAGGCCAAAGACGAAATGAAAGTAATTATAAATGAAATTAAACTGCTAAATGAACAGCATCGTAATGAATCGAAAAAATAAAACCGGAGGGCAGCCCCGGTTTTATCTCTTATCTAGCTCCAGCTCCTAGGAAAAAATGAACTGCTTTTTTCCCTGGTCAAGGCGCTTCCGCTGTTACCTTTTGAATTGGTTGTTTTGACTGTTCACTTTATCTTTCCCTGACTGTTCTCCGCCAGGACCGGCGTTACCTTGTACACTGGCTGCGCTAACGCCTCTTTTAGATGGGTTTTTCTTCATTTTACCCATGTTCATCACCTCGGTAATAGGATGCCCAATTCAACTTATTTTATGTAATCTAGAGGAGAAAATCTACTTTGTAAAAAAAAGTTAATTTTTTCCGCATTTTATCATTGCGCAAATTTTTGAAATATTCTATAGTAATAGTTAGCAGGTTCATTCATTTGTGAATTTTTTTTGACATAAAAATGAATGAGTGTTCATTCAAAATAAGTTAGGGGGAGACATTGTTGAACCAATTAATCAAAAAAGCAGCTGTTCTCGGGTCAGGAGTAATGGGATCAGGGATTGCTGCCCACCTGGCAAATATCGGTATACCAACATTATTATTGGATATTGTTCCTCGGGATTTAACACAAGATGAAAAAGCTAAAGGACTTACTTTAGAGGATATGCAGGTACGTAATCGTATTAGCACCCAATCCATCCAAAAAATATTAAAACAAAAACCAGCTCCTTTAGCGGTAAAAAAGAATCTTGCCCTTATTGAAGCAGGAAATTTAGAAGACGACCTCGTTAAGCTGAGGGATGTAGACTGGGTCATCGAGGTTGTCGTTGAAAATTTAAATGTTAAGAATCAGGTTTTTGAAAAAGTAGATCAATACCGTAAACCGGGAAGTATTATCAGTTCCAATACATCTGGAATTTCTGTAGAAGCGATGGCAGAAGGAAGGTCAGAGGATTTTAAAAAGCATTTCCTAGGCACACACTTCTTTAACCCGCCAAGATACTTAAAATTACTTGAAGTGATTCCTACTCAATATACCAGCCAAGAGGTCATTTCATTTATGAAAACTTTTGGAGAGGATGTCCTGGGAAAAGGAGTTGTATTCGCCAAGGATACACCTAACTTCATTGCCAACCGCATTGGAACCTATGGTCTTTTAATTACCGTTCAGGAAATGTTAAAGGGCGGCTATAGCGTTGGTGAGGTTGATTCTGTCACAGGACCATTAATCGGACGTCCATCAAGTGCAACCTTCCGTACCCTGGATGTGGTTGGTTTGGACACTTTCGCACATGTAGCAGGTAATGTATATGAGAAAGTTTCTGGCAAAGAGAAGGAAGTTTTTGAAGTTCCAGCATTTATGAAAACAATGCTTGAAAAAGGCTGGCTCGGAAGTAAGTCACAGCAAGGGTTTTTCCTAAAAAAAGGGAAAGAGATTCTTGAACTGGACCCAGCGACATTAGAATATATACCTCGTAAAAAGTTATCAACGACAGCATCTGAACTAAGCAAGCAGGAGAAAGGCACTGCGAATAAATTGAAAGCGCTTGTATACGCAAATGACCGTGCAGGCGAGCTATTGTGGAATATTTTTAGTCCTGTGCTTGTATACTCTGCCCAACTGCTCGGAGAGATAGCAGAAACCGTCGTTGACATTGACTCTGCCATGAAATGGGGCTTTGGCTGGGAAATGGGTCCTTTTGAAACATGGGACGCCATTGGAGTAGAAAAGTCAGTCAAAAAGATGAAAGAAAATGGATTGGAAGTTCCAGAATGGGTAACAGAGATGCTTGCTAAAGGGCATTCCTCGTTTTATGTAGAGGAAAACGGCGAACGTTTCTTTTATAAAAATGGTGAATATCGCTTAGTTGAAAGTAACCCAAAAGTGATTAATCTGAAAAAGTTAAAAAAACAAAAGGGTGTTATTAAGAAAAATAGTGGTGCCAGTTTAATTGATTTAGGTGATGCTGTAGCCCTCCTAGAATTCCATTCGCCGAATAATGCGATAGGTCTTGATATTATTCAAATGATTAACTTTGCAATTGATGAAGTGGAGAAGAATTACAAAGGTCTTGTCATCGGAAACCAAGGTAAGAATTTCTGTGTGGGTGCCAACCTCGCCATGATGTTAATGGAAGCACAGGATGACAATATCTATGAGCTTGAAATGGTTATCCGTCAGTTCCAAAATGCGATGATGAAGGTTAAATATAGCTCAAAACCAGTAGTAGCAGCACCATTCGCAATGACGCTTGGCGGGGGCGCAGAGGTTTGTTTACCTGCAGCTCATATTCAAGCATCGGCTGAAACCTATATGGGGCTCGTAGAAGTAGGTGTTGGCTTACTACCTGGAGGCGGCGGGAATAAAGAGCTATATATTAAACATTTAGAAGGCATGCCAAATGGTGTTACCTTTGATCTTCAAAATGTTGCGAATAAGGTATTTGAAACAATTGCGATGGCAAAAGTATCAACCTCTGGTGCCGAGGCTCGTGAGAATAATTTCTTAGGAGCGGCGGATGGAATTAGTGTGAACGGTGACCACTTGTTATACGATGCAAAGCAAGCTGTTTTGGCATTAAATGAACGAGGATATGTACAAAAACCTCGCAGAAAGGTACCAGTGGTAGGTGAAACAGGATATGCAACACTTTTGTTAGGTGCAAATTCCATGTTCCTTTCCGGATACATTTCAGAGCATGATTTAAAAATAGCAAAAAAAATTGCCTTTTGTTTAGCTGGCGGAAAAGTACCTTTTGGAACTGAAGTTGACGAGCAATATTTATTAGATTTAGAAAGAGAAGCATTCTTAAGCTTAATTGCAGAAGGAAAAACTCAGCAGCGGATGCAGCACATGCTTGTGAAGGGTAAGCCGCTAAGAAATTAAAGAGATAAGCTTTAGCGCCTTTTGGCGCTAAAGCTAGACAAATAGATTGCGACTATAAGAGAAAGAGAGGGAATGAAATGAGAGAAGCGGTAATCGTGGCCGGAGCTCGGACCCCGGTAGGTAAAGCGAAGAAAGGAACGCTTGCCCATGTTCGCCCTGATGATTTGGGAGCATTGGTTGTTAAAGAAACTTTAAAGCGTGCAGGAAATTATGAAGGAAATATTGATGATTTAATCATTGGATGTGCCATGCCTGAAGCGGAACAAGGTAATAATGTGGCACGTAATATTGGTGCATTAGCTGGTCTGCACCATACAGTTCCAGCCATCACAATAAACCGTTTTTGCTCTTCTGGACTTCAAGCTATCGCTTATGCAGCACAAGGCATTATGCTCGGGTCTATCGATACTGCCATTGCGGGTGGAGCTGAATCCATGAGTATGATTCCTATGGCAGGCCATGTAATTCGCCCCAATGTAAAATTAGCAGAAACCGCTCCGGAGTATTATATGGGGATGGGTCATACCGCAGAAGAAGTTGCTAAGAAATATGGAATTACCCGCGAGGACCAGGATGCATTTGCAGTACGCAGTCATCAAAAAGCAGCGAAAGCCATTCAAGATGGAAAATTCGCAGACGAAATTGTCCCAGTTGAAGTTACTTTCCGTTCTGTCGGCAAAGACAATAAGCTAGTCGAAAAAACAATTCAGTTTTCCCAAGATGAAGGTGTCCGTCCTGATACAAACGTGCAATCACTTGCAAAACTTCGCCCTGCCTTTTCTGTGACCGGCTCTGTAACGGCAGGAAATGCTTCTCAAACAAGTGATGGCGCCGCTGCATTAATGATTATGGACCGTGAAAAAGCAGGAGCACTCGGACTAAAGCCATTAGCAAAATTCAGATCATTTGCAGTCGGCGGGGTGCCGCCTGAAATTATGGGCGTCGGTCCTGTTGTAGCAGTACCAAAAGCGGTAAAGCTAGCGGGATTAGAATTAGCTGATATTAATCTTTTTGAATTGAATGAAGCATTCGCATCTCAGTCTCTTCAAGTGATTCGCGAGCTTGGATTGGATGAAGAAAAGGTAAACGTAAATGGCGGTGCTATTGCACTTGGTCACCCACTTGGCTGTACAGGAGCTAAACTCACCTTAACCCTCATTCATGAATTAAAACGCCGGAAAGAACAATTTGGAGTCGTAACCATGTGCATCGGCGGCGGAATGGGCGCTGCTGGAGTATTTGAATTATTATAAAGGGGGAAATTTTTAATGGCACAACAAACTGAAAAAATCATTAAAGGCGGAAGCTTTTTACTCGATGATATCTCATATGACCGCATTTTAACACCAGAAGATTTTAACGAAGAACAACTAATGATAGCTAAAACAGCCGAAGACTTCGTTGAAAAAGAAGTTCTTCCACAGCTTGAACACCTTGAGAACCATGAATTTGATCGCACAGTTAAACTCTTAAAAAAAGCAGGTGACCTTGGCTTGCTGGCTGCCGATGTACCTGAAGAGTTTGACGGCCTAGGACTTGATAAAGTAACTTCTTCACTAGTGACGGAGAAAATGGCTAAGGCTGGTGGCTTCTCACTATCTTATGGCGCACATGTGGGTATCGGTTCATTGCCGATTGTTTTATTCGGAAATGATCAGCAAAAGAAAAAGTATTTACCAGCGCTTGCGTCAGGTGAAAAAATTGCCGCCTACGCTTTAACAGAGCCAGGTTCTGGTTCGGACGCTCTGGGCGCAAGAACAACAGCAAAACTAAATGCAGAAGGCACTCATTATATCCTAAACGGCGAAAAGCAATGGATTACCAATGCAGGCTTTGCTGATGTATTTGTTGTCTATACAAAAATTGATGGCGAACACTTTACGGCATTCATTGTCGAAAGAGATTTCCCTGGGGTTTCTACGGGAGCTGAAGAAAAGAAAATGGGGATTAAGAGTTCTTCGACACGTACCCTTATTCTTGAAGACGTTCCAGTACCAGTAGAAAATCTATTGGGCGAATATGGAAAAGGACACGTGATTGCGTTTAATATCTTGAACATTGGACGGTATAAATTAGCGGTAGGTGTGGTTGGCGGTTCTAAAAATGCATTCGAGTTAACAGTAAAATATGCAAATGGCCGTAAGCAATTTAATACACCAATTTCCCAATTTAATTTAACAAAAGAAAAGTTCGGGAGTATTGGCTCGAAAATCTATGCAGCAGAAAGCTCTGTTTATCGTACGGTTGGTTTGTACGAGGAAAACCAAGGTAAACTTACAACAGAAGAGCAAAAAGATATTAAATTAGTTGCAGGATCTATCGCAGAATATGCAATTGAGTGCTCCGTTAATAAATTCTTTGCCAGTGAAGTATTAGATTATGTAGTGGATGAGGGTGTACAAATTCATGGCGGATACGGCTTTATGCAGGAGTATGCCATCGAAAGAGCATACCGCGATTCCCGTATTAATCGTATTTTCGAAGGAACAAATGAAATCAACCGTCTGCTAGTGCCAGGCACATATATTAAAAAGGCATTCAAGGGGGAACTTCCATTATTTCAAAAAGCAACGGCGCTTCAAGAAGAAATCATGATGTTAATGCCTGAGGAGCCAGGTGATGAGCCGCTTGCCCAAGAAAAACATTTAGTAAGCAATGCAAAGAAGATTGGCTTATTGGCCGCAGGTTTAGCTGCACAAAAGTTTGGTAAAGCCCTTGATAAAGAACAAGAAATCTTATCAAATATTGCAGATATTGTTTCAAATGCATATGCAATGGAATCTGTCGTTTTACGCACAGAAAAAGCGATCGCTAAGACAGGTCTCGAGAAAAACAAACAAAAACTTCTTTATACTCAAATCTTCTGTCAAGAAGCTTTCAACGAAATTGAACAGCATGCGAAGGAGACCTTGGTTGCAACGGAACAAGGAGATACTCTCCGAATGCTTGTATCGGCACTTCGTAAATTAACACGGCATACGCCAACCAATGTAATTGCAAAGAAACGGGAAGCTGCCGATGTTCTAATTAAGGCTGAACGATATATCGTTTAATTCAGAAACTTTAGGCTCCCAGCATTTTCATTGGGAGTCTAAAGTTTTTTGTAATATTGCAGGAATTTGCGCAAATTGAGTCGAATTTTTAGATGAACTATTTTAACTTTTTTACATGTTATGTTACTATTCAAGTGACGAATACCGTCACGGATGTTTTGGCAAAGGAGAGTGAAATGGATGTCACTAACTTTTTACTGGTATCCGAAATGTGGTACGTGTAGAAAAGCAAAGAAATGGCTAGATGAACATCATGCTTCCTACAAAGAAATACATATTGTTGAAAATCCTCCATCTCGAGCAGAGCTTCAGCAACTGGTTGAAAAAAGCGGACTTGAATTAAAGAAATTCTTTAATACCAGCGGACAAAAATATCGTGAATTGGGTATTAAAGATAAGATACCCACCGCCTCTCAAGATGAGCTGCTTGAATTGTTGGCATCTGATGGGATGTTAATCAAAAGACCCTTGGTATCGGATGGAGAAAAAGTAACAGTTGGTTTTAAAGAAGAAGAATATGAAAAAATGTGGTTGTAAGCTAATTTTTTAAAATTAATGGAGGGGTAATATCATGACAACACCAAAGGAATTGCGTTATTCTAAGGAACATGAATGGGTTAAGAATGAAGGAGAAACAGTTCGTGTAGGAATCACACATTTTGCACAATCTGAGCTTGGGGACATCGTTTTTGTTGAACTTCCTGAAGTTGGCGATGAAGTGACCGCAGATGAGCCATTTGGCAGTGTTGAATCTGTTAAAACAGTATCAGAATTATATGCACCAATCAGCGGCAAGGTTGTAGAGGTTAATGAAGATTTAAGCGACAGCCCTGAATTTGTTAATGAATCTCCATATGAAAAAGCTTGGATGATTGTGGTTGAGCCTTCTAATAGCGGTGAATTGGACAACCTTATGAGTGCAGAGCAATATGAAGAATTAATTAAAGAAGACTAAAGAGCCTCTATGAAACACCTTGATCTCAAGGTGTTTTTTTATGGGAAAAATTTGCACCTTCTATATTCTAAATCTGGGGGACACTAGAATAAACTTTAAAAAAGGGGCTCTTGGTATGACATTGAAACAGCAGAAGATTGACGTTACAGATCGAATCATTGGAAAAATGAAAAATGGAGAAATGGAATTATTCCTTGACAATACTTCCATTGGAAAGATACAACTTCCAGGGGATATGACGTTTCAGCTCGATCAACGATTTGAGGTAGAACAGCGAAAGATCTTTCAAAATGTGACAGTTACGGAGCAGCCTGACGCGAAATATACAGATTGTGATGATGGTGGATGGTGTTAAAGCCTTATCTTTAAGCAAACACCTATTATCAAAAAGATAATCGTGGTATAGTTAACTTGTTCACACGTTATTTACGTTTTCGAATATGTTAACAATAAACAAATAACTTTCTTTCATATAGGTGATGGATGATGAATGACTCGTATGGTGATAAAGTTCTGATTGTCGAAGGAAAATCAGATAAGAAAAAAGTAAAAAGTATCCTGAAGGAACCGATGGAGATCGTTTGCACAAATGGGACCATCAGTATGACGAAATTGGATGAATTAATTGATTCTCTTGAAGATAAAGATGTCTATATTCTCGTAGATGCCGATGATGCAGGTGAAAAACTGCGTAAACAACTGAAAAGGGAGTTTCCAAAAGCGGAACATCTTTATATTGACAGGATGTACCGTGAAGTTGCAACGGCACCCGTGTATCATCTGGCCACGGTCCTCCTAGGAGCAAATATCGATGTTCATTCTGAATTTTTAGAGATGGGATAAAAAATGAACGATTGGAACCTTGATGAGGTATCATCATTTATAAATCATCATTCATCCGGACTTATTTATTTCTATACGCCTTTGTGTGGTACTTGTCAGGTAGCATCGAGAATGCTCCAAGTTATTGAAAAAATGGTTGATGTGAATATAGGAAAAATGAATTTGAATTATTACCCCGAGCTAGCAGAAAAGTTTGAAATTGAAAGTGTTCCCTGCTTGCTATTTATTAAGGATGGAGAATTGGTTGAGATAATTTATGCCTTTCACTCTGTACCTTTTATATATGAAAAAATAAAACAATACTTTTACTAAAACAGATGTTAGCGCATCTGTTTTTTTGTGATTATTTGTCGATAGAATACCAAAGGATTTTTAGCTGGTTTACTTGAATTTAATAATGAATGGAAAGTAAATCGGAGTGATGACAAATGAACGAAATGATAGAGTTATTCCTTTCGGCTATAAAGGAACGTGGCCATGTTCTTAAACTTATTGAACACTTGGATGGTCTAAAAATAAAGCTAGTTTGCGAAGATCATGAGATATTTTTGATTTTTCATCGTGGAGAGGTTTCTGTCTTTGTTGACAATGGTGAGAAGCTCATAACACCTACCATTAGTGGTCAGAAGGAGTCCATTTTTTATCTGCTTCAGGGGAAGGAAACATTAAGAAATCTCATTAGAAATGGACAGCTCGTTGTTAATGCTCCATTTCGTATAGTTCTCCTCATCGAATCTATTTTTTACTTAACCAAACCAAAGGTTCAATTGTCTATTTCTTAAAAACTATTGACGGTATGTATTGATTTGGGGTAATATTTGTTTATAATATTCAAATAATTTTTTGCAATTTAATAGATTCTTATCCAGAGAGGCGGAGGGACTGGCCCTATGATGCCCGGCAACCGGTTAAACAACACGGTGCCAATTCCAGCAGAGTACGTCGCTCTGGTAGATAAGAAGAGAATCCCCTCTTCTTAAAGAGGGGATTTTTTGTTTGTTACTATATAAATATTGAGGAGTGTTTAGGCTATGTCAGAAAATCAAAAAAACTATCGTTTCGAAACCTTGAGTGTACATGGCGGATTGTCACCAGATCCAACAACAGGAGCACGCGCAGTTCCGATCTATCAAAATAATGCGTATCAATTTAAAAATACCGAGCATGCTGCGAATCTATTTGCGTTGAAAGAGCCTGGATACATATATACTCGAATCCATAACCCAACAACAACTGTTTTCGAGGAAAGGGTTGCTTTATTGGAAGGTGGAGTAGGAGCTCTTGCAGTAGCAAGTGGGATGGCGGCCATTACGCTGGCCATCTTAAATATTGCTGAAGCAGGAGATGAAATCGTATCAGCTTCTAATTTATATGGTGGAACTTACAACTTATTCGCAGTTACTCTTCCGAAGTATGGAATTAACGTAAAATTTGTAGATCCAGCAGATCCAGAAAATTTCCGTGCGGCTATCACAGATAAAACAAAAGCTGTGTTTGCAGAGACGATCGGTAATCCGTCTTTAAGAATTCTTGATATCGAAAAAGTAGCAGATATTGCCCATGAGGCAGGGGTTCCTTTGATTATCGATAACACATTCGCTACCCCTTACCTGTGCAGACCGATCGAATATGGTGCAGATATTGTTGTTCATTCGGCAACGAAATGGCTTTTAGGTAATGGAACAACAACAGGCGGGATTATTGTCGACGGAGGAAAGTTTGACTGGAATTCATCTAGGTTCCCTGGTTTTACTACTCCTGACTCAAGCTATCATGACCTTGTATATGCAGAAGCACTTGGTGCTGTCGCTTACATCATTAAAGCACGAGTACAGCTATTACGTGACCTAGGTCCTGCATTAAGCCCGCAAAATGCATTTCAATTCACCTTGGGACTTGAAACCCTTCATGTAAGAATGAAGGAACATATTGCAAATACGAAGGAAGTTGTTGAGTATTTAGTCAACCATCCTGCTGTAGAATGGGTATCTTATCCAGGACACCAATCTCATCCAGATCATGAATTGGCAAGCAAGTATCTTCCAAAGGGCGCAGGATCAATGATTGTATTCGGTATTAAAGGTGGAAGAGAAGCTGGAGCAAAATTAATTGATTCCATCACACTATTTGCCCATGTAGCGAATGTTGGAGATGCGAAAAGTCTAATTATTCATCCGGCAAGCACAACTCATCAACAGCTGGATGCAGAAGGTCTTAAAGCGGCTGGGGTTTCTGAGGATTTAATTCGTCTATCTATCGGTATCGAAAATGTGGAGGATTTAATAGAGGATCTGGAGTCTGCTATTGAAGCTGCAACAGGTGTATCCTCACTTAGAACAAAAGCATAATATATAATTCGAAATTTGTCGAAAATTTAGTTGACACTACTTTTTATCCATGCTAAGATTACTTTTGTACAAAAATAGTTACTTTAATCCATAAACGTATTAATTGAATATAGAATGCTATAGCTCTTATCAAGAGAGGTGGAGGGATGTGCCCGATGAAGCCCGGCAACCGTCAATATTAATTGAAATGGTGCCAATTCACACAAAGCGTAGGCTTTGGGAGATGGGAGAAAGGTTTTTATTTACGATGCCTTTCTGCCCGCTGCAGAAAGGCTTTTTAATTTTTCAATATAAGAATGTTTTTATGAATACAGTCAAACTCTATAACTAAGAAGTACGCGGTAATGGGATTAACGAACTGCAAAATATTTTATTGGATAAAAAGTAGGTGATGGAATGATTTCTATAAAAGATGTAGCTAAAATTTTCCCTTCGAAACATGGTCAGCTAAAAGCAGTTGATGATGTTACCTTAGAAATAAAAGAAGGAGAAATATTTGGTGTAATCGGATATAGTGGTGCAGGTAAAAGTACCTTAATTCGAATGCTTAATGGACTGGAGCTGCCGACACAGGGATCTGTTACCGTAGCTGGACGTGTTATATCAAAAATCAGCGGCCGTGAGCTTCGAAAGGCACGCCAAGAAATAAGTATGATCTTTCAGCATTTTAATTTACTTTGGTCTAGGACCGTTAGCGAGAATATTGCTTTTCCTTTAGAAATTGCTGGGGTAAAAGGTCTTGAAAGACAAAAACGAGTAAATGAACTCATTCAATTAGTGGGCCTTGAAGGAAGAGAAAATGCTTATCCATCTCAGCTAAGCGGGGGTCAAAAACAGCGTGTCGGCATTGCCAGGGCACTTGCGAATAATCCCAAAGTACTACTTTGTGATGAAGCGACATCGGCGTTGGACCCGCAAACTACCGATTCTATTTTGGAGTTGTTAGTGGATATTAATAATAGACTTGGATTAACCATTGTTTTAATTACCCATGAGATGCACGTCATTCGTAAAATCTGTCACAGGGTAGCTGTTATGGAAAGCGGTAGAATTGTGGAACTTGGTCAGGTTTTAGAGGTGTTTAAAAACCCTAAAGAGAAAATTACGAAGCGATTTGTCGAACAGGTTACGGAACCTGAAGAAACGAAAGAAACCGTTGATCATCTACTTGAACTTTATCCACATGGAAAAGTGGTTCAGCTCTCGTTCGTCGGGGAAGCAACAGAACAGCCTTTAATCACAAACATCATTCGTGATTTTGATGTGATTGTTAATATTCTTCAAGGGAAAATTTCACACACTCAAAACGGGTCATATGGAACCCTATTTATTCATTTAGATGGGGAAATTACCGAAATAGAGAAAGCCATTGATTATATTCACTCACAGCAAGTCGGCGTGGAGGTGATCAGTAATGGATAACTTTATGGAAATGGTTCAGTGGGAGAAACTACTATTGGCAACACGTGAAACCATTTATATGACATCTGTTTCAGTGTTAGCTACATTTATTTTTGGTTTACTCTTTGGTCTGCTGCTGTTTGTAACAGATAAAGGGAATATATGGGCTAATCGGACTGTTAATGTTATTATTGCAGCATTTGTTAATATTTTCAGATCAATCCCGTTTATTATCTTAATCGTTTTATTAATTCCATTTACAAAATTATTGCTTGGGACTATTCTCGGTGCAAATGCGGCTTTGCCGGCGCTAATTATTGGTGCAGCTCCGTTTTATGCACGGATGGTGGAGATTGCCCTTAGGGAAATCGATAAAGGGGTAATTGAAGCGTCACAATCAATGGGGGCGACACATGGTCATCTCATATTTAAGGTCTTAATACCGGAATCTTTACCGGCATTAATTTCAGGGATTACTGTCACAGCGATTTCACTAGTCGGCTTTACTGCAATGGCTGGGGTCATTGGAGCCGGTGGTCTTGGTCATTTTGCTTATCTCGAAGGTTTTCAACGCAATAGACCCATTGTTACATTAGTTGCAACGATTGCAATATTAATTTTGGTATTTATCATCCAATTTGTTGGAGATTATTTTACAAAGAAAACAGATAAACGATAACTGGAGGAGTTAGAGGATGAAAAAAATAGTTAGTTTTATTTTATTGGCAATTATAGCCATCACATTAACAGCATGTGGCGGTGCAAAGAACGAATCTGCAGAAAAAGAAGATGGAAACAAAAAGTTAGTCGTTGGAGCATCAGCAGTACCACATGCGGAAGTACTTGACGCGGCAAAACCATTATTAAAGGAAAAAGGCATTGATTTAGAAGTTCAAGTTTTTCAAGACTATATTCTTCCAAACGTAACATTAAGGGATAAAGATTTAGATGCCAACTACTTTCAAACACCAGGGTATTTAGCCTTACAAATGGAAGAAAATAAGGACTTTGATTTTGTAAGTGTTGGTGAAATTCATAAAGAACCTATCGGCATTTATTCTAAAGAATATAAAAGTCTGAAAGACCTTCCAAACGGCGCTAAAATTATTATGAGTGATTCACTAAGTGACCATGGACGTATTTTACCGATTTTTGAAAAAGAAGGATTAATTAAACTTAAAGAAGGCGTTGGAGCAAATGCAAGAGTCGAGGATATTGTTGAAAATCCAAAGAATCTTGATTTCTCCACTTTAATTGAAGCAAAATTATTAGCTACTTCATTCGAAAGTGGTGAAGGTGATGCGGTCGTTATTAATACGAACTACGCTTTAGAAGGCAATGTTGACATTGGAAAGTATGGAATTGCCTTTGAAGGTGATGACGTTGTACCGGCAAACCTTGTAGTTGTCCGTTCAGAGGATAAAGACCGAGAAGAAATCAAGGCTCTTGTTGAGGTCCTTAAGTCAAAAGAAATCCAAGACTTCATTCAAGAAAAATATCAAGGTGCAGTTGTAACGGTTACTGAATAATATATAAATATAAGAAATAGGGAAGTCAGTGAAATTAAACTCACTGGCTTCCTTCTGTTTATTATTTTAGTCACTGTACATGAAACGAATTTAATAGGAAAAAGTAGGGAGGGAATAATATTGCTGATACCTTGGAAAATAAATATAAATACGCTATGATTTTATTCGTAAGTGATTTACATAAAGGTGTCACAAGTATCAATTTTCTAAATTAGTATAGTACAAATACATCTTGTCTTATAAAACATTCTCATTTGGATTGAGTTGAGTGAAAATAAAATTCTTTTTCATTACCAAAAAAGTTATTACTCTTTATGAGTTGCTAACAGATTCTATTTGTTATAAGATTGTAATGAGAATAAAGTGAGAATGAATTTTGGGGCCAAGTGAATTTGGGCTACAAGATACAAAATTATCTTTGCGGAGGTATATATATGGCTGGATCAACATTAACGATCAAAGATTTACATGTAGCAATTGACGGAAAAGAAATTCTTAAAGGTGTGAACCTTGAAATAAAAGGTGGAGAAATCCACGCAATCATGGGACCAAACGGAACCGGGAAATCAACTTTATCTTCCGCGATCATGGGTCATCCAAAGTATGAAGTAACGAGCGGAAATATTACATTAGATGAACAAAATGTACTTGAAATGGAAGTAGATGAGCGTGCACGTGCTGGTCTATTTTTAGCCATGCAATATCCAAGTGAAATCAACGGAGTAACCAATGCTGATTTCTTGCGTTCGGCCCTTAACAGCCGTCTTGGCGAAGGAAATGAAATTTCATTAATGAAATTCATTCGTAAGATGGATAAGCAAATGGAATTCCTTGAAATGGACCTAGATATGGCACAGCGTTATTTAAACGAAGGATTCTCTGGCGGGGAGAAAAAGCGTAATGAAATCCTGCAATTGATGACGCTAGAGCCGAAAATCGCTATCTTAGACGAAATTGACTCAGGATTAGATATCGACGCCCTAAAGGTTGTTTCAAAGGGAATCAATCAAATGCGCGGAGAAGACTTTGGCTGCTTAATTATTACTCACTATCAAAGACTATTAGATTATATCACTCCTGACTATGTGCATGTTATGATGCAGGGCCGTATTGTGAAATCTGGCGGACCAGAACTAGCACAACGCTTAGAAGCAGAAGGATATGACTGGATCAAACAAGAGCTAGGAATTGAAGATGAAACAGTTGGGCAAGAAGCGTAAGAGTTAGCGTTAGGAGGATAATCATGACAACAGAAACGAATTTATCATTTGATAAAGATTTTGTTCGTTCCTTTTCAAAAGAATCGAACGAGCCTGCGTGGATGGAAGAATTTCGTCTAAATGCATTAGAACTGAGCGAAACCCTTCCAATGCCAAGACCTGATAAAACAAAAATTGATAAGTGGAATTTCACACAGTTTGATACTCATACTGTAGCTAGTCAGGCTTTCACAGCACTATCGGAGCTTCCTGAAGAAGTGAAAACGTTAGTCGGTGTAGATGGAGTTCCTAAAAATTTATATATTCAACGTAACCAAACTCCTGCATATCTTTCTTTAACTGAAGATTTAAAGGAGAAAGGTGTTATTTTTACAGATATTTTTACTGCTGTTCGTGAGCATAGTGAACTGGTTCAAAAATATCTTATGGTTGACGGAGTTAAAAAAGATGAACACCGTCTGACTGCGTTACATGCAGCATTATTAAATGGTGGTGCTTTCTTATATATCCCTAAAAATGTAGAAATTGCTGAGCCAATTCAAGCCATTTATTTACATGATGACGTGGAAGCAAACCTTATCAATCATGTTCTCGTTGTTGCAGACAATAATAGTTCTGTTACGTATGTAGAAAACTATATTTCCACTGTAGAAAATGCTAACGGTGTCTTTAATATTGTTACTGAAGTGATCGCAAAGGATGGTGCCAAGGTTCAATATGGTGCTGTTGATACTTTAGCAAAGGGCATCACAACATATGTGAATCGTCGTGGATCTGCAGGAAGAGACGCACGGATTGAATGGTCATTAGGATTAATGAATGAAGGAAATACAATTTCGGAAAATACAACCAATCTTGTTGGTGATGGTGCTATTGGTGATACTAAGACTGTCGTTGTTGGACGTGGCGAGCAGACACAAAACTTCACTACGAAGGTTGTTCACTATGGTAAAAACACTGAGGGCTATATTTTGAAACACGGTGTCATGAAGGATAGTGCTTCTTCTATTTTTAATGGAATTGGTCATATCTTGCATGGTGCTTCAAAATCCAATGCCGAGCAGGAATCACGTGTACTTATGCTTAGCGAAAAAGCACGTGGTGACGCAAATCCGATTCTTCTCATTGATGAAGATGATGTAACGGCTGGCCACGCTGCTTCAGTTGGACGTGTAGACCCTGTTCAACTTTACTATCTAATGAGCCGCGGCATTCCGAAAAAAGAAGCGGAACGTTTGGTTATCCATGGTTTCCTTGCTCCAGTAGTTAACCAGCTCCCAATTGAAGGAGTAAAGAAGCAGTTAACTGCTGTAATTGAAAGGAAAGTACGATAATGAATGTCCATGATATTCGTCGTCAATTCCCTATTTTAGATCAGGAAGTAAATGGAAAACCACTTGTTTATCTAGATAGTTCAGCAACTTCTCAAAAACCTTTCCAAGTCATTGAGACTGTGGAAAAATATTATAAAGAAATCAACTCCAATGTCCATCGTGGTGTTCATACTCTTGGCACAAGAGCAACGGACGCCTACGAAGGGGCAAGGGAAAAGGTTCGTAAATTTATTAATGCAAAATCAACCCAGGAAGTTATTTTTACTAGAGGTACCACTACTTCTATTAATACGGTTGCACAAAGTTATGCGGCCGCAAATCTAACTGCTGGTGATGAAATTGTTATTACGTATATGGAACACCATAGCAACATTATTCCTTGGCAGCAGGTAGCGAGACGTACAGGAGCAGTGTTAAAGTACATCCCGCTTCAGGAAGACGGAACAATTTCGCTTAGTGATGTTAAGGCTACAGTGACATCCAATACGCGAGTGGTTTCTGTTATGCAGGTATCTAACGTACTTGGCGTCATTAACCCTGTTAAGGAAATTGCGAAAATTGCCCATGAAAATGGTGCGATTATGGTAGTCGATGGGGCACAAAGTGCACCCCATATGAAAATAGATGTTCAAGATTTAGATTGTGATTTCTTTGCTTTTTCTGGACACAAAATGTGTGCACCTACAGGGATTGGTGTTCTTTATGGGAAAAAGCATTTGTTAGAAAATATGGAACCGATTGAATTCGGCGGAGAAATGATCGATTTTGTTCATTTACAAGAATCAACATGGAAAGAGCTCCCATGGAAGTTTGAAGCTGGAACACCAATTATTGCAGGTGCAATTGGTCTCGGTGCCGCGATTGACTTTTTAAATGAGATTGGCTTAGAAAATATTGCAGAACACGAGCACAAGCTTGCTGCCTACGCATTAGAAAAAATGTCATCTGTTCCTGGAATGACTATTTATGGACCTTTGGACGCGGCGAAACGTGCAGGTCTTGTTACCTTTAATATTAGTGATGTACACCCGCATGATGTCGCTACTGTCCTTGACTCAGAAGGCATTGCTGTCCGTGCCGGACATCATTGTGCACAGCCATTAATGAAATGGCTGAAGGCATCTGCAACTGCTCGTGCAAGCTTTTATTTATACAACACAGAAGACGATATTGATAAGCTAGTTGAAGGACTTGTTAAAACAAAGGAGTATTTCAGCGATGTCTTCTAATTTAGATGCACTCTACCGTCAAGTTATTATGGACCACTATAAAAAGCCGCGCAACCGCGGGCTTTTAGAGGATGGCAGTCATACCATCAATATGAATAATCCTACTTGTGGCGACCGGATTCAATTAACCTTTAAGGTTGAAGATGGGATTGTCAAGGATGTACGTTTTGAGGGGGAAGGCTGTTCGATTTCAATGTCATCTGCTTCCATGATGACACAGGCGATTAAAGGAAAAAGCGTGGAGGAAGCAATTAAACTTTCCAAGATCTTTTCCGAAATGATCCAAGGTAAAGAGTACGACGATAATATTGATTTAGGTGATATAGAAGCTCTTCAGGGTGTTTCAAAATTTCCAGCACGGATTAAATGTGCCACGTTAGCGTGGAAGGCAATGGAAAAGGGATTAACCGAAGAGGAACAACAATAAAACAAAAAGGGTAATCCCTTTTTGTTTATGAAATGGAGGAACAGGTCAATGGCGAAAAAAATGCCGGAAATCGGTGATTATAAATACGGTTTTGCCGATAAGGATGTTTCAATATTTCGTTCAAAGCGTGGTTTAACAAGTGATATTGTAAAAGAAATTTCAAAGTTAAAAAACGAACCACAGTGGATGCTTGACTTCCGCTTGAAATCACTTGAGCACTTTTACAAAATGCCGATGCCGCAATGGGGCGGAGATTTAGCTCCGTTAAACTTTGACGAAATCACTTATTATGTAAAACCATCTGAGAAATCGGAAAAATCTTGGGATGAAGTTCCTGAAGAAATTAAAGCAACATTTGACAAACTCGGGATTCCTGAAGCAGAGCAGAAGTACCTTGCTGGTGTATCTGCACAATATGAATCTGAGGTTGTTTATCATAACATGAAGGAAGAACTTGAAGATTTGGGTATCGTTTTTAAAGATACTGATTCTGCTCTTAGAGAGAATGAGGATATCTTCCGTGAGCACTGGGCAAAGGTTATTCCGCCGACTGATAACAAATTTGCAGCCTTGAATTCAGCAGTTTGGTCTGGCGGCTCATTTATCTATGTACCACCAGGTGTAAAGGTAGATACTCCGCTGCAAGCGTACTTCCGTATCAACTCTGAGAACATGGGACAATTTGAGCGTACGTTAATCATTGTTGATGAAGGCGCACATGTTCATTATGTAGAAGGCTGTACAGCACCTGTTTATACAACTAACTCACTTCATAGTGCTGTGGTTGAGATTATTATTAAAAAAGACGCTTATTGCCGTTATACAACGATTCAAAACTGGGCAAACAATGTCTTTAACTTAGTTACCAAGCGAGCAGTTTGTGAAGCAAATGCAACAATGGAGTGGATTGATGGAAACATCGGTTCAAAATTAACGATGAAATACCCAGCCGTTATCTTAAAAGGTGAAGGCGCACGTGGTATGACATTATCCATTGCGATCGCAGGTAAAGGCCAGCATCAGGATGCGGGAGCTAAGATGATTCACTTAGCACCAAATACTTCTTCAACGATTGTATCTAAATCAATTTCTAAGCACGGCGGTAAGGTAACTTATCGTGGGGTTGTTCACTTTGGACGTAAAGCAGATGGCGCCCGTTCAAATATTGAATGTGATACGCTGATTATGGATAATCAATCAACATCTGATACGATTCCATACAACGAAATCCTTAACGACAACATTTCCCTTGAGCATGAAGCTAAGGTTTCGAAGGTATCTGAAGAGCAGCTCTTCTACTTGATGAGCCGTGGTATTTCAGAACAAGAAGCAACTGAAATGATCGTAATGGGCTTCATCGAGCCATTCACAAAAGAACTGCCAATGGAATACGCAGTCGAAATGAACCGTCTCATCAAGTTCGAGATGGAAGGTTCTATCGGTTAATAGATTTTGGTCCGCTTGCCCTAGATGGCAAGCGGATTTTTTGTGGTTTGAGCCCCTTTACTCTCGGATGGCGGAAAAATACTGGCGGATGGCGAGTAATACTGGCGGATGGCGAGAAATACTGGCGGATAATAAGAAATACTTGCGGATAACGAGAAATACTGGCGAATGGCAAGAAATACTCGCGGATGACGGAAAATACTCTCGTATAGAAAAAACACTCCCGCCTAGCGAAAAAATTTATTAAACGATATGCTATTATTAACAAATAGAGGTGATGAACGTTGATTTACATAGGAGTAACTGGTTGGGGAGACCATGACAGTTTATATCCAAGTCCGATTTCTCCCCGGGATAAATTAAAAGAATATGCTGGGCATTTTCCAACAGTGGAAGTGGATTCGGCCTTTTATGCGATTCAACCTAAAAGGAATGCAGCGAGGTGGATGAAAGATACGCCTGAATCATTTCAATTCATAGTAAAGGCTTACCAGGGAATGACAGGGCACCAGCGCGGTGAAATTCCATTTGCAAACAAACAGGAAATGTTCCATGCCTTCAAGGATTCACTTGAACCATACATAGAAGCAAATAAATTAGCTATGGTCCTTTTTCAATTTCCGCCATGGTATGATTGCAAGCGGGAGAATGTTGAATACTTACGATGGTGTAAAAAAGAAATGGGGCATATTCCATGCGCACTTGAGTTCAGGCACCAGTCTTGGTTTACACCTCGCTACCTGCAGCAAACGCTTGATTTTATGAGAGAAGAAAAGTGGATACATAGTATTTGTGATGAACCTCAATCTGGTGAGGGCTCGATACCAGTAATTTTAGAAGCCATTAACGATGAAAAACTTCTTATCCGTTTTCATGGACGTAACATTCATGGCTGGCAAAAACGTACAGACGAGAATTGGCGTGAAGTTCGATACTTATACCGATATAATCAACAAGAACTTCAGGAATGGGCAGATTCCATCCGGGAATTAGCCCGGGAGTCTAAAAGCGTCTACGTGCTCTTTAACAACAATTCTGGCGGGGATGCTGCAGATAACGCAAAAGAAATGATTGAGCTATTAGAGATAGAATACGAGGACCTTGCACCTAGACAACTTGATTTATTTTAAATCGTAAATATTTTGTTAAAATCTTAAAGCCGATTTTAACGTGGAAAAGGCTATTTTGCGCTTTAGTATTTAGTTTGCAGGCTCCTTTCTTCTTAAATTTATGCTATTTTCTGCGGAAACTTAGCACAATCATAAAAATTTCTTAAAAATAACAAAGTTTAAGAAAAGAGCCTTAAATAAAGGAGAAATAATATGGAATGGATTGTTTTAGTATTATTAGGGATAGCAGGCAGTTCCTTAGGCAGTTTAATTGGATTCGGCGGGGGAATTGTGATTGTGCCCTCTTTGCTCTTTTTAAGCTCTCTGTCTGCATTTGGTTATATCTCACCACAGACAGCTGTGGGAACCTCTCTGTTCACGATGATTTTTACCGGGCTCTCCTCAACGTTAGCCTATATGAAACATAAAACAGTTGATTACAAAAGCGGCTTTATTTTTCTAATCGGAAGTGGTCCAGGAAGTATTCTAGGAGCATGGGTAACGGAAGCGTTAAATTTGAAATCATTTAACTTGTTTTTTGGAGTTTTTATTATATTTGTTTCCTGTGTACTTTTATTAAAAGATAAACTTAAACCAATTCCTTTCCGTAAAGACAAGGGGATTGTCAGAACCTTTACGGATAACTCCGGTAAAAGTTTTGAATATGGTTTTAACCCGATAATAGGAGTGCTTATTTCTTTTGTTGTTGGATTTTTATCAGGAATACTAGGAATTGGCGGCGGATCGTTAATGGTGCCGACCATGATCTTGTTCTTTTTCTTTCCACCCCATGTAGCAACAGCAACATCTATGTTTATGATCTTACCTACATCCATCCTGAGCTCGATTACCCATATTACACTCGGAAATGTTGATTGGCTTCTTGCATTGGCATTAGTCCCCGGTGCATGGATTGGTGCAAAAGTAGGTGTCTACTTAAACACAAAACTAAAAAGCAAAACAATTGTTTTCATACTACGAACCATATTAATCATCGTTGGAATACGATTAATTTATCAAGGAATTATAGGCTAATAAAGGATGCGAAATATGCATGGAAATCATTCACATATATCATACAAATGACGTCCACAGCCATTTAAAACGATGGCCGCGGATTCAGAATTTCTTAACAAGCAGAAGGCCTTATCATGAAGAAGCAGGAGAAGAGTTTCTTCTTTTTGACATAGGTGACTTTATTGACCGCTGGCACCCGCTTTCAGAGGCAACCCATGGACAGGGAAATATTGAACTGTTAAATAAAAGTGGCTATACTGCTGTTACGATTGGTAATAATGAAGGAATCAATTTCCCATACGAAGTGTTAAACCATTTGTATGACAACAGCGATTTTGATGTGCTAGTTGCGAATCTCTACAATAGCAGGAAACAACACCCATCATGGTTAAAACCTTATAAAATTTATCAGACAAAAGGTGGTACCCGGATTGGCGTTATCGGGTTAACTGCTCATTTTTCTCTGCTATACGAATTACTCGGCTGGAAGCTGACTGAGCCGATAGAAGAGTTAAATAAATGGATGAAACCTTTAAAAGATGAATCTGATATTATCATCCTGCTCTCACATCTCGGACTAAATCATGATGAACAAATCGCTGCGGAATTTCCTGAGATTGATGTAATTCTCGGAGGTCATACCCACCATACTCTTCCGGAAGGCAAATGTGTGGGCAATACGCTGCTTGCCGGTGCGGGTAAGCATGGAAGGTATGTGGGGCATGTTACCCTTCAAGTTCATGACCGGGAACCTATCAGCCAACAGGCACAGTTGTATAATGTGATGGAGCTTCCAGCCATTCCAGCCGAGAAAGTGATCTCCAAGGAGCTTTTTGGGAGAGGAAAAAAATTACTGAATCGGAAAATTACAACACTTAAGGAAGAACTACCCTATGACCCATTTCAAGAAACTGAGCTAGCGCGGATTTTATGCCAAGCACTAAGAGAATGGTGCGATGCGGATTGTGCCTTTATTAATGGAGGGCTGATTTTAGGTCCATTGTCAGGAACAGTAACAGCCTATGATTTACTTACCATCTGCCCTCACCCCATCAATCCTTGTAAAATCAAACTAACGGGAAGGGAATTAAAAGAGGTTCTACTTGAAACAAAGGCTGAAAGCTGGCCACAAAGACAAATCGTGGGCCTTGGTTTTAGAGGAAGTATTATGGGAGTCAGTGTTTATAATGGGATCACTTTTAAAGAGAACAACGCCATATATATTAATGAAAAAGAATTAGACTTAGAAAAAAACTATACATTAGCAGTTCCTGATATGTTTACCTTTGGGCATTTTTTCAAAGGCGTATTTCCTAATATGAAAAAAGAGTACTTTCTCCCTGAATTTTTACGTGATTTATTACAATGGAAATTACAAAAGTAGTCCTAAAGTATATACACGCTTTATCTTGCGCTTTCATAAATTGTTAGTGAAGAAAGGAGTGTGTAACTTGATAGAGCTATCGCCGGTAGAGATTAATGGCCATACGTTCTTGGCTGTTACTGTGTTACTGCCAAAAACAACACTGCTCTCTGTAAGCAATGATAAGGGATATATTATGTGCGGTGCTTTAGATGTTGGTTTATTAAATGAGAAGTTAAAGGATCGCAAAATCATAGCCGCCAGAGCGGTGGGGGTAAGGACGATTGAACAGCTCCTTAATGCACCAATGGAGTCAGTAACAGTTGAGGCCGAAAGCTTAGGCATAACGAAAGGAATGCTTGGCAGAGAAGCCTTGCTTAAAATGGTTTAAAAAGCTTGCATGCTTGCAGGCTTTTTATAATTATGAAGGCTAGTTCCCACCTTATACGCATACATATAACATGTAAGGGGGGATCATGTTTGGTTAAGTTTCGTGTTCGTCGCAGAAAAAGGGGACCATTACCTTTTAGATATGTTATGTTATTATCATTTGTTTTCTTTCTTCTCTCTACGGCATTTGGAATATGGCTGGTGAACAAGGGGATAGAACCTTCCTTAATGAGATATGCCGAATCAAAAACAAAACAAATTGCATCGCAGGTAATCAATAAGGCGATTAACAAAAAAACAGTAGAAGTGGGAGATGTCATTGCGGTTGAAGCAGGTCAAAATGGAGCACAGCCAAGTGCTAGTTTAAAGACTGAAGTGATAAACCAGAAATTATCTGAAATTACGAGTGAAATACAGAAAAACCTCAATGCAGCAGAGAAAGGGGATCTAGATTCCTTAGAGAAGCTAACGGACGTTGATATTGAGGTAAATACTAAGGAACAGGATGGAATTATTTGGAATGTTCCATTAGGGCAAGCCACCAACATGGCGTTGTTAGGAAACTTAGGTCCGAAAATACCAGTTAGGTTTCATGCAATTGGTGAAGTTCGGCCGGATGTAAAAATTAACCCGAAGCCAATGGGAATCAACAATACATGGATTGACGTGGCCATCCATTTAGAGGTTTCAGTGCAAATCATTACCCCGTTTGCAACGGAAATTACAAAATTAGAGCAGAATATTCCAGTGGGTGGAAGACTCATTCAAGGGGATGTACCGCAATTTTATAATAATGGCGGCGGTGGGGTTACTCCTTCTATTGAGATACCCAAGCCTGAAAGCTAAAAGGACTGTCAATTGACAGTCCTTATTTTTTCCTCAATGCTTGTCTTTCTTGTTGTTTCCACAATCTTAAATGTGGAGTCGGATCAAAGGACCATTCAGTATAGCCATTATCTTTATACATTCCATAGTGAAGATGTGGAGGGAATTTCCCGGATGTCCCTGGAGGACCATATCCAGAACTGCCGACACCGCCAATCAAGGTTCCTGGCTCAACGATTTGTCCAACTTTTAAATCTTTAGCAAAACCGCTGAGATGAGCAAAATAATGATACGTATTATTAATATCACGAATTCCTACTCTCCAGCCTCCGAACTTATTCCAGCCCTTCATTTCAACGATACCATAGTTGGTAGCACGGACAGGAACGCCATAACCTGCGAATATATCGGTGCCCTCATGAATTCGTCTGCCGCCCCAGCCTCTTGCGTCGCCCCATGTACTGCGATAACTGTGATTGCTTCGTAATGGCAGCGGGAATACATGTGTATCTAAATCTAACCGGCCAAAATGGCGGTACATTTTCGCCTTTCCAGCTATTATGCCCACTGTTTTATCACGGTGATAATAATTCCATAACCCAATTTTTAAATTATCTTCGTCTGTTCCATAGGAAAGAAGATAATTGGCGAAAGTATATAAAACATCTTCATCATTCTTTAAACTGGCCTTTCCATCTCCATCCCCATCCACACCCATACCATTAAAAAGCTGGATAATTGCGGGGTTCTCTTCATTTAGGTTTGGATTGGCTGGCCCTGCCCATTTTTCAGGGGTAAAATATATCCCAATTACACTTTCCGCCTTTGGCAAGTCCTTTCGAACCTGGCGGATATTTCTCTCGTATTGATCAACAGCAGCTAAGTAATACCAAGGAATTTGTGTAATGGTTTCAACCTTTTTGTATAGCTCCATTCTTTCCCGATATTCATCAGGACCTTTAGCATGAGCATCCCTGAGAGAAAAGCTCATTAATAAGAGGAAAGTTCCAATTATCAGAAATGCTCGCACAGGAATCCTCCTTCCGATTATTGTACGCTTTTAGTTTATGATTTCTAGGCAATTTCATTATGGTTAAAAATTGGAAATGTGACACTTGAAGCTGGTCTGCTTGTCCTTGTCACAAAAAGTATGATAAAGTGACCATAGAGCACCTCATTAAGGAGTGGAAACATGACCAGAAGTGAAGAATATTTACGTAAACCTGATTGGTTAAAAATAAAATTAAATACAAATGAACATTATACTGGTTTAAAAAAGTTGATGCGTGAAAAGAAGCTACATACGGTTTGTGAAGAAGCGCGCTGCCCGAATATCCACGAATGCTGGGCTGAGAGAAGAACGGCAACCTTTATGATTCTGGGTGATACCTGTACACGTGCCTGCCGTTTCTGTGCAGTAAATACAGGGCTTCCGACTGAATTAGACTTGCAAGAACCTGAACGCGTAGCAGATTCTGTTCAATTGATGAATTTAAAACATGTTGTGGTAACGGCCGTTGCCCGGGATGATTTAAAAGATGGCGGTGCTGCAGTATTTGCTGAAACCGTTCGAGCGATTAGAAGAAAGAATCCTTTTACAAGCATTGAAGTCCTGCCATCTGATATGGGCGGAAAAGAGGAAAACCTAGCGTTGTTAATGGATGCTAAGCCAGACATCTTGAATCATAATATTGAAACGGTACGCCGACTCACACCAAGAGTTAGAGCACGTGCAAAATATGACCGTTCCCTTGAGTTTTTACGTCGGGCGAAAGAAATGCAGCCTGCCATTCCAACGAAATCAAGCTTGATGATTGGGCTTGGAGAAACAAAAGAAGAAATTATAGAGGTCATGGATGATTTACGAGCAAATAATGTGGATATCATGACGATTGGACAGTATTTACAACCTTCTAAGAGCCATTTAAAGGTTGAAAAATATTATCGTCCAGAGGAATTTGCAGAACTGCGTGAAATTGCTCTATCTAAAGGATTTAGCCATTGTGAGGCTGGACCTTTAGTACGATCATCTTACCATGCAGATGAGCAGGTTAATGCAGCCGCAAAGCATAAGCAATTATTGGGCGAAACAGAAGCAAAAGAAGCATAAGAGAAAAGAGTTCAGTCACAAGGGCTGAACTCTTTTGTTTAGCGATTATTCGTATTCATGGTGTCCTCTTGTGTCGCCCCATTTTCATCTTCGGTGTCGCTCATCCTGTTGCCTTGTGGGGATTTTTTCATTTGTGTAATTAAGCTGTTGACCGAATTACGAGCATTTTTACTTGTAGAATCCATATTCGCAAGATTTTCCACATCTCGCATTAAGTTAGTATCATCCGTTACATACACATGATAATATCTTGGCACAACGGACATCGCTGTTCTTTTTACCTGATCTGCTGTTTGATTCCGATTCTTTGTGTCGGAACTATAGGCAATTAACACTTCTTGGTCTGTCACTAAAGTTGCTACATCGTTAACATTTGGAATATCTGTACTAAGTTGACTAATGATATTGGCAACTTGTTCACGATCTATAGCCGAATAGTGTTTTGTACCTCCCTGGTCACCTAGAACCGGGCTTCTTTGGTGACGAACAAAGCCATAATCTTCGCTGACATTTCGTACACCACGGCTGCCGCCTTCATTGTATAACTCTTCTCTTTTATTGTTAACATTAATGGTATCTCCACTTTCTTCATACACATCGCGATTTGCCATATCCTTTGAGCAGCCTGCTGCTGTTAAGAGCAAACAAAATCCAATGATTATCGACCACTTTTTCAATTAAAGCACCTCCTTTTTTTATAATGGCCAAATAACTGATTTTTTTTCTTAGTAATTGATGGTGAATCGGTTATAATGAAAGAAAGATTTACTGGTAAAATTTGAGGTGATTACATGATCAGTATCAACGGTTCCACATATGAAATGGTGCAGGAATATAGAGAAGGTTTTAATGAGGAAGCTCTCAAGGCGAGGTACAGTGATATATTATCTAGATATGATTATATTGTCGGAGATTGGGGATATGGACAGCTTCGGCTCAAAGGCTTTTTTGAGGATCAAAATCAAAAAGCTACATTTGATACCAAAATCAGTACATTAAGTGAATATTTGTTTGAGTACTGTAACTTTGGCTGTGCCTATTTTGTTCTAAAAAAAGTAAAAAAATAAAGAAGCCCGCCAATGGCGAGCTTTTTTATTTTATTGATTATATGGAGCTTGTCCATCACTCTCAGGGTCATCATGTGTGGGATGCGCACCTTCCATTTGTCGAGGAATATTCTGATGAAATGTTTTATCCTCATAATTAAAATTACTATAATAGCGCTGCCCTTCCTGCCATGGAGTGCTTTTGTTCTCGACCGGTTCGTCTTGGCGTATAGGCGATCCATATGGACCATCTGGAAATTCCTCAGCAGTTAGGAAGTTCTTTTGTTTTTCGACATTCGATAAATCAAAATAGTTTCTTGACTCTTTCTCAACCATTTATATCACTCCTTTATAGTAGTATGTAAAAAGGAGTGGTAAAAAATTAAATGGTTTCTAATAAAAAGCTGCGTAGTTCCTCAGCATCCTCTTCATTTAATTGAAAAGCGTATTCTAGGTACCCTTCCTCTTTTAAATCATCCTCACCAATTATAGCAAAGCGATTTCCTTGCAGGTCCATTATCAGCTGCTTTCCAAAATGACGATCGGTTTTAACAATGGCCAAATCGAAACGTTGGTTATCACCAACAAAGCTAACGAATCGAGTTTTAGTGTCCTCTGTATCATCGTATAAGAAAAAACGTTCTTTCATTGTAATGTTCTCCTTTAGTTAAATTATTCAACCTCTTTATCTTACCAAATAATACGTCCCCGGGGGAGACTTGCTTTTAATGGCTATCTTCGTAACGATTGATGTTAAAATCTTAAAGCCGATTTAACGTGGAAATATTTACTTTGCCCCTTTGAATTAAGTTTGCAAGCTCTTTTCTTATTAAATTTGATTTTTCCCACTAAAACACTGCATAATCATTATTTTATATTATAAAAAGCAACAAAGGTTAAGAAAGCGCCTTATTAATAGAATATTGTTAAAAATTTACTCAATGAAAACCGGAATCTGTCATATTGTGTTACAATATACTTATTGTTGTCGTATGGTGCTTCTGAGAGGGATGGATTGCATGGGCTGTCGTTACATGAAAAAGATTAAGAATGTAATGAAATGGGGAAAGATTATTTTACCGCTTTCGTCGATTCGCTATTACCCTCCTCAATTTATTTTGCGCAGCCCTTTAGAAGAAGGAGTAACGGACGCATTTGAGTCTGGGTATGAGGTTTGTGTAATCGTGTTTAAGATAGGAAATTGTAACGGTTTGATGGAAGAGATTACAATAAAGGAACATGCCAAATTAATGAAAAATATGAAAAGGCTGTTTCAAACTGCGGTGGAAAAAGAAGTGAACCCCATGGAAGTACTGACCTTGCATGATTATTTTGGTGAAGGTATCAGTCTTTTGTTAAAAGTCGATCATGACCGACATTCTATATCGAATATTGACGTTATTATAAAGAAGATAACCAGTGATGTGGAACAAAAATTCAGCAAGCTTTATTCTTCTGTTTATCCCGTTTTTGAAGTCGGATATATGTTTATAGAAAAAAATAATTATTCGATCGAAGCGTCAATCGTAAGGGCGCACAGACAAGCGATTGCAATGGCAGAAAAGAGGCAGCAGTCAGAGATTAATGAAATGATATTAGCGATTAACAAGATTGTTACCCAAAAGGCTATCACCCTTTTAGCACAGCCCATAATAGATGTAGCAACGAACGAGATACGTGCATGGGAGCTGCTTACACGCGGTCCAAAGGGGACTGAATTGGAATCTCCTCTTCAGCTTTTTACTGTTGCGAGACAATCGGGACGTTTGTACGAATTAGAAATGATTGTGCTGGAGAAAGTGCTTCAACAAATAAAAGCTTCTCGATGCCGCCAAGATATATTTGTAAATTGTACACCATTAACACTTGGGAATATTAAATTTACCAGTGACATAAAAAAATTACTGCAGAAATATAGAGGAATATCGCCAAAACAAATCACATTTGAAGTTACGGAACGGGATTCTATCGAGGGATTGAAGAATTTTGTCTTTAATATTAATGTTTTGAAGTTAATGGGATTCAAAATTGCCGTTGATGACACGGGAGCTGGATATGCCAGCCTAAACACGATCAGTGAAATCATGCCTGATATTATTAAGATAGACCGCTCTGTTATTGAAAATATTGATAAAAACTCCGTAAAAGAGTCGATGTTAAAAGGGTTACTCTTGGTTGCTAAGGAAGCCGGTTCATTAGTGGTGGCAGAAGGAATCGAGAACCAAGAAGAAGCTTCCGTATTAACAAGAAATAAGGTTGACTTAGCGCAGGGTAATTTTTATGCTCGACCAGCGAGATTTTTCAATGAAATTGCAACATAGTAGAGGCTCTTTTCTTAGTCTGTGTTGCTGAGTAGGTAAAAAAAGGAAGTGGATCAAATGTATTTTGTAGACCGTGAAAAATTGGAGACAACATTGGTTTTTTTGGAAAAACAAATCAGTCTATTTTCTAGTCAGACTGGTTGGTCATCTCCACTGGAAAAAGCAGCTTTGGAAAGAATAGCACATATTATGATCGAGTCGATGTTGGATGTGGGGAATGCCATTATAGATGGTTTTATTATGAGAGACCCTGGAAGTTATGATGATATTATTGATATATTAATCGATGAAAAGGTGATTACAGCTGAATCTGGGGAAAAGCTAAAAGTGCTCATCCAGTATCGTAAGGTTCTTGTTCAGTTATATACGGATATCGACCATGTAGAACTTCAAACCCAATTCTCACGTTATATTGAAACGTTAGCTTTATTTCCTAAGAATGTCCGTGACTACTTGACCAATGAACTGGGACCAGTATCAGCATTCAATTAATTAATCTCTATGGGCCGCGAAATGCGGTCCTTTTTATTGGTTGAAACAAAAAAGAACGGATAAGATACATATAGGAGTGATATGGATGAAAAGGTATAATGGGTATTTAATTGATTTAGATGGAACGATGTATAAAGGAACAGAAAAAATTGAGGCGGCAGGAGATTTTGTGAAAAAATTAAGGAAAAAAAATATTCCTTATCTATTCGTAACGAATAATTCATCCCGTACGCCAGCACAAGTTGCTCAAAAGTTAAGGGAATTTGATATTCCGGCTGAAGCAGATTTAGTTTTTACTACTAGTCAAGCAACTGCTAACTATATCTATGACCAAAAGAATGACGCGTCTATCTATGTTATTGGAGAAGAGGGGCTTCGTACTGCTTTAGATGAAAAAAAGTTTACATTTAGCGGAGAACATGCGGATTATGTTGTCATCGGAATAGACCGCGAGATTAGCTATGAAAAATTAGCAGTTGCCTGTTTAGCTGTCCGCAACGGGGCAGTCTTTATTTCTACAAATGGAGATATCGCGATTCCAACGGAGAGAGGTTTACTGCCTGGGAATGGTTCACTAACCTCTGTGATCGCTGTTTCTACACAAACAAAGCCGATTTTTATTGGGAAGCCTGAATCCATTATTATGGAACAAGCATTAAAGGTTTTAGGAACCTCTAAAGAAGAAACATTAATGGTTGGTGATTACTATGATACCGATATTTTAGCGGGGATGAATACAGGGCTTGATACACTTTTAGTTCACACAGGTGTTACAACAAAGGAATTACTCACAGCCTATGACCGAAAGCCAACCTACTCAATCGATTCATTGGATCAATGGGAGCCATAAGAAAAGGATGGATTGAATTCCATCCTTTTTTCACCCTTTATTCAACATGAGCTGCACGGTGGGCTAATCTGCTAGAAGCAGCAGCCGCTATTGCTCCGACAATATCGTCTAAAAAGGTATGACATTCACCGGTTGATTTATCATTTAATCGGGCTAGAATACCAGGCTTTTGTTTATCGATGTAGCCGTAATTGGTAAAACCAATGGATCCATACACATTAACGATGGACAATGCTAAAATTTCGTCAACTCCATAAAGACTTTCATCCGTTTTAATAATGGATTGAATAGGTTCTTCCAGCATCCCCTTCTCTGCGAGCATATCAAGCTGAATTCCCGTAATAATGGCATTTTGGACCTCTCGTTTTGATATAACACGCTCAACATTGGCAATACAGTCTTCCATTTTTAAGTTTTCATGGTATTTTTCCTGTAAGAAAAAGACTAAATCCGCAATATCCTGAATTTCAACGCCTCTTTCTTTTATCCATCTTCTTGCTGTTTCTTCTGTTAAATCCATTTTTTTATCTTCTGCCATTCATTTTTCACCTTTTCCTTGAAAATTTTACTATTCTTAATTCATACCATATGCACGTCTCTTTGAAAAGGAACAATGAATCAATACCCCCCTAACAGATTTCTCCTAATACGTTTTTCTTATACTTATTCCTAAAACAGTCAACAAGTTTTTTTAACTACTACATATATATGACATAGGAGAAGAAAAGAGAAGAGGTGAAAGGGTGCTGCAAAAATTACTTGAAAATAATTATGGCATACAGGTCGATGAATACCTTAAATTAGATTCTTACGACGCGCTAAGAAGCAATGGATGGTTCTATTTAATTGCCAAACCGGAAGGAAGGAGTGCTGAAGATATTATTGAATTAGAGAATATTGCCGATCACCTGCGGAAGAGTGGAGATAAACATGTTCCAGCTTTTCTACAAGATAAGGAAGGGAGCTATATTACAGCTTGGGAGGACCAACAGTATTGTGTCCTGGCAAATCGGCAAAGTGAGAAACATGTAAAAGTGAAATTGGGAAGAAAGTTGGCCAAATTTCATGAACGGGGAAAAAAAGTGCCCTTTAAAATTGAAAGATCAAGCAGGATAGGGCAATGGAAGCAATTATGGGAAAAGCGCCTTGATCAAATTGAAAAGGTATGGAGTGACCTTATGTTTCAAACGCCAGAAGATGAATTTGAAAAGATGTTTATTGACTCATTTCCTTATTATATCGGATTAACAGAAAATGCTATTCAATATCTTGTAGATACCGAGTTGGATGATGAGCCAAAAGAAACAGATAGTGGAACGGTCTGCCATGAACGATTTTCAAAAGATTCGTGGGGAGCAAATTATTATATAAAGGACCCCTTAGACTGGGTTTTCGATCATCGTAGCCGTGATCTCGCAGAATGGACGCGAGAACGGTATTTTCAAAATACACAGACATACGAACTGGATGTGAGACAGTTTTTCAGTGACTACCAAACCGTTTCTCCATTAACCTCATTTTCATGGCGGTTATTATTTTCACGGTTACTCTTTCCATTACATTACTTCGAATGTATTGAAAATTACTATATAACGCGTTCGGAGCAGGACAAAAGACTTTTAGAAGAACAGTTAATGAGAATATTAAAACAATCAACTGAGTATGAGCGCTTTTTAGCTTACTTTTACCATACAGTAGGAGCGCCTATAAAACCATTAAAACTTCCTCAACTCGACTGGTTAGTGTTACGGTAATAGGAAAAGCGGAAGCGCCCTGGTCAGCGGCGTATGGCCTGGAGCGCTCCAACTGAGATAAAGGAAACACGAAGAGCCGGAGGCGATTCGATGTTGACTTATCGTAGGGTGGAGAGCGAAGGTCACTAGCCGCTAGGGCGCTGGAGCTGGACAATGAAAAAGCGATTGCTTCGATAAGCAATCGCTTTTTCATATATAATTTAAAATACTTGTTCTACTTCAACTACGCCAGGAACCTCTTCTAAAAGAGCTCTTTCGATCCCCGCTTTAAGGGTAATTGTTGAGCTCGGGCAGCTACCGCATGCACCTAGTAAACGAAGTTTAACGATACCATCCTCAACATCAACTAATTCACAATCCCCGCCATCGCGAAGAAGAAATGGACGTAATTTATCTAATACTTCCTGAACCTGCTCAAACATTTCTTGCACTTCTTGTTCTGCCATATTATATCGTCTCCTTTCCTACCTTATATTATAATGTCATTGAAGGGAAAAATCCATTATCATGAAATGGGAATTCGCACATTTACAACCATATTCTTATGGTTTACTAGTTTAAATGAGGTAAAATAAAAGAAAAAGGCAGGATTGATGGGAATGAATACTACTACAGTTGAAATTATCCTCTATGGTGCAGAACAACTTTGTCCAAGCTGCGTGAACTTACCATCCTCAAAAGAAACATATGAATGGCTGGAGGCAGCGATTTCAAGAAAATTTCCTGAGCAGCCCTTTAAAATGACGTACGTTGATATCTTTCAACCGCCGAATGACAGTGAAAAAGAAACTTTCTCCAAAAGGGTGATTGAGGAAGATTTGTTTTATCCTGTTGTTGTCATTAAAAATAAGATTGTTGGGGAAGGGAACCCAAGGTTAAAAACAATATTTGCGGAGTTGGAAAAATACGGGTATAAAGCAATTTAAAAAGAAGCATTCCAGGCTGATACTGGAATGCTTCTTTTATCCGTTGTGGTACTTGTAAAGCCAAAGAACTCCGGACTTTAGTAAACGAGCAACACGGCCAGTAATTGCTCTATCTGCCATTACCCCAAAGCCATGTTTCTTACCTAGAGAACCAAGGACTCCTTTTAATTTAATGGTTGGGAAATCTGTTGGCGGTTCTTCTCCGTTCCAACGCTTTTTCAAGACTTCAGCAATTTGCTCTGCCTGTCCTTCCGCTAATTGAGCACTTGGAGCATGGGGAAGGCTTGCACAATCTCCCAATATAAAAACATGCTCATCATTTGGTAAATGGTGGCGAGGCGTAATAATCAGCCTGCCTGAGCGATCCATTTCTTCCCCTAATTCGCGAACAACCTTATTCGCCTGGATGCCAGCGGTCCAAACAATAACATCGCAGTCCAGTGGCTGATCATGATTGTAAAGCCGGTTTTCTTCAACTTTTGTGATATTTGAGTTATTAATAATTTCTACGTTATGTCTTTGAAACCAATTTTCAACATATTTACTTAATCTGTCGGGAAAGGCAGGAAGAATATGTTTTCCACGATCAAATAATTTGATTTTTAAATCTCCACGGCTTTCGCTAAGTTCACTTGCAAGTTCAACGCCGCTAAGCCCCGCACCCACGATACCAACGACAGAACCTGGCCCTAAATTGTTAAGTACAGAATAGGTCCTGCGGGACTTTTCGATGCTCTGAATGCTGTATGTGTATTGATCTGCACCTGGAACACCGTGATACTTGTCCTCACAACCTAAACCAATAATTAAGTCATCATAGGAAAGAGGATCGGTATCTTTTAAAATTACCTTTTTCTCGTATTTGTCAATTCCTATTACTTCCCCATATTTAATCGTTAATTGCGGATGCTCTGGAAAAGAAACACGTAATTCCTTATCGGAAACAGTACCTGCCGCCAATGCATAATATTCGGTTTTTAAACAATGGTATGGAACACGATCAACAAGCGTAATTATTACATCCTCTGGTAAGTGGTTAGGAAGAAGTTCACTTAAAATCTTCATTCCACCGTATCCGCCACCGAGAACTACAAGGTTTTTCATTTGTAATATCCCCTTTGTGTTTGAACCAGTAGTCACAACACTATTTTGAATAGAATATGGACCTAGCAAGCTAGGCAGTAAAAAAAATAATAGTTATATAGTATTTAATCCACTTTGAGTATAGCTGAATTGTGACAAAATAACAACAAATATGACGGTGTTATTGACAGCTATACCTGTGTCGTGATATTTGACGTAGCTATAAAAAGATAGTAGGATAATAAGCTATGGAGAGGTGATAACCATGATACAGCCCATTATTGAATTTTGCATGAGTAATTTAGCCAGCGGTGCTCAAAAAGCACTGGAGAAGTTAGAAAAAGACCCAAACCTAGATATTATTGAATATGGATGTCTTGGTTATTGCGGAAAATGTGCTTCTACTCTTTATGCACTTGTAAATGGGGAAGTCGTAACGGGTAATACACCAGATGAGCTGGTCGATAACATTTACAAATATTTAGATGAGAATCCTTGTGTTTAATACAAAGGGGCGGATTCCGTCTCTTTATTTATATTCTTTAGACTTAATTAGTTGAGTGATGAACACACAGTGTATATACTATAAGAGAGACCTCAATAAAAGGAGGAAAATATACATGAGTAACGAAGTTGTAATTTTAACGGAAGCTGCAGCTCTTCATATAAAAGAAATGATGAAGCATAATGAAGAAGAAGGTGCCCTATTACGCGTGAGTGTTAAAGGCGGCGGCTGCAGTGGATTATCATATGGTATGGGATTTGATCATGAAGTGAAGGAAAATGATCTTCAATCCGAACAGCATGGAATTCAAATTCTCATTGATAACGAGGATGCCCCTATTTTAAAGGGTACGAAAATTGATTTTAAACAATCGTTGATGGGCGGCGGATTTACCATTGAGAATCCAAACGCCATTGCATCGTGTGGTTGTGGTTCATCGTTTAGAACAGCTACGGCAACAGGAACACCTGAAGAATGCTAAAATAAAGCAAAAGGCGCCTGCTTAAGGCGCCTTCTGCTTTATTTACCGAACATAGAAGAACTATGAAGCGGCTGGATCTTAGCCTTTGGATCAATATATGCCTTAGCGTTGTTGACAGCAGTAGGTGCTTCTCCAAATCCACAGGCAATTAATTTCACTTTGCCTTCATAGGTACAAATGTCCCCAGCGGCATAAATTCCCGGTACAGCCGTTTCCATTTTGGAGTTAACGACAATCGAATTCTTCTCGATTTGTAAGCCCCATTCTTTAATTGGACCGAGTGAGGAAACAAACCCGTAGTTACAAATAACGGCGTCAACATCAATGGCTTCTCTTCCGTCCCCGTTAACCCCCGTTAGGACCACTTGTTTAATACCGCTGTCATCACCAATTAATTCAGCAGGTACAAAAGGGGTTTTCACATTTACCTTTGAGTTATGCAGGTTTTCAACACTATGTTCATGGGCTCTGAATTTATCTCGACGGTGAACAATCGTTACCTCTTTCGCGATAGGCTCTAACATTAATGCCCAGTCTACAGCTGAATCGCCGCCGCCAAAAACGACAACCTTCTGCCCAGCAAACTTGTTTAGATCATCAATAAAGTAATGAAGGTTTTTACGTTCATATTGTGCAGCGCTTTCAAGTTCCAGCCGGCGTGGTTGGAATGCTCCATTACCTGCAGTAATAATAACCGTTTTTGAATAATGAATTTCTGAATTCGTTGTTAATTTGAAAGTGCCGTCTTCCTGCTTTTCTAATTTCTCGACTGACTGTTCCAAAGCGATAGCTGGGTCAAACTTTGCCATTTGTTCCTTTAGATTATTAATCAACTCTTGTGCGCGGACTTTTGGAAATCCAGCGACATCATAAATATATTTTTCCGGGTAAAGAGCCGATAATTGACCGCCTAATTGTGGTAAGCTTTCAATTATTTTTACTGAAGCTTGTCTCATTCCACCATAAAAAGCAGTAAATAGACCGGTAGGACCGCCCCCGATAATGGTTATGTCATAAATTTTTTGTGTCTCTTGCACCCTGTATCCCCCCAACTTATGTAGTAACAGATTCCTTTCCTTATAATAGCACAAATAAATAATGTCCTACAAACTATTGGGGGAGAGGCAGAGTGGTCATTGCAGGAAAAGTGAAGGCTGTATAAAAAATAATCAAATAAACTACTTGAAAATGTGAAGAGTTTAGCATAATATGTATTGAGGATAGATGTTAATTTTTTGTGACAAAAAGAGGAAACTTTTGTGTCGCTTTACGTGAATTATATCACATACTTTTTTTCCTCTTATCAAATAAAAATGGTAATAGCAGAGGAAGCTAAGAACAAGTATTTATATTTAAAATAAAAAAGGTGGAAGTGATCACTTTGAGAAAGCCAAAAATAGTTATTGTCGGTGCGGGATATGGCGGGCTTATGACAACAGTTCGCTTACAAAAGCTTGTGGGAGTAAATGAAGCTGATATTATTTTAATTAATAAACATGATTATCATTATGAAACAACTTGGCTGCATGAAGCATCTGCAGGTACACTGCATCATGACCGGGTTCGTTATGACATTCGTGATGTGATCGACAGAAGTAAAGTTGATTTCGTTCAGGATACAGTAGTGGAAATAAAGAAGGATGAGAAAAAGGTAATTCTAGAAAAAGGCGAAGTTGAGTATGATTACCTAGTTATTGCTCTTGGCGGTGAACCAGAAACTTTCGGAATTAAAGGTTTAAAAGAGTATGCTTTTGGGATTACAAATGTTAACTCTTCACGTCAATTACGAGAGCATATTGAATATCAATTTGCTACGTACAATATGGAAGAAGAGAAAAACGATAATCGTTTATCAATCGTTGTCGGCGGTGCTGGATTTACGGGAATTGAGTTCTTAGGTGAATTAACAAATCGTATTCCAGAGCTATGCCATGAATATGATGTTGATTTCCATAAAGTGAAATTAACATGTGTGGAGGCAGCACCAACTGTTTTACCTGGTTTTGATCCGGAACTTGTAAACTATGCTGTATCTCAATTAGAACGTAAAGGGGTAGAATTCTTAATTGGTAATGCCATTAAGGAATGTACACCTGAAGGAGTTATTGTTGCTAAGGGTGAAGAGGAACCAAGGATGATTCCTGCAGAAACGGTTGTTTGGGCAGCAGGAGTACGAGGTAATTCAATTATCGAAAAATCAGGTTTTGAAGCAATGAGAGGCCGTGTGAAAGTACAGCCTGACCTTCGCGTACCAGGATTTGATGATGTCTTTATTATTGGTGACAGCTCACTCGTCATCAATGAAGAAATAAATCGTCCGTATCCGCCGACTGCACAAATTGCTATGCAGCAGGGGGAAGTTGTTGCTCGTAACATAGCTGCATTAATCCGCAACAAATTGGATCTTGAAACGTTTACGTTTGATAATAAAGGAACTGTTTGTTCTCTTGGACATGACGATGCAATCGGTGTTGTGTTTGGTAAAAAAGTAACAGGTGCTAAAGCATCCTTTATGAAGAAAGTTGTCGACAATCGTTCGCTATTTATGATTGGCGGAGCTGGACTTGTATTGAAAAAGGGTAAGTTTAACGTTTTTTAAATATGAAATTTTGCAAAAGGGCAGAGATATCTGTCCTTTTTTTGTTATTATATTAATAAATATTTTGGAGAGGGGGGTTCTTATGAGCAGTAAAGTGAAACGAGGCAAAGTTTGGTTAGCAGTAAGTGGGTTAGTCAAATCATCTGAGGGACATTGGCTCGTGGTTAAAAAGCGGTATGGCGGACTAAAAGGGAAATGGTCTCTTCCAGCTGGTTTTGTTGAAGAGGGAGAAACAGCGGATGAAGCAGTGGTTCGGGAAGTAAAGGAGGAAACTGGGCTGGACTGTACCGTTAAGGGTTTAATTGGACTTAGAACGGGGGTCATTTCAGAGGAAATTAGTGATAATTTGCTTGTTTTTCTGTTAGAACCACTGAAAGAAGCTGGTATTAAACATCAGGAAAACGAGCTATATGAGGCAAGGTTCATGGCGCCGGAGGAACTCCTTCAAGAAAAGGATGCTTCCATTATGCTTCACTACCTTATTAATTTACAGGAAACGGTTACGATACCAAGTTATGATGGTCTAAATCCTGGAGATCATTTTAAGTACAGCGCCTATAAATTATTTTTTTAATTATTAGAAAATTTAAGCGACACCTAGAAAATGGAAGAAAGTTTAAGGTGTATCCGTTTTCCTTTCTAATTTCGGTTAATTTTCGTCCTTTTCATTTTGTCAGTTTTTTGATATATTATCAGAAAATTTAAATAATAATTTAAGGAGATGATTTGGATGAATACGACTAGCTTTGACAATAAAACATGCGATTATTGTTTAGGCACGGGATATTTTCAATTGCTGCTTGGAGGTTCTGAAACATGTACCTGCTGTGAGGGATCAGGGGAAAAGCAGGAATCCTAAAAATGAAAGATGCTGATATTTGCTAGAAATGCTTCCTACTAGAAAATTTGGGAAGCTGCTTTTTTTGCCATTTTTTAAACTGCAAACCGTTGTGTATGGATTGACTCCTTTTTGGACATTCAGTAAACTAATAAATGATGTGTAAAGGGGGTTTTTCCATGCAAATGAGCATAGTTGTTTTAATTATATCGATCTTGTTATTCTTTGTGTTATTTTTTGGAATTGGTTTTATTCTTAATATGCTTTTAAGAATGTCTTGGATTATGGCAATTATATATCCGATTATTGCTATATTTATTATTGATAAAGTAAAGTTTATCGAATACATTACAAATAGTAAAGCGGCGTTTCAAGAGCTTGGTCAAAAGTTAAGTTTATTAGCTGCTGCTGATATTCTCATACTGCTAAGCGGTCTCGCTGGAGCGATTGCAGCGGGTATTACAATCAAAATGTTACGAAAAAATGGATACCAAATGTTTTAAAAATCTTAACCGTGTAGGTCTGCTCAGGCTTAACCGGTTAAGATTTTTTTGTGTCTGACAAATAACTTTATACTCCTTTTTGAATAATTCCTATTTAGTTGGGAATGAATATTTTGGGAGGAGTGAAAAATATTAATGAATAGAACGAAAAATTGGATAAAACGTTTAACAATGACTTGCCTATTTTTGCTTGCCCTTTCTGTGACTGTTCAATCTATAACCGGTATTGATTTTACATCATTCATTAAAAAAATATTTCAGCTTGAGTCACATGCTGCTGCAAGCCAGTTAGCCTCAGAGACCCCTCCACCGTTAGAGGAGGCCTTTGACTGGTCGAAATATCCAAAAACAACGGTGATTGCGACAGGTTATACAGCAGGTTATGAATCCACAGGTAAAAATGAAAGCCATCCCGAATATGGTATTACCTATTCAGGGGTAAAAGTGAAACGGGACTTATATTCTACAGTCGCAGCAGACTTATCGGTGTTTCCTATTGGAACGATTCTGTTTATTCCCGAATATGGCTACGGGGTAGTTGCTGACAAGGGCGGGGCTATTAAAGGAAATAAAGTGGATCTTTATTATGAAACAGTAGAGGATGTTTATACCAACTGGGGCAAAAGAGAAGTCGATGTGTATATCATTGAGCAGGGTAATGGGAAGCTGACGGAGGCCCAATTACAAGCATTAAACGAAAACAAATCCATGCAGGTATTCCGTCAACAATATATTTCGTCAGAGAGAAAATAGTGCAGGCTTTGTGCCTGCTATTTTTATTGTGTTGTTTTCGGGAAGATTATTGTTAAAATCTTAAAGCCGATTTTAACGTGGAAATAGTTATTTGGCTGTTTAGAATTTAGTTTACTAGCTCTTTTCTTATTAAATTTATTCATTTTTACCATTTGGCGCAATCATTAATTTTGTTCCAAAATCAACAAAGTTTAGAAAGAGCTTTATTGTTGACAGTAAATACTTAGATAGTCGAAATATATTTATTTTTCCGCTATACTAAATAGGTAATATATACGGGGGTGGATAGACTATGTTTGATGTTAAGAACAAAGTTGACTTTTCAACAGCGCATGAAGGCGTAATTATTGGGCTGTTTGATAAGCATGAGAAGTTTGGCGGATCCTTAGCAAAGCTGGATGAAATCTTTGAAGGACAGCTAACGGAGCTTGTCAAAGCAGGTGATATTTCCGCTAAATTTAAAAATATTAGTAAAGTACATAGTTTTGGTAAGATAGGTGCAAAAAGAATTTGGTTTGTCGGACTTGGAAAGGAAAAAGACTTTAGCTTCGAAAAGTTAAGTGAGGCTTTAGGAAAGGTTTTTAAAGCTGTAAAAGCCAGCAAGCTTCGAGAAACGGCCATTCTTTTAGATACCTTTATTACAGAGTCAGTAAATGAACTAGAAGCGGCACATGCAGTCAGTGAATCATTTTCATTAGCTGTCTATCAATTCCAAGGGTACAAGCAAAAATCAAATGAACCAGAGAAAAAGGTAGAAAATATTACTGTATATAGTGAAAACATGGATAGAGAGGATATTCAGGCCGCTTTAACAGTTGGGCTTGCTTTTGGAAATGGGACGAACTCTGCACGTACACTTGTAAATATTCCAGGCAATCTTCTGACAGCGAAGGATATGGCAGATTATGCACTTAAGCTTGCTGCTAAATATGACTTTGAAGTGGAAATCCTTGATAAAGAAGAGATTGAGAAGCTGGGAATGGGCGCTTTCCTTGCTGTTAACCAAGGATCCACGGAGCCGCCAAAGATGATTGTTCTAAAATATCAGGGAAAAGAAGAGTGGCAAGACGTTATTGGATTAGTTGGAAAAGGAATTACCTTTGACACAGGCGGTTATTCCATCAAAACGAAAGCAGGAATTGTAGGGATGAAAACCGACATGGGCGGAGCCGCCGCTGTCCTGGGGGCAATGGAAATCATCGGTGAGATAAAACCCGAACAAAACGTGGTTGCGGTTATTCCTTCAACCGATAATATGATTTCTGGAAATGCTTTTAAACCGGATGATGTAATTACTTCAATGAGCGGCAAGACGATTGAAGTCTTAAACACAGACGCAGAAGGCAGACTGGTTCTAGCGGATGCTGTAACCTATGCTAAGCACCATGGTGCAGAATATTTAGTGGATGTGGCAACCTTAACAGGAGGGGTTATTACAGCGCTCGGATTACATACTACAGGTGCCATGACAAATCATGAAACATTATACGAACAAGTTCTTGAAGCTTCTATGGAGGCTGGAGAGCCGATCTGGCAGCTGCCTTTATTTGAGAAAGATAAAGAACGAGTTAGAAATAGTAAAGTGGCAGATTTAAATAATTCTCCTGGCAGTGAAGGACATGCCATTGTTGCCGGAGCCTTTATAGGTGAATTTGCTGAAGGCACCCCTTGGGTCCACCTAGATATTGCAGGAACTTCTACCACCTCTAAGGAACATGATCTTGGTCCTGCAGGGGCAACAGGTGTTATGACAAGGACACTCGCTTTATTCGTAGAACGTTTTGAACCAATTGGAAAATAAAGCTCAAAAAAATCCCTGCTTGATTTTAGTGGGTTTTTCCAGGGATGCCCAACCCATCTCCTCTCTTTTCGCATATGAAATAGTGTAGGCAAGTATAGAGATTAAAAGGAGGTTTGTTGGATGTATCAATATAGAAGTCCGTATCCAGTTGGGGGTCAGAGATTTATTGGTTTTGGGCTGCCGTTTCTAGGCGGTCTAGTGGGAGGACTATTAGGAAGTGCTTTATTTTATCCTCGGCCATTTTATGGAGCTGGATTTGGAGCTGGATTTGGAGCCCCTGGAATTGGTTACCCTGGAATTGGTTATCCTGGATTCGGTTATGGTGGATTCGGTTATCCTGGATTTGGAGCCCCTGGTTTTTATTAAAATGGTAAAAAACAGCTGTAAAGGCTGTTTTTTCTTTTTTTACTACATATAAGAGGATATTTTAACTAAAAAAAGAATATATAGATGGACATTTACCATAGATAATTTTGAAGGGAGAAAAAATGATAAAAAACACATTAATTGATACTTTAGGAATTAAAATTACTCATAGTGAACCGGGGAAAGTAATTGCAACAATGCCCGTAGATGAGAGAACACGCCAGCCATTTGGTTTGTTACATGGCGGGGCATCGGTTGCCTTGGCGGAAACGGTGGCAAGTGTTGGTGCATTTGAATTAGTCGATAAAGAAACTGAGGGTGCTGCTGGTCTTGAAATAAACGCCAACCATGTCCGTCCAGTTACCGAAGGATTGGTTACAGCGGTTGGGACAATTCTGCATCAGGGGAAAACAACCATGGTTTGGGACATCAAAATAACGGATGAGCAAGACCGGCTCGTTTGTGTTTCAAGGTGTACAATGGCAGTGATAAAATTGAAGAGGTAGCTTTTTAAAAAAGATGGGAGTATTCCATCTTTTTTTTGCTCTAATTGAAAAAATATTTAAAAAATTTATGTCAATTTCGTGATATAATATAAGAAATATAGAGAATTAGTACAATACTTTGTACAGGTTTCTTTATATAATGGTAGTAAGAAAAGTTTAAAAAAGGTGGTGAGAGAATGAAGGAAAAGAGACAAACTATCTTTATTGATTTTGAATTTACAATGCCTGAACGAAACGTCCGAATGAAAGATTTTTTTGCAGAAATTATCGAGGTTGGACTCGTTGCAGTTGTTGACGATCAAATTACAGAGCAATTCTCATCCTATGTAACACCACTTAAATTTCCGATTCTTTCTGAACGCTGCAAATCATTCTTACATATTTCACAGCAGCAGGTCGACCAAGGAATTTCATTCTATGAACTGATCCGAAAATTGGGAGAGTTCAATAATGAATATGAAACTACCATTGTCACCTGGGGAAATATGGATATGAAGGTTCTTCGGCACAATTGTTTAGAGGCTGGTGTGGCATTCCCCTTTAAAGCAGCTGAGTTAGATTTATCCATGGAATATAAACGGTTTTTTGGGGATCAAAATCAAACAGGATTATGGAAAGCAGTTCAAGAATATGGGAAGGAAGGTACAGGAAGACATCACCGGGCACTGGATGATGCGCTGACTACCTTTAACATATTCAGACTTGTTGAAAAGGATAAACGTTATTTAGAAAAGCCAAAGCCTACAACGATTGGTGACCGCATTGATTTTTCAAAACTATTAAATGAATTTGCATAAAAGGCCAAATCATTCAATCTGATTTGGCCTTAACTATTTATTTGAAATAATCTTTTTCTAGAGAAGCAAGGCTTTTTAAACTCATTTCAGCCCAAGGGGTTGCATGTTCTGTTAATTCATTTTTCATTTTTTCAACTGCTTGTTTTAATGACTCACGATAGTCCGGCACCTCATCATGAAAAGGCTTTACCATTTGCTTTGGAATATTGGTCTGCTCCCTGAAGGAAAGTGCTTTTCTTTCATGAAAAATAAGGACATCCGCATCTTTTGGATTATGTAAATCACCTTGCATGGGGTGTTTCACAACAGCTAATACCCTGACTAAGTAATGCTGCGGACGAACTTCGGTTATTTCCCCAATATATTTTCCTGTTTTATAAATTCCGGTAACAATTTGGCCAATCTGGAATTCTGACATTACGTTCCCTCCACTCTACTATCCTTCTTTTATTATATAAAAAACTATGTGCAAAAAACAAAAATATCGGTTAAATTAATTAAATGGAGGGATGATAAATGAGAAAGAAATTGCAACTTTTGCTCATAATACTACTAATTGGGGTACTTGTCTTAACTGGATGTGGGACAAGCAAGGAGAAAGAGGAAACAGGATCTAACAGTTCTGCTCCAAACACTGAGGAAAAGGAAGGGAGCGATCAAGTGGAAAACGCAGTTTATCCCCAACTTTCAAAGGAAGTCTCAGAAAATGAGAAGCTTGTTGAAATGGAAACGACCATGGGCAATATAAAAATTAAGTTATTTCCAGAATATGCTCCAAAAGCAGTAGAAAATTTTGTGACGCATGGTGAAGAAGGGTATTACGATGGACTAATTTTTCATCGTGTCATTAATGACTTTATGATTCAGGGCGGCGACCCAAATGGTGACGGAACCGGTGGAGAAAGCATTTATGGAAAGCCATTTGAGGATGAATTCTCAAATAATCTTTATAACTTACGTGGAGCATTATCAATGGCTAATTCTGGTGCAAACACAAATGGAAGCCAGTTCTTTATCGTTCAGAAAAAATCTGTAGACCCAGCAATGAAAACAGAAATGGAGAAAGCTGAATTTCCAAAAGAGATTATTGAAGCATATGAGGAACAAGGAGGCACACCTTGGCTTGACCGTCGTCATACCGTATTTGGCCAGGTAATTGAAGGAATGGATATTGTAGATAAAATCGCTGAGACTCCTGTAGACGCTAAGGATAAACCAGAAGAAGATGTGTTAATTAAAGGTTTCAAGGTATTGCAGTAACCTGGGGATTTAATCAATGGCAGGAAACTTTTTTTGTTGCTATAATTAAACTTTAGTAACATTCCTTTAAAGAAAGGGAGAAAATGATGTTTCAGCCATATGTATTATCGTTATTTTTATATTTTCCTGAGGATAAATCTGAATATGGACCAGCTGCAGTAACGTTTATTATCTTTATGATTGGTGCCATATTAACAATGCGCTTTATTATCAAGGTTTCAAAGCGGGAAGCAAAAAAAGCAAAAGAACTTGAAGAAAAAGTAATGTCTCAACATAATAGTCAAGGAAACAGTGAACATTAAGCTGTTTCTTTTTTTTACCAATAAAAACTAGGAGTAAAAATATGGGGAAAAAATTATTCTATCAAGATCCTTACATAAAATCTTTCACAGCACATATCGTAACAAAAGGGAAAGACGAAAAAGGGAATGACTATGTTGTGTTAGATCAAACTGCATTCTATCCTACAGGCGGCGGACAGCCCCACGATGCGGGGACGATTGAAAATATTAATGTTCTGAATGTTGAAGAAGTGGAGGGAGAAATCCGCCACTACCTCGAAAGTGACCTAGATGATTCCACGTCTTCGGTGGATGGAATAATTGATTGGGAAAGAAGATTTGATCATATGCAACAGCATACAGGACAGCATATTCTTTCTGCTGCATTTGATAACCTTTTCAACTACAAGACGGTAGGGTTCCATTTAGGCAATGAAATACTCACCATTGATTTAGATACCGAAAGCCTCACGGAAACAGAAGCTGAAAAAGCTGAACAACTGGCGAACCAAATTGTTTTAGAGAATGTATTGATCGAAGTAAAATGGGTTACAGAAGAAGAAGCAGCGAATTATCCTTTAAGAAAAGAAACAAAAGTGAAAGAGGATATAAGGCTGGTGATTATTCCGGATTTTGATTATAACGGCTGTGGCGGAACACATCCGAAAGCTACTGGGGAAGTCCAGGCAATCAAGATCTTGGATTGGGAAAAGCAAAAGAAAAAGACCAGACTACAATTTGTTTGTGGAAATCGAGTGATTAAACAGCTTAATCAAAAAAATAAGGTGCTTATGGAACTCACCCAACTGCTTAATTCACCTGAACAGGAGATGGAAAAAAGTGTTGTTCGCCTTCTAGAGAAGGTGAAAAGTACAGAGAAAGAATTAGAACAAACGGTTGAAAAAATTCTTTATTTTGAAGCCAGAAGCTTACTAAATAGTTCAATGGGAAAAAGTGTTGTAAGTGAAGTGTTTCAAAACAGAAGTGTTCAAGAACTCCAAAAATTAGCCAGGATCATCATTAATGAAGATGACAATGTTATTTGTTTATTAGTATCTCAAAATGAAAGCAGACTGCAGCTAGTCTGTGCGAAAGCCTCAGCGGATGGGATAAGTATGAAAAAAATAGCAGCAAATGCCCTGACTATGATAAATGGTAAAGGTGGGGGCAGTCATTCTTTTGCGCAGGGTGGTGGAGAAGCCCTCGTTTCAGCTGACCAAATGCTGCAACATTTATTGGAGTTAGTACAAGGTGAATAAAAATAATTACAGGCAAAAGTAATATAATAAAATATTAAGCTAGAAAGGGTGGTGGGATCATGGGATTTTTTGATGGAATGATGGGCAATGCGGCAGAGGTAAATCCAGCAGAAGCCCAAAGAGAATTCGCTAGAATCCTTGCTGTGGACGAAAGAATTGAAAAAGCGTATAAATTAATTAGAGATCTATTTATATTTACGAATAAGCGGCTAATTTTAGTGGACAAGCAGGGATTGACTGGAAGGAAAGTGGAGTATCATTCTATTCCGTATAAAAGTATAACTCATTTTAGTATTGAGACGGCTGGAAGCTTTGATTTGGATGCAGAATTAAAAATCTGGATTTCAGGTAATGCGCTCCCCCTTCAAAAACAATTTAACAAGAACTTAAATATATATGAGCTTCAAACAGTACTAGCCGAATACGTTCTTAAATAGAAATGCAGAATGTTGGTGGCTTCTTGTGATAGACATATAAAAATAGGAGAGGAGAGAAGGATATGGAAAGTGAAAGGAATACGAATCTGCAATTTGTGGATGTATTAAACGAATGGGATCCCTTCCAGTTAAAAGGGGATAGCCAGTATGATACAGAAATTGCCGATACGATTCAGGCCATTCATGAGTTAGACAGCCCTGAAGATTTAGCGGAAAGAATTCAGAGTATCTATGAATTTTCCTTTGAAAAAAACATCCCAATGAATCAATGCCTTACAGTGGCAAAGCAGCTTTTAGCAATTAAGGAAAACGATTCCTGTACTATTTAAAACGACAGCACAAGAATGCTGTCGTTTTTTTTTTAAGCCAAAAATTGTTTGATATGCTGAAATACATCCTCAGGCCGTTCCTCTGGGACTAAATGACCGGTTTCTTCTAGGATAACAAGCTCTGATTTTCTTAAATCAGTACTTAACCGCTTGCCTACGGTCAGTGGGACAACCTTGTCATGTTCTCCCCATATTAACAAACAGGGATGAGTAATTTGGTTCAGCACGCTAGTTGAGAGGTCGCCTTCATGGTCCCGAATCATTCTTGTTAACGCCAAGAAAATTTCATCCTTTAAAAAAGGTTGTAAATAGCCAAATAGCATTTCGTCACTGATTAACGAATGGTCATGAACGACATTCTGAAGATTTTGCACAACACCTGACCGGGCAAGATAAAACTTTACGTATAAATGGAAATAAGGAATGTAACTTCCGATAATTAAAGGGAGTTTTGATCGTTTTGAATAAGAAGAACTGCATAGCAGAACGGCTTTTTCCGCAATATCCGGTTGCTGATTTAAGATATTTAGAACAATTTGCCCGCCCATGGAATGGCCGATTAGAGTAATCTCCTTTAAACCTAGTAATGAAATGAGCTGAATAACCGTTTGGGCAAGATTTCTATAAGAATAAATAAATTTATTGCTTTTCCCGCTCTTACCAAAGGGAGGAAGGTCAATCGACAGGACTTGAAACTCTTTGTTTAAATAAGGAATTAACCGTCGATAGCTAAAAGTGGAGGAAAGGAATCCATGAAGCAGTACGAGAGTCTTATTAGAATCAGAATTTGGATAGAATTCATAATAAATATCAATATTATTGACGAGCTGATTACGATAAAAGACTTTTTCTTCCACGCTTTTTTACCCACCTTTTATAGATATGTTCGTGATAATAATTTCTCCAGCATATTCATATTTCACACTAGCTTTTCGATTTTTTTCAAAAAAAAGAGGACACACCACATTAGGTTGTCCACTTCAAAAAGGGGGGAATACTAGAAAGCTTATACTTTTATGATTTCCCGTTTTTGATTGATGTATACAACAAATATAAAAATTAAGTGTGCTGATCAAGTTGGTCTAATGATAGTTCAGAAGCAGGGATATCGAGAACAGTAGATAATTTTAAAAGTGTTTGAGTGCTTGGGATTTGTTCACCAGATTCATATTTATCGATTGTATGAATCCCTACCCTTATTTTTTGTGCCAGTTCCTCTTTTGTCATTTTTAAATGTTCCCGATACATTTTAATTGTATTGCCAATTGTGTTCATTTGGTTCACCTCTCCTACTCAGACATTATCTCAGATTTATTTTAACATAAATTTCTTTTTTCTAGAAAAAAACCTATTTGAATGTTATGTTAACGTTTTCAATTATTTTGTAAGGAAAACCCTTTTGATTATATGTTTACAATGTGCTATAATTTCTTATTGCGTATATAAAAGATAAAATAATTTATTTCATAGGAGTGTTTTCATGACAGAAAAATTCGAAACTGGAAGTATTGTAACAGGAAAAGTAACCGGTATTCAACCATATGGAGCGTTCATCGCATTAGACGAAAATACACAAGGACTTGTGCATATTTCAGAAATTACACATGGCTATGTTAAAGATATCAATGAGCATCTTAAAGTCGGAGATGAAGTTCAAGTAAAAGTATTATCCATTGATGAAAATGCAGGAAAAATTGGTTTATCCATCCGTGCAACAGAAGAAGCACCTGTTCAACAGGCTATTGCTAAACCAAAAAAACCTCGTAAGCGTCAAGCAGCTGCTATTGTTCCTGAAGTTGAAGGACAACAAGGATTTAACACATTGAAAGATAAACTTCAAGAGTGGATTGACCAATCACAGCGCGAAGACCTAATCAAGAAATAAGTAAATGATAAAAAACCTAGTGCCATGCTAATAGCGGGTAGTAGGTTTTTTTTTATATTTTTATCGATAGTGTTCATTCTTTTTGCTACCTCGGCTACAATAGGTATATACATAATTAGCCTTTGAAACGGGGGAAAAATAGTATGGCTGCAGAAAAGAAAACAGGGGAAATCATTCAACAAACTGAGAAATACGGGGCACATAATTATCATCCACTACCTATTGTTATTTCACAGGCTGAAGGGGTTTGGGTAGAAGACCCTGAAGGCAATCGATATATGGATATGTTAAGTGCATATTCTGCAGTAAACCAGGGGCATCGCCATCCAAAGATTATACAAGCCCTAAAAGATCAAGCAGATAAGGTAACGCTGACTTCCCGTGCTTTTCATAATGATCAATTAGGTCCATGGTATGAGAAGATTTGCAAATTAGCAAAAAAGGAAATGGCACTTCCAATGAATACTGGTGCTGAGGCAGTAGAAACAGCATTTAAAGCTGCGCGCCGCTGGTCTTATGATGTCAAGGGTGTTGCTGAAAACCAAGCCGAAATTATCGCATGTATGGGGAATTTTCATGGCAGGACCATGACGGCAGTTTCCTTGTCATCTGAAGCAGAATACAAACGAGGTTTCGGACCCTTGCTGCCGGGGATAAAACTAATTCCTTACGGAGATTTAAAAGCTTTAAAAGCAGCCATTTCACCCAATACTGCAGCCTTTTTAATTGAACCTATTCAAGGGGAGGCTGGAATTATTATTCCTCCTGAAGGTTTTATAAAAGCTGCTTTTGACCTATGTAAAGAAAACAACATTCTCTTTATTGCGGATGAAATCCAAGCAGGGTTAGCTCGGACTGGAAAAATGTTTGCGTGTGAGTGGGAAGGAATTGAGCCGGATATGTATATCCTTGGGAAGGCACTTGGCGGCGGTGTATTCCCCATTTCATGTGTCTTGGCAAACGAAGATATCTTAGGTGTATTCAATCCGGGATCTCACGGCTCCACGTTTGGAGGAAATCCATTGGCGTGCGCCGTATCCATTGCTGCTCTGGATGTTCTAATGGACGAAAAGCTTGCGGAAAACTCATTGGAATTAGGTAAATATTTTCTAAGCAAACTAAAGGATATTCAAAACCCAAGAATAAAGGAAATAAGAGGCCGTGGATTGTTCATCGGAGTTGAATTGACAGAACCTGCTCGTAAATATTGCGAAGAATTAAAGGAACTAGGGCTTCTTTGTAAGGAAACGCATGAAACAGTCATTCGGTTCGCTCCTCCTCTTATCATTACAAGAGAAGAACTAGATTGGGCAATGGAACGAATTCACAAGGTGCTTGGTTAAATGAAAAAACTGGGGTGTCAAAATGGGGGATAATATGGATAGAAGCGGTGCAGGGGATAACAATAAAGAAACAGAAACGTTAAATCTCCTTACATCCACACAAGTTGTTATTCAAGATGTTTTGAAAAGGCTTGGGCTTCCCCAAGGAGTGTTCGAAATATTGAAGGAGCCATTAAGAATGCTGGATGTCAGGATTCCTGTTCGTATGGACGATGGCTCAGTGAAGGTATTTAGCGGTTTTAGGGCACAACATAATGATTCAGTAGGACCGACCATTGGCGGTATCCGATTTCATCCTAAAACAAATAGCGATGAGGTAAAGGCATTAGCGATGTGGATGAGCATGAAATGTGGAATTGCTGATATTCCTTTTGGTGGAGGAAAGGGTGGGATAATCTGTAATCCACGAGCCCTTTCTTTTGGTGAACTGGAACGCTTAAGCCGTGGTTATGTTCGTGCTATTAGCCAAATTGTGGGTCCAACGAAAGATATTCCGGCACCGGATATGTATACAAATTCACAGATTATGGGCTGGATGATGGATGAATACAGTCGTCTCCGTAAATTCGACTCTCCAGGTTTTATTACAGGGAAGCCGCTTGTCCTTGGGGGCTCAGAAGGAAGGGAAGAAGCAGGAGCATTGGGAGCTGCTATTTGTATCGAAGAAGCTGCAAAAATAAAAGGACTCCCTCTAAAGGGGGCGCGTGTAGTTATACAAGGATTTGGTAACGCAGGCAGCTTCATTGCAAAGTTTATGCAGCAATCAGGAGCCATTGTCGTTGGAATATCAGATGTATATGGAGCACTTTACAACCCGGATGGCTTAAATATCGACTATTTACTTAGTCGTCGTGATAGTTTTGGAACGGTAACGTCTATGTTTGACGGAACCATTACCAATGAGGAATTACTTGAACAAGAATGTGATATTCTTGTTCCGGCAGCGGTCTCCAATCAAATTACAGCCTTAAATGCCCAAAATATTAGGGCAAAGATTGTGGTAGAGGCAGCCAATGGTCCTACAACCATAGAGGGGACAAGGATTCTTTCTGAGCGCGGCATATTGCTTGTTCCAGATGTTTTGGCTGGTTCAGGAGGTGTGACTGTTTCTTATTTTGAATGGGTTCAAAATAAGCAGGGATATTATTGGGATGAAGAAGAGGTCAAGAATAAATTACGAAAAAAAATGACCAAGGCATTTCAACAAGTATATGAAATCTCTCAAATTACGAATGTAAATATGCGTATCGCCGCCTATACGGTCGGTGTAAAAAAACTGATTGAAGCTTCCCAATTTAGGGGTTGGATATAAAAAATCCTTGCAAATGGATTGCAAGGATTTTTTTTTCTTTAACGTGTAGTTTCTGTTTGAGGTTCTCTAACATGTGCCTCGTTTGGTTTGAAGAGTAATCCGAGATTTAGAAGTCCACATATTCCTACTAAACCATAAATAATTCTAGAAAGAGCTGTATTATCGCCAAAGATTGCTGCAACTAAATTAAACTGAAAGAAACCAATTAGTCCCCAATTAATCGCACCAATGATGGTTAGTATTAGGGCAATTCTCTGAATTGTACTCAAACTGCATTCCTCCTATCAATTTTTACATTTATAGATTGCTTAAAATGAGGGATAAATATTCATTCACATATCCTTTGCAAAAAATAATTTTTTCGACAATAATGATGTATGGAAAGGATGGTGCCAAATATGCAAAATTTTACCTTTTGGAATCCGACAAAATTGATTTTTGGAAAAGACCAGCTTGATCAACTAAAAAATGAAATTCCTCGTTATGGGAAGAAAGTGTTAGTCGTTTATGGCGGCGGGAGTATTAAACGAAGCGGTCTATATGACAAAGTAATTCACTTGCTAAATGAGATCGGTGCTAAAGTGTATGAGCTACCTGGAGTCGAACCAAACCCTCGAATCACAACGGCCCGTAAAGGGGTAGAAATCTGCAAAAAAGAAGGAATTGATTTGCTTTTAGCGGTTGGCGGCGGAAGTGTGATTGATTGTACCAAATTAATTGCAGCCGGAGCTAAGTATGATGGCGATGCATGGGATTTGGTTATTAAAAAAGCTGGGGTAAAAGATGCCCTTCCATTTGGAACCGTTTTGACCCTGGCGGCCACCGGATCAGAAATGAACTCAGGTTCTGTTATTACGAATTGGGAAACAAATGAAAAGTATGGATGGGGAAGTCCATTTACTTTTCCAAAATTCTCTATTTTAGATCCTGTGCATACTTTTTCCGTTCCAAGGGATCAAACCATATACGGAATCGTTGATATGATGTCACATGTACTGGAGCATTATTTTCACTTGGATGAAAATACATTATTTCAGGATCGTATGTGTGAATCATTACTGATTACCGTAATGGAAACCGCACCTAAATTACTTGAAAATCTTGAAAGCTATGAACATCGAGCAACGATCCTTTATAGTGGAACAATGGCCTTAAACGGAATCTTAAATATGGGGTACCGCGGGGACTGGGCCACTCATAATCTCGAACATGCAGTTTCAGCTGTTTATGATATCCCGCATGGAGGAGGTCTTGCAATACTATTTCCACACTGGATGAAGCATAACCTAAAAGTAAAGCCAGAGCGATTTAAACAGCTTGCCGTCAGAGTGTTTGGTGTAGACCCTGAAGGTAAGAGTGCAGAAGAAGCTGGACTTGAAGGAATAGCAAAATTACGTGAGTATTGGAATCGTATCGGAGCACCCTCACGTTTAGCAGACTATGATATTGATGACAGTAAAATTGAGTTGATGGCAGATAAGGCAATGATTTATGGTGAATTCGGAAACTTTACGAAATTAAATAGAGAAGATGTTTTGGCGATTTATCGTGAATCATTGTAACACAACGAAAACGAGCATATTATGTATGCTCGTTTCATTTTTCGACAAATTTAGAACAATGTAAAAAATTTGACGAAAATGGGCACGCTTACAATGGGAGACGATTCTTGATTATCTGTCCAGCATTGGTTAAAGTGAGTAATGAAAATAAAATATTGGAGGATTGCATTCATGACACACATACGTTTTGATTATTCAAAAGCGTTAGCCTTTTTTGCAGAGCATGAAATTACATATTTGCGAGACGCTGTTAAGGTGGCACACCATTCCCTGCATGAGCAGACGGGAGCAGGTAGTGATTTCTTGGGATGGATTGACCTTCCTACAAACTATGATAAAGAAGAGTTTTCACGTATTAAAAAAGCGGCTGATAAAATAAAATCTGATTCTGATGTACTGCTAGTGATTGGGATTGGCGGCTCATATTTAGGAGCAAGGGCTGCGATTGAAATGTTACAGCACAGCTTTTATAATGCTCTTCCAAAAGAAAAGCGGAATACCCCGCAAATTATTTTTGTTGGCAATAACATCAGCTCCACGTATATGAGAGATGTTATGGATCTTCTGGATGGAAAAGACTTCTCTGTTAATGTTATTTCGAAGTCAGGTACAACAACGGAACCAGCGATTGCTTTTAGAATTTTCCGTAAGATGCTTGAGGAAAAATACGGTGCAGAAGAAGCACGTAAGAGAATTTATGCGACAACAGATGCAGAGAGAGGTGCTCTGAAGACATTAGCTAATGAAGAAGGCTATGAATCTTTTGTTATTGCTGATGATATTGGCGGCAGGTACTCAGTATTAACAGCAGTTGGCTTACTTCCAATTGCTGTAAGCGGTGCTGACATTGATACCATGATGCAAGGTGCGGCAAAAGCACAAGAAGACTTCAGCCATTCAGAGCTTGAAGAAAATCCTGCATATCAATATGCTGCTGTTCGAAATGCACTTTATAATAAAGGGAAAACAATTGAGATGTTAATCAATTATGAGCCTGGACTTCAATATTTTTCTGAATGGTGGAAGCAATTGTTTGGAGAGAGTGAAGGTAAGGACCAAAAAGGAATTTATCCTTCATCAGCAAACTTCTCAACAGATCTCCATTCACTTGGACAATATGTACAAGAAGGTCGCCGTGATTTATTCGAAACAGTAATAAAGGTGGAAAATCCACGCCATGAATTAACGATTGAAGGTGCAGAAAGTGATTTAGATGGTTTAAATTATCTTGCTGGACAAACGGTTGACTTCGTGAATAATAAAGCATTCCAAGGAACTATGCTTGCCCATACAGATGGCGGAGTACCGAACCTAATCGTATCGATTCCGAAAATGGATGAATATACATTCGGCTATCTTGTCTATTTCTTTGAAAAGGCATGTGCAATGAGCGGGTACTTATTAGGCGTCAACCCATTTGATCAGCCTGGTGTAGAGGCTTACAAGGTAAATATGTTTGCATTGTTAGGTAAACCAGGATTCGAAGAAAAGAAGGCCGAACTCGAAAAAAGACTTTAAATCATAAATAAAAAGGTAGAGTACGAAAATCAGTACTCTACTTTTTATTATTTTTGGGGAAACTAATAAATAATGACGAAAAGGGGGCGAAAAGTTTGATTGAAATTCCATCAAGTGTAGAAGGTAAGCAATTTGATTTGTATAAGCTGGAACAAAAATTAAAGCCAATCGGGTATTCCATAGGCGGTAACTGGGATTATGACCATGGATACTTCGATTACAAACTAAATGACGAAGAAGGTTATCAGTATCTAAGACTTCCATTCACAGCCATAGATGGCCAACTGGACGTACGCAACTGTACGGTTCAGCTTGGACGTCCATTCTTATTGTCACATCAGTATCAAATCGGCCTAGATGACCATATTGGTGAAGCTGGCACCTTAAATCAGTTCTCAGAACCAGTGGATAAGGATGCAAGTTTTCCTGATCAATTTATTGAAACAGGAAAGACCCTAGTAAAAGAACTTGAATCGATACTGAGTTCCATTTGACTTTCTTTGGTATGAGACTGATAACCAAGTTAAGTCAGACCGGTCCTAAGTCGAGGCAACTTCGGACACAAGGTAACAAAATAACTTCAGTCCTGTCTGAAGTCAAGGCAACTTCGGACACAAGGTAACAAAATTAAGTCAGTCCTGTCCGAGGTCAAGGCAACTTCTGACACAAGGTAACAAAATAACTACAGCCCTGTCCGAAGTCAAGGTAAAATTGTAATAGTATAATGTTCACGAAAGATACAATTATTTTTTGTAAATATGCTTGTCTTATCGTGAAAAATTACTTAAATTTAGGTTAATAATATAAATATGTTATTAATAAGAAAAGGGGTTAAGCGATGGAAACAAGCATGAACTATTTGTTATCTAATATTGAAAAAGTCAGGATTGAAATGATTGATCTAGCACGACAATATGGATATTCAAATCCAAATGTTGTTCAATGCAGCCAAAAGCTCGATCTCCTTTTAAACGTATACGAAAATAAACAAATAAAGCATTAATGAAATAAGAAGAACGAACCTTCCTTAATTAGGCGGAAGGTTTTTTATTTTGTATGCACTTAAAACAGCAAAAAAGGAATAATTTCCATTATAGATGCAAACTTTATTAAACGAAGCAAGTTATGGAAGAAGGTTCTTACGAGGTGTAAACAAGTGGTAAACGATACGAAAAAAAGTTCAAGACTAATTATTTTTGCCTTGCTTATTATTGCTTTATATCTTTCCCCACTCTTTATTCTTCAAGAAAATGCTCATATTCGTGTTCATGATAACTTGGACTCAAATTTGGCCTGGTATAAAGTTCTTGCCAGAAGCGGTAAAATGTTTGGAGATGTCAATGCGGTAATCCCCCAAATGATTAACGGGGTGCCTAGGAATACATTTGGAACAGAATTTAGTATTATCGTTTGGCTCTATGCGCTGTTTCCCACTATGATTGCTTATGGGATTAGTCAGGCAATCACGAGGGTTTCGGCCTTTATAGGAATGTATTTGCTATTAAAAAAGCATTTTCTTCCTAATGAAAAGTGGATTTTTTTACAAGTTGGTACAGCACTTGCCTTTGCTTTAACTCCCTTTTGGCCCTCTGGAATGCTTAGTACTCTTGGTATGCCGCTTGCATTATGGGCCTTCCTTAATATTCGCAATGGAGAAGGTACTAAGAAAGATTATCTTGTTCTTGCCCTGCTCCCTTTTTACGCTAGTATTGTATTAGGTTTTTTCTTTTTTTTAAGTGCAATGGGAATCTTTTGGCTTGTGGATGTGATCCGGGGTAAAGGGTGGAATCTTCGATTTTTATTTTCGATTGCTTTTATGACAATGATTTTTATGATAGTAGAATACCGTTTAGTTTATTCCTTTTTATTCTCAACAGAATTAAATAGCCGTGACGAATATTTTCACGCATACTTACCATTTTGGAGAGCGGTCCGGTTAACATTCAAAAATTATGTATTTGGTCATACACATGTGATGACTGTACACGGTCTATTTATTTTACCTATAACATTAATTGCTTTTTATTTTGTTTTCTCTAAAAAACAGTGGAAACAAGAAAAACTTTTCGTATTTTTATTCACATTAAATTTCTTCTTATCTCTTTGGTATGCTTTTTGGTTTTATAAGGGATGGTTACCTTTAACGAAAAAATTTCATTTTATGGATACCTTCAATTTTGCCCGGTTTCACTTTTTAAGACCTCTTGTCATCTATGCTAGTTTTGCACTGGCATTAAGAATACTTTGGCAGCAAGGGCTTAGCTGGGCGAGGACTGCCCAATGTTTTGCTATCCTGCAAATTCTTTTATTGTTCTTATTTAATGATGAAATTATCTATCAAAAGAAACCAACCGTAAGAGAATTTTACGCAGAGGAATTATTTTCAGAGATAAAAGAGCATATTGGACAAGACCCAGAAAACTACAGGGTGGCTAGTATTGGCATTCATCCTGCCGTCCCCCAGTATAATGGCTTTTACACATTAGATACCTATAATAACTTTTACCCCCTAACCTATAAGCACAGATTCAGGAAAATGATTGAATCTGAATTAGCGAAAAATAAAACCATTCGCAAATATTTCGATCAATGGGGTGGACGTTGTTATATTTTTACGGCCGAGCTGGGAAAAAAGTATATGATCAAGAAGGATTCTAAGAGGAAATTAAAAAACTTGGAATTAAATACTACTGTGTTTAAGGAAATGGGAGGACAGTTTATATTATCAGCTCTTCCCATTACCAATGCAGAGGAAATACACCTTACTCTTGATAAAGTTTTTGAATCGAAAAACTCTGTATGGAAAATTTACTTATACAAAACTATGTAAAACACCGGGGGTAAATACAGATGATTGAACTAGAGACCAATTAATACCTTAAAAGAGCCTTCCTTTTTAAAAGATGGCTCTTTTTTAATAAAAAAGTGGTACAAACCCTCTCACCTGAATAAAAATTGATAGACGGGCTTCAATTTCGATTCAGGGAGAGATTAGAATGAATGTATTTTTAAGTTATATTTTGTTGGGATTGTCGCTGGCTGCTCCTATAGGGCCTATTAATGCAGCGCAAATCGATAAGGGGATACGGCATGGCTTTATGCATTCATGGCTTATTGGAGTAGGTGCGGTTGCAGCAGATGGGGTTTATATGTTAATAGTCTATTTTGGGGTTGTACACTTCCTTGAAATCCCCTTCATGAAAACATTTTTATGGCTTTTCGGTTGTTTTGTTTTAATTTATACAGGAATAGAGACCATGCTCTCTGCAAATAAAGTGAAAGTTGGAGAGCAAAGGAAGGCAGAACCATTGATCAAATCATTTTTATCTGGTTTCTTTATGTCCATCTCTAATCCGTTGACCATATTATTCTGGCTTGGTATATATGGATCAGTACTGGCGAAGACAGCAGCCACGTATGAAACGGCACAGTTAGTTCTCTATAGCAGTGCTATCTTTATTGGATTGCTTATTTGGGATTTTACCATGGCAGGAATTTCGAGTAATTTCCGAAAGTATTTAACTTCAAAGCTGCTGATTGGGATATCACTCTTATCAGGTATATCGTTAATTGGTTTTGGAATTTACTTTGGCTTTCAAGCCTTTAACGTTTTATTTGGTTAATTGGATAATTAAAAAAGCCAGCAAATTATTCGCTGGCAATGGGTAGTTTAAGCAGTTGGCCAAGGGCTGAGTACCTTCCCTTTTTTCTTTTTCTTTTTCCATTTGAGGTTCATTATGAGGGTAATGCAGCCTATAATCCCAATGAATCCCAGGCTGATAAAGAAGCCGGGCCGGCTTGTTTTATGAAATAATGTTCCACTGACGGCAATGAGGATTAACAAAATACCGATTGAATATTTTATTTTATCCTTCGCAGTCACCTCTAATAATTTCCATGATGAGGCTAAGATAAAAATCCAGTTATATAGAAGCATTAGCCCCGCAGCGGTTGTAATATACTCATAAACATGTCCTGGCATTAACAAGGCAGAAACAATCGAGAGGGATATTCCTAATACAGTAATAAGCAACGTTGGAATAGGTACTTTTAGTTTCCCTTGTCTGCAGAAAATTCCAGGTGCATCCCCTTCTTCAGAGAGGGTAACAAGAATGCTTGTTACTGCAAAAAGGGAGGCAACCATGGTCGAAAAACCAGCAATAATTAACGCCCCATTAAATAGATGGGGGATAAATGTTAAATCGTAATTATCTAATGCATTAACAAACGGACTTTTCTCGCCATTGAACTTATTCCAAGGGACCATTAACACAGCCAGTCCAATAGAAATAATATAGATAACCATTAGCGTAAACAACATCACTTTACCAGCCTTTGGAGCCTCTTTAGGGTTTTTTAATTGTGTAGCCATTAAACCTAATATCTCAATCCCCCCAAAGGCATAAAAGGCAAAGATGACTCCAGACCACAAACCTAAAACACCATGCGGTATTAAATCCTTTTGGCTAGTTGGATATTGAATAGGTCTGTCTCCATCAATCACTCCAAAAATAGCCAATAGTGCAATGATAACAAACATTAAAATTGCTGCTATCTTTAATATGGCAAGAACATTTTCTAATTTATTTAAGACACTCACACCAATTAGGACGACAACAAGACCGAGAAGAGCATAGAAACCAGCAAATACCCATAATGGAACCTTAGGGAACCAAAATCGTGAAAAAATTGAAAGTGCAGTCATTTGACTTCCCATAATTAGTACCTCTGCCACCCAATAGACCCAGCCGCTGCTAAAGCCAGCCCATCTTCCAAAGGCTTTCTTTGCATAAGAACGAAAGCCGCCCTTAAGCGGATCCTGCACCGTCATCTTTGCAAGAGCATCAAAGACGAAATAGGTTCCGGCTGCTGCAAAGATAAAGGCGATTAAAATGGCAGGTCCAGTCATTTTGATGGCTATACTAGACCCCAAGAAAAAACCGGTCCCAATTGTACAGCCAATCCCAAACAACGAAAGCTGCCACCACTTCATATCATTACTTTCTTCTCCATTACTCGATTTTACCATTTATGTTTCTCCCTGTAGCTCCTACAGCTTTATCCGTGTTTTCTTGGTTGTTATATTCTGGGTCATTTATTCCAGGTGGTTGATTGGAACCGCCTAGGTACGGGCTCTGATGTTCCTGTTGTTCCTTTTTGAATTTATTAAAATTTTGATTTACCATTGTTATCCCCTCTTTTCCTTTCAAGTGCCTTTCTATATGTTAAGATACGCCCTCTCAAAAAACTTATTCAATCTGTTCATATGTGCAATTTAGGTTTTTGTTGGCATCCTTAAATTCATTACATAATCGGCGGCGAAATCAATGAAAATAAAAGGGTACTAAATAAAGTTGAAATCATTAAATGGGCGATATAGATAACCAATAAGCCTTGAAAGGGGTTTACGATGTTAACGACAGAGCAGCTTGCTGGTTTTCGGTTGCAATTACTAAAGGAAAAAGAGGAAATAGAAGAACGACTTGAACAAAATGATCATTATGGTTTTGATCGAGCACATTACCATGAATCGATGGGTGAATTATCGAGTTATGATAACCACCCAGCAGATGAGGCTACGGATTTATACGAACGTGAAAAAGATCTTGCACTAAATCAACACACAGACTTGCAGTTATTAAATATTAATAAAGCACTTGAAGCAATGGAAAATGGGACATATGGAAAGTGTGAAGTTTGCGGGCAGGAAATCTCTTATGAACGATTAGAAGCGTTGCCAAATACCACCTATTGTAAAGAACACAGTCCGGATCAAGTGGTTTCACATGATCGTCCGATTGAAGAGGGGGTATTAATGCCACCGTTTGGGAAGTTTGATATGGATTCCAAGGATGAAAATGTTGCCTTCGATGCGGAGGACTCCTGGCAGACAGTGGCGCAATGGGGTACATCCGATACACCTTCTGATTTGGCATTCCCGCAGGAGCATTACAACGATGTTAGTAATGAGCCAGATGAAAATGAGGGGTATGTTGAGGACTTCGAAAATTTCGTTGGGAATGATATGTATGGTAACAATATTACAGTTTACCCAAATTCACAACATGAACGCTACGAAGAGCAACTGGATGAGGAAGGAATCATGACAAGCTTTGGTGACTTACCGGCATATGAACATGATCCATATGTAGACGACGATAAGTAAAAAGAAAACAGCTTTCGTTTGGAAAGCTGTTTTCTCTGATTTTACTTGTCCAGCTTCAGCCTAGGCGCTTACGCTTTTCTATTCATTTCTGTATGGCTTTTGGGCTATTGGGAGATCCTTTGCGTTTAAATCGTCATCCGTTGTTGGATCTATAGTACCCTCCATATAGCTATCACTTGCCTGTTCATGTGTGGTCGATAGGCCAGTAGCGATAACGTCGTTCTTCTGATAATCACTTGTTTCGTAAATCCTTCCAGCGAGATCCGTACTGTTTTTAGCAGAATTTTTTTTATCCATGCTGTTGCACTCTCCTTTAATTTAATGGGTACAACCGTATTTTCTACTTATTATTAAAGGATTACTCATACAAAAAACTTAATGGAGCTGATGATGATGAATAAAGAAAATTATCCTACAAGGGAACAATTGGATGAAGCCTTTCACTTTTTACATGACGCGATTAACAGGATTTCAGTAGAAGAGGAAGAAGAGATGATGGTGGAGGAAACTGGAAATAATCAAATAAAGAAATAGATATTTTGAGGTGGAGAAGGCAGATGAGGGAATCCTTAGCAAAGAAAATTGCTTGGATAAGTGTTGTCAGTAATATCCTCTTAACAGTAGGGAAACTTTTCATAGGCTGGTATGGGAATAGTGACGCTGTTTTTGCAGATGGAATTCATTCTGCTGCAGATGTTTTTGCTTCAGTGATTGTCTTACTTGTCATAAAAATTGCCAATAAGCCGGCTGATCAAGAACACCCATATGGTCATGGAAAAGCAGAGGTCATTGTTTCCGGTATTGTGGGTATTTTACTATTTCTTGTTTCCATATATGTTATGTATGAAGGAATCGCTGGTTTCTTCCATGAAGTAGCAACACCCAGCCTTTTAGCGATGTGGGTAGCGATTATTTCATATGTTACAAAGATTATTTTGTACCGTTCATCATTAAAGGTGGCAAATGAGCATAATAGTAAGGCAATTGAAGCTATTGCCTTTGACCATAAGGCGGATATTGTGGCTTCAATTGCTGCAGCAATCGGAGTATTTCTATCCATCCTCGGTGAACGCTTTGATATTTTTATTTTGCATTACGGAGACAAAGCAGCAAGTATATTTGTAGCCTATTTAATTTTTAAAATCTCAAAGGAAATGTTAACAGAGGCTTTCGATATTTTACTTGAACGGAATATTGACGCTGCTACATTACAAGCATACATTACTATTGTAAATGAATTTCCGGAGGTTAAAAGAATTGATCGAATCAGGGCGAGGGAACTTGGTCATTATGTTGTAGTGGATTTACGAATATCTATTGACCACTTTAAGACAATTAAGGAGGGACATGATCTTGCCAAATTAATCAAGGGAAGAATGATGGAACAATACGATAACATAGAAGAGGTATTAATCCACTTAAACCCTTATTTTCCTGAATAAAAACTTGGATTGTACTTTTTTATATTTCGGTTTATGATAATGGAGTACTTTATGTTTAAGGAGTTGATATTTTTGAGTTATGCAATAGACCCGGACCCTAGCCATAGGCGCGGGGAAGTCAGTGTTATCTTTGAATTGGATTCTTCAGGAATATCAGCTCTTTTAAGGTAGTATGGCTTCCTCGAACAAAGTGAGTGAGGAGGTTTTATTATGTTGGAGATTTATAAAAGCACAGAAACAAAAGTACTTGAACAGGTAGATACGATTTCAAAAGGCTGCTGGGTGAATATGTATGCCCCAACAGAGGAAGAAGTGAATCGAGTAGCGGATGAAGCAAACATCTACGTTGACTTTATAAAAGACGCACTTGATGATGAAGAACGCCCAAGGATTGAACGGGAAGATGGGCAAGTATACATCATCGTGGACTACCCATATATTACTCATGATGATGCAGGTTTCCCAATCTATGAGACCATTCCTATTGGGATTGTGCTAACAGATGAATGTATCATAACGGTATCCTTAAAGGATACTCCTATTTTAGAAGTTTTTAAGAATAATAAAATAAAAGAGTTTTTCACTTTTAAAAAGAATCGATTTGCTTTGCAAATTTTGGCTATTATTACATCTTATTACTTAAGATATCTGAAACAAATTAATAAAAAAACAAATGAAATCGAACGTGGACTTCATCAATCAATGAAAAACAAAGAATTGTATGCGTTACTTGCTTTAGAAAAGAGTCTTGTCTATTTCATGACCTCCCTTAAATCAAATAAAGTAGTTTTGGATAAAATTCTTCGGTTCAGTTATATCAAAATGTACGAGGAAGATAAGGATTTATTAGAAGATGTGATGATTGAAAAAATCCAGGCGATTGAAATGGCGGAGACGTACAGCTCGATTCTCAGCGGGATGATGGACGCATTTGCTTCGATTATTTCCAATAATGTAAATATCGTCATGAAATTTTTAACATCATTCACGATTATCTTATCCTTCCCAACGATTGTGTTTAGCTTTTATGGGATGAATGTAGATTTACCGCTGCAAAATAGTCACCATGCATTTTGGATTTCTATTATTGTTGCTACTATTTTATCCACGTTAACAGCACTAATTTTTTGGAAAAAGAAATATTTCTAGCTAAAAAATCCGTCATTTCATAGAGATGATGGATTTTTTATGCCCTTTTTTTAATAAAATGGACAGACATATAAGCAAGTTTTTATTACAGCTATACACTATACCAAAAGGATGAAAGGGGGGATGACGATGGGAGTTGTTTGTTTATGTGGCGTACGTGTAGGACTTGATGGAGTTGCAGCCGTACGTGAAAATCAAGAGGTAACATTTGTAGGTGAATCAGGAACTCGTAGAGGAACCTTAACATATACTGCTGATGTTTGCTCTCAGGATCTTGAATCATCATTTGTTACAATAACTTTTGATCAGACAAGTAGTGAAACGCCAGATAGAAGTTTCACTGAAACTTCAACATCGATTACTTCTGTTACCTGTAACCAAGAAGGGGTAAACTGTGTAATTACTGTAATGGGGACAATGAATGTTAATGGGGTTACTCGTACATTCACTGCTGTGTTCCGGGATACTAATAACCCAAATGCGATGGACGATGTTCAAAGTTTTGTTATTACAGGGTTCTTCAGTCAACAGGGTGCATCACCAGTGCCGGGAGGTTCAATTGTGAACCAAGGCTGTCAAGAAACTGTTTGATCATGAAATGTGAAAAAATAGGAGGCTCTGAAGGTAATCTTCAGGGTCATTTTTGATTTTTGAAAAAATTTCCCAACTTTTCTAGGTAAATTTTCATTTTTATATTCAGAAAATTGAGAATAAAATGGAAAAACAGGTACAAGCCTGAAGTTTAGAAGTAGGGGAGAATGTGGATGAAAAAGAGAAAAGTTGTAGGAGCGTCAATACTTAGCTTTGTCATGGGGGTATCCATGTTTGCAACAGGTGCCTTCGGTCAACAGCCAAACAGTCAGGGGGAGGCCATCCGAGTTATCATTCAAGGGCCGACCGTTGATAAGGAACAAGCAAAGAAGAACGTCGGGATTCGATGGGATTTTGGGTCAGATGGGTTTACTACAACGGTCAACGGCAAGCAATACCAAGCATTATTGAAAAACAAAAATTTAACGATTGAAAGAGTAGAGGAAGTACAGTTAGCACCAAACTCTGAAGCTGCGGCAAAGCCAGGCGGTTCAACAAAATCAGGCCCAAGCGATCAAACACCATGGGGAATTCAAGCCATATACAATGATTCTGCCATTCAAACCACTTCAGGAGGCAATGGAATAAAAGTTGCTGTACTTGATACGGGGGCAAATACAAATCATACTGATTTAACCAATCGGGTAGAGCAATGTAAGGATTTTACACAAAATAAGTCGCCGCTCATTAATGGAAGTTGTTCTGATGGCAATGGTCATGGTACACATGTTGCAGGTACTGTACTTGCTGACGGCGGCAGCAATGGACAAGGTATTTATGGGGTGGCACCAGAGGCTGGCCTTTGGGCATATAAAGTGCTAAACAACCGTGGATCTGGTTATTCAGATGATATTGCATCTGCAATTCGTACAGCAGCAGACGAGGCAGTGAGAACAGGATCAAAAGTAATTATTTCAATGTCGTTAGGGTCAAGCGCTAAAGATTCCCTGATTTCAAGTGCAGTTGATTATGCCTATGGTAAAGGGGTATTAGTGATAGCTGCAGCTGGAAATGATGGGCCTTCAAGCAATACAATCGGCTATCCTGGTGCATTAGTCAATGCTGTAGCCGTAGCTGCGTTAGAAGATGTTCAGCAAAACGGTACTTATCGTGTAGCTGACTTCTCTTCACGAGGCAATCCAGCAACGGATGGGGACTTTGTGATTCAAGAACGTGATGTAGAGGTTTCTGCACCTGGCAGAGCAATCGAGTCTACTTGGCATGATGGTTCTTATAACACAATTAGCGGGACTTCTATGGCTACACCGCATGTTTCTGGACTAGCTGCAAAGATTTGGGCAGCTAACATGAATATGACAAATATTCAGCTGCGGGCAGAGCTTCAAAATAGGGCTAAGCTATATGATATTAACGGTGGAACAGGTGCAGCCATTGGTGATGATTATGCTTCAGGCTTTGGTTTCCCAAGAGTAAAATAATAGACAAAGAGCCATCTGGTTTTAGCAGATGGCTTTTAGATTTTCAATTTTAATATTTTTGAAATAGTCTGAACAAATAGGTGGAAGAGGTGATAATATTGGTATAAAATAGGAGAAAGGAAGAGCTTCTAGGGGTGTGAGATGATGGAATTTGGACCATTAATAAAATTCTACAGGACACAAAAAGGGATCACACAAAAAGAACTTGCTGCTGGAATTTGCTCGATCCCTCATTTAAGTAAAATTGAAAATAACTCAAAGGATGCTAACGAAGAAACTATTTCCTTATTACTTGAAAGGTTGGAAGTCAGCTTTGAAGAAATGGAGGAAAAGGAAGAGTTAATTAAAATCTTATTAAAGGACTTTGCCGAGAAGATTAATTTTTATTTACGAGAAGAAATTGAGGGAATCTATCAAAAACTCCAGATAATGGAGCATGTAATCCCTTTTTCTGCACATATGTATACATACGAATTATATAAGTATCGTTATCTATTATTCAAGGGGTTACTTACAGAGGCAGAAGCACAACGAGATATATTACAGAAACAAAGAAAAAATTTTTCCCAACATGAGAGTTATTTATTTCGATATTATAATGCTGTATTCTTAATATTAAAAGGTCAGTATAAAAAAGCAGATGCGATTTTCGATGAATTATTTGTAGAAAACAACAATGAATCTGTAAATGGCGAATTTCTTTACCACTGGACATTGGTAAAAAGTTCACTGGATCAGCCTGGTCATGCTATCCACTTTGGCAGGCAGGCACTTCAAATCTTTATGAATCAACATAATTTCTATCGGATTCTCCATACGTTGATGGTCTTAGGTATTAACTATTCTCGTTCTAGTATTTACGAGGAAGCACAGGTCTGTTTTAACCATTTGATACGGAATGCTGAACTGCTTAAGGAAGAAGGAATGCTTCCACAAATCTATCATAATATGGGCTACTTACAGGATAGAATGAACAACGTAAAGGATGCGTTAATGTATTATGAAAAAAGTCTATCTTTACAGCCTATAAAAAACCAGGATTACTGTATAACTTTATATGCAGTTGGCGTAATTTATTATAATTTAAATATAACAGAAAAGGCAAAGGAATGTTTTTTTCTTGTCAAATCTCTTGCCAATGAGATTATGGGAGTGAAAAAACAAATACTTCTGTCTAATTTTTATCTCATTTATATGGAATCACCTGATAGAGCAATGAAATTCTTAGAAGTTAAGGTAATTCCTTATTTAGAAAGTGCCAGAGAACATATGGACGATTTAAGCCGATATTATAAACTGCTATCAGAGCATTACAATCAAAATGGAAAGCACATGGAAGCATTAAATTATCTATCAAAAATTTTTTGAGGAGGAAGAAAATGAAAAAGTCTATTATATTATTTTTGTCACTCTCTTTACTGATTCTTTTATCACCTGCTACAAAGAATGCAGGTAGTTCAACCTCTTCATATGAACTTGCTGCGAAGAGTATTAATGATAAATATGTTGACCCTATTCATCCTCCTGTTGGATAATAAAAAAATCCTTTTAGACACTCTTATTTGTCTGAAAGGATTTTTTTTAAATTAATATTTAAAATTAGGGAAAAGTAATACATATGTATTTAACAAGGAGGCAATTTTTATGAAATCATTTATTGTTGGTTTTCATCAAGAGGACAATGTCGATTCTATGCAGATTCAAAAGTTAAGTCAAGAGGATTTTGAAAAGGCGACAGAAGGGGGAACGAGGCATTTATTTGATTTAGACACGAACATTGGCTTCTTTGTCTTTTTTGACGCGGAGGATGGTGATGGAGATGTTTCCTATATGGTGCTGCAATACGAGGATCCAACGGGGGAAGACGGAAGTGAAGACCCTGTTGGCTGCTATTCCTTCCAATTGAAGGATTTCTATGAGTTCACTGCCTTATATCTAAATGATCTTGAATTTAATGAGGAGGTAAGTGAAGAGGAAGAAGACTATGGACCGATTCACCATCTTGCCCATCTTCTTTACCATATCGTGGAAGAGGGAAAACATCTAGAGGTTTAACGACAAAAATCCCCAAAATGGGGATTTTTTCATTCAATTAAGCTTTTAAAACATCATGGTCAACATAACGTTCGCCATTCAATTCGCTTACCACATTAAAAGCAACCTTCGCACCGTCACCAGCTGTGATGATGGTATGTACACTTACGCCAGCAACTGTTCCTGCAGCCCAAACGCCATCTACATTTGTTTTTCCTTGTGCATTTACATCAATAATCGTTTTTACTCTAGGCTCTGTACCTGGCTTGGTAGTTAGACCAGATTTTTCAGCAACATCTACAAGGAATCCAGTAGCAACAATAACATGCTTTGCTTCATGTTCACCGTTATCTGTTTCTACCTTTAAGCCGCCTTCAACCTTACTAATGTTCGTAACTGCAGCTTGAATAATTTCGCCGCCAAATTTAGTGACTTGCTTCTTTCCGATTTCTATAAGGTCGGGACCAGAGATTTCTAACACGCCATAATGGTTTTCCACCCATGCACGCTTGGTAGCGCTCTTATCATTATCAATAACCAATGTTTTTTTACCAGCTTTAGCAGTAATTAAAGCAGCACTTGCTCCTGCTGGTCCAGCACCAATCACTATAACATCAAACATGTAAAAACCTCCATTCGAATAATTAATACAATAAAAGTGTACCTTAATAAAAAAGAAAAGTAAAAATCACTGCTCAAGGAAAAGCCGAGGCGCACTAAAGTGCTTATGATAAAAAAGAACCATCGTTTGATGGTTCTTGAAGGTTATTGCTCTTTTACTTGTAAGGCTTGCTGGCTTTTTAATTTTGTTGATGTTGGCTTTCTGACTTGAAGGAAGTAGTACAGAATGGCTCCGATTAAGACGTAGAAGGAACACATTAGATATAAAGAACTAAAGTCCATTTTTGCTGCGATTAAACCAACCAAGAAGGAGCCTAGTGCAATACCAATATCATAGATTGATAGAAAAGTAGCTGTAGCTAACCCGCGTTTTCTTGGTGCAGCATTTTGAATAGCAATTGTTTGGAAGGTAGGAAAAAGTGTTCCCCAGCCCAAGCCAATCATACCAGCTGAAACAAGAAAGGTAGTGGCACTACCGCTTTGACTTAATACAAACATTCCAAATGCAAATAGAACAATGGACGGAAAAACAATCACGTTAGGGCCGTATTGATCCAGCCATTTTCCTGTGAACGGTCTAGACATTAATAAGATGATCGCATAAACAACAAAGAAAAGACTCGATACTTCGGTTAGATTTATTTCATTTGCATAGACAGATACGAAGGAAAGCAGGGCAGAATACACAATGGCTAAGAAACCGCCGACTATAGCAATTGATACCGCGGATGGTTCAATAAGACTTTTCAATGAGAAGGCAGGAAGTACGACCTTTTGATCTGGTACCTCTGGCTTCGCCAACTTCACGGTTAGACCGGTAATTAGTGCACCAATGGCTACGATAACAGACAGGATGAACATGGTTTCCGAACCCCATTGCTGGATCGATGTCAATCCCACGAATGGCCCCAATACCATTGCCATGTTTGTCGACATAACAAAGTATCCCATTCCTTCCCCTCTGCGTGAACTCGGAATAAGGTCCGCTACAATGGCTCCTACTGCGGTTGTTGCCATACCAAAGCCAATCCCGTGTAATAATCGAATTACTAGGAAACCTGTAACAGTTGTAGGGAAAAAATATAGAAGAGAAGAGACAGCAAATATCAAAAGCGCCGTTACTAAAACTTTTCGATTGCTTGTTCGCTCAAGCCATTGTCCAGCTAGCGGGCGGGATACAATAGCAGAAAGCAAGAATATAGTTGTCATTAATCCTGCTTGTGAGGCATTACTATCAAATTCCTGCAATGCAAAAATCGGCAGAGTTACGAGTAATATATAAAAGGTTAAAAATAAGAAAAAGTTACTCAAGGAAATATTAATAAAATCTTTTGTCCATAATTTAGGTTTGTTCATATGATCACTCCTTATTTTCCAAATGCAGTTTTACAATAGCTCTTTTAACCATAGACCTTGAAGTCTTGCTAATTCTTGTTGTGAGCTTTGCGGGAAATTTGTTAATAATGCCTGGTTGCACTCCGATACAGCATTCTCCCACTTTGGAAATTCTTTAATTGCATCCTCGGTTAATTGAATATACTTTTCTCGTTTGTCCTCACCAGGAATCTGTCTGACATATCCTTGTTTAACCAGCCGCTGAATCGTACGTGTCATAGGAGGGGCTTCAACAAATAGATATTCACACAGCTCTTTTTGAGTGATTGAGCCTTTTGTATGTAGTACGTAAATGACTGACCATTGGGAACTATATAATCCTAAGGGTTTTAGCGCTTCATTTAGTTGTTTGGTCAGTTGTCTAGAAAGTTGATGAAGAGTATGAAATAATGCGTGGTGCGTCAAATAACTTCACTCCAATAATAATATATGCATATTAGTTACCTGGGTAAGTAATATGATTACCTAGGTAACTATATAAGGTCCTGATTGAAATGTCAAGGAAAGTTCACTTGTAATGGAGTTGGAGTTGGCGGGATTAACTCAATTTAACAAATGGCTGTTTTGGCATTGATTGTTGGTTTATAAAAAATTTTATTAGCATTACTAAAGAGGTGCTGATTCGGGCAACTTTTTTTGAAAACTGTTTGAATGCTGCCATAGAGATTTGTCGCTAATCAAGGGGGCTTGAGGACAAATCCGTGGGGAGACAGAAAGATTTGTCCTTAATCAAGGGTGTTAAGGACAATTCGCTTAAGCAGTCAGAAAGATTTGTCCTTAATCAAGGTTCTTAAGGACAAATCGCGTGAGCAGTCAGAAAGATTTGTCCTTAATCAAGGGTCTTGAGGACAAATCGCAAGAGCAGTGCAGTAGGATTTGTCCTTGATCAAGGGTCTTGAGGACAAATCGTTTAAGAGCGGTCAGAAAGATTTGTCCTTAATCAAGGTTCTTGAGGATAAATCGCGCCCACGCCACTTCATTCAGAAACAGTTACCTATGTACTCACCAAACCATCAAAAAAATCCGCGGAACTTAATCCGCGGATTTTTTTATCGTAATACATTAAAGTATCTTGCCTCAGGATGAGCAAATACCATAGCAGAAACAGAAGCTTCTGGTTCCATCATGCAGCCATCTGTTAATTCAATTCCAATTTCCTCTGGATGAATTAACGAAAATAACTTCTTCTGATCTTCTAAATCTGGACATGCTGGATAACCAAATGAGAAGCGCTGTCCTTGATATTTTGCGGTAAAGCGATCTTGCATGGTAAACGTCAGCGGGTCAGGGAATCCCCAACGGTCACGCATTTGACGATGGATTAATTCAGCGAAGCCTTCTGCTGTTTCAAGTGCTAAGGATTGCAGAGCGTGACTCTCAAGAAAACGGCCTTCTGCCTTTAACTGGTCCGCTTTAGCACGGATTCCTCTTCCAGCTGTAACGGTAAAGAATCCTACATAATCCTTCTCGCCACTGTCCACAGACTTTAAAAAGTCTGCTAAACATAAATGTGGTGCAGATTCCTGGCGAGGGAAATCAAATGTTTCAATAACGGTATTCGTATCTTCTGGATCATAAATATAAATTTTATTTCCATCAGATTGAGCAGGGAAGAATTGATAGACAGCAGCTGGGAGTATCCAATTTCCTTGTTTTGCATCTGCTAGTAACCCATCAACTACTCCTTTTACTTTTAACGCTTTTTCATCCTTTTGGGCAATGAGATTTGCAATTTTCCCTTTTACACCTAAGTGGTGACCGATTAACATTTGCATATTGATATACGGCTCAATATGGGCAAGGGAATACGTTTTAAGAACATGTTTCTTTGTATCCATTGGTGTGAAAACAGGTACTTCTGTAGAAACACTAGGTCTCGGCTTAACAGCAGTTGAGACGGCCGAACGGCCAATAAACTCACGCGGCTGATCCAGCGCGGCTAGCTTTTCTTGTTTTTCAGCCATAAGCTTTTCTTGCTCTCCTGGTGATTGAAGCTGATTGGCAAGTGATAAACCATTCATGGCATCCTTTGCATATAGAACGAGCCCTTCATATTCCTTTGCAATTTTGGTATCGGTGAACTTTCTAGAAAGTGCAGCGCCACCTACCATGATAGGTGTTGAAATTCCCGCTTCTTTCATATCCTGTGCGGTTAAAACCATTTGCTGTGCTGATTTCACCAATAAACCTGATAAGCCAACGATGTCCGGTTTTTCCTTTTGAATGGCTTGCACGAGTTCTGTTGGTGATACCTTAATCCCTAAATCAAGGACATCATAACCATTATTGCTAAGAATAATATCTACAAGGTTTTTTCCAATATCATGGACATCACCTTTTACAGTTGCTAGGATGACCTTTCCTTTGGAAGCAGAGACATCACCTTTTTCCATAAATTCTTCCAAGTAAGAGACAGAAGCCTTCATGACTTCAGCACTTTGAAGTACTTCCGCAACGATGAGCTGATTGTCGTTGAACAAACGTCCTACCTCTTTCATACCTTCCATTAGCGGTCCATTAATAATATCAAGCGGTGCAGGATAATTTTCAAGTGCTATCGCCAAGTCAGGTAATAACCCTTCTTTTGTACCTTCTATAACGTAGTATGAGAGTCTTTCTTCCAAACTCATGTCTGGTAATGTACTCTTTGTCTCTTTCTTTTTACCGCGATAAAATTCGGTAAAAGTAGCTAATGTTTCATCAGTTGTATTAAATAGAAGTTCTTCTGCTAATGAAACTTCTTCCTTGGATATCGAAGCAAATCGTTCTAGTTTTTCAGTGTTAACAATCGCATAATCAAGTCCTGCTAGTGTACAGTGATATAAGAAGACGGAATTTAGGACTTCTCTGCCCACAGGCGGAAGACCAAAGGATACATTGCTAATTCCTAAAATGGTTTGGGTTTTAGGCATGTGTTCTTTAATTAGTTTAATTCCTTCTACTGTTGCTTTGGCAGAGCCAATATACTGCTCATCTCCGGTACCGACAGGGAAAACGAGAGGGTCAAAAATAAGATCCTGTGGCTTTAGACCATATTTGTTCACAAGAAGGTCATGAGAACGCTTGGCAATCTCTAGTTTCTTTTCTGCTGTTACCCCCATACCTTTTTCATCAATCGTACCAACAACGACAGCAGCACCGTATTTATGAATAAGTGGAACGACTGCCTCAAATCTTTCTTCGCCGTCTTCAAGATTAATCGAATTTATAATGACTTTACCTTGAGAGTACTTGAGTGCTTGTTCAATCACTTTTTCATCTGTTGAATCAATCACCAGTGGTACTTTTATTTTCTTAACCACTTCCGGGATAAAATTCTTCATATCGCTCAACTCATCACGATCAGGGTCTGCTAAACAAATATCAATGACATGTGCACCGCCCTTAACCTGGGCACGGGCAATCTCTGCGGCTTCTTCAATTTTCCCTTCATTAATAAGGCGCTTGAATTTACGAGATCCAATAACGTTGGTACGCTCCCCAACCATAATTGGCCTTAGTGTTGGATCATCATAAACAAATGGTTCAATACCTGAAACCATATGGTGATCAGCAGGCTGTGCGCTTCGAGGTGAGAACTTTTTCATTTCTTCTGAAATTGCCCGAATATGATCCGGTGTTGTACCACAGCAGCCGCCTACAATGTTTAACCAGCCATGGGCAGCAAAATCAGCCAGCTTTTTTGCTAATGTTTCAGGAGTTTCATGATAATGTCCTTCTTCATCAGGCAGACCAGCATTTGGATAACAGATAATCGCTTTTGGCGAAAGATTGGAAAGGGAACGAATATGCTCTTGCATAAATTCCGGACCCGTAGCACAATTTAGTCCAACTGCAACTGGATTCATATGCTCTAGAGAAATATAAAAGGATTCAATCGACTGTCCTGCCAGGGTAGTACCCATTGGTTCAATCGTGCCAGAAATAATCAGCGGAAGCTTTTTACCAGTTTTACTAAAGGCATTTTGTATACCAATAAAACCAGCCTTAACATTCAACATATCCTGGCTTGTTTCAAGTAGAAGAAGATCGACACCACCGTCAATCAGTCCGATTGCTTGTTCCTCATAAGAATCAGCAAGTGCATCAAAAGTGGTTCCACCCGTAACACTTAATGTCTTAGTAGTCGGTCCCATTGAACCTGCAACATATCGCGGCCAATCAGCTGTAGAAATCTTCTCAGCTTCCTTTTTCGCAATTTGCGCAGCAATTTTATTTAATTCATAAGCTTTAAAACCGAGATTATACTCGTCAAGAACAATACTTGTTGCCCCAAAGGTATTCGTTTCAATAATATCGGCTCCAGCTTCCAAATATTCACGATGAATTTTTGCGATAACAGAAGGCGCTGTGATGTTGAGATTCTCGTTACAGCCTTCAAATTGTTCACCGCCGAAGTCCTCTGCCGTTAAATCTTCCTGCTGAAGCATGGTACCCATGGCACCATCCATCACAAGGATTCGTTTTTTTAGTTGTTCACTTAATGTAGCTTTAGACATAGATGTTCCCCCTAACTTGAGTTGCACGCTGTCTTGCATATGTCGCTAATTCAGTTGTTAGTTCGTATCGTAAGAATGGTGTGATTAAATAAATTCCATTGAATAGGTCGAGTGCTGCGTCAATTAATGACTTCGTAATTGCTATTCCCTCACGTGCAGCTTGTAATGGCTGGTCATTCAAGGCGGCCATTCTGTCTCGTATCGATTGAGCAATTTTAATTCCAGGTACCTCATTATGAAGGAATTCCGCATTTCTGCTGCCCGTTAAAGGCATTAAACCAATGTAAATAGGTGCTTTCAGGTGTTTTGTATGTTCATAGGCTTCGATTAATTTTTCCTCAGAGAAAACAGGCTGTGAAATGAAATAATCGGCACCGTATTCAATTTTTTTCTCTAGACGTTTCACTGCTTTTTCAACTGAACGGACATTTGGATTAAAGGCACCCGCAATGCTAAAGGCTGTTTTTTGTCCTAAGTCTTTTCCAGAAAACGATAAGCCTTCGTTTAATTGTTTAATCATTTGTATCAGTTCGAAAGATGATACATCGTAAACAGAGGATGCACCAGGGAAGTCCCCCACTCGGGCAGGGTCACCGGTGATGGCAAGTACGTCATGCATTCCAAGGGTATGAAGCCCTAATAAGTGAGATTGCAAACCAATAATATTGCGGTCTCTGCAGGCAATATGGATGAGCGGCCGCATTCCTAATTCTTGTTTTACCAGATAACCTAAAGTTTCATTGGAAATCCTCACCTGAGCTAACGAGTTATCTGCCATCGTAATCGCATCGATTCCTGCTTCTTTCAACGCCTTTGCGCCTTCAAAAAATTTGCTAGTATCCAGCTTTCTTGGAGTATCTAATTCTACGATAACGGAAGGACGTTCCTTCACGATTTCCTCAAGAGGCTGGAGATCTCTTTTTGCTGAACTTTGTTCTACGATAATCCTCTTCGTTTTTACTTTCACTACTTTTTCAGTGGCAGGCGCACTATTTTTTAACTCTGACGCAAATGCCTGGATATGCGCAGGAGTTGTTCCGCAGCAGCCGCCAATTAATCGTACTCCTTGTTGACGGAAGCTTTGTGCAGATTTCTTAAAATAATCTGAGTCCCCTTCATAAAGGAATTTACCATCTGTATAAGTTGGCAGACTCGCATTCGGATAGGCAGAAAGGAAAGCATTTTCTGGCAGCTCAATCTGCTCAAGTGTTTTCAGCATATGATGAGGTCCAAGCCGGCAATTCAATCCGATAACATCGGCACCGAGGTTTTCCAGACGAGTAAACGCCTCATTAATCGGTGTTTTGTCTTGCAGTACGTCGGGCTCTTGAAGTGAGACTTGGGCAATGATTGGGAGCTTTGTTTCCTTTCGAGCAATCGTAAGGACGGTTTCAAGTTCCTCAAGATCATAAAAGGTTTCCAAGAGGATCCCATCCACACCCTCTAGTAATAGGCAATATAATTGTTCACGAAAACTGCGTTTTAACTCTTCAATGGATAAGGCACTAGGCTTAATACCGCGGTTTCCGCCAACTGTACCTAGTACAAATGCATTTTCTCCTACAGCCAATTTTGCATTCTTGACAGCTGCACTATTGATGGCTTTGACCGAGTCTTCAAGGCCATAACGTTGTAGTTTTAGATAATTCGCTGCATACGTGTTTGTTTGGATCACGTCGGCACCGGCATCTAAATAGGCTTTATGGATTTCCTGAATTTTTTCCGGATAAGAGAGGTTTAACTCTTCGAAACAGCTGTCCTTTCCAAATGAATAAAGAAGGGTGCCCATGGCACCGTCACCTATTAAAATTTGATTTTTTAATTTATCTAATAAGGTCATTATTAATCTCCTTGTTGCAAGGCCAATAGTTTTTGGTTTACCTGTTCTAACGCTTGTGAGAAATCCTTTATAAGATCTTCCGGATTTTCCAAGCCAACGGATAACCGAATCAGGCTATTTTTAATTCCTCGTTTTTCTCTTTCCTCTTGCGACATTGCAGCATGTGACATTTTCGCAGGGTAGGAAAGAATGGATTCAACTGCTCCAAGGCTTACTGCAAATACAGGTATTTTTACGTTGGAAAGAAAGACTTGAAGTGCTTGTTCATCCATAAATTCAAAGGATAAAACCGCCCCTGGACCGCCCGCTTGACTCTTTTGCAGGGTGTACTGAGGATGATTTTCCAGACCAGGATAATAAACTTTTTCAATTAAAGGGTGAGTCTCTAAAAATTCTGCTAGTTTGATAGCTGATTTTTGTGATTGCTCAAGTCTGACATGGAGCGTTTTGATTCCTCTAAGAACCAGCCATGCATCCTGAACTCCTAGTATAGCACCAAAGGAATTTTGTAAAGAATACAGTTTCTTACCCAATTCCTCATCTTTTACTACCGCAAGACCTGCAACCACATCACTATGACCGGATAAAAACTTCGTTGCACTGTGAAGAACTACATCTGCCCCAAGCTCTAAAGGTCTTTGGTACTCAGGGGTTAAGAACGTGTTATCTACATAGGTAATTGCATTTATCTCTTTTGCTATAGCTGTAATGGCTGCAATATCTGTAACCTTTAATAAGGGATTTGATGGTGTTTCAACATAAAATGCTTTGGTGTTAGGCTTGATTGCATTTTTTACTTGATTAAGATCTGTCATATCGACAAATGTATGTTCAATCCCGAATCGAGTTAGTACCTGGGTGACCATTCGATAGGTACCGCCATACACATCATCGGTAATGACAATATGATCTCCAGCAGACAGAAGGAGGAAGGCTGTCGAAATAGCCGCCATTCCTGATGAGAAAGCAAAGCCTCTTGTTCCGCCCTCTAATTCCGCGATTACAACCTCTAGCGCTTCTCGTGTTGGATTTCCACTTCTAGCGTAGTCGTATTTTCCGTAATTATCTAAATCAAATTGATGGAATGTAGACGCATGTTGGATTGGCACACTGACTGCCCCAGTGGCTGGGTCAACTTTATGCTGATTATGAAGGAGCTTTGTTTCAAAACTATAATTTTCAGAACTCATTATCCAATCACTCCTTCTTTTAATTTTGCTAATGCCTGTTCAAGATCTTGAATGATGTCTGTTGGATCTTCAAGACCCACTGAAAATCTTAATAGTCGATTACAGACACCTGATTGAATTCGAACTTCTAATGGAATATCCGCATGAGTTTGTGTTGCTGGATACGTAATAAAGCTTTCTGTGCCGCCAAGGCTTTCTGCAAATGTAATGAGAGAAAGACTTTGAAGGAATGGATTCACCCAAGCTTCATCTTGTAAGCGGAAGGAAACCATTCCTCCTTTCCCTGGATACAGCACATCTGTAATACCATCATGGGTTGAGAGGTATTCAACAATGGCCTTCGCATTGCTTTCATGTCGTTGCATTCTTAGTGATAAAGTTTTCATTCCGCGCATTACCAGCCAGGAATCAAAAGGACTAAGGACTCCGCCCGCTCCATTATGATGAAAAGCCAATGCCTCACAAATTTCTTTTCCTTTCGCAACAATCAGACCTGCAAGGACATCATTATGGCCGCCTAAGTATTTAGTCGCACTATGAATGACAATATCAGCACCAAGCAAGATTGGCTGTTGAAGAAGCGGTGTATAGAATGTGTTATCAACAATCAGAATAATTCCGTGCTTTTTTGCTATTTTTGAAACAGCAGCAATGTCAGACTGCTGCATGAGTGGGTTCGTGGGTGTTTCAAGAAAGATCGCTTTTGTTTGCGGGGTAATCTTTCTCTCAATTTCTTCTGGACTACATGTATTAACATATTGCGTCTGGAGTCCCCATTTTTTAAAGCCTTGTTCTAATAAACGATAAGTACCTCCGTATAAATCTTCACTCACAATCCATTCGTCCCCAGACTCGAAAAGTGAGAGAATAGTAAATATCGCTGCCATTCCCGAACTGCATGCAAAGCCTTGGTCTGCACCTTCAAGGTTGGCAATCGCCTTTTCAAGCAGCTGACGAGTAGGATTACCCGTACGTGAGTAATCAAATCCGCTTGATTGCCCAATCCCTTCATGGCGGTAGGCTGTTGAGAAATAAACGGGAGGATTAACCGTTCCTGTTGCAGTTTCACTGCGATTTCCTAATTGCGCAAGCTTTGTATCAATTTTATACATAGTCAACCACTCCTATAAATGAATAATAAAAAAAGCCTTCTTATAAGAAGAAGACTTTTGGATGCATATTTGCATAGGTCATTCTTCTTATCTCACAAGTTACAAATAACTTGATGGACTTAGCACCTTTTCAATGAAAAAAACATTGAAGGTTGCTGAGACTTCATAGGGCCATTCCCTCAGCCTCTCTTGATAAGAAAGTATAGTATAATATTTTGACTTTTTATAAAATTTACTACACTAAAGCAGAAGTGTCAATTAATATTTTCAGTAATAGCTATTTGTATAAAAAAACCTTTAAGATATTATTTCGGTCGATGGTTGCCAGCAAGACATTGGTAAGGTTAGTTTGGTGCTGATTTTTCAGAGTGGAAATAAGCCAATCCTCTTTCCTGTTGATTTGTGCCAATTCCTGAAAATTAATCCTGCCTTCTTTAACAATCGTTTTAGGTAAATCAAAGGGTTCGGTATCCAAGTTATAGGTTGATGGAGTAATGGCCTCATATTTTGGATCCAAAAACACAGAAACTTTTCCATCAGCTTCCCACAATGCTAATGCAACTTTTTTAACATCCTCTACTTTTTTTTCCCTTAATTCTTCTAATAATATATCAATTGAAATTCTCGCTTTATTCAACCCATTGGAAATAATCTCTCCATCTTTAATAAGTGTAATGGGTGGAGGAGTAATTAAGTTTCTAATTCGCGGCCATTTTAACATAGAATACACACTGCCAATGTACAGAACTACCAATACCACTGTTGTCGTAATAGAACCTTTTAGTCCATGATGTGGATCAGACAATGGGTGGGCAATAATGTTTCCGATTAAAAGTGCCATAGCGAAATCAATTAATCTTAATTTTGCAATCGAACGCTGTCCCATCGCTTTTGCAACAATAATTAAAAAGAAATAGGCAACAATTGCACGTAAAATCCACTGTATTGTCGTTAAGGATTCCTGACTATGAATGAAATCCACCGAAGACACATCCTTTATTTAAGTTAAGTTTAATTTCCTAAAAACTTAACACAAACCGGGTATGGCACTGTAATATCTGATTGAAGCAGAGTTAATTTTCCAGTATTTTCATCTCTTGCAAACAGCACTAAATTACTGGATTCTTGATTTGAAGCAACAATATATTTACCGCTCGGGTCAATTTCGAAATCCCTTGGCCAATCTCCTTCAGTGGAAGTGTGTTCTAAGAAACTTAGTTCGCCTGTTTCTTCAACATGAAAGACAGCAATACTATTGTGACCACGATTTCCTGCATAAACGAAGCGTCCGTCCGCCGAAATATGAATAGCACTTCCTTGATTATTTTCATTAAAGTCTTCGGGAAGAGTAGAAATATATTGTACTTCTGTAAAATGACCATTTTCCGGATGATAGCGTAAAACAATTACCTCTGAACTAAATTCAGTCATTAGATACGCAAGTATTCCATTTGGATGAAAAGTTAGGTGACGAGGTCCACTACCAGCCTTCATTGGAAGAAGATGTGCTTTTGTAAGCTTTCCATCTGTTGCCACTTCATATGTGGTAAGAGAATCAGTCCCTAAATCCACTGCAGCTAGATACTTTTCATCAGGGGTTAACCCGGCATAATGCACATGTGGCTTTTCCTGTCTTGGGTCGGGTCCAGACCCTTCATGCTGCATTATAGAAGCAGCTGGCTGTATCGAACCATCTTCAGGATTAAGCAAAAATGATTCAACTGTTCCTTTATGATAATTTGCACTGAATACAAACTGCTGATTACTATCAATACTTACATGACAAGGAGAAGAACCCTCTGATAATTGACGATTAATAGGCATAAGATCTCCGTCTTCACTTATCGAATAAGCAGCAAGACCGCCAGCTGGACCATCTTTAACTACAGAATATAAATGTTTTTTATCATGGGACAAGGATAGATATGTCGGATTTTCAAGGGCTGCTACAGCCTGAATATCTGTAATTCTTCCTTCAGCACTATTTAATGTGAAACGATAGATTCCCTTACTGTCTCCTTTTGTATATGTACCGATATACCCTTGCTGTAAATTAGTTGTTGTCATCTTAAAATCTCCTTCTATTTTTGGTATTCTTTTATTTTAACCTTTGCATGGTACTTCAGTCTAATAACTGGAATTTTTGTGAAACCCGCTATATAGTTAGTACCATAAACATCAATTTAATAAGGAGTCGAATAATGGCAAAAAAGAAAAAGAACTCTAAAAAAGGGACGAAACAATCATCATCTTCATCAAAGTTTGTTTTTTGGATTATCGGGCTGATTGCAATTAGTATAATTGGCTTTATCTTTTTAGCGAATAATCAAAAGTCTGATAATACTGCTAAAGAAGAGATTGATTATGCCAATCAGCCTTTTTTAGGGGAAAAATCGGCGCCGGTTTCCATTGTTGAGTTTGGAGATTATAAATGCCCAAATTGTAAAAACTTTGCCGACAATGTTGTACCGCTGATTGTAAAAGATTTTGTTGATACAGGGAAAGCTAAATTTTATTATTTTCATTATCCTTTTATTAATGTTGACTCGGAACGAACGGCGAAATTTTCAGAAGCGGTTTATCATGAATTAGGAAATGATAAATTTTGGGAGTTCCATGAACTTATTTACGATAAGCAGCCAGAAGATACACGCTATGAAAAAGTGGACCTATTTACTGAGGATTTCCTAACAGAGACACTGCAAGAAATTGCCAGTGAGGCAGAAGTTAAAAAGGTAACTGCCTATTTTGATACGAAGGATCCGGAGGAAGCGTGGAAAAGTGATGAAGCTCTTGGAGGAAAATTAGGAGTTCAAGGAACTCCAACGATTTTCGTAAATGGAAAGCGTTTTGATGGAACAACGATGGAAGATTTAAATAAGTTGGTAGAGGAAGCTGCAAAGGAGCAGAAGGGGAATGAATAAACCATTACTGCTTGCTTGGGTGGCAGCCCTTATTGCCACCATAGGCAGTTTGTATTTCAGTGAAGTTCTTCATTACATTCCTTGTACCTTATGTTGGTATCAGCGAATCTTTATGTATCCATTGGCGATTATACTTGGAATTGCCTTTTACAGAAACGATAATGAAATTGTGAAATACACCTTACCATTGTCAATCATCGGAATGCTCATTTCAGGTTATCATACGGCACTTCAAAAGATTCCTTATTTACAGCAATTTGAAATGTGTAAAAGTGGAGTACCATGCTCGAAAGATTATATTAACTGGCTTGGTTTTATCACCATTCCTATTTTGGCATTTACCGCCTTTACGATTATTACCATCTGTTTATTAATCATTACTCGCAAAAAAGAGACTAATTAAATAGTCTCTTTTTTCGTAACAATTAAGAATTAAATTGATTTTCCAAGAAATGCTGTCAACATCCACACATGTTTTTCTAGGCCGGAATGAATCGCTAGGAGCATGTCACCCGTTGTTTCATCGCCCTTTTCTCCGGCTAAGCTCATACCTTCTTTCAGTTCTCCAATAATAATCGAAAAATCATTAATTATGGTTTGAACCATGTCTTCAGCAGTTTCGCTTCCTTGTGCTTCTTTAACAGATGAAATTTCAAGATACTCTTTCATCGTTGCAACTGGATTCCCCCCGATTGCTAGTAATCGTTCTGCCAATTCATCTACATGAAGACCAGCTTCGTTATAGAACTCCTCAAATTTAGCATGCAGGGTAAAAAATTGACTCCCTTTTACATACCAGTGATAGTTATGTAACTTGATATACAATACAGACCAATTGGCAATTTGTTTGTTAAGTACGTTGACTAACTGATTTTCCATATTAAAACCCTCCAATATTTTGTCCTCTATTATATTATTACCAAACATTTAGATGGAATCCGCACTCTTTTTGAAGGATATTTTGTCAATTCCGTGAAGTCTCTTAATTGTTACAATGGGATTTTATGAAATATGCCTGAAATGAAATGTAATAAATTCACCTGAATTACCCATAAGTGGAATTCTATGGGATTTTAAATTTAATGGTTTATTATTCCAATTAATAGATAGATGCTTTCATAGCAGGAGCTGATTGGCCGGTTTCAGCAATGGTTTTTTTTGGTTAATGAATAAGAATGTTACAACTGATAGCCTTAGTAGTAGAGAAACAACAACGAGGAGGAATAAAACATGAAAAAACTAAAGAAACTTGTAATTGCAACCGGGTTAATCTTATCAATGTCAGCATTTACGGGTGTAACAAAGTCGGAAGCAGCTGGCAGTCATAAAGTACAATCCGGTGAAACATATTGGAAAATTGCAACAAAGTACGGTGTTCCTGTTACTACTTTAATGAAGGAAAACAATGCGAAAAGTTCACTATTATATGCTGGTTCTAATCTAGTAATCCCAAATGCTACTATTTCTGCTGCAGATAAAGAGCTTATGGCACGTCTTGTCCGTGCAGAGGCAGTTGGTGAACCTTATGCAGGGAAGGTAGCAGTTGCAACAGTCATTTTGAACAGGGTTGCAAGTCCGGATTTTCCTAACTCTGTAAGAGAAGTAATTTATCAGATTTCTAACGGACATTACGCATTCACGCCTGTACAAAATGGTCAAATTAATCAACCTGCAGATGCAGCGTCAAAACAGGCTGTTAACGAAGCACTTGCTTTTCAAGGACAAGGAAATGGTTCTTTATTCTTCTACAACCCTAGTACTGCTGTAAGCCAGTGGATCTTTTCTCGTGAAACAACAGTAACTATTGGAAATCATCGTTTTGCAAAGTAAACAGAAGCAAAGCTAGTCATTATTATGGCTGGCTTTTTTGTATTTTATTTTATTGTGCACTGTGTTACGATAACGAAATAAAGCGGACTGGGAAATGAGGGTTGTTTAAATGATTAAAACAATATTATTTGATGTAGATGGGGTCTTGTTAAGTGAAGAGCATTATTTTGATGCATCTGCATTAACCGTTTGGGAACTATTAATCAGCGATAATTATTTGGGATTGGCACCTGAGAAATTCAAGACAGATTATAATGCCGCAGAGATTAAGTCAATTCGAGAAAATGTATTCGGAAAAAATGATGAGGTCCTTAAGCTGATGAAGTCAAGGGGACTGAATGCCAATTGGGATATGATTTATTTATCCTTCGGGCACCAATTAATCCATCTTTTATCTCAGATCAAGGAAATCGAGAATAGCAGAATCAACAGTTGGCTGCAGGAACCCATTACGAGAGAAGTGCTGCTTGAAATGGGCAGAGTACTACATAATTATTCAGTCAACATGGATTTCAATCTGTTTGTAACTGAATTTGAACGTTCAAAGGAAACAAAACAAGAATTGTTCATCTATCTAAACGAACTCGCAGAAGAAAAGCTTGGGGCTAAAACCTCTATTTTTAGTGGGATTGGAGCACTATGGTCTGTATGTGAACATTCTAGTCAGGAATGGTACGTGGGCGATGAAAATGTTCAGAAATCTACAGGCAGACCATCTGTGCAGCTAGGAAAGAAAGGCTTTTTAGCAAATGAGACCACATTAGCAGCTAAAGAAGAAATTGCAGCTCTTTTTTCTTTTTTGAAAGAATCTGGGGTGAGGATTGGTATAGGGACGGGGAGACCTGAGCTTGAAACCATTCAGCCATTTCATCATTTGGACTGGTTAAAACACTTTGATAGCAATCATATTGTAACTGCTGACGATGTCCTTAGAGCTGAAAATGAGTTAAATGAAAGGGTGTCATTATCAAAGCCAAACCCTTTTACATACATTATGGGCCTTAAAGGCAGAGAAACTTCAGTTGAGACCTGTTTAAATACACCATTGCCGATTGAAAATGGGGAAGAGGTACTTGTTGTTGGTGACTCTTTGGCCGACTTGTTAGCTGCGAGAAAAATGAGATGCCAATTTGCTGCAGTGTTAACAGGATTATCTGGAAAAGATGCGAGAAGTGACTTTGAAAAGCACGGAGCAGATTATATTCTCGATAATGTACTTGATGTCAGAGGGATTATTGAGAAAAAGTAGAGGGATTGCGGCTGCAATCCCTCTTTTTCTGGGTGTCTATATGTGTTTCTTGAAAATATTGCCCATTTACTCACTAACCTTATCATAAATCATGGAATCTGATTCCCTCTGAAGCAATTTTTCAGCACTACTGGTTATCAGAAAAAAGACCAAATCATATCAGATTTGGTCATTCACATATTCTTTAGTTATTTCGTTTTCTCAAGCTCTAGTCTTCCTGGATAAAAGTGATCAACAATGGATAATTCTAATGATCGGGCTTCGTTTAATCCATCAATTTGTGTCAGGGCGTGAATAACCTCTGAAGTAATTTGCTTATCTAGTGTTAACATCATGATGGCTTCTCCGCCAACTGTTGTTCTGCCCACTTGCATGGTTCCGATATTGATCTGATAATCCCCGAGAAGGGATCCAACCTTACCAATCATACCAGGAACGTCCTGATGTTTGACAAGTAATAGATGGCTCTCTGGTCTTACATCAATCCGATACTCGTTGATCTTTACAATTCTTGCACCATAGCCATTTAATACTGTTGCACCAATTTTTGCGGTTTCATTGCCTTTTGTAATGGAAAGCTCCATATAATTGGCGAACCCTTTATTTGTTGCATTTTTTTGGACATTATAGGAAACTCCCTGCTCTTTTAAAAGATGGAGAGCATTAATTAAATTTACTGAATCACTTAAATGATGGGATAGAATTCCTTTAATCATCGTTCTTGTTAATAATTCTGTATCTTCTTCAATTAAATCCCCAAAGTAGTTGATTTCAATTTTTGAAGGAGCATGTTTTAATAATTGAACCACAAGCTGCCCCATTTGTTCACCCAGCAGTAGGTATGGCTGCATTTTTTGTTGTGTCTCTCCAGACATTTGCGGCATATTAACTGCATTCCGGATTGACTGTGTTTCAAGAATCTCAATAATTTCTTCACTAACCTCTTGTGCTACTTTTTCCTGTGCCTCTACAGTGGATGCTCCTAAATGCGGAGTTACAATAATATTTGGGTTATCCAATAATGCTGGGTCGGCAACTGGCTCTTTTTCAAATACATCGAGTGCAGCGCCTGCAACGTGACCTGCTTGAATCGCTCTTACCAACGCTTTTTCATCAATAATTCCGCCTCGAGCAACGTTGATAAATCTTACACCCTTTTTCGTTTTGCTTAAGTAGTCGTCGTTTACTAATCCTTTTGTGTCACTTGTAAGCGGTGTGTGAATGGTGATGAAATCTGACTCACGTGCAATTAAATCGAGACTTGCTTTTTTCATTCCAAGTTTCTCGGCTCTTTCCTCTGTTAAATATGGATCATATCCCAAGATAGTCATCCCGAAGCTTTTAGCACGTTTTGCAACTTCTGTCCCGATTTTCCCCATTCCAATGACACCGAGTGTTTTCTTGTACAATTCTACTCCCTTAAAGGAATTTCGATCCCATTCTCCGCCGACTGTTTTTTTGTGAGCTTGAGGAATCATTCTTGCCATTGAGAGCATCATCGCTAATGTATGTTCAGTAGCTGCGATCGTGTTGGCACCAGGAGCATTGATTACGATAATTCCTTTTCCAGTAGCAGCATTAACATCAATATTATCAACGCCAACTCCTGCTCGTGCGATTACCTTTAGCCGGTCCGCATACTCAAGCAGTTCCGCAGTCACTTTTGTTTGACTGCGTACGATTAAAGCCTCGTAATCTCCAATAATATTTTTTAGCTCTTCAAGCTTCAGTGTAGGCTGGCGCTCTACAATAAAATTAGGATGATCAAACAAGCTTTTTAAACCAGTGTCACTAATACCATCTGTTACAAGTACCTTAAACATTTTACTCCTCATCCTTTCATTTCTTAGTAAAATTAACATGCTATCCAGCTCCAGCGCCTAGGGGCTCGGGTCATAAGCCAATCCGTCATGAAGGTTAAAGAACAACCTTCACGCCGGCTCGTCTTATGCCTGTCGCCCCTGGACAAGGCGCTTCCGCTTTAAAATTAAAAAGCCCCTCATAACCAGACAGATTTGTCTGGTTATGAGGGACGTGATCTACGTGGTGCCACCCTCTTTTGCTGCAAAAAATGTGCAGCCTCAGGTATGGTAACGGGATATCCCGGGCATTCCTACTAACTAAATTTCAGTCTGCCAGTTCAGAAGGGCTGGGTAAAAGTAAGAATTTGCACTAGTTCGCAGCAGCCACCAGCTCTCTGAAGCAATTTCTTACTACCGTCTTCATCATTACATTTATAGAATATTGTTTATAGAGTATAATAAGTTCAAATGGTTGGTCTGAATATAGTGAATATTCTACATGTTAACCTTTCGTGTTGTAAAGAGTTAAAATTAATAATTTTTTAAGTATTAGAATAAAAAAAAATATATAAATATCAGCCCGCTAATGGCGCGGCGGTAAGCGATTACATTGAATTTTTCAAAAAATTAGTCTATTGTAAATATATTAAGAGAATCATATAATGTCTACTATATAAATACAATTGTACGCATGTAGAAGACAGTTGCGGAGGGATAGATATGAAAGCAATCCAAATTGGCTTACTTGGTTTGGGAACAGTCGGCTCAGGTGTTGTAAAAATCATTGAAAATCACCAAGATAAATTAATGCACCAGGTGGGGTGTCCTGTCGTTATAAAGAAAATCCTGGTCCACGATGTATTGAAAACAAGATCAGTAGAAATTGATCCTGTTTTGTTAACATCATCCCCATCTGATATCCTAAATGATTCCGACATAGATGTTGTGATTGAAGTGATGGGCGGGGTTAAAGAAACAAAAGAATATTTGCTTAGTGCGCTCCGCAATGGAAAGCATGTTGTGACAGCGAACAAGGATTTAATGGCTCTTCACGGATCTGAATTATTAACTGTTGCCTCTGAGAATGGCTGTGACTTGTTCTATGAAGCAAGTGTTGCTGGCGGGATTCCCATCTTAAGAGGATTAGTCGATGGACTTGCCTCTGACCGAATTACCCAAATGATGGGAATCGTTAATGGTACGACTAATTATATTTTAACAAAAATGAGTCAAAACGGCTCAAGTTATGAAGATGCCCTAAAAGAGGCACAAGAACTCGGGTTTGCAGAGTCTGATCCTACATCAGACGTAGAGGGCTTAGATGCTGCCCGTAAAATGACCATTTTAGCGACGTTAGGTTTTTCAATGCATATAGAGCTTGATGATGTAAAAGTAAGTGGAATTTCTTCTGTGACAGATGAAGATATTCGATATGGAAAACAATTAGGTTATACAATGAAATTGTTAGGATATGCACACCGAGAAGGGGAAAAAGTAGAAGTAAGTGTCCAGCCTACCTTTTTATCCGATAACCATCCTTTAGCTTCTGTCCAAAATGAGTATAATGCGGTTTATGTCTATGGTGAAGCGGTTGGGGAAACAATGTTTTATGGACCAGGTGCAGGAAGCATGCCAACTGCTACTGCTGTAGTGTCCGACTTAGTAGGGGTAATGAAGAATTTACGGCTTGAGGTAAATGGACGCAGTGCAGTTACACCACAATATCCTAAACGTTTAAAAGATGATAACGAAAAGTACTCTAAATACTTCTTACGTATCCATGTACAGGATGAGGTTGGGGTGTTCGCAGAACTCACCTCTATCTTTGCAAAGTATGGCGTCAGCTTCGAAAAGATATTACAATTGCCAGTTAAGAAAAATGAAACATCAGAAATTGTCTTAGTTACACATCGTGCTTCGCTTACAAATTATGACGGTATCCTTTATGAGTTAAATCATTTACCAGCAGTTAAAGAAATTAAGAGTGCATATAGAGTAGTGAGAAAATCGTTGTGAGATGGACCGGATTACTTAAAGCATATAAAGACCATATTAAGGGAGTTGTCCATCAATGATCGATAATGATGGAAAGTTTGTAATAAAAATACCTGCAAGTTCAGCAAATCTAGGTCCTGGATTTGATTCCATGGGAGTTGCACTTGATTTATATTTAGAACTAGAGGTAGAGAAGAGTGATGAGTGGAAATGTCTTTCATCTTCAGCAGACTTAAAAGATTTACCTCAAGATGAAAATCACTTCATTTGTCAAATTGCGATTCAAACTGCCGCGAAGTACGGCAAAGTGTTGACACCTTGTAAGATAAATGCAACCAGTAATATTCCTTTAGCACGAGGCCTGGGGTCTAGTGCTTCTGCGATAATTGCAGGTATTGAACTTGCTGATCATATCGGAGAATTAGCATTAACAAAAGAAGAAAAATTGCTGCTAGCCACTGAAATAGAGGGCCATCCTGATAATGTTGGGGCGTCTTTATATGGGGGTCTAGTCATTGGCAGTTATCAACAGGGTGAGGTTAATATCCTTTCCTTCACCAATAGTAAGTTTGAAGTGGTTGCTGTAATACCGCAAGAAAGTTTACTAACAAAGGATTCACGAGGTGTATTGCCAACGGATTTTTCCTATCCCGAAGCAATCCAAGCTTCTTCAACGGCCAACTTATTAGTAGCAGCCCTTCTTAGCCAAGAGTGGGAAATGGCTGGGAAAATGATGGAGCGAGATCTTTTCCACCAGCCATATCGGAAAAAACTAATCCCCTTCTACGAGTATATTGAAAATTTTGCCAAGGCCAGGGGCGCATTTGGTGTTGCCTTAAGTGGGGCAGGACCGACTGTATTATGCTTTTGTGAAAAAGGAAAAGGGAAAGCTCTTGAACATGAACTTGAAACTGCCTTTCCTGAAATGACCATTAAATTGCTAAACATTGATGATAGTGGCAGCACTGTCTACAACTTAAATACATGCAAATAAAAGTAGGGCCGAGTTTAAATCGGCCCTATTTTTGTTACCCCTTTACTCCTTGCAGCCATTCTTGATAACATTCATCACAAAGTGTTTCATCTCTTTCTGTGTTTGAGGAAAGAAAGGTAACATAGTGAAGTTGTTTTTCTTCAATGTCATTTACACAATAAAAGCATTTTTGCTGCACGTTAATCATCACCCTTTAATACAGATTCCACTTAGTTTTTCTTTAACAGTTGAATTCGTTACATAGTAAAAATCTCCACCTGAATAAAGGCGGAGTTAGGTCTATGGGTTAAACTATATATACATAACTCGAAACAGGGAGCTGATTTTTTTGACCTTTAAAAATAAAGTAGTGATTGTAACAGGGGCGGCAAATGGTATCGGTCGTGGAGTTGCTTTAGCTTATGCAGAAAAGGGTGCAAAGGTAGTGATTGCTGATGTGAAGGAGGAACCAGGCAGCCAGACAGTTTCTGAACTTAAACAACTTGGCGCAGATGTTCTTTTTGTAAAAACGGATGTAAGAAATGAAGTCGATATTATTAGCTTAATGAAAAGAGTTCAAAAAACATATGGCAGAATAGATATTATTATAAATAATGCTGGCAAAGGGCTATTTAAATCACTTTACGAGGTAACGTTAGAAGAATGGGATGATATCATACAAACCAATTTGAGAAGCGTTTTTCTTTGTTCTCGGGAAGCTGCAAAGTATATGCGTGAGAATGAAGAAGGGGGATCAATTGTAAATATGGCTTCAACCAGGGCAATCATGTCTGAGCCAAATTCAGAAGGTTATGCTGCAACAAAAGGCGGTATTGTTGCGCTAACACATGCGTTAGCAGCATCTCTTAGCGAGGATCACATTACGGTTAATGCGATATCACCTGGATGGATTCACACTGGAGACTATACTCAATTAACAGCCATTGACCATGAGCAGCATTTATCCAAACGTGTCGGAAAACCGGATGATATCGCCAGGGCATGCCTTTATTTAACGGCAAAGGAAAATGATTTTATTACGGGAATTAATCTGATTATAGACGGGGGAATGACTAAAAAGATGATTTACGAGGAGTAAAAATCAGTTTGAATGTCATTATCGCCAAATTGGACAATAATATGATAAAATAGTGTAAAAATTGGAAAAATTGAGAGAGGGGGGATAATAAATGAAGCTGCCAATTATTCAAACCAAGCTGCGGATTCCAGTTGTCAAAGATGAATTTATTAGACGTGCTAAGCTGACGCGAAAAATGAAGAAAATTCCAGAGTACCCATTGACCATTATTCATTCAGGAGCTGGATTTGGAAAAAGTACGGCACTGGCTTTATTTATGAGGGATGAAAAAATCTCTGGCTGCTGGTATTCCATCTCGTCCAATGATGACGACATCCTTCCATTCCTTTCCTATATTATTCATTCGATTAGAGGATTTGTTCCTGGCTTTGGACAGGAAATTGCTCAGTATATTGAAACTATGGACCGGTACATTCGGGAAGAGGATATAAGTTACTTGTGCTCGTTATTCATTAATGAAATTCTTGAAGTAAATTCAGATATCACATTAATTTTAGATGATTACCATCAAATCGAACATTCTTATACCATTAATAGCTGGGTTGAAAAATTACTTCAGCATATTCCTTTTAACCTGCATTTGGTTATCTCAAGCCGCAGCCGCCCGGGGTGGAAGCACCTAACGAAAATGAGGGTTAATGGACATTTATTAGAAATCTCAAGAGAAGATTTGGTCCTTACAATAGATGAAGTGGAATTGCTATTATCGGACCTATATGGGCTGGAAATAGAGCCTGAACATTTACAAACCATTTATCAATTAACTGAAGGATGGATTATTGCACTTTGTATGATTGCCCAGCAAATTCCCCTAACTGGAAATTTATCAACATTGGTTGAGACCTCATACTCACTTCAAGATTTGTTTGACTACTTAGTAATGGAAGTCTTTTCAAAACAGCCTCCTATGATTCAACAGTTCTTGGAACAAACTTCAATTTTAGATGTCATTGAGGAAGAACTATGTGATGAAGTAATTGGAATACATGGAGCTTCCAACATGCTTGAACAATTGAAGGAAAGAAATTTGTTCATTCAAAAGATTGGGTTAAAACATTATCGCTATCACGCCCTTTTCAAAGAGTTTTTGGAAAACGCATTCTCAAAAAACAATCCTTATAACTATTCCTTATTGCATGAGAAGTGTGCACGCTTTTATGAAAGAAGATCGATGTGGGAAGAGGCACTCTATCACTATAAAAAAATTAATCAATTTCATGCAATAGCTTCTATCTTGCAAGACAACGGTATGAACATGCTCGAAGGCGGCAAACTTAAGAGCTTATCTGATTATTTAATGTTGATTCCTGTGTCTGAGTTAGATACGTATTACCTCCTTTGGTTTATAAAAGCAGAGGTCCATCGCTATCACTCTCAATATCAGGAAGCTGAAGCCTGTTATGAAAAGACGTTAATCGAGGCAAAGAAGCGAAATGATTTTCTCGGAATGAGTAAAGCATTGGAAGGGAAAGCGAAGATTTATTTAGATACCATCCAACCTCTTCAAGCTGAGAAATTATTATATGAAGCCATTGAAGCGAGAGAAAAGAGCATTGGTTCAGGGCAGGAAAAGGCCAAACTATACTATTTGCTGTCAGAAAATCTTTTGAATTCAGGAAAATCTTCAAAATCAGAAAAATGGCTGCAGAAGGCAAAAAAGTCTAATACAGAAGTATTGGAAGGAAATATTGAAGCAAGATTGTATTTGCGAACAGGTCGTTTTGAAGAAGCAAAAAAGTTTCTCTTCAGCCAAAAAGAAAAATTAGCAAGTAAAACTGGTTATGCCCTTCCAAAGGCACACAGAGAAACAGACTTATTATTGTCCTTAATAGACGCTTTTACGGGAGAGGGTTTACAGGCCAAGGAATTAGCACAAGCTGGAATTCAGCAGGGAATAAGTCTCAAAGCACCGTTTGTGGAGGCTTGTGGCTGGATTCGAATGGGTCATGCTGTTCAAATTCTCAATAAGTATGATTTAGATTTAGCTGAACAGTGCTACCATACGTCATTAGAAATTATGAGTACGCTTAATGTTGAAAGGGGAAAAGCCGAACCCTTAATGGGTCTTTGTATCCTTTATGGGACTCATGGAGACTATGAGCGGGCAATGGAAGTTGGTAAAAAGGCATTACAGGAGACTGAAAGGGTCCATGATGTTTGGCTTTCTGCTTTTATTCGTCTATGTATGGGGATTACCTGTATTTATAATGAAAGACTAGAAAAAGGACTATTCTACTTAGAAAAAACAGAGGCATTATTTTTACAATGTGAGGATACCTTTGGACAAATGGTAAGCAGGTTTTGGTTATCTTATATTTACTTTTTGGAGAAAAGAAAGGATTCATTTAAAGAGACTATGGATAAATTTTTATTTATGGTTCAGACATATGACTTCGAATTCTTTTTTCATAAAGTGTCATTATTTAGTCCGCGGGATTTACAAATGATCGTGCCATTATTAATCGATTGTGTAAAAGATAATATCCAAAAATCCTATTCTATTAAAATACTACAAGATATGAATATCGCAACATTGGAATCACACCCTGGCTATTCGATAAGGGTCCAAACATTGGGTCAATTTAAAATTTGGCTTGGAGAAAAAGAAGTTGGGGATAAGGATTGGCAAAGAGAGAAAGCAAAAGAATTGTTTCAATTATTTATAACCAATAGCGAGTTGATCGCAAAGGATGAAATTCTCCAAATCCTTTGGCCTAATCAAGATAAAAAAAGTGCAGACCGTGATTTCAAAGTTGCATTAAATAGTCTTCATCATGTACTGGAACCATTGCGTAAGGCGAGAGCAGCTCCCTTTTTCATTATTCGTGAAGGAATGTTCTATGGTTTAAATCCTCATGCTGTATTTGATTTAGACACTACCCGATTTCAATCCTGGATTCAAGGTGGTTTGAGCGAATCCTCCGATGAAAAAGTGATAAATCTTTTAGAAAAAGGTTTAAGGCTGTATATGGGAGACTATTTGCCGGAACGCCGTTATGATGATTGGTGTATTAGTAAACGCGAAAGCATGCTTGTGTATTTTTTAAGAGGGGCGGAAAAAATGGCTCAATTAATGGTCCGTCAAGAAAATTATAATCAAGCTATCTATTGGTGCGAAAAAATACTGCAGCGTGACCGGACTTGGGAAGAGGCCTATCGGTTATTAATGTATTGCTATTATCGAAAAAACAATCGGCCGCAGGCAATGAAATGGTTTCAAAAATGCAAGGTAGTTTTAGAAGAAGAGCTGGGAGTTTACCCGCTGGAACCAACAAAACAAATGTATGAATTAATCCTGGAATCTGAAGAGTATATAAATTAAATCGAGCAGCCTTAGGGCTGTTTTTTTTTGTCTAAATACAGTGTATATCGTTACTGCTTTTCCTTGTAACTTCTCTGTAACTCATTTTTTCTATTATGAATTCAACGCTATGCAAGTTTTTAATTTAAAGGGGGAAAAAAAGTGAAAGCATTTCGTGGAAAAGGGATTTTAGTTGGATTTCTTATTTTTATGATGATTTTTACAGCAGCATGCAGTTCAGACAAAACGGAAGGGGATACCAAGGATAGTGGGGAGAAGGCAGAGAGTAAAGAACCAATTAAAATTGGTGTTCTTGCCTCAACTACTGGTGCCCTAGAATCTTATGGTAAACAAACATTAAGAGGATTTGAATTAGGACTTGATTATGCAACGGAAGGAACAATGGAGGTTGCAGGCAGAAAGATTGAGTTTGTTGTCGAAGATACGGAAACGAAGCCAGAAGTAGCTGTTCAAAAGGCTACAAAGCTATTAGAAGAAGATAAAGTAGACTTTTTAGTAGGATCTTCAAGTTCAGCTGATACTTTAGCTGTCCTGCCGTTGGCTGAGGAATATCAAAAAATTATGATTGTTGAACCAGCCGCGGCTGATAGTATTACAGGATCTGAGTTTAATAAGTATATTTTCCGATCTGCACGTAATTCTTCCCAGGATGCTGTAGCTGGTGCAGCAGCAATTGCTGGTAAAGATGTAAAAATTGCCACGCTTGCCCCAGATTATTCATTTGGACGTGATGGCGTAGCCGCCTTTAAAGAAGCAGCGGTTAAACTCGGTGCTGATATTGTATTAGAAGAATATGCTGACCCGGCAGCGACTGACTTTACATCTAACATTCAAAAAATTATTGACGCAAAACCTGATTATTTATTTGTGGTATGGGCGGGGGCAAACTCTCCTTGGAAACAAATTTCTGATATGAAGGTTCAAGACAAAGGTATCAAAATATCAACAGGTGCCCCAGATATCGCAGCTTTAGCAACAATGGAGCCGCTTGTAGGCATGGAAGGATTTACGGTTTATTATCATGACCTTCCTAAAAATGAAATTAATGATTGGTTAGTAACGGAACATAAGAAGCGATTTAATGGCGATGTTCCTGATTTATTCACGCCAGGCGGTATGAGTGCAGCAATTTCCATAGTAGAAGCATTGAAGAAGACGGAAGGCGATGCCGATGGTGACAAATTAATCGAAACAATGGAAGGCATGAGCTTTGAGACACCAAAAGGCAAAATGACTTACCGTCCTGAAGACCACCAGGCTCTTCAATCCTTATATGCAATTAAGCTGGAAAAGAAAGATGGTGTACCATATCCAGTTCCAGTGTTAATCAGAGAACTGAAACCAGAAGAAACAGCACCTCCAGTTCGTAATTAAAAAAGTGCTTCTTTAAAAAATATGAGGGTTCGACCTGCTGTTTTATGGTCACCCTCTTCCTTATTTCTATCTACAAGATGGGTGGTGAAAGCGTGACAACCTTAATTGAAACAAATAATTTATCGATAACTTTTGGAGGACACACGGCGGTTGATTCTGTCTCAATTTCCGTTCCTGAAAAACACTTTAAATCAATCATCGGACCAAATGGAGCAGGAAAAACAACTTTTTTTAATCTTTTAAGCGGTCAATTAGCACCTTCGAATGGAAAAATTTATTTTCGCGGAAAGGATATCACAAAGCTTTCTTCGACAAAGCGAACCAGAGAAGGAATTGGGCGCTCTTTTCAAATTACCAATGTATTTCCTAATTTAACTGTTTTGGAAAATGTAAGACTGGCAGTTCAATCAAGAGCCGGAGTCCGCTACCAGATGTTTTTCCATTATAAGAAATATCGTGTATTTGAACAAAAGGCGCTAGAGTGGTTACGTCTTGTTTTGTTAGACGATAAGGTGGATTCTTTGGCAAGCAATTTGGCACACGGGGAAAAGAGAAAGCTGGAAATGGCAATGCTTCTAGCCCTTGAAACCGAAGTTTTGTTACTAGATGAGCCGACTGCTGGGATGTCCTTAGAAGATGTACCTGCGATTTTAGAAGTAATTAAAAGAATTAAGGAACAAGGGAACCGGACAATCATTTTAATCGAGCACAAGATGGATATGATTCTGGACTTATCTGATTCTGTAATGGTGCTATTTAACGGCAGGCTCTTGGCGGATGGAACACCTGAGGATATTATGAAAAATGAAACGGTCCAGTCAGCTTATTTAGGAGGTATCAGCGAATGAACGAGCTGCTGAAGCTTAATCAAATTGAGACGCATATTGGACAATATCATATCTTACAGGGTGTTTCAGTTGAAGTGAAAAAGGGTGAAGTAACGGTCTTACTTGGAAGAAATGGTGCAGGAAAAACAACCACATTACGGACCATCATGGGTCTAAATCCTGCATCCAAAGGCAGTGTAGTTTTTAAAGGAGAACAGATTCAAGCACTCCCAACGTACACGATTGCCCAAAAAGGAATTGGTTATGTACCAGAGGACCAAGGAATATTTGCGGGATTAACAGTCGAAGAGAATATGAAAGTTGCCATTCAAAAAGAAAATGAAGAAACACATAAACGACTTGACTATATATTAAAACTATTTCCTGACTTAAGTAAGTTCTGGAAAAAACCAGGGGGCTTACTGAGCGGCGGTCAAAAACAAATGCTTTCCATTGCAAGGGCTTATGTAAACGAAAATGAACTTCTACTTATTGATGAACCTAGTAAAGGTTTAGCACCAATTGTCGTGGAGAAGGTTATGGAATCCATTATGCAAATGAAGGAACAAACCACCATTGTCTTGGTAGAACAAAATTTTTATATGGCAAGTACAATTGGAGATTGTTATTACATTATTGATGATGGAAGAACCGTTAGCAATGGAGCAATGAAGCAGTTAAAAGAAGATGAGGAAATGAAACGAAAGTATTTGGGAATTGCCTAGGAAAGGAGGAAAGTTTGTATGGAGCTATTATTCAATTTAACATTAAATGGATTGGCAACAGGCATGCTGATCTTCCTATTAGCTGCAGGCTTAACGCTTATCTTTGGTTTGATGGATGTACTTAACTTTGCCCATGGCGGATTGTTTGCATGGGGAGCTTACAGTGGTATTTGGATTTATACTACTACTGAAAGCTTCATTATGGGGATTGCTGGTGCTATTCTCACCGGTTTTATACTTGGGATCATTACAGAAAAGTGGATTATCAAACCTGTCTATGGAAACCATGTTCAACAAATTTTAATTACACTGGGCCTAATGCTCGTTCTTTCAGAAATGCTCAAGGTTATTTGGGGACCTAACCAATTGACGGCTAATCCACCGGAGTATTTGCAGGGAAGCTGGGAAATTGGCAATATGATCATCATTAAATATCGAGTATTTATTATCGCGGTAGGATTATTGGTATTCGCCGGCGTTCAGTTTTTGCTCAAAAAAACCAAAATCGGTCTGGTAGTCCGTGCAGGAGTTATGAATAAAGAAATGGTCCAGGCATTGGGGATTAATATCAAAAAGGTATTTATGTTTGTATTTATGATTGGTTCAGGTATGGCTGCGCTAGGAGGGGTTTTATTCGGTCCCTATTCTGGTGTTATTCATGCGGGGATGGGAATGGAATTCGCCATTTTGGCGTTTATCGTTGTAGTCATAGGCGGGATGGGGAATTTCAAAGGGTCCATCATGGCTGCGATATTAGTTGGATTATCAGGTTCATTTATGGCCTATTATGTTCCAGAATTATCCTTGGCGGTAAATATGTTATTAATGGCGGTTGTCTTAATTGTTAAACCCCAAGGACTATTTGGCGGGAAGGGGTGAGAGGATGAATTGGGTTTTAAAGAATAGAGCGAATACGATTTACATTATCATTGCTGCTTTTCTGTTGATTTTACCTTTCGTTTATGAATCTAGAAACATGTTAATCCTGTTGACTCAGATATTCGTGTTTGCCATCCTAGCGATGAGTTATGATTTATTATTAGGTTTTACCGGAATTGTATCCTTCGGTCATGCGATGTTTTTTGGTATCGGTGCATACTCGATTGGGATATTCATGAAGCGCTTTGAGCCTACGATGCTTCATTTCACGTATGCTGTATTGGCAACAATTCTGATTACAGCGATCGTCAGCTTTATTGTTGGCTTACTAACCCTTCGCTTAAAAAGTCACTTTTATGCGATGTTAACGATGGCACTTGCGGGATTGTTTTTAGTATTAGCAGAAAAATGGCGGACATTAACATTCGGAAATGATGGATTTACTTTTCGTGTCCCAGAATTATTCATTGATCGGACTAATTTCTACATCATCTGTTTAGTTTCCATGATAGCTGTGTTTATGATCCTTAAACGCTTCACGAACTCCCCGCTTGGGAGAGTTTTGCAGGCTATCCGGGAAAATGAACAACGAACGGAGTCTTTAGGGTATCACGTTTTACATTATAAAATTGCAGCCAGCGTCGTTTCTGGTGTATTAGCGGGAATTGCAGGTATCTTTTATGCGATGTCCCTCCGATATGTGAATACGAGTGTATTCACGATGGATATTACCTTAGATGCGTTATTAATGACTATCATTGGCGGTGTAGGTACATTAGTTGGTGCCATTATTGGAGCAGGCCTAATTGAATTCGCCCATGATGGGTTAACGGAGCTGGCGAAAGAACATTGGATATTTGAACGCTGGATTATTTTCTTCGGCATTATTTATATTTTGGTTGTGATTTTCTTCCCGCTAGGTATTGTTGGGACATTAAAGAAGTTTACATGGAATCGAAAAAAACAACATACTGCTAAGAAAAAAGAAAAGCTAGCAGGATAGGGGGAGCATTCATGGATCCGTTACAAATTGCTTCCTTTGTCGTTCGTTTCCAATTGGCGGCTGTGGAAAAAGGAACGGGTAAAAAACAATGGAGAATAAAAGTTACCCATGTTCAAGAAGAGAAGGAAACATTATTTGAGAGTATCGAAGAGGCGACAGCTTTTATGATGTCAATGGTGGAGGACTCCTAGAATAGGGTGGTGAAAGTCTTGCAGATTGGTATTGTCAGTACGGGAGTTTACCTGCCAGAGAAATTTGTAACTGGGATAGAAATCGCAGAATTAGCAGGTATCCCACCACATATTGTCGAAGAAAAGATGGGAATAAAGAAAAAATATGTTCCGGGTCCTCATGACCATACATGTGCAATGGGAATTATTGCTGCCAATCAAGCGATTGAAAAAGCTGGAATCAATCCATTGGAGATCGATGTAGTTATTTATATTGGGGAAGAACATAAGGAATACCCGCTATGGACTGCTGGCATCAAGCTGCAGGAAGCAATTGGTGCCACTAATGCATGGGCATTTGATGTTGCCTTACGCTGTGGAACGACTGTCATGGGTTTAAAAGTAGCGAAAAGTTTAATGATTGCAGATCCGGCGATTCAAACAGTACTCCTGGCTGGGGGTTACCGGAATGTGGACTTTATTGATTATCAGAATCCAAGGACACGGTTTATGTTCAACCTAGGTGCTGGAGGTGGAGCCATTCTGCTGAAAAAAGGCCATAAAGAAAATGTTCTATTAGAAACAGAGTTGATAACAGATGGTTCTTTTTCAGAGGATGTTGTTGTCGTTTCTGGAGGTACAAAGAATCCGATTACGAAAGAGGCAATTGAACAGCGCTTGAATAAGCTGGATGTCTTGGATCCGGCGGGAATGAAACAGCGCTTGGAACAAAAATCAATGGTCAATTTTATTAAAGTGATTCGGGAATCTGTGAGAAAAAGTGGTTACAAAGAAGAAGACATTTCGTATATCGCCATGCTCCACATGAAAAAGTCTGCACATGATTATGTATTAAAAGAATTAAGATTAACGGAGGAGCAATCCATCTATTTAGAGGAATATGGACATATTGGTCAAATTGATCAAATTCTATCGCTAGAGCTTGCCCTTAAGGAAGGGAAAATCAAAGAAGGGGACCTGATTGTTTTTGTAAGTGCTGGTATTGGTTATGCTTGGGGAGCGTCAGTAATTAAATGGGGGAAGGTGGTCTAAATGGTGAATGTGACAATGAAAGAGGTTCAGCTGGCAAATGGGGAAACAATCGCCTATCGTGAGCGGGAAGGCGGAGAAAAAAAGGTCCTGTTAATTCATGGAAACATGACATCATCCAAGCATTGGGATCTTGTTTTAAATAATATGGATGGTGCATATAAAATATATGCTGTGGATTTACGTGGGTTTGGGAAGTCTAGCTACCATACACTGATTACTTCTATAAAAGATTTCTCGGATGACGTCAAGCTCTTTGTGGATGAAATTGGCTTACGGGATTTCGCGATGATCGGCTGGTCAACAGGCGGTGCGGTCGCCATGCAATTTACGGCTGATTATCCAGGCTATTGCAATAAGCTGATATTATTGGCCTCAGAATCAACCAGGGGTTATCCTTTTTATGGGAAGTTAAGCGAGAATGATGTTCCTCGAAGATTTTCATCCTATGAAGATATTAAACGGGACTTGATTCGGACTATACCTGTCCAAGCGGCTTATGATACGAATAATGTAGAATTATTAAAATTGATATGGAACGCTGTTATTTATACAAAAAATCAACCGGCACCCGAGCTTTATGATGAGTATGTACAGGATATGAGAACACAGCGTAACTTAGCGGAGGTACATCATTCTAACAATACCTTTAATATAAGTCATCACCATAATGGTCTTGTGGAAGGGAATGGACTGGTTGATCAGATTAATGTACCCGTTCTTGTTTTGCGGGGTGACCGTGACTTCGTTGTCACGGCAGAAATGACAAAAGAATTGGTTGAGGATTTAGGTGCAAAAGCTAAGTTTGTAGAGTTAAAGGATTGCGGACATTCACCGCTTGTGGACGACTTACCGCAATTCCTAAAAGAGGTAACCAGTTTTTTAAATACGGAGGTGTATAAATGAGGTTAAAAGATAAAGTAGCCTTGATTACAGGAGCAGCAAATGGTATAGGGTTAACAGCTGCAGAACTCTTTGCCAAAGAAGGGGCAAAGGTAGCGATGGCAGACTTTAATGCTGAAATAGGTGAAAAAAGGGCAGGAGAGTTAAGGGAAAAGGGGTATGAAGTAACCTTTTTTCAGGTAAATGTGACTGACCGTTCAAGCGTCGATAAAATGGTGGGAAAAGTCCGAGATACTTACGGGAATATCGGTGTGCTGATAAATAATGCGGGAATTACTAGGGATGCGATGCTGTCCAAAATGTCCGTAGAGGATTTTCGAGCGGTTATGGATGTCAATCTGACTGGAGTCTTTCATTGCACACAAGCAGTTTTACCGTCGATGATTGAAAATGGAAAAGGAAAAATTATTAACACTTCTTCTGTTTCTGGTATATATGGCAATGTCGGGCAAACGAATTATGCGGCATCAAAAGCAGGCGTGGTAGGTATGACGAAAACCTGGGCAAAAGAACTTGGGCGCAAAGGGATAAATGTAAATGCAGTTGCTCCAGGGTTCATTGAAACAGGAATGACAGCAGTTGTTCCTGAGAAAATAATAGACCAAATGAAACAAATGATACCGCTGGCACGCTTAGGAAAACCTGAAGATATTGCAAATGCCTACTTGTTCCTAGCCTCTGACGAATCCAATTATATCAATGGAACCGTCCTGCAGGTTGATGGCGGAATTATGATGTAACCAAAAGACGACCTTTTAAGGGTCGTTTTTTGATTTGTTTTTATGTAACTTCGCTGTAACTAGCTTTCAGTAAGATGTTCTCATCTAGTGGTGAAGGAGAGATCGATCGGTGAGGTGGGAACTCGATTGGCTGGATAATAGAGCAAGATTATCGCCAAATAAGCAGGCAATTATAGATGAAGATACAAATAAAACATGGACATATCAAGAGATAAATACACGTGCGTCATCAGTAGCAGGATGGTTAAAGGAACAAGGAGTAAAAAAAGGAGATCGGGTAGCTCTTTTATCGCCCAATCATATCAGTTATTTTGATTTGCTTTTCGCCTGTGGGAAAATTGGTGCGATTTTTGTCCCGCTAAATTGGCGTCTATCACTTCGTGAATTAATTGAAATTTTGCAGGATTGTACACCCTTAGTAATAGGAATTCATCAACAGTTTCGAAACATGTTTACTTTATTGGAAAACACCATATCTACATCAATTATTGTTGGTGGCTCCGAATATGAGGAAGTCCTGAAATCCAGGATAGAAACGGATGATACTAATGCCATTTCAGAGAATGATCCATTAGCAATGATTTATACAGGAGGAACTACCGGGAAACCAAAAGGTGTCGTATTAAGTCACCAATCTATACAATGGAATGCGATTAATACCATTCTTAGCTGGAACCTTTCTGAGGAAGATGTAACGATTAACTATATGCCGATGTTTCACACAGGAGGATTAAATGCTTTATCGCTGCCTCTATTAATGACTGGTGGTACAGTGATTATTGGGGATCAGTATTCAGGTCGAAAAGTGGTACAGTCTATCAATCGATACAAGTGCACGATTATTCTCCTTGTACCAACCATGTACCATTCGCTCATTCAAAGTGTTGAATTCCAAGATAGTAAATTTCCATCCATGAAAATATTTTTATCCGGTGCGGCACCTTGTCCTATGCAAGTGTATGAAGCTTTTCAGAAAAAGGGATTAGCTTTTAAGGAAGGATATGGATTAACCGAAGCCGGCCCAAATAATTTCTTTATTCATCACGAGGATGCACAAGTGAAACGCGGGTCAGTGGGAAAACCCATGCTTTTTAACGCTATAAAGCTAGCGAGGGAAGATGGCCAAGAAGCGAAGGAGAATGAGGTTGGGGAACTTTTAATAAAAGGGAAGCACTCCTTTTCTCATTATTGGAATAATGAACTCGCCACAATGGAGACAAAAAGGTTTGGCTGGGTTCATACCGGTGACTTGGCGAAAAAGGATGAAGATGGATTTTATTATATTGTCGGCAGAAAAAAGGATATGATCATCACGGGTGGTGAAAATGTCTATCCTCTAGAGGTTGAACATTGGCTCGCTGCACATTCCGAAGTGGATGAAGTGGCCGTCATCGGACTTCCAGATGAAAAGTGGGGAGAAATCGTTACAGCTTTCATTGTTCAAAAAACCCAAAATCTGCTGGATGAACAGGAACTTAGAGCATATTGTGAAAAAAAGTTAGGCAAGTACAAAATTCCAAAGAAATTCATACAAGTAGATGAACTTCCGAAAACGCATGTTGGAAAAATTGATAAAAAGAAATTAAAAGAATTAAGGAAACATGCTTAGAGGAGAACCAGTGGTTCTCCTCTTCGTTATTTCTGTGCTAGTTTTAGGGCTGTATCCGCTACCGTCAAATCGACATTCAACTGGTCAGCCAAATCATGTGGATGATAAAAGCCTTTCGCAATCATATAATTCGTGATTTTTTCATGGGTTGCAATCGCAGTATTTAATTGTTCTCTTAATGCTGCTTTTAATTCAGGTGTACCTGTTTCAGTAATGGCCACCGCGTAATTTCTTACCCCTGCTTTAGCTGAAATGAGGAAATCGGTTGCGATGACCTGGTCTGTCATTCCGCCCATCCCCATAAGGTTTTGAATTAAATTATTCACTCCTGCCCACCCCTTTGCGTTAGGAATTTCTGAAGCTGTTGTATGTGCTTTGTGCCAGTGGCTGCATCTTCGGACAGGATGGTTTTTAATTCTTCATCTTGAGCCAAGACACTCATTGTTGTAGCTTTCGTTAAGCAAAGATTTTTAAATGTCAGCAGTTCATGAAGGTCAAGTGTTTCATGAAGACCTAAATATTTTGTCATTCTATTTCCCTCCAAACGATCATACTTCATCCTCTTTATATTTTCTTTGTCCAATCTTGATTATTCATTCTTGTATAAAACCAATTACGAATAGGGGAAAATACGTGTTATTACCTGGAGGTGAATGTAGTGGTCGATGAAACCTTAGCCTTACATGAAACAATGGAAACACATGAAATCCTAAATTTTAAAACAGTTTGCTTACTACGCTCAAAACTAATGCAGGGCATTTGCTTTGATAATGAATTAAAAGTACTGATGGAAAAGGATGTTCAGCAATCCATAAAGGATGTAAATGAACTGCTGACCTTTTATAAGAAAAGCCAATTGTTACAATAAGTGAGGTGATAGGAATGGAAGATTATTTAGACCCAAGAAACGCTGAGGGGATGCCGAGTTTAGCTGATTCTGCTTTTGCCATGGATTTTTTATTATCCGTAAAAAATGGAATTCGTAATTATGGGTTTGCGATAACGGAAACAGCGAATCCAGAGCTTAGAAGAATCTTGCATAAACAAATGGAGGCAGCCATCGATTTGCATACAGAGATTTCAGATTTAATGATAAAAAAGGGCTGGCTTCATCCACATAATTTTAAGGAGCAATTTCCAATTGATTTAAAAGCTGCAGAGACAGCGGTTCAGATAGCGAAATTAGAGCTTTTCCCTAATGATACAGACCGTCAAGGGATGTTTGCCACACCAAATCAATAAAAGGAGGGATAGAGAGATGAAGGCTGTTACATACCAAGGAATTAAGAATGTCGAAGTCAGAGAAGTGAAGGATCCGAACATTAAAAACCCAGATGATATTATTGTGAAAATCACATCCTCAGCTATTTGTGGATCTAACTTACATCTAATACACGCGATGATACCCAATCTGCCGACAGATTTTGTTATTGGCCATGAACCAATGGGGATTGTGGAAGAAGTAGGTCCCGAGGTTACCAAATTAAAAAAAGGCGACCGAGTAATTATCCCTTTTAACGTGAGTTGTGGTCACTGCTGGTACTGTAATCACGACTTAACGAGCCAATGTGACAATGGTAATCCTCATGGTCAAGGCAGCGGATTTTTCGGATATTCTGAAACCACCGGAGGCTATGCTGGCGGTCAGGCAGAATTCATGCGGGTACCTTTTGGGAACTTTACCCCCTTTAAAATCCCAGAAAATTGTGAAGTGGAAGACGAGAAATTAGTGCTGCTTGCTGATGCTGCACCTACAGCCTACTGGAGTGTTGACCATGCTGGGGTAAAGGCAGACGATACGGTAATCGTCCTAGGTTGTGGTCCAGTGGGGTTACTTGCACAAAAGTTTGCATGGCTAAAAGGAGCGAAAAGGGTAATAGCAGTAGATTATATAAACTATCGATTGCAGCATGCAAAGCGTACCAACAAAGTGGAGATTGTAAATTTAGAGGAGCATGAAAATGTGGGAGACTATTTGCTGGAAATTACCCAGGGTGGAGCAGACATAGTTATTGATGCAGTAGGAATGGATGGGAAAATGACGCCATTGGAATTTTTGGCATCAGGAATGAAACTTCATGGCGGGGCTATGGGAGCAATTGTAATTGCCAGCCAAGCAGTTCGAAAAGGCGGAACCATTCAACTGACAGGCGTATATGGAGGAAGATATAATGCTTTTCCATTAGGGGACCTTTTCCAAAGAAATATCGATTTAAAAATGGGACAAGCCCCAGTTATACCATATATGCCATTTTTATATGATTTATTTTCACAAGGGAAAGTAGATCCTAGTGATATCATCACACATACCTTACCATTAGACCAGGCGAAGCACGGGTACGAAGTGTTTGATACGAAAACCGAAGACTGTATAAAAGTGATTCTAAAACCATAAAAAAAGGGCTGGAGAATTCCGCCCTTTTTTCACTGTTTTAGATGGGACTATCAATTAGCTCTTTCCATTTCTCGATAAATAAATTTGATAGCATGGATTGAGTTTTATTTAGGTTATAGACAAGGTAGAAATATCGTTCATCATTAAACCCTTCAATCTTGTGAACCTTCAATAAATGACTGAAGGAATATTCTGTTGCCGCCATTTCTGAAATGATGGCAATACCAATCTCATGAAGAACAAATTGGATTAAACTTTGTCCGCTTTCTGTATAGGCGACAATATTCATTTGGTCTTTGGGTATATGATTTTTTTTTAGGAATTTTTCGATTTGAGAATTTGTACCTGAATCAGAGTTTCTCATCACAAATGGGTACTTCAATATATCTTGAAAATTAACCGGTCCGTTAATTTCTGAGTGCTGAGAGGTAATGAGGACTAATCGTTCTTTTAATAAAGGAATATAGCACAGCTTATCATTTTCATATTTTTCCCCTAGTATGCCTAAATCTACGGAACCGTTTAGAACTTTTTCGGCAACATTTTTTGAGGATGATTGGTTTATATGAAAGGTTGCTTTCGGAAATTGATCTCTAAAGCGCTTTACCATTTTGGGGATCATAAATTGCCCAGGTACAGAACTAGCAGCGATGCGGATCATACCTCTCAGTTCTGTCGCTCCCTCCTTTAAGTCCAGCATTGCCTGGTCCTTTAACAATAAAAGCTTTAACGCCCATTGATACAACCGCTCTCCCGCTGGGGTAAGAATATTCTCTCTGCCAACGCGATCAAAAAGATTCACGTTTAATGTTCTCTCCAACGCCTGAATATGCGAGCTTACCGTTGATTGACTTAAGAAAATATCTTCGGCGGCTTTAGAAAAGCTTTTATGTTCAACAACCTTCGTAAACACAAACAATTGGTGTAAATCCATCGAATTGCCCTCCTTTATATCCGAAAAATCGATTTATAACCATAGATAGAATAGATAAATTGAATTTATCTAATCATACCATTTTCTTATAATAGAACTGACTCGATGTTTGAACAGTTTTCGAAATAAATCCTGTGAAACATTATTATTTGATGGGAGTTGTATACATGTCACTCCAATATATACCAGATCATATCTATGACGCGGGACCAACAGGGTGTGGTGAGCTGATTATGAACCTATTCTTAACCATGAAAAAGTTGAATCGGGGGCAAATAATCGAAGTTATATCCTATGACCCAGGTGCCAGAGAGGATCTGCCTGCATGGTGTAGAATGCAAAAGCACACCCTGCTCGATCGTAAAGATTTTGGGAAAATCAGTTATTACTATATTGAAAAAGGCTGATTTTAGTCTTTTACATAGGCTGTTTCCTTGAAATAGTTGTTAAAATCTTAAAGCCGATTTTAACGTGGAAGTAGTTATTTTACACTTTTGAATTTAGTTTGAAGGCCCTTTTCTTATAAAACTTTGTTTAAAAAAGCAGCAGATTTTAAGAAAAGAGCCCTTACATAAAATGAATTTATGGAGGAATAAAAAATGGCTGGGAAATTTTTAGTTAGTTTAACGAATGCAAAGAACAATCCTGACAAAGCAACTGTTGGCTTTGTTGTAGCAAATGCAGCAGTAGCATCAGGTCAGGAAACGGTTGTTTTCCTAAATGTTGAAGGTGCATATTTAGGATCAAAGGGATATGCCGATGATATTCACGAGCCAGGATTTGCCCCATTAAAACAATTAATGGATAACTTTGTTGAAGCTGGCGGCACACTTTGGGTTTGCAGTCCTTGTTACAAGAAAAGAGAATTGGATGAAGAAAACCTTGTTGAAGGTGCAACCATTGTTGGGGGAGCTAAATTAGTAGAGTTTCTAAGCCTCGGTGCAGCATCGATTACATATTAAGCAGGGTGACGAACATGCATAAAGCACATGCAATTTGTGATGGCGGGGATTTAGATTGCGGCTCAGGTTTACTATTGATTATTAAAAAGTCAATGGATCCCCTTCTAAATGGTCAAATTCTTGAAGTGCGAAGCAGGGAAAGAAGTGTTGTGGAAGATCTCCCTGCTTGGTGCAGAATGGTCGAGCATGAATTTCTTGGTTCAGAACCAGGAAATAATACCATGCGCTTTTTTATCAGAAAAGGATCAAATCAGGCAGAATTAGAGATGGATTTGCAAGCAGCAAAGGGTTATGAATGGAGTGTACGTGTACGGGGAGAAAAAGATTTAACGGCAAAAGTCCATTCACGAAACCACACATTTATTGCAGGTAAGCCTGCTGATTTTAGTCCAAAGGTTAATGCACCTAGCGCCATTGATTATTTGCTAGCCTCACTTGCGTCTTGTTTGACTGTGGGTTACAAGGCGCAAGCTTCACGAAAAAATATCGAGATTGATCATGTGGAGCTTTCATTAAAAGGGAGTTTAGAAAACGTCTTATTTCACATGGAGTTAGAGGATGAAGGAAGTCCAAAAATCAAGCAAATTGTTGGTACATTTTATGTTTCTTCACCGGAATCAGAAGAGGTGTTGGAGGAATTATGGAACCATACCCTAGTTCGGTCACCTATTTACCAAACGCTTAAACAAGTTTGTAGGATTGAAATAAAACTTTCAATTGTATTTTAACAGGGAGGAAAAAACGTGAATTTACCTAAATTCCCTACCACTGTTATTGGCAGCTGGCCAAGAACCAATGAAGTAAGAAGGGCAATGCGAGATAAACGAGCTGGAAGAATGACTGAGGCGGAGTTTGATTCTATTGCGGATCAGGCTGTCTTACAATGCTTAAAATGGCAAGAAGATGCAGGAATTGATATTGTCACTGATGGAGAACAACGACGAGATAACTTTATCTCTTTTGTTGCCGAGCACCTAAATAATGTCCGAATGCTAACGGTATCTGAACTTTTAGATTACGTTGAAGATAAAGCTAGCTTTGAGGAAATTCTCGGAACATTAGATGTTCCTGCTTTTTCAATGTCAAATCCAGCAGCCACTGGGAAAATTAGCCGTAAAAAGCCATTAGCATTAAATGACTATTTATTTCTAAAAAGACATACGGACAAAGCGGTTAAAGTGGCACTGCCTGGTCCTTATCTATTAACAAGGTCCATGTGGGTAGAGGGATTATCGAAGGACGCCTATCCGACGAAAGAGGATTTGGCTGTTGATATTATACGTGTTTTACGAGAAGAATTGGAAGACTTAATTGCAGCTGGCGTAGAATTCGTACAATTTGATGAACCGGTTTTGACAGAGCTGGTATTTACACAAAAAAATGCAAATAGAACTTTTATGTGTGGAGCTTTGACAGCAAAGGCTGATGCTGAAGAAGAAATTGAATTTGCTCTGGACTTAATGAATCAGGTTACAGATGGAATGCAGGGAAGAGGAACAAGAATCGGAGTCCATGTTTGCCGCGGTAACTGGAGCACTCAAGAGGAAGTCTTGTTAAAAGGTCCATATTTTCCGTTGGTTCCCTATTTTTCTAAGGTAAATATCGACCAGTTAATTCTTGAATATGCTACTCCTCGTGCTGGGGAGATTGCTGCAATTCGAGAATTTGGCGGAAAAGAAATCGGGTTCGGAATCGTCAATCCACGAACAGAAGCTGTTGAAACCGTTGAAGAAATCATAGAGCGTGTTCAGGAAGTAAGAAAATACGTTTCAGATGAAAAAATCTTTTTAAATCCAGACTGTGGATTTGGAACATTTGCACAACGACCAATGAATAGTGATGAAATTGCCTTTGAAAAATTAAAAGTCATGTCGTCCGCAGCAAAAAAGTTGAGGGAAATTATTTTAGTCTAATAACCAGTGAAGTGAGGTAGTGGTATGGGGAAAATAATGAGCTTTAAGGTAGAAGGAAAAGGTAATGGCATGCGTACAGACGCATTTGCAGGAAAACATACAATTGCTATCGATGAACCAGAGTCATTTGGCGGCAAGGATTCTGCAATTGATCCAATGTCAGCGCTTTTATCATCCCTAATTGCCTGTGAAAATGTTATGGCACAATTGATTTCTAATGAAATGAAGTTTGATCTTCGAGGAATTTCTTTTGAAGTGGATGGAAGCTTAGATCCTGCAGGATTAATGGGAGATCTAAGTGTAAAGCCATACTTTCAGCACGTTACGGTGAAAGCATTTATAGAAACCTCTGAATCAGAGGAGCGCATTCTTGAATTACAAAAAGCGGTCGATCAGCGCTGCCCTGTATTTAGAACCTTAAAGGACGCTGGAATTCCAATTGAAAACCATTGGGTAAAAGCGAAGGCTACAGTTTAATACCACTTAAAAGATCTTATCAATTGATAGGATCTTTTTTTAAAAAAAAGAATATTTGCTATTTATGTGTTAAACACTCAATATTAATAAGACTAAATTTTTGTAAGGATTGAGAAAGTAGGGATTTTTTTGCCTGATTTTGTTTCATTAGGTATTTCACAAGTAGTGGTAAATAAATTAAAAAGTTACGGTATAGCTAAACCAACACCTATTCAAGAAAAAGCAATACCTTTCGTTATGGATGGTAAAGATGTTATTGCACAAGCGCAAACGGGAACAGGTAAAACATTTGCCTTCATCTTGCCTATTTTAGAAAAAATAGATCAACAAGCAAATCATGTTCAAGCTCTTATTGTTACTCCGACAAGAGAATTAGCTTTACAAATAACAGATGAGTTTGAAAAATTGACGAACAATCTCCCTGGAGTCGATGTACTAGCCGTCTACGGGGGGCAGGATGTTGATAAACAGTTAAAGAAACTGAAGAAAAATGTTCAAATTGTGGTAGGGACGCCAGGAAGATTATTGGATCATATTAGAAGAGGGACGGTACAGTTATCGGATGTATCTTTTCTTGTTCTTGACGAAGCAGACCAAATGCTTCATATTGGCTTTCTAAATGAAGTAGAGGACATTATCAAGGAAACACCAAAGACGCGTCAAACCATGCTTTTTTCTGCGACGATGCCAGAGGAAATAAGAAGCCTTGCCACTAAGCATATGCGGAAACCTGAATATATCCAAGTTGAAAAAACACAGGGTCCTGCGGAAAATGTAAAATTAATTGCTATTCATACAATTGATCGGGCTAAGCAGGCCACTTTAATTCAATTAGTAGAAACACATAGGCCCTATTTAGCTGTTATCTTTTGCAGAACCAAACGCAGGGTTTCTAAATTGTATGAGGTTCTAAAATCACATAAATTTTTGTGCGATGAACTGCATGGAGATTTGTCACAATCAAAAAGAGAGCAGGTAATGAAACGTTTCAGAGATGGTGAAATCCAATTATTAATTGCAACAGACGTAGCGGCAAGAGGTCTTGATGTTGAAGGTGTAACGCATGTATTTAACTATGATATACCTCAAGACGCTGAGAGCTTTGTCCATCGGATTGGAAGAACAGGAAGAGCCGGTACGAAAGGATTGGCCATCACCTTTTATTCATCGGATGACCGCCCGACTCTTGATATGATTGAAAAAGAACTAAACATTACCATTGAAAAACAAAACACAGGTAATAATGAAGTCAAGAAGACCAATAACTCAGATACTTCAAGGAAGCAGGGAAGGAAAAATAATAGTAAGACGAAGAGCCGTGGTTTTACTGATAAAAAAGGTGGAAATAAGAAAGTAAGTTCTAGGAAATCCTCTGGAAGTTCACACCCAGTTAAAGCAGAACATAAGAATAAAACGTCTGGAGTAAAAGGCAGAATGAAAACGAATAAAAGATAAAAAAAAGAACCCTTGCTAGATAAGCAAGGGTTCACTTTATGATGGAGACTATCGGGATCGAACCGACGACCTCTTGCATGCCATGCAAGCGCTCTCCCAGCTGAGCTAAGCCCCCGTATATATGGTACAAGAAAAATTATAGCTGTCTCGTACCAATCTTGCAAGTGTATTTTATACGTTTTTAAGAAAAAGTTGTGTTTAGCCCATACTTTCAATTTCAACCTTATGGACTCCTTCTAGATTTGAGACAGACTCATAAACTTCAGTTGTCTTCTCTCGGTAATCTACTGCCACTAATATTTGAACAAGATGGTCGCCATTGTCTAAATCCTTTATTCGGATCCTGCGAATGATGTACTTTTTCTCCATAATAAAAGATATAACCTTTTCAATCTGGATTTTTTCTCGCATAAACAATTGGAGACTAATTTCTTTTTCTCGTAATTGTTTAGGTCCGATGTACTTCATCACGTAAGGTACTAGTTCCACACTAATTATTAGTAATACAACACCAGCAAGTGCTTCGATAAAAAAACCTGCTCCTACTGCAATTCCAATTCCGGCTGCTCCCCATATCATTGCGGCGGTAGTAAGTCCAGAGATACTATCATTTCCTCGTCTAAGGATTACACCCGCCCCTAAAAAACCAATTCCTGAAACAATCTGTGCTGCAAGACGAAGAGGGTCCATGGTGATTTTAACATTATCGGAATCAGGAAACATATAAGCCGATTCAATTGATACAATGGTTAGCAGACAACTTACTACGGATATTACAAGACTTGTTTTAAGACCAACAGGCTTTCTTTTTAATTCCCGTTCTAATCCGATAATTAGTCCAAAAATCGCAGAGATGCCTAGCTTTATTAATATATCGTAATCTATATTCTCCATTGGGTTCACGTCCATTACTATTTTGGATAATACTTTGACTTTTCTATTATATGTTATCCATGGGTTCTAAAAAAAGAAATATCCTTTTACAAAATAATAGTAGTGAAGATGATTAAAACTGTTTGATTGAGTTATCCTAGTTAGGAATCTTAGTTGATAAAGTCCTTTTATTATTACATATACATTAATGATGGATTTTATGAATCAGTCCCTTGTTTGTTTTACCTATTGAAGTGATTATCAAACAACTTTCAAGAAACTAATTATAGATGAATCAAAAAAAGTAATAAATTATTAATAAATTATATTGCAATCATTTTTCTAACATGGTATATTAATTCTTGTCCTCTTCGAGAGAGCCAACAGCGAAAAAGAAATTCAAAAAAGTTGTTGACATCACGATGAAGGGTATGTTAAATTAAAGAGGTCGCTTTCGAGCTATTAAGTAAGATCAGCTCATAATGTGATTGATAATTGTTCTTTGAAAACTAAACAAACAAGAACGTCAACAAACAATTTTTTAGCTTTTAATAAAAGCTAAGCCAACGTAACAGAATGAGCTATATCAACTTTCTTGGAGAGTTTGATCCTGGCTCAGGACGAACGCTGGCGGCGTGCCTAATACATGCAAGTCGAGCGAATCAAGAGGTGCTTGCACCTCTTG
>NZ_JBALNB010000012.1:0-443035 GCF_036962345.1 Neobacillus vireti
CCAGAACCGTCCCCATGGTTTCTAAAAAGCAACAAAGTTTAGGAAAAGAGCTTAATACTAAGAAAATCTTAAGATTTACATATAGCGTTTGTTAAGATTTCATGGGTATTATGAATCTAGAAGAGAAAAAGGGACAATTGGAGAGTGAAAATTCATGAACATATTGGTTTGTGATGATGATAAAGCCATTGTGGATGCGATTGGAATTTACTTAGAGAATGAAGGCTATCAAGTATTCAAAGCCTTTGACGGAATAGAGGCCATCGAAATCATCGGTGAGAAGGATATTCAGCTCATTATCATGGATATTATGATGCCTCGGATGGATGGAATACGAGCCACCATGAAAATCCGGGAAGACAATAAAATCCCATTGATTATGCTTTCTGCCAAATCGGAGGATTACGACAAAATCTTAGGATTAAATATCGGAGCGGATGACTACATAACGAAGCCTTTTAATCCACTAGAGCTAATCGCAAGAGTTAAATCGCAGCTGCGACGGTATACCACATTTGGAGGCGCTGAGACCAAGACCAATGTGTATCAAACAGGGGGGCTCGTCATCGATGATGAAACGAAAACCATTACGGTTGATGGGGAGACCGTTCACCTTACACCGGTGCAATATAAGATTTTAAAGCTATTGGCTGCAAACGCCGGAAGAGTTTTTTCGATAGAGGAGATTTATGAAAAGGTATGGAATGAAACGGCCTTTAGCCCGGAGAATACGGTATCTGTTCATATTAGAAAAATTCGAGAGAAAATAGAAATCAATCCGAAAGAGCCAAAATATTTGAAGGTGGTGTGGGGAGTTGGATATAAAGTTGAAAAAATATAGCCACTTATTGATAACAAAGATCATTGTTTTTATGATTATGATTCTTTGTTTTACGGGTGTCATCAAAGCATTTGTTGAGGTAGAAGTAGTTAATGATGGTAATTTTAGTATTGTCTTTGAAGACGATTACCTTTCTAGCAGGGCATTTGTCCAGGAAGGTGAAAATATTGTGGGCGACCTAACAAGACTGCTTGGGGAATTTAAGAATGAAGAGCATATTATTAATGGCGGGACCATCAGTGAGGCAGAGTTAAGAAGTGAAGAAGAAATCCTATTTGAAGATTATCAATTTGTTTCCAAAAGTTACAATCCTAATTTAAGTGTAGAGGAAAACTATAAAAAGTTTCAAGAAGAATATGCAGATAAAATCGATCAGGAAAGAAATAAGCTGATTAAGAATGATTTAAGAGATTTTCATTTAACGCTTCAAAATCTAGATGAGGTCCAGGGACCACTGTATTATGCTAGTGATGGCGTGAATGTCTATACGAACACCACGAAGACAGAAAAAGAACAGTTCAAAACCTATCCTTCTTATATGATATTTGAGGATTATAAAAGAGAGATTTATCCAAAAGAATTAGAAGAGAATCAATATGTAGATCGGAATACTGAAAGAGTTGATGTGTTGGACCCAGAAAGCAATGTTGTTTATGTTGCTTTTACGGAGAAGTTTCTAAACTCTAAGATAAAAGAATGGAAAGAGAATAAAGAACTTGTCTCGAAGAGCTTTTATCTTTTACTCGTATGTTTGGCAGGGTTTATCGTTTCATTTATATATCTTGTCCTTGTTATAGGAAGAAAGTCATTTAAGGATAATGAACTGCACCTGCTTGCAGGAGATAAACTATACAATGATATGAATATAGTTATTTTTATTAGCCTGCTATCACTTTGGGTTATCTTGATAGAAGACTTATTTGAAAATGTCGATAAAGTGATTGTTCCGGTCACCCTGCCAATCGCCATTCTAGGATTTCTACTCGTTCTATCACTTGTGAAGCAACTCAAAAATAGAACGTTTTTTACAAATACATTAATTTATACAATCATCCATAAAGTGGTTCAGTTTATAGGAGAGGTATATAGGAGCGGAAATGTTGCGGTAAAGACTGTCTTACTCGTCATCGGATATCCACTATTGGTGGCGGCAACGTTTTTCATGTTTCCGGTCACCCTGGGAATTGCAGCTTGGTTTGCTTTTAAGCGGGTTAAGAGGTTTACGGCGATCCAGGAAGGGGTGGAGCGAATAAAGGATGGCGATATTCTGCATACCATCCATGTAGAGGGAAAGGGAGAGTTTGCAAAACTTGCTTCCAATATCAACAGCATCACAGATGGTCTGAAAGCCGCCGTTAACAGTGAACTCAAAAGCGAGCGATTAAAAACCGAACTCATCACCAATGTGTCTCATGACATTCGCACACCACTTACTTCGATTATTACCTATGTCGATCTTTTGAAAAAAGAAAAGGATCCATCAAAGGTAGAACAATATATCGAGGTGCTGGACCAAAAATCGAAGAGGCTAAAGGTTTTAACAGATGATTTATTTGATGCAGCGAAGGCTTCCAGTGGGAACATTCCGGTTCAATTTGAGCGAATTGATATCATTTCATTAATCTCCCAAGGGCTAGGGGAAGTGAGTGATAAAATTGAAGATTTGGGTTTAGAATTTAGGTTCAAACATCCAAAGGAGAAGGTATATGTAACAGCCGATGGAAAATTACTATGGAGGTCCATCGAAAACGTATTATCGAATATATTCAAATATGCTCTCAATGGGTCAAGGGTTTACATCGATATAGAAGATGCTGGGAGCGAAATCCTTCTCACCTTTAAAAACATTTCAGCCTATGAGTTAAATATCTCCGCAGACGAATTAATGGAGCGTTTTAAAAGAGGAGATGAATCCAGATCTAGTACAGGAAGCGGGTTAGGGCTATCCATTGCCAAGAGCCTCATCGAAATCCAAAGAGGGCAATTTACCATTGAAGTGGATGGAGATTTGTTTAAGTCGATGATTTCTTTGCAAAAGGCGGTCCTATCACGGTCTTCTTAAAAAGCACATCCATGATACGAAAAATGGGGGAGACACATGGATCTGTCTCCCTCCTATTATTTTGTCTTACTCTTTAACGGTTTGCTTTTCTAATGAGGATTTAAAAAAGGCGATACCTAAACAAAAATTATCGGAAAGTCGCCTTTGATAGTTGATTTCATTTATTTTATACTTCGGCCCATGGCTGGCGAACTGTCCTTACCCTTTCTCGAGAACGGATGGCCTTTTCCATCATAAGACCAAGATATTGATCTTGTGATGCCTCAGGAAGGCTATAAAAGCTTGGACCACCAGCGATATATTCTTTCATTTTTTTTAAGCATGAAGCGATGGCGATTTCATCATCATAGAGCCTTGCAGGAGTAAAAGGATTCCGATAAAGCCATCGTTCTCCTGCCATGATTCCATCCAGATAGTACCCTTCTTGATTTTCCTCTTCACCTCTGTTAATCCGCTTTAAATCTAAGTAAACAGGTGTTGAATAGTCTGCCAATACTGTCAAACGGTTATCGAATATTTCCCCCCTGTCTCCACGAACGGACAAATGATTGGAACGAATCCATGAACGATGCTGGTCCTTTGTAAAATCATATATTCCCAGCTTTTGATCAAAGTCCAGCCAAACCAAGTCTCGCTCAGCTATAATGATCTTTTCTTCCCTTGGCGATCCGCTGCGATCCGGGCCAGCCACTATTGGCGCTTCAAATCTCATTCCCATAATGCTTGCATCCTCAAAGCCAATTCCGAGCATTTTCCTCATCAAGCTTACGCCATGATAAAAATGGGAAATCGAAACCGTTGCTTGTGAGACATTTCCTAAACTTCCTGATTGAATAATGGAAAGTCTCGCTTGCTGTACGGGATGTAAATGATACTGTTCTGCGACTTGTACTTTAGCCCCTCTGCAAGTGAGATCTTCATGCAGGGTTACTAATTCCTCTACTGATTGAGCTGGAGGAGTTTCAGCTAATACAGGGATACCAAGCTCTCCCAATTGAAGCAAATAGACAGGTATAGCTGATCCACTAACGGATACGACCACAAAGTCCGGGTTTTCATTTTCCAAGAGTTGAGCCACATTTCGGTAAGTTGTAACATTCCACTTTTTTTCTAAAAGGTTCCCCTTATCTTCGTCCCTGACCACCATTCCGCATACACGGAATTGCTCAGGAAGAGCCTGAGCTATTCTTAGATAATATTGAGCCCGAAAACTAGCGCCGCCAATAATACTGAATGAAATCATCGATCCTTTCCTCCAACCTTTTTTTGTCAGCCAAACAGGTATTACTTGAAAGTTAAAAACGCTTCACATATACTTAGTTTATATAATGAACAAACAAAGTTCAATACAATAATCCTTTTAGGATTCACGGATGTATTGTTCTATCAATTAGTAGATGGAGGGTTGAAAATGAAGAAAAAGGTAGTTATAACAGGTGGAAGTGGTCTACTTGGCCGAGAGGTCATCAAAGAATTTTTGGAACATGGTTATGAAGTCGTTAATGCAGATATGAAGTATCCAAAGGAAGCACTATGTAGAACAGTCATAACAGACTTAACAAATCTTGGTGAAGTGTATGGGGTATTAGCAGGTGCTGATGCTGTTATCCATCTTGCAGCGATTCCGGTTGCCTATTCCCATCCAAACGAAGTGACCTTTCAAAATAATGTCATGTCCACTTATAACATTTTAGAAGCGGCGGGGAATTTAGGAATTAAAAAAGCGGTAATCTCTTCAAGTGAGTCGTCGTATGGTATTTGTTTTTCAAAGCAAAATTTAAAACCACAATATGTACCAATAGATGAGGATCACCCGCAATTGCCGGAAGAAAGCTATGGTTTATCTAAGATTGTCAATGAGAAAACTGCTGATATGATCCACCGCAGAACGGGAATGCAGGTAGTCTCATTCAGGTTAGGAAATGTCATTGCCCCTGAAATGTATCAGAATTTCCCTGGATTCATTCATAATCCTGAGCAGCGAAAAACGATTTTGTGGAGTTATATTGATACACGGGATGCGGCGACTGCTTATCGATTGGCCGTTGAAACCGACGGACTTGGCTCTGTTGCCCTAAATATCGGGGCGGACGAAACAAGTATGGATATTGAGAGCAAACAACTAATGGAAATATGCTATCCGGATGTTAAAGATTTTAGAAAAGAACTATCAGGCTTTGAGCCGCTGTTAAACAATGAGAAGGCTAAGAAACTTCTAAATTGGAAGCCTATTCATAAATGGAGAAATTACGTAAATCTAAAATTATTAAAAGGAGAGACAAACAACTTTGAGTAGTCTACAAAGTACAACCACATTACACAACGGTGTAAATATGCCGTGGCTGGGCTTAGGTGTCTTTAAGGTCGAAGACGGACAGGAAGTAGTGAATTCAGTAAAGACTGCTCTTGAAGTTGGTTACAGAAGCATTGATACTGCCGCCATTTACGGAAATGAAGAAGGAGTCGGCAAAGCGATTGCTGAATCTGGTGTACCTAGAGAAGAACTATTTATTACCACAAAAGTCTGGAACGCTAATCATGGCTATGAAGCTGCTCTTGCTGCTTTTGATGTAAGTATGGAGAAACTAGGGTTAGACTATTTAGATCTGTATTTAATTCACTGGCCTCTTCCTTCTCAAGGAAAACTTGTAGAAACATGGAAAGCGCTTGAGAAGCTTTATAAGGATGGACGTGTTCGTGCTATAGGTGTAAGTAATTTTAACATTCATCACCTTGAAGAGATTATCGCAAACTGTGAAATAATACCGATGGTAAATCAGGTAGAATATCATCCACGATTTAATCAAAGGGAAGTGCATGATTTTTGTAAAAAGCACGGCATCCAGCTTGAAGCCTGGTCTCCATTAATGCAAGGCGGCCTGCTGGAAGAACCAACTTTGGTTGAAATTGCAAAAAAATACAATAAATCAACGGCCCAGGTCATTATCCGCTGGGATATACAAACGGGAGTAGTGACAATTCCAAAATCAGTAAAGGCTCACCGAATTGCAGAAAATGCAGATGTCTTTGATTTTGAACTTTCACAAGAGGATATGGATAAAATTAATGAGCTCAATCAGGACCAACGTATGTTTGCTGATCCTGATGATTTTAATAGAATATGACAGAGTGACAGGGGGACGGTTCTGGTGGCTTTTTAAGCCATCAGAACCGTCCCCCTGGTTTGTTTTTGGTTTATGCAATCGAACATGCCTGCAATGTATGGCTAGGAAGAGTTTTATTCATCTTTTCTTGAATAAATTGAGCCGCTTCCAGTAATTTGTCGGTTTGTATATTTGTTTGGATCCCCATTCCATTTAGCATATAAAGCAAATCATCTGTTGCTAAATTTCCAGATGCACCTGGAGCGTAAGGGCAGCCGCCAAGTCCTCCTAGTGAACTATCAAACTTTGTTATCCCCATTTCGAGTGATGACAGTACATTTGCCATGGCAGTTCCTCTTGTATCATGAAAATGCATGGCCAATTTATCTGCGGGAAAGCGTCTTAATAAGGTATCTAACACCTTTTGAACTTGTAAAGGGGTGGCAACGCCTATTGTATCGCCAAGAGACAATTCTCTAACTCCCATTTCAAATAGCGTTTCAGATATTCTTATCACATTTTCAATGCTTACCTGCCCCTCATACGGACAGCCAAAGACTGTTGATACATACCCTCGAACGGACTTCCCGGCAGCAATTGATTCTTTTGCCACCTCTTGTAAAATAGGAAATGTTTGTTCAATCGATTTATTAATGTTCTTTTGATTATGTGTTTCTGAAGCAGACATAAATATAGATGCTTCATCAATATTCGCTTCCAATGCCCGTTCTAGCCCTCTATGGTTCGGAACAAGTGCAGCATATGTAACTCCAGGAACACGCTCAATATTCCTAACGACTTCCTCCGCATCTTTTAAGGCAGGAATCCACTTTGGATTTACGAAGGAAGTGACTTCGATATATTTTAATCCAGTATGAGACAACTGATTAATCCATTTGATTTTATCCTCAGTTGATACAAATTCTTTCTCATTTTGGAGCCCGTCACGCGGGCCAACCTCGATAATCTCAACTGTTTCTGGGTAGTTTTTATCAAGAATAGAGTTAAGCAATTTATCTCCCCCTATATTACAGACCAAACAAAGTCATCATAATCCACGTAGACCCGTAAAATACCATGAATTGAACTCCAGATCCTATTCCTAGAATACGATTTAATAGTCCCCCTACTGTTGCCATCGTAAAGGTAAGAACAATCCCAACTAATCCAGCTTCATAGAATGCGAGTAAACATGCTAATCCTATAAACATACCAATGATCGCTTCCTGGCTAATCTTGTTCATTACAAAGATCGTCGCCTTACGGGCATAATTCATTGAAAAAGGGTAAGCAATAAGTGCTGCTACAACTAAACCGATAGCTCCATATAATAAAAACTCCGAAGGACTTAAAAATGAATGAAGGTTATTCACCGGATCACTCGAAAAAACTGGCGGTGCATTAAATAATGGTGAAGCTGGTCCAAGAGCAACAGGACTTAATGGAAGTCCAAATGCCACTAAAGGAATAAGTGCCTCTGCTATATACGTTGATTCCGTTACACCATTCATAACACTCAAACTAGAGGTGGACTTTTTATAAGCCCCTTTTGTACGTGCTGCTGTGATTTCTCCCATTAAAGACGTCATCCCAACTGGACTGAAGACAAAAGTTAATGAAGAGAGAAATGTAGCCCCTGATGTAAATGCTGTTTGTCTGCGTGTTAAAATGCGGAAAGGATTTGGAAAATATCCAGACCAAGCTTTTGTCTCTGGCGCTAAATGATATTCTTTCGGTTTAGGTTTCTCTAAGGTGTGTCGTGAACTAGACGATAAAGCAATAAGAAGGTCTGAAAACATCGGTCCAATCGCTATACCTAAAAAGAAACTAATGGATAAATGCTTTTCGAGAATACTGAAACTAAATGTATCGAGTCCCTTTATAAAAAAGGCGAGTGGAATAATCATCAAGACGCTAACCCATTTACCTTTTGAGAAGAACGCAATAATAACGGCAGCAATTGTAAAAATTAATCCCGTATAGGTTTTGAAAAATTCCCCGAATTGACCAAGAAATTGTCCTAAAAGAATTGCCGTTGGAAGAGCAATAAAAGCTCCAATTACCCCTCCAGATATCATTTTTCTTAATGCAATATGCGGCATTCCAAGTCTTTTCAAGACGGAGGCGTGCTCCATTAATGGGACAGCCATTGTGTCACCAGGAATACCCATTAAGGCTGTTGGAACAGCATGTGTTAAATGCTTAGCCAACACCGCTGCAAGGAAAAAGGCAAGGACTGCTGCTGGAGGAGCACCGAGTAGAATCACTATTAATGTAAATGGAACCATTATTGCCGTTTCATCCGTACCGGAAATTAATCCGATTAATGCGAAGAGTACTGCACCAATAATAGCTGCTATGATGGCAATCATTAATGTAGTCATTTATCTGTACCCTCCGCTGCTTTTTTAAATTTGCCTAGTATACCAAGTTCCTCCATCTCTTGTTTGGTAACCGGATCATTCATAATAAGTTCATACTCTTCACGAGGATCTATTTGTAGATCTCTAAATATTTCTTTCATATCTTCTTCACTTGCTTCTTCCTCTGTCAAAATCCTGTTGGGTTTAAATAAGGTTGCACAAAGGATAAGACAGATTACACTTCCTCCAATACCAAGCAATAAAGAATAAGAATTCACCATCTTTTCTTGTGCTAGTGCTGGGAATATCTTTTGACCCAAAAGGTAACCGCCTAAAGCAAAAGTGATATTTAGTATAACAGTCACAATTAGCTGGAAAGGGAGAACTGTATCTCCCAATATTTCTAGATAACTCTTTTGTTTTCTAGCATTCTCTTGTAAATGCGATTCAATGTTATTATCTTTTCTTACAGCATTAAGAGCCACTGACAACTCCCCTTTGTAATTGTTTGGTTAATTCTAAAATGCGGTCATATCGGAAATCCTTTTCTTTTACAGCCTGGCTAACAACCTGATCAATTTCGTCACCAGCAGCCCCAGCCATTACTGCTAAATTACGTGCATGCAAAGTCATATGTCCTCGTTGAATTCCTTCTGTTGCAAGAGCACGTAAACCTGCAAGATTTTGAGCTAGTCCAGTAGCCGCAATACAGCCTGCTAACTCTTCAGCAGTATTAATATTTAAAACTTTCAGGCCGACACGAGCAACCGGATGTGTCTTTGTGGCACCTCCAATAATTCCAACAGCCATAGGGAGTTCAATAGATCCTACTAAATCTCCATCTTCATTAATTTCATATTTTGTCAATGAACGATATCGTCCAGTTGTTGTTGCATAAGCATGAGCTCCAGCTTCAACAGCTCTTGTATCGTTACCAGTAGCTAAAACAACAGCTGAAATACCATTCATAATCCCCTTGTTATGAGTGGCAGCACGATAAGGATCTGTATCAGCAAACTCGTATGCGTTTACAATATCACGAACTACGTCTTTACCACCTAATGCTTCAGCAGAGAAAACTGCACGTGCTCTTGCTAATCTACGATCTGCAAGATTAGAAATAATACGTAAAATAACGCGCCCGGAAGTAATAGTTTCAACCATCGGTGCAATTGCTTCAGCCATTGTATTAACAGCATTCGCGCCCATTGCATCTTTTGTATCAACAAACAAGTTGAGTATTAACATCGTTTGAGTAGCAGTTTCTATCACATTCACTTCAATATCTTTAGCGCCCCCGCCAAAAGAAACTAAAGTTGGATCTTGTGCATTACATTTTTCTAGAATCTCAGACTTTTTTTCATAGATTCTTATTTTTGCAGCATGTGGATCTTTAACATCGACTACTTGAATCTGGCCTCTCATAATTGACCCGCTTAAAGAAGTAAAGAATCCGCCTTTGTTGTAAGCAATTCTAGCTGCATTACTGGCAGCCGCTACTACAGAAGGCTCTTCAGTTGCCATCGGAATAAACGTATCTTTTCCGTTTATTTTAAAGTTTGTTGCAATTCCTACTGGTATAGGAATGATACCTACAACGTTTTCAATCATCGCATCAGCAGTGCTCATAGGGAATGCCGTCGCACCATATAAAATATCCTTTTCCTCATTACTTAAGTTACATTGCTCTGCAATAATACTAAGTCTTTCTTCAACAGGTAAACGATAAAAACCAGAAATACGACTATTCAATTTACATTCCTCCTATTAAACTATGTAAAATTAAATTCAACAAAGTTGAATACAAGGAAATCTTACAATAATTTCTCAAGAATGTAAATAATAATTATTTTCAGAATAATAAATAGCTATAAATAGGATTTTCCCTCCTTTTATAGCTAGCATAACTAAATTGAACTTGGCTCAATAAAGATGGATAACACCTTGGCTTCTTTCCTATCTACAGGCAGGAAAACATGTGGGACTGTTCCATTAAAATAGGCACTGTCACCTTCTTCTAAAAGATAGTTTTCTCCATCATACGAGAGATAAATGGATCCAGATAGAACTAAGATAAACTCATCTTCTAAATGAGTGTATGGACCTTCTTCCGATGAATCTGGGAGAACGGTTGCGATGATAGGTTCAATTTTACTAAGTTGAGGACGATTTGCGAGCGTCTCATATAAATATCCCATTTCTTTATTGCCCACTTTTGATGTACGGCTTTTGCTAGGAGATATAATTAGGTTTTCCTCTTTATCTTCCCCGAGTACCCATGATAACGATACTTCTAATTCTTTCGTTATTTTGGATAGAGTTGCGATTGCTGAAGCTGTTTGTCCATGTTCAATTTTTGAAATTAAACTCTTTGTTAATCCACATTTATCTGCCAATTCTTGTTGAGTAAATTTCTTTTTCAATCTTGCCTCTTTTATACGTTTTCCAATGTGTCCTATATTACTAATTATGAACATCCCCTTTATTTAAAGTGTTATTAGTCTCATTCAACAATGTTTAATATCATTCAACATTTTAACATAATTTTTAAAAATTTGACATGGGGTGACATGGGGGACGGTTCTGGTGGCTTTTTAAGCCATCAGAACCGTCCCCTTGGTTTTCCTTGGTTTTCAAGTTTAAGAATTTCTTAAGGATTCTATCAATCTTTTCTTAGGTTTTTGTTTGTATAGTGAGAGTAGAAAAGTTGCTGCAGGAACTGGTGAGGAGGGTAAGAATGATGGAAAGAAAGGTTTATATTCTTTTAACAAATACAGGTTCCTTTTTAACAAAGTTGATTAAGCTCTATACGAAAAAACCATATAATCATGCCTCGATAGCATTTGATTACGAGTTGTCAGAGGTATATAGTTTCGGGAGAAAAACAGCCAGAAATCCTTTTATTGGGGGTTTTGTGAAAGAAGATGTTCTAACAGGTTTATTTACACATGCAGACTGTGCTATTTATTCCTTTACCGTAACTGAAGATCAATTGCGAAAGATGTATCAGTATATAGAAGCAATCGAAGCTCGAAAGAAACAGTATCGTTATAATTTTTTAGGATTAATCGGTGTTATGTTTAATACCCCAATAGATAGAAAAAAAGCTTTTTTCTGTTCTCAATTTGTTGCGTCGTTACTAAAAGACTGTGACACCCTTCATTTTGACAAGCCCCTCTCTCTAATCGCACCCTATGACTTGCAGCAGGTACCCAACTTTCAATTCGAGTATGAAGGAAAGCTAAGGGATTATCCTTTTAAAAATAAAGGTGCCGGGCACCATCCAGATACGGCATTTAGACCTTTTCAGTGGGGGAATTTGTTAGGCAGATAAACAGAGGAAAAATGCAGGTAAAATGAAATCTATGCAGGTAAGTGAGTGAGGTTCGCAGGTGAGGAACACATTTGGGCAGGTAGAGAGTTGTTTAATAATAATGGGTAACTAAAAAACAGCTTCCGAGTCAGAGTCTATATTTAATTTCGAGTAAAAATTCAATATATAGGGATTTTGAATACCTACGCCTGTCCTTTTAAACGTTAGGTTTAGGTGCCTGAATTTGTTAGGCAGATAAACAAAGGAAAAATGTAGGTAAAATGAAATCTGTGCAGGTAAGTGATTAAAATTTGCAGGTGAGGAACATATTTAGGCAGGAAGAGAGGTTTTTGATAAAAATGGTACCTTCAAAAACACACCAGAATTAAGAAATTACGTATAATTTCGAGTGTAATATCCATATAGAGGAAAAATAGATACTCAAGCTTGGTCACATCTTGGCTTTTTCAGAGTTGGATATGGGTGCCTGAATTTGTTAGGCAGATAAACAAAGGAAAAATGCAGGTAAAATGAAATCTGTGCAGGTAAGTGAATAAAGTTCGCAAGTAAGGAACATATTTTGGCAGGTAGAGAAATTTTTGACAAAAAGTAAGAAACTACGATTAATTTTGAACAATAATTTTCCCCCCTAACTTCCAAAGACCTAAAGGTTTTATAGTATATTATTTCCAATTCTGGTAGAATAGGTATATTGTAGATTTGGGACAAAGGTCATGTTAGAGGGGGAAAATTAAAGTGTCTAATTTTTTTATGTTGTTGATGTTTTTATTTATTATTGTGATCATCTTAGGTCTAATTAAACCTTCCTTGGTTAAAATGGAGTCAGGGAAAAGTGTAGTAATTAGAGGAGTTTTCGTATTTATCATTCCTTTCATTCTGTTGGGGTGTACAGCACCTGAACAAACTGATGAGGTGTCTGAACAAAAAACTGAACAATCAACGGACGATAAAAAGGAGGAAGCTGCACGTTTAGAAGCAGAGAAAAAGGATAAAGAGGAGAAAGAAAAGGCTGAGGCGGAAGCGCAAAAAGCAAAGGAACTAGAAGAACAAAAGAAAATTGAAGAACAAAAGGCTAGGGAATTAGAGGAACAAAAGAAAAAAGAAGAGGAGCTGGCAAAGCAGCAAGCCGCAGCTGAAGAAGAAAAAAGAAAAGCTGAAGCAGCAGCAGCCTTGAAAGCACAGGAGGAAGCTGCAGCTCAGGCAGCCACCGCTAATACAGAAGCAAACAATACCACAGTGGTAAGTTTTCAAAACTGTACGGAATTGAGAAAGGTCCATCCCAATGGCGTTCCTTCAACACACCCAGCGTATGAACCTAAACATGATAGAGATAAAGATAATTTTGCGTGTGAACGATAGAAATATGAAAGGATAGTTGGCCGGCCATTATGTCAACTATCCTTTTTTATGCCAAAAGTTATTTCTTTCATAACCCGTACGGTTAAAGATTTAATCATTCAGCATTTAAAATGGGACATCGCTTCTGGTTGTTTTTCCACCCATCCACGCTTCGTCAAAGCTAGCAACCCTGTCCTTCGGTTATAATAGGTCCTAAACAAAAATGGAAAAAAGTACGGCTTAACCCATCTTGGATTAAGCCGTACATTTTTAATTTCTAATACACAACCACTGGCTGATGAACACTAAGATTATCATAAACAGCTTTCATGACGTTAGGCGTTACGTTTACACATCCGCCGGATCCACCTGTTAGATAAGCGGTACTGCTCCAGTTTGTCCGCCAGCCGGCATCGTGGAAGCCTTGGCCGCTGTTTGTGAAGGGTGCCCAATAACTTACTGGAACGGAATAATCGGCTTTGCCGACGGCACTGCCCTTCAGTGTATAAGGTGTTCGTTTGAATAAGATATACCACACTCCTGGTGATGTATCTTCCCCGGTGCTGCGCTTGCCGGTAACGACATTTGATGTCAGGACTAATTTTCCGTCTTTGTAGAGCCAAATACGCTGTTCGGCAATTGAAACTTCTGCATAAGTATCCCCAATGCCGTTGTTTGCTGTGGTTTCATAGCCATAGCCCTCACCACTCCAGCCATTTCCCTGAATATTGGAAGCGGAAAGAGTTGTTTCTCCATTTTCAAATGCTGCTTGAATCTGGGCTGCTTCTTTCTCCACATCCAGCGCCCAGCCATATCCTTGCCCTTTCACAGAAATAATCGAACCGGAATGGGTCTTGAAGCTGAAATCTTTACCCAGTGTGGACTGAGCTTCATTAATTTCGGTGATTTTACTGTTAATCGTGCTTGGGTCGATTGAAACCTTTAAATCCTCAGAAATCGTTGCGTTTTTGATGAGTTCGCTGCCACTTAATGTATGAACTTTATCCTGTACTTTATACTCAACCGTATGTTGAAGGAGTGTCTGCAGTTTTTGCTTTTCATTTTTTACCTTCTCACTGTCTTCGTTGAGTGCAAGCAAATAGGTAGGTTTTAGACGAATTTCACTACGATATCCCTGCTTTTCGTATTCTTCCATGATACTAGCGACATCATATTGTGTCCCGTCAACACTTTTCGAGACAACGATATCTCCTTCTACCAATGACACATGTGCATCAACAGGAGCTGTTAAACTCTGATTCATGGTGGTGAGCTTTTGTTCTAGTTCAGTTTTAAGCGTCTCGCTGCGATATTGGTCCTGCTGGCCAGACACTAAGGTATACTCTTTTTCTTTAAAAGTGGGAAAGAATGACCATTGGTCTTTTAAATGTTGTTTTATTCCCGGCAGGTCATCATTTGTGAATCCCATCTCCGTATCTTTTCCATCTACAATTAGTTGCTCACCCAGGTAAATATCATTTTTTAAAAGTGATGCTTGTAATTTTTTTAAAGCCTTGCCAGCACTCATGCCGCCGACCTCGACCCCATTTATCTTTATGTTAGCGTTAAAGTGTGTGGCTTGATAAAAGCTGACGGCGGCAAGAATAAGTGCAATGGTACTTACCGTGATTATCTTCCAATTTTTAAACCATTTCTGTGTATAAAGATCTGCATCAATGGTTTGTTGTGCGGTGCTGCCCATACAAATTACCCCCAAATCCTACGACATTCTTATTAATATAGGTTATTACTACCACATTCTACCAAAAATCTGCGAGGAAGTTTGTCGATATTTGTAGGTTGTCGAGGTTTTATTTGTAAACCAAAACCCTCTTTGGACCTATTTAACCAAAACAATCAATATCGGTAATACAAAAAAGGACAATAGGGTTGTCCAAAGTATCGTTTTGGTTAACACCTTTGGTGAGGCATTGAATTTTTCAGCTAGAATGCCGGCGTTGATCGCAACGGGCATACAGGATAATACTAATAGCGTAGAGAACATAATGCCTTCAATGTTTAATAGAGTTAAGCACAATAAAGCAATGAGTGGTGCGATCAATAATCTCATGCTCATGCCTGTCCAGAAGGTAACGCGTGTATTCCTAGTAATACTTTCTGTTTTCACATTGGCCATTTGTGCGCCTAAAATCGCTAGTACAATGGGCGGGTAAGAGTCTGCAATCATGGAAATGCCGGTGGAGAGACCGCCTGGCAGTGTTAAATCAAACGTGCGTAACACGATGGCTAGCAATACCGCATAAATAGCAGGCAGGGCAAACACCGATTTCATCGCATTTTTTACTGTAAAGTGAGAGCGTGCTGCAAAGAAGATTCCTAATGTATGCATCATGATCATCTGCATAACGATGTAGATGGCTGCCTTTTCAAGCCCCAGCTGACCAAAAGCAAGCAAGGTTAGTGGGATTCCATAGTTGACCGAATTGGTAAAGGAGGAAATTAGGGTTAACCCAGCTATATCATTGGCAGGCAGTTTGAGCAGTTTGCCGAAAAGGTTGGCTGCAACCGCAAGTAAAATCAGATTTAACAGGGAATAGGCAACAGTCAAATAGACATCCTCTCGTGATAATCGCGCCTCCATTAAGGTATCAAAAATCAAGAACGGCGTTATGTAATATAAGACAAAGTTTAAAAGCGGCTTGATTTCCAGCTTCCCAAACCGGCTTAGCAAGACTCCTGCTATCACAGGCAAAGCAAGCGGGACAATCACATCAAAAAGTGTGGCGAAAATTTCTCCTAACATATAAAACTTCCTCTCTAAATATCAAACTACCATCACCCGAAAGGGAAAGACAAAATGGGCATGCCTTCGGATTGATATTTATTATATATTAATCGATTTTTCTTTCCACACCTTCACGCCTATTTTATGAAATAGTTTAGATCAACTCAGGCGGTTGATGTATTTAATAATACTGAAAAACTGCAAAATTAGAATTTTTGAAGGTTAATAGCAGTGGAAGGCAAAGCCCCTTTCATCCTATTGGAAAGGGGCTTTTTTAGTATAAATCAAAAGTATTGGTACTGTGGGAACAAACGCAGAAATTGCCGTCTGTGATAGTGATTATCTGTCCATCGCTTCTGGTTGTTTTTCCATCCAACCATGTTTAACCATAATATTGAAAGAAATTGCACCTGCCTCCATCGCATGGGTAAATACTTTACTATAGGTTACGATGAGATCCGACCTTAGGCTGGAACCTAATGAAGCGCCATAATAAGTAAGAGCTGCATTTACTAAAAAAGCAGCGTGAAACATGATCAATTTATCAGAAAATGGACTTACTGTTGAATCTGTGATCTCGTCATCCCATTTCGCAGGTATTGGTAAACGATCCTGTTGCAAGATAGCGTCAAAGCTTTCGGCATCTTTCCCTGCTAATTTAACGTTTTTCAACATAAAATTCCGAACATCTTCACGTACCGCCACCTGACTAAAAGCCAAACTTAACGACGTGATAAATCCAGTTTTCGTCGAATTAAAGAAAAGAGTGCTGATTTCGGAACTATTTAGTGGTCTTTTGTCTCCGATTAAATTGGAAATGAATCCTGGAGATTCCATAAACTTTGCCCCATGAGGTGATGGTATGGAGGGGACACTTGTATATTTTGGCTGGTTTTTAGACAATTCTACAATTTTTTGGAACAGCTCCTTAGATGATGCCGTACAGTCAAAGAAGTAATTTTGAATGTCTTGTCGCTCCGTGTTTGAAATAGCTAAGCTATAAGCTGTTAGCCCATGTATGGTCATAATATACGAGTAAAAAAGTAGAAATTGGTCAGAAAACAGACGTGGGGCATTCACATTCACATCATTATCTGTAAATCCGATAGGGATTTGGAAATTAGCACTTTTTAGGAAATCGGTAATTTTTGAAATATGGCTCTCAGCTAACTGCAAGGCGTATTCTAAAATGGGTTTTATCTCTTTGTTCTCAACAATCGTAAGAAAATATTTGTACACACATATTGCCATACTATCACCCATATACTGCAGCCAAAGGGCCGAAACTTCTGCAGCAGTTAAGGTGGTTGCCTTGGTTTTATTAAATAATCCCAAAGGAAATACCTCCAATTTTTTCATTTGTTATTCTGAGATTATTTTATGGTAATGGCAATGAAGTATACAGAAAAGCATGAGAAACTTTTGAGCTTATTATTTGGCAGTATTAACTCGGAATAAAATTTATTGGCGGGTTGAATAGTAATGAAGTAAAAGACAAAAGGAGGAATTGCTAGTATGTCATTAAAAACTATGCGATTATATAATATTCTTATGGTCATATTAGCGTTGTCGACATTACCTTTTCTTGGAAGGCGTAATATCAAGAGGTATTTTCCTGCAGCCATCCTTGTTCTAATCATACACTCCATTGAAGCTATATTTGGAAAACAACGTAAATGGTGGGTTTTCTATAGAAATTCCCATTCCTATCTTTCAGGGGAATTCCCTTTTCATATCGGACCATTTTTAGTTGGTGCAATGTGGATTTTAAAATGGACATATGGGGATTTTAAACGTTTTATCACTTTAAACGCAATTGTAGGTGCTATATTTGCTTTTCCTATTATGAAGGTACTTAAAAAACTAAAAATAGTGGCATTATTTCGTATAAATCATTTTCAATTTTTTCTACATATCTTTTATAAAGCAATTTTTCTATATGGGTTCCAATTCTATTTCGAAAATAGAAGAAAATAATGAATACGGCGAGATAAAAAAACCTGTCTTTGTACAACTCTCGACAATCCTTGCAGCTAGCTCATATATAGTGATAGTCCTTGATACTAAAGGGTTTATCCCAAAACTAATCAAGTGTTTGATTAGTTTTTTTCGTAATAAATCCACGGTAGTGCCATGGTATACGGAGGATTACAATCGCAGACAGTTTTATACATTGAAAATGGAATACGATTTGCTTTCCCGACTTAGAAATGGTCGTTTCTAAATACACTCCATCTTTTGTTGCGCAAATTACAAATATACCTGAGAGTAAACTCATTCAATGTGCTGAATGGATCGGCACATCCCAAAAAACCATTTCGAACCTTTTGCAAGGTGTTTATCAGAGCAACATATTAAGGAAATGGCGGAGTTTTTATGAAAAATATTTTTGTATTAGGCATTGTATGCAGAAGGAAAGCCATCTGAAGTCTGACAATAAAAAAATGGATTATAAATAATTTCGATAAACTAAAAATCAGTTTCTCCAAAATGTAAACAAAAGTTGATATTAAATTTATCTTCGATTAGTAAGATCATATTCGAAAGAGACTAAAGGAGGTTTACATTTTTGAGAAAACTGTTATTTCCAATTACAGATTGGGTTTCAACAAAACGAGGGATGTGGATTACGATTATCGCTTGGCTAGTCCTGATGGTCGGATTAAGTGCGGGACCAAGGCTTGGTGACTATAAAGTAACGAATTTTCAATCGCTCCCTGATGAAGCACAATCTTTATTAGCTGAAAAGAAGACAGAAGAGATATTTCCAAATGAGCAAGGGACACCAGGAATCCTTGTATTCCATAATGAAAATGGCAACATCAGTACCGATGAGGTCACACAAATACTAAATGGAATAGTAGAAGAAGATATTAAAGGAATTGAGAATATCCTTGATATAAGCGCACTTCCACCTCAAGCGTTAACGGGCTTTATTTCCGAGGATGGTTCAACGATGATTGTTCCGATGGAATTAGAGCAGGGGCTTGGTAATAGCCAATATGCCGAAATCAATGATAAGGCTTCTGAGATAGGCAATAAGATCGCAGATGGATTTGAAAATATTTCCTTTTATATCACTGGTCCGGCTGGAATTGCTGGGGACACACTCAAGCTTTTTGAACAAGCGGACTTTGTGTTATTACTTGCTACAATCGTTATTATTTTAGTATTACTTATTGTGATTTACCGCTCACCGTTACTTGCGTTCATCCCTCTGCTTGCAACAGTTATTGTCTATCAGGTTGTGAATCAAAGTGTTGCATTACTAGGGGCGGGCGGGTTAGAAATCAATAACTCAACAACCTCCATTATGAGTATTTTACTTTTTGCTGCAGTGATTGATTATTCACTATTTGTATTCTCCCGTTACCGTGAGGAGCTTAACAAGGTTGAAAGCAAATATGAAGCAATGAAACTTGCAATGCGTGCAACTGGGGAACCTGTATTTTTTGCTGGAGGCACGGTGTTAGCGGCGATGTTAGTCTTATTCTTCGCTAATTTCCGTGATTATCAAAACTTTGCTCCAATTTTCGGTCTTGCCATGTTCTTCATCATGTTAGCATCGATCACATTGGTGCCTGCTTTATTTACGCTATTTGGTCGCAGAGCATTTTGGCCGAAAGTTCCAAAGTACGGCCAAGAAAAAGAAGTAAAACACGGAATTTGGGGACCTATTGCGAAGTTTGTGGTGAATAAACCAGGTATATCCGGAGGGATTGTTGGTATTTTTCTTGTCATTACTGCTTTAAATGTGTTTAATCTTGATTTTGAATTTGATACTGTCAAAAAGTTTCCTGAGGATTTACCGTCTCGAGTTGGATATGAAATTGTAGAGACAAGATATGACAAAGGGGAACTAGCACCTACAACATTGTTAATCGAAAGTGATGAAGCTTTAGTAGAAGAAGACGTAACTGCTATTACCGGAAAACTACAAGAATATAAAGAAATTACATCTGTACGATTGACTGCACAATCTGAGGACTCTAAGGCTATAAAGCTTAGTGTTGTGTTAGCAATGAATCCATATTCTACGGAAGCTATGGATATGATACAAGATTTACGTGAAGAATCACCAAAACTATTAAAGGACGCTTCTATATCCGGCGAAGCATACTTTAGCGGAGTAACTGCAAAGCTAGTAGATGAACGAGATGTGAATACGAAGGATATTTTTACCATTGTCGCACTTGAAACATTACTAATCCTAATTCTCTTATTCGCCCTGACTCGTTCCATTAAAATGCCTATTTATATGATGGCGACCATTTTACTTTCCTATGTATCTGCTATGGGTCTTGGCATTTTTCTAGTTGATATCTTGTTTGGTTATGAAGCATTAAGTACTCGTGTACCTGTCTACGCTTTCATCTTCTTAGTGGCGTTAGGGATTGATTATAATATTATCCTTGCCTCTAGATTCATAGAAGAGCGGAAGACGCACCGAGTTAAAGATGCTCTTGAAATTGCAATCCGGAATACCGGTGGTGTCATTTCATCGGCGGGTATCATTCTAGCGGCAACTTTTGCAGCGTTGACTACGATGCCAATTGCTGACCTTTTCGTATTTGGTTTTATGGTTGCAATTGGAATCTTAATTGATACTTTCCTAGTTCGGGGGATGCTTCTACCAGCTTTAATCCTACTATTTGAAAAAGACAGGCAAGTCTCCCATAATGGACAGTAAAAAAGGATACAAAGGACTTCCTATCCTTTGTATTCTCCTTTTAGGAGGTTCCTATAATGAAGATGAAGATTCTTGTTGTAGATGATGATGTATATATTCAACAGCTTGTATCTATCCACTTAAGTCGAGAAGGCTATCAAGTATATAGAGCGAATCATGCTGAAGAAGCCTTAAATCTGTTGGAAGAAAAAACTGTTGATTTAGCAATTGTCGATGTCATGATGCCAGGAATGGATGGGTATGAATTGACAAAGACATTATCAACTGACTACGATCTCCCCGTTATCCTGCTGACTGCCAAAGGGCAGATTGATGACAAAGAACAAGGCTTCTTAGCTGGTTCAGAGGACTATATCGTGAAGCCATTTGAGGTAAAGGAACTTCTATTTCGTGTTGCCGTAGTGTTAAGGCGCGTCGAACGTGCCATGGAAACGGTTATAAAGGTGGGAAATCTCACCATCGATCGGAAAAACTTTGAATTAATGATCAATCAAGAAACAGTCCTTCCACCACTAAAGGAATTTGAATTATTAAGTTTATTAGCTTCACGCGCAAATAAGATTACACCTAGAGCCTTTTTAGTCGAACAAGTATGGGGAGTTGATTATGAAGGCGGAGAACAAACTCTTAATACTCATATAAACCGAATCAGAGATCGTTTAAAAAAATATGATGCATCGGTGGAAATTCAAACGGTTCGAGGGATTGGCTATAAGCTTGAGGTAACCAAATGAGAACTTTATATCAAAAGTTCATTGTTGCAACGCTATTGATTTTAATAATAAGTGTCACGATTGGGATGATATTAGCCAATTTTATTTACATGTCTTCTACCAAGCAGAAGATGGATCAGCAAAATGTAGAGATCGCCCAAACCATTACATTAAACCTTGAGAGTATGCATTCTGATCATTCTTCCTTAGAGCCTTTCTTAGAATCGATTGGTAATCTTGGGTATCAAATATATGTGGTAAACGAATCTGGGGAAGAGGCTTATTTTGGCAAGCCTTTTACAAAGACAGAACTTCCTATAGAAGCCAAGAAGGTAGTCTTGGAAAAAGAAATCTACCATGGTATGAGCCACTTTTCCAATAAGTTTTTAATGATGGGACATTTCTCAAATGATGTTAAGAATACGGTAGGTGTGCCATTCACCATGAGTGGGGAGGAATATGGTTTATTCCTACGTCCCAATAATAAACTGCTCTTTTCTGATATTCATATGATTTTAGCATGGTTTTTTGTAGCAGTTACAGTTGTTAGCATTAGTGGGGTAATCCTGTTTGCAAAGCATCTCATCAAACCGATTACAAGGTTAACAGAAGCGACCAGAGAGATTACTCGTGAGAATTTTCTTTATCCGTTAAAGATTGATCGTAATGATGAGCTTGGCCAATTAGCAGAAAGCTTTAACAACATGCAGAGGCAGTTGCAACATAATGATGAAGCTCGAAAATCCTTTATCAATAATGTGTCACATGACTTTCAATCTCCACTAATGAATATTCGGGGGTATGCTGAGCTTCTACTGTCACAAAACGTAAATGAACACGAATTAAACGAGTACCTGCAGGTTATTGATCATGAATCAAAGCGACTTTCCAATCTAACTAAGCAGCTATTGGTATTAACCTCACTTGATCAGAAAGCATATCCGATGATGATATCAGAGGTGCAATTGGATGAACAGATAAAACAAACCATCCGCAGGTATCAATGGCGACTACAGGAAAAGGAAATTGAAGTTTCTTATAAACTGTCACCTATTCGGATGAAGGTTGATGTCGAACTGATAAGCAACGTCTGGGACAACTTGATAACGAATGCGATAAAGTATAATGCTCATGGAGGGAATATTTGGATAAGTTTATCTAAAAGTGAAGCCTTCATCACGATCATTGTGAAAGATTCCGGAATCGGGATGTCTAAGAAAGACGTGACCCAAATTTTCGAACGTTTTTACCGTGTAGATTCATCTAGAAAAAGTGACGGTACAGGGCTAGGCTTATCGATTGTTAAACAGATTATTGACCTGCATGGAGGAGAAATAAAGGTTGATAGTGAGGTTGGCGTGGGAACAACCTTCACAATCATACTTCCAAATAAAGAAAGAAAATTGGAGGAATAAATAGATGGAACAAACTTGGAGTTTAAGGCTCATTCGTTTTTCAGCGATATTCGGAATAATCGGTACTTTTATTGGTTCTCAAATGTCAGGAAGTATGGATTATTCATTGAGACCCATTCATGCTCATATTCTATTAGTAGGATGGCTTTCGGTATTCGCTTGGGGAATTTTTTATAAGGTGTATAAGATTAAATACAAAAGACTTGTAGCAATTCACAGTATCCTTGGAATGCTGGGTGCTGCAGGTTTGACCGTAGGAATGTGGATGTACAATCTAAATCCATTCAATCTTAATGAAACCTTTGTCATGGTGTTCTTTATCGTGGGTGGAAGCTTACTTTTACTAGCTTTCTTATTATTCGTGCTTATCACCTTTCTAGTTGATAAACAGGAAAATTAAAATTTAATTGGTATTCCAAAAGCAATCGACTTAAAAATGCCGTGAAGGCTGACAAATCACCATTCCTGCAATCCTAACCTTGCCTGCTTTGATGTATTTGTCAAATTAATAAAACCTATAAGGCCCTTCACTCTTCTTCAATAGATTTTTGGTCCATAAGGGGGAATTCTTGAGTAAGGAATAACATTTGACCAAGCATAAAAATCAGGGAACTTCAAATGAAGTTCCCTGATTTTTTGATTTTGATGGAAATGTAATTGACATATAAAATAGCTCACGGAAACGATGGTTTTTCAGCGGTTTCGGACGGTTCTGGTGGTCAAAAGTTTACTAAAAATAAACCATGAGAACCGTCCCTTTGGCACCCCACTAAAGGATTTATCGCCTAACTAATCAAGTGTTTGATTAGTTTTTTTCTTGTATAAAGCTGTCTTAGATTGTAACAAATTGGTGAAGGAGAATTAGGGTAGAATACTAGAAACACTCCATTGCATGTCCAGAGTTAGGCAGGTATAATGGTTTTTATATGAAATTTTCGAATATTGTATTATTTGATGATTCTGACGAAAGAAGGAATCAGTCTCTATTTATGTATATCTACTGTGTAGATACATGGGGTCTCTTCATAAAACTATTATTTCTACAACAAGGGGTGCTAAAAGGATGAATCAATTTACTTTAGGTAGTTTAATAAGAAAGAATGCAGTCCAATATCCTCAAAATGAAGTATTTGTTTCTGAGAATCATCGATATACCTATCAAGAAGCAAATCAAGAGGTAAATCGGATTGTCAACTGGCTGGAAGCGAAGGGAATTCAACATGGTGACCGTGTGGCGATTCTATCGGAAAATAAAGTTTCTTACGGCCTATTTATTTTTGCCATTGCGAAAATGGGTGCTATTTTTGTACCTATTAATATTCGATTAAACAACAGTGAGATTGATTATATATTGAAAGATTGCTCCCCTAAATTAATGTTAACTAGTGAATTGTTGTACGGGAATGCACAAACCAGTGCCAATAACTGTAATGTTCCACTCTATCTTGATACAACTATATTGGAGGAAAGCGGGAATTTCCCTTCACGAGAACCTGACTGTAAAGTGATGACTTCCGATATTTTTACCATCAAGTATACGAGCGGAACCACTGGGTTTCCTAAAGGATGTATCGCGACTCATCAAAATTGGCTGTGGAATGATAATAATATTAACGCTTTTATTAAAAATGGACCGGAAGACAGCTATATTGCGTTACTTCCACTTTTCCATGTAGCAGGGTTTGGGGCATTCCTTACTCATATCCATTATGGTGGAAAAGTAGTTTTCCCATCTGCGAAATTTGATGCCGAAGAAGCCTATCAACTGATTGAAAGAGAAAAGGTCTCTACTATGTTTATCCTCGAACCTCTATTAAGTAGATTCCTATATTCGGATTTTTATGATGTGAAAAAGGTTGAATCACTTAAGAATCTGTTGTCAATGGCTGGGGTTGTTTCTTCTAAAATTGTTACGGATATCAATAACAAGCTTCGTTGCACCTATTTTGGTATTTACGGTTCCACTGAAGCAAGCAGTATTGTAACCGCGATTCACTATAAGGAAGATATGGAAAACTTTAAATCATATGGTTATTTACTGCCAAACTTTGACGGAAAAATCGATAACATCAGCAATGACCCCGATGAGGAAATTGGTGAGCTTTTACTTCGCGGCCCTTCCATGATTCAAGGTTATTGGAATAAAGAAGAGGCAACAAAAGAGTTGTTGGACGGAGGCTGGATTCATACCGGCGACGTATTCCGAAGATCGGCAGATGGAACGCTTGAGATGGTCGACCGGAAAAGGTACTTAATAAAGACAGGCGGAGAAAACGTTTATCCAAATGAAGTAGAAGCGGTTTTGAGGGAGCATCCGCAAATTGGAGATGTCGCCGTCATTGGAATTCCTGATCCAACCTGGGGTGAGGCCATAAAAGCATTCGTCGTAATAGCCCCTGATGCTGCCATTGATGGTGAACAGATTACCAAATGGTGCCGAGACAAGTTAACAGGTTTTAAAATACCAAAGTATTATGAAATGATTAATGAAATTCCAAGAAACCACTCTGGAAAAATATTAAAGCATGAATTACAGGCCATCGGATAGGCTATTTCGTAACGATTGTTGTGAAAATCCTAAAGCCGATTTTAACGTGGCAATAGTTATTTTGTGCCTTTGAATTTAGTATGCAAGCTCTTTTCTTATTAAAATTCATCTGTTTTTTTTCGAAAACACAGGACAATTATTAATTTTTGTTATAAAAAGCAACAAAGTTTAAGAAAAGAGCCATAGGGTAAAAGGAGAGAAAAATGGAGAAATCACTAGAATACATCCTTTATGAAAAAAAGAATAACATAGCCATTATTAAATTGAATCGACCGGAAGTTTTAAATGCAATCAACCTCCAATTATTTTCTGAATTGGAGCATGTTGTAGACGTGATTGAAAATGACCCAGAAATCAGAGCCGTGATCTTAACAGGTGCGGGAGATAAAGCGTTTGTTGCAGGCGGGGATATCGCCATGATGAAAGAAATGACACTTATGGAAGGTGAAAAATTTGTTTATGCCGGTCAAGCCTTTTTAAACAGATTGGAAAACAGCCGTAAAATTGTCATTGCTGCCTTAAATGGATTTACATTAGGCGGCGGGTTGGAAATTGCGTTGGCTTGTGATCTCCGTATTGCAGCAGAGCATGTCCAGTTGGGATTACCGGAAGTAACGGTAGGTGTTTATCCTGGCTGGGGAGGTACGCAGCGATTGGCCCGGCTTGTTGGGGTAGGGATTGCCAAACAGTTAGTTTTTACCGGTGACAGGATTCCTGCGACTGAGGCCAAACAATTAGGTATCGTCAATAAGGTTGTACCAAAGGATCAGTTAATGGAAGAAAGTTTGGCTTTAGCAGAACGGATTTTAAAAAATAGCCCGATTGCCGTTATGCAAGCAAAAAAAGCACTCAATCACGGCGTTGATCTTGCTCTGGAGAAGGCTTTAACATTAGAAGCCGAGGCATGGCTGGTTAACTTCGCCACAGAGGACCGCGTCGAAGGATTACGTGCCTTTTTAGATAGAGAAAAACCGAATTATAAGGGTAGATAACCGAATGCGCCAAAAGCTAACGGAAAGGGGAAAATGATATCCCTTTTCGTTAGCTTTTTTTATGACCGAGGGTGACCAAGGGGACGGTTCTGGTGGTTTTTTGCCAAGCTGTCGTGAAAATAGTATGAATTACAACTAAAATATAATTTCAATAAATATAATTTATATTTAAAACTTTATTTTTATATTATATAATCAAACTATCAATCTACAAGCTGTTTTTGGAGGACATTTACATGTATGTTTTAGGTATTGATGGCGGAGGAACGAAGACAGTCGGTGTTATTGCTGATGAGTTTGGAAAAATTGCTGCTCAGCAAACAGTTGGCGCGACCAATCAAAACGGCGTTGACCGTAAACAGGTAGAATCGGAATTACGAAACTTAGTTACTTCTTTAAGGCTCCAAAATGAAAGCGCATTCTCAAATCTATCTGTAGTGTTTGCTGGAATGAGCGGCGTTGATCGTCCTGATGCGAGAAGCTTTATGGAAAAGAGTATTTCAAAGTTGGTGCCTACTGGTACAAAGGTTGTTGTTGATATTGACGGAGTGAATGCCTTGTATTCCGGAACCTACGGGGCACCGGGAATCGTCCAAATTGCAGGCACTGGCTCCATCACTTTCGGTATGAATGCAAATGGTGATAGAGGCCGTGCAGGAGGGTGGGGCTATTTAATCGATGATGAGGGGAGCGGGTATGACCTTGGTAAGGAAGCATTACATGCAATTTTTAAAGAATATGATGGGCGAGGCAAAAAAACGATCCTAACGGAAAGTATCTTAAAGCATTTCAATGTTAGTCTGCCGCCCGAGTTAATCCAGACCATTTATCAGGTTGGAAAGGCACGTGAAGTCATTTCACCATTGAGCAGGTATGTTGCAGAAGCAGCAGACCAACAGGATGAAATAGCGAGAGAAATCATCCATCACGCAGGGAGAAAGATTGGGAATTCAATTAGCAGTTTAGCACAGCAGCTATTTCATAGTGATGGAACCGTTCCAGTTGTATTGGTTGGAGGAGTATTTAACCGCTCAGACTTATTTATACCTGCGATTGAATCCGTGTTGAAAGATCAAAAAGTACGTGCAAACTTAGTAAAACCGAAGCTTCCACCAGTCGGCGGTGCGGTAATCAAAGCACTCCAATGTAAAAATGTATCCATTCAGGAAGGTTTTGAGGCTGCATTTATTTTTGGCTCTGTTAAGTTAGGGTGTTGATTTGCCCTCCAGTAACCAGGCCAAGTAAAATAAGCGGAGATTTTCCAGTTAAATGAAAAATTGAGCCAATTTTGACTTAAATAAGCGGAGATTTTCCGGTTAAGCATAGAAAAAACCTCCATTTTCATGTTTTTTAGATAAATAGTCGGAATTTCTCCGTCTATTTACGCTATTTTTATTGGTAAATTCGAATTTAGCGGAATTTCTCCGCCTATTTAGATTCCGAAAATGGATTAACACTGCCATATTTTAAAATGTGAAATATTAGTGCGAAAATATTTATAAAATTTTGAATTTTTATTTCAAAAATGAATACATAGTCGTATAATAGTAGATGGAAGTAAAAAACATAATAGTTAAAAACTCGGAGATGTGAGGGGGATGCCAACATGAAATTGATCGGCTGGGATCATCAAAGGCTTAAAGAACTAGTCGCGCTTTGGAACTCAGAAATTGGTATGCAGTTCCCACTGAGAGAAGAACTTTTTATTCAGAATAGCTTTGATGATGCAAATGTATTACGTTCTGGGTCGTTTATTGCGATAAATGATGAAGATCAAGTCATTGGTTTTGTCGTATCTAAATGCTGGCAGGAAAATTTAGACGTTCAAATGAATCACGATATCGGCTGGATTCAGGTGCTTTTAGTGAAGTCGAGCTATCGTTGCAGGGGAATTGGAAGCGCTCTATTAGGAAAAGCGGAGCAGGCATTAAAAGAAAGAAACATAAAAACAGTACATATTGGGCGAGATCCTTGGCACTACTTCCCAGGAATTCCGAAGAACTTTGAGAAGTCAAAAACATGGTTTGAGAAGCGAAATTATGTAAGTGGTTACATCGAGTATGATTTAATCCGTCACGATCAAAACCGGCCAAATTGTTTTAATCCATCTAGATATGATGTTCAATTTACTCTACTTAAAAAAGAAGAAAAACACGAGTTCCTTTCGTTCTTACAGCGTTGCTTCCCAGGAAGATGGGAATATGAAGCCATTCACTATTTTCAAAGAGGCGGTACTGGGAGAGAGTTTGTCATCGCAAAGAAAAACGGGAACATCATTGGGTTTTGCCGAATAAACGACCACAATTCTCCGTATATTGCACAAAATGTATACTGGGCACCGTTGGTGAATGAGGCGTTAGGTGGAATAGGTCCATTGGGAATTGATCCCAATGAACGAAAAAATGGATATGGGCTTGCCATTGTTGAGGCCGGTATTTCTTTTTTACGGGAACGAAATATACATAGTATTGTTATCGATTGGACTGGGCTCGTTAATTTTTACGGAAAACTAGATTTTGTGATTTGGAAGGAATACCAGCAGATGAGTAAGGATTTAAGTAAGGAACTCAAAAGATAAATAGTAAATTTGGAAAGGCGTGTCCAAATGAAAGTGAATATATTAAACCTAACAACAGAGCAGCGCAACCACAAATCAATCCATAGCGATCAACTGTCAACGAGTGAAATCGTTGCCTTAATGAATGAAGAAGATCGAAGCGTGGCAGATGCGGTTCAAAAGGTTCTTCCAGAGATTGAATTGGCAATAGAAGCAATCTATCAATCTTTAAAAAATAATGGGCGTTTATTTTACATTGGTGCGGGTACGAGCGGGAGAATAGGGATTGTTGATGCTTCTGAATGTCCTCCAACCTTTTGTACACCGCCAGAATTAGTGCAAGCAGTTATGGCTGGTGGAGAAACAGCGATGTTCAGAGCTGTTGAAGGTGCGGAAGACAGTCTAGAATTTGGGGAGAAGGATTTAGCACAAAGAGGACTAACTCAATCCGATGTTGTCGTTGGAATTGCCGCAAGCGGCAGAACTCCATATGTCATTGGTGCATTGAACTATGCAAAAGAGGTAGGAGCCGTAACGATAGCAGTATCCTGTAATCCAAATTCAGAGATTGGTAAAATCGCGGATCATAATATTGAAGCGGTTGTTGGACCAGAGTTTTTATCAGGATCTACACGATTAAAATCCGCTACGGCTCAGAAAATGATTTTAAACATGTTTACGACAACCACCATGATTAAACTTGGCAAGGTTTATGGGAATTTAATGGTGGATTTGAATGCAAGTAATGCGAAGTTAATTGAACGAGCGAGAAATATCGTAAGTACGATTACGGGTGTTTCTTACGAAGAATCAGCCAGGGTTCTTAATGAAACGGATCAAAAAGTGAAACCTGCTATCGTGATGATCCTTGCAAATGTTTCTTATGAAGAAGCGAATGAGGCCATCAAAGAAGCGAATGGATTTACGCGAACAGCCATTGAACTAGCAAAGGAAAGGAAGCTCTAGATTATGAAACGGAAAGTTCTTGATTTTCTTCAGAAGGAAATTCAATCGAATCATATTCCTGGAGCTGTGATTTATGTTTCCTTTCAGGGAGAGTGTGTGTTGGAAGAGGCAATCGGAAATCGAGTTGTTTTTCCTAACAAAGAGCCTATGGCCATCAATACTGTCTTTGATTTAGCGTCCTTAACCAAGCTAGTTGCCACACTTCCTGCGATTCTTACACTGGTTGAAAAAGGCACCCTGCATCTCGATGACCCAGTTTCCTTCTTTTTACCGGAGTTTGGGCGATATGGAAAATCAACGATTACGATAAAACAGTTATTAACGCATACATCAGGACTGCCTGCTCATCGAGAATATTTTTTGGAGAATTTAACGACTGAACAAATCTTGAAGCGAATCTATGACGAGCAATTGGTTGCACCCATTGGTGAAAAGGTTATTTATAGTGATTTGGGATATATAACCCTCTACAAATTAATTGAAAGTGTCACAAATGAGTGTTTTCAAGATTATGTCAAAAGAGAACTATTTGACAAGCTTGAAATGACGGAAACGACATTTAACCCGACATTTGAAAGAAGTCGTTATGCAGCAACGGAATATAGTGAAAAGCTAAATGATTACAAACATGGAATCGTACATGACGACAACACCGAAAGCATGGGAGGAATTAGCGGACACGCCGGGTTGTTCTCGACTGTTCGTGACCTTACTAATTTCACTAGGATGATTGAAAATGAGGGTATGTTTAAAAAAGAACAAGTGCTGTCTAAGGCATCGATTGAAGTGAGCAGAAAAAACTTTACAGCTTTTAGTAACGAATACCGCGGACTCGGATGGATATTGAAAAGTCCAACTTTTTCAAGCTGTGGAGATCTTTTTTCAGCGTCATCCTATGGTCACACAGGATTTACAGGCACAAGCATATGGTTTGATCCTGAAATAAAGCTTCATGTCATTTTACTTACAAATCGAGTGCATTTTGGAAGAAAAGATCCTATCCTTCGTCTTCGACCAAGATTGCACAACATCATTCGGTCACATTTTTAAATGAGGAGGAATTGACGTGTCCAATAAATTTCATTTAATGGTGGTTGGCGCACATTGTGGGGACGCAGAAATTCAGGCAGGTGCAATCGCCCATAAATATGCCAAAGCAGGGCACGAGGTGACGTTCCTGCATTTGACTGCAGGTGAAAAAGGGACACCAGCAGGTCTAACGGTAGAAAAGTATCGTGAACAAAAAATTAGGGAAGCGGAAAAAGCTGCAGCTGTATTAGGTGCAAGGAGTATCACGCTTGATTATAAAGACGCAGAATTAAGTGATAACGATGCTACCATCTCACATGTTGCAACCATATTCAGAAAGCTTAAGCCGAATGTAGTCATCACTCATTGGGAAAACAGCATGCATCCAGATCATGCACTGTGTCCAAAAATTGTTCAAGCAGCATGGCTTAAAGCGGCACTGCCTGGTTTTGATTTAGAAGGGCTGCCTCCACATTCGTTAACGAGAATGTTTCACAGTGAGAATTGGGAGGACATGGAAGGCTATTTGCCGGATATATTTGTCGATGTCACCGATGAATTTGACACCTATTTGGAAGCGCTGTCGCAGTACTGGTTTATTATGAATTCATCCTCTTTCCGTTACTATGATTACTACAAAGCACTTGGAACGATGAGAGGATGCCTCAATCGAACTACCTATGCACAAACACTCAAATTCCCAACAGGTGCGAATGTAAGAAAAGGATCAAGCATACCTGGATTTGAGCTTTAAACAAGAAAATGGAGGTGACAAGATGAATCTTCGGAACAAGGTCGGCCAGCTTATGGTCGTAGGATTCAAGGGTAAAACTGCTTCAGAAGAAATAAAAGAATTGATAAGAGATTTCCATGTGGGCGGTATTATTCTTTTTGGACGGAATATTGGAACACCACAGGAAATTTTAGCGTTAACCTCCGAACTACAGAAAACGGCAAAAGAAGCGGGACATGAACATCCACTGCTAATCTGTATCGATCAAGAAAATGGAGTCGTACGCAGGCTGGGGGAAGGTGCAACGATTTTTCCGGGTGCCATGCTGCTAGGTGCAACGAATCTCCCTGACAATGCCTATAAAGTTGGATTAGGAACTGGGAAAGAACTAAAAGCCTTGGGGATTAATTGGAATTTAGCGCCTGTATTGGATGTCAATAATAACGCAGACAATCCCGTCATTGGAGTAAGATCATTTGGCGAGAGTGCAGAAAAGGTTTCATTGTTTGGAAAAATGGCCATGAAAGGCATGCAGGATGCAGGTGTGATTACAACCTTAAAGCATTTTCCAGGCCATGGAGACACCAATGTGGATTCACATTTAGACTTACCTGTTATTGCACACGATATGGAACGATTAGAAGAAATAGAGTTGAAGCCATTTGTAGAAAGCATTCAAGAAGGTGCGGATACCGTCATGTCAGCACATGTCTATTTCCCTGCGATTGAAGATCAACAAGGCGTGCCAGCCACATTATCTAAAAAAGTCATTACAGGACTTTTACGAAATAAGCTGCAGTTTAACGGAGTGGTGACCACTGATTGCATGGAAATGAATGCGATTGCAAACACGATTGGAACAGCTCGGGGTGGTGTAGAAGCTATCAAGGCTGGAGTGGATTTGATTATGGTCTCTCATCTTCATAACCTGCAAAAAGATACCATTGAGGCAATTGCCAGAGCTGTTGAATCAGGAGAAATTGAAGACGCTGCATTGAATGCAGCCTTTGAACGAGTTACTAGATTGAAAGAAAAGTATTTAAATTGGGATGAACTTCAGTTAAAAGATGAAATTTCCGTTCCAAGTGTAGTGGGCTGTGAAGAGCATGAACAGACTGCGAAGGATATATATCGACAAGGCGTAACGGTGGTGAAAAACTCTGGAGTACTGCCGCTTGCAGCTGACAGCACACAGCGTGTATTGGTTGTTTACTCTGAGAACAGCTACACCATGCAAGTGGAAGATAAAAGATATTCATCCATGCTGCTAGGTAAGTCGATAAAGGAAATTGATCCCTCAGCACATGTGGTGGAATTATCAAACCCGCCGACGGAGGAAGAGATTAACACTATTTCTGAGCAAGCGAAAGAATATGAGGCAATCGTTGTCGGCACTTTAACTGCACTTCCTGGTAATTCGCAGATTACATTAGTGGAAAAATTACATGACACTGGAGTACCTGTTGTGGTTGTGGCAACGAGAAGTCCATACGATATTGCGTATTTACCAGATGTTGCTGCCTATTTATGTACCTATGAATTTTCCTATCCGGCGTTAAAAATGGCAGCCGCCGCTATTTATGGTTTAGAAAAAGTATCTGGAACTTTACCTGTTACCATTCCTTCATTTCAAAACAAATAAACGAGTGAGAGAGGGTGAAAAACATGGAAAATGAGAAGTTAGTCGTTGGACTAATGTCAGGCACTTCACTTGATGGAATTGACGCCGCATTAGTGTCAATTAAAGAAGAAAATGAAAAATTTGATATCAAGCTAATCTCTTTTTCAACACTAGGTTTTTCAGGTGTGATGAAGGAAAAATTACTAGAGTTATGTAATCCAGAGCGAGCTAGAATACAAGATATTTCTTCTATGAATATGCTCTTGGGAGAACTATTTGCAGATGCGGCCAAAAAGGTTGTAGCTGAAGCGGGTTTAAACATGAATCAAATCGACATCATTAGTTCACATGGTCAAACGATTTTTCATCAGCCAGAAGCTGTCGAAATCGATGATCACCCTATTACGTCAACCCTGCAAATCGGAGACATTGCTGTCATTGCCGAACGTACAGGTGTGATGACCATCGGTGACTTCAGAACAAGAGATATGGCAGCAGGCGGACAAGGAGCTCCATTAGTACCATATGCTGATTATCTACTCTTTAAAAATCCAGCATTTGGCCGTGTGCTCGTTAACATTGGCGGAATTGCCAATATAACGGTATTACCAGCTGGATGCGACGAACAAGCTGTCCTTGCTTTTGACACAGGACCAGGAAACATGCTAATCGATGCTTTTACTGAACTTGCAACAGATGGGAAACAATCCTTTGATCAAAATGGAGACATTGCCGCGGGTGGTAAGGTGAATGAAGAATGGCTAAAAGAGCTGCTCGCTCACCCTTATTACCAGCTTGAACCTCCAAAAAGTACAGGAAGAGAGCTATTCGGCCATGACTATGCACAGCGGTTATGGAAAGAGTCCAGCCATCTTACGGTGGAAGATCGAATTGCAACCATCACGGAATTAACAGCTCAAACACTAGCAAATGGCATTACTCACTATATTGAAAAAGGCAAGATTGAAGAAGTCCTCATCAGCGGCGGAGGATGGCATAACAAAACATTACTAAAAAGCCTGCGAAATAGTCTCCCGCAACATATCACAATGGATAGTACAGAGCAGGTTGGGTTATCAGGTGATGCCAAAGAAGCCATTGTTTTTGCACTATTAGGGTATCAATGTTTTATGAAGAGAACAAACAATTTACCAGCTGCAACAGGTGCAAAGAAACCTGTCATCATGGGGAAAATCGCCTGGTAAGAATTTAGCCTTGAAGGGGGGCGGGAGCCAAGAGGATAAAAGAATGATTGGTTGATTGAATGGAAAAAAACAAATAATTCTAATGGGGGTACTAACGTGAAAAAAAGAATTCGGTTTATTAGTCTTTTACTTGCAATCGTACTGTTCTTAGCTGCATGCAGCAGTAAAGGTAAGGATGAGAAAGCTTCAGGTGACGCGGAGGAAAAAGAATGGACAGGAACAATTACCATTTGGGATGGACCTCGCTGGCCAGACGATAAAGATAACAAATTCCACTGGATGGAAAGCAAAATTAAAGAATTCGAAGCAGAACATGAAGGTGTTAAAGTTGAATTGGTTCAAGTTCCGTGGGCAGAACTACCTGATAAATTAGGTGTTTCCATTGCTGGACAATCATGGCCAGATATTGCACCAGTTGATATTAGCGGCAGTGCAGTAAGTATAGACCATATCGACCAAGGTGTTATCGAGTCAGTAGATGAGCTTTTCACAAAAGAAGAATTAGAAGATTTTTATCCAAATGCACTTGATGCGTATAAGTTTGAAGGGAAACTTTATGGAGTTCCTAACTCTATGACGGTTCATACGATGCTATTAAACTTAGACCTATTCAAAGAGCGTGGAGTAGAGCCGCCGAAAAATGGTGAGTGGACATGGGAAGAGTTCTTAGCAACTGCAGAAAAACTAACATTTGACCGTGATGGCGATGGAAAAACAGACGTATTTGGCTTCTCAACCTATATTTTACCAGGCTATTATGAAGCATGGCCATTCTTCTACATGAATGGCGGAAGTCCATTAGATAAAGACATGAAGAAATTTACATTTAGTGATGAAAAGGCAGTTAAGGCAATTCAACAGCTTGCTGATTTAAAACTAAAAGATAAAGTATCTCCTGAAACATCTGGCGGACAAGACGTTGGGGGTACATTCCAAGCATGGGCAAATGCTGAACAAAGAACGGTTGCTATGCAGCCGTGGGCAACATGGGCAATTGGTGCTGCACAAGGTAAATATCCAACAAACTTCATGGTAGCAAATTACCCTACTGGTGATTCAGGTAAGCCTGTAACCATCGGCGGTGTTGGCGGCTGGACAATGTTCCACCAAGAAGAAGCTGGTAAAAAGAAAGTTGTAGGCGAGTTTATTAAATACATTTCTTCAACAGAAGAGCAATATACAATGGCAACAGAATATGGTACATTCCCTGCACTTAAGAGCGCTGCAGACAAAGATCCTTATAAAGACAACCCAGAAATGGCACGTGCGCAAGAAATGTCTTCACAGATTGTTATGCTTCCACGTCACCCTGAGTGGAAAAAAATTGATGAGGCCATTCAAACAGAATTACAGCTCGTATTTAATGGCGAAAAGACAGCTAAAGATGCAATGAAAGATGCAGAGAAGAAAGTAAATGAAATACTAAAATAGCAGCATCAAGATTTGCAGACTACCATTTTTTCTTGGTAGTCTGCAAGCTTATGATAAATTGGGGGCGTTAAATTGAAACCCGTTCAACAAACTTCAAATACGATTGTAATCGAAAGAAAACCATCGATCCTTTCTCAAATAAAAAAAAATCTTCCCGCTTATTTGTTTTTATTTCCAAAGTTAGTCCTGTTTATCGCCTTTATTGCCATACCCGTAGTTTGGGCTTTTATTTTATCCTTTCAGGAATATAAAATTTTTGGAAGCGAATGGGTAGGCCTTGATAATTATGTGAAGGTCTTTCAAAGTGAAGCGTTTTTTATCGCACTAAAAAACACGTTTTTATTTACGGTTGTAACGGTACCGTTTAATGTGGTGAGCGCGCTCATCATCGCAAGTCTAATCTACCCTTTAGGAAAACTGTCACAAAGCTTTTTCCGAGCGGCATTTTATTTGCCTACAGTTACATCCATGGTAATCGTGGCCATGGTTTGGCGCTGGATGTATAACACTGATTTTGGGATTTTTAATTATGTTTTAGGCTGGTTTGGCGTGAATCCGATTAACTGGCTGGGGCAATCCTCCTCAGCACTTTGGGCGCTTATTATCATGCAATGTTTAATTCCTTTTGGAGTGGGGATTATTTTATATTTAGCTTCGATGGGATCCATTTCTGAATCTCTTTATGAAGCAGCAACCATTGATGGTGCCAATAGTATCCAAAAATGGATTCATATCACTTTACCATTATTAAAGCCATCAACGCTGTATTTAGTTTTATTAAGTACAATCGGTTCATTCCAAGTATTTACGCAGATTATCATGATGACAGGCGGCGGACCGGGTTCCGCAACAGAAACACTTGTTCATCTTATTTATAAGACTGGTTTTAGGGATTTTGAATTTGGATTAGCTGCGGCACAATCTGTTGTTTTATTCTTTATCATTCTATTATTCTCAATCATTCAATTCCGTGTACTTAAGTACGATGAGTAGGGGGGAACTAAATGCGAAATTCAAGAAGTGTTCAGAAGCTAAATAAGACGATCATCTATGTATTACTAGGCTTTTTTTCAATCGTTTCCCTCTTGCCTCTTTATTGGGTTTTTAGTACATCGATGCAATTAAGCAGTTACCAAGATGAAGAATTAGAACGTTCCGTATCCTATGTAGATTCTAATCCTCCAAAGATGTATCCGATGGGGATTCCTGAGTATTTTGAGCACTGGGGGAAAGCCCGCGAAGCAGATAAAAATGGTGATGTGAAGGAAGAGGAGTATCACCGCGAAGTCATGGACAATATTGTGTCCGATACCTTTTCTGGTTTTACCACATTGTTTCAAAAGAATAATATTGGCCGCTGGTTCCTAAATAGTACCTATATTGCAGTGATTGTCACGATAGGGATTCTATTAATCGATTCGATGGCAGGATATGTCCTGGCGAAGAAACAATTTCCGGGTAGAAATATCATTTTCTGGTCCATCATCGCGACGATGATGATTCCTGGTCAAGTTACCCTCGTACCATTGTTTATGATGGTGAAAAATCTGGGAATCATGGATACCCATTATGCACTTATTTTTCCAGACTTAGCCATGGTATTTGGCGTATTTTTAATGAGACAGTTTATGTACTCGATTCCAGATGAATTACTCGATGCGGCGAAAATTGATGGTGCAAGTGAATGGAAGACCTATTGGAAAATCGTCCTGCCATTAGCAAAACCAGGGCTGGCAGCATTAGGAATCTTTACGTTTATGAGCGTCTGGAATTCATTCCTATGGCCGATCATCGTCCTAAATGATGCCAATCTTTATACGCTGCCAGTGGGTCTAAAATCATTGCAGGATGCCAACCTTGCAAGCTTTAAATTACTCATGAGCGGTGCAGCCATCGCAGCTGTTCCGATGATCATCGTCTTTATCATGTTCCAGCGTCATTTTATCAAAGGTTTGACATTGGGCGGTGTCAAAGAATAATAGCGTTACAACAACAAGAGAGATCTTATCTCTCTTTTTTTTGAAGGCTGTTACGTAACGATTGTTGTTAAAATCCTAAAGCCGATTTTAACGTGGCAATAGTTATTTTGCGCCTTTGAATTTAGTTTGCAAGCTCTTTTCCTACGTTTATGCTGTTTTTCTGTGAAAACACGGGACATTTATTAATTTTTGTTTTAAAAGCAACAAAGTTTAGGAAAAGAGCCTTTTTGAAGGGAGGAATACATGTGAAGCTAGGACTTGATGTGTTTTTTGAAAGGAAGATTCAAGAATTTAAAGGGAAGAGAATCGGACTTGTGACTAATATGACGGGGGTTAACCATCGGCTGGTGCCTACGATTGATCTTTTCCATGGTCATCCTGATATTCAGCTGAGTGCTCTTTTTGCACCAGAGCACGGAATACGCGGTGACGCAAAGGAAGGGGAGAAGCTGGATTCCTTTATCGATCCGTACACGAAGGTTCCGGTCTATAGCCTATATGGAACCTCGAAAAAGCCGAGTATAGAAATGCTTGATAGTGTAGATGTGATCTTTTTTGATTTACAGGATATTGGTGCACGCTATTACACGTTTATTTACACCATGGCCTATGTGATGGAAGCATGTGCGGAACATGGGAAGCATTTTGTTGTATTAGATCGGCCGAATCCTATTTCAGGGTCATTGATGGAAGGGAATTTAGTGAAAAAAGACGTTCGTTCCTTCGTCGGACTTTATCCGCTGCCCAATCGCCATGGGATGACGGTGGGTGAAATTGCGTTACTGTATAAGCATGAATTTGGAATCCATTGCGACCTAACCGTCATTCCAATGGAGGGTTGGGAAAGAGATATGTATTACGATCAAACGGGTTTGTTTTGGGTGCCTCCATCCCCAAACACAACAGGGATGGATATGAGCATCCTGTATCCTGGAACTTGTTTAGTAGAGGGAACAAATTTGTCGGAAGGAAGAGGGACAACTAGGCCATTTGAATTCATTGGCAGTCCATATATAGATGGTTACCGCTTGGCAAAGGTGTTTAATGAAAAAAGCTTACCTGGAGTGCTAGCACGACCGATTTCCTTTATTCCAACCTATCAAAAACATAAAGATACCGTCTGTGAAGGTGTTCAATTACATGTTGTAGATCGGCATTCCCTAAATTCTTTTAAAACAGGATTAACATTAATTGAGACCATTGCCGAAATGTATCACAATGACTTTGAATTTTTAGAGCACAGTAACGGAAAATTCTTCTTTGACTTATTGGCCGGAACAAAGGATTTAAGAGCTCGAATTTTAAGTGGCGATACCAAGACGTTTTTAGAAGAGTGTGAGGAAGAACTACACGCTTTTTCAAAGCAGAAACAACCTTACTTACTATATAATTAAAGGAGGAATAAACTACGTGAATATTTTTCGATATTATCAATCTGGTGATGAGAAGGAAATTGTTCAACTTTGGAATGAATGTTTACCGAAGGACCCCATTACTTCTGTAAGATTTCGAAATTTAGTGCTGTTAGATGCAAATTTTGATCCAAAAGGAATGCGTCTGGCTTTTCATGATGATACATTAATTGGTTGTGTCTATTCTGTAAGAAGATTATTACCGATGTTCGGTGTGGATTTAGAACCTGACAATGGCTGGATTCCTTTCTTTTTTGTAAAAAAGGAATTTAGAAGATCGAATGTTGGCGCTGCCCTTGTTGGTGAAGCCGTTGATTTTCTTGCATCAGAAGGCAGGAAAAATGTCTTTTTCGCGTCCTATGCACCGAATTATATTTTACCGGGCATTGATGAAGAAACCTATCCGGCCGGGTTCCAGTTTTTACAAAAGTTAGGTTTTGAAAAACTGAACTCACCTGTAGCGATGGATCGAAACTTAATCGGATTTGAAATCCCAACAGAAGTAGCGGAGTTAAAAAAGCAGCGGGAGCTTGAGGGATATACATTTTCTTCTGCAGATGACAAAGACCTGTATGAAGTGATTCAATTTGCGAATACAAAATTTAATCCTGATTGGGGACGAGCCATTCGTGAAGGGATCCTCCAGGGTCTTCCACTCCATCGCATTTTCGTTGCGAGAGAAGGAAGCAAGCTTGTTGGCTTTTGTATTTATGGGGGCTATGAAGGGGTGGCTGATCGATTTGGTCCTTTTGGAGTGGACCCAGAGCAGCAAGGTAAAGGTTTAGGCAAGATTATGTTACATGTATGTTTACAGGCAATGCGGGCTGAAGGGCTCCATGGTGCGTGGTTTCTATGGACAAGTGAAAAGACCTCTGCAGGACATCTTTATAAAAAGACTGGATTTGAAGTCACACGTAAATTCCATGTCATGAGAAAAATAATCTAGTTATAGTAGAATTTAAAGAAAAAGTGAGTTGATGGCCATGTCGTTTATGACCGGAGGATTAGTTATGCTTTCCGAAATGCAAAGTAAACTCCCTCCATCTGAAAAGAAAATTACTGAATATATATTAGAAAATCCACATGAAACGATATCCTTAACTGCCAGTGAACTGGGCAAGCGAAGTTCTACGAGCGGTGCAGCCGTCATCAGACTTTGCAAATCATTGGATTTAAAAGGGTTTCAAGAATTGAAGCTGAGGATCGCCGGTGATTTACAGAAAAAAGACAAGCAGGGATTTAGAGATATTGAACCGAATGAATCACCTTTATCGATCATTGAAAAAATGACGAATAATAGTACGAAAACGCTGCATGAATCTGCAGAACTATTAAGTATAGATGAGCTTAATAGGGCAATTAAGGCGATAAAAGAGGCAAGAAATATCCATTTCTTTGGAGTTGGGGCTTCTAGTATTATTGCACAAGATGCACAGCAAAAGTTTTTGCGGATCGACAAGACTGCCACCGCATTCCAAGACATGCATATGGTCGCTACCTTAGTAGCAAACGCACAAAAAGGTGATGTTGTCGTTGGTATATCCTTTTCAGGCAAGACCTTAGAAGTTGCAAAGATTTTAAAGCTTGCAAAGAAGAAGGGGATAACAACGATCAGTTTGACTAAATACGGCACTTCTTTAGTGACAGAGCTTGCAGACATTAAATTATACACCTCTGCTACAAGAGAACCTACCTTTAGGAGTGGAGCAACTTCGTCAAGAATTGCACAGCTGCACGTCATCGATATTCTTTTTATGTGTGTAGCTTCACAGCAATATGAAGAGACGGTTAAGCATTTAGATGAAACAAGGGAATCAATTGATTTCTTAAGGGAAAATATGAGCTTGTGAAATACTAGTAAACTTGTAACTCTATTAGGTCACATTAATAGAGTTTTTTTATTAGTATATAGTCATTCGGGACTTTAGTATTGGAAAAATTTTAATATGGGTGAAATAAAATTTTAAAAGTATTATGAATTATTTGAAATATTATATTGACCTCGATGTATGCGTTTCCTATAATTAAAGAGTAATAGTATAAAAGGGAGGGAGAAATCTTACATATTACCAGCTTTATCTGACAAAAAGAAAACGCTATCAAAATTTAGGAGGTCTATGATGATAATAAAAAAGGTATATAAGTTAATTCGTATAGTAGCAGCAGTCATGCTACTAGTTGGACTTTTTCCACAGCTGTTACCTGGACAGGCGAATGTTTCAGCAAGCTCCTGGGATTTAGTTACAGAAAAGATTATGGCGAAAGATACTGCGAATAAAACGCTAGAATTAGAGATTCATGGAGTTCTGCCACTGCATGAAGATTATGAAGTTACACAGATCATTGACGGGAAAAAAGTTGAAAAATCACTAAAGGATGTAAGAGTCGGTGCAGAAAATGTCACTGTTAGGGTAAATCATAAAGGTGAAATTCATAAAATCTTTATTGAAGGGCCGACTCCAGTTGAGAATATGAGAGTTGGTATCATGACTACAGGTTTTGCATCAATGGACCATGATAAGATTGAAATGAGTTCTCCAACAGGGCTTACGATTCTTGATAAGAGAGCAAATGCAAGTTTTGAGATTGTTGCTAATGAGAAGATTATTTTTACAGCAGTTTCAAATGTAGTCACAGTTAAAAATCAAGATGGTACGGAAGTTTACTCGACCTCAAATCGTCTTTATGTGTCTACAGAAGAGGGCAGTAAAATTAAGGTAGACAATATTACGAGAGCTGCGGGGGTTCCTTCCTATCGAGGAATTTTTGAAATTACAGCAGCTGCTGGTAAACTAAAATTAATCAATGATGTGGATTTTGAAGAGTATTTATACCAGGTAGTTCCTAGTGAAATGCCAGCTTCCTTCGGACTAAGTGCTTTAAAAGCACAGGCGGTTGCAGCTAGAACGTATGCTTTAGGAGATTATTTAGGTGATCGATTTGCTAAAGATGGTTATTTTGTTTTAGACAGTGTCATGAGCCAGGTGTATAACAATACTGCTGAAAATGCTTTAACCACACAAGCGGTACAGGAAACAAAAGGGGTTATTATGTATAGTAAGGATGGCAGTTTAGTAGATGCTAGATACTATTCTACTTCAGGTGGTTTTGGGGCATCTAAACACCAGGTATGGGCCGATGGGGATGGATCATTCCCAGGGCAGGCAGTTCCATATTTACTAGCACAAAGCCATACGTTTGATCCCAATGATTCTAGTAAAATGCTTACTATCGATACGTCAGACGAACAACAAATACTAGACTTTTATAAAACACTTTCTTATAGAGGATATGATGACACATCTGCTTACTTCAGATGGAAAGTAAGTTTCACTAAAGAAGAGCTAGCGAATACCATTAATAGCAATATTAAGGGTAGATATGCTGCTGATCCTAATTTTATTTTAACAAAAAATGAATCTGGTGAATTTGTAAGCCAGCCGATTCCTGCGGAAGGCATTGGAGAATTTTTAAATATGTACGTTATAAAACGTGGTGATGGCGGCAATATTATGGAACTCGTCATTGAAGGTACGACTGGAACCTATAAAATTGTCAAGGAATATAATATTCGTTTCACTATAAGACCAGTAAAAGCTTATACTGGTGGTGGAGATGTATTATTGTACCGTGCTACAGGTGGAAGCACTGGTTATACTGCTGCACCGCTAACAAACTATACGATTCTACCTTCTGCGTTCTTTAGTTTTGAAATCGACGGAGAAAATGGTGTTACCTTCTTCGGAGGCGGGAATGGCCATGGTGTAGGAATGAGTCAATACGGGGCTTCTCAATTAGGTCTAAGCGGATGGGCGTTTAATGACATATTAACACACTATTATCCTAATATGACTTTGACGGATGTTTCTGTTATTGGTAACTAATTGGAGCCAAAATAAAAAAGAGAGGGGGAAGTGCCAATCGGCATTTCCCCCTCTCTTTCTAATGAAGAACACTTACTCGGTATCTACATCTGCCCATTTATATTCGTAGGTTGCTCCAAATGGGTTCACGAACACACCCTTCACTTTTGGAGAAACTAATTGTGCTCTTGAAGATTGGTAAACTGGGGCAATTGCCGCATCCTCAAATAGTACTTTTTCAGCCTCTAAGAAGTTGTTGTATCGTGCCACACTATCTGTAGCAAGGGTTGAAGCTGTTTCACTTACTAACTTGTCATATTCCGGGCTAGAATATCCAGTCCAGTTGTTACCGCTATCCGTGGTCCATAAGTTCATGAATGTAAATGGATCAAGGAAGTCAGGGCCCCAACGGGTAAGCTGCATTTGATAATCCATATTCGAATCTAAATCTAGACGCTGTTCTTTCGGAACTTGTTTAATATTAACCTTTAAACCTTCTAGATTGGTTGAAAGCTGGTTGGCAACATATTCAACTAAATTCTTAGTGGTTTTGTCATCATCTGCTAAAAATTCGAGCTCAACAGAATCGGTACCTAACTCTTCCAGTCCTTTTGCCCAGAATTCTTTTGCTGCTTTTAGGTCATACGTGACAAGATCTCCACTTACTTTACGGAAATCCTCACCTGTTTCAGGCATTGGAGTAAAGTCAGCTGGAATCAGCCCATTCGAAGCGATCGAACCATTGTTTAAAATCTCGCCGACTAAAGCATCTTTGTCAAATGCTCTGCTGATGGCAGCACGAATATTCTTATTTGCCAGCGCATCCGATGTGGTTTGATTGAATTTTATGAAATAGGAAAAAGTTTCTGGTGAAACTATGTAATCATCACTTGTAGAATACTGGTCTACTAAATCGGATGTTAGATCGATTCGATCTACCGTTCCTTCTTCATATAAATCTAAAGCAGTTTGTGGATCTTTTACGACTTTGAACGTCAGTTTATCCATTTTCACTGTATTGGCATCCCAATACTCTTCATTTTTCACTAGATCCCATGAATCGCTTGTGCTTGTCCAATTGGAAATCGTGTATGGTCCATTCGATAATATGTTTTCTGAACTCGTTGCAAAACTATCGCCCTTTTCCTCCACAAACTTTTTATTTAATGGGAAGAATGTGCCGAATGTCGTTAATGTTTCAAAGTACGGTGTGGCGTTTTCTAATTCAACCACAAGTGTAAAATCACCGTCAGCTTTTACTCCCAGCTGATCCACGGCAAGTTCTCCTTTGCTGATCGCTGAAGCATTTTTGATTACGCCGCTCATCATGTATGGTCCATATTCTGATCCTGTTGCAGGATCAACGGCACGCTGCCATGCATAGACAAAGTCATGAGCTGTTACTGGATCTCCATTTGACCATTTTGCATCCTCACGTAAGGTAAAGGTCCAAGTCAGACCATCTTCACTTACTTTATGACTGGAAGCAACCCCAGGAGAGGCTTGTGTTTTTTCATCTAATCGGTATAGACCCTCCATTGTTGCAGCTAAATTAACAAAGGAAGATTCATCTGTAGCTAAAGATGGATCCATGGATGGAATGGCTTCTGGGTTTATAAAGTTAAGTACCTTTTCCTCCGTAACCCCGTCACTTTTTGTACCTGAAGATTTCTTGGATTCATCGCCTGAACAAGCTGCTAATACACTAAGCGCTAATCCAAACATTAAAAGTAATAACCAATTTTTTGCTTTCACTTCTTACTCCTCCTTGATGCGTATTGATTCTGAAAATTATATCTCTACAGAAAGTTGAAACTATAAATGCTAATTATAGGCATTACTAGATTGCTTGTAAAGTATTCTGCAATAATTTTTAGAAGATTTGATTTTTTTGTTGAGTATAGGCAGCTATCATGAACCGGATAATTTTCTGGATTGGTAGACTAATATTTTATCGCGAAGGAAATTACGAAATAGGGCTAGAAAGATAATTGTGCTAAAAATGAAGGGAATATTTTGCAGGCTACAGAAATATATAATGAACGATTACAAGTAAACAAGAAGGTGAAGATCTTGTTTTATGGGAGAGTAAAAAGGCTAAGCTATCACCTCACAGATATCTTAAAAGAAAGGCCTTTGTTGTCTGAAGGGGCCATTGTTTGGTGTGATCTTTTATTAGGGTCCGCAGAACATTCAGGGATTTATGTGGGGAATAATAAGATTGTTGAATTGACGGGGGATGGCGTGGTAAGAGAGGTAGGTTTTGAGCAATTTGTCTCTATAGGAGAAAGTCTGGTGAGAACGGGATTTACTGTTTATGCCCTATGTAATAAAGAGGGAGTCTTGGCTGATCCCAAAATAGCGGAAAGAGCATTGGATAAAAGAGATGACCCAAGGGGGTATAACCTGTTTACAAAAAACTGCCACCAGTTTACGGCAGGGTGTATCACAGGAAACTTTACGAACAAAACCCTGACGTTTGAACAATTAAAATGGGTAACTGCGTTACATTTTGGAATCCTATCACTTACATCTAGAGTGGTTTGCGAGGTTAAAGTTTAACCATTTTACGTGGTGCCTGTCACCGATGTGGTGGAGAAAGCAGCCATATGTTGCTGTACTGTTGATTTGTGCTCCACTTGCCCGAAACCATGGGAGCCCGATGATTTGGGTAACATAGAAACGCCCCACTTGAAATAACGGAATGACAACAGCCATTGTCATTCCGCTATTTTGGGTGTGATTATAGTTGTTATTTGATGTTATAAAGGTAAATAAAGGAATAGGAAATTTATGTTAAAATATAATTGTAGTGAATTTGTCTTGTTCCGTTAAAGGACAAGATTGTCGAATAAGGAAACAGGTTGAATATGAAAATAATAATCGAACTTAACTTTTTATAAAGGAGATGACTTTATGTCGATTGGTATTAGTAAAGTTCAGGACGTTCTAGAAAATTACAAATATGCCGTTTATGAAAAAGATGCTGAAAAATTCCTATCTGCCTATGCTGCTGATGTACATATTTATGATTGCTGGGGAAACTGGGAGTGTACGGGTATTTCTTTATGGAGAGAAAATGTGATTGAGTGGTTTAATGGATTGAGTGAAGACGGAGATATACTAAAAGTAGATTTTAATGATTTAACTATAGAGGAAAATACTAATATTGCATTTATTCATTGTGCCGTTACGTTCGCTGCTTACAAAGAAAAATCTGAAGAGAAACTTCGTCAAATGACAAACCGTTTTACATTTTGCTTAAAAAAAGTAAATGAGTCTTGGCTCATAACACACGAACATTCATCATTGCCAGTAGATATGCAAACTGGAAAAGGTATGTTCAACCTAAAATAATAAGAGTTACAGGTAGTAGGGGAAAAAAGTAAAATAATTTCACATATAATCCCTCTATTTGCTTCTACAATCGGAGGCTTTAATGAAAAAACGCCTCTAAAAAAGGACAAGCTTGGAGTTACTCTGAGCTTTTTTTGTGTGCTATTTAACGTATGATAGAAGTTGCTGAGTGCGGTCTTTTGTTTTTTAAGGAAAATTTTTCTAATACCCTTGTATTGCAAGGTATACCGATTTATACTGGATGTATACCTTGCAATACAAGACATTGAGAGTGGTGAGTGAATGTCACAAACACAAATGATGAAGGGAATATTAGATGGCTGCCTCTTGGCAATCATCTCGAAGAAGGAATGCTATGGCTATGAGATGGCTGAGAGCTTAGGCAGGTATGGTTTTGATACGATCAGTGAAGGCACCATCTATCCATTATTAATGAGAATGCAGCGTGAAGGGCTAGTCACGTCTGTCCTTAGAAATTCTACAGCTGGCCCCAAGAGAAAGTATTACTCTTTAACAAACGAGGGACAGCAAGCATTGAATGATTTTCTAAGTAGATGGGAGCAACTTGAAAAATGTGTGAATGCCGTTATTAAGGAAGAAAATTAAGAGGCGAGGTGGAGAATGTGACAGCAAATCAATTATCAATAAAGAGTAAGAAATTTCTCGATGACTTACGAGTATATTTGTTTTCAAGCGGGAAAAACGACCGAGAGATTAGAGAAATTACGGAAGAACTTGAGGATCATCTATATGAAGCTGAACAAAATGGTAAATCCATTGATCAAATCGTAGGTGCCTCACCAAAGGAATATATGATGAGTATTTCAAGTGAAATGAAGACGGACTATCGTGCTTGGGCAAAATATATACCACTTATAATTGTTGGTTCTTTGTCTTATTTTGTATTTGGAGACCTAATACATGGGACATTAAGCTATAGCCTATTAAAAATTATTGGAAGTATTGTGTATAGCATCTTGTTCCTTGGCGGAGTAATGATTGCTTTTCGCTATATAGCTAGAAATCAACTGTCGAGAATGGTAGAGTTTTTCATCTTATTGGTGCCGGTTATGATTAGTATGTTATTAATCGGAGGAATACTAATCGTTGATTCTATTTATAAAACGCCGGTCATTGATTTTGGAATGATAGGCAGTTTGGTCATTGGATTGTTTACTCTTTGTTTTATTATCCTATTTTCTGTTTGGGCGAAGACGGTTATTTTGCCTGTAACATTACTAGCACTTCACCTGCCCACATATTTATTATCATTTACTTCTTTTAATGTAGTTACACAGTTAATTACGAGCACAGTCATCACTTATGTATGTATTGGACTATATTTATTTTACATGGTGAAGAAGGAAAAAAGGAATAAGGAAATAATCGAATAGAAACCTGCTGATACTTCTAAACTAAATAGGATTACCTATCATATTAAAAGGAAACAATGTAAAAGTAGCGTAACTTTTCTCCATCATCTACAATATAGTCAGACAGCTATTGTGGACAGATCGCTAGAAATTATTAGAGAGGCGGAAAATGGTATGGAAACATCTAAAAAAGTAACAGTAGCAACAACCGTTCAAGCACCAGTAGAAAAGGTATGGGAATATTGGACAGAGCCAACTCATATCAAAAAATGGAATTCAGCTTCAGAAGACTGGCACACACCTATTGCTGAGAATGATTTACGAGTAGGCGGGAAATTCCTTTCAAGAATGGAAGCAAAAGATGGCAGTTTTGGTTTTGACTTTGGCGGAGTTTACGATGAAGTGAAAGTACATGAGGTTATTGCGTATACACTGGGTGATGGAAGAAAGGTAAACATCACTTTTAAAGGTCAAGATCACGCAACCGAAGTCATTGAAACGTTTGATGCGGAAACGGAAAATCCAGTTGAGATGCAGCAACAAGGATGGCAGGCAATTCTAGATAATTTTAAAAAATATGCAGAGGAAACATCTATTTAAAAAGTACTAAACGGAATTAATGGCGTGTGTCTGTGGCGATGATTTTTCAAATTGCCAGGGATACTGCCATTTTTTCTTTGGCTTGTTAGACAGCAATAATAACGGTTGGATTAATTGTGCCCGTAAATCGAGAGGGAAGGAAATAGGGTAACAATAATGGAAGGATTGTGCCCGTAAATCGAGAGGAATGGAAATAGGGTAACAATAGTGGCCCGCCTCTTATTTTGAGGAATCTATTCGTCGCAGTTGAACCAAAGACGACGAAAAGGCTCTCTACGATCCGAAAAAATAGGCCGCCCTAGGCACAAAGTGCGACCGATTATAGAAGGCTGGCTTCTATCTGAGACCGGCCTTCCACCTTTTTAGAAAAACTGCTCCTCAATCAATCATATCAAAAAGAATCCTGCCAATATCACTATTTTCCATTCTTCCACTGAACATGTGTCGGTTAACACCATATGCATAGATGGGAACGTCCTCGCCGGTATGACCTTTGGTCGTCCAGCCCGTACTGGAATAGTGATTGATGATGTTGATGAGCGTTTGACGTGTGTTTTCGACTTCCATTTCTAAAGTAGATTGGATGGTTTTCAAGTCATCTTCCTGAAGGGAAAGCTGCATATGGCGTGTTATGGTTGATAGTTCTTTTGTTTTATGCAGATGTGCTGCAATCTTGGCCGGAGTTGATTTTATCGATCTAATAACACTTGGGTCCCATTTATAATTATCATTACGATCGATACTCATTCCTCCCGTTGAGTGATCGGCTGTTGAAATCACAAGGGTATCCTCTCGAGTTGACGCAAATTGTAATGCCGCATGAAAAGCTGCTTCAAAGTCTTTGACCTCACTCATTGCCCCCACGATATCATTGTCATGTCCCGCCCAATCGATTTGACTTCCTTCCACCATCAGAAAAAAGCCATTTGGATTTTGCTTCAAGCGCTGCAGTGCAGCGTTAGTCATTTGTGAGAGAGAGGGTATGGTTGTTTTCAAATAGCGATCGATGTGTTTAGGAAGTTCCTTTGGAGCAAATAGACCCAATAATTTTTCGTTACGATCGGCAAGAAGCTCAATGGAATTTCTGGCATATCCAAATCCATTTTTTAAAAACTCCTCTACTAAATTTCGGTCATCTCGAGAAAAATAGGAAGTTCCTCCCCCTAGCAGCACATCGATTTTGTGCTTGCCATCAATCCGTTCATCGAGATAATCATCCGCAATTTCATTATAGTTCTCCCTGGATTCATGATGTGCAGCGAACGCCGCAAGTGTAGCATGATTGATTTGACTCGTTCCTACGAGTCCAGTAGATTTGCCGCGAAATTTGGCATATTCTAAAATCGTCGGAACCGCCTGTTTTTCACTATTTAATCCAAGCGCACCATTATAAGTTTTATAGCCTGTTGCTAAAGCAGTCCCTGCCGCAGCAGAGTCTGTGATATTGCTATTTGCGTCTAATGAATAGGTAGATTGTGTGCCAACAAAGTATCGATCAAAAATGGTGGGATTCATGAGTCCCTTTCGAGCGTTATGATTGAAATAACGAAGGCCTGTGGTGTAGGAAAAACCCATTCCATCACCGATTAATAAAATTATATTTTTTACTTTTTTCATTGGGTGGAACAGACCATTCGCCATATAAGGAATACCATTTACATTAAAATCATTTAACTGAATGGTGGAATGTAACAAACAAAACAGCACCTTTCAAATGTAGTTCCATCTTTTTGGGTCAACCATTTGCATGAAACCAATGTAATCATTAATGTCAATCAAGTTATAACACAGAAAAGGGATCTTTTTTCAAAAAATACAATTGTTTAACAAAAACTCAAAAGATTCTTAATAATCGGCTCGAACAATGACGCTCGGCCAGGACGAACGGTAATTTACCTGATAGTGTCACCACTTAACGGGAAACCGCAGTTTTAAAAAGACACAAAAAAGCAGAGATCATCTATTTTTGGATAATCCCTGCTTTTATGGAAGCTAGTTTAGCTGATATAATTAATCTCTTTCTCTTGCTCTTTGTGTATCTCTAATATTCTTTTGAACGGTTATGGCCGCAAAGATACTTAGAACAAATGACATCGCATAAAATCCTTTTTCGCTTAGTACAATACTTCCTGCATTGTATAAGCCGATGCCCATTAAGGAAATCGCAACAATCACGGCAAACCAGCTAATACCATAGTAAATATTCGTAACGGGTATTCCTTCTTCTTTATCCCGTACTGCTTTTTGTAACGATACCGCCGCATAGAGGCCGAATACTAATACTGCAAAGTAATAGCCTTTTTCGTTCAATTGCATTGCCGCATTAAACAAGCCGATAAGATAAGCTGCAACACCTACCAATAATGCTGCCCAGGAAGCCCCGATAAAAGCAGCAGTCGGTTCTCCTTCTTTTCTTACTGCTTTCATTTTTGGTTCCTTTTGTTTTCCTTTATCTACTATAACCTCATTTTCATTAGACATTAATGAATCCCCCCATTTTTTATCTAAATAAAAAAGGAGCTGTTTTGCTCCTGCCTATATCCATTATATAGAAAATTTTGACAAAGAAAAGAGAATTTTACCCCATTATTTACATTGGAAAGAACCGTACCGGCCATCATTAAGTGTTTTTTACTCTCACGTGAAGCCACACAATTAAAAGAGGCCAGTTCTCAAAGAAACCGGCCTCCTCGCTATTAAACTAGTTCATATTCGGTAACATTACGGTCGATTACCCTTGCTCCCTTCACAGAAGCATAGTTCCCGTTTGATGAAGTAAAAACGCCAGACGCGATCATTACTTCCATTGCTTGTTTTACAACTGCTTCCTCAATTGGTTCCTTCGGATTTTCTACCGATAAACGAGCAGGTTTACCAAAATCGGTCACAAACTCTAACTCCAATGTTTTTGCCAATTCATTCACCTCCTATCCTATTTTTCTTTTCTGCTTACGCTAGTAAATCTGAATTGTCGACTCTCTCAATATTTCTGAGATTGTCGCCGGACAAACCAATAATAGCTTGTGCTGCTTGTAACAGCTGTTCAGGAGTTGCAGATTTGTGGATATTGCTGAAGGTCTTCGCCTTCAGAAGTGGTTTGCCATCGTCATCCATGCCAACCTGGAACACCAAACGTAACTTGGTTGTAGTTATCACTGCTTGTGCCATCGTGATCACCTCCTTTCACCCTTTATATATAATTAAGAAGGCGAAAAGGACATGGTGTTTGGAGAAAAGATTTACTATTTTTTTCTGGAGTGCCCCCAAGTGGTAGATGATGGAGGATTTTGGTCACTGCAGGTGAGACTTGAGTTATCGACCAGGCAAAATATCCAATCGATATTCTTATTTTTAAAAAGTTGTAGAAATGTTGAAACCACTCCGTTTGAAACACTTTTAATTAATGCGTTAAGAAAATAATAGTCGGAAATTTTCGATGTTTAGGGGGGGCCTATTAGAAATTTTAAAAAAGTCACCTTAAAAAGGTGAATATGATTTGGTATCAGAGAGTGGTACTTCTCTAGAAAGACTTTAACCTGATTCCAGTAAATAGTTGTTGTGACAAGGATGCAACCTCATTTGGCTGTTAATGTTGTTGCCCATTTTAACAGTTTGTCCAACCATTTTTCCCTACTCTTAATAAACTGAAGGTAAATAATATGTTTTTTAAGATGGGAGAGAGGGTTAATGAAAGGCAATAAGAAACACCATCATCGGAAAGGCCATGGAAAAGATCAGAAAGAAAATAAGAAAGGTCAGCAAAACGACCAGCACCAAGATAAAAATAAGCATGGTAATAATGATCAGCATGATGACTGCAAAAAACAAGATAATGATCACAAGCATGATGATTGCAACTGTAGAAAGAAGAACAATAACTACAAACAAGAAGACTGCAAAAAGCAAGATAATGAGCGCAAGCATGATGATTGCAACTGCAGAAAGCAGGACAATGATCACAGACATGATAACTGCAACTGCAGAAAGCAGGACAATGATCACAGACATGATAACTGCAACTGCAAAAAGCAAGACAATGATCACAGACATGATAACCGCAACTGCAGAAAGCAAGACAATGATCACACACATAATAACTACAACTGTAGAAAGCAAAACAATAACCACAAACATGAAGATTGCAGAAAGCAGGACAACCAATGCAAAGATGATAACTGCAACTGCAAAAAGCAAGACAATGATCACAGACATAATAACTGCAACTGTAGAAAGCAAAACAACAACCACAAACAAGAAGACTGCAAAAAGCAGGACAACCAATGCAGACATGATAACTGCAACTGCAGAAAGCAAGACAATGATCACACACATAATAACTGCAACTGTAGAAAGCAAAACAATAACCACAAACATGAAGACTGCAGAAAGCAGGACAACCAATGCAAACATGATAACTGCAACTGCAAAAAGCAAGACAATGATCACAAACATGATAACTGCAACTGCAAAAAGCAAGACAATGATCACAAACATGATAACTGCAACTGCAGAAAGCAAAACAATAACCACAAACATGAAGACTGCAAAAAGCAGGACAATGATCATAAACATGATAACTGCAACTGTAGAAAGCAAAACAACCAATGCAAACATGATAACTGCAACTGCAAAAAGCAGGAAAATGATCATAAACATGATAACTGCAACTGCAGAAAGCAGAACAATAACCACAAACAAGATGACTGCAGAAAGCAGGACAACAATCACAAACATGATGACTGGGACAACAAAAAGCAGAACAACCACGACGGATATGATGACTGGGACAACAAAAAGCAGAACAACCACGACAGATACGATGACTGGGACAACAAAAAGCAAAACAACCACGACAGATATGATGACTGGGACTACGAAATGCAAGACGACCATGACGGATATGATGACTGGGACTACGAAAAGCAGAACAACCATGACAGATACGATGGCTGGGACAACAGAAAGCAGAACAACCATGACAGATATGATGGCTGGGAGAACAGAAAGCAGAACAGCCATGATAGATATGATGACTGGGACAACAGAAAGCAGGACAACCATTACAGATATGGTGACATGGACAACAGAAAGCAGGACAACCATGACGGATATGATGATTGGGACAACAGAAAGCAGGACAATAAACGCAAACAATGCAGGAACATGGGATGTTTATTTAGATGTAATTGCCGTAAATAAAATAGGGAATCTCAAACTACTGAGCCAGGCTGTACGCCTGGCTTTTTCATTTGGATGCTGTTCCTCCGTTACTAAGTTGGCAGGGTTGTTTGATACAATTAATTAATATAAAATCATTATATTATATATTAATCCGATATCGGATTTCAGCAGCAGGGGGATAAATATGAGTAAGGAGAAGCTGTGGACAAAAAATTTTACCATCGTGTCGCTGATTAACTTCCTAGTAGTACTCGTTTATTTTTTATTGATAGTGACGATTGGCGGTTATGCGGTTGAACAATTTCACGCCTCTACTAGTGTTGCCGGCCTCGTCTCTAGTATTTTTATTATTGGATCGCTAGTTGGCAGGCTACTAACAGGACGTATGATTGAAGGTACAGGAAGCAAAAAAACGCTCGTTATTGGCTTAATTCTGGTTATCCTTGCGAGCGGGTTTTATTTTGTTACGTTGAATTTACCATTATTGCTAATGAATCGATTGTTTCATGGGGTTGCAGTCGGAGTAGCCAGTACAGCAACGGGGACGATTATTGCTCAAAGTGTACCGAAATCCAGAAGAGGAGAGGGAATTGGCTTCTTCAGTTTGAGCGCTGTTTTAGCAACAGCCATCGGTCCATTTGTGGGAATGCTATTCACTCGCTATACGGATTTCCAAATGATTTTCATGTTCAATTTACTTCTGGCAGCTATTTGTTTGGCCATCTCGTTTGCAGTGAAGCCCCCGGTGATATCGATACCTAAAAAGGAAAGCAAACAGGCTGAAAAGGGATTTAAATTATCTAATTATCTTGAGTATAAGGCAGTGCCGATTTCATTTGTGGCACTTGTCGTTGGATTTGGCTATTCTGGCGTGCTATCTTTTCTATCTTTTTACGCGAAGGAAATTCATTTAGTGGACGCAGCTGGCTTTTTCTTTCTTGTGTATTCGATTATGCTGTTACTCTCACGGCCATTTTCTGGCCGCTTAATGGATGCAAAAGGGGCAAATATCGTCATTTACCCAAGTCTGATTGTTTTTGCAATTGGAATGGTATTGTTTAGCCAGTCATATATTGGAGTGATATTATTAGTATCCGCAGCACTTATTGGTTTGGGTTATGGTAACTTCGTTTCTGTTGCGCAAACGATCGCAATTCAAGTCTCACCCACACATCGGTTTGGCTTGGCCACCTCTACTTTCTACATTCTTTATGATTTAGGACTTGGTGCAGGACCTTATTTACTTGGGTATCTGATTCCAATTACGGGATACCGTGGCCTGTTTTTATACATGGCAGGAGTCATCCTCGCAGCGCTCGTCCTTTACTACTTCTTGCATGGTAGAATAGAAAAAGAACTTAGAGGAAATAGAGCGGGGGCACTGCAGGAAAATTGATTTATTAGGGTAGTTGGTGCAACCAGCTGTCTTTTTTGATTGGTGAATGAAGGGTCAGAGTATCTGGAGTGACCGAAGAGCATGTGGAATGAGTAATTGGCTCCGTGCAGGGGGGCAAATATACTTGAACTCTATGAGTGTTAGGTATCGACTTCATTTTAATAGTTAGAATCTTTGAGATATGGGCATAGTAATTACTAAGGATTTGTGTTAGCATTTAAAGCACTGTTGAAAAAGGAAGTGAGCTTACGTGATCAATATAACTGTTCCAAAACCGGACGTTACGATTACCAAACAAGACAATCCAGAGATGAGTAATATTTATGGATTTACAGATTTTCATCTTATCCCACGTGATAAGGGTGGGATCTTCATGTTTTTTAATAAGAATAAAGAGCTTTTATTTGTGGGGAAGGCTAGGAAGCTGCGACCTAGAATTAAGAAGCATTTTGAAGATACAGTATCTCCAATCAAGGACCATCGCGATGAAGTGACGAGGATTGAGGTTTGTGTGATTGACGACCCTGTACATAGAGAAATTTATGAAACCTTTATCGTTAACGAATCCAAGGCGAAGTACAACATCGATAAGGTGTTTTTTAGATAACCAAAGGGAAAGGCAGTAGGTATCCACCTATTGCCTTTTTTCTTTTAAGAAGTCTGTTTTTCGCAACCATTGTTGTTTTTTGAAATCGGGTTCAAATTCAATCAGGTACTCGTCTGATTCCCGCAAGCAACAAATTTTTAGAAAATAGCTTTTAAGAATGAGTCACGCCACGCTTACCCCCTCTTTGTACTTCAACTTCACTTTGTAAACCTTTCTTTAAAGAGAAGCACATGACCACCAAAATAATGGCAAATGGAAGTGCCGCTGCAATGGAAGCTGTTTGCAATACGTTTAAACCGCCAGCTAATAGCAAGACAGCCGCCAAAGCTGATTGAATGACGCCCCATGTCATTTTTATTTTATTGGAAGGATTTAAGGTGCCGCCTTCACTGAGCATCCCCAAGACAAAGGTGGCCGTATCGGCAACGGTTATATAATAAATAGCGACGACCGCAAACCCCAAAATGCTTAACACAGAACTTAATGGCAGATAATCGAAAAAGGTAAAGATGGCCAAGGATACGTTTTCGGTGATATGCTTTGCCAGTTCATGATTTCCTGTGTTTTGTACAATTTCAAGTGCTGAACCGCCAAATACGGACATCCAAAGACAGGTTCCGAGCGTGGGAACGATTAATACGCCAATCACAAACTCCCTTACGGTTCTACCCTTCGAAACACGTGCGATAAACATCCCGACAAATGGAGCCCAGGCAATCCACCATGCCCAATAAAACAGTGTCCAGGATGCAATCCATTCCCCCTCACCAAAGGGCCTCAGCCGTAAACTCATATGGATAAAATCACTAATATAGAGCCCTGTTGTATTAAAGAAAACTTTAATCACGGTCATGGTTGGACCAACGATTAATATCAGCAGCAGAATGGCAAAGGATAAAATCATCGCCGCATTGGATAAGTATTGAATTCCTTTCTCTAAGCCAGTATTGATAGAGATGATAAATATGACTGTCGCAACAACGATCACGATCAGCTGGACGAATAACGTATTGGGAACTCCAAATATATGATGCATTCCGGCTGTCACCTGCATGGCACCAAGGCCTAAGGAGGTTGCGATCCCGAAGACGGTTGCGAAAATAGATAGGATATCAATGGTTTTCCCAATCGGCCCGTAAATTCGATCACCTAGTATCGGATGAAATGCCGAACTGATGGCGGCGGGCAGCTTTTTATTGTATTGAAAAAAAGCTAGTGCTAACCCGATAACGGTATAGATGGCCCATGGATCCAAGCCCCAGTGAAAAAAAGTATATTTCATTGCAGTATTGGCTGCGTCAACGGTGTAACCTTCGCCATAAGGCGGAGTCGTGTAATGGGTGACCGGTTCGGCAACACCCCAGTAGACAATCCCGATTCCCATTCCTGCACCAAACAGCATCGCAAGCCAAGAAGCGGTGTTAAAATCAGGCCGGTCCGTTTTTTTGCCGAGCCGAATATCTCCGTATTTGGAAAAAAGTAAATAAACCGAAAAGATCACAAAGAACAGTGTGGCAGCTAGATAAAACCACCCAAGGTAATCAATCGATCCACTATAGACGATATCTGTCACTTTAGTGAGATTTTCGGTAAAAAAGACACCCCAGATAATAAAAATGAGGGTTAGTAATAAAGAAATGATAAAAACACTGTTACCGCTTCTTTGATTTTTCCTGGTCATAGAAACCTCCTAGTTGAGTGGAAGAGTATTAAATGTATTACTGGTTTCACTTATCGAGTAGATTGTAGAGAAATTCCCACTTCTCACTGTTCATCAACTCTTCCTGCGGGACCTCAAGCCCGCCTCCAAGATATACCGTATGGCCTTTAACGGCGACCACCATTGCTTCAACAATTTCGTTACTGTCGTTCTTTTTATAAATGTCTCCCAATGTCGGCAACGGTTGGTTATTATGGACCGTTGGCGGAAGATCTTCTAGGTTTTCTGTATTACCACTATCACTATTTTGATAATCGATTGGATGACTGTCAGAAGCACGGCCTGGTATCATCAATAGGTATTCATTATGTTTAATTCCGTGAGAGTTACTCGTAATGACCCCATGTTTATCTACCGTTTCCACCACATCGATTTCATTTAACGAATAGGTATCTAGTGAATCCGGAATAGGATTGTGGATTAATACAAAATCACCTTCTTCTGCCTTTCGATCCTTATTGAGTGTATAGGCCTTATGATTGAAGATAAAACTATCCTGTTCCTTTGGCTTGTATTTTTCGACACTAGCGGCATTGGTTATATGCTGTGTCAAATCCCGCAGCTTTATTAGATGAACGGATAGCTTGTACATTGGTTTTACCCCATATACCTTATGTAATTCGTTGTTATAATAGACAAATTGTCCTTTTCGAACTTGGTACAGTTTCACAAATCGATCTCCCTTCAATAGGTGGTATTATTAGGATGTCTTATTTTAGAAAAATCATTATATAAAAGGAGGAGCCCAAATTGGCCACCTATATCTATACGTACGCAGGATATGAAGATGAACAATCTTTGCGGGCCTTAGAAATGCGCTCTTTGTTTAGTTTTGAAACCCAAAATAACATTCTTGAAAGTCCTGTAAAAATAGATCCCAGTCGAAGTCCGTTTATCAAGGAAAGAATTGCGGTGATTTTTGAGGGAGAAAGCCTTCAAGAGCTTCTCGAGATAGTTGGCGGTTTCGAGGTTACTGGAGAAACGTTTAAAGTGATTTATGTGAAAAATGGTGAGGAATCATTTGAGAAGCGCCGTGTGATTGAGCGTGAAGTTGGGTTAATGATTAAGGGTGTGGGAGATTTACGTAATCCACAGCGGTTGTTTGCGGTTATGTATGTAAACGGAAGATGGGTTTTCGGTGATTATGTGAAAGCTGAGTCTGTCTGGTTTCATCATCAACATAAACCGCACCAATACTCCACTGCACTTAGCACACGTGTGGCGAGGGCAGTGGTAAATATCGCCATTCCTGATCCAAACGGGATAAAGGCGATTGATCCTTGCTGCGGGATTGGGACTGTTCTTGTGGAGGCACTGTCGATGGGGATGGATATTGTCGGGAGCGACAATAACCCAGTAATCCTTGCCGGGACACGAGAAAATATCGCTCACTTTGGCTATAAGGCTGAAGTGAAGTATAAAGATATGCGCGAAATTACGCAGCATTATCACGTCGCAATCATTGATTTACCCTACAACCTGTGTTCGGTGATCTCACCGGATGAACAGCAGGAAATGCTTCAAAGTGCGCGGATGTTTGCGGATCGAGTCGTCGTGGTAACCGTTGAACCGATTGATGAGATTTTAAGGCGTGCTGGATTTGTTATTGTCGATCGAGCGGTTGCGAAAAAAGGAGGATTTACTCGGGAAGTAATTGTGTGCAGATAAAGAAAGGGTTGGTTGTATTAATCACTGTGAACTGAAATATGGTTCCTCTTCCATAAAGGCAAATGATCGAAGCTGAGCTAATTTCGGACAAGGAGGGCCCAAAGAAGCAAGGACGTGTCCGAAGTCGAGCAAACTTTTAACGGGGTAAGCTAAAAATGTGTAATTATGTCGGAAAAAATACCAATCTTCCATCAGAACAAAAATTATATAATAGGAATCACTTTTTTTTCAAAGGACGTAAAGTTTTTTTAAAATATCTGCAAAATGTCCTTTAGGTTAAACTGACGTTGTACCAATCATAAATGTATGGAGTAGTTAGCTTTTGTTCAGGAAATAGCAATTGATGAAGTTAATTGTTGGGCCAATTTTTTAATGGAAGTGACAGGCTTTTTTAAAAGGTGCTATGAGATTGATTTTTAAATCACCTTAGCACCTTAAATGCTTCTGCAACTTTACGGGCAAAGTTTAATGGTGGTTCAACGGATTGAAAGTGAATATAAAGAATGTTTGGTTTTGTGTACAGCCAATGATTATGAATTGCGCTTATGATTATCCCATTTTTAATTAGAATTGCTGAAAACTTCGGAATCTCTTCATCGAGTATAACTGTTTCACCAAGATTAAGTGCATTACCTTCATAATCCAAGGATTCAAAGGATATTGCTGCATGAAGTTCACCACGACTGGGACGACCTTGAATTGTGACATTTAGATTACGCATAATTTCTACAGTGCAAACCCCATTATGAATTTTGGGAGTTTCTTTTAAGATTTGACCAAATTCTTGACAAACTGTATTGATATTTTGCATAAGAACTCTCCCCTATAATCAATTTATTTAAATTATGCTTTGGGGAAACGTTTAGTAACTTGTATTGCACTTTCTGAAAAATAATCAATCGCTGTATAACTGCCTTTGCTCTAAGCGACAATACACTGATACAGTATATAGATAGCCTCCTAGTCATTCTACAATCCGTACTAATGAAAGAGATCATATAAATGATTTCCATAAAAAGTGCAAGCAGCATTTATATCAAATTGTTCAAGTTGAATTAAATGATGGCTCTGTTTATCAGGGGATACTTCATAGTTATGACAGGGACAAAATGTATATCCTTATGCCGAAGACGGGGCATTCTCATATGCCAGCGCATACAATGGAAGAAAGTAGTGAAAGTAGACAGTTTTCCCCATTCTTTGGACCTTTTGGGTTATTTGGTTTCCTTTTTTTGGAATCAGAAGATTCGGACCATTTTTCCCATTCTTTATTTAAAAACGATGCAAAAAAGGCTTGTAGTGGATATGTCCCTACAGGCCTTTTCTATATATAAGTTAAATTGCATTGTGGGCAGTCAATTATAAATTTTTTCGATATGAAAGTTTCTAAATGACTATTTGGTACATAAAAATACCCTGTAGTCCAAAGTCCCCTGATATTTTGCCATTAAATTAAAATGCTGCTGCATGATTTCATAGAGTTCAGGTTCAATATACTCAGAGTATTGGAATTCGGGTAGTGAATCGTTTTGGAGGATAGATGACTTTGTTAAAATCGTTTTTATATTTTTAAAATCAGCCTGTTCAAATAAGGTTAACCAGTCCCTTTCCATAAGAATAGAATCTAACCCATAAAATTGTTTAATTTCCTTCTCGAAATTCGCCCCAATCCTTCTATTAACAGTAAGCTCATTTGCAATAAACCGGCCGCCATTCTTTAATAATCGAAATATTTCTTTAAGTGCTCTAGGCTTGTTGACAAAAGAAAGAACAGATTCGGAAATAATAAAATCATATTGACTGTCTGGTAACGGACATTTCTCTATTGAGCCCTGAATAATTTTCACCGGTAATTGGTAGGATATCATTCTATTTTTTGCTTTTCCCACCATGATTGGATTAATATCCATCCCTGTTACTTTTGCACCATAACGTCCCGCTAAATAGGCAGCCGTTTGGCCAGTACCACAACCTACATCTAAAATTCGAGAAAATTTGCTAATCTTTTCATTCTCGAATATTTGCTGTGTTAGTTTAATACCACCAGGATGTGCACCACTAACGCCAAATTTGGACAAAAAATCTAAATACATTGAAGCCCTAATGAGAACCACCTTCTCCATTTATCTTATTTGTATAATATGAATATATAAATAGGATGGTTCCTTCCATTGAAAGTTACGGTGAACGGTCTGCAGAACTAGGGGCATGGATATAAATTTCCCTGCAATTTGTCATTAAGGTAAGGTAATTGTTTGTGAAGGTGGACTTGAGGGGGAAGACCCAGAAGGATCGGTTACGATTGTTGAAGTGGAAAAGGGGAAAGTCACGAACATTTAGACTCACGAAATATGTAAAATTTTAGAAAAAACTAATACCAAATGGCCCACAAACCCTATATAATAATTATGTTAGGAAAATTTTATATAAGGGGGTTGGGATTTGCGTAAAGGTAAATGGATGAATCTTTCAATCGTTCTAGTATTCTTGTTTTCTTTGTTTAGTCCGTTTGCAAGTTCGAAGACTTTTGCAGCAGCGGGACTACAGTTGCTCGACGTTACGGATAAAAAAGAATCTACGGTTCTTGTTTGGGAAGTGGTGAACAAACAGGACGAGGAGCTTACGAACTACCAATTAATAAAAAATGGCGAAGTTGTTGACATTGAACAGGCAGCCTTACATGAATCAGCAGAAAACAATGTAAAGCGGTATTCCTACGAGGATCAAGATGTCGAAATGAATACAGTCTATACATACGAAATTGCTGCCTATTTATCCACAGGTGAAAAAGTAGTAAGTGCGCCAGTGAAACATACTTTTGTTGGACAAGCAGAAGAAATACAAGCCAAATTGACAGATACCTCTGTTGGACAAGCAGAAGAAATACAAGCCAAATTGACAGATACCTCTGTTGGACTAGCAGAAGAAATACAAGTCAAATTGGCAGACACCTCTGTTGGGAAAACTGAAGAAATTGAAGTCAAATTGGCAGATATCTCTGAAGCAGATGTCGTCACAAACATTAAAGTGATGACGGATCAAGGAAACATTCCTTGGATATTTGATTTTACCGTTGACGGTGTAAGTGAAAAAGGTACTAAAGTAAGTTATTTTGGTGATTTGGATGATGAAGGATATTTTGTAGACTACGATACAGAATCCCGTAACATCGAACTTCCAATCGGAACTTACACCCTGAGTACGGACAACTACTCAACGGGAGAAGTCATTCGTGCGGAGTTCACGATTGAAAGTGGAATTGATTATGTAACAAACCCAATTGATGTGGTATTGCCTGATGAGCAGCTGATTATCAAGAAGGTTTTGAAGATTGAAGGAAAGACGGAACAATCTATTTCAATCTGGTGGGATGAGCCTGTCGATTTCCAAGAAGGTGATAAATACCTTGTGTATTTAGATGATGAGCTGGTTGAAGAAATTACTGACCAATTTAATACTTTTTACACGTATTCTGGGTTATCACCGGAAACTCTGTATCAGGTGAGAGTAGATTATATCTACAAGGATGGAGCGACTGAGACCTTAACGGCAGATGTTACAACATCAGCTTCTCCAACAGGTGAAATCGTTGCATTTGCCGATGAAAATTTAAAAAATGCTATCAAGGAACAATTGAAAATCACTCATCGTGATATCTACACAGATGACATGGAAAATTTGACTAGTCTTGATGCAGGCTATTCGGATATTCGTAATCTAACAGGCCTCGAATCTGCAATCAATCTAGATGACCTCTTGCTATATGGTAACCAGATTGAAGATCTCTCGCCGATAGCAAACCTAACCAATCTAGTATCTTTAGATTTAGATGAAAATTTAATTACGAGTCTAGAAGATTTAATCAATCTCAAGAATCTTGAAACCTTGTTATTATCTTTCAATCAAATTAAGGATATTCGTGTCCTTGATGAATTGCCGAAGCTCTCATATGTGACGTTATACCGTAATGAGAGTCTTGATTTTTCAAAAGGCTCAGAAAATGCTGAGGTTTTAAAAAGCCTTCTCGCAGCTGGTGTTACCGTTGAGTGGCTGTTAGAAGACAACGAAATATTGATTCAGGATGTAACTGAATCCTCCGTTGCAATAGAAATTAGTTTCCCAAGAGTTACTGATTTCGTAAGTACCTATAACCTTTATCTTAATGGTGAGTTAGCTGCAGAAATTCCAGTTGGTAAGAATGAATATCTGTTAACGGATCTTGAGCCATTAACAGAATATGAGATTTCAATCGATGCCATCGATAAGGATGGTATTATTTGGGGAAGTGCGTATTCCTATGTGAAGACACCATCTATACCAGAGGGTGAGTTGGTTCAGTTTAAGGACGAAGCTCTAGAAAAGGCGGTACATGATGCATTGCATATTCGCTCCCGCGATTTATACGAGAGTGATATGAAAGTTCTGACAAGCTTAGATGCCAGCAATCGAGGGATTAAGGCCCTTGATGGATTAGAGTACGCTGTTAATCTTGAGGAATTGCTATTAGATTTAAACGAAGTAAGTAATCTAGAGCCGATCGCAGGATTAACCAATTTAGTGCATTTATCTTTGAGCAAGAATAAGCTATCAGACATTTCAGGTTTAGCTTCATTAACAAATCTAGTATCGTTAGTGCTCGATCATAATGAAATAACGGATATCCGTTCTTTATCGCAATTGTCAAACCTTAGCCTGCTCTCCTTCCAAGGAAACAACGTCAACGATATCCAGGCATTATCAGGACTAAATATCGAATATCTTAACATCGGCTATAACGAAATTGAAGACATTTCAAGCTTGCTGGCATTAGAGAATTTACAATTTGTTTTAGTCATGAAGAATCCATTAGATTTAACGGAAGGATCTGACGATCAGTCTGTGGTCCAGACATTACAAGACAATGGGGTCATGGTTAGTTATGAATATCTCGATATTTCAGCACATAACGTAACGAAGGATTCTGTAGAGATTCGTTGGCTGCCTGTTCCGGAAGATGGAAATGTGGATTACACTTACTATCTCATGGTGGATGGGAAAGAAATTACATCTGAAATTCAGGATTCTTCCTATATCCTAACTGATCTTCAAGCTGATACAGAGTATATGATTGAAGTTTTTGGAATGAGTGCTGACTTTGAACGCTTCATTTATGGAACGACTGTTGTTAAGACAGCTGGAGACGAGAAGAATCCCGGAGAGGGAACGGAAAAACCTGGTGATGGAGCTGTTGGGGAAGAAGGAAAGGCTCCAACTGATCAAAAAACAAATCCTGTAACGGATGATCAAGCCCAAGTTCAAACGCCAAATGGCAATCAAAACAGCGGTGGAAGCAACCTGCCAAACACAGCAAGCAATATGTACAATAACGTCTTAATTGGATTTGTTTTACTCGCGTTTGGAGTACTTTGGCTGCGAAGAAGAAAGCAAAATTCTTGATAGGCAATTGGTATAGCCTTGACCTCACAATGGGGTCAGGCTATTTTTTTTAAATAGAACTACGGCAGCTTTGGTAATTGGTCTTTATACATTTTTCGTAATTCACTTAGTTTTTGTAAGTTCTGGAGTGATTGCTGCTCAAGATTTTGGCCAATTCCGAGAATAAAGGTTTCTACTAAAAAGGTTGGTGGCGATCATCGAGTGAAATTCCCACAACTCTCCTCTATTTGTATAGAAAATATAATCTCCTTCCTCATGAAAATCTGAATCAAAACCACGGCTTTTTACGGCTTTTAAAAACGAATTATTTTAATACGAATAGACAACTAGCTGTATGGGAGATATTAAAATGAAATGAATATTCCAATAGACAACTAGATGTAAAGGAGATAGTCAGATGAAAAGAATGATTTCAATTTTATTGACAGCAATACTCTTCATTTCTACGTTCCTAATGCCTACGAATGTGATGAACGTTATGGCGCAAGGGACCAAGCCCTGGATGAACACAAAGCTTTCTGCTGAGGAGCGTACCAAGCTGCTTCTCGATGCGATGACGCTGGAACAGAAAATTCAGCAAATCGCCATATCGCGCTTCAATGAGAACGACAAAGGTGAAACAATCGTCATTAAAAGAGGCGGTACTAACAAGTACCAGAGCGGTGTATTCCCGCCTCAGGGTACTCTGCCCGGCTGTGAGTTTCAGGACACCGGCCGTCAGATTCGTGGAATCGAGGAACTGGGTATCCCCACAGTACGAATGACCAACGGCGGTACGGGTGTGAAGGGCGGATCGTGTCATAATGACCCGGTGGCGACGGGCCTGCCGTCCACCGTGGCTATGGCCGCGACCTTCAACCGCGGGCTGAACTATGAGGCCGGTCGAATCCTCGGCCAGGAGACACGTGCCTTCGCGCATCATGTGATGCTTGGACCTGGTATGAACCTTGTGCGTCACCCGTACGGTGGCCGGAACTATGAGTACTTCAGTGAGGACCCATACCTAACGGGTATCCTGGCGACCGAGCAGGTCAAGGGCATCCAAAAACAAGGGGTCCAGGCCCAACTCAAGCATCTAGCTGGCAACGAGCAAGAAACCGAGCGTTGGACGATGGGTGTCCAGGTTCCCTCAAAGGCGATGAATGAGTTGTACATGCTGCCATTTGAGATGACCGTCAAGGGTGCTAACCCAGCCTCCGTGATGTGCTCGTTCCCAGATGTCAACGGCACCTATGCCTGTGACAGCCCTGAACTGCTGCAAGATGCACTAAGGAGAAACTGGGGCTTCGGCGGTTACGTGATGAGTGACCGTCGCGCGATTCACAACACGGTATCTGCCATCAAGGCGGGCACGAATGTTGAACTCGACTGGGCACCGCAGTACTACACTCAAGCGAAGATCAAGCAGGCCATTGACTCGGGTGAGGTGACCGAGAACGACATTGACAATCTACTTCGTCCACGGTACATCAAGATGATCGAGTTCGGCCACATGGATAAGCCTTTCGACAAGTTCCTGCCGGAGATCGTCGATCCGATGGCCAACGGCGCCAGCGCTCGGAAGATGGCCGAGGAAGGGGCCGTGCTGTTGAAGAACGATAAAGGCTTCCTGCCGCTGGACGGCAAGCCGAAATCAATCGCGCTGATCGGTGTCGAGTGGTTCGCCGGTATGGCCAAGATGTCCCCGCGCTCCATTCGGATAAACAACGAGAACGTTGTGACCCCTTATACGGTCACACCAAAACAGGGTCTAGAGAATGTCATCAAGGAGCGGGGCTACGGCACAAAGGTGACATATAACGATGGCCGTGACCCGCAGGCTGCTGCCAAGCTAGCCGCTGAGTCTGACGTCGTGCTGCTCATGATCGGCGACACCCCGGGTGAGACCGTAGACCGCGAAACTCTCGGCTTCCCGGCCATTCCCGTCGACATGAACGCGGCCCCAGAGAACTGGGTGAAGCAGGAGCCAATGATTGACGCGGTTCTGAAAGCCAATGCAAAGAAAACGGTTGTGGTCTTGAAAACTTCCGGTACGGTGCTCATGCCGTGGCTGAATACGGTCCCTGCAGTCCTCGAAGCATGGTATCCGGGTATGGAGGATGGCAATGCCGTCGCCAATCTGCTCTACGGTAAGGTCAATCCGTCCGGCAAGCTGCCGATGACGTTCGGTGCCACTGAGCGTGAGGCCGCCTTCGCGACCGAGAAGCAGTTCCCCGGAACCCGTCAAAAGACTGGCAAGCCAGGAGGCCCTGGCCCGTACGGTAACGGTTCCGACCAGTTAATTGCCCAGTACACAGAGGGACTTCAGATGGGCTACCGCTGGTACGAGGCCAACAAAGTGAAGCCTGTCTTCCCATTTGGTTACGGCCTGTCGTACACGACCTTTAAGTATGGAAATCTCAAGGTGAATAGGGTCCGTGATAAAGGAAAGTTGACTGGTATTGATGTGACCTTCACCATCACAAACACCGGTAAAGTTGCCGGCAAAGAAGTGGCACAGGTTTATCTGACCCTGCCGGATGTGGCGGGACAGCCGGCCAAGCGACTCGTTAACTTCGAGAAGGTTGATCTTAAGCCCGGTGAGAGCAAGCGAGTGAATCTGCGGATTAACCAGGCCGGTTCCAACCACCCGTTCTCCTATTTCATTCCGAAAGAACCGGGCAACCTGGCGAACTGGGCTGACGGCGAGTGGGCTACAGCTGCCGGAAAATACCGCGTGCATGTCGGTGGTTCCTCAACAGACACCCCGTTAGTAAAGGACGTCCCGTTGAACTTCAAACTCAAAAGGTAAATCACATCGATAGACCTTTGACTATGGGATGACGTCGGCGACTGGGGAGAAATCGTCAGGCACTCCGAAGATAGTGAGCCCGCAGGCACGGTTAATCAAGCCGAGCTCAGCGGGCTCATTGCTTTTATAGACATCTTCATGGGCGACGAATGAGACGAAGAAAGTTAAGGAAGGACGTGAGAAGTATTATGAAAGAATCCGTTCAAAAAAGCAGGAGAGGTCCGGCGCATTTGTGGTGTGTGGTCTTTGGCCTGATGGTCCTCTTGACCGGATGTGCCGTTGCGGAATCCGAAGGGCCGGCCGGGAGCGATGACGCCGTGGAACCCGCCCCGTCCGAGCACGGTGACTGGCAGGCACCCGGTTTGGTGGACAGGTCCGGTGCGCCAATCGAGGTGCCGACGCCCGGTCCGGCCACTGGCAGGACCTTGGACGTTATGGACTTCGGGGCAGATCCGGATCCGGACTCACAAGACGACGCAGCAGCCATCCGTGCGGCCCTGGACGCGGCCAAACAAGGAGACGAGGTCATGCTACCGGCCGGCACGTATGACCTGCGCTCCACTGACCCGGCCGACGAGTCGGCGAACATCGTGTTGCGCAGCGGTGTGGACCTTCGCGGAGAGGGCAAGGAGAGAACCGTGCTGCTGACCTCCCTCGACGGCGAGGATGACAGCCGGGTGATCCGCGGCTCCGGCGTCCACGACGTCATCGTCGCCGACTTCACCATTACCTCCCGTCATAAGGGTCCACTCGGCGACGACCCTGACGACAGCGATGCGGGTGGCGGCCCGATGTACGGGATTTACCTCGGAGCCCACAAAGGGAAGGCCAGCTCCCGGGTCCTTGTGGAGAACCTGGGCATCCGCAGGTTCGAGCGCCACGGGATCTCCGTCAAGGCCAGCAGTGAAGTGACTCTCTCTGGAAACTACGTCAGTGAGGCAACTGCCGTCGGCCCTGGCGGCCAGGGCTACGGCATCGCTATCGAGGGCACAGCGGACCAGAACGACCCGGATGCCGCCAACGATTCCCGGCACAATGTCGTCATCGGCAATACCTTCGATGGCAGGCATCTGCGGCACGCTATTCTGCTGCAGTTCCCCACGCACAACAATCTCGTGGCGGAGAATACCATCACCGGCAGCCTGCTCGACGCCATCGATCTGCACGGCGAGGGTGAATACCTGAACGAGATCCGGAACAACACGGTCATCGGCGGACAGCGGGCGGGCATCGCGCTGGGCAATTCCGGCGGGGCCAAGAACAAACACGACGCCTCAGGACCAGGAAACTGGGTCCACTCCAACGACCTAATTGAAAATCGTCAGGGAGTCCTCGTCATCCTGGGAACTCCTGACACCCTCATCGAGGACAACAGGATCACCGCCGGGAAGGATTCGAAAGCCGGCATCGAGGTCCGCAATGCGCCGGGCACGGAGTTGCGCGGTAACCACATCACAGGGGGGAAGGACGGGTTCTGGGCCATCCGGCTCGATGAGGACCGTGGTGCTGACGGGCGGGGCAAAGGAATCCCCTCAGGCATCAGGATCGAGTCCAACGTCATTCGACAGGCAGCCAACGGCATCAGGATCGATGCAGGGGAGGACCTCAGCATGGTCGAAAACGTCGTCGACGGCATCGACGGAGCGGAGCTGAGGGTGGCCGACGGGATTGAGGTGAGCCGGTCGGCTCAGCGATCTAACTCGACTAGGGACCATAAGTAAATGAGGCTTTTAGGCAAAAAACTTTTTTTCACTCGCAATAACACATTTTAAATTTAAGAATCTAAATAGACGGAAAAATTCCGCCTATTGACTCGAAAAACGTGAAAATGGGGGATTTTGCTTTGCATAACCGGAAAACCTCCGCTTATTTTTTCTTTCGCTGGTTACTTAATTAATGATAGGACTTCTATTTAAATGAAAGTGACGGGTTTTTTAACAAAAAGGGTGCTTTGATTTTAGCATTCTTTTTGTTATCTAAAATAATCCAAGGGAACCTCATTTAGATACATCACGGTGAACCGTACCATAAGTAAATGGGGTTATTTACTAAAAGCTTAAATTAAATTAGGCTCCAGCCATATTAGACTGGAGCTTTATCATTTTCTATGATTATAGTGCCTCTTTAATCACCTTTTTGTAATAGAGGACGGATAGTATACCGAAAATCGAGTATAATGCGGTATATAATAACATGACCATTATCATTGGTGTCCATAATTCAGTACCAAACATGAACCAACCAGATTTTACGGCAAAATAACTATGGGCTAAGCCAATAACTAAAGGGATACCAAAATTAAAGATTTGCTTGGCTTGAATGCCTCTTAACAAGTCTCCTTGAGTGAATCCAAGCTTTCTTAATATCGTATAGTTCGGCTTTTCTTCTTCGCTTTCATCCATTTGTTTAAAGTATAAAATACATCCAGAGGTAACTAAAAAGGTTAATCCTAAAAATCCAACGATAAACATGATAAGCCCGATGTTTCTTTTCTGATTATTGCTCATTTCTAGAACTGAATCATTTTTACCAGTAAAATTTATATCTTGAAAAAGATCATTGGCTTCTACCATTTTGGTTTCATCTTGCAATTTAATTCCAATATAAAGAGTGGATTCCTTTTGAATTTCTGGGTCAATATCTTTTTTTAATCGCTCAAAAATAGTTTCATCCACAATGGCGACGGGGAATCCACCGCTTGTAAAACGGAATGATACGATGTAGTCCTTCCTTAGGCCGATATAATTTTGCGGTATCACTTCATTTATCCCTTTTAATTCGATTTGACCTGAACTTTTTAGCGGCATAAATTTTTCTATTGTATCATTATAACCGGTAAAAAGGGTTTCCTCTGCAGATAAATCAATACTGTTGGCGGCCTTGTCACTGATGACAGGAATGGTCATGTTCTTTGGATCAGAATTTAGCTCCTCTATATTTATTTCCGTTATTTTTTCTAAGTTTGCATGGACCTGAATGACTTCGATCATTTTTTCATTATATTTAATTTCATTTCCTGCTAACGCTTCTTTAAAGTCTTCAGCATCTTGTTTATTTGTCATTGAAAAATCAGCAACCACATTATTTTCGGCTAATCTTTCTGCTGAGAAGTGCGAAATATAGCTTAAGGATAACAAGCCGATAGCAAGTGCGGATACAGTCGTAATAATCGTTAATAATAGAGCATTTGATTTCATCCGAAACATAATGGATGAAAGAGATAATACTTCATTTATATTCAAATAACCACCTTTCTTTTTTCGAATCACATAAAAGATAAATCGAACGGATCCTTTGTAAAAAAGATAAGTCCCAATAATAACAGAGGCTAAAATGAAGAGCATGGCTAAGAATAGTTCAGCCATTGTTGTAAAGTCCCCGCCAAATAATTTGGATGAAATATAATAGCCTAAAAGGATCATTAAGATACCTAAAATTCCGTAGATCATTTCAAACAAGGACACTTTTTTAACTTTTTCTTCTGTTGATGAAAGAACTCTAAATAAGGACAAGATACTTTGTCTTTTAATAAATATATAATTCATCAACATAATAAAGATATAGATAATAGAAAAGACAACAACCGTTTTCACCAATGCTTCTGTTGAAAATCTTAATGTGGCAGCGGACTCAACACCTGTTATTTTCAGTAAGATCATCATGATTAATCTTGAAACAGAAAACCCAATAAAGATTCCAATGAATAAGGAACTGAAATATAGGATTAAATTTTCAAATGTGAGAATGCGGAAGATTCGGCCTTTTGTCATTCCTATTAACTGAAATAAACCGATTTCTTTACTGCGTCGTTTAATAAAAATGTTATTTGCGTATAAAAGAAAAATCGAGACGATTGCAACGAGTAAAACGGATGCTGTTCCCATTGCAGCTGCACCTTTAATCGAACCCTTTGTTTTATCCATAGCAGGGTCATATTGTAGTGTGACAAAGGCAAAATAAAGAGAGACCGTAAAGATTAAAGCAAACACATAGAGATAATAATTTTTGATATTCTTTTTCAGGTTTTGAAAGATGAGTTGATTAATGCTCATTTTGCACCCCGCTTAATACTCCTTGTGTTTTCATGATGTCATGGAAGAAGTTCTGTCTAGATTCTTCCCCCTTTGTTAATTGAGTATAAATTTGTCCGTCTTTGATAAAAATAACACGGTTACAATAGCTTGCTGCGACTGGATCGTGGGTAACCATTAGAATCGTTGCATTTCTTTTTTGATTTAAATCGCTTAGTTTGTTTAACAAATCTGAAGCGGATTTTGAATCGAGCGCTCCGGTTGGTTCGTCAGCAAAAATAATACTTGGCTCATGAATAAAGGCTCGAGCTGCAGACGTACGTTGTTTTTGTCCACCGGAAATTTCATTTGGATATTTATCTTTAATGTCATAAATGCCGAGCTCTTCAGCCAAAGTATGAAATTTATGATTTGCTTCGCTCTTTGGTGTTTTTGTAATCGATAATGGTAAGAGTATATTTTCTTTAACTGTTAATGTATCTAGTAAATTATATTCTTGAAAAATAAATCCTAGATGATTCTTTCGAAATTCAGCTAATTGCTTTTCCCTCATTGCTGTCATTTCTTTTCCCTCGATATTAATTGTCCCATAACTAACTTTATCAATGGATGAAAGAACATTGAGCAGAGTTGTTTTCCCTGAACCCGATGCTCCCATGATACTAACAAATTCCCCTTTTTTAATGGTTACATCCAGGCCCTTCAGTACTTCTTGTTTGTTAAATTTATTGCCATAACTTTTATGAATTTTTGCTGCCTCTAATATATTCATATCCACACACCCCATGATTTGATAGTTTTAGTATAAATGGCTTTGTTGTTCAATTCCTTCGATTGATGATACAAATAATAAAAGCATGTGACAATTTTGTCACATGCTTGTGATATGAAGGAATTGATTTCTTTTTGGAAAGATCAATGTAAAAGTCGTACCCGTTCCAAGTGTTGAATGTACTTCTATATGAATTAATAATGGCTTTGCTGATTTTTTTGCTAAATATAACCCCATGCCTGTTGCAGCATTATCTTGATGTTTTGCAGTTGATGTAAAGCCTTTATCAAATATACGAGATACATCCTTTGGATCGATGCCGCGGCCAAAGTCTTTTACCTCAAGAATGGTCTGTTCATCTTGTTGATAGCTTTTAATGATAATATCGGAAGCATCACTATATTTTATTGCATTTGTTAATAGCTGTCTGATGATAAAGGCTAGCCATTTGGCATCACTAAGTACTTCTTTAACCTCTATTTGTAAATCAAAGCCCATTCCTTTTTGAATACACCATGATTGTAAATCTTTAATTTCCTTCGTAATTAAGACGGTTAAATCTATAACCTCAATATACAAATCATTTTCTATAAATGGTATACGTTTTTGATGAAGCTGCTGGTCTAGTAGTAGATGAATTCGTAACCATTCATAGGTTAATTGAGATTTCATTGTTTTATTGTCTATTCGATCAATCATTAATCGTATAGCTGTTAACGGTGTTTTAACTTCATGAATCCAAGATAATAATTGGTCTTTCTCCTGCTCTAGGGAAATCAGATTTTGTGAAGCAATTTGTTTCAGTAATTCAGTCTGGTTCGTAACTGCATTTTCAATGATTTTTTCAAAAGGACTATCTGGATTAGATATACTCGTTAAGTCAAGATTGTTTTCCCATGCTTCTATACTTTTATAAAATTTTGTTTCATTATTGTAGCGGATCATTAAAAATAGGATGAAAATAATCGTTGATAAAAAGACAATGTAGACGATAGGCATTAATGGGATTGTTGTATCAAAATAAGCAACTAGGATGAAAAAAAAATGTAAAAATAAAAAGAGAATAATCCAGCTGCGTCTTTCAATTAAAAATTTTTTGATCATCCGAAATCTCTCTCTTTAGCAATATAACCTTGACCAACTTTTGTTTCGATAAACTGTCCTAAGCCAAGCTCCTCCAGTTTTTTTCGTAATCGGTTTACATTGACAGTTAAGGTATTATCGCTTACAAAGCGCTCATCATCCCATAAGCTTTTGATTAATTCCTCCCGGCTAACTATTTTATTCTTCTGGTCAATTAGTAGTTTTAAAATATAAATTTCGTTCTTTGTTAGCTCAATTGAACCTGAGTCATTCATGACAGAATTTCTCTCAAAATCTATTGTTGCACCGCACCATGTTTTAAGTAAAATTGGTTCATTATTGTAATTATATACCCGCCGAAGAATCGCCTGTATCTTCGCAATGAGTACATCAAAATGAAAAGGCTTTTGAATAAAATCATCTGCACCAAGCTGCATGGACATAACCATATCAGTAGGATGATCGCGGGAAGATAAAAATAGAATGGGAACGTTTGAATTGGATCGAATCATTCGGCACCAATGGAACCCATCAAATTTTGGCAATTGAATATCAATAATGACTAAATCAGGTTTTATCATTGTGAATTCTTGAAACACTTGACCAAAATCAGCAATACCAAATACATCGTAAGACCACCCAGCCAACCTATCTTTGATTTCATTAAATAATGTTTCGTCATCTTCAATTAACAATAATTTAAACAAATGATTCACCACACTTTTTGCTTTTCCTTACCTAAATTGTATAGGAAAAATTTTCTTGGTGCTAGGTTGAAGATTTTAATGCATGAACGAGTATCCGAAGCGAATCGGTTTAATGCGATTTTAAAAAACAAATTAGAGGTATAAGTCCACATAACAATCTTTACAGTAATTTTACAAATATTCAATAGAATCTATAAACTCCTTTGCTACTATAGTACTAGTTGTCAAAATATGTCGCAATATATAAGGCAGCATTAACTAACAGGGGGAAATAAAAAAAATGAAGAGTCATTTTAAGCTCAACATGTTCAGTAAGATGGTATTAGCCGGAAGTTTACTACTAACAGGTGTTCCATTTGCTGTTCAAAATGTGAGTGCGGAAACGGGAATTCCAAATACGCTAGACATAAAAAAAGTAGCAGGATATAGCATCGGTACAACCAATGAAGATGGCGGCGTCGCTGAAATTGTTAAATACAATTCGGACAACGAGAAATTTTACGTAATCAATGGATATGGACAAACCATTGACATTGTTAGTCTAAAAGGGTTAACACCTGCCGAAACAGTACAACAGCTTCAAAAAGAAAAATCAATTAATATTGCAGATGCTGTGAACACAGATACTTTCGTTTACGGAGACTTAACAAGCATTGAAATGAATACTGCTAACGATACCATCGTGGCTGCTGTTCAAGCCGAAGATTATACCCAGAATGGAAAAATTATCGTGATGAATTATGATGGCGACATTCAAAAAACATACGATGCAGGTGTCCAGCCTGATATGGTTAAGTTAACAGCTGATGGCAAGTACATACTTTCTGCTAATGAAGCAGAGCCTCGCGGCGGACTTAAAGGGGAAGACCCAGAAGGTTCGGTTACGATTGTTGAGGTTGAAACAGGGAAAGTAACCCAAGTGAAATTCGATGATGAAAGTGTCATTGCTGATGATGTTCATATTCGAAAAAATGGAACCAAAGCCAAAGCTGCTGAAGATTTTGAACCTGAATTTATTGCTGTTTCAAATGATGGTGCGAAAGCCTTTGTAACCCTGCAAGAAAATAATGCGATTGCAACTATTGATATCAAAGCAGGGAAAGTGCTATCTGTAAAGTCACTTGGATATAAAGATCATTCTTTGGCAGGTAATGAACTGGATGCTGCAAGGAATGGAAAAATCGAACTCGAAAGGCTTCCGATTTTAGGGTCCTATATGCCTGATTCTGTTGCGTATGTAAACATAAATGGTACTGATTATCTGCTTACGGCGAATGAAGGGGATGCAACCGAGTGGCCAGAGGAAGACCCAACATTTATCAATGTAGCTGATTTTAAAGATGTAAAAGATACGATAACATTAAACCCTGACCTTTTTAAAGGGATGACTGCGGAAGAAGCACAAGCCGCATTTGATAAAATGAAAAACTCAGATGATTTTAAGAAACTCGAAGTATTAACAGATCGTGGAAATGATGCCATTTATACATTAGGCGGACGTTCTTTCTCTATTTGGAAAGCAGACACCATGGAGCTAGTTTACGACAGTGGAAGTGAATTCGAAACGATTACAGCTGAACGTTATCCGGACGTGTTTAACTGGTCAAATGATGATGATGAATTTGAAAAGCGCAGTGCGAAAAAAGGGCCTGAGCCGGAAGATGTCAAAGTGGGCATGATTGGCGATGAGGTATATGCATTTGTCGGACTTGAAAGAATCGGCGGGTTTATGACCTATAACATTTCAAATCCACAAAATGCACAGTTTGCCAACTATCTTAACAGCAGGGATTTCTCCCAAGCGATTGCAGGAGACGTAGCACCTGAAGGACTTGAATTTATTGCTGCAGACGTAAGTCCAACAGGTCGTCCGCTTGTTTTAGTTGGAAACGAAGTAAGTGGAACAGTTTCTGTAAGTGAGATTCAAGTGGATCCAATTAAACTTATTGAAGAAATTACGCTCGAACAAACGCAAGCAAGTCTTAAAGTTGGCGAAACGGTTAAATTAAGTTCAAGCATTACTCCAGCCGATACAACAGAGGATAAGGAAGTTACGTGGACAAGCTCTGATGAAAAAGTGGCTGCGGTAACGAACGATGGATTGGTAACTGCTCTAGCTGCCGGCAGTGCAACCATTACCGTTCAAACCAAAGATGGAGTTCACTCCGCGACAGCTGGCATTACGGTTACGGAACCAACGCCTCCGGCTGTAGACGATGACAGCGACGCTCAGGATTCAGATGGAGCCGTTGAAGTGCCTTCTTCAGATGATCAGACTATTGATACGGAAACGGTTGGTGAATCGAAGACCAGCCAAACTGGAAATAAACTGCCGAATACAGCAACAAACTATTTTAATCTCTTAGCAGCGGGATTGATTCTTGTGGTCATTGGCGGGATTATTGTATATTATCAAAAAAGGCGAATTGCATAAATGAAGAAACCATCCTGGCGTAATGTGCGGGATGGTTTTTTCATTATGCTTTATTTTTATTAACCTCTTCCAGACGATATAGCTCTTTGAAATCTGACCAGCTCATTTTTCGCTTTAAATATTCACGAAAGGAATAACAGCTTTTTTGCTGTGGGTTGTCGTGAAGGAATGAAACAAAGGTTTGCAAACGAGTTTGAATCATAAAAAAATGAGGATGACTTGCTTCTAAAACAGGGATTTCCATTACTTTTATTTTCTGTTCTGCTTGATTTTTAAACTCTAGACTCTTAAACAACAACAAAATATCATCTTCTTTTTTCGAGTTTCTTTCTATTATAACGTATTATTTTTCTAAATCGAATTAAAAAAGTGAATGTTTATGGAAAATTCAGATTACTTATGATAAGTTGGTGGTCCCGCTGGAAGAATCGTGCCCACACAGTTGGGCTAACTTGTGGTTTGCGGTCACGATTAATCCCTATTCGTACCCATTTTGGTTCGTTTTGCTGTTTGAAGGTAACGAATAGAATCTATTCGTGCCCGTTTTGGTTCGTTTTGCTGTTTGAAGGTAACGAATAGAATCTATTCGTGCCCGTTTTGGTTTGTTTTGCTGTTTGAAGGTAACGAATAGAATCTAATTCGTGCCCGATCTAGCCCGTTTACGCGGTTCAAGGTAACGGATAGGTTCGATTCCACAATAAAAACCAGATCCCTATTACAGAATCTGGCCTTAAAACCTATTATGCAAGTCTCATTTTAAAATCTTGGTAACCGAATTGCTGCACGACCTTACAATCGCCATCTTTGCCTTTCACAGCGATTGCTGGAAGGGGCATACCGTTAAACGTAGTGTTTTTTACCATTGTGTAAATCGCCATATCACCAAATACTAAGCGATCGCCGCTTTTCAATGGCTGATCAAACGAATAATCGCCGATAACATCACCTGTTAGGCAAGTTTGCCCGCCGAGTCGGTATGTATATGGCTTTTCGCCTGCTTCGCCTGATCCAAATAAAGGCGGGCGGTAAGGCATTTCCAATACGTCCGGCATATGACAGGTTGCAGATGTATCTAAAATGGCAATATCCAAATGGTTTTGATGTAAATCTAATACAGATGTAATGAGATAACCAGCATTCAGCGCAATCGCTTCGCCTGGCTCAAGATATACTTCTAATCCATAGTTATCCTGCATTCTTTTAATACAAGCTTCTAATCTTGGAATATCGTAATCTTCTCTCGTAATATGATGACCGCCGCCAAAGTTAATCCATTCCATTTGCGGAAGCCATTCGCCGAACTTTTCTTCAACAGCATTCAAAGTCGATTCCAAATCGTCAGAGTTTTGCTGACAAAGGGTGTGGAAATGCAACCCAGAAACACCATCTAATAATTCAGGACGAAATTGATCACGGATGACCCCGAATCGAGAACCCGGTGAACATGGATCATAAATGGCATGTCCAATTTGGGTAGAGTGCTCAGGATTGATCCGTAAGCCCACTTTTCTACCAGCTTTTAGCGCCTTATCTTTAAATTTTTCCAACTGTGAAAAAGAATTAAAGATAATATGATCACAAATAGAGATAATTTCATCAATTTCGTCATCACGGTAGGCAGGGGCAAAGACATGATTTTCTTTGCCCATTTCTTCGTAGCCTAGACGTGCTTCATATAAACCGCTTGCTGTTGTACCGCTTAAATACTTTCCAATGAGGGGATACATTGTTGTCATCGAAAAAGCTTTTTGTGCTAAAACAATCTTCGCTCCGGTACGCTGCATAACACCGTTTAGGATTTTAAGATTTTTTTCAATCAGCTCTTCATCGACTACGTAACACGGTGTTGGCAGTTCTTCAAATCGCATTTATCGGACAAGCTCCGGAATTTTTTTTTCTTCAGGAAGTGCATCAACTAGAACTGGATTAAAATCTTCTACCCATGGAAGTCCCCATTTATTTAACTCTTCCATGAATGGATCTGGATTAAATTCCTCAATATTGAATACGCCTGGTTTGTTCCATTTGCCAGTTAAGATCATTGCCGCACCGATCATTGCTGGAACGCCTGTTGTATAAGAGATGGCTTGAGAGCCGACTTCTCTATAGCACTCTTGGTGGTCACAAATATTGTAAACATAATATGTTTTATCTACGCCATCTTTTTTCCCTTTGAAGATACAGCCAATGTTTGTTTTACCAACTGTACGTGGTCCAAGGGAAGCTGGATCTGGTAATACTGCCTTCAGGAATTGAAGTGGAATGATTTGCTTTCCTTCGAACTCGATTGGCTCGATGCTCGTCATTCCAACATTTTCAAGTGCTTTAAGGTGAGTAATATAACTTTGACCAAAAGTCATGAAGAAACGGATACGCTTAATCCCTGGGATGTTTTGCGCAAGAGATTCAAGTTCTTCGTGGTAAAGCAAGTACATATCCTTTTGACCAACTTCAGCGAAGTTATATTCGCGTTTGATTTCCATTGGCTCTGTCTCGATCCATTCACCATTTTCCCAGTATCTGCCGTTAGCAGAAACTTCACGGATGTTGATTTCAGGGTTAAAGTTTGTAGCGAACGGATAGCCGTGGTCGCCGCCATTACAGTCAAGAATGTCGATATATTCGATTTCATCAAAATAATGCTTAAGTGCATATGCAGAGAATACGCCTGTTACACCTGGGTCAAAGCCGCTTCCTAAAAGAGCTGTAATACCAGCTTTTTCAAAACGCTCTTTGTATTCCCACTGCCATTTGTATTCAAATTTAGCTGTATCTTCAGGCTCGTAGTTTGCTGTATCCATGTAGTGTGTTTTTGTTGCAAGACACGCATCCATGATTGTTAAATCTTGGTATGGTAATGCTAGGTTCATTACGATATCTGGTTTTACTTCATTGATTAACGCGATTAATTCTTCTACATTGTCCGCATCTACTTGAGCTGTAGTGATTTTTGTTTTGCTCGTACCCTCTAATTTTGCTTTTAGATCATCGCATTTAGATTTTGTACGGCTTGCGATACAAATTTCTTCAAAAACTTCGCTGTTTTGAACGCATTTATGAACTGCTACTGAAGCAACGCCGCCGGCGCCGATAATAAGTGCTTTTCCCATTTTCCATATCTCCTAACTTAATAGAATTTGTTTGAAAACCCGTGAAAACCAAGTGAACAACAAAAAAGCAAGTGTAAAAAGCGCATCACTGCGCACAACACTTGCTTTAGATATAATATCAATATTAAAAGGCATACGAATGACGAAAAAAGTCACACGTCTGCTATAAAAGTCCTAAGACAATAGCAAAGAAAGCACCTTAATATTCAAACTATATCTTTTTAAGATCAGAGTCTATATAGCAAATAATTACTTTTACCACTCTTATTGACCGTTTCACAAGTTGTGTGCATATGCACTGGTTGTAAAGTAACCAACTTATAAAATTTGAGCTTTTAACTCAATCAATAGGGCAACTAAAGTTGCCAATCGGCAGTTGACCCGGCTGTCCGTATGGCCTTAACTCCCGCGAGGAAGTGGTCAGTATTATCTGCTTGGAAAGACTCTAGATAGCTTGAATAGTAGCTTTCCAATTAGCTATTTTATATTATCAATATATTTACAGATTAGCAATAGTCAAATTAAAAAAAATTTCAACTAAATTTTGTTAAAAAATATCATGGTCATAATGGCTGGAATTCGGACCTTTTTTGGATGGCGAAATCAATGCGGCGATAAAAAATAAGGGGACAATGATATTTAATTTCGGATAGGTAATGATCAGGACAACAATGGTTAGAAAAATAAGAATCATGATGAGCTTTCTTATTTTTTTTACTTTCGGACTCTGATAAAATTTTTGCCACCTTTCATTGGATTTCTTTTTTCCAGGTGCAAAGACAAAGGCAGATAAAAGGAGCAGGGCAACCCCAGGTATAATATAATTCATAAACATGAGTAAAATACTGAGAATGATCATCGAGTGAAATATCACTTTTTTCAACCGAACTCCCCCCTTAAAAGATTAGGCAAAGATGTTCTTTTTAATGGGTATTCGATGTATTTGGTAATTATTCATATCTGACCGGGAGGACAAATAGAGTGGTGCCTGTCACCAATGCGGGAAGTCTGGAGTGACCGAAGAGCATGAAGAAAAGGCATTTGGGTCAATGCAGGATGTCTAGAGTGACCGAAGAGCATGAAGAAAAAGAGTTTGGGTAAATGAAGTGAGTCTAAGGTGGCCTCTAACCTCAAATCATAATGTAAAAAAGAGACATGGTCGATCATGTCTCTTTCGCTTTTGCTATAAGATTACTTCCGCTGAGCAGCCAAGAAAACGTTTTGTGCTGCTGCTATCCCTGCTCCAGGTTTAAAGGAGTAAGAGAAATCCTGCAGCCCAGCTTCTATCAGTGAAACGGCTTGAAGGATATCACTTGGGAAGCAATAGCCCATATGACCAAATCTAAAAATCTTTCCTTGCAGATGGCCAAGTCCGCCTGCAAAATCAAGGTGATATTTTTCTTTTAGATGTCCAATAAATGTGGAAGCTTCCACGCCATCTGGCGCATATACAGCTGTGATCGTCGGAGACGCATATTCATCGGCCGTCAATAGTCCAATCGAAAGTGCCTTCATTGATGCACGAACCATATTCTTCATCAGTTCGTGTCTCGCAATGGTTTGTGAAAAGCCGCCTTCCTCGTCAATTAAATCACAGACAGCGGAAAGTCCAAAAATCAATGAAATGGCAGGGGTGTTTGGTGTCATCCCTTTCGAAGCCCACTCACGATAGCTTAGAAGATCTAAGTAATAAGCAGGCTTTGTTGTTTTCTCTATCACGTTCCATGCCCTGTCACTTACACTTAAAAGTGCTAGTCCAGGTGGCAGCATCATCGCTTTTTGTGACCCTGTTACTAAAATATCAATTCCCCATTGATCCATTTCCGCCGGAGCACCGCCAAGGCAGCTGACCCCATCGACAATAAATAGCGCATCGGTATGGGTGCGAACTACTTTTGCCAATTTTTCAATCGGGTTTAAGATTCCGGTGGAGGTTTCGTTATAGGTTGCAAAAACCGCCTTGATATTGGATAGAGGTTTTAGGAACTCACTAAGATCCTCTTCGGTACAGGCTTCGCCCCAATTTTTTTCAAGCTTATGTACGTTGAATCCATATTTCTCGCAAATGGAGACGAAATAATTACCAAAGGCGCCAACGGTGATGACGACCACTTCTTCTCCTGGGGAAACGGTATTAACGGCTGCTGCTTCTAATGCTGCCGTACCGCCTGATGGCAGCAGTAAAATTTCTTGCGCAGTCCCAAAAACTGTTTTTACCCGGTTGGTTGTTTCTTGATATAACCTTACGAATTCTTCGGTGCGATGACTAATCATGTCATGGTTCATGGCGAGCTGGACCTTTTTAGGGATTGGAGTTGGCCCAGGATGCCTTAGTATATTTGGATACATAGATTTCCCTCCATTTTCAGATTGTTTAATAGTATTAATTCCCGTTGCATAGTCCAGTATCCTTCTTTTTGGGAGAGAATAGGAAAAAAGGCTTGAGGATGGCCTCAAGCTTTTTTTACAGATGGCTTTGTTAAATAAGTCTGTTGATTTGCGCTTAAGTAACCAACGAAAGTAAAATAAGCGGAGAATTTCCGGTTATTTGAAAAATGGGGCTCGTTTCGTGAAATATAAGCGGAGAATTTCCGGTTAAGCTACTCAAAATCCCCCATTTTAATGTCTTTTTTATAAATAAGCGGAATCTCTCCGACTATTTAGGATATTTTTATAATTTTTTACCAAATAAGCGGAATTTCTCCGTCTAATTACTAAAATCAACATTACTGTCCAGCTCCAGGGCACTTGCACTTTTCTTTTAGAAAGCACCAGATCCCCCGCCGCCACCACTTGTTCCTCCGCTAGAACTAGAGCTACTGCTGCTTGTGGTGCCGCCGCTTACCGAGTCATTCGCTTCACGAAACTTTGCAGAAGTGTCAGGACCGATAAATAATATGGGGTAGATTCCAGCACCAGCATCATAACTGTCGATATCTGAAGTTAGTGCCTCTATTAGGACATCATATTTGCGATCAATTTCTTTGCTGCTGATTCCGAGTCCGTAGATATAAGCACGCATTTGGTCATCTTCGGACCATTTTTCCCACTCAGCTTGTGGAAGTTCTTTAAAGCGAGTTTTAAACTGTTTCCATTCGTAGGCAATTCGTGCACCTTCCCAGGTTTTTGGCCGGTAAAGAATGGCGTAGAGAATCACTGGAATCAATAACACAAGGGTTGCAGCAAAAGAACCCATGAGACCGTAGATTGGGAAAAGGAATAGAAACGGCAGCAGTAAGATACTTGAAAAACCAATGAGTAAACGATAAGCCTTTTTATTTTCATAGAGGGTGTAACTGTCTATCTCATGGTTAACAGCCTGCCTCCATTGGGTTTGAAAAGTGTGGTAATGAGGTTGATTTAATTTGTTTCTCGTATAGGTTGATAGGTCGTCAAAGCTAAAGGTATTGTTTGATCCAATTTTATCAAATAGCCACTCCATCAACACATTCTCGTGCGGAAATGGAGATTTACGATTGATTAACTGAAAGCGGTCGTTGGACGTTTTTTTCACATATCCCTGCCGGACCAAATCTAGTAAGCCAGCGGCCATTGCTTGTGGTGGTAAATAGCGATTGTTCGTAAAGGCAATTGTTGCCGGCAAGCTCATGATTTGTTTTGGTACAGTAAGAAACTTGGTGCCTTCTCGCATAAGATCATTTCGTTTGGTACGTGCTGTTATCCAATCTTTGAACATTAGCAGCAGTAAAATAATGGTGAATACCGGGATTCCTATCTTGCCGATCGTTGAAAGAGTTTCTTTTATTGCAGCTTCTGCAGCAGCCTGATCGATAAGATCTTGTTTTGCCTTTAAGATTTCCTCTTTCATTGGTTTATTTGAAGTTTGGGGTGCAGCCGGGAAAAGGCTGACTGGATAGGCCACGCGGATATCCCCATTGGTACCATAAGGAACATAACCCAGTTGAAAAAGGACGGATCCATCTCCTTGAATTGTTTCGGTGTTAGTGGCTTCATCATATCCGAAAGCAATCACATCGTTCGTTTGTTTTGGCGGGTGAATCGTAATAGTTAGATTTTCGTAGTCGGATTCATTTCTTTCATCAAAAAACGGCCAGTAAAATTGGGCTGTATCCTGATAAATCTCCATTCCGTTTTCGATTATGTATTGAAGCTTTACGGTAATAGTTTCATCCGTCCCTTTACGGTGGACCTTGTATAGGTCATCTTCCTTTTCAATCCTTAAGAGTTGGCCATCCTCCGTTGCGGCAAACTGACTGATGACTGCTCCCTCTTTCGGTATCACTTCACGGGTTATCCCGTTAAACTCACCAAAAAATTCATAGGTATGGGTTTCCTCCACTTTCACATCTCCATTGTCTTGGAGGTATGCGTCCGTTTTTACATTGGAAATGGAATAGTCCATAGCCAAGCCTTGGTGTGGGAACAAAAACAACATTGCAAATAATAGTAAGCATGCAAACCATTTTTTAAACATGTGCTTCACCTACTTTCCTAGTAATGGTTATACGAATGATTAGGTAAATGGTTTCATGGGTTTATGATTGGACCAAAAACAAGAGGGCACAAGGGGTGGGGCACAATTATGATGAACTGTGCAATCGCAGACAGTTTAAAAAAAAAGATTCGGCGTCAAGCCGAATCAATGAAAGGGGCTAAGAAAAAGGGAAAAAGGCGTCTTCTTCCTATCTCCTTAATACTACCGTTTAATTGTAAAGTAACTATTAATTTAAAGTTAAGAGTCTATTAAGGTGCCTGTCACCAAAGTTGAAACGCAGTTTCAACCATTTATGCATTTATACATAAAAAAATGAATAAAAAAAGAGTTGGTTGTGTGTGTGTTGTGTGAAGATTTTGTGGACATAACATATAATGTGGTGTAATTCATACTTTTTTATAAAGGGGGTGTTGTGATGGGTAAGGAGTTTAGTAATTGGAATTCTGTAAGGATGGCAGCTATTGCGGGCTCCATTATTGGAATTGTCGGTATTGGAGTCATAACCAAAAATGTTCTATTGGGTTCCTTGGTTCTTTTATTGGCCGTGGTTACTTATCTATTGTTTTTTTATTTCGGAAGGGATATAAGTGTTATTTGTCATGAACAAGGTTTTACGGTGAAGCGTGTAAGTAGGGCCAAGGGGACGTCACTTCAAGAATATAGATGGGAAGATGTTAAGGAAACACACTACTATAATAATGAAAGTGGAGAAGACCATCTGGTTACTCGGCGTATCTTGGTTAGGACGGCAAGCGGTCCTGCATTTAATCTTTATGCCATGGAAGGGTTTGATGAACTTATATCAACTTTTAATCAAAAAACCAGCCATTTGCCTTATGTATGGAAGAAACCGAAAGAGATGTCTACTATTTATTTAAAGCAGGAGCGCACTTTTTCTTAACAAGCAGGAAGTGGATACTTCCTGTTTTTTTTCCTGATTTTTAACTATAATGGTTGTTAACCTGAATAATAATTATAGGAGGGGAAGCATGCAGCGATTAGCGGTTTATTGTGGTTCTAGTTTGGGTGCTTCTGAGGCTTATAAAACAGGAGCTATCCAGTTGGGAAAAGAACTAGCGAAACGGAATATTACAGTGGTGTATGGCGGTTCAAGTATCGGTCTGATGGGGGCCGTTGCTAATACGGTGTTAAATGAAGGCGGACATGCGATTGGTGTCATTCCGAAGATATTGGAGGAACGGGAAATCTCTCATAAAGGACTAACGGAATTGATTACGGTGGAAACGATGCACGAGCGAAAGGCGAAAATGATGGAGTTGGCGGATGGATTTGTGGTGCTGCCTGGCGGGACGGGCACGTTAGAAGAGTTCTTTGAAGTCTTCACCTGGGGTCAGATTGGGCTGCATAAAAAGCCATGCGGCCTTCTTAATATTAATCATTATTATGACCCGCTTATCCACCTGTTTGAACACATGATCGACCAAAAATTCCTGCAAGAAAAATTCCGCACAATGGCCATAATTGAGGATGACCCCGCCCTCTTACTTGATAAATTTTTAAACTACGAGGCACCGCCAATCAAATCATTTGAGTAATATGTTGAGAGACCAAATCTATCATGATTTGGTCTCTATTTTTGGTCAAAACGTACAAACATTCCAATTAATGTTAAAATTGATTTAATTTTGAAAATAGATCGGAGGTTTCCTATGAAAAAAGTAATTTTAGCAGGTGGAACAGGCTTTATTGGCGACTATTTTAAAAATAAATTTACTAAGCTTGGATATGAGGTGAAAATCATATCTAGGCAGCCACAACACATTTCTTGGGAAGACGCACCTGGCATCATCGACGCATTGGAAGGTGCTGAACTTCTCATCAATCTAGCAGGGAAATCTGTAAATTGCCGGTACAATCAGAAAAACAAAAATGAAATTCTGAACTCTAGACTTAAGACAACTAAAATACTAGGAGAGTCTATTCTAGCTTGCCAAAATCCCCCTAAGGCTTGGATGAACTCCAGCACCGCAACGATTTATCGGCACGCAGAAGACCGTCCGATGACCGAAGAAAGTGGAGAAATCGGCTCAGGGTTTTCTGTCAATGTAGCGAAAGAGTGGGAGAAAGCGTTATTTGCCTTTGAGCTGCCAAAAACACGAATCATTGCGCTCCGAATTGCCATCGTGCTTGGCAAAGAGGGTGGAGTCATGACACCCTATCGAAATCTAGTGAAGTTTGGACTTGGCGGTGTTCAAGGAACAGGAAAACAAAAGTTCAGCTGGATACATATAGAAGATTTATTTCAGATTGTTCTTTTTCTAAAGGAAAGAGAGGAACTAAACGGGGTATTTAATTGTTCTGCACCGAATCCTGTCAGCAATCATGAGCTTATGCAAAGATTACGAGATAAAATGAATGTACCATTTGGATTACCTTCGCCCAAATGGCTGCTTGAATTAGGTTCGGTCCTCATTCGAACAGAAACAGAATTGGTGTTAAAAAGCCGCTGGGTGATTCCAGAACGGTTGGAGCGAGAAGGGTACAAATTTACCTTTGATACACTCGATAACACCCTGGAAGAAATTCTAAAATAAGTGTGCCTAAGGAAAAACACCCCCTGTATCGTATTTTTACAATATGAACGTTAGGAGGGTGTTTTTTAAATTAGAAGGCAGTTCAAATGATCCATCCATTGAAAACCATTCCTAAATTTATAACGATGTGAAAAATGATTGCTGGATAGATACTATTCGTTTTTAACACTACGATTGCATAGAACAGACCTCCGAAAGAGAATAGTAAACTTATTAGCAGCGGTATCCCAATTGAAATATGTAGAAGACCAAACCCGAGACTCGTTATCATGATTGCATAAAACGTGGATACATACTTTCTTATACTGGAAAGCAGAATGCCTCTCCAAATGATTTCTTCGAGTGTGGCGTTTATGATGGCGAACAATATACCGAATAGTACCATGGATTTGATATCACTCATTTCCTGATTCAGGACCATTGGTATTAATAGTGTGCTAGATACTGCTAAACCGATAATTAAAAAGTAGGATACTTTAATCGTATGAAATGGCAGTGTGATGGTGCTGTTCCATTTTGGAAGCTGTGAAAAGATAAAGATTTTTTGCTTATAGAATAGTTGCGTAAATACTAACCCAGCAATGATGATGATAAGCAAACTTCTGTTTAGTATCGTTTTTGTTTTTGCAGATAAGTCCCAGTCTTCGATATAGGCAAAAGCAGATTGAAATATCAAAAGGCCCACCAGAAAAGAGAGTAATAATGCGGTAAAGGCGCGGTGTTTTGCTGCCGAAGTGTGGATAATGAGCAAAGAAATCAGTATAACGAGACCCCACCCTATCATACTAAGCGAAATACAAATAATGCCCGTAAAAAACAAGATAGCTACCATCGACAAAAATAAATTCTTTTGCGAGAAAATAAACGTAAAACCCCCTTTACTGAAGATGTTTTAATGTTACCATAGATTGACAAGAATGTATTTTTAATTCCAAAAGAAACAATCTTCTAGCAGGCAGTCTTTTACTAAAAGTAGAGTAGGAGAGATGGAGAATGGCAAAAATCATAGCATTAGTAGGAGATTATTGGCATGATGGTGAGGCTGCAAAGGCAGCGTTAGAAGCAACAATCAAAAGATTACCGAACAAAGATGAATTTGAACTGCAGAACGTTACTTATGAGGAAGTTGTAGAGGCATTAGAAACGAAACCAGACCTTTTTATTAATGCAAAAATGAACAAGCTTAACCCAAAAGATGAACATATCATCACTTGGTTAACAGAGGAAGCAGATGAAAAGATAAAAACCTATGTTAAAAACGGCGGCAGTATCCTGGCTTGGCATGCAGGCATGGCTGGATATCCACGTCACACCCATTACACTCAATTGCTGCGAGGATCTTTTGACTACCATCCGCCGGGACTCCAAGAAGTAATCTATAAAGGCAAAGATGCAACATTTACCATTGCCGATGAGCTTTATTTTGTCCATTGTGATGAGGCAAATACGGAAGTCTACCTTCGGAGTACGGGAGTGGATGGGGATACGATCGCAGGTTGGAAGCATCCCTATGGAAAAGGGAAGGTTTGCTGCCTTACCCCAGCTCATACAAAGGAAGGGATGTTGAATGAAAACATTTCAAGGCTGCTGGCTGAAAAAATAATGTGGCTCGTATCTCATGAATAAAGGCTGTTTTCGTAAAAAATGTTGTTAAAATCTTAAAGCCGATTTTAACGTGGAAATAGGTATTTTGTTGCTTTTGAATTGAGTTTGCAGCTCTTTTCTTATATAAAATATGTATTTTCTGCAGAACTTTAGCATTTCCATTAAATTTTGTTTTCAAAAACAATAAAGTATAGAAAAGAGCCTAAAAAAAATGATTCGGCCAGTTGCCGAATCTAAAAATAAAAATCTATAAAAGGGGGTTTATGGAAGAGAGAATAAAAAGGTTGTCCTCTTACATAAATCTATCTTACCTCTAAAATATGAACAAACTATGAACAAAGCTTTAAGGTTCTATTAAGTTTTGCAATTACACTTTCATACGTTCTGGGAGATTTTGAATCGATTGGACCACCATATCAAGCTTCGACTCAATCCGATATAGCAAATAGAGGGTGACCACGATTGGAAATCCAACCTCACTGATGAGAGGGATCATTTGCTCCACGACTTTCACTCCTTTCATATTGATTTAAAGGCCGGATTCCACCAGAACCCGGCCTTTTTCAGCTCTATTAAACTATTTCATATTCTGTAACATTGCGATCAATGACGCGTGCACCCTTAACAGAAGCATAATTTCCGTTTGTTGAAGTAAAAACTCCGGAAGCAATCATTTCCTCCATTGCTTGTTTCACTACTGCTTCTTCAATTGGCTCTTTCGGACTTTCAATCGTTAAACGAGCCGGTTTACCAAAGTCGGTCACAAATTCTAACTCTAATGTTTTAGCCATTTTCTTCACCTCCTATCTTATTTGTATTTTTTGATTACGCTAGTAAATCAGAATTGTCGATTCTCTCAATATTTCTGAGAGTATCTCCTGACAAACCGATAATGGCCTGCGCTGCTTGTAACATTTGATCTGGAGTCGCAGATTTGTGGATATTGCTGAAAGTCTTCGCCTTCAGCAGTGGTTTTCCATCGTCATCCATTCCCACCTGAAAAACCAACCGTAATTTCGATGTTGCTATAACTGCTTGTGCCATCGTGATCACCTCCTTTCACCCTTTATATATAGAAATGTGGGCAATAAGGACATGGCCATGGAAAAAAATAATTATCATTTTCATATGGAATGACCGAAAAACTTAGGTAGGGGTGTTTTTCTAATGAAATGTTTATGGATTGAATAGAGCAGGTAGAAACATAATGTAAATAAAGCTAGGAAATGGGATAAGATAAAAAGGAGAAGCATTGAAAAGAAGCCCCCCTCTCTGTAAACATTTCAATCCAAACCAGGAGAAGGACGAAAAGGGTTTAAGACAGATGAAACTCCATTGAAATATAGCTGAAGTGACAATATGATACAGCCGAAAATTCCCAAACTAATACGTTTAAAACAACAGGGAGGTTATCATCTATGAAAAAGGCATTTGAGAAAGCTCAGCAATTTGGGAAATCGTTTATGCTTCCCATCGCCGTATTACCAGCAGCTGGTTTGTTATTGGGAATTGGCGGAGCCCTTTCGAATCCAAATACGGTTTCAGCTTATCCGTTTTTAGATATCACATGGCTTCAGGCCATCTTTACAATCATGAGTGCTGCAGGGAGTATCGTGTTTGCAAACTTGCCGATTATCTTTGCTGTAGGGGTTGCGATTGGTTTAGCGCGTTCAGATAAAGGAACGGCGGGACTGGCAGCAATGATTGGTTATTTTGTTATGAACAGTACTATTGGTGCTTTACTCAGCTTGACTGGAAAACTAGCGGAAGATAATTTAGCTGGGGCAGGTCAGGGGATGTCAGTTGGGATTCAGACGTTAGAAACCGGTGTATTCGGCGGGATTATTATCGGGATTGTAGCTGCAGCCTTGCATAATAAATACAATAAAATTCAGCTGCCCCAAGTGTTAGGCTTCTTTGGGGGCTCTCGATTTATTCCAATCGTGGTTTCCTTTGCTTCGATTTTTGTCGGAGCAGTATTATTTGTGATTTGGCCTTTTTTCCAAATGTTTATTAATCAGTTAGGAAATCTCGTTACAGGTACTGGCGAAATTGGTACCCTCTTATTTGGGTTTATTCTACGTATGCTTGGACCAATGGGCTTGCATCATATTTTCTATTTGCCATTTTGGCAAACGGCTCTTGGTGGGACGATGGAAATTGGCGGTAAGTTAATTAGTGGTACACAAAATATCTTCTTTGCTCAATTGGCGGATCCTTCAACGACCCAGTATTACGAAGGGGTATCTAGATTTATGTCAGGCCGCTTCATCACCATGATGTTCGGTTTACCAGGTGCTGCTTTAGCGATTTATCATTGTGCGAAAAAGGAAAATAAAAAAGCAGTAGCGGGAATTCTTTTATCCGCTGCATTAACTTCATTCTTAACAGGGATAACGGAGCCGCTAGAATTTAGTTTCTTATTTGTGGCACCACTATTATATCTCGTTCATTCTATTTTTGACGGATTTGCGTTTATGATGGCAGATATTTTCAATGTCACGGTAGGACAAACCTTCTCTGGCGGATTCATTGATTTTATTCTTTTTGGAATTCTTCAGGGTGTTGATAAAACAAACTGGCCATATGTATTAGTTGTCGGGATTCCTTGGTTCTTCCTATATTATTTCACCTTTAAATTCTTAATTCGTTGGAAGAACTTCAAAGTGATTGGCCGAGAAGACAAGGAAGAAAAGGCCGCAGCACAAGTTTCCGCAACAGATCGGGCGAAAACAATTGTTGAGGGATTAGGTGGAAGCGAAAACATAGAGATTGTTGACTGCTGTGCGACCCGTCTTCGTGTTACGATTAAGAACGAAAACTTGGTTCAGGAAGATGTGATTAAACAGACAGGTTCAAAAGGAATCGTGAAAGCGGGGACAGGTGTGCAAATTATCTACGGACCTCAAGTGACGATTGTGAAAAACGAAGTCGAAGAGTATTTAGGACATTAATTTCTATAGTAAAGGAGTGGTTTGCTTGCAACAAGTGTTAGAACAGATTAAAAAAGGTTTAATTGTTTCCTGCCAGGCTTTAGAAGGGGAGCCTTTGCATAGTTCTTTCATTATGGGGAGAATGGCACTAGCGGCAAAAGAAGGCGGAGCGGTTGGCATCCGTGCCAACTCTGTCGCGGATATTATTGAAATTAAAAAACAAGTCAACTTGCCTGTGATAGGCATCATAAAAAAAGTATACGATGACCATCCAGTATTTATTACGCCTACGATGAAGGAAATTGATGACTTGGCTGAAACACATTGCGAAATTATCGCGACAGATGCAACAAACCGCACGCGCCCAGATGGTAGTGATTTGGAGACATTCTATAAGGAAGTGCGCTCCAAGTATCCTCATCTGTTATTAATGGCTGACGTTTCTACAGTCGAAGAAGCGATGTTTGCCGATGAGTTAGGCTTTGATTTTGTTGCACCGACTTTATATGGCTATACGCCAGAAACAAATGGCTTGACAATCGACGACCATGATTATGCAGTCATAAGCCAAATTGTAAAGGTAGTGAGAAACGCAAAGGTATTAGCAGAGGGCAATGTGTCAACTCCAGAGATTGCTAAGTCCGTGTTAGATATTGGTGTCCATGCAGTGGTTGTTGGTGGAGCCATTACAAGACCACAGTTAATTACGAAGAAGTTTGCTAATGCTTTGAAAAACTAAATCTTTCATTTGAAAATGACCCTAGAAATCACAATTCTTAGGGTTGTTTTTTCTGAGGATTGATACGTCGGAGTGTGATAGAAGCCGGGGTGAATATAAAAGAGACCAGCTGCTATCAAGCTGGTCTCTTGCTGTTTAGATAAGCTGTGCCACTTTTTCCTCAAAGTATACATTCATTAGCTTTTCTAGTTGGATTGAAAGGCTCACATATTCGGAACTATTAGGACCTGTTCGGCTATATAATTCAAGTTGCTTTATCTTAAGATTAACAATGTCCATTAGAAGTTTCGTATTTTCCTTGTGATTAAGTTTTTTTGCTTCCATCATACACCTCATGTATTTTTTTGATAGTGGTTCGGAAGGCATGAATCTGAGTATGTTTTAATATATTTTTTCCTAAACCTTCACGATAGTAGCATAGTTCCACATTGTTGTGAACGGGCATTTGAAAAGTAGAAAAATTGAAAAAAAGGTAAATGATTTTAATATATTGTTATGTTGTATTTACCCTTCAACAATGCTTTGATTCGTAACAGTGAGGGACGATAACACGTTATCGTATAATAGCATCAAAATGGTAAAAGATTTGGTCCCACTGAAGCAGTAAAACGCGAAGTACCTTCTAATTCTACTGTTCAACATTCCGTCAAAACATTTCAAACAAACTGTGAACTTAGCACTATGTCTATGTTATTAACCATCAATTTCCAATATAGTATAAGTGTAGAGAACAAGTTAGATATGAAAGGCGGAATGACTTATGTTTAACAAATTTTTAAGAGAAAACAACATCTCAGCAGCGATCTTAACTATTATTCGTTTATACCTTGGCTACGCTTGGTTTACAGCAGGTATTCATAAAATCACAGGTGGATTCGACGCTTCCGGTTACCTAAAAAATGCAGTAGCAAATCCAGTAAAAGGCCCAGATGGCAACATGGTTTACAGCTGGTATGTTAACTTCCTAGAAAGCTTTGCGTTACCAAATATTGATTTATTCAACTTCATCGTTCCTTGGGGCGAAGCACTAATCGGTTTAGGGCTTATACTTGGATGTTTAACAACAGCTGCTATGTTCTTTGGTCTAGTGATGAACTTCAGCTTCTTCTTAGCAGGAACCGTTTCTCATAACCCAACTGACATTTTCTTAGGCTTCATCATCTTAGCTGCAGGATTCAACGCAGGAAAATACGGTTTAGACCGCTGGGTAGTTCCATTCATCCGTAAAACCATCAACAAAAAATCTTCAAACAGCACAAAAGCAGCTGCATAAACAGCAGTGGTACAAAAAGACGATTCGATCCCCCTCGAATCGTCTTTTTGATGTTAAAACCTGCCAAACTATTCCAAATCATTAGGTGAAAAGAATCGTTTTATAAAAGAAAGGACAAAAAACGACATTTCTACTCGAAGATTATCGATGAACACCACAATACGTTGAAAGGGGGTGAAATCGTGCACTTCCGCCAATTTCTACTATCAGCACTAATGGTTGGAGCAGCGATTCTTTTTCCAGACAACGCTTTTGCTGAGAATAATGAACTTGCTTCTCAAAAGGGACAAGCTCATCCTTCTGAAAAAAGTAATAATAACGCTGTAAAAATAAACGTCCCGGCAATAGCTGAACAAGTAAAACCGCTAGAAAAGACAGTGCCAAAACAAGAGGCTGTTCCAGAAAAAGCGGTAGTACCGAAACAAGCAGCTGTACCAGAAGAGGCTGTAGAACCGAAACAAGCTACTATACCAGAAAAAGCTGCAATACCTGAACATGCGCGTGTTAATCAGGCTGAAGCAAAACAGCCGCAAGCCAAAGGTAATCCTAACCAGGACATGTTAAAAAGTTTGCCAGATCAGGCAAGAGGGAATGGTAAGCCAGAAAAGACTGTAGAGGAAACAGGTCATGATAGAGCAGAAGCTGTGCAGAAAAAAAGGCAAATGTTACTAGAAAAGCTGGATCCTATATCTTCTTTTCAAACTACTGAAAAGAAAGTAGAGGTCGAAGAAGCGAAACGGGGTACAGTCGAACCTCAGGGGGAAGACTCAGCTATAACAAAATCAGTACCTGTCGAACATGTGCCGGAAAAAGTTCCGACCAGCAAGGAAGAGGTTTTTAAGCAGATGGTGAACCAAACCCAACGAAATAACAGTTCTGGAGGACAATCTCATGATCGGGTCATTCAGGGTTTAAATACTAGTAACTTGTTGGATAAATGGTTTGATTGGGATACCTACGTTGAAATGAAACTGATCCAGCCTTACCTTTCAAGGCTAGCCTTGATGAATACTCAATGGGTGAATGCTCCACCGGCACCACCGCCAGAAAAAGCTCCTTTATTAAAAAATGTAACCCGCAGCTAAATGCCACGGATCATGATAATAAAAGGAGCGAATTAAAAAATGAAACATTACTTAAACCCGAATAAAGTTGCTAAATCTTTTGTACTTGCAGGAGCATTATCGTTTGGAATTTTTGCTGGAGGTCATTTTACTGAGGCAGCAGGTCCAGATCACGCGAAGGCTGAAAAAAACGTTCAAGTGAAACAATCCAATAACGCAAAGGTTAATGTGAATGTTAAACCAGCTGTTCCAGCAGCACCAGCTGTACAGGCAAAGAATGAAGCAAGCGTACAAGTAAAGCCAAATGAAGAAAAAGCCAGCAAGTCACAGGCAAGCGTTCATGCAAGTGAGACGGCAAAATTGAATGCTGCCCCGAATTCAGCTGTTCATGGCAAGGGAGAACCAGCAGATGACGCGGCTGCGGAAGAAGTAGTCAAAGAAGAAGTGCCGGTAGAAGAACCACAAGTTGAAGTAACACCGGTCCTTGATCTTGCAACGGAAGTAACAACTGAGACTGAGGAAACAGAAGTGGATACGAATGCAGATTCTAAATCGGAAGAAGCAGTTGACGTTGATAATGATGTAGCTGCCAAAACGGAGGATGAGGATGAGGATGACTCGGCAAAAGACGAGGAAAAAGAAACAGATGCTGACTCCGACTCCGTTTTAAGAAATGAAGATGATGAAGATGAGGACGAAGACGAAGATTCCGAGAACATCGAATTTGAAACGGATGCAATTGTAAACACTGAAGATGATGAAGAAGCTGAAGTTGTTGAAGAAGAGGAAAAAGTAAACCCATCTGCAGCTAACAAAGCAAAGTCACAAGCTAGTGTAAAAGCAAGCGAAAATGCTAAGGAACATGCAGCAGCAAATTCAGCTGTCCATGCAGTAGCAGAAGATGTTATCGTTGAAGATGCTGTTGAAGTAGAAGCTGAAGTTGAATCTGAAGAGGCTGCAGAAGATGTAGTGGCTGATGCAGAAACAGAAACAGTTGATACTGAAACAGAAGATACTGAAGTTGTTGAAGAAGAGGCAGAAGTAACTGAAGTTGAAAAAGTAAACCCATCTGCAGCTAACAAAGCAAAGTCACAAGCTAGTGTTAATGCAAGCGAAAATGCTAAAGCACATGCAGCAGCCAATTCAGCTGTCCATGCAGTAGCAGAAGATGTTATTGTTGAAGACGCTGTTGAAGTAGAAGTTGGAGTTGAATCTGAAGAGGCTGCTGAAGAAGAAGTGGCTGATGCAGAAACAGTAATAGTTGATACTGAAACAGAAGAAGCTGAAGTTGTTGAAGAAGAGGCAGAAGTAACTGAGGTTGAAAAAGTAAACCCATCTGCAGCTAACAAAGCAAAGTCACAAGCTAGTGTAAAAGCAAGCGAAAATGCAAAAGCACATGCAGCTGCAAATTCAGCTGTCCATGCAGTAGCAGAAGAAGCTGTTGAAGTAGAAACTGGAGTCGAATCTGAAGAGGCTGCAGAAGATGTAGTGGCTGATGCAGAAACAGTAACAGTTGATACTGAAACAGAAGAAACTGAAGTTGTTGAAGAAGAGGCAGAAGTAACTAAGGCTGAAAAAGTAAACCTATCTGCAGCTAACAAAGCGAAATCTCAAGCTAGTGTAAATGCAAGCGAAAATGCTACAGCACATGCAGCAGACAATTCAGCAGTTTTAGCTGATGAAGAAGCGACGGAAGAAGTAACTGCTGAAGAAACGGTTGAAGCAGTAACTGAAGCGACGGAAGAGGCTATTAAATTGGAAACTGAAGTAACAGCAGTTATAGAAGAAGAAGCTGTTGCAGCTGAAACAAAATAATTGTTTACTATGCAAAGAGACCGAGGGATTTTTCCTTCGGTCTCTTTTTCTGCAAATTATCTTCTGTTGGAATGTTTAAATTAAGGAAAGAGACAGACGTCAGACAGGATGAAAAGAGGTTTTGGTTCCCATGATTGGTGAAAGGTTCGTGCTGAGGGAATCAAAAAGAGGTTTTGGTTCCCATGATTGGTGAAAGGTTCGTGGCGAGGGAATCAAAAAGAGGTTTTGGTTCCCAGATTGGTGAAAAGTTTATTCTGAGGGAATTAAAAAGAGGTTTTGATTCCCTTGAGTGCAAATAAGTTCAGGATATGGGAATCAAAATATTTTCCCATTCCCTTAAATATAAAAAGGCTCACCTCTTGATAAGGCGAGCTTAAACATACCGATCACGGCCAGACAACATTCCAAATATCATAACCACCACTGAAATAATAATAAGTGTAATGAGGGGGAGTGTCCACAATTGCGCTAAATCATATAAATAGCCAATAAATAATGGTCCAATTGCTGCCAGGATGTAACCTGTTGATTGGGTCATACCGGATAACTCAGCCGCTTGCTTTGCATTTCGAGCTCGAAGACCGATATAACTGAGAGCTAAGGGAAAGGCTCCTCCCAATGTTAATCCAATTAAGACAATACTTACGATTAAAATCGGATATGATGTGCCTAACAGTAATCCACTATAGCCAACCACTGAGCACATACTTAATCCGAATGCTAACCAAATTTGGGATTGAAACCGTCCTGCGAGGACTGGTATAAAGAAGCTGGCGGGTAAACCTACTAGTTGGGTAAAGGATAGCATCCATCCAGCAGTTTCCATACTCATTCCTTGACTATGTAAGATTTCAGGTAGCCACGAAATTGTTACGTAAAATAAAAATGACTGAAACCCCATAAATATGGCAATTTGCCAAGCAAGAGGTGTACGCCACATTTTTGAGTTTGTACCCGTCTGCTGTTTTAAAACTTTATGATCCTTTGAACTACTTTTGTGAAGACTGACCCACATGAGGATTGCCACTACCGCAGGAATCACCCATACGATTTGGGCTCCTTGCCAGCCAAGGTTTAAATTTATAGCTAAAGGTACACTAATTCCAGATGCTAACGATGCGACCAGTCCCATCGATGTTGAATAGACGCTTGTCATTAAACCGAATTTGTGAGGGAATTTATCCTTGACAATGGCCGGTAAAAGAACATTTCCAATGGCAATCCCTAAACCTGCCAACAGGGTTCCCGCAAAAAGGAAGAAAGTCGTCGGAATTGACCGAATGGAGATTCCAATTATAAGAGCTGTTAAGCCAATAATTAAGGTACGTTCATTTGTCAGCAGAATGGCAATTCTAGGAACAAGGGGAGACATGACAGCGAAAACTACTAATGGCAAACTCATCAATAAACCGGCACTCCAATGGGCGAGGCCAACATCTTCCTGAATCATACCAACCAGTGGCCCTAATGATGTAATCGCTGGGCGTAAATTAAAGGCTACAAGGACAATCCCTGCAATAAAAAGATATATGTAAGTTGATTTTGTTTTTGCTTTTGACTCTAATAACTCCAAAAAAGTAACTCCTCTCTATAAACCAAACTTTCTAAAGTATAGCATAACCATTTGTTGAGAGTGTGAATAAAGGTAGTTAAAAATGCTGTTCAAAAATCCGTCAAATCATTTCAAACAAACTGTGAACTTAACACTATACCCATGTTATTAACCAGCAAAATCCAATATAGTGTAAGTATAAAGAACAAGTTAATTTTGAAAGGCGGAATGACTTATGTTTAACACCTTTTTAAGAGAAAATAGAATCTCAGCAGCTATTTTAACAATCATTCGTTTATACCTTGGATACGCTTGGTTCACAGCAGGATACGGGAAACTCACAGGCGGATTTGACGCTTCAGGATATTTAAAAAATGCGGTAGCAAATCCAGTTAAAGGTCCAGATGGCAGCATGGTGTACAGCTGGTATGTTAACTTTTTAGAAAGCTTTGCGTTACCAAACATTGATGTCTTCAACTTCATCGTTCCTTGGGGTGAACTATTAATCGGTTTAGGTCTTATGCTTGGATGTTTAACAACTGCAGCCATATTCTTTGGACTTGTGATGAACTTCAGCTTCTTCCTAGCAGGAACAGTTTCTCATAACCCAACAGACATTTTCCTGGGCTTCGTCATCTTGACTGCAGGGTTCAACGCAGGACGTTACGGTTTAGATTACTGGGTGGTTCCATTCATCCGTAAAACCATCAACAAAAAATCTACAAACAACGCAAAAGCAACTGCCTAATAGGCAGTACATGTACGGCGGTTCGGTAACCCGGACCGCCGTTTTTACTAATTTTTTCTATTACGTAAAAAACAATCTATCTGCTCTATTTCTATAGTAAAATAGCACTATGTACTGGATGTGTGTAAGATTGATGGACATAGGGTGTTCAGTATCATAAGAGCATGTATTTTTACGATAGGAGTAATAAGAGATGTATGATCAGTTAAATAAATGGTTAGGCAATCCTATCTTTTTTCGATTTGGATTTATTATTATCCTTTTACTTAGTGTGACTTTTCACTACATTCATTTTCATGAGGACCATTTATACCTTTTATTTATTCTTGCCACTATCTTTTTAGGAATCGGCTATTACGATAAGTCCGCTTGGTTTTTAGTATCAGTGACGACATTAATTGTCATATGCAGGTTTATACCGGAACCAGACTTTACCACCCTTTTATCTTTCCTTATTCTTGAGGTTTGTTATTTGATTATCATGTTTATTTCGGTTTCTTTAATGAAAAGCAATCAAAAAATTAAAGAAGATGAGCTAGAGACCATTTTAGCTCTTACGAAGGCTTTAGATTCAAGGGACACTTACACCTCTAATCATTCTCAAAATGTAGCTTTTTACGCTAGAGAAATCGCGAAAGAAATGAAATTATCGAAACATGAAATTGAAACAGTATACAAAGGGAGTTTATTACATGATATTGGAAAGATTGGAATCCCTGAAGATATATTGTTGAAACCTGGTAAATTATCCCTCGAGGAATATACCATCATAAAAAGACATCCAGTTATCGGTTATGAAATGATCAAACACGTTTCAGATTTTAATAAAGATGGTATTCTTGACATCGTTTTATATCACCACGAGCGTTATGATGGGAATGGTTATCCAAAAGGATTAAAAGGAGAGGAAATACCATTCGTTTCTAGAATTATAGCGATTGCTGATTCTTTTGACGCCATGACATCAAAACGCGTTTATCGGAAGGAAACCGATTTAGAATCTACCCTAAAAGAGATTCGAAAAAGTAAAGGATCGCATTTTGATCCTGAAATTACCGATGTTTTTCTAAGCCTCTTTAAGAATGAAGAGAAAAAAATAGCCATTATAAATCAAATGAAATCTTATAATGATCGTGCTAAAAGCAGCAGCCTTTCCACTTGGGTAGGTTAAGTAAAAAAGGATGATGAGAGAGATGAACTATAAAGGTAGAATCGTTACATCCTTATTAGTTTTCGTAATAAATTTAATCGATATTGTGATTAATTTTTTATTAGATGGTTCTGTGAATTGGATTGAGTATATTGAATTACCACTATTGCTTCCAATTGCTTGGTGGATTGGGAAGCAATATGATAAAGCAAAGTTTTATTCTGAAAATGACCCGCTAACTGGAATATATAATAGAAGATATGTTGAATCTGCTTTTGCAGCGATTAAAACTAGATCAGAACAGAAAGATCAACGTTTTGCTATTCTGCTCCTCGATGTAAATGACTTTAAATCAGTCAATGATCGTTTTGGACATAAAACCGGAGATGAGTTTTTAATTCTTATCACAAACCAATTGAAGAAAAGTGTCAGGAAAACAGACATAGTTGCCCGCTGGGGCGGGGATGAGTTTTTAATACTTTCGCCGGATATACAGCATAAGGAAGATTTGGATAGTCTGCTTGCCAATATCCATCAGCATTTGAAACAGCTGTCATGTAATGAAATAAACATAAGTGTTTCTATCGGTTCAGCACATTACCCAAACGATGGGAAATGTTTTGATGATCTATTAAAAATAGCTGATAAAAATATGTATCAAATAAAATCACAAAAAAAGCTAAGAGGCACGGTGGGGTAGTTCGTGCATCTTAGCTTTTTTTCTTTTGTAGTGGCTTTCAAAAATTTCATATTTCTCGGCAAATATACTATGCTAAATTTAGAAGAGGAAAAAACTATTGTTAGGGAATGATTGGATGAAGTTTATGTTTAAAAAGTTCATGTACATTCTGTTTAGTATCGCCCTTGTTATCAGCTTAAGTGCTTGTAACGTACAAAACTCTGATGCGGAAAAGGACCAAATTGAGTCCATGACAATGGAGGAAAAGGTCGGACAAATGCTCATGTTTGGGCTTGAAGAGGACCATCTAACCGATAAAACCATTAAATTTATTCAGGATCATCATATTGGCGGGATGATATTATTTAGAGAAAATATTAATAATGCAAATCAATTAGTTCAATTAACTAATCAGATCAAAGAAATTAATTCTGAGACAAGTAAGCTTCCCATCTTTATTTCGGTTGATGAAGAGGGTGGACTCGTTTCTCGGATGCCGCCAGAAATAAAGAATCTACCGAAAAGTGCAGTCATTGGGAACGTCAATAGTAAGAAAATTGCAGACCAAGTTGGGGTGGCAATTGGTGAGAGGGTCGGTGCATTTGGTTTTAATATGACGATGGCCCCGGTGTTGGATATTAACAGTAATCCTAATAATCCTGTTATTGGTGAAAGATCCTTTGGGAATAACGAAAAGGTTGTCACCGAAATGGGGTTAGCAGAAATGAAGGGCATACAGGGGAAGAATGTCATTCCTGTCATCAAACATTTTCCTGGTCATGGCGATACAGATGTTGATTCTCATAAAGGCTTGCCTGTTATCGAACACGACTTAGACAGGTTAACAAGTTTAGAATTCATCCCATTTCAAAAAGCCATTGAACAAGATGCAGATATGGTAATGGCCGCCCATATTTTACTTCCAAAAATTGATCAAAACTATCCCTCTTCGTTATCTAGAGAAGTTATTACAGGTCTTTTAAAGGAGCAGATAAAGTTTAAGGGAGTCGTGATTACGGACGATTTGACCATGGGAGCTATCTTAAAAAACTATGAGATTGGGGATGCCGCTGTCAAAGCTATACAGGCTGGAAATGATATTGTTTTAGTTTGTCATGGCTATGAGAATCAGGAAAAGGTGCTGCGTGCTGTTCTAAATGCAGTTCAAAATGGTGATATCTCTGAAAAGCAAATCAATGATAGTGTTTATCGAATTTTATCGTTAAAGGAAAAATACCAGCTTAATGATGAACCGATTGATGCTGTTGATATTAATAAAATTAATGAGTCATCAGAAAAAATAGAACAAGCTATTAACAATATAGATTAGGCAGTGTGCTTCAATGACATAGAAGCCCGCCTTTTAAAAAATGTCCGGATAAATAATAAGAGCCCAATTCGTATAGGAATTAGGCTCTTACGTATGTTAAAAAACATTAATTGCGGATTAGGTAATCGAATGCACCTAAGGCTGCAGTCGCACCTGATCCCATTGAGATAATGATTTGTTTGTAAGCACTGTCGGTACAGTCGCCGGCTGCAAAAACACCAGGGACATTTGTAGCGCCATGCTTATCGACAACGATTTCTCCGAAGCGGGTACGTTCAATACTATCGCCTAACCAATCAGTGTTTGGTACAAGACCGATTTGAACAAAGATACCCTGCAATTCGATGTGCTTCTCTGCTCCAGTTTCACGGTTAATATAGGTAATACCATTTACTTTGTCAGTACCGGTAATTTCCTTTGTTTGCGCATTGGTAATAACCGTTACGTTTGGCAGACTGTTCAGACGATCTTGCAGAACAGAGTCAGCTTTCAACTCTGGTGCAAACTCAAGAACAGTTACATGATTCACAATACCTGCAAGGTCAATGGCTGCTTCAATACCGGAATTACCGCCGCCAATTACAGCTACGTCTTTTCCTGCAAACAATGGACCGTCACAGTGAGGACAGTAAGCTACACCTTTGTTCTTGAACTCAGCTTCCCCTGGGACGTTAACATTACGCCAACGGGCACCAGTTGAGAGGATGACAGCTTTACTTTTTAGAATCGCGCCGTTTTCAAGTTCGATTTCAACGAGATCTCTCTTTTCCAGACGCTTGGCACGCTGTAAATTCATCACATCAACATTGTATTCCTTGACATGTTCTTCAAGACTTGCAGCCACTTTTGGACCTTCTGTATATTTCGTACCGATAAAGTTCTCAATACCCATTGTGTCCATCACTTGACCGCCGAAGCGTTCAGCGACTAGACCGGTACGAATGCCTTTACGTGCCGCATAGATTGCAGCACTAGCACCCGCTGGTCCGCCTCCGATTACAAGTACGTCGAATGGTTCCTTATCAGAAAGCTCGGATGCATCTACACCAGAACCCATCTTTGCAAGAATTTCATCAACCGTCATGCGTCCGCCGCCAAAGTTTTCTCCATTTAAGAAAACAGTTGGAACAGCCATGATGTTTTTGCTTTCAACCTCTTCTTTATAAGCTGCTCCGTCAATCATGGTATGAGTAATACCAGGGTTGAGAAGGCTCATTAAGTTTAGGGCTTGGACAACATCAGGACAGTTGTGACAAGTCAAGCTGATGTAGGATTCAAAGTGATATTCACCTTTAATCGCTTTAATTTGATCAATAACTTTTTGATCGACTTTCGGTGCTCTTCCGCTGACTTGCAAGAGAGCCAATACTAATGAAGTAAATTCGTGTCCTAGAGGTATACCAGCAAAAGTTATGCCAGTATCTTCGCCGATACGATTTACACTAAAGCTTGGTGTTCTCTCTAATTCTGTATGCTCAACCTTAATGTTCGAGGACATGGCAGCTAGTTCGTCTACTAACAGCAGCATGTCGCGTGATACATCATCGGAACCAGCGCTGACTTTGAGAAGGACTTCGCCTTCCATCATATTAAGATATTGGGATAACTGTGCTTTAATATCTGCATCTAGTAACATGAAATCTACTCCTTAAATTTTTCCTACTAGGTCAAGGCTTGGCTTAAGTGTTTCAGAACCTTCTTGCCATTTAGCTGGGCAAACTTCGCCTGGATTGTTGCGAACATATTGTGCTGCTTTAATTTTGTTAACAAGTGTGCTTGCATCACGGCCGATACCGTCTGCGTTGATTTCCATCGCTTGTACTACGCCGTCTGGATCGATGATGAAAGTACCACGTTGTGCAAGACCTTCTTCTTCGTCAAGTACATCAAACGCACGAGTAAGTCTTTGAGATGGGTCACCAATCATTGTATATTGAATTTTGCCGATAGCTGGTGAGTTGTCGTGCCAAGCTTTGTGTGTGAAATGAGTATCAGTTGAACAAGAATATACTTCTACACCAAGATCTTGTAATGTTGCATATTCGTTTTGCAGGTCTTCTAATTCAGTAGGGCAAACGAATGTAAAGTCTGCTGGGTAGAAGCAAACAATGCTCCATTTACCTTTAAAGTTTTCGTCTGAAACAGTGATAAAATCTCCATTTTTGTATGCGTTAGCTGTGAATGCTTGTACTTCTTTACCGATTAATGACATGATTAATTTCCTCCTAAGTATATGTTTTGTAAATTTTTCCTCAAATAAAATAAAACCTAAATTAGAATAATTCTAATACAATTGTTATTATCGTATAGAAGCAATTAAATGTCAACTAGAATGTTTTGTTTTTCGTTAATTTGTTTTTAGAATCAACTCTAATTTTAATTCAAGCCAATATTCTTATTTAAGGTCTGTTTTTCTCATTAACACATTATTTATGTAACTAAGTGAGAAAAATGGGTAAGTCTTTATTATTCGCTAAATCTTGAGAAATGGTATTTCCAAATTTTTCCCATTCTCTTATACTGAATTTAGAAAACAAACATGCAAAATTAAGAAGGGGGCGTCGATAAGTGGCGGGGATTTTTACAAAAAAGCCAGACTTTATCATATCTGAAAAAGGATTAAGCACTGTTCAGACAATTTATATAGGAGGGATACAGCAATCGATATTATTGCAAGGGGAGAATCTAAATAATCCCATCCTATTAGTTGTACATGGCGGTCCCACTATGCCGCTTCCTGGTGTTTCATCAAAAGGGCGTGATTATACTATCGTCACCAATACGAGGGAATTAGTGAAGCATTTTGTTGTTGTTTTTTGGGATCAGCGCGGAACAGGCAAGTCTTATCATCAAAACATATCGCCAGAGTCTATGAATATCAACCAATTTGTCTTAGACGCCAATGAGCTTACTGATTATTTAAGACAGCGCTTTAATAAAGAAAAGATCTTTCTGGCAGGGCATTCATGGGGCTCAACGATTAGTTTAGAGCTTGCAGCCAAATATCCGGAGAAGTTTTATTCCTATGTAGGCATATCACAAATTGTCAGTTGGACAGAAAATGACAGGTTGGCGTTAAAGTGGATAAAGGAAGAGGCAAAGCGGAGGGGAAACAATAAAGCATTACTAGAGCTAGAATCGATTGGTGAGCCCCCATTTGTAGAAAGTTTTCAGCAATGGGGCGTTTTAAGAAAATGGCAGAGAAAATTTAATACACTGATTTATACCGATAAAGATGTAAAGCATCCAGGATTACTTGGAGTTTCAAAACCTATGTTTCAATCCGAAGATTATACACTAATGGACATTGTCCATTCGTATTATCATGGTTTCAAGCTCATTTACACGCAAGCATTCATCGAAGAATTGGCAGAGAATGATTTTTTCAAAAGTGTTAAGGAAATGGAAATGCCTGTTACTTTCATACATGGAAGAAAGGATTTTCATGTGCATGGAAGTTTAGTAGAAGACTATTTCAAACAGTTGAATGCAAAAAAGGGGAAGAACTTTATTTGGGCAGAGAAATCAGCACATTTATTCCATCCAGATGATACGAGAATCATAGAACAATATTTTATAGAAGAATTAAGGCACCTTAAATAGGAAGAAAAAGGATTGCCAAACTGATTTACATAAAATAATAGTAGTTATTCGTCTTCTTTTAGTCTTGTTCAAACTTCCGCCATAACATTTCAAACAAACTGTGAACTTAACACTACACCCATGTTATTAACTGTTGAAATCCACTATAGTGTAAGTATAGAGAACAAGATAAATTTGAAAGAAGGAATGAAAAATGTTTAATCATTTTTTAAGAGAAAATAAAGTTTCAGCAGCTATTTTAACAATTATTCGTTTATACCTTGGCTATGCTTGGTTCACAGCAGGTTTTCATAAAATTACTGGCGGATTCGACGCTTCTGGATTCTTAAAAGGAGCAATTGCAAAACCAGTTACTGGTCCAGATGGCAACATGGTGTACGGCTGGTATGTAAACTTCCTAGAAAGCTTTGCACTGCCAAACATCGATGTCTTCAACTTCATCGTTCCTTGGGGCGAAACATTAATCGGTTTAGGTCTTATGCTTGGATGTTTAACAACAGCAGCAATGTTCTTTGGTCTAGTCATGAACTTCAGCTTCTTCTTAGCAGGAACTGTTTCTCATAACCCAACTGATATTTTCTTAGGCTTCATCATCTTGACTGCAGGTTACAACGCAGGCCGTTACGGCTTAGACCACTGGGTGGTACCATTCATCCGCAAAACAGTTGGAAAAGGTAAGGCAAAAGCAACTGCATAACAGGTAACAAGGTGATTCGTCCCCCTCGAATCGCAAATATATAATACACAAAGACGATTCGTTCCCCCCGAATCGTCTTTTTTTTCAAAGTTTAACAATAGGCAGGAATATGATAAGAGTGGTATTGTCGAAGGATAAAGAAAATGGATTGACAAATATAAGAATTTGATAAACCAAAATAGTTCAATCCTCTGGTTATTCCTTTTATCTTAGCTACTTTATTTGTCATGTACAATTCTCCAATTGTACATTAAACCTCTAATTTCACTCGCTTTAATACTCTTTAATTTTAAAAATTTGTCAGAAGTTCAAAAGTATAAATAATTCGTACTTGGCCTCGATTATGTATACCCATGTTGTGGATCTATTAGATTTTAAGTAGTTTTTACATATATATATATAGGTAGGAGAAGGGATACTATGGGATTTGAGAAGAATACCAGACCTTTTTGAATACTCACTTGCAGGCAAGAAGCGGTGAACGGTTGGGGCGCTTAAGAGAAGGTCACAATCAGGCTGAAATGTTGTTCTTGAAGCAAGTGTGGTGGCCAGCATTTTACCATTTCAAATATCTCATCCAGAATATGAAGTTGATGATTTCAAGGATGGCAAAAGGTATTTGGACTTTGCTTATATTCGTCCCGCCATCCGAATTTGCCTTGAAGTCGACGGATATGGCCCTCATCTAAAGAACATAAGTAGATGGAAATTTTCAGACAACTTGGAACGTCAAAACCAGCTAGTGATTGATGGATGGACTGTGATCCGCTTTTCTTATGACCAAGTGAATGAGAAACCTCGTCGATGCCAACAAATCGTTCAGCAAGTGATTGGGCGCTGGGTGAGTGATGAACTTGACCAGGCAGCACTGTCCTTACTCGAAAAGGAAGTTCTTCGACTAGCGATTCGAAAAGGAGAAGAAATATCCCCTATAGAAGTCGAGAAGTATTTGAATCTAAGTGATAAGACGGTAAAAAATATACTTTCTCAACTAGTCGATAAAAAGATGCTGATCCCCGCATCTGGGACCAAGAGAATCCGCTCTTATCGGTTGGGTGATCAGGTTAAGCACCCGATTGATGAATAGACGGAAAAATTCCGCTTAATTAGAAAATAAGATAAAAAGTTGCTTAAATAGACGGAGAAATTCCGCCTATTGACTAGAAAATGATGAAAATAAACGATTTTGCAATGAATAACCGGAAAAACTCCGCTTATTTCCCTAAAAACGCACTCCATTCTGCATTTAACCGGAAAGTCTCCGCTTATTTTACTTTTACTAGGTTCCTCATTTGAGGAAAAACCCCCTTAACTAAAAGGAAGTAGATACGCTACGGTTTCTCTGTTCTTTTACTGCAAAAAAACACTGCAATCCCTTATCATATAAGGTGTTGCAGTGTTTTTAGTGTTAGTTCAATATGGTTACCTTTAATTGTTTTCTTCCAAAATTGATGGCATCTTGTTTAGAAGGAATAAAGACATCAATTTTATTTCCTTTAATGGCTCCGCCAGTATCTCCGGCGATTGCTTCACCATAGCCTTCTACATACACTTTACTTCCCAACGGGATAACAGATGGATCAACGGAAATGACCTTTTGATTTGGATTTTCTATAAGGTTAATTCCAGTAGCCGTAATACCGGAGCAGCCTTCACAAGAAGCGGTATAGGCTGTTGCTTCAACGATAATTTCTTTTGATTCAGGTGCAGCGGCTTCTACTGCAGGGGCACTTTCAATTGGTGCCGGCGCTACTGCTGGCGCTTCCGCTGCAGGAGTACTTTCAGACGGCGCAGGAGTTGCTTGTGCCTCAACTACAGGCGTACTTTCTGTTTTTGTTGGTGGTGCAGGTTGTTCTGATTTATTTGTTAAAGAAATAGTAGTAGGTTTTAAACCTTCAAAGATTACTAGATTTAATCCAGGATGGATCAAATCGCTATGTAATTGATTCCATTCCTTCAGTTGTGGAACTGTTACTTGATGTGCCATTGCTATGTCCCATAAGGTGTCGCCTTGTATAACCGTATAGCGTTTTTCAGGGGCAACGGTTAGTACATCCCCAGGATGTATTAGATCTGATGTAAGATTATTTAACTTTTGGATATATTCCACAGACATGTTGTTTGCACGCGATAGAGCCCAAAGAGTGTCTCCTTTTTGTACTGTAATCGATGCAGCTTGAACATTAGCACTTACAGTTACTGAGAGTACAGCAACTGCTAAAATCGATACAAATTTCTTAAGCATTCATTTACCCTCCATGTTCTTTGGTTGCTAATTTTTAATAATCGTAACATAGAATATTCCGAGAAAAAGAACAGGGAGGTGTTAATTCGATTACAACCATGGCGATTATATTGCAATACTATTTCTAAGGTTAACTAAACTCTATAAAGTCAGTCGTTAAAAGGAAGTGTAAAAGTGTTTCGGGGAGCTGCTATCTAGTAAATAGTTAGATTTTTATGATAATTAATGATTGACTTCAGTAGATTGCATATGTAGAGTTAATAGTAATTTAATAGGAAGACCACTAGGGGAGCCATTTATGGCTGAGACAGGAATGATCCTGGACCCTTTGAACCTGATCTAGTTCATACTAGCGTAGGAAAGTGGAGTCTGTGTCAGGATATTGTCAATTATTCTACCGCTCCATTTTTGGGGCGGTTTTTTCGTTTTTACCATTTTTTGCTCCAACTAGAGTCTTCCCGTTAATACCAATAAGGGGGCTGATGTTATGAGTTTTTCTGCAAATCTAAGAAATGAAGCAAATCCAATCTTTAATGCGATTTTTGAACATTCATTTGTCCAAGGCATTGCCAATGGAGATTTAAAAAAGGAGCAGTTGATTCATTATGTGAAACAAGACTTTGAATATTTAAATGCTTTTATTCGAATTTATGGAGTAGCAGTTTCGAAGTGTGAGAATCGTGAAGATATGGATATGTTTAATCAGCAAATTTCATTTATCTTAAACAGTGAAATCCATCCGCACAACAACTTTTGTCAAGTTGCCGGTGTGCCATACGAAGAACTACAAGGTTACCCATTAGCACCATCCGCACTTCATTACACACGTCATATGCTTACCGTTGCTCATGAGGGAACATTAGGAGAAATTTTAGCTGTTTTATTACCATGCCCATGGACATATTGGGAAATTGGGAAAAAACTATTACAAGAGATTCATCCGGATCCATCACATCCATTTTATGAATGGATCACTTTCTACGGAATGATTACAGATTCCATTACTACAAAATTTTGCGCGCTATTGGATGAGTGGGCGAAGGACGCACCAGAAAGAGAAAAAGAAAAAATGAAACAACATTTCTTACTAAGCTGTCAGCTTGAATATATGTTTTGGGATATGGCCTATAATCTTGAAGAATGGCCAGTGAAATTGGAGTTAGTAAAAGGATGAGTTTTATCGGGTTTCTTTTATAATTGAAAAAAACAGGCATGATTCAATTTTGATGAATCATGCCTGTTTTATTTTATGAATTTTTTATTGGTATTGTGAAATGGTGAGCAAAATTTCAAAAAGCAACAAAGTTTAAGAAAAGAGCCTTTACAAACAATTTACTCACAATTAACACTATATAACTTGGTACCAAGTTATTCTTATAGCAAAGATAAAGGAGGGACCTGCGTGAAAACTGAGTTACATTGTCATACGAATATTTCAGATTGTCCATTGTCGATTGAGGAAGTCTTGGAGTTAGCTCTTGCACAAGGGGTTTCGCACTTAGCGATTACGAACCATGACACCACGAAAGGTCTTAAAGAGGCAGTTGAAACAGGAAAGAGATATGGAATAGAAGTCATTCCAGGCATTGAGATGTCAGGGTTTGATTTTGAAAGAGGCCGCCGTGTTCACATCCTCGGTTATTTTATTGAACCTGGTCATGATGGGATTGAAACGATTTGTCAACCACTCGTTAACAATAGACACAGAGCCTCGGAGGAAATGGTAGAAAGATTAATCGCTGCAGGATATAAGATCACATGGGAGCGCTGTAAGGAAATTGCTCATGGAGGGACAGGAGTTTACAAGCAGCATATCATGCATGCATTGATTGAAGCAGGATATACCGATTCCATTTATGGTCCACTTTATAAAAAATTATTTAATCGCGGACAAAATGGTGAGAAGCCGGGGATTGCTTTTATTCCAATGGAATATATGGACGCCAAAACAGCAGTTCAGGCGATTCTTCTTGCTGGCGGAGTACCGGTGCTTGCTCACCCGGGTCAGTATGGAAACTTTGAAATGGTGCCGGATTTAGTGGAAGCTGGATTGCAGGGAATTGAGGTTTGGCATCCGTTGCATGATAAGAAACATGAGGAACAAGCCAAACAGCTGGCAAGGAAGTATGACTTAATCATGACTGGTGGATCTGATTTTCACGGTGAATATGGAGAAAAACCTGTACTAATTGGGAGTAAAAGCCCAGGAATGGAGACTTTTGAAGCGTTAGTAGCGAGAAGAGAGCGGACCGGAAAAAAGGAATCATCTAAATAAGGAGCTGAACATTCCTATGCCATTTATTTATCAGCCCAAAAAAGAAAAAAAGTTATCCATCACTCCAAGCTTCGCTGATTCCAGTTATATTATTAATAGTTATGCGGGGGAATGGACTTCGATTGGAGAAAATAATCATATCATCGAGTCGACATTTGGTGATTATACCTACACGATGGATGATGTAACAGTTAACTATGCAGAAATAGGGAAGTTTTGTTCGATTGCGTCCCACGTATGTATTAATCCGGTCCAGCATCCTATGGACCGAGTCAGTCAGCACCATATGACTTATCGAAAGGTAGCATATGACTTTGCCAAGGAGGATGATGAAGCCCTTTTTAATTGGCGGAGGACTCAAACCGTGAAAATTGGTCATGATGTATGGATCGGTCATGGTGCGATTATTATGAAGGGCGTAGAGATTGGTACCGGAGCAGTCGTTGGATCTGGGTCGGTTGTCACGAAAAACGTCGAGCCTTATACGATCATCGTGGGTGTTCCTGGCAAGCCGATTAAAAGAAGGTTTTCAAAAGAAACAGCTGATCGATTACTTGAAATTGCCTGGTGGGATTGGCCAAGGAAAAAACTTGAAGCCCATTTTGATGAATTAAATGATGTAGACGCGTTCCTAAAAAAGCATGGATAAGTGTTGTGACAGTCCTAGTCCTGTATTAGGGCTTTTTCTTAAGGACTAAAAATATGATTCCATCTGTTATCAATAATTTACATAGGCTTAACTTTTATTTTATATTCTGGCGATATACTAGACATAGATTTGATTTCGAAAGGAGCAAAGCCTTGATGTCTGAAAAAACTTTATTAGTAGATCGGTTGATTTCGGAAATACGGGAAGGAAAATATAAACCGAATGACAAGTTACCATCTGAAAATGAACTAGCCGATCTGTATAAAGTACCAAGAATGGTGATTCGAAAGGTGTATGAGCGCCTGCAGGAACTTGGTTATATTTTTTCAAAGCAAGGAAAAGGCAGCTATGTTCAAAATCAAAAACTGCAAATACCGCTTATTTTAACCGGAGATGTGAGTTTTACTGAAAAAATGAAGGAATTAAAGTATGATTCTAGGACTATGAATCTATCCTGTGAAAAAATTCCTTACGATTCTTCCATTTATCATACGTTGCAAGTGAAACTTGAAGACACTGTGTATAAGATTAGCCGATTACGAATCGTTGAGGACTGTCCAATTGCTGTTCATACATCTTTTTTACCTCAATCCCTTTTTGAAAATATTGAGAAGGATGGGAAGGAAATTCACTCTATTTTTGACTATTATCGACAACAAGGATACACAGATTTTCAATCGACGCGCAGCCAATTGAGTGTCGTTTTTCCAAGTAAAGTAGAACGTGACTTATTGAAATGTCCTAGTCTTGTACCCCTTTTACTCTTAGAATCTGGATGTGTAGATAAGAAAACCGGTGCAGTGCTTGAATATTCGAAGATTATGTATCGCAGTGATTGTTTTACCTATGTGATCTAAAGGTGTTGTTATACTGCATAGAGTTCTGAAATGAATAGAGGTTTTTAAAAAATCGGCCATTAAGTTGCCGATTTTTTTTATTTTTAACAAATGTCATTTACAAAACCAATACAAACTTAACTATTCTTTTACGTCCGTTCACTTGGCAACAAGATAGAGTAAAACATGTAGAACAAAGACATTAGGAGGCCTTCGATGAAAAGAAAACGAAGAACAGAGATTTTAATCAATGGCTCTCAAAAACTAGTAGAGGACATGGCCGTTTGTATAAAAGATCAATACCAGGTGAAGGTCATCCAAGAGCCAGAAAGTGGCTTAGTGATGTTGAAAGTCCGAGAGACTTCCCAAAAGAGCCTTTTTTATCCTGGTGAAGTGTTGGTAACCGAATGTAAGGTCCAAATCGATGGAAGAATTGGAATTGGCATTGTGACAGGAGATCAGCCAGAGCTTTCGTATCATCTTGCTGTGATTGACGCCGCGTTTGAAGCGATGCCGCCTGAAACGATTAGGTGGATGGAGCTGCTCCTTGAAAACGAGGAGAAAGTCATTCAGGAGCAGAGAGCTGCCGACAGCCATTCTATTTTAAAAACAAAAGTAAACTTTGAAACGATGGATGTTTAATGAGGAGGAAAAGATTTTGAAACTAGATATCGTTCACGATCTTCAATCTGTTTATCGAAAAATGGTGGATTCTACTTCAAGGCCAGGGCTCATTTCGGATTTGAGGAAAGAGGCGGCATTAGTAGAAGAGGAGGATATAAAAGGCAGCAGTGCATCTGTTTTATTGTTGGCCCTAACCTTATTCGATCAGGAAGTTTCTTTTAAGGTTTTTTCCACTCAAGAGGATACCGCTTCGAAAACCATTAATCAATTAACCTATGCAAAGCCAGCAGAAACAAAAAATGCTGATTATCTATTAATTCTTCAAGATGCAGAAAAAGGGTCGCTTGAAGAGGCAATTATTAATGCAAAGTCTGGGACGTTAAAAAATCCACACATATCTGCCACCATTATCGTTGAAGTGGATTCTGTGACAAGCGGTGAAGCACTATTGTTAAAAGGACCTGGAATTCAAAAACATGAGTCTGTTTATCTGGATATAAAAGAAAACTGGGTGGAAAGCCGTCAGGAAAAAAACAAGGAATATCCGTTAGGGATTGATTTGATTTTTGTTGATCAAAATCATCAGCTTTTGTCATTGCCTAGAACTACACAAATTACCGGAAATAGGGTGATGGTTGAATGGGATATGTAGCCGTTAAAGGTGGAACGCATGCCATTGAAGAGTCAATCAAACGTTTGAAATATGAAAGAGTTCATCACGGACAAACCATTGAGGTAGAAAAAATTAAAGCCGGTATGCGCGGACTAATTGATCAGGTCATGTCCGAAAGCAGTCTATACAATGAAACCTTGGCTGCCATTGCGATTAAACAGGCAGAAGGAAATCCAGAAGAAGCAGTATTCTTGTTAAGAGCGTATCGTTCAACGGTCCCCAGGAAGCATTACTCAAGAGTGATTGAATCACAACTAATGAATGTAGAGCGACGGATTTCGGCAAGCTTTAAAGATATCCCAGGTGGTCAAATTCTTGGGGCAACCACTGATTATACGCACCGGTTACTTGATTTTAACTTAATGGATGAAAGTGACGAAGTCGTCCAGGAATGGCTTCATCAATATCAAAAGGAAAGCTTCCAAGGTGATGAGCAAACGTTAACTTTACCAAAGGTGCTCGATTATTTACGTAAAGAAGGCTTAATCCCCCCTTGCGAAAACAACGATAGTGAACCAGATGATGTGACGAGAGAAAGTCTCGAGTTTCCATCGAGCAGAAGTCAAAGACTGCAAATATTAACAAGAGGCGAAACAGGTGCTGTTACTTCTCTTGCCTATGCGGTGATTCGAGGATATGGAGTAATGCATCCGACTGTTGGCGAGCTTCGTGTGGGCACTTTGCCTGTTACGATTGATCATCCAACAGAAGCTGGTGACGATGATGATGCCTTTTATATTGGAGAAGTAAAAGTAACAGAAGTCGAAATGCTCATGCCTGTTACTGTAGAAAAAGAATATGGAAAAAAGGAAATGGAATTTGAAATCGGCTACGGCCTTGTGTTTGGCCAAAATGAAACAAAGGCGATTGCAATGGGAATTCTCGATAATTGTCTTGAACATCCAAATCTTGACTTTCCTAGTCATAATGAAGAATTTGTTCTTTATCATATTGATTCAGTGGAATCGACGGGCTTTATTTCACATTTGAAAATGCCTCATTATGTTACCTTCCAATCCAAGCTTGACAGCGTGCGGAAAACGAAAACAGAAGCGGTGAAAAATGAGGAAGGACAAGAGGTGAAACGCGGATGAATACAGCCTATAACTTTGCTTTTTTTGACGAAGGTTCAAAAAGAGAAATTAGAAGAGCAACGCTAAAGGCGATTGCGATACCTGGTTACCAAGTTCCGTTTGCCTCAAGAGAAATGCCGATTGGCAGAGGATGGGGAACTGGAGGTTTGCAGTTAACTCTATCGTTAATTGGCAAAATGGATGTTCTAAAAGTCATTGATCAAGGATCGGATGAATCCGTTAATGCCGTCAATATTAAAAAGCTCGTTTCTGATACGACTGGGGTGGAAACAACGGATCATACGACAGAAGCAACCCTTATTCAATCGAGACATCGGATTCCAGAGGTTCCGCTAAAAAAGGATCAAATTCTCATCTTGCAGGTGCCGCTTCCTGAACCACTTCGATATTATGAGCCAAGCGAAAATGAAACAAAAAAGCTTCACGCAGAGAAAGAATATAGTGGTGCTTGGTTGATGCTGTTTGAACAGATTATGAAATATGGAAGTATGACAACAGGGGCGGATCACCCTGTGATGGTCCATGATCGTTATGTGATGGCACCGAGTCCAATTCCACGATTTGATAACCCGAAAATGCATGATAGTGAAGCACTTATTCTGTTAGGGGCGGGCCGTGAAAAGAAAGTGTACGCAGTCCCACCGTATACAAAGGTCGTATCGCTCGATTTTGAAGATTATCCATTCGAGCCAGAGTCCTTTAATGACAAGCATTGCCGGTTATGTGGGTCAACAGGGGTATTTTTAGATGAGCTCGTAGATGAAGGAACGAATGAAACGTTCTATCAATGTAATGATACAAGCTACTGTATTGAAACATTAAATGAAGTCGAACCACTTGGAGTGAAATAAATGGCTGAATTTGAAGTTCCGGTTTTATCGATAAAAAACTTAAATAAGCAGTACGGTAAAGGATGTCTACAGTGCCAAGACGGAGAATCTCTCGTTAAAAATTATTGTCACATTTGTGGAACGGTCTATGCATGTAGAGATGTATCCTTTGATGTTTTTCCAGGAGAGGTTCTTGGTGTTGTGGGAGAAAGTGGCAGCGGAAAATCAACATTGATGCAATGCCTTTATTTTGATCAGGAAGTATCGGATGGAGAGGCCTATCTAGCAGCCTATCATAATGGGGAGAAAAACCTCTTTCAAGAGTCTTCTCAGCAGCAACGCTATATTCGCAATCACATCATGGGGAAAGTCTATCAAAATCCTTTATTGGGTTTAAAAATGAACTTTTCATCGATTGGGAATATTGCCGAGAAGCTCATTGCAGCTGGGCACCAGCATGTAGGCATGATGGAAGATAGAGGGACGGAACTTCTAAATAAAGTAAATATCCCTGTTCATCGCCGAAAAGAGGCGCCGAAAAATTTTTCGGGGGGCATGCAGCAGCGGGTTCAAATTGCCAAAGCTCTTTCCAATCGTCCTCCACTTCTTCTACTGGATGAAGTGACGACTGGATTAGATCTGTCTGTACAAGCGAGTGTCCTTGACTTAATAAAAAGTCTGCAGCGTGAATTAAATATAAGTATTGTTCTCGTTTCGCATGATCTAGGAGTCATTCGGATGCTAGCAGACAGAACCCTCGTCATGTTGGAGGGCAGGGTTATTGAGCAAGGGTTAACGGATCAAATCCTCGAGGACCCGCAGCATCGATATACACAGCAGCTTGTTCATTCATTGTTGTAGGCTGTTTTTGTAATGATGGTTGTTAAAATCCTTAAGCCGATTTTAACGTGGAATAAGCTATTTTGAGCTTTAGAATTAAGTTTGTAGTCTCTTTTCTCCTATGTTAAGGCTATTTCCAATGAAAATAATGCTCAAACAAGGGTATCTAATTTCCAAAAGCAACAACGTTTGAGAAAAGAGCCTTGCTGTGAGAGTTCCATTCTAAAATTTAGGGGGAAGTACTTTGTTTGTGATTACAAACGGAAGATTAATCACTGAAGAAGCCATATTGCATGGCTATGATCTATTAATTGAAGAGGACAGAATTAAGAAAATTGCACCTAAAGGTGAAATTAAATTTGAGGAACAGATAGAGGTCATTGATGCAGCAGGAGGATATATTTCTCCAGGTTTTATTGATATCCATTCGGACTACATTGAGCATATGGCAGCACCTAGACCGACCTCACTGATGAATTTTGATTTGGCTTTACTAGAAACAGAGAAACAGCTAATCGCACACGGTATTACGACGATGTTCCATTCTCTTTCCTTGTTCAAAGGAAGCGATTATGAATATAAGCCAATACGTGAGCCTGAAAATGTTAGGAAATTTATTGATTTAATTGACCGGACCCATAGTATGAAGCACCTTGTCCGCCATCGATTCCATGCAAGATTTGAGATTGATAATATTGAAGAAATAGAAAATCTCAAAAGTTATATAAAAGAGGACAAAGTCCATTTAGTTTCTTTTATGGACCATACACCTGGGCAGGGGCAGTATCGTCACTTAGAAATTTACCGCAATACTGTTAAAAGCTATAACAATCTCAGTGATTCATCCATTGATGTTCTGATTCATAATCACCAAACGAAGGAGAAGCTATCGATTGACGACATAAAGGAAATCGCTCAGCTTGCGCATGAGCATGGTATTGCCGTTGCCTCCCATGATGACGATAGTCTTGAAAAGCTCGAACTTGTTCATAGTTTTGGCACGACTATTAGCGAATTTCCTATCACTTTAAAGGTAGCGCGCCGTGCGAAGGAGCTTGGCATGTATACGATTGCCGGTGCTCCAAATGTCCTCCTTGGAGGTTCTCATAGTGGAAACTTGGGAGCAGCTGAAGCGATTCTAAACCAATCGATTGATATCTTGTGCAGTGATTACTATCCTGCAGCGATGCTTCATTCGATCTTTGAGCTGGTTGATAAATATAGCATGGATTTAGTGGATATGATGAAGCTTGTCACGATTAACCCTGCCAAAGCAGTAAAAATGGAAGCTGAAATAGGTTCTATCAGCGAAGGAAAAAAAGCTGATTTGCTTATTATTGAAAAGATTACTGATGATTTTCCAGTGATTACGGGAGTATTTGTTGACGGAAAGCTAATTCAAAAGACCAATTATCGTATCTAAGCCGAATGTGTTCAGATTAAAGGAGAAGAAAATTTCAACTTCAGAAAGCAGGTGAATGGGTGGAGACCCTTCTAGAGATTAAGAACTTATCCAAATCGTTTGACCTACATAATTTGGGCAAACATATCCGAGCAGTAAGCAGTGTGGATATAAAGGTAAAAGAAGGAGAATTTGTCGGAATTACGGGGAAAAGTGGAAGCGGCAAGTCTACGATTTTAAAATGCATTTATGGAACTTATCGTATCCAGCAAGGAAGTATTTGGTATCATTCAAAAAAATTTGGGCCAATTAATTTAGCAGAGGCAACCGAACGAGAATTGCTTTATTTAAGGAAGCGTGAAATCGGCTATGTGTCTCAATTTTTAAATGTCATGCCGCGAACGACGGCTAGGCAGCTTGTGAACCAAGCAATCCTTGAAATGGGGGAAAATCATGACTTGGCGGAAAAAGAAACAGAGAAGATTCTCGCGCATTTTGAATTGGATGAAGAATTATGGGACAGCTACCCAACCACTTTTTCCGGGGGTGAAAAACTGAGGCTTAATATCGCACGTGCGATGGTGAAAAAGCCGAGACTGCTGCTATTGGATGAACCGACAGCAAGTTTAGATCATGATTCTAAAATAAAGGTGAAGCTTCTCATTGAACAGCTCATGAAAGAAGGAACAACGATGCTTGGAATCTTTCATGACTTGGAGTTTATGAATCATTTATGTAATCAAGAGTACAACATGCAAAATGGAATTTTCTCTCATCCTACTAGTTTTACCAACTCTTAACAAATATTTATATAAGATTAATAGAAGCTTGACAATTCGTTGGTACAGTATGGAAGTGGCCAAATACTAAAAAAAGCGAGGAGTTTGAAGATGAAAAGGACGTTATTATTTTTACTTTCTATCGTTATGTTAGTCGTATTTGCAGGTTGTTCAGCTTCTGCGGGAGCTGGTGATAAAGATTCCCTCACCATTGCTTGGCTTCCAAATGAATCTGGGACAGATCTTACGGAAGCTCGTGATGAAATTGGAAAAATAATCGAAGAGAAAACAGGTAAAAGGGTCGAGCACAAAACAACGACAGATTATATTGTTGCCATTGAAGCAGTAGCCAATGGAAACGCAGATATGGCTTTTTTAGGAGCTCAAGGTTACATTGAAGCGCATAACAAAAATGAAAAAGTTCTTCCTTTGGTGGTCCCAACTGGTGCGTCAGGTACTTTAGATGATGCAGTTTATTATAGCTGGTTAGCCGTAAATAAAGACAATGTTGATGAATATAAGGATGGCAATGAGTTTGTAATCGACAGCATTCAAGGCAAGAAATTCTCCTTTGTATCGAATAGTTCCACTTCAGGATTTAAGGTTCCATCAACAGGAATCGTTGATTACTTCAGTAAAATGGGAGAGTTTAAAGACTTAACAGCAGAAGATTTGCTTGAAGGCGGCGAAGATAAATTCTTTAGCGAAGTTTTATACGGAGGTTCTCACCAGGGTTCTGCAGTTAATCTATTATCAGGAAAAGCGGATGTAGCGGCTTTCTGTGATACATGTGTGAACAATTATGTGGAACTGGCTGATGGTGAAGAAAATCGACCTGGTGCGGTTTATAAAGTAAAAGGTGATGCAGCGGAACCATTCAACACGGTTGTTGGAAAAGAATTTTCACTTATCTCCGTTACTCCAGTATTAAATGCACCATTTGTTTACAATTCAGAGACTATGAATGAAGAGCTTAAAGGTCAACTTCTTGAAATCATGACTTCAGATGAAATTGCGAACAACGAAAAAATATTCGTTCCAGAGGATTCTGAGTTTTCAGGATTATTTAAGAAATCAGCTGACGAGCGTTTAGTTGAAGTAGAGGATGCTTGGTTCAACCCAATTCGTGAGCTTTCAAAATAATTAACCAAATAGCAAGGAGAGTTAACCTATGACAGCCTTATTAGAAGTAAATCATGTGTCCAAACAATTTGGTAGTGATATGAGGGCGTTATCGGATGTTAACTTCTCTGTAAATGAAGGAGAGTTTGTTTCAATCATCGGTCCATCAGGAGCGGGGAAATCTACTCTCCTTCGTTGTATTAATCGAATGATTGGTGCAACGAGCGGAGAAATTATTTTTGATAACATGAACGTGATGAATCTGAAGAAAAAGGACTTAAAAATAATCCGAACGAAAATCGGAATGATCTTTCAGCATTATAATCTAGTTAATCGCTTAAGTGTCATTGAGAATACGCTTCATGGCAATTTGGGGAAAAAATCAACATTGGCTGGAGTCCTCGGCCTTTATAGTCAAGAAGAAAAGGAACAGGCATTTAACATTCTACATGTTCTTGGTTTAGAAGAACACATCTATAAACGGGCGGATCAATTGAGCGGCGGTCAAAAGCAGCGAGTTGGAATTGCTCGTGCTCTTATTCAAAATCCAATGATGCTTTTGTGTGACGAGCCCATTGCTTCACTTGACCCGAATTCGGCAAAGATCATTATGGATCACTTGAGAAACATTTCAAGGACCATGGGCATTACCGTTTTAGTAAATCTGCATCAAGTGGATGTGGCATTGAAGTACTCGGATAAAATCATTGGTATTAACAGTGGTCAAGTTGTTTATAATGGCGCGCCTAAAAACATTACAAAAGAAGATATTCAGCGTATTTACGGCTCTGAAGCTGAAGATCTTATTTTTGATGTAGGAGGCATCCATGCAGGCTAATTATTTTGTGAAAAAGAAACGCAATACGTTGGGATTTCTCGCCATCTTAAGTGCTGTCACGTTACTAGCCATTATCATCACCGAGTACAATATCGTTAAAGGATTTACCTCATTACCAAAAGCAGTTGAATGGGGAGTGGCAAACTTTTATCCAACGCAAGAATCATTAACGAAGCTTCCTGATATTCTGGATAAGTTAATCGAAACGCTGTTGGTTTCGATTGCGGCAACCACTACGGGAGCTGTTTTTGCCTTACTATTTGCGATTCTTGGTTCGAATACGACAAGAGTGAACGCCTTTTTTGGAGGTATTAGCAGAGGAATTGCGACTATTTTTCGAAATATCGATGTGGCAGCCTGGGCTATGATTCTACTATTTTCATTTGGTCAAAGTTCATTAACAGGTTATTTTGCCTTGTTTTTTGGTTCGTTTGGCTTTTTAACAAGAGCTTTTGTTGAAACCATTGATGAGGTAAGCAGTGGCTCTGTTGAAGCACTACAAGCAACTGGTGCAAGCTACTTTTCGATTATCTTTCAGTCTGTGATCCCATCAGGCCTTCCACAAATGATCAGCTGGATCTTATTCATGATAGAAACAAATATAAGAAGTGCCACCCTGATCGGGCTGCTTACCGGCTCAGGGATTGGGTTTACATTTAACTTGTATTATAAAAGTTTAAATTATGATGTTGCTTCTTTGGTTGTTGTCGTTATTATCGTTGCGATATTATTCATTGAATCGGTATCTAATTACGTCAGAAGGGCGGTTCTGTAATGGAAGCAAATGAACAATTAACCTCAGCCAAACAATTACTGGACCCGAATCACCGTCTGCAAAAGAAAATAAGAATTAAAACTTTGACTAAATCAACTGTGGTCATAAGAAGTACACTGAGCATTTTAGCACTTTTAACCTTTTACGCATTTTTTAGTTTTAACTACAAACAGCTTGATTTTGGAGAAGCAGTTTTAACTACTTTTGCGAATCTAAAAGCAATGTTTCTAGAACCTCATCTTGAACATTTTACCTTTACTCATGCACTTTATCAGGTGTTTGTCACGTTGGGTCTAGCTTTTTTAACCACATTGTTTGGAGCTATCATCGCTGTGTTTTTGGGATTACTGGCTGCTGAAAATTTGACGAATAAACGAGTTTCTTCTGTGATTAAGGGAGCAGTTGCTTTTATAAGAGCAGTTCCGACTGTTTTGTGGGTGTTAATTTTTGCGGTGGCGGCAGGCCTCGGAAGTGTAGCTGCTGTCATTGGAATGACGTTCCATTCGGTAAGCTATTTAGTAAAGGCATATTCTGAGTCCTTTGAGGAATTAGACAAGGGAGTCATCGAGGCCCTTCAAGCGAGTGGAGCAAACTGGTGGCAGATTATTTTTCAAGCGGTTATTCCATCCTCTCTCACTTATATGATTTCCTGGACGTTTCTTCGATTTGAAATCAACTTCGCGGTTGCCATCGCTATGGGAGCAGCAGCAGGTGCTGGCGGCATCGGATTTGACATGTTTATGGCGAGCAGTTTCTACTTAGACATTAGGGAAATTGGGGCCATAACCTATTTTATCTTAGCTATTGCCATCCTTCTGGAATTGGCAGCGATTCGATTTAAAAAGAAGCTCAAGGTGAATGGGTAAGCTGCCGATCGTGTTGCAATGCGCCATATGACTATTATGATGAGTGCAATTACGATGTTTACGGTCAGCTTTTTTATTGGATAGGCGGACAACACGTTTTATAGACACGCTGCGGGCACCGAGCCAATAATGGATGAGTCTGAATCAAAGAAATCTTAATGTAAAGCGATTTGATTAATTATGGGCTTTATAAAACCTTCATGAGGTCCATTTTCCTAATTTCAAAGTTTTTTGGGCTTCATAAACAAGGCATGATTCAACGATAGCTGAATCATGCCTTGTTATTTTTTATGGATTTATAAAGCTTCCTTAATTTTTCTAATCATATCCTGATATTCATTGTCAGTCAGATACGTTTTCCCAGGGTTCATTTCAAACGTTGATCCCCAGTTTTCTTTGCCTTCGTATTTAGGAACAATATGCATATGTAGGTGATGCATTGTATCGCCATAAGCACCATAATTAATTTTACCAGGTTCGAAAGCCTTGTTTACTGCAGCGGCAACCTTTTTTACATCGTTCATGAAAGCGGCTAATTCATCTTGATCAAGATCAAATAATTCTTTTACATGATTTTTATAAACGACGTTGCATCGACCAGTATACGTCTGTTCTTTAAAAAGGAAGACTGTAGAAACATCCAGCTTCGCAATTTCAATCATCAGGTTGTCACGTCTTTCATCTTCCATGCAATACATACATTCTTTGTTCAATTCCATCCTTTTTCATCCTCACTTATTTAGTTATCAGCCACAGGGACGGTTCTCCTGGTTCAAAAGTGCCAGGAGAACCGTCCCTGTGGCAACGAAAGACCAGAATCAATCTCATTATCAGTATATCACAATACCATTTGTAGTATCCGAAACCTATTCGGCTAAAAACAGGAGCTATATGACTATAAAAAGGGATTTCTTCCAATACAATTGAGAGTCAAAAATCAAGTAAAAATATTTGGTTTAAATTTCCTTTACTTGGCAATTATATGGAGGGTGTAGATTTTTAATAAAGATTTAATAAAGGAGGATGGATGATGTTACTAGTACCACGTGAGATAGACAAACTTATGATTGTTGTGGCAGCTGACCTCGCAAAAAGAAGATGGGATAGAGGATTAAAGCTAAATTACCCTGAGGCCGTCGCACTCATTACATACGAAGTATTAGAAGGTGCTAGGGATGGGAAAACCGTAGCAGAATTAATGGAATATGGAGCAACCATATTGACACGAGATGATGTAATGGAAGGTATTGCAGATATCATTGACGATATCCAGGTAGAAGCTACTTTTCCTGATGGAACAAAATTAGTAACTGTTCACGATCCAATACGTTAACTAGAGGCAGGAGGGCACCCGAATGGAATGGGAACCAGGTCAATTATTTTTAAAAGAGGAACCGATTATTTGCAATGAGGGAAAAGACCTTTTTCGAGTGAAGGTCACAAATACAGGTGACCGGCCAGTTCAAATCGGTTCACACTATCATTTTTTTGAAGTGAATGAATCCTTACAATTTAACAGAGAAGAAGGGTATGGAAAAAGGTTAAATATTCCTGCCGGTGCGGCAGTCCGTTTTGAACCGGGTGATGAAAAGGAAGTTGAGCTGGTTCAATATGGAGGAGAGCGCAGGGTTTACGGCTTTAACAATAAAACGGATGGGGCTTTAGAAGGGGGCAATCACAAATGAGTTTTGAAATGCAGAGGAAGCAATATGCCCAAATGTTCGGTCCCACTACTGGAGATTCGATTCGGTTAGCGGACACCGATATAATCATTCAAATTGAAAAAGATTATACCACTTATGGTGAAGAAGTCGTTTTTGGCGGCGGTAAAGTCATTCGTGATGGAATGGGACAACATCCTCTCGTCACTCGTGGTGATGGCATCCCTGACGTAGTTATTACCAATGCGGTCATTTTAGATTATACAGGAATTTACAAGGCTGATATTGCGATTCGTGACGGTAAAATAGCTGCCATGGGCAAAGCGGGAAATCCATTAGTACAGGATGGGGTCGATATTGTTATTGGGGCTTCAACTGAAATTATCGCTGGTGAAGGGATGATTGTAACCGCAGGGGGAATTGACACCCATGTTCATTTCATTAACCCGGCTCAAGTCGAAGTTGCCCTAACTGCAGGACTTACCACCTTAATTGGCGGCGGAACAGGGCCTTCTGCTGGTTCAAGAGCGACAACTGTTACTCCTGGAGAATGGAATATCCACCGCATGCTTGAAGCGGTCGAGGGTCTGCCAATCAATGTTGGCTTAACAGGAAAAGGGCAGGCTGCAACAGAGGAACCGTTGGCCGAACAAATTAGGGCTGGTGTCATCGGGTTAAAAGTTCATGAAGACTGGGGTGCAACACCTTCCGCACTAGATCATACATTGTCAGTTGCTGACAAATTTGATGTACAGGTGGCACTTCATGCAGATACCCTAAATGAATCAGGGTTTGTTGAAAATACAATGGCGGCTTTAAAAGACCGTGTTATTCATATGTACCATACAGAAGGTGCCGGCGGCGGTCATGCGCCCGATTTAATTAAATCGGCCAGCTATATGAATGTACTGCCTTCTTCAACAAATCCTACATTGCCATATACGATTAACACCGTTGATGAACATTTAGATATGCTTATGGTTTGTCACCATTTGAATCCATCCGTTCCTGAAGATCTTGCCTTCGCGGATTCACGGATTAGAAAGGAAACCATTGCGGCAGAAGATGTCCTGCAGGATATGGGCATTTTTAGCATGACGAGCTCCGATGCGCAGGCAATGGGGCGAATTGGTGAGGTAGTTCTAAGAACCTGGCAGGTAGCCGATAAAATGATAAAAGAAAGAGGTTATCTTCAAGGGGATAATAAGCTTTCTAATAATAATCGGGCAAAGCGTTATATTGCAAAATATACAATCAATCCTGCGATCACCCATGGAATTTCCGATTATGTCGGGTCGATTGAAGTAGGAAAAATTGCAGACTTAGTTATGTGGTCTCCAGCGTTTTTTGGTGTTAAGCCAGAGTTGGTCATCAAAAGTGGAATGATTGTTCATGGAATGATGGGAGACGCGAACGCATCGATTCCAACACCGCAGCCAATTATTAGCCGTCCTATGTATGCTACTACTGGGAAAGCATTGCAAAAAAGTTCGATTACATTCATATCGCAAGCAGCTTATGAAGATAAAGTCCATGAAAAGCTTGGGTTAGAAAAAATGATCATGCCGGTACATGGAATCAGAAAGTTAACGAAAAAAGACATGAAACTGAATTCAGAAACCCCTGAATTATCTGTTGACCCGCAAACATATGAGGTTAGAGTCAACGGAGAGCTGATTACCAGTGAGCCGGCAAAAGAACTACCGATGGCGCAACGTTATTTTCTATTTTGAGGTGAGAAAGTATGCTGATCGAAAGAGTCGAAACCAATATTGAACACATGGAAAAGGAAGAAATTATAAGAAGGCATATCGAAAAAGTATACCTTGAGAGTGATCACTTGGTAAAACGAATTCAAAGAGTGACATCTGACCACGGACGGGAAATCGGGATTCGGTTAAAAGGTCCACGTGATCTTGTTGCTGGAGATGTACTCTATATGGATGATAAAAATATGATTGTTATTGACGTGGTTGCAGACGATTTATTAGTCATCACTCCCCGGAGTATCAAAGAAATGGGGACAATTGCTCATCAGTTAGGGAATAGACATCTTCCAGCCCAATTTGAAGATGATAGCATGATGGTTCAATATGATTACCTTGTGGAGGAACTATTAAATGAACTGGAGATTCCCTACCAACGTGAAAAGCGAAAAGTAAAACAGGCTTTTCGACATATTGGACATAGCCATGGATGATAAAATTCTTGCACTCTTTCAGCTATGTGATTCCAATTTTCCTACAGGTGCCTTTAGTCATTCCTATGGACTAGAAAGTTATATCCAAGAGGAAACGGTACATAACGTAGAAACATTTTCGCAATGGCTGCAGGTGTTTATTCAAGAACAGCTCCTAAACTCCGATGGGCTGGCATGTCATCTTGTGTACCAAGCATTAGAGGATGAGGATTTCCAAAAGGTATGGAAATTAGACAGAATGTTGACCGTGCAAAATTTGCCTCGTGAAACGAGGGAGGGCAGCATGAGGATGGGGGAACGGATGTTAGAACTTGTCCAATCCTTATATGAAATACCTGCCCTCTTGCCTTATAGAAAACGAATTACAGAAAAGCAGTCATTTGGTCACCCAGCCATTGTTTTTACAATGGTTGCTCACAATCTTGGTGTCTCCAAATCGACAACCGTTTTATTTTATCTGTATTCTGTCGTTTCCAGTCTCGTTCAAAATGCAGTAAGAGGTATTCCTTTGGGCCAGACAGCTGGACAGAAAATCATTCGTGAGATTCAACCTGTTTTAGTGGATGCCGCTGCGGCTATCGGGCAGTTGGGTGAAGAAGATTTTGGTATCGTTTCACCTGGTATCGAGTTATCGCAAATGAGGCACGAACGTGTAAATATTCGAATTTTTATGTCATGAGAGGAAGTGTTTTTTATGGAACCAATTAAAGTTGGAGTAGGCGGACCAGTCGGAGCAGGAAAAACGATGTTGGTTGAAAAACTTACTCGGCGTTTAAATGAGGAAATCAGTATGGCAGTGGTGACAAACGATATCTATACAAAAGAAGATGCGAAATTTCTAATGCAAAACGGAGTCCTGCCAGCCGATCGTATTATTGGGGTGGAAACCGGCGGATGCCCGCATACTGCCATCCGTGAAGACGCATCAATGAATTTTGCCGCCATCAATGAACTTAAAGAAAAACATCCAGATGTACAATTGATTTTTGTGGAAAGCGGCGGGGACAATCTTGCTGCAACGTTCAGCCCTGAACTGGTTGATTTCTCCATTTATATTATTGATGTGGCCCAAGGGGAAAAAATCCCGAGAAAAGGCGGACAGGGAATGATTAAATCGGATTTATTTATCATTAATAAAACCGATTTGGCACCACATGTCGGTGCAAGTCTTGAAGTTATGGAATCCGACACGAAACAGTTCCGCGGGGACAAGCCGTTTGCCTTCACCAATTTAAAAGATGAAGCGGGGCTGGATAATGTCCTTGATTGGTTGAAGCAGAACGCTCTATTAAAAGGATTAGCGTAAAATGGAACAATGGACAGGTGTTTTGCATTTAAATGCGGAAGACAGAAAAGGGAAGACTGTTGCAAAAAATGTTTATTATCAGGGTGCATTTAAGGTAATGCGCCCTGTTTATCATGATGATTCCGGCAGGGCATGTTACTATTTATTAAATCCCGGAGGCGGCTATTTAGATGGGGACCGCTATCAAATGAAGATAGTGGTGGGGGAAAATGCAAAATTAACCTTAACCACCCAGGGAGCGACAAAGGTTTATAAGACGCCAAATCGTTTCGCCTACCAAGAATCAGAGATATCCTTGCAGGCTGGAAGTTACCTAGAGTATTTTCCTGATCCATTAATTGCCTATCAAAATGCACATTACAAACAAAAAAATGTATTCCGAATGGATCAATCAGCCACCTTACTTTATTCAGATATCATTACTCCGGGTTGGTCACCAGAAGGAGAGCGGTTTAGCTATAAAACTGTTCAGTTATTAAATGAAATCTATATGGATGATGAATTAGTGGTTTATGATCATTTACATTTGAAGCCTGCACTGCAAAATATCAGGGGACTTGGATTTATGGAAGGATTTACCCATTTAGGGTCAATGTTCGTCGTTTGTAAGCAAATGAATAGTTCTTTTCTTGACCAGTTATATTCCATTCTTGATATGAATACATTGGATTATAAAGTTGGACTGTCCTTACTGCCAGTATCCGGATTTACTGTTCGGGTATTCGCGAATACGACACAAGTGATTGAAAGGATCTTTTCGGAATTTCACAGGCATATTAGTCAGGAATGGTTTCAAACAAAACAATATTCACTTAGAAAATATTAATGCATGAACTGAGCAATTACAGAAAATTGCCGAAGAACTAGTAGAGATTGCTTTTGGGGAGGAAGAAATAATGGAAGTTACGTTATTTTCAGTTTTAGCGTTAGGCTTTATTTTGGGCATTAGGCATGCCATGGAACCTGATCATATGATTGCCGTTACTACCATTGCAAGCCAAAGTAAAAAATTATGGCAAGCCTCACTTGCCGGCGTTTTTTGGGGAATAGGCCATACAGTAACACTTTTTGTTATTGGTTTAATCTTTATTGTGATGAAAAATGATATTCCGGAAAAGTGGTCACTGACTTTAGAATTTTTGGTAGGAATTATGCTGGTGTACCTAGGTATTGCTGCGATGTTGTCCATCCGCAAAAAACAAAATCATTCTCATCATCACGATGAAAATATCATTAACCTGACAAAGGTAAAAAAAGGTACATATTATAAATCCCTTTTCATTGGATTTATTCACGGGATTGCCGGCAGCGGGGCCATGGTCCTTCTTACCATGAGCACGGTTGATACTGTATGGCAGGGTGCTATGTATATGATTGTGTTTGGATTAGGTACGGTAATCGGCATGTTGATTTTTACCACCATTATCGGAATTCCATTTATTTTGAGCATGAATCGAATGGCCGCAAGCAAAGGATTGATTTTAACCACAGGTACGATCAGTATTATTTTTGGTTTTTATTATATGTACAATCTAGGCGTCAACGATGGGTTGTTTAGTCTTTGGGTCTAGTCGCCGCATATTCGGTATTCAAATGGGAGAAACTCCAACCATCTGAAAAAAGGAGGAAAAGACATGTTTGAAGATTTTGAAATAAATCGTTTATTCGAGGGAACCGTTCATGAACATCCGCATTTTTCCTTAAATGTAGAAGGAAATGAATATAAAGGAATGATTGATGATAACAAAATACATTGGTATAATCCACATCCGAAACAAACACTTGATCAAGAACAGGTTAGTGCCATTGAATCAAAGATAGTTACTATATATGGTGACCAATTGGAAAAATAAAAAATGGCTGTCTCAATCCCTTTTGAGACAGCCATTTTTAATCCAGCTCCAGCGCCCTAGCGGCTAGTGTCCTTCGCTCTCCGCCCTACGATAAGTCAACATCGAATCGCCTCCGGCTCTTCGTGTTTCCTTTATCTCAGTTGGAGCGCTCCAGGCCATACGCCGCTGAACAGGGCGCTTGCGCTTTTTGTTCTTTATATGTTAGGCAGTACTTTCCTGGCTCCTAAGAAAATCCAAGTGCAAAGTACAAAAGGCATGGTTAGTGCCGGGAGTCCATATGGCAAAAGCAATGTTACAATACTAGCTGTAATTGGAACGGTTAAACAAGCGGCAATAATTCCAGTTATTTTTCCATACCGGGAGTCTCCCTTAAATACAACCGATACGGCAAGAATCGTTAAAATGGCATTATATCCATAAAGCCCGATAAAAATTAATGAGTGTTCTCCACCGAGGCTGTAGGATGTTAACAAAGCAGCAATATTGCCTATTACCGCATACACACCTAATCTCCATCCTGCCCAAAAAACAGCTATAAAAAGCAAAATACCGGAAAGGGTATGCTCAAGGAAGAAAATTTGCCCGATACCATTTACGGCTCCCTCAAGCCAATCGGTCTCTCCCTTAATATTTAACGTCCAACTCGATAACGATTGTGGCGTAAGCTCTGGACTGATCTTAAAAGAAACGAGTCTGTAAGTAGTGAGCAACAAAAGCCAAGTTAGAGCAATAAAAGGGAATGTCAAAATCGGTATACCGGATGGTCGAAAAACGTGCACCATTGCTGCTGTAAATAAAGCAGCAATCGCGGACCCAGCCAGGGCAATGAACCATCGTTCATCACCTTGTAAAAATAAATAAAGCGCCATTCCTGTAAGAACGGAATTATACCCAAATAATCCCCGATTAACCTGTTCCTCTTCTGCACCGCCTGCCTTACCAATTAATGTTCCAATTAAACTTGATAGAAATGTGATAATTCCTAAAGAATACGATGCAATGGTAATCGCCATCAAAATGATAAATCCCGAGATAGCATTCTCAATAAAAATGACTTGAGAAATTCCCTTTAGGGATGTTAAAAACAGCCAACTCCATTTGTTCTTATTTATGGATAACAACTCCTCTGCGGTCCTAAAGGGACTTGAAAATAATTGTTTCTGACTATTAGTGTTTCCGCCTTTTTCCTTTTTATTTGCTGAAATTTGGGGTTAGTCCTCGCTGCTAGAGGAAGCCGGAGGGAAGCCGGAGGGACGGTTCTCCTGGCTCAAAAGAGCCAGGAGAACCGTCCCTCTGGTCACCCCTCCGGTCACCACAAATCAATATGCTTCTTTAGGACTGAACTTGCCTATGCCCTTTAATTCTTTGTCGAAAAATTTTAGAATGAGATCATTTTCAGTTTCTAGCGCGTAATAATTGTCAATGTCGGCTTTTCCGCCTTGCATAATCGTTGCAAGTATTGGAGAGAAAAGTGATAAATCGGTAAAGCTTAAATGTTTTGCCCCATGGAAATGAGTCGTATATGCCTCTTTAAATGATTCATTATTGGTTTTGTTTGCTGCATAAAGGGAGTTGCTTTCGAGCTGGCCCCAAACATCGTCAGAATAAATGTTAAAAAGTGGAGTTACATAAGGTTCACTGCTAGCCACAAAATCCTTGATTTCTTTCTTATAAACAAGATCACTAAAGAAAGGGGCGTCAATATTTACAACTGCACTTATATCATTCCGTTCCCTGCCTAGCCAAACACTTGCTGCACCGCCCATTGAGTGCCCAAACACACCAATCTTCTCAGTATTGATATGATGGTAAACCGGTTTTTTATCAGTTTTGGCTTTTTCAAGTATTGTATCTATGACAAAATTCATATCGTCTGTTCGCAGTTTCATCCATTTTTGAATGAGTCCATAAAGTTCTTCATTCGTGTAAATACTTTCTTCTTTATTGAGATTGCTGATTTCAAGGTTATAATCTGAATTAATCACAGCCCTCGTTCCATCCTCTGAAACGGTATAAAAAGAATGATAAGGATGATCGATTGAGACGACTACATAGCCGTGGCTTGCAAGCTCCGTATAGGTAGAGGTATTGCTTGATTTAATACCCGTCGCTCCATGGGAGAACACCAATAGAGGAAATGTTCCATCTGCCTTTTGCGGATACCAAAATTCCACATTCACAAATCTTTTGTCCCCTTTATCGGTAAATTCCTCGATCCGATTTTTATCAATATAGGTGTAAGTAGCTGTTGCGACTTCATACTCACCTGTCACTTTTGGTGATTTATGCTGCGGAAAAACAATGGATGGTGCAAATGCAAAAACCAATGCCAAAATTGTAATTATGGATTTCCACACAATAGAAGTAGTTTTGTATTTTATGATCGTTGTTTTATTGCGGATAAGAGAGACCGCACCCTTTGCCGCCATTACGAAAAGCAGAATAGCAGGCAGGAACCAGCGGAAACTCCATACAATCACGGATAACAGGGTAAGAATGACAAATGCTGCAAATACAGCAACCCTCATCCAGTTCTTTACTTTTTTATGGTTTTGCTTCGTTACCATACAATAGATTACAAAACCAACCTCACAAATCAATGCAATCAAAAATAGTACCGTTCCCATCATATTACCCCTTCTTTTTGAAAAATATTTATGAACTCATCATAAAAAAATTGTGGGAGGAAATATATAGAAAAACGGTAAGTTGTATCCACAGGCCAATAAGATGCAAAAAATACGATAAGCTATAAGCCTACCGCATTATATTCGGCTGCAAATGCTGCAGCTGTTTGTTCTTATCGTTAAGCATCTTGCTTAAATGCCTTTAGTTTTTCATTGATTTGCTGCGCTTCTTTTTTATCATTTTTCCATGACAGCAGGCGAACTAGAATATAGATAACAGCAATTTGCAGTGCAAGAATGATTCCGTCTGATACACTATTCACAAAATCAAAAACACTGCCAAGGGCAATCAATAGAATTTCCAAAGTGAAAAAATGAATGGTCCTTCTTATCCGCAATTCCTTCTCACTTACATCAGTAGGAGAATACAAAATAAAACCCAGTAATGCACTAATTAATGAAAAGGCCATTATAATATAAATCGAGTTCAAATCAAAGGTCAGATGGGGATAATAGATTTGTCTTAAAATCGTAATGATAATAATGATGGATGCAAAGATTATTAAGAAATCCTTGATAATTTTTTGTGCAAATTCGGACATCTTCATATGTATCCCTCCTTCATAAGCCAAGCATGTTTTTAAGGACAGGCACATACTGCCTTGAAACAACCGCACGTTCCCCGTTATCAAGCACCGCTTCGAAACGACCGCTAATGGACGGATAAATAGATGAAATTTTAGCTATGTTCAAAATGGTTGATTTGGAGGCACGAAAACAGTTCTTTTCTTTGCATAATTCCTCTAACTCATAAAGCTTTTGTTTTACCTCAAAAACGTTGTCCTTGCAATAACAAAAAACCTTTCCGTCTACTGCCTCAAAATAATAGATATCCTTAAGATTAATACGATGAACCCTATCTTCTTGATATCCAACTAAAGTGAGGTCTTCTGTTTTCAGCTTGTTTACGATTTCGTATATTTCTTCATCTACCTCATGACACCTAATGAGAATTTCTTCTCTCAGTTCCTTGCTTATTTCTTCAATTGAAATTTTCATCTTATCACCCGCGAAAATTCAAATTATTTTGCATTCTTAGGCCAACTTCATTATAACACCGGTACCATTGTGCCAGGAGAACCGTCCCTGCGGACTAAGTAAGGGGAAATTTTAATAAACAAGGCATGATTCAACGTTCGATTGATTCATGCCTTGTTTTTAATTCACTTGAAATTCACTCATTAACGCATGTGTATTGCCTTCGTCATCTTTAAAAAACGCCATCCAGGTTTCAGTTTGTCCCATTTTTGCGATCAGATGAGGTTCGTCGATAAAGGTAACTTCCTTCGAACTTAATTCCTCATAGCTTGCATAAATGTCTTCTACTTGGAAATAAAGAATCGAGCTGGCTTTGGCAAATTCCTCATTTTCAGGAAGACTTAGAAGGAGACGTGTCCCATTGCTTTCAAAGAAGGCTAAATTTCCTGCAGTAAATAAAAGTGGAAGACCTAGTTTTTCCTTATAGAATTGAATCGCTCGTTCTAAATCTTTTACCGGTACCCCGATTTGTCCGATTTTTTGAATTTCCATCGACAATTTCCCCCTCTTACATTCGTTCTCCATTATCATAATCGAAAATTTGTGGCAAATCTATAGCATTTAATGTGACTAGATTTGGAATTTTTAACAAGGAACGATTCCTTTTCTCGACAATAAATTTTCTAGAAAATAGACTGAAGTTTGTTTATCAAAAGGGTTCTTGACGTTTGAATCAATCATTTGGTTGGGGGTGTTTCCCGGGAAATTTATCGTATTTTGTCAGCGGCATTGTAACTTGTCTACACGCTCCTACCACGTTATGAATAAACTAATGTAATAGGCAGTTACTGAAAGGGGTGGCATTGTGGGCAGAAAATTAAAGGTTGCAATGATTTCACCAGGCACTTTTCCGATTGCCGGAAGAAAGGCAAGTTCCATTGAGATGTTGATGGTGAAGCTGGCGGAGCTTTTTCAAAAGAAAGCAGATGTGTTTATGTTTGGTAAGAAATTCAGCAGGCAGCCTCACTTAGAGAAAAAGGGGTCCATTACGTACTATCGTTTTCTTATCTTTCAAAGTAACCCTTATATGAAGCAAACCATTGAACAGCTGCAGACAATAAAGCCTGATATCATCCATATTGAAAATCGCCCAAGGTTTGTTAAGGCAGTCCGTTTGGCAATGCCTAGGTCAAAAATTATTTTAGTGATGCAGTCAACTCTGTTTATGTCGCGACCCCATATTAGCAAAGAGGAATTAATGAGGTGTTTGGAGGGAGCTGACGCAATAGTCGTCAATAGCCACTATTTAAAGAATCATATGGTAACAGAAAATCTATGCGCTTCATCAAAGATTATCGTGAATCATTTAGGCGTAGATGTGGATCAATTCCAGCCGAAATGGCACCAGGAACCGAAAGCTAGGGTGACGCAGTTGAAAGCGAAATGGGGCGTTACGGATAGGAAGATTCTTCTTTATGTTGGCCGGTTGGTTGAAATAAAAGGGGTTCACCATATTCTTGAGGCGATGCCGACACTCATTAAGGTCGACCCTTCGATTATCCTCTTTATTGCTGGCAGCTCCCTCGCGCCTTCTGCCGAAACCAGAGCATACGAAGCGCGGTTGCAGAAAATGGCTGAGAAAGTAAAGGATCATGTGATCTTTAACTCTATTATCACACACGATGAGATCCACACATGGTTTCAAATGGCGGATTTGCTGTTGGTTCCTTCGGCAGCAGAACCGTTCGGGCTGGTAAATGTCGAGGCGATGGCAGTAGGTACGCCTGTGATTGCGACAAATTCTGGAGGAATTCCGGAAATCATGGAACATGGAAAAACGGGAATTCTCATTCAACCAGAACGGGTGGTTAACGAATTAACCTGGCAGGTTATCAAACTGTTTGCAAATCCCAAAAAAATAATGAGGATGGGTGTGGAAAGCGCCTTACACGTTAGAAATCAGTTCACCTGGGCGCTTACAGCACAAAGGTATTTAGCATTATATCGGAAATTAGTAAAGTCATCCCGTATGAAGGACAAATCGCCATAGGAAATCCGAGGAAATGTCCATCATCCAGCGCATGAAGGACAAATCGTCATAGGAAATCGAGGAAATGTCCATCATCCAGTGCATGAAGGACAAATAGTCATAGGAAATATGAAGAAATGTCCATCATCCAGTGCATGAAGGACAAATCGCCATAAGAAATCAGAAGAAATGTCCTTCATCACATCTGTCCTCATATGAGCAAATTCACAAATTTCACCTAAACAGGTCATTTCGTCCAAACTATTTATTCCGCTGAATCATAGTATGTTGAAGGATTCTAAGGGGATGTCCACCAAGAGAAGAGAGGAACGAGAAGATGGTAAATCCGGATTTTTGGAAAAATAAAAATGTCTTTATAACAGGTCATACAGGATTTAAAGGTTCGTGGTTATGCCTATGGCTGCATTCCTTAGGTGCAAACGTAACCGGCTACAGCTTAAAGCCGCCCACCTCCCCGAGTTTATTTGAGTTATGCGAGCTGGAAGCACTCATCCCTACTTACTACGGAGATATTCGTGGCAAAGAAACGCTGGAAAAAGCAATCTTCGAAACAAATCCGGATATTGTCATTCATATGGCCGCCCAGCCATTGGTCCGCGCTTCTTACCTCCACCCGGTTGAAACATACGCTACCAATGTAATGGGAACCGTTCATCTACTAGAATCGGTAAGACTGTCAGTCCAAAAGGGCGTAAATTTAAAGGCAGTCATCAATGTTACAACAGATAAATGCTATAGCAATCAAGAATGGCCATGGGGCTATCGAGAAATCGATGTGCTTGGCGGCTACGACCCTTATTCCAATAGCAAGGCCTGCTCCGAACTGGTAACGGAAGCGTATAGGAATTCATTTTTTCAAAGCAGTGGGATTGGTCTTGCTAGCGCACGTGCGGGAAATGTGATTGGTGGAGGCGATTGGGCACTCGACCGTTTGCTGCCGGATTGCTTTCGGACCCTAGCCCAAAATGGGAAAATAAAAATCCGAAACCCGCATGCGATTCGGCCGTGGCAGCATGTGTTGGATCCCTTAAGTGGGTATTTGACATTAGCAGAATATTTATACACACATGGAACACGTTTTGCAGAGGGATGGAATTTTGGTCCTGATGATGGCGATGGAAAAACGGTGGAATGGGTTGTAAACCAAATTTGTGCGAAATGGGGCAACAGTGCTTCCTATGAAGTTGTTCGTGGACCACACCCGCATGAAGCACACTATTTACGACTAGATTGCTCAAAGGCGAAATCTAAATTAGGCTGGTTCCCAAAATGGAATGTAGAGCAAGCCATCGATAAGAGTGTGGAATGGACAAAGGCATATTTAGCCCAAGAGGATGTTAAAGCTGTCTGCTTACAGCAAATCGATGAGTATTCAAAAAGCTAACAAACAAAGGGAGGAGAATCATGAAAGTCGTTATACTTTGTGGAGGAAAAGGAACGAGAATGAATGAAATCACCAATGAGCTTCCAAAGCCTCTTACATTAATAGGGGAGAAGCCGATTCTTTGGCACATCATGAAAATTTATCAGAACTATGGATTCAATGAGTTTATTTTATTGCTCGGGTATAAGGGTGAGAAGATCAAAGAATATTTTATGGACTACGAATGGAAGAATAATAGTTTTACGATGGATTCCTCTACCGGAGAGATTAAAATCTTAGGTCAAAAAGAGAAATGGAAGATTACTTTCCTTGAAACCGGTCTTAATACGATGACGGGTGGAAGAATCAAAATGGCGCAGGAGTTTATCGGCGACGAAAGCTTCCTATTAACCTATGGTGATGGCCTATCTGATGTTAATTTATACGAGTTGGTCGAATTCCACGAGACAAAAGGAACGGTTGCAACGGTAACAGGAATTAAGAAAAAAAGTCAATTTGGCACCCTAACCGTTCATCAGGGTCTTGCAGAATCCTTCGAAGAAAAAACACAGACAGATGAAATCATCAGTGGCGGCTACTTTGTGTTAAAACCGGAGGTCTTCAACTATTTAAAGGATGATGTCAATTGCATATTTGAAGAAGAACCTTTGAAAAAATTAACACAGGACCGTCAATTATCTGTCTATCTTCATGATGGATTTTGGACAGCTATCGATACGTATAAGAATGTATTAGATGTCAATGAAATGTGGGAGCAAGGGAACGTCGCATGGAATCCGGAACTAAAATGAGAAACTATTTTTGCGCGATCCTATCGAAAACGAGGCTTTATCAAGGCCTAGCTTTACTTACTTCGCTAAAAAAAGTAATGGGTAACGATTTTTACATCTTTATTCATTGTATAGACGAAGAGACGTTTACCCTTTTGAAAAAAATGAAATGGGAAAATTCAAAGCTCATCCCCGAAAAAAAATTAGCGAAGAGTATTGTCTTACTAAAAAACGAACGGAAAGTTCATGAGTACTGTTGGACATTGAAACCGGTCATCTGCGAATATGTATTGAGAAATTATCCGTCTGTCAAACGGATTACCTATCTGGACTCAGATTTGTATTTTTGGGGAGACCCAAGAACGATTTTTAAAAAACAGCCAGACTGTTCGGTGCTGCTTTCTATCGAAGAAAAATATAGTTCTAGAGCCAACCAAGCCATTCAACGGGGAAGCAAGATAACGGGTTTATACAATTCGGGATTTATCACTTTTAAACAGGATGAAATAGGTCTACAAGCAGTTACGTGGTGGAAGAAAAAATGCTTGGAAAACTGTAGGATTTCCCCTAAAGAAGGACTCTTTGGGGACCAAAAATATTTAGACGAGCTGCCTGAACGATTCGGAAATGTTTGTACTATTACAACACCTGGCGTAAATGTCGGACCATGGAATGAATTAAAGTACAAATTTTTAAAAGTTAATGAATCCATTTTGATTGATCATCACTTGCTTATTTTTTTTCATTTTAGTGGTTTACGAGTAATCTCCAAAAACAATATTCAGTCGGTTAATACAGTGAGTAAGAAGAGAAGTCCATTTATTTATCAACTTTATCGTGAAGCTATTGATGAGGCAATTGAGCTTGTTGAGAACATAGATCGAACTTTTAATGGATATGCTGGCGAGCTGGATTTGCAAAGATATTGGAATAAAGGCGGTGAAAGAAAATGATAGATCCTCCAATAGGTTACTACAGTCGTACAGTCGATTTTTTATCCACTTACAAGGATGAGACCACTCCTGCTCTGTATAAAAGACTTCCCATCCAACGGACCGTGATGAACACTAAGCCAAAGGGAGTCGAAACCATTAACTGGCATTATCATCCCCGAATTCCTAGGCAATTTGTAGCAAGTATTCCTTGGGGACGTGTCTGGGGAAGTAACGGAAGTGTCATCACACCTGATAATAAGCTGCTGTGGGATGTTTCGTTTGAGTATAATCTAACTCCAAAGACACATTCCATTTTCAAACAAAAGGAACTTTCCCCCATTACCTATACCCTTGAAACCTTGGCGGTTATCACCTTTCAAGTTAGTTTCAATTACTTCCATTGGATGTTTGATGTTTTGCCGCGGTTGGAATTACTACGCAAAAGTGGAATTGCGTACGATCGAATCGTTATCAATCGCGGTAAATATTATCATAAGGAGTATTGTGAATTTCAGGATGAAAGCTTGAAATTGCTTGGCATTTCAAAAGAAATGATCATTGAATGTCAACCAGATACGCATATTCTTGCCAAGCAATTAATTGTTTCTTCCATGGCGGGCTACTCCGCCCATGTACCGAAAAATGTTTGTCAGTTTCTAAGAAATGAATTTTTAGCAAAGGTCAAGGTTCGAAATGAAAGTAAGAACAAACGAATTTTTATCAGCCGCGAAGATGCCCTGCATCGTAAGGTATTGAATGAAAAAGAGGTATTTGCTGTTTTAGAAAAATACGGATTTAAGATGGTTAAATTATCTACCCTGTCATTTGTTGAAAAAATTGAGCTTTTTAACCAAGCTGAAGTCATTGTCTCTCCGCATGGGGCTGGGCTTACAAACCTTATCTTTTGTAACCCAGGAACCAAAGTAGTGGAATTATTTACACCCACTTATTTGCTGCCATGCTTTCATATCATAAGTAATCATATGGAACTTGATTATTACGGTTTGATAGGGGAAGTGGTACCACGGGATGCCCACCGCAGTAACCATAAAGATCCGATTGTCATTGATATCGATAAGCTGAAAAAAACAATTAAATTAGCAGAATTAAAGTAGAAAAAAGTTTTTAAGAAATGAGGTGTATAAGGTATGGAAAGTGTCTACTGCACGATAATGACAAAAAGCAGGTTGTATCAGTTTCTTGCACTCATTTCCTCTTTGAATAAAGTCAGAGCTGGAGAATTTCGTTTTCATGTCCTCTGTGTCGATAAAGAAACCTACAATCTCCTGAAAAAGTTGAATTGGGATCATGTCATCGCAACCCGTGATAAAGAGCTGGGTGAGGATATTTTAGCTTTAAAAAAGGAGAGGAGAATCCATGAATATTGCTGGTCATTAAAAGCGCTATGGCTGGAAACGATTTTTCAGAAAAACCCTGAAGTGATGCGGGTAACCTTTATGGATTCCGATTTATATTTTTGGGACGACCCAGAATTGATTTTTAATGTGCAGCCAGATTGTTCTGTTTTATTATCAAGAGAAGAAAAATACCATCCTGATTGGAAAGGTAATTTCGTCAAAAGGTTGAAAAGACTAACAGGAGAATACAACTCGGGATTTATCAGCTTTAAGCGTGATAAGATGGGGACGGCATGTTTAGCCTGGTGGAGGGAAAAGACCTTGGAAGCATGTAGAATCGACCCGCGAAAGGGAATCTTTGGTGATCAACGGTATTTAAATGAGATGCCGAAGTTATTCTCAAACATCTGTGATATTACAACCGCTGGCGTGAATGTTGGGATCTGGAATTATCGAAAATATACTTTTTTTGAAAAAAATGGCCAAGTATTCATCGACCGAACTCCTCTTATCTTTTATCACTTTAGTGGTGTTAGAGTCATAAATCAAGATAATAAGGTGGAAATTGTCCACGGGACACACGAAAATACACCGTTTGTTTTCACGATTTATCAAAATATCCTTACACAGCTTGTGACGAAGGTTAGGGAAGTGGAGCCTCTTTTTGACGGATTTGCAACAAAGGAGGATTTACAAAAGTATTGGTAATTTTGAAAGGGAGGGGGGAAAGTGAAAGACCTTAAACGACTTTGCAGGGAATATAAAATTGGCCGTTTGTTAGAGGTTGAGGACCTTCTTGGGGGCGGTTATATTAATGCGAATCTAAAGATTCGTACCAGCAAGGGTAAATATGTAGTTCGTATCTTCCTTAAGGAGGTAGAAGAAGATCAGCTGCAGTATGCTTATTCGATTGTTTCCGAGCTTTCTAAGGCCGGGGCACCTGCCTTACTGCCACTCTTGAATCAGAACGGCTTACCATATGCAAGGTATAAGGAGTTTATCGTGCAGATTACTCCCTTTGTAGAAGCCAATCGTTTTCTATCGGTCCCTGAACAAGCCTATCATAGTGGTAAAATGCTCCGCCGGATACACGGAACTCTTGCTAGCATTAAGGAAAGTCCAAAATCAACCGGTGTTTACCATTATTACCAGCTTGATCCTACTTCCATCATGAAAAGCTTGCAAGAAGAAGGGCATACCTTGCCCAGTCATAAGGGGACGGCCATCGATAATTTATTTCGTATGCTGCACCCTCATGTCATCGACACTAGTAATCTCCCGAAGACAATCATTCATGGAGATTGGAACCCATCGAATCAATTGTATAGGGAGAATAACGAGGTTCATTGTTTTTTGGATTTTGATACCTTGCAGCGGGGTGAACGGATCTTTGACGTTGCCTATGCCCTTTACTTTTTTCTCATACAGAAACGTAATAAAGTGTTGTGTCAGGCATTTCTGAAAGGCTATGGCGGGTTGACAAAACAGGAAATCAGCGTGCTGCCAAATCTTATCGTCAGGATTGGTTTGTACTTTGCAATCCTTGTGGACCAAGGAGACTTTAAGTTTGCTAGAAATAAGGTACAAATGGAGTGGCTAATCTCGGACAAAGGCAGGAAAACTGTTCAGGGATTCTGCATAAGAGGGGCATGATGGCAGTGCTTAACTGGAAAAATAAAAACGTATTTGTGACAGGATGCACCGGGTTTGTCGGTAGACATTTGGTCGAGGAATTGCTTCGCTTAGGCGCAAATGTTACGGGCTTGGTCAGAACACCCTCTTCTTTTAAAGGAATAAATCTGGCTTATGGGAGCTTGGCTGATTTCGATGTGATAAAAAAGGCGCTTGAAGATTATAAGATTGATACTGTTTTTCATATGGCAGCACAGGCAGTTGTAGGAGAAGCTCAAACGAACCCTGTCGGAGCCTTTGAAACCAATATTCGCGGAACCTGGAATATACTGGAGGCTTGCCGGCAAACATCAGTTGCACGGGTGATTGTCACTTCCAGTGAAAAAGTGTATGGTGATTTGGCTGTCCCGCCTTATGTGGAATCCATGCTTTTAAACGGAAGGCATCCCTATGATGTTTCGAAAAGCTGTGCCGATTTAATTGCCAACAGTTATTATCATACGTATCAACTGCCGGTATGTATCGTTCGCTGTGGAAATTTATATGGGGGCGGAGATTACCATTTTACAAGACTCATTCCACAAACCATTCGGGCAGTTCTACAAAATGAAGCACCCGTGATTCGCAGTAATGGAGGCTTGGTACGGGACTTTTTTTATATCGAGGATGCGGTAAGAGCTCATTTATTTATAGCTGGAAAAATGGAAGAAGGTCAGGCAGAAGGCGAAGCGTTTCATTTTGGCTACGAAATGCCGCTAACGATCCAAGAAGTAGTAAAGCGGGTTTTAGAGATGATGAAGAGCGATTTACAGCCTATCATGCAAAATCAAACTCGTTACGAAAATAAACAAAATTACTTATCTGCAAAAAAAGCTAGGGATCTCTTAGGCTGGAAACCAGTTTATGACTTTGATTCTGGATTAAGCAAAACCATTGAATGGTATCGTAGGTATTTTAACTAGCAAAGGCTGTTTCCGTAATGATTGTTGTTAAAATCTTAAAGCCGATTTTAACATGGAAATAGTTATTTTGTGCTCTAGAATCTAGTTTGCAGGCTCTTTTCTTATAAAATTTAATCTATTTTCTGCAAAAAACAACAAAGTTTAAGAAAAGAGCCTTAGCAAAAAAGACCATATAGATAAATAACATGGTCTTTTTTATGTCTATCTTATTCTAAATTGTAATACCCGCAAACGACTGTTCCGACTGCTTTTGCTGCGACTAAGAGGGCATCTTCGTCGATATCAAATTTAGGATGGTGGTTGAAGTATGGTTTTTCCACCCCTTTTGGTGTACAGCAAATATAGAAGAAGCATGCTGGGAATTTTTTTGCATAATGCGCAAAGTCTTCTGATGGAGACATTGGCGGGAATTCTTGAACGTCCACAATGTCTTTGTCGTTTGCCTTTTTCAAAGAAGAGGCAACCAATTCTGTCAATTCGGGATCGTTGTATAGCGGCGGATAGTCGGGTGTATAGGTTAACTCGCATGTCACACCGAATTCTTCTCCAATGCCTTTTGCAATCCTGCTAATTTCTTTTTCAATTTTTGCTCGCGTTTCTTCCGTCATTCCACGAACATCGCCTTCGATTTCAATGCTATCCTTTATGACATTGAAGGTTCCTTTTCCATCAAATGAACCTATGGTAACGACACCGACTTCAAATGGATTCAACCGGCGGCTCACCACTGTTTGAACCGCTGTGACAAAGTGTGCACCTGCGACGATGGCGTCATTTGCCAAATGTGGGGAGGAGCCATGTCCGCCGACACCTTGGACTTTCAACTTAAAGTACGCACGACCTGGGAATACATACCCACTGTTATACCCTACTTTACCAGCTGGTCCAAGTGGTAATAAGTGAATACCGAAAATATTATCCAAATCATCTAATAAACCAGATTCGATCATGCCGATGGCTCCACCTGGTGGAACTTCCTCTGCTGGTTGATGGACAATTTTAATCGTACCAGGGATTTCAGCTTTTAATTGAATCAAACAATCTGCTAGAACTAGCAGGTATGCTGTATGCCCATCATGTGCGCAGGCATGCATAACACCAGGATTTTTCGATTTGAACGGTAAGTCTGTTTCTTCTTCTATTGGGAGTGCGTCGAAATCAGCTCTGAGACCAATTGTTTTTCCTGGTTTCCCTCCTTTAATGGTGACAATAATTCCATAGCCTCCGCCTACCTTTGTATCAACCTGTACATCCTTGCCTTTATAAAACTCCTCAATATATTTACTTGTTTTTTCTTCTTTAAAAGAAAGTTCAGGATTTTCATGAAGATGACGGCGAATCTGAATGATTTCATCCTTACGTTCTTCGAGCATTTGCATTAAGTTATTTTTCATTGTTAATTCCTCCATTGAAATTATGCGGCCTTCTTACTAATTGCTTCAGGATCTTCTTTCCCTGCATTTTTAGGAACCATAAAGATGATAGAAAGCAGTGCTAATACTCCAAAGAGAACATTTGTAATAATCCCCCATGTTGCACCAACATCGACGTTATTGGCAGATATGACGTTATAAACAGTAGCAGAAATCGCCACTCCAAAAGCGCCTCCTAATGAACTTGCCATTTTATAAATCCCAGCTGCTTCTCCCACTTTATTAGATGGAGCATTTGTTACGGAAGTATCAGTAGATGGTGTGGCATAAATCCCTAAACCTAGTCCGAATAATGCGTACCCAATAAATACAACAACGGTATATGGTAAATCTGGTAAAAACGTTAAGCCCATAATGGCCACGCCAATGGTCGTGATAATCGTTCCCCAGATCATCGGTTTTTTAGCACCAATTTTTTGTAGAATTTTCTCCCCAACACGAATCATCGCTAAAACGGCGACTAAGTATCCAAGTGATAACATCCCGGCTTGGAAGGAAGTAAATCCCCGGCCTACTTGTACATACGTATTGGCAACAACCATTGTACCTGCAATGGCATTAAGCAGGAAGTTTGAGAAAGTTGCACCTGAGTATGGCTTATTTTTAAATAAAGAGAAATCGATCAGCACCACTTTTTTACTTTTCTCTACCTTGACGAAGATGAATGCCCCAACCACTGTCACGGCTGCTAAAATGATGGAAATGGGGCTTGTCCACCCTAAATCAGACCCATAGTTAATTAAAACGTTTAATGCCAGCATGACAACAATAAAGATACCTAATCCAGTATAGTCGAATTTGAATTTGCCTGACGTTTCTGCTTTACTCTCTGGAGTATCTTTAATTAAATACAAACCAAGAATGGCAAAAATAATCGAGAAAATAAAGATCCATCGCCAGCCTAAGTAGGTTGCAATTAATCCACCTGCAAATGAACAAACACCGGATCCACCCCAAGAACCGATCGACCAGTAACTAAGTGCCCGCTGGCGATCTGCGCCTTCGTAATAAGTTTTTACTAAAGCAATCGTTGCTGGCATAATACATGCTGCTGAGAAACCTTGGATAATCCGACCAATAATGAGAAGAACGGCTCCATTTGCTAAAACTAAACATAGAGAACCAATGATACTTAAAATCAGCCCAATATTGGTAATCTTTTTTCGGCCTATTTTGTCAGCTAAACCACCCATTGCTACAATAAATATACCTGAGAATAATGCTGATAAACTGATACCTATATTTAAAGTCCCTAGGGAAATTCCTAAATCTTTTTGAACGGCAGGTACCACATTGACTAAAGATTGAGCAAATAACCAAAACGTGATAACACCGAAAACAATCCCTATGATCAATTTATTTGTTCCTTTATAACTGTTTTCCATGGTTCTACCTCCTTAGTTATTTTATCTTTCCATATCGGAGGAGATATTAGAACATGAAGATTAAGGGAACTACTGGTGTTTTTTCCTCTTTGAATAAATTCAGATTGAATAAGAATTGACTGTTCAAATTTTTGTCAAAACATTTTTAACATATTGTGAACATATTCACATTGTGATGTTTGAAACGGTATAAACGAGTATAGTGTAAGTATAGAGAGCAAGATAAATTTGAAAGAAGGAATGAAAAATGTTCAATCATTTTTTAAGAGAAAATAAGGTTTCAGCAGCTATTTTAACAATTATTCGTTTATATCTTGGTTACGCTTGGTTCTCTGCAGGACTTGGGAAATTACAGAGCGGTGCATTCGACGCTTCTGGGTTCCTAGGAAATGCAGTAGCAAATCCAGTAAAAGGTCCTGACGGCAGCGTGGTTTACAGCTGGTATGTTCACTTCTTAGAAAGCTTTGCCTTACCAAACATTGATGTTTTTAACTTCATCGTTCCTTGGGGCGAAACACTAATCGGATTAGGTCTTATGCTTGGATGTTTAACAACAGCAGCAATGTTCTTTGGTTTAGTAATGAACTTCAGCTTCTTCTTAGCAGGAACTGTTTCTCATAACCCAACGGATATCTTCTTAGGCTTCATCATCTTGACAGCAGGTTACAACGCAGGCCGTTACGGTTTAGACCACTGGGTGGTACCATTCATCCGCAAAACAGTAGGAAAAGACAAAGTAAAAGCAACTGCATAACGGATAGCGAGGAATACTGGCGGATAGCCGGAAATACTGGCGGATAGCTAGAAATACTGGCGGATAGCGAGAAATACTGGCGGATAGCCGGAAATACTAGCGGATAGCGAGAAATACTAACCGATTCGTCCCCCTCGAATCGCAGATATATAGTATAAAAAAGACGATTCGTTCCCCCGCGAATCGTCTTTCTTTTAGGTTAGAGTATGAGTAACGCAGATATAATCTGTTTATCGCAGATATAATTGAATTAACGCAGATATAACTGAATTATCGCAGATATATCGTCTTTTCTATCTTCTATTGCCTAACTGCTTCCGCCAACAAATCCACGATATGAACGGCACGCATTTTATCAGATAACCCTTCGCGCTCGATTCCCAGCTGCATTTGCAGCAGGCAGCCTGGATTCGCTGTAACAATCGTCGTCGCGTGGGTTGCTTTTGCCTGGACCATTTTGTAGTCGAGCATAACCATCGACATTTCGGACTCGACGATGTTGTAGATGCCGGCGGAGCCACAGCAGCGATCGGCGTCTTTCATTTCCTGATACTTCACCCCTTGAATGGACTGCATCAAAATCCTTGGAGCAGAAGCTGTTTTCATCACATTTCGTAAATGGCAGGAATCCTGATAAGTAATGACCTGAGCTGAGAGCTCTAATTTCACTTTTTTATGAAAAGAGACCGCAACAAGTATTTCTGAAATATCCTTTATTTTCTCCTTGAAGGCCACTGCCCGTTTGCTCCAATCAGGATCATCTTTCAGCAGGTGATCATAATCAATGAGGAATGCACCGCAGCCTCCAGCATTGGTAATAATAAAGTCGGCACCCAGGTCTTCAAATGCCGCAATGTTTCTCTTGGCAAGCTCTTTCGCTGCATCCTTTTCACCGCTGTGACCGTGCAAGGCACCACAGCAGGTTTGCTGCTTCGGAATCACGATTTCGCAACCAGCAAGCTGCAATAATTTCATGGTAGCGTCATTTGTTTTCATGAACATTGTATCCATTAAACAACCGCTAAAAAATGCAACACGATGGACTTTTTCCGTCAATGCTGGCAGCTGTTCCGGTCTGTTTTTCATTTCTTTCATCGTTGGAACTTTAGGAAGCACCTTTTCCATGGTAGCTAAATTGTCAGGTAAAAGCCCTAAATAACCTGTTTTGCGTGCTAGGGTTTGTATCCCTGAACGTTGATAAAACCCAAGCAGGCCAACCATCGTCCGCATGCGATTCTGGTGTGGGAATAACCCATCAAAAACCGTTTTTCTCACCGCTCGCACTGGCAGCGAGTGTTTTTTGTTTTGATTGATGATATCCCTTGCTTCTTCTAGTAGGTGGCCATAATTGACACCTGAAGGGCAGACCGGCTCGCATGCCCGGCAGCCGAGACAAAGGTCGAGTGAACGTTCAAAATCCTCATCCGGTTCCACGATTCCGTCAACAACCGCTTTCATCATTGCAATGCGGCCGCGAGGAGAATGGGATTCTTTATAACCTGATTCAATGTAGGTTGGACAGGTTGGCAGACAAAAACCGCAGCGCATGCAGTTCAGTAATTCATCTTCGTTCATCCGCTCTTTAAATTGTTCTTGAATCTTTTCTTGTTCAAGTAATGTTGTCATCTAGTAATCACCACACGTTTCTTGCTGTCTTTCGCGAATACCTTGCCTGGATTCATGATGTTATTTGGATCGAAGGCCTGTTTAATTCCCATCATGGCAGCGATCCCTTCTTTTTTCAGTTTCCATTCAAGATACGGTGCCTTCATCGCTCCAACACCGTGTTCTCCGGTAATGGTTCCGCCTAATTCAATCGCCTTTTCAAAAATTTCCGCGAATGCCTTTTCCACGCGTTCCATTTCCTCATGGTCTCGTGCATCCGTTGCACAGGTTGGATGAAGATTACCGTCACCCGCATGACCAAAGGTACAAATGGTTAACTGATATTTTTCGGTGATATCATTGATGGCCTTTACCATATTGGCAATTTCTGAACGCGGGACAGTTGCATCCTCTAATATGGTTGTCGGCTTTAACCGTGCTACCGCTGAAAGTGCTGCACGTCTTGCTGTTGTAAGCGCCATGGCTTCCTCTTCAGTTGCAGCAATTTGAATCGATACCGCATGTTCCTGCCTGCATACTTCTGCGATCTTTTGAATATCACGTTCAACCACTTCAGGTGGACCATCCTGCTCGATTAGCAGTACCGCTTGGACGTCTGTCGGCAGCCCAATTTGAGCATAATCTTCCACTACCTTTAATGTTGCTTGATCAAGGAACTCAAGAGTGGTTGGAATGATTTTATTGGCAATAATCTTTGAAACGGAACGAGCGGCAGCACCTAGGTCTTGATAAAGAGCCAGCATCGTTTTCCGGGTTTCCGGCATAGGAACGAGTTTCAAGATCGCTTCGGTAATGACGCCAAGCGTTCCTTCTGAGCCGACAAATAGACGCGTCAAATCATATCCGGCCACATCCTTTGCCAGCTTTCCACCGGTTCTGATGATATCGCCATTTGCTAAAACTGCTTCAAGCCCAATTACATAATCTCTGGTAACGCCATATTTGAGACCACGCAAACCGCCTGAGTTTTCATTGATGTTACCGCCGATGGTAGAGATTGTCATTGAACTTGGATCGGGTGGATAGAATAAACCTTTTTCTTCAATGGCATTAATCATATCCAAGGTAACGACCCCGGGCTGAACGGTAACGGTTAAATTTTCTTCATCAATTTCAAGAATTTTGTTCATATGTTTAAAAAGAAGAACAATCCCGCCCTCTGTTGGGCAGGTTCCAGCGCAAAGATTGGTACCAGAACCGCGCGGGACAATCGGAATTTTGTATTGATTGCAGATTTTCAAAATCTTCGATACCTCTTCAGCGTTTCGAGGACTGACAATGGCATCTGGCATTGACTGATAGTTCGGAGTGGCATCGTAGCTATAGGCTAAACGTTCAATTTTAGAATCATCAAAGTTATTTTTAGTGACAATCGTAATTAACTTTTCTTTTATTTCATTCGAGAGCATGCTATTTCCCCCATTTACCCACTATTTTCATACTACTTAAAGTATAAAAAAGCAGGCCTCTGCCCGCTATGGATAATCATCTAAAAATTATCTGTAATCTTTAAGAATTTTTGGTTGTTCATCTAAAAAGAGAGTAGCCAGATACAGAGAGAACAAATCATGAATGCTCGTTGGATTTAACCTGGTCAGATCCTCGATTTTTTTCAAACGGTAATGAAGTGTATTGATATGGATGTGCAACGACTGAGCTGTCTTTTTTAGAGAATGATTTTGTCTAAATAATTCAGCTAACGTTTCCAAAAGGTCCTTTTCCTTTAAAATCGGTCCAATGGTACGGTGAACGTATTCAGTCTTTGTTTCTTCCGTCAGTTCCCCCGTCACCATTTCAAGGGTTAATTCCTCATCTAAAACAATACTTTTTTTTCTTCTTGCCAGTTTCAATGCTCGTTCAGCCTGTGCATAGGAATCATGAAGCTTAGAGGGGACCGCACATTGACCGACACCGGCATAAGCACAAATCCCAAAACTTGACTGGATGAAATTGAAAAAGCTCTCCAGCCGATTTTTTATGGTTATAGCATGTGAACAATCGATTAAGACGATAATCCGTACATTTCCTGACCGGGTTAAGACATCATTTTTATTTTGCGAAAAGGACTTCAAAATCGAAGACCACACCACTCTAGATAAAGGACTTTGTTCAAACTCGATGATGACGGCTGTTCGATTGAGTTCAAGATCAATACCCAGCGCTCTAGCTCGCTCAAGCAAGTCAGGGCTGTGTTCCTTTGCCTGCAGCCATTCCAGGACAAAGGTTTCCATCGCTCGGGAATGATAATCAAACTGTTCACCATAATAATTTTCACGAATTAACAACTCGGTCATTTTGCGGATGATTTCACCAAAAGGGGTGACGGTTTCAGGGACACCGGTAATCCCAATGACACCAATTACTTCTTTTTGAAAAAATATCGGGAGATTGATTCCAGCTTTAACCCCTTTTAATTTAAAGGTTTCTTTTTCGGTGATAATCAGCTTTTTCTGCTGTTGTGATGTGATTAAGGCTCCTTCATGAAAGGTACCAATTCTTTTCCGGTTTGTACTGGCCATGATGATGCCGTTTGTGTTCACGACAATGATTTCTTCTGACATTAATCTTTGAACTTCGGTGACGATTTTTTCTGCGAGTTCAGGTTGAAGCATGCTCAGCACCATCCTTTATGTTGAAAAATTATTTTAAACATATCTATAATCATAATGAAATAATAATACAAAGGGGAGAGTAAATTGAAATATAAATTGTTAGCGACTGATTTGGATGGAACATTATTAAATGAGCAAAAAGAAATTGATGTGGAAAATATCGAAGCCATTCATGAGTTCCGCCAAAAAGGTGGAAGAGTGGTTATCTGCAGCGGGCGTTCGCCCAGTTCCACACGCTGGATTGCCGATACGATTGGCTTAAAAGGGGAACCAACCATTGCCTATAATGGGGCATTTACGCTTAATGAACATGGTGAAATCGTCGAGCAATCTGTGTTTCAGCATGACCATTTGCTGAGTTTCTGGGAATTATGTCAAGGGGAAAAGATTTATGCTCATTTTTACGAAGGGGAAACACTCCTCGTTCCAGCCGTAACCAAATGGAATGAAAGATGGATTGAGAATAATATTCTACCCCTGGAAAAAACAGGCGGACGGGTAGAAGAACTTGTGCGGGTACGGGGCAAATGCCAGGTAAAGACGGTAGAGGATTTAAATACGTATTTTACGACCACTCAACCGAAGATTACGAAAATTGCAGTATTTGATGAAGAAGATAGGCTTTTTGATTTTTCAAAGGTGATTGCTAAGCAAGTGGGGGGAATGGAAGTTAGCAGTAGCCTTAATTTTCTTAATCTCGAAATCTCGCCGGCAGGGGTAAGCAAGGCTTCCTCGTTGATTAAACTAACACAGCAGCTTGATATCCCGATGTCACAGGTGGCAGCGATTGGGGATAATTACAATGATTCCTTGATGCTTACTGCAGCAGGGCTTGGGATTGCGATGGAAAATGCTCCAAAAGAAGTGAAGGAAGCTGCCGACGTGGTGACGGGCAGTAATGATGAAGCGGGTGTTGCACAGGCAATCCGTCGCTATTTACTAAAATAGTTTTGAAATTAAATTTTACTTTTTGAGTAAAAGTATTGAAATACCATTTCAAACAAGTTATACTATGAGTACAGTAATCGCTTACATCTAGAAAACCCCACAGGAGGAGAAGGCAATGATTGAAGAAAATCTCGGATTATTAACAACCGAATCCCGAAATGAAAATTCCATGCAGATAGATACGGCTAAGGCCGTCGATATATTACGAATCATGAATGAACAAGATCAATTGGTAGCACTTGCAGTCAAAGAGGTATTACCAGAAGTAGAGGCTGCAGTTCAGTTCGTATTTGAATCCTTTAAAAAGGGAGGCCGCCTGATTTATTTAGGCGCTGGTACGAGCGGAAGATTAGGCGTGCTTGACGCCGTTGAATGTCCGCCAACTTTCAGCACTGAACCTGAAATGGTCCAAGGATTGATGGCTGGTGGAGAAGGCGCCTTTTTGAAAGCGGTTGAAGGAGCTGAAGATGATCCAGAACTCGGTGTCAGTGATTTGAAGAATTTAGGACTTACGGAAAACGATACAGTAATTGGAATTGCTGCCAGCGGACGGACTCCCTATGTTATTGGCGCCCTTCGCTATGCACGAAGCATTGGTGCTAAAACGGTCGCCCTTTCTTGTAATAAAAATGCAGCGATTAGTAAAGAGGCCGACCAAGCGATTGAGGTTATTGTCGGTCCAGAGGTCCTGACAGGTTCCACCCGTTTGAAGTCTGGAACCGCTCATAAAATGATTTTGAACATGATTTCTACCTCATCAATGATTCTTTTAGGGAAAGCGTATGAGAACTTAATGGTGGATGTGAAGGTAAGTAATCTAAAGTTGAAGGAACGTGCGATTGGGATTATCCGAAAAATTACCGGTGTTTCCTATGAAGTTGCACTAGAAACCCTTGAAAAGGCTGATCTTCAAGTAAAAACAGCGATTGTCATGATTAAATCAAATACAACCAAAGAGCAAGCAGAAAAGTTGTTGGATGAAGCAAATGGTTATGTAAAGGTCGCAATCCAAAATGTTGAAAAATAAAGCTGTTTTCTTTAGAAAAACAGCCCAAAGAAAAGGTGGGAATCTATGTGGCAGCAGGCGGATTAAAAATGCTCCAAAATATGCTTGAACAGCTTCCAGCTTCTGAACGGAAAATTGCACAATACATCCTTGACCACCCTCAAAGTATATTAAACAGTACTGTCAATGATATCGGTGTTCAAGCAAAAACAAGCGGGGCAGCGGTTATCCGCTTGTGTAAGTCACTTGGATTAAATGGGTTTCAGGATTTAAAGGTTCGAATTGCTGGGGATTTAGTAAAACCAGCAGAACAAGGGTATCGTGACATTGAACCTGGTGAAACCTATTTTTCCATCGCTCAGAAGACGACGAGTAATAGTATTCAAAGCATTCGTGATACGGAGGAAATCATCAATTTTGAAGAATTGGAACGTGCGGTCACGACCTTGCTTTCTGCTCAAAATGTCCACTTTTTCGGAATCGGTGCCTCGAATATTATTGCAAAGGATGCTCAGCAGAAATTCCTGCGGATTCAAAAAAATGCGACGTCTTTTACGGATACCCATCTTGTTGCTACCATTATTGCCAATGCAGGGAAAGATGATGTCGTGTTTGGTATCTCGCATTCAGGAGAAACAGCTGAGGTCATTAAAGTAATGGCATTGGCAAAGGAGCGCGGTGTGAAAACGATTAGTCTAACAAAATACGGACAATCCGCCGTCTCTTCGTTAGCTGATATCAAACTTTTCACCTCTTATTCAGGGGAAGCGCCTTTCCGAAGCGGGGCGACGTCATCACGTTTAGCTCAGTTATATTTGATTGATATTTTGTTTTTATCAATGGCAACCGTTCAATATGAGCACAGTATTCAAGCGATTGACCAGACAAGAGAAGCAATTCGCTTTATTAAAGAAGGGAATTAGCTTTGCAGGGGGTGATGTGAACACCGTGTTGACTGGGGAAATTGATCACTACCATCAAAATATTACATTACAACAGAGAGTAGGGGAAATGAAATGGCTGGAGAAAATAATAAAGTTTTAGCGGAAAAGATTCTCGAACAATTAGGCGGCTCCACAAATATTGGCAACTACACGCATTGTATGACCAGACTTCGAGTAACACCGAATGATGAGTCTGTTGTCAATAAGGCAGCTTTAAAGAAAATAGATGGAGTTCTTGGTGTGGTAGAAGAAGAAACCCTGCAAATCATTCTTGGACCTGGAAAAGTAAATAAGGTAACAGAAGAGTTTGGTAAGTTGATAGATGCTTCAGGCGGAATCAATTTAAAAGAGAGAGCCGCAAGCACGAAGTCTGAAATTAATAAAAAGAATGCCACACCATTTAAGTTGTTTTTACGAAAAATCGCTGGTATCTTTATTCCGTTAATCCCAGCCCTTGTGGCATCAGGATTAATTACGGGGATCACAAAAGCGATTGTCCAAGCCGGCTGGTTAGCAGGTGATTCACAGCTTGCAACGATTTTATCTGTAATTGGCGGCGGATTATTCGGCTATCTTGGTATTTTAGTAGGTACGAATGCAGCGAAGGAATTTGGCGGTTCACCAGCGCTTGGTGCGATTGCCGGTATCTTAATTATTAACCCAGCGGTTGCAGGCATCCATTTGTTTGGCACCGATTTACTTCCTGGCCGCGGTGGTTTAATTGGAGTCCTGTTTGCAGCAATCTTTATCGCTTTAGTTGAGAAACGAGTACGTAAGTTTGTTCCAACTTCTCTTGATCTATTCGTTACACCAACTGTGGCTTTATTGGTTACTGGTATTGTTACCTATCTTGTCTTTATGCCAATTGGTGGTTTTGTTTCAGACGTCATTACAAAAGGTTTAACTTCATTACTTGATATGGGCGGTGCAGTCGCCGGATTTGTTCTTGGTGCTACCTTCCTGCCGCTTGTTGTGACTGGATTACATCAAGGTTTAACTCCAATACACTTAGAGTTAATTAATACAATTGGTGATGACCCACTTCTGCCAATCCTAGCAATGGGTGGAGCAGGGCAAGTCGGTGCTGCGTTTGCCATTTATGTTAAAACAAAGAAGAAACGTTTAAAACAAGCAATTGGCGGTGGTCTGCCAGCAGGTATTCTTGGAATCGGCGAGCCGTTAATCTTCGGTGTTACGCTCCCATTAGGCCGTCCGTTCTTAACAGCATGTTTAGGTGCCGGTGTCGGCGGTGCGTTCCAAGCAGCATTTGGTATTGCAACAATTGCAATCGGGGTATCTGGTCTGCCACTTGCTTTCATTGTGGTAACAGGTCAAGTTCTACTTTATTTAGTTGGGGTATTAATTGCCTATGCAGCAGGATTTGTGTTTACGTATCTCTTCGGTTTCAAAGATGAGATGGCTGGTGAATTCGATTGATCGGTATTTCCTTCTATCTCAATGATCCTTTAGCAGAAGAACGAATTACAATGGCTGGAAAAATGGGTGTGAAGCGGGCATTTACCTCGCTCCACATTCCAGAAGAATCGGGGGATTTAGCCCATCGTGCAATGACGCTGCTTCAAAAAGCGAAGGAATGCGGCATAGAGGTTTATGCGGATGTGTCGCTGCGAACACCATCGCATTTGGGATTAGCAAGCTTATTCGATTTGAAAAATTTAGGTGTAATCGGGCTACGGCTGGATGACTTTTTTGATAATCAAACGATATTGAACCTTGCAAAAGAGTTCAAGCTTGCATTGAACGCGAGTATTTTGTTTGAGGCTGAAGTCCGTGCTCTTTTGGATGGCGGTTTAAAAGCAGACCAGCTGCTGGCATGGCATAATTTTTATCCAAGACGGGACACCGGTTTATCTGATTCGTTTTTTCAAAAACAAAATGAACTTTTTAAAAAGCTGGATATTCCTGTTTGTGCGTATATTCCAGGTGACGGGGAAAAGCGCGGTCCATTATTTGAAGGGCTGCCAACCTTAGAAGAGCACCGTGATTTGGATTCATTTATGTCTGCATTGGAATTGTTCGCTTACGGTATCGAGGATGTTTATATCGGTGATCCCGAGGCAAGTGAGGATCTCCTTCGGAAATTAATCGATTTTGATCAACATGATTGTGTCGAGGTCCGAATTAAAGGGTTTCAAGAAGGGGAGTTCAAGCTCCGTCCTGATTTTTCCCGAGATGTTCTAAGGTTCATGGATACGAGAAGTGCGGATCCTGTTGTCCCTGAGAACACAACCCACCGCGGAATTGGTTCGATTACGATGGATAATGACACTTATGGACGATACCGCGGCGAGGTACAAATCACCCTTTGTGACCTCCCTGCGGATGAGCGTGTCAATGTAGTGGGAAGTGTGATAGAAGACGATTGGCTGCTTCTATCTTATCTAAAGCCGGGTCAAAAAGTAAAATTCATACAGGTTTAAACAGAACTGCCTCTTTGGGGCAGTTTTTTACATATTGACCTGCGATTCTTATTTTCATATAATATGACAGTTGTTTTTTACGTTTAATACCTTGTTAAAGTAGTTCAGCTTTTGATTGAAAAGGAGCAGTAATAGTGGCAAAAAGTATGTGGATGACACCGGAAGAATCTATCCGTAAGAAAAAGATGAAGAAAACCATACTTTATATTAATATTGCAATTGGTACGATTTTACTTAGTGCATTAGTAACGATCCTAGCAAATAAAGTATCATAATATGAAACCTAATCCTTTTTGAGATTAGGTTTTTTTGTGGCTACATTGCAGGATACAAGATTAGATTGTACACGAAAATTGTGCTGTGCAGGAATACAGTAACAAAAGGCATAAGGGATAATTCAAGTGTCGGAAATTTCCTTTTTTGGGCAACTATATAGGTAGGGGTGATTTTTATGGAAGAGTTGAAATATCTAAACCCGACCGAGCTGCTGGAGAAGATCTATGATACGCTTTGCTCCGAGTATGAGGATGAAGCCCATTACGACAAAGATCAGGACAAACAGGATATAGAGGTTACGAAAAAACGTTTAACCAAAAAGGTGTTTAACGAATTTGTCGTCGACGATGAATATTTTTTAACCATGGATTCGAAAACCTTTAAAGAGCGGTATCATCTATTTGAAAAAGACTTCTTTAAGTTAATTACCGAATGCAGCAAAAATGGTGTTCCCTATGAAAAATTCGCGGTAATCATTGACGACCTTCTAGCATGTGCCCACTACCGGCTAAACGCATTCGAACAGCTCAATGAAGCAATTTCAAGAATACAAGCAGAGAAGGAACTAGAAGAAGAAGCCCCCGAAGGAGAAATCGAAGAAGAGATAGAGGAAGAAGCATGAAATATACAGTCATGTATAAATGGTGCCTGTCACCGCCCGTGGACACTGTCCACGGGCGGTGACAGGCACCGTTTCAACTGCTTATTTCTTTGCTCTACGGTATAGGTCCATTGTTTTGTAGCCTGCTGCTAGGATGGTTTCCATTTCGAGCTGGCGTTTTTCTTGGGTTTCTTTTCTTTTGGCGCTGTAGATATAGCGGGCCCAGTCTTTTTGGTAACCCGGTGTTAGTTCGTTGTATATGTTTAATAAGGTTTCATTCTTTTGTAAGTAGTGTTTGATATCTTCTACATTTTCAATGTAGTCATCCACACATTGGCTGTTTTTGGTCTTAGGGGCGTTTTTCTTTTTCGCAGCTATTGCCTTCAGGCCGATTACGGTAAAGACTTCATTGAAACTTACCATTCTTGAAAACTTAAGGTTACTGCCACGATAAAAGCCTTCCTCATCATAATGTTGTTCTGTATAAATACTGTCGCGCTCTATGTATTCCTTATATTTTGGATTGTTTTTCTTCGGGTATGCAAAGTAGATATACCCGTTATCCTTTAATAATTGTTTTTCAACAACTTTCTGCAGATTGATAAGGAAATCCTCTAATTTAAAAATAAAAATAAAGATGAGATCGTATTGTTCTTTTTTTATAGAAGTGTCGTACTCAAGCGCCCTAAAATCCTCAATGTCTTCAGGGGTATTTTGAATAAGCTTTGCTGGATATTTACTGAAATTCAATTTTTCAATTACACTTTTCGTTGAATTTTCTTTCATTTTTATATTCCTCCCATTTGTCCTACTTTTCATTTTATCCTCGGAGTATCAGCTTATCAATTGTCTTTTGTTTAGGTTATTTATGTGTTTAACATAATGCCTGATAAACTGGAAAACCTAGATGAAAAGGAGGTTTAATTGAGATGAAGTTAAAAAAGTTATTATTCATGTTCCTCATGAGTTTTTCTCTTTTCTCTTTAACAGGTTGTGGTCGTGATGAAGAGCCTGAAGAAGGGGAAAAGATTGAAGATGTGGAAGAAGAAGATGAAATCGGCGATGACGAGGTAGATGATGAATAAAGGGTAGGGTTTCAACCTGACGTAATTTAGAAGACCAAATCACATACGATTTGGTCTTTATTTATTCGTATCCCATCCAAAGTAGAATGGGTAGTTATTTGTCATTTTATGATAAAATAGGTTGAAGATTGTGAAAAAATGTAACTTCATACTAGACAAAAATAAATCTTGGAGAACAATAAATGGATGTTTTACTACTAGCGATTGAAAGTGTCTTAACCATGCTTCTGTTAATGGGGACGGGGTATTATTTATCAGCACGAAAATGGTTTACGACCGAGAATTCAGGTCTGATTGCAAAATTAGTTACGAATTTTGCATTACCGGCAAATATGCTTTTCTTCATAATGACGGATTTTTCAAAAAGCAAGTTAATTCATTTAGCTCCTGGATTAATTATACCGATTGCTTCTATCTTAATTACGATGTGTATATCTTTCGGGGCTGTTCGTCTTTTAAAGGTAAAGGAAGGCCGGAAAGGTACTTTTTCTTCAATGTTTTTTAATTCAAACAGTATCTTTATTGGAGTTCCATTAAATTTTGCCTTGTTCGGACCAGAAAGCTTACCATTTGTTCTCCTCTACTATTTTGCCAATACCTTTTTCTTTTGGACATTAGGGGTACAAATGATTAGTAAAGATGGTTTGGATTATGACGCAAGTCAAAATTCTTTTTCCTCGGGTCTAAAAAAGATTTTAAATCCGCCGCTGATTGGATTTTTGCTCGCACTAATTTTATTATTACTTAATGTTAAATTACCAGGCTTTTTAATGTCTTACTTTGAATATTCAGGGAGTTTAGTAACGCCGCTGTCCATGCTTTTTATTGGAATTTCCATTTTCTTCACAGGAATTACTTCAATAAAGTTTTCAAAAGACATGGCCGGAATTTTAATAGGGCGCTTTGTAATTGCACCAGGAATCATGGCGTTGTTGGTTTGGTTTTTACCGATTCCTTTACTTATGAAACAAGTATTTATCATGCAGGCGGCCATGCCTGTTATGACCAATGCACCCGTGGTAGCAAAAGTGTATAAAGCGGACTCAAAATATGCAGCTCTGATGGTGACAATTTCTACGATTGCTTCGTTATTTATTGCACCCATTTGGATGCTGATTATTCAACTGATCGATTAGTAAAAAGCGCTCTTTTGATTCTTTGAGCGTTATTTCCCACAAGTGCTAAAAAAGAATCCAAGGGAAATTTCCTTGGATTCTTTTTGTTTATGAAATAGGTAATCTATTGAAATTATTTTCTATTGATAAATCGTAAACCCGATGTACAATGCGGATGAACATCTACCTGTAACTTTTTGTATTCCTTTTCTAATTGTGCAAGAGATAATTGAAAAAGACTTGTTTTGTCAACTCTATAGACACCATACGTAATAAGTTTGTTAATTAATTCTTTACGTCTTTTCTCTTCATCGTACTTAACAATTTTACCCATTCAATTTCTCCCCTTTTCATTCTGGTTTATTGAAAAAAGCCTTACGATATAGTTAATAAATTTGTCTCTAATTGACCAGTAAGTTGTGTAACGTTCTATATTAATACTATAAACTCATTAATCCGATTAGTCAACTAGGAATTATAGGTGTATTAAAAAAAGCTGTTTTTTTACAGCTAAAATAATAAAGGAAATGGCTATAAAAGCCATTTCCCTATTAACGTTACGGCAGGATATTCCCTGCAGCACGATAAATGCTATACCACTCTTCGCGAGTTAGATGAACTTCGCTAGCTTTTATACAATCCCTCAACCTGTCCACATTCATCGTTCCGATGACTGGCTGCATTTTAGCAGGATGACGGAGCAGCCATGCGATGGCGATGGTGGTATTGCTCACTTCATATTTTGTTGCGATTTCATCTATTTTCTGATTTAATTCAGGGAATTTTTCACTGCCAAGGAAGACACCTTCAAAAAATCCGTATTGGAACGGAGACCAAGGCTGAATAGTAATATCGTTTAGTCTGCAGAAATCAAGCACGCTGCCATCGCGATCAACCGCTGATTCATTCTCCATGTTTACATTAATCCCATTGGAAATCATGTTGGCGTTCGTAATACTTAATTGCAGCTGGTTGGCAACAATGGGCTGCTTCACGAATCTCTGCAGCAGCTGGATTTGCATTGGTTTTTGGTTGGATACTCCAAAATGACGTACCTTTCCGGAGCTTTCAAGGATATCAAACGCCTCTGCTACTTCCTCAGGCTCTACCAAAGCATCTGGACGGTGCAGGAGCAAAACATCAAGATATTCTGTGTTTAAACGTTTTAAGATCCCATCGACGGAATTCAAAATATGTTCTTTAGAAAAATCAAACATACCCTTGCGAATGCCGCATTTTGATTGCAGAATGATGTTCTCGCGTATTTCAGAATTCATATGTATAGCGTCTGCGAAAATTTCCTCACTTGTACCTTCGCCATAGATGTCAGCGTGGTCAAAGAAGTTAGCACCTTCTTCTAAAGCTGATTGAATAAAGATTTCGGCTTCTTTCTTTTCAAGTGATTTCATGCGCATACAGCCAACTGCAACTACTGGTACTTCTAATTTAGTCCTGCCTAGTTTAATCGTCCTCATCCACTATTCCTCCATTTTGGAAAACTTTTCTACCTCTATTTTGTCACATTTTCAGGGCAGTATCAAAAATTATGAATGTGGATTTAGGACAAATCCAAGAAGAGCCCACATAGGATTAATCTTCAAGTTCCTGATTTTTTTCGAATTAGCAGGTCCTAGTTTTTTTAGAACTCAAATACTGTAATTCATGTATCTACTTTCATATGTCTGATCATGGCATAACCGATTTAAAATAGGGGGAAAATATTGAGGAAATAAGCTGTTCAAATTTTTGACAAATCATTTCAAACAAATTGTGAATTTAACACTATACCTATGTTACTAATGTTCGTAACTCATTATAGTGTAAGTATAGAGAACAAGTTAAATTTTGAAAGGTGGAATGACTTATGTTCAATCATTTTTTAAGAGAAAATAAGATCTCTGCAGCTATATTAACTATTATCCGTTTATACCTTGGTTATGCTTGGTTTACAGCTGGTTTTGGAAAAATCACTGGCGGCTTTGACGCTTCTGGATTCCTGAAAAATGCAATTGCAAATCCAGTAAAAGGGCCTGATGGCAATATGGTGTACGGCTGGTACGTAAACTTTTTAGAAAGCTTCGCATTACCGAATATTGATGTTTTCAACTTCATTGTTCCTTGGGGTGAAACACTAATCGGGTTAGGGCTTATGCTTGGATGTTTAACAACTGCCGCAATGTTCTTTGGATTAGTGATGAACTTTAGCTTCTTCTTAGCCGGAACTGTATCTCATAACCCAACTGACATTTTCTTAGGCTTCATCATTTTAACAGCTGGTTACAACGCTGGCCGTATTGGTTTAGACCGCTGGGTGGTACCATTTATCCGCAAAACATTTGGAAAAAGCAATGCGAAAGCAATGGCATAACAAGTAGTAAGATGATTCGTCCCCCTCGAATCACAGATAATATATAAAGCAAAAAGACGATTCGCTCCCCCGCGAATCGTCTTTTTTAATGAAAGAAAAATAGCATCGCCGATATATTCAGATTAACGCCGATATATTTCAATTACCGCTGATAAAATCGATTTATCGCCGATATAATGTTCTTAACACTGACCTATTATCGTACAGCGACAATAAACTTTCGTTTATACAACCAAGATCCCACCATAAAGGACAGTGCGCCCCAAATAACTAATACGCCAATTCCAAACCAGAGTGTACTTGAGAACAATCCTGTTTCATATACCATACTATCTCTCAAGCCCTCGGCAAAATAGGTGAGAGGCAGGAGATTGGATATCGGTTGGATCCAATCCGGCATCGTTTCAATCGGAAAGAAAACGCCGCTCAAAAACATCATGACAAAGCTGACAATGTTGGCAACTCCCATATAAGCATTTTGTGTCGTGCTGAAAGATGAAAATAAGTAACCTAAAGCATTGAAGGAAAGCGCTCCTATTAAAAAGACGATGATCAGGCTTGGGAAATTAATAAAGAGATTTGCACCAAAGAAGAAAACTCCGATTAGTGATAATAGAAGGATTTGAATAATACTGAATAACAGCCTCATGACCATATCGCTTAGGCCAAATATCCCCATTTTTGCAGGTGTCATTCGAAGTCTTTTGATTAAGCCTTTGCGGCGCATTTCGACTAAATCCACCATACCGAACATCCCGCCCTGCGCAATCGATAAGGCAATCATTCCAGTTAATAGGAAGTCTGTATAGTTTAATTCATTCGTTCCAGATGTAAGTGATTCAAATTGAATATCAAAGGTAGGTGCTGCCCCTACAACGGATAAATTAGCCTGTTGAACCATTTTATCAAGAATGGCAGATAACGCTTGAGTGGTCGCCCCGCGCTCATCTTCCTTGTTTACCAAAAGTACAAACGAGGTGTCATCTGCTGACGCTGGCAAGACAATCGCCGCATCCACTTCCTTGTCCTTTACCCATTGCTCAGCGGTATCACGACTAACCGGTTTATCTGTTTTTACCTCAAGAATGGGCAGTTGAGTGATTTGTGTTACTAGCATTTCGGAGGTCGGATTAGGGCTTTCGGCTACGATTGCAATTTCGGATTGAAATTCGTCATCTGAACTTCCGCTAAAAATAACCATAAAGATGACCATTAAGATAACAGGGAAGAAGATTCCCCAAAACCAAGCTTGTTTTTCACGAAGGGTCAATTTTAAATGTGCTCCGAACATCTTTTTAAATTGGTTAAAATTGTTCAATCTAATCCCTCCATTCCTTACCAGTAAAGGCAATAAAGACATCCTCTAAGCTCATTTCGCGGATGGAGACTTGTTCCACTTGATAATTCCTTTCCTTTGTAAATTTAAATAAATCCAGGAGGGTATCCTCCGGTTTAATCGTCCAAAGCTTTAATACAACACCTTCAAGCTGGGTTCGGGATACAGAATTTAGATGGTTTGCGAAAGCGACAGCCTCGTTCGCAGCTTCTTCACTGTCAAGAAAGGCCAATCGTACTTCTCGTTCTTTTGTTAATTTTTCAATTAGTGCAGCCGGGGTATCGATTGTTACAATGTTTCCTTGGTCAACAATACATACCCGATCGCTTAATTTTTCTGCTTCTTCCATATAATGTGTCGTTAGAATGGTGGTTTTTCCTAGCTTTTTGAGCTCGAGAATGATATCCCAAATATGCCGGCGAGCCTGAGGATCAAGGCCAGTAGTCGGTTCATCAAGGAAAATAATATCGGGATCGCTGATCATCGCCAGTCCAATCGCAAGCCTTTGGCGCTGACCGCCTGATAGTTTTTTTACTTGATTTTTCCGGTGTTCCGTAAGATTTATTAGTTCTAAAATCTCGTCAGTGGGACGCGCCTTTTCATAGAATGTGGCAAAAAGATCTAAATTTTCTTCAGGGGTTAATAAGTCAAACATGGCACTAGCTTGGGGCTGAACACCAATCTTCATCTTTATGGCAACACCATGATGGCTCCAGTTCATTTCGCCAAAATGGATTTCGCCGTGGTCAGGTGTTACCAATCCTTCAATCATTTCAAGCGTGGTCGTTTTTCCTGCACCATTTGGTCCAATGATGGTGAACACTTCTCCAGCTTGGACGGAGAAACTAATATCCTTCACAGCGATAATATTTCCAAATGATTTTTGAAGATTTTTTACTTCTAAAACGTTCATGTTCTCTCCTGCCTTTCCCTTGGGACCTCAGACTATTGCCCTGTTTTTCTATATGTTCCATTTAAGAAAATCATTCGAACTTTATGTATAATTCATATGAATGATAGCTGTTCAAACTTCCGTCAAATCATTTCAAACAAACTGTGAACTTAACACTATACCCATGTTACTAACCGGCAAAATCCAATATAGTGTAAGTATAAAGAGTAAGTTAATTTTGAAAGGCGGAATGACTTATGTTTAACAACTTTTTAAGAGAAAATAAAATCTCAGCAGCTATTTTAACAATCATTCGTTTATACCTTGGATACGCTTGGTTCACAGCAGGATATGGGAAACTCACAGGCGGATTTGACGCTTCAGGATATTTAAAAAATGCGGTAGCAAATCCAGTAAAAGGTCCAGATGGCAGCATGGTGTACAGCTGGTATGTAAACTTTTTAGAAAGCTTTGCGTTACCAAACATTGATATCTTCAACTTCATCGTTCCTTGGGGTGAACTATTAATCGGTTTAGGTCTTATGCTTGGATGTTTAACAACTGCAGCGATGTTCTTCGGATTAGTCATGAACTTCAGCTTCTTCTTAGCCGGAACTGTATCTCATAACCCAACAGATATCTTCTTAGGGTTCATCATCTTAACAGCAGGTTACAACGCAGGAAGATACGGTTTAGACTGCTGGGTCGTACCATTCATCCGCAAAACAGTTGGAAATAGCAAGGCAAAAGCAGCAGCATAACTGATAGTAGAAAATCAATGATTCGATTCCTCCTCGAATCAACGATATAGCAGCAAAAAGACGATTCGTTCCCCCGCGAATCGTCTTTTTATCGGCTTAAATTATCTTTGCAGATAAATCCCGTTTAACGCAGATATAAATCGATTTACGCAGATATAATCCCATTAACGCAGATATATCACTATCAAGGAAATTTCAATAAGGAGAGCAGACAAAATTCATCACAAGCTCCCTAAAAAAAAGGAATTCAGAAGTGTCTTGTTGAAATAATAACGCCTAACCCTGCAAAAATGAAGGAGATTACATAAATATGATAATTGCACAATCCTTTCAGGTAAAAATCGTCAACGCCTTTGGCCCCGATGGAAAGTCCTGGTTAGAGTCTTTAGAACAAACCGTCAATACCTATTTGAAAAAATGGAATCTTACCAATGAAGGTCCTGTTGAGAATCTTTCCTATAATTATGTCATAAAAGTAACCGATCCTAAGGGAACACCGTTAATCCTAAAGCTCGGTGTCCCGAATTTTGATACGCGAAATGAGATGATAACATTAAAGGCGTATGATGGAAACGGCTGTGCCAAGCTGTTGAAGTCTGATGCGGAAAATGGGGTTATGTTGTTAGAGCGCCTCGTCCCTGGAAGGATGCTGTCTGTGGAAAAAGATGAAAGGTTTGTTACGGAAACTTTTATCAAGGTGTGGAAAGCGATTCGCAGACCTGTCCCAAACGAAACGTCTACCCCATCCCTGACACATTGGTTTGAGGGGCTTCCTCGGTATCAGAAAAATTTCCCTAAAGGTCCAATACCTCAAGAACATATTCAGTTAGCAGAGGACTTTTTCCAACAGGTGATGGATTCATCTGGTGGTCCTGAACTGCTCCATGGCGATCTGCACCATGAAAACATACTGTATTCCGAGAAGCAAGGCTGGATGGCGATTGATCCAAAAGGAGTTGCAGGGGATCCATACTTTGATGTTGTTTCCTTTTTGGTGAATCAATTAGAGTCAAAGGCTGATCCCAAAGGCCTCCTGAAGCTTCGAGTCGATATAATTTGTGAACAGCTGGGTCTTGACCGGCAACGCTTGTTAAAAGCTGCAGTGGCTTTAGGGACACTTTATGCTTGTTGGGGGATTGAGGACCAAGCTGATTGGGAAACCTCTTATCAATGTGTGAATTGGTTTAAAGAATTTCTCGAATAGTGGTTCTAAAAAGGCGATTCGACTTACGAAACGCCTTTTTGCACTTCCGCCATCTAAATAAAGAATGATATAAGCCATTATTAAATAGAGTAATAGTAACTCAATCTATGAATGGTGGTAATGTAATGGAGGAAGTAACCATTGACCCTTTTATCCATGTGCGTATGGTGAAAAGTTTTGAATATGATCCCACAGGTAAAAGGATAAGCTTCATTTCTGATTTTACGGGATTACCGCAGATATGGGAGCTCGACCGAGGTGACAGGTGGCCAGCCCAAACTTCTTTCTCGATGAAAGGGATTACCTTTATCAAATATATTGCGAATACATCGGACCTTATTATTGGGATGGATAGTGATGGCGATGAAAAGGAGCAATTGTATTTATTAAAGGAGGGTAGCGAAAAAATCGCGCTGACAAACTCTCCTGAGCATCTTCATTTGTTTGGCGACAGCTCACCCGATGGAAAATGGATTGCCTGGTCGAGCAACCGACGTAACCAGGAATTTTTAGATATCTATATTCAAAATTTAGAGACATTGGAAATCCGGCTTGTTTTCGCCGCCAATGGAACGTATTTAGTTGAAAAATGGTTTCCAGATGGAAATTCCTTATTGGTTAAAAAGGCAAACTCGCCCCTTGATCATGATTTAGGGGTATTTTCACTTTTAACGGGCGAAATGGACTGGATTACTGGGCATAAGGGGGAAGCAAGCTATAAAGATTTTCATTTTAATAAAACTGGCGATCATATTTATCTATTAACCAATCAGGACAGCGAATTCTATGGACTCGCATTCATTCAGATAGCCAGTAAACAATTGACTTGGCTTGAGCAGGGAGAATGGGATTTTGAAAACCTCGTCATGAATAAGGATAAAAACAAGTTAGCGTTTTCGATGAACGAAGGGGGGATTTCAAAAGGATATTTAGTGGACTTGGACCGTACTCGCCTTTATACGTGGGCAACGCCATTGGGCGTGATCATGAATCTCAGATTTTCCCCTGACCAGCAAAAGGTCGGATTTGTACTGAATGGGCCTGCACTTCCTTCGGATATATGGGAGGTTGAAATCAGTACCATGCAAGCAAAGCGGCTAACGTACATTTCCCGTACACCAATTTTGAAGGAAAAATTAGTGGAGCCCGAACTCATCGCCTACCCATCTTTTGATCACCTTGAAATACCTACCTTTTACTACAAACCCAAGCAGCCGAAGGAGAAATCTCCGGTTGTTGTCTATATTCACGGTGGTCCTGAAAGTCAAACCCGTGCCGTATACAGCCCTTTTTTACAATATTTCTTAAACGAGGGATATGCAGTGGCAGCACCAAATATCCGCGGCAGTACAGGTTATGGAAAAACATACACCCATCTTGATGATGGCCGAAAACGAATGGACGCCGTCAAGGATATCATCTTTTTAGTACAATGGCTAAAACAAACAGGGGAGATTCATCCAGAGAAGATAGCTATTGTCGGGGGGAGCTACGGGGGCTTTATGGTTCTTGCTGCCATTAGTCATTATCCGCATTTGTGGGCAGCTGCGATTGATATTGTTGGTATGTCGAGCCTGAGGACGTTTTTAAAAACAACTAGCCCATGGCGGAAAAAGCTGAGAGAGGCTGAATATGGAACGATTGAACAAGATGGGGAGTTTTTTGATCAAATTGATCCCCTGAATCATGCCGATAAAATTAAAGCCCCATTACTGGTTATACATGGAGTGAATGACCCGCGTGTTTCGGTCCAGGAATCCGAGCAGATTGTCGAGAAACTAAAGGCGCGAAATCACCCTGTTACCTTTATTCGTATCGAAGAGGAAGGACATACGATGGTGAAATTAAAAAATAAAGTAGATTCCTATGCGAAGATGGCTGAATTTCTTCAACAATACTTAGGAAATGATTCTGTTTAGGGATGATTTCATAGGATAATAGTAGGGTTTTGAAATTTATTTCTAAACAGAACAAATGTTTTGTTGTAAGATAAGGAGAGTGATATTTGAATTGGGGTGTAATCAACAATGAATGGTACAGCACACGCAGCAATTGGCGCTGCAACAGGATTTATCGCAGCCAACACGTTTCAAACCTCTCCTTCTGAGACCCTTTTGTTTGTCGGATTAGGAGCCGTTTCGGGATTAATGCCCGATCTTGATATTGATGGAAAGCTTCGCGGCAAAATTACCTTATCCCATAAAGTCATTCGGATGGCAGCACAGTTGATAGGGATCTTGATGATTTTTTATAGTTTTTATGAAGGCAGTGCGACAGAGAAATGGCTTGGCTTGGGGATTGGACTAGGGATTATGGCGATTTCAGGATTTATTAAACAAAAGCATATGTTAACGATCACGGGAATTGGAGTTCTGATGGGAGGCTTCTCTTTATCGGAAACATGGCTAATCCTGCTTGGGGTTTATATCATCATCGCATCCTTGTCCTCGCACCGGAGCTATACCCATTCGATCTTGGGCGTCATATTCTTTGGGTTTATCGCGTCGAAGCTAGAAGTATCTATCGGGATTGATGGTGTCTTCTACACTTGTCTAGCTGGATACATCAGTCATTTAATAGCAGATCTAAAAATACTGCCATTTAATAAACGGGGGATTAAGCTGTTATTACCTGTTTCTTCGGTAGAGTTATAGAAACGGTGCCGGGGTTCGAGTGACCGTAGGTAACGGTCACTCGAAGCAATTTATAGCAACCGATATTTAGAAGTAGGAATCCCTCCCTGCCCCCTGCCATGATCGCCTAACTGTTTACTTCTGGGAAAATAATTAAAATATAGCAGAATTTTCTGGTATAATGTTAATGAAAATACCCGGATACATAGTTAGGAGAGAGAAGATTGGAAGCTTTTTTTGGATTCGCAATCAATATTATCATTACGATTTATTTGGTGATTGATGCTAAAAAGTATGGCAAAAGCCCTGTTCTTTGGGGGATTTTAGGTTTCGTTTTTGGAGCCATTGCGTTAGGAATCTATTTAATTAAGACGGATCGCAAAGTGATTGGCTGGATTGTTACCATTTTAAGTATTATTGGATATTTAGCTTTTATCCTGCTCGTAGGCTTAGCAATTTTAGTTGCAATAGCAGGATTTTCTTGATTTCAAAAAAGGAAGGGGATTCCCCTTCCTTTTTACATTCTTGATATATTCCTCTTGCCCTACTTTTTATAAAGGGAAGACGCTCGTATATGGAATTCTGCAGGAAGTACAATTTTCCTTGGAGTTTCTGGACTTGTTTTTTCAATCCGTTCAATGAGCATTTGAGCTCCCATATATCCAAAATTATAGGAAGGCTGTTCGGCAGCTGTTAGAAAAAGCTCATTCTCCGTATAATTGGGTACCCCATCATAACAAACGACAGCCATCTCTTCAGGGATTTTTATGTTAAATTTTTTTAGAGCTTTTACTGTATTTAAACCTAAAAAGTTACTTGTCGCAAAAATAGCAGTCGGACGCTCACTTACAGGCAACTGAATAAGCTTTTTAATCGTACTGGAAACATCGGTATCCTGGAATAATGGACTTTGGTGAATCCAATTTTGGTTAAGCGGCAGCCCGTGTAATTGAAGAGTATCACAATACGCTTGATGACGTTCCCTTGATGTGGCAACATCTAGTGGACCATTGATGATGGCAATTCTTTTATGCCCTTGCTCAATTAGATGTTCTATTAACTTTCGAGTGGTTGTTTCATTATCACTTAGAACTTGATCACATCTTAGGTCATGGATGAAGCGATCGATTAAAACAAAGGGGATATTGTGTTTGGTCAGCTTTCGGATGTTTTTTTTCGAAGAGTCGCTCGCAGGAGCAATCAGAACACCATCTGACCCAGTTGAAATAAGCATGTCAATATACTTTGATTCTTTTTCAATATTTTCATCACTATTGCAAAGCAACAGTTGATAACCCATTTGCAGGGCTTTGTCTTCTGCACCACGAGCGACACTAGTAAAAAACGGGTTAGATATATCGGTAATCATTAACGATAAAATTTTCGTTTTCTTGGAGACTAAGCTTCTCGCTGAACTGTTTGGTATAAAATTCAATTCTTTAATAACCGCCTCAACCTTTTTCCTCGTTTGTTCACTGATTTTATCTGAATGGTTAATCACTCGAGAGACGGTCATAGCAGAGACATTGGCTTTTTTTGCTATATCATAAATCGTTACCAATTGAAATCCCCCTAATTAGATGAAACTTACTTTCATTGTAATTATCTCGTTACCATTTATCAAGGAAATAATGTTAACGATAACATTAAGTAAAGCATTTTAATAAAAATGCAGAAGTGGTAGACAAATGAATTCTTAAAAGTTATATTTATGTTATCGGTAACACTGCGAATCCATCTAAAAAAGGAGAGGCTAGAATGGAAAAGGTTAAACTTACGCTGCCAACAGAAGATCAAATCGCCTGGCAGAATTTAGACTTAGGAGTATTTTGTCATTTTGGAATAAATACCTTTTGCGATCAAGAATGGGGAGAAGGCAAAGATTCCCCACAATTATTTAATCCTAAAGAATTAGTTGCAGGACAATGGGTCAAGCTTGCAAAGGATGCAGGATTCAAATACTTTATATTAACGGCGAAACACCATGATGGTTTTTGCCTTTGGCCGACTGCGACTACGGATTATTCAGTAAAATCTAGTCCTTGGAAAGACGGTAAGGGTGATATCGTCCGTGAATGTGCAGATGCCTGTCAAAAGGAAGGATTGCACTTTGGCATCTACCTATCACCATGGGACCGACATGAACCTTGTTATTCAGATATTGAAGCCTATGATGATTTTTATAGTCAGCAACTGACAGAGTTGATGACACAATATGGCCCATTAATCGAGGTTTGGTTTGATGGAGCAGGGTCAGAAGGCAGAAAATATAATTGGGAAAGAATCGTCGGGATTGTTAAACAATATCAACCAAATGCGATGATCTTTAATATGGGGCAGCCAACCATTAGATGGGTGGGTAACGAAGACGGAGTAGCACCATATCCTTGCTGGAATACAGAAAGTGCAGCGAAAATCAGTATGTTTTCCAATGAAAAAGTGGCATGGCTTCCAGGGACACCTGATTGGTTACCGGCAGAATGCGATGTTCCAATTCGAAAAAACCATTGGTTTTGGCATCCTAACGATGAAGACAGTTTGCTGTCAATGGATGAATTAATGCATATCTACTATCATTCGGTGGGACATGGGACCAATTTATTGTTGAATATTTCCCCTGATGACCGGGGATTGGTTCCTGAAGTGGATGCAAAAAGACTATTGGAATTTGGCGCTGAAATAAAAAGAAGATTTTCAAATCCACTAGGTAAGATCTCAGGGAGTGGAAATGAAGTAGTCTTAGAATTAGAAAAAGAAACTTCTATCGATCATATCCTAATAATGGAAGATATTGCATTTGGCGAACGTGTCAGGAAATTTGAAATAGAGGCTAATGTGGATGGAAAGTGGGCCTCCATTGCAGCAGGTACCGCCATTGGTCATAAGTTCATTAAACAAGTAACGCCAGTAAAAGCGAGAGAATTAAAACTGAGAATACTAGAGACGGTAGAAAATCCAATCATAAGAGAGTTTTCCTGTTTTAATTCTGAAGAGTAGAATAGATTCAGGCTTCTATCATTTTAAAAATTCATTTATTGACATACTTATATTTGTTTGCTAGATTCGTGTTATCGATAACACGAATCTTTTTCATTAAGTAAACTTGTATCCTGCTATTTTTTAATAGAAAATCAAAGGTCCAAAAAATGGTACCTCTGTCAGGTGCATAATTCATATGCTAAAATAGTAACAAAGGGGTGACAGTATATTGAAAAAATTAAGAGAACGACTAAAACCTTTAACGACCAAAGGAAAAATTGAATATTTAATTGAATATTATTCCTTTCACTTTATTGCTGTGATAGTTGTCATTTTCTTTCTCATCTTGGGATTTAATACGTTAGGTAATCAACCGAAAGAGATTCTAGCTGTACGGGTGGTTGGAGCCAACTTTAATGATGGACAAGCAATAGAATTACAAAAAGAGTTAGAGGGATTTAAAATTGAGAGTAAACGCTCCCAAAAAGAGCAATTGTCTATCAATGCGATTAATACAAGCGAGGCAGCGAGAGATTCTGAGAAAATAGGGGAATTTCAAAAATTGGCTGCGGAAATGGCAGCAAAAGAGGTTGATGTACTGCTTGTAGATGAAGAGACCTTTCACTTATTTAATAAAGAGGGTAATTTATATGATTTGAGCAGTTTAAAAGGCATTAAGGATTGGAAAGAAACAAAATATTCTTCGAGTCAGGACAATATAACAGGTATAGATGTTACTAATGTTTCTCAGTTTTCTTCACTAGCTGGAAGTAACCAACCGCTTATTCTTGCTGTAATGGCGAATACGGAACGAATTGATGAAGTCAATAAATTTATCGATTATCTAAATTAAAACTCTATTTTAAAGGGAGATTTATCTGATTTAATTTTTGCGGAAGGATGGTGATCATCATGTTTGATAGACTTGAAAAAATAAAGATCTTTAGAAAGTTTTTATTATCCTATCTATTGATTCTCACTATTCCACTATTCACGAGTTTTGTCGTATATCAAGTAAGTGTTCATAAAATAAAAGAAAATGCTACTGAAAACAGTCAAAACTTGCTAAATCAGACGAAAGAGATTATTGACAAAAGAAATGATGAGATTGAGAATTTTGTCTATCAGCTGTCTTTGAATCCGGAAATTAATCAATTGATGTATCGAAAGTCAAATACGGATATAAATATCCCTTATGATATCTATAAAGTTCAAAATAGTATTAATCCGTATTGGTATACGAACAAATTGTTTAGGAATTTTTATATCTATTTTAACCAGATTGAAACCATCGTATCACCTAATTCATCGTACATGCGTACAAAGGACTATTATAATAGCCATGTCTATGAAGGACTAAGTTATGAGGATTGGAAAAAAAGCATCAATGAAACGTATCTTTCCCGTCATTATTTACCCGCTGCGAATGTGAAGATGGGGGAAAAGACAGAATCGATTATTACTTATGTACAATCGCTCCCATTTAATAGTAAAAATCCGAAAGCCAATATCGTGGTAATGATTGACGAAACAGAAATCACAACATTATTGAATAGAATTTCTTCTCAATACGACGGTTCAACCTTTATTCTTGACGACAAAGGAAATGTAATTGTAGGCGATAACATGGATAAAAACATGGTTTCTTTTGACAAGTCTGCTGGTAAATTCTCCATCAAAGGTCAAGACAAGAAATATATGTATATTGAAACGAAGTCTAAGAATAATAAGTGGACGTATGTTGCCGTCATTTCAAAAGAGAAATTATCAGAGGATGTTAGTTATATTCAAACGATCAGTTCGGTCCTTGCATTTCTGACCATTATGGTTGGACTATTTACTGCACTCCTTTTTTCATATAAAAGTAGTATTCCTCTAAATCGGCTTCTGGGGGTTATGAAAATTACTGAAATCGGAAAAGCTGCCAATCCATATGATTTTATCCACAGCAATGTAGAAGATATCATTGCGAATAATGACCGACTAAAGGTCAAGATCCAAGACCAGTTACCTATTTTGCAAGATTCGGTGATTCGAAAATTAGCTGCTGGAGAGTTTACTTCTTCAAAAGAGGCTCGTGCTTTAATGGAACAAGCGAACCTACCGTTAAAGGGGTCCTTTGGTTATGTTGGTATCGTACAAATTATACATATGCTGGATGAACTAGATAAAGAAATGTTAGATGAAATGAATGTGGCACAGCTCTTTATTCAAAATGAATTAACGGAATATTTTAATGGAGAGGCACTGCTCTCCAATATTGATAAGGATCAAGTTCTTTTCCTATTATCCTCTGATAAAAAAATATCCATTGAGGAAATGAAAAAATTGGAAAATACTCTTCATTTGTTTATTAAACAAATGGAAGATAAATTTAGAATGAAAGTGAATATTGGTATCGGCAGTCCATTTGAACTGTTAACAGATATTCATCAATCTTTTGAGGAGGCAAAGTTAAGTTTACCATTTATTCAAACCATTCAAGGTCAAGGCTCTCTATATAAACATGAGCATCAATATCAAGAAGACGCCATTGATTATTACTACCCTATTGAGGTAGAACTTCGTCTGATTAATGCAGTAAAGAACGGAGAAATCAATGAGGTAAATGAGCTGATTGAGAAAATCCTTGTTGAAAATGTGGAAACAAGGGTGTTAACGCATCAGAACGGAACCCAATTATTAGCTGCATTAAATGGGACAATGGTGAGAATTCTTTCAAAAAATACACAATTGAACAGTGCAAAGGCAGATGAAATACGGGAACGCCTAGAAGAACTGTTGTTGAAAAAGGGCAGCTTTCATCATAATATCGAGCAGATAAAGGAAATGATGATGGAAATTGCTCAGTGTATTTATGAAAATAAGTTCGTAGGCAGGCAGCAAGTGATTCATAGGATGAAGGAATGGATTAAACACCATTTTAGTGATCCCGATTTAACAATGCATAAAATTTCGGAAGCTGTTGATCTTCCTGAAAAAATGGTTCCATTGATTTTTAAAGAACATGTTGGAGTAAATATTTCTGATTTTATTGAGGACGTACGGATTAACTTTGCAAAAACAAAATTGATGCACTCCGATGACACGATTGATGAAATCGCTGTGCTTTCCGGTTATAACAGCGCACATTCCTTTAGGCGTGCCTTTAAACGCAATACGGGAACTTCGCCATCAGAATTTCGAAAAATGATGAAAAGTGCGTAAGAAAAGGGAAAAATATAGGTTTTTAAAAAAATGTACCCTATAAATTAATTGTACGGTTTCATATCCAATTGCTGAAAAAACCCTTGATACTAAAGGGTTTTTTTATTGTACGTTATGAAATTAATCGTATCTTTCCTATTTTTCAAATTTAAATTATGATAGCGGTAACATTTGGAAGATTAAGATTTTTACAGCAATGCAACCGATTATAAATGGGGGGGTTTTATGAAAGCAGAAGTATTGGATCAAAAGGAAATGAAGCATGTTGGTATTAAAAAGGAATTTGTGTCAAAACGTTCGAGGTGGAAGAAAGTAAGGAAACACTGGCAATTATATTTTCTTGTTGCGGTCCCGCTGGTTTTTTTATTCATCTTTAAGTATGTTCCGATGGCGGGGATTGTCATCGCTTTTAAAGATTATAGTGTAGTAAAAGGGATTGCTGGGAGCGACTGGGCTGGATTGAAGTATTTCCAATCGTTTTTTAATAGTCCAAACTTTTCTCTCTTATTAAAAAACACACTTGGGTTAAGCGTTTACGGACTAATTGTCGGGTTTATTTGTCCGATTATATTAGCATTAGCATTAAATGAAGTTCAAAATGCCCGTTTCAAAAAGTTAGTGCAAACGGTTACGTATGCACCGTACTTTATCTCTACTGTCATTATGGTGTCAATCATTATCTTGTTTCTATCACCAAATGCAGGAATTGTTAATAATATCTTAGGTTTATTCGGATTAGAGCCAATCAATTTTTTAGGGAATCCAACTTATTTTAAATCCATCTATGTTTGGTCAGATGTGTGGCAAAACACCGGATACGCGACAATTATTTACTTAGCTGCACTTGCTGGAGTAGATACACAATTGTATGAAGCGGCGAAGGTCGACGGAGCGAATCGCTTTCAAAAAATAATGAATGTCGATTTGCCAGGAATATTCCCAATTATTATCGTCTTATTGATTCTTAATGTCGGGAGTATCATGTCGCTGGGATTTGAAAAAATCTATCTATTGCAAAATCCATTAAATACGAATTCATCCGAGGTTATTTCCACTTATGTATATAAGGTCGGATTACTTGGAGCGAACTTTAGTTTTGCATCAGCCGTAGGCTTATTCAATTCCGTTGTTAACTTCATATTAATTTTTACTGCTAACAGTATCTCCAAGCGATTCTCGTCATCAAGCTTATGGTAGGAGGGAAGGATATGAAGAAAACGAAACATATCAGGATAAAAGAATCAAAAGCTGATCGCTTTTTTATGGGGGCTGTTTACGTATTCTTAGCTCTCGTTTTAATTGCTGTGCTCTACCCGCTAATCTATATTGTCAGCGCTTCATTTAGTAGTGCATCTGCGGTAACATCTGGACGTGTATGGCTGTTTCCTGTAGAACCAACGCTATTAGGTTACTCGACGGTATTTAAGAATCCTCAAATTCTCCAAGGATTCTCGAATTCACTGTTTTACACCGTTGTAGGGACCATTATTAGTGTAAGTATAACGATTATGCTTGCTTATCCTCTTTCAAGAAAATCGTTTTATGGACGTAAACTGATTATGATCCTACTTGTTTTTACGATGATTTTTGACGGTGGATTAATACCGCTGTATCTTGTAGTGAAAAATTTAAATTTAATCGATACGATTTGGGCTCTTTTACTTCCATCGGCTCTTGCCGTGTTCCAGGTCATCATTGCACGGACATTCTTTCAATCTACGATTCCAGATGAATTAGTAGAGGCGAGTGAGATGGACGGCTGCAGTGATATTGGCTTTATCTTTAAAGTGGTCTTGCCACTAGCGAAGCCGATTATTGCGGTTCTTGTTCTCATGTATGCCGTTATGAAGTGGAATATGTACTTTGATGCCTTGATTTATTTAAAGTCCGAAGAACTATTTCCATTACAGATTATTTTAAGAAGCATTCTCATTTTAAATACTGATCCATCAGCAAATGTTGAAGATATTTTGAAGATGCAAGGATTAAAAGAATTAATGAAGTATTCATTAATTGTGATTTCAAGCCTTCCAGTTTTAGTACTGTATCCATTTGTACAAAAACATTTTGTCAAAGGAATGTTAATTGGATCAGTAAAAGGATAATTACACTTTAAAACGTTTTAAATTTAAATAACGTAATAAAAATGAAGGAGATGTTTATATGAAGAAATTATCAATGATTTTTCTACTTTTAGTTTCAGCTGTCTTACTGATTGCTGGCTGTGTTCCTAGCAAGAACAGTTCATCAGACAATTCAACAAGTGAAGGTTCAGATCCAAATGGACCAATTGAAGTATCCATTTTCACACCAACTATTTCGTACGATCCGGTATTTGATCGAGAAAAAAATGAATTTACGAAAATGGTGGAAGAAAAATTTAATATCAAAATTAACTGGCAAGATGCGAATCAAGATGCAGCAAAAGAAAAGCGGCAATTATCACTGGCTAGTGGTGACTATCCAGATGCTTATTTGCTAGTTGCTTGGTTAGATAATATTTCAAAAGTAGAAGCTGCAAAGTATGGGAAAGAAGGCGTCTTTCTACCGTTAAATGATTTAATAAATGAACACGCGCCAAATCTTCAAAAATTGATGACAGAGGTTCCATATTTAGAAAAAGGAATGACCGCACCGGATGGTAATATTTATGCTCTGCCTCCAGTAAATGAATGTTTCCATTGTTCTAAATATGGGAAAATGTGGATTAATACAGATTGGTTAGACAAGCTAAATTTAGAAATGCCAACCACAACAGAAGAATTCAAAACAGTTATGCAAGCATTTAAGAATAATGATCCAAATGGAAATGGTAAAAAAGATGAAATCCCAATAAGCGGAGAAAGCACAATGCTTGGCGATGACCCAACTATCTTTTTAATGAATTCCTTTATTGCGAATAATGGAAAAGATTATATTAATGTAAATAATGGGGAATTATTATTAGCTGCAACGCAGCCAGAGTGGAAAGATGGGTTGAAATATATTCATTCGTTATATAAAGAAGGATTAATCGATCAAGGTGCATTTACTCAAAATGCAGAAGCTTATAAACAATTGGGTACACCAAAAGGAGATGTTGTCCTCGGAGGGGGTGCTGCAAGTCATTTGGCGGTTATTTCAGATATCGCTTTGGAACCATCAAAAGCATATGATGTTGTTCCTCCGTTAAAAGGGCCTGGTGGTGCTCAATTTACACCTTCTGATTATGGCAGTGTCAATAATTTCACTTTTGCCATTACCAATAAAGCAAAAGGGAAAAAAGCGGAAGCATTAATTAAATTAGCGGACTTCTTATATTCAGAAGAAGGTTCCATGATGACTGCAAGAGGTAAAGAAGGTGTTCATTGGAAAAAGGGTGGTCCAGAAGATATTGATTTAACAGGTAAACAAGCAAAATATGTGATTATCCCTGAAGAATCTGACATGAAAGAGGAAGATAAGGTAGAGTACGGATGGGGAGAAAGAGGTCCTCTAGGACTGACAAGAACACTTAGAGATTCAATTGCAGCTGAACAAGATGAATTCTCTTTAGAAGGATATGAGAGAAGATTGTATAACGCGACGCTAAAATACGACGGATTCGAACCGAAAGAACAATTTAACTTTGAAGCAGCTTGGGTTGATCCGAAAGACGCCGATGAAGTGAACTTATTAAAAATCAATATGAATAAGTACATTGAAGAAAACATGGTTCAATTTGTGACAGGTTCAAAAGACATCGAGAAAGACTGGGATAAGTATATTGATGGCTTTAAAAATTTACAAGTTGACCGCTATTTAGAAATCTATCAAAAAGCATATGACGCAGGAAAATAAAAACTAACATGATTAAAAAGAATACACGAAAGTCTTAAACTGACGTGTATTCTTTTTTTATTAAGGTGGGACAGATCGATATGACAGTAAAAATCATTGATGTAAGTGAATACGGGGGAGAAGCAAATTCATGTAAGGATCATTCACCTATCGTTCATCAACTTTTACAAGATATAAAAGGAATGAAGGAGGATATCATTCTTTCTTTTCCTAAAGGGATCTATCATTTTTACCCAGATCATGCACAGAAACGAAATTTCCATACATCGAATACGGATACGGTAAGGCATCCGATTAAAACGGTTTGCTTTCTAATCGAAGAACAAGAGAATTTAACGATTGAAGGAAATGGTTCATTCTTTTATTTTCATGGCGATGTGATGGGATTAGGGGTTTTTCACTCGAAAAATATCACTTTACAAAACTTCTCATGGGATTATGAGGTATCAACACTTTCAGAATTAGTCGTCGAGAGAACCGTTGCTGAGGATGGAAGTTATTATGCGGAATATAAATTAGAAGAACATGTTCCCTATGAAGTTAGTGAAAATCAACCCAACTTTTACTGGTTAAGTGAAAGAAGCCCTTACTCTAATGAATATTATTGGAAAGATGAAGGCTCAAAAAATGATATGGTCATTGTTGGATTTGACGAGTCGAACGGAGTGAAAAGAAGATTTGGAGTGAATGGAGGACCCTTCGCGGATAATAGACGGAAAATAGAAGAATTAGAAAAAGGAAAAATTCGTATCCACTATAACCACTCGCTGCCAAAGGCCGTTGTGGACAAGCGTGTGTTTGAATTTTGTAAAGTAATCGACCGGAATACGGCTGGTGCTATGATTTGGGAAAGTGAGCAAGTATGTTTGTCTAACATAACCATTCATTATTTGCATGGTTTTGGCTTCTTAGTGCAAATGAGTGGTGATATTACGTTTCAGTCGACTGAATTCGTGCCAAATACCGCGATGGGTAAGCATGGATCAAGCTTTGCTGATTCCATTCATGTGTCTGGCGCGAAAGGTGTAATTACTGTGGATGGGTGCACCTTCATGCATCAACACGATGACCCCATTAATATCCATGGAACGTTCACCAGAGTACAAAAAATCATTGATGAAAAAAAAGTAGAAGTCATTTATGCTCATCGGCAGCAAAGCGGATTCCCACAATATCATCTAGGTGATAGAGTAGTCTTTTTTAATCGTGCAACGATGGGGGATGAATTTGAAGATGAGTATGAAGTAACGAGTGTGGTTCATCCAGGACAGGATGGAAATGATCTTCAAACCATGCAAGTTTCGTTCAACAAAGAGCTGCCTTTCGATTGTGTGGAAAATGAGAAAGGTGAATACTTATATGTCATGGAAAATGTGACGTATACACCAGAAGTAGTGATTAAGAATAATAGGTTTAATCATGTTCCAACTAGAGGAATTCTCTGTACTACACGTAGGAAAGTGTTGATTGAAGATAATCATTTTCAAAATATTACGATGAGTACGATCTTTATTTCCAATGATTCAAATGATTGGTACGAATCTGGTCCTGTCAGAGATATGACGATTCGGGGGAACACTTTTCATGTAAGTCACGTTGATGATTGGGATTATCGTAAACCAGCTATCTATATCCATCCGATTCCACTTGGCGAGATCCCATCTCCAGTACCGATTCACAAAAATATTACAGTGGAAAATAACACATTCTATATGCAGCATGAATATGTGGTTTCAGCAGAAAACGTTGAAAATTTAACCATAAAAGGAAATAAAATTGTTAAGGTAGGTCCGAATAGTCATTACGATGGTATTCACGATGTGTTATTTGAATTCGACACATGTAAAAATGTTTTACTAGAAGGTAATACCTATGAAGGTGACTTCGCACCATCTGCTGCGATGAAACATATGGAAGAAAGAGATTTAACAATTAACAATGAACAGACCGTGGTGTTTGATACTAAAAGTCTGTTCGGGGCGAAAAAGAATAATTGAGAATGGGAGATTTATAAGATGAATCTTTTAACCTATAAAAAAGAGGCCGTTGAATGGACGGAAGCTTTGCCGCTCGGAAATGGAAGAATTGGTGCGATGCACTTTGGCGGAGTTGAGACAGAACGTTTTCAATTAAATGAAGATACATTGTGGTCAGGACCGCCAGAGAGGACCCGAGAGTACAATGATCAAGAATCCTTACAAAAGGTAAGGAAATTAATCAATGAAGAGAACTATGAAGGTGCGGTCAATGAAACAAAGAATATGTTTGGTCCGTATACACAGAGCTATATGCCGTTAGGGAACCTTACTATTCAATACCTTCATGGGGGCACAACAAGAAGCTATAAGCGGACACTCGATATTGGAACAGCCATTTCAAATGTTACCTACACAGTGGGAAAAATAGAATATACCCGTGAAGCCTTTATTTCACATCCGCATCAGGTATTAGCTGTCCGGCTTACTAGTTCCGTTGCCAACCAATTAAATGTGATCGTTTCATTAGATAGTACGTTAAAATATCAAACTTCCAATTCTTCAGAAGAATTGGTCTTACAAGGAATTTGCCCTGAAAAGTGTGCACCTAACTATGTACATGAGGACGAACAGCCCATTGTATATGGTGAGTTTGGTGAAACACAAGCGATTCATTTCGAAGGAAAATTAGGGGTTGTTATCGATGATGGAAAGCTAGAGTCTTCGAATGGGAGACTTTCTATCCAAAATGCAACAAATGTTGTTCTATATTTTTCTGTTTCCACTTCATTTAAGGGCTTTGATCAACTCCCTGGGGTCGGATTTGAAGAATTAACAGGGCAAAATGAGGCCATTCTTTCAAAAGCGATGAGCATTCCTTATGAGCAATTGAAAGAAACACATATTCAAGATTATCAAACTCTTTACAACCGTGTTGAATTTTCATTAGGTCATAAACAGACAGAAGAGCTGCTTGATACGGATGAAAGAGTACAGAAATATAGTGCGGATGATTTAGCGATGGTCGAGCTTTTATTTCAATATGGACGTTATTTGCTGATTTCCTCTTCAAGAGAAGGAACGCAGCCGGCCAATTTGCAGGGAATATGGAATGACTTGACTCGGGCACCATGGTCATCTAACTATACCTTAAACATTAATACAGAAATGAATTATTGGCCTGCTGAGGTGACGAATTTGTCTGAATGTCACCGTCCACTGTTAAAGGCAATCCAAGAACTTTCGGTAACGGGGGAGAAAATGGTCAATGAGCGGTATGGCATGAATGGGTGGACGGCCCATCATAATACCGATTTGTGGAGACATGCGCATCCTGTTGGGGGCGAGCGCCACGGAGATCCGAACTGGGCTTTTTGGCCAATGTCAGGGCCATGGCTATGCAGCCACTTGTGGGAGCATTATCTTTATACCCAGAATAAAGAGTTCCTTCGGGAAGAGGCTTACCCGATAATGAAAGGGTCAGCACAATTTTGCCTAGACTGGCTGGTGGAGGATGAGAATGGCTATTTGATCACTTCACCGTCAACATCACCGGAGCATCACTTCAAAGCAGAAAATGGACAAGAAGGCTCGGTTACGAAGGGGTCCACAATGGATCTGCAGCTGATTTGGGATTTGTTCACCAATTGTGTGGAAGCAGCGGAGATTCTGGGCATAGACGGTGCTTGGATACATCAAGTAACGACAGCAAAAGACCGCCTTCAACCGTTACAGATTGGGAAGTATGGCCAATTGCAGGAATGGCTTCTTGACTATGAGGATGCTGAACCACACCATCGACATGTCTCTCATTTGTATGGAGTCTATCCAGGTAAGCAAATTATTGATGGTCCATTGTTAGAAGCTTCCAGGCAGACATTAAATCGACGCGGAGACGCTGGAACGGGCTGGAGTCTTGGCTGGAAGATGTCCCTTTGGGCTCGTTTGAAGGATGGGGAACGGGTAAATGCATTGCTTCATCAATTATTTAACATTTGTACTGCGAAAAGGGAAGTAATGGTTGGGGGAGGATTGTATCCGAATCTACTGGGTGCCCACCCGCCTTTTCAAATTGATGGGAATTTTAGTTATACAGCTGGGGTTGTCGAGATGATCATCCAATCTCACAAAGGTTATGTTGAATTATTACCGGCACTGCCTTCCACATGGGTACAAGGATCTTTATCGGGAGTACGGGTTCGAGGCGGATTTGAGATCAGCCTTTCTTGGGATAAGTTGCAGGTCAGTCAATTGGACGTAACTAGCCATGCTGGGAACGAATTCATTTTCAAAACGCACAACGCGGTCATTGTTTGTGAAGAAGGAAAGGATAACATAACTGTAGAGCCTATTGATGGTTTTATTTCACTTGAAATGAGCAAAGGCCAAAAATGTCAGCTGCTATTTTAATTCATTTACATTAGGATAAAAATCATTTGCTAGAGGTGTAAATTATGGAACAGTTAAGAATTGGTGTAATTGGGACAGGCGGAAGAAGTACAATTGTGGAATATTGGCACAATCCGACTGGAAATTCGATTGTTGTTGGAGCGGCAGATGTATCCGTGGAAGCGTTAGAGAAGTTCAAAAAGGAAATTAATGAAGAAGCTTTTGTTACAACCGATTATCGAGAGCTGCTATCGAGAGAGGATATCGATGCGGTTGCAATTTTAACCCCAGATTATCTGCATGAAGAACATGCCATTGCAGCGCTCCAAGCAGGAAAACATGTTTATTGTGAAAAACCATTAGCCATCACACCGGAGGCTTGCGATAGAATTCTAGATGAAGCAAAAAGATCTGGAAAGCATTTTATGATTGGTTTTAATATGCGTTATATGAGCATGTACCAAACGATGAAAGAAATCATCGATTCTGGTGTGATTGGCGATATTAAAGCCGTCTGGGTAAGACATTTTGTTGGGCTTGGCGGATATTTTTATTACCACGATTGGCATGGCACTGCAGCAAATACAACATCCTTATTGCTGCAGAAGGCATCTCATGATATCGATGTTATTCATTGGCTTACAGGCAGCTATGCAACTAAGGTTTCTGCTTTCGGAAGTCTGGATTATTATGGGGGAGACAAACCGAATGATTTGCATTGTCCTGATTGTGAACTGAAGGATACCTGTCCAGATGCCAGCTTAGAAAGGTTAACACAATGTGCCTTCAGAGAAGAAATCGATGTGGAAGATAATAATATGCTGATTATGGAACTAGAAGGCGGTATTAAGGCATCCTATATGCAGTGTCACTTTACACCAGATTATTCTCGAAACTATACCATTATCGGTACAAAGGGACGAATCGAAAATGACGATGTGAATGATAAAGTTTATGTGAAAACAAGAAAGTCTGGATCCTGGCAGAGCGGGAGCGACATCACCTATGAGATGAAGAAAATGCCTGGAACACATGGTGGTGCAGACCCACGCATTTGTGAGGATTTCGTGAATTTAGTTTTATATAATAAGCAGCCGTTAACATCACCATTTGCCGGACGAATGAGTGTTGCGGTTGGATGTGCAGCAACAGATTCGATCCGTGCAGGCGGGAAAGTTGTCCCTATTGAACAGGGCAGACACAAACAATCTATGGAAAAAGATATAGTGTGTCTGCCTTAACGTTTTTGTGCTATAATATTTAGAATTAGTAGAATATTCTTTGAGACTTCTATTGTTTGGGGTGGTAGAGATTTTTAGTTTAGATAGCCGCTTGTATCAAATCTGCTTGTGGATGTATCACTTCATGTATTTAAATATCCTATTTATTCTAAGCTGTATACCGATTATTACGATTTTTCCTGCCATCGCTGCACTTTTTGGAGTAGTAAGAAAGTGGAGAAGAACGAAAGAAGTAGCGGTATTTTCTCAGTATAAGGAAATGTTTATAGAAAATTGGAAGCAAAGTTATTTAGTCGGGGTTGTTTACACGATAATCGGAACCTTTTTAATCCTTGATTTACTATTTTTACAACAAATGAATGTACCATATAAAATGTTCATTCAGGCTGCGGTCCTATTTGTTAGTTTAATAGTTGGTTTATCCTTTTTAAGTATCTATCCATTGATGGTTAATATGAACACATCCTTTAAACACTTGTGTATTAATAGTCTTAAAGTAGGTATATACAAAATTCATTTATCGATTATTTGTATGATCATTCTTAGTGCATGGACGATTCTATCATTACGGTTTTCCTTTTTAATTTTCTTTTTCTTTTTTAGTGTTTCCGCTTATCTAATATATTGGATTGCGGATCTTAAGTTTAAACACTTAATACCAAAGAAAGAATCAGCGAATCAATTAAATAATAGGTCTGCATAGAAAAAACAGATGGGATTCCATCTGTTTTTTTCTATGTATCTATCTATTTGTTAAATAAGTTCGAAGCGAATATGGTGGTGTGAATTATTTTCCAGTTGATGGGTTGACAGGTTTAGTAGGGGGAGTGTATATTCGAATTAGTTTCCAAATACGTAAAGTAAAACCTCTCTTAAACAACTTGATAAAACCTTGAAATGTATTTCCAAAATAGAATAAAAGTCTGATATCTTTTTGGAGCGAGTGCTTAATTCCATAACTAAGAGGTGTTTTATTAGTGGCTAGGTTAAAGGATATTGCGGAACATGTAGGTGTATCTATTTCTACTGTTTCCAGAGTCATACAAAATGACCCATCACGAAATGTTAACCAGGAAACAAAAAATAAAATATGGGAGGCCGTGAGAGAGCTTGGATATGTCCCAAACCAGCATGCCCGAAATCTGGTGAATAACCAGCAGAAAAATAGTGATACAAGGACAATGAAAATTGGCTGGGTGGCTAATCCGAAAACAGCAGAAACCAACCCTTACTATGCCGAAATTTACACAGGAATTCTTGATACGTTAACAAATCATGGCTACAGCTTAATTACTATAACGAAGGATGAAATCGAAAACGAGACACTTCTCCTTAAGACAATTCATGATCTGGGAATTGAGGGACTTCTTCTAATTGATAAAATTGAGGATAGCATAATTGAATATATTCAACAAAATGTCCCACTTGTAGGATTGGACTTTTCCTATACAGACAAGAATATCGCTAATATCGATTATAATCGCGAGGCAGCAATAAAAATGGTGGTTCAGCATTTAGTTAAACAAGGGCATCGGAACATCGGTTTTGCTGGTGGCGGTGCAGGTGAAAATTATGAAGATTTATCTGCTGAATATCGATTTAAAGGCTATCAAGCTGCTATGGAGGCAGCGGGATTTGATATTCACCCTGATTGGATCATCAATACGAAGTGGAAAATGGAAAATAGTTACGAGGAAATGAATCAGCTCATTAAAAGGAATCCGGCTCATTTACCAACAGCGATGGTTTGTGCCAGTGATCTGATGGCAATCGCTGCAATGAGAGCTGTGGTAGAAAATAATCTTAGGATTCCAGATGATATCGCCTTCTTTGGAGTGGATAATCTTGAAATGGGGAAATATTCTTCGCCCCCGCTTTCAACGGTGGAAATTCCTAAATACGAAATGGGTAAGATGGCTGCCAGAACCATTATGGAAATGGTAGAAGGGGTCATTACTCTTCCAATCAAAATCATTTTACCATTTGAATTGGTCATTCGGGAATCATCTACAAAAAAACGAACCTAACTGGTTCTTTTTAAAACATTATCAGGAAAACGTTTGGATTAAATGCGGAAAATTTTCCGGGAATAATCCAGCGAATTATAAATTGTATAACATTGAGGGGAGAGGTTTAGATGAAAACAATGACAGCCATCTTAATCGGAGCTGGTGATAGGGGGGCAAGGGCATATGCTCCGTATGCTTTGGCCTATCCAAATGAATTAAAGATTGTCGGAGTGGCAGAGCCAGATGTGGAAAGACGAGCAAAATTGCAGCAAACGCACAATATTCCTAATGAAAATGCCTATGAGGCATGGGAAGAGGTATTAGACCTTAATCAAAAAAAGGCTGACATTGCGATTATATGTACCCTTGATCGGAATCATTTTCAACCGACAATGAGAGCTTTGGAACTTGGTTATCATGTATTGTTGGAAAAACCAATGTCCCCGGATCCAATGGAATGTATTTTAATGGAACAGGCGGCAAAAAAATATAATCGGCAGCTTACCATCTGCCATGTTCTAAGGTATACAGACTTTTGGTCGACAATAAAAAAGGTTATTGCCAAAGGAGAAATTGGAGAGGTCGTATCACTGCAATTAAATGAAAATGTAGAAGTGATGCATATGTCCCACAGTTTTGTTCGTGGCAACTGGAATAATAAAGAAAAGTCCAGTCCGATGATTTTGCAGAAATCCTGCCATGATATGGATATTATTTCGTTCGTAATGGGCAAGGAATGTAAGCGCATTAGTTCTTATGGATCCCTTATGCATTTTAAAGAAGAGAATGCACCGCAAGGAGCTCCGCAAAGATGTTTAGATGGCTGTCCTGCTGAACTTGAATGCCCATATCATGCTGGCAGGTATTATCTTGGCCAGGGAAAAGGCTGGGCTAAGAAATTCACCGAAGATTATTCAAATGAGGGCATTATCAAAGCATTGCAAGAAACACCATACGGAAAATGTGTATACCGCTCAGATAATAATGTCGTTGACCATCAGGTGGTCAACATGGAATTTGAGGATGGGGCAACTGCTACGTTCAGCATGTGCGGCTTTACTAGGGAGCAAACGCGCATCGTACAAATCATGGGAACAAAAGGAGAAATTCGTGGAAATATGGAGGAAAATAGTATTTCTGTCTTTGATTTCCTCACCAAGCATGAAACTGTCATTAATTTCGACAATCCAGTCGGAGGACATGGCGGCGGTGATACGGGAATCATAAGGACATTTCTCAAGGAAATTCAATTTGGAAATCATGAGGATAGTGTCTCTTCAGCATCTGCTTCGGTTAGAAGTCACCTTATGGCGTTTGCCGCTGAAGACTCGAGGTTAAATCAGGGCCAATCTATTAATCTCGATGACTATTATCATCGTTTGTTAGAAAATATTGAAGCTTAAAAAGTATCTGGAGCATAATCGATAATATAATAGGTCTGCATAGAAAAAACAGATGGAAGTCCATCTGTTTTTTTTCTATGTATCTATCTATTTGCTAAATATATTGACAATTCACGAGTGATTTGTTAATTTTGTGTTATCGATAACATATAATTAACAAGATAGGAGGGGTCGGTATCAAAATTATTGATTCTCACCAGCATTTTTGGAAGCTGGAACGAGGAGATTACGACTGGCTTACAAAAGATATGGGTATCCTTTTCCAAGACTATTTACCAGAAGATTTAAAACCTTCATTAGAAAAATACTCAGTCTCAGGAACGGTCCTTGTTCAAGCGGCACCTACATATGAGGAGACCAATTATCTCCTATCCCTATACGGAAAATATGATTGGATTTACGGTGTTGTTGGCTGGTTAGATTTATCATCCCCTGCCTTCGGCGAACAGCTAGATGTATACATGCAACAGCAAGGATTTGTTGGTTTACGGCCGATGTTACAGGATATTGAAAAAGATGATTGGATTTTACAGGAGCAGGTAATCGACAATTTGAGACACCTTATTTCAAAAGACGTGCCCCTTGATTTATTAATTACCGAAAGACATATAACTTATATTGAAGCTTTATTAAAGAGGCTACCAGATTTACGCGTTGTCATTGACCACATTGCGAAACCGGAAATATCGAAAGATGGGTTTGAAAAATGGAAAGAAGATATGACGAAGCTGGCAAAATTCCCTGCAGTTTACTGTAAATTGTCCGGTTTTATGACACTGGCAGATTCTTGGGAAGCTGATGACTTTAAGCCTTATATTCACTATGTGGTTCAGGCTTTTGGTTCTTCCAGAGTGATGTTTGGCAGTGATTGGCCGGTCAGTTTATTGGGAGGAAGTTATCAGAAGGCAATACAGATTGTTATCGATAACTTACCAAGTAAGTTAAGCGACACAGAAAGAGAGCAAATTTTTTTGACAAATGCGAAATCATTTTATTTGTTGAAAGAAAGGTGTGAAAAAATATGAAGCTGACAAATAATCAAGATTTAACAAGTATTGTAATGTCCGAGATTGATAATGTCGCTACCCTTTTAAAGGAAGTAGAAGCTGGAGAAAGCTTACAGTACGCAATTAACGGCAGAAAAGAAACAGTAACGGCTAAACAAGCCATTCCGTTTGGACATAAAATCGCCATCAAAGCTATCCATCCATCTGAACATATCGTTAAGTATGGACAGGTGATTGGTGCAGCTATTGTTGAAATTTCCCCGGGAGAACATGTTCATGTACATAATATCGAGGGAATTAGAGGCAGAGGAGATAAAAAGAAAGGGGAACACCATTCATGAACACAATAAAAGGGTATCGGCGGGCAAACGGGAAAATGGGAATCCGTAATCATTTATTAATTATTCCCACTGTTGTTTGTGCGAATCATGTAGCGAATCGAATCCAGCAATCTGTGCCAGATTCAGTAGCGATTCCACATCAGCATGGCTGCAGCCAGATTGGAGAAGACAAGGAACGGACATTTAATATTCTCGCAGGAATGGGAAAAAATCCAAATGTCGGTGGTGTTCTTTTAGTTAGTTTAGGCTGTGAAGTGATTAACGCCGAGGAATTGCAAGAAGTCATTTGGGAAACGGGTAAACCGGTAGAATGGATTGATATTCAAGATACAGGCGGCACCGTTAAAGCGATTCAACAAGGCATTGAAATTGCAAAGCAATTATTTAACGAGATAGAAAAAATACCGCAGGTCGATGTACCGCTATCAGAATTAATCGTTGGTGTGAAATGCGGCGGTTCTGATGCAACTTCTGGATTGTGCAGTAACCCTGCATTAGGAAAAGCATCAGATATGCTTTTGAATCAAGGCGGAACCATTGTAATGGGAGAAACAACGGAGATTATCGGCGCTGAACATATTGTTGCAGAAAGTGCTATTAATGAAGAAGTTGCCAATAAGCTGTATTCCTATGTAGATAAGTTTGAAAAAGAAGTGGATCGAATTGGAGCAGACATGCGAGGGGGAAATCCAAGCCCAGGTAATATTGAAGGCGGCTTGTCTACCATCGAGGAAAAATCGCTTGGCTGTATCAGTAAAGCAGGTTCAGCACCATTGAAAGACGTACTAGCGTTTGCTGAAGAGATTCCAGGGAACGGCTATTACTTTATGGATTCTCCAGGGAATGATATTGAGTGTGTTTCGGGTATGGCTGCAGCCGGTGTTCATCTGGTCTGCTTTACAACGGGACGAGGGACACCAACAGGAAATCCGATTATTCCCGTTATCAAAATTACTGGGAATGAACATACTGCTGTAAAAATGGACGATAACATTGATATTGATACCAGCGCCGTGATGAAAGGAAAAGAAACAATCGAGGAAGCTGGCAATCGTATTCTAGAAACAGTTATTAAAGCTGCACAGGGTGAACTGGTAAAAGCTGAGATTTTAGGTCATCAAGAATTTAGTATCAGCAGAATCAGTATCAGCCTCTAAACATTCATAAGGGAGGTTTATTAATATGGGGAAATTTAGTAATCGTACTGCGCTTGTCACGGGAGGAAGCCGGGGAATCGGTGCAGCCATTGTCATGAGGTTAGCGGAGGAAGGAGCAAATGTGGCGATCAACTATACTTCACCACGTTCATTTGAAAAAGCAAACGCTTTAAAAGAAAAAGTAGAGGAACAATTTTCTATAAAAGCAATGGTTGTGAAAGCAAATGTTGGGATTAAGGTTGAAGTTGACCAAATGATTGAAGAAGTAGAAAAAGAGTTAGGACCGGTGGATATCCTTGTGAATAATGCCGGGATTGCGCCATTCGAACCATTTTTAAGTGTTTCAGAAAAAACATGGGATGAAACGTATCAGACGAATGTAAAATCAATTTTTTTAACTTCTCAAAGAGTTGCGCCAAATATGATTAAAAATAGATATGGAAAAATCATTAATATTACATCAACGGCCAGTGTTCTTGTGACGAGCCCAGTGATTCCGCATTATATATCATCAAAAGCAGCAGCTAGTCATTTAACCAAAGGGCTGGCGATTGAATTAGGGAAATACAATATTAATGTCAATGCAGTTGGACCGAGCACCGTTGCAACGGATATGTGCGAAGAATATCTCGAAGATCCACAAATTCTTGCAAAAGAAATTGAAGCCAATCCAATGAAGAGACTGGGTACAGAAAAACAAATTGGGGATGCTGTTGTATTTTTATCTTCTGAAGAAGCGATGCAAATTAATGGTCATCTTTTAATGGTAGATGGTGGATTAACCGTTAAAGCAGCACAGCCTGAGGATCATATGGATCATGATATGGAGGTAACAGTATGAGACTGCTTGATAAAATAGCCGTTATCACTGGAGGAGGCAGCGGAATTGGCAAGGCAACAGCTGAGCTTTTCGCAAAAGAAGGAGCTTTCGTCATCATTACAGATATTCATCAAGAAAATGGACAAGGAACTGTATCTGAAATTGAACAACAAGGCGGAAAAGCATCATTTTATGAAGTCGATGTAGCAAACCCTGAAGCAGTTGAATCTGCTATCGGACAAATAATAGAAACATATAAAAGAATAGATATTTTATTTAACAATGCAGGAATCAGCAATGTAGGAAGAGTAGATGAAGTAGAGCCAGATGTTTGGGACCGGATCATGAGCGTGAACGTAAAAGGCGTTTATTTGCCTTCTAAATATACGCTTCCATATATGATGGAGCAAAAGTCTGGCGTCGTCATTAATATGTCATCATGTGCTGCGGAAATGGGATTGGCAAAGCGGGCAGCCTACGCGGCAACGAAAGGAGCAGTACTCGCTCTAACAAAATCGATGCAGGTGGATTATGCTCCATATAATATTCGGGTTAATGCCCTGCTGCCAGGCACAATCTTATCCCCGTTTGTGGAAAACTATTTAAAAACTTCTTACGATGACCCTGAAGTGGCAATTGCAGGAATTAAGAAGAGACAATTAAGTGGAGAATTAGGAAGACCTGAAGATGTGGCCAAAGCGGCACTATTTCTTGCTTCCGATGAATCGTCTTTCATGATGGGATCTCCACTTTATATTGATGGCGGCGTTGTTTTTGGAAAGAATGCATAGGAGGCTGAAAGGAAAATGAAATTAGCAACTTTTATAAAGAATGAGAATGAAAGATTAGCAGTGAAATTGGACAATCAATTAATTGATATCGAAGAAACGGCAAAGAAAGCGGAATGGAATGAAGTGATCACAGATGTCATGCAGGTCATTCAGTTTCAACAATCGCATTTACAGGAGTTTGAGAAAAAGGTTAAAGAGGCAGTTGCAAATGGCAATGCCGTTGTGATCGAAGAAGAGGATCTTGAATGGGGTCCGTGTGTTACCCAGCCACATAAAATCATTTGCGTCGGTTTAAACTATCGCAAACATGCCGATGAAACGAACGCACCATATCCAGAAGTGCCAATCCTGTTTAATAAGTTTGACAATACTTTAACTGGTCATCAAAGTGAAATTGCCATTCCATCTGTAACGAATGAACTAGACTATGAGGTGGAATTAGGTATCGTAATCGGGAAAAAGACAAAAAATGTTTCTAAAGAAGAGGCACTTTCTCATGTGTTTGGCTATTGTACAGTCAATGATCTATCAGCAAGAGATCTTCAAATGAGAACCCATCAATGGCTGCTTGGCAAAACATGTGATGATTTTAGTCCAGCTGGCCCTTACTTAGTGACAGCGGATGAAGTAGGAGATCCAAATAATCTGAGTTTGAAAACATATGTGAATGATGAACTAAGACAAGACTCCAACACATCTGATATGATTTTTTCATGTGCAGAGATTGTCAGCTACATTTCTCAGCATATGACGCTTGTGCCTGGAGATCTTATTTTAACAGGTACACCAGAAGGGGTCGTATTTGGCCTTCCTGTGGATCAACGTGTTTATATTCAGCCGGGAGATGTGATCACGGTTGAAATTGAAAAGTTAGGAAAGCTTACGAATAAATTTGTAGAAGAAAAGGCATTAATCCATGCTTAAAGGAATTCCGCCGATTCTTTCACCAGAACTGATGAAAGTTTTGATGGAGATGGGGCATGGTGATGAAATTGTTCTTGCAGACGGAAATTTTCCGGCTGCAAGTCATTCTAGTATTTTACTTCCTGGTCATGGACATGGAGTCGCAGAGTTCTTGAGCGCGATAGTAGAATTTTTTCCGCTCGATACATACGTCACCTATCCAGTCATACTGATGGATCCGGTCGAAGGTGATGAAAAGGAGCCGGAAATCTGGAAGGAATACGAAGCAATCGTAAATAATAGCAGCGACGTGCCTGTTCAGATTGAAAAAATGGATAGAATGGCTTTCTACGAACGAAGTAAAAAATCCTATGCCATCATTGCTACAAGTGAACGAGCTCCGTATGCGAATATTATTTTGAAAAAAGGCGTTCTTTAATTAAGGAAGGGGGACCCAATCCATTTACTATGGGTTGGGTTTTTTTAATAATATAGATGGAATTAGATTTGGTATAAAGGAGCGGGGAAAATGAAAGTCACCCTTTTTGCTACTTGTTTAGTAGATATGTTTCAAGGTGATGTTGGCAAGGCAACAGTGGAAGTGTTAGAAAGACTTGGATGTGAAATTGATTTTCCAGAATCACAAATTTGCTGCGGCCAGCCTTCCTATAACAGCGGGTACGTAAAAGAATCAAAAGAAGCAATGAAAAGTATGATTACTACCTTTGAACATGCGGAGTATGTCGTTTCTCCAGCAGGTTCCTGTGCCTACATGTTTAAAGAATACCCCCATATCTTTAAAGGCGATCCTGTATGGGAGCCTAAGGCAAAAGCATTAGCAGATAAAACCTATGAATTCACCGAATTTATCGTCGATGTATTAAAAGTGGAAAATGTGGGTGCAAAATTAGAAGGAAAAGCAACTTACCATACTTCCTGTCATATGACTAGATTACTTGGGGTTAAACAAGCACCGATAAAATTATTGCAACATGTAGAGGGCTTAGAATTTACAGAACTGCCAGGTAAAGAGAGATGCTGCGGATTCGGGGGAACATTCTCCTTTAAGATGGGGAATATTTCAGAGCAAATGGTCGAAGAAAAGGTTTGTACGGTGCAAGAAACCGGGGCCGATATTTTAATTGGTGCAGACGCTGGGTGCTTAATGAATATTGGCGGACGTATGAATCGAAAAGGCCTGCCAGTTAAGGTTATGCATATTGCAGAAGTCCTGAACTGCCGATAAAAACTGATGAAACGAAAGGGGGATAACCAATGTCGATGAAAATAAGCGAAGATAAGTTTACTGACCGCGTTGATAAAGGGCTGCACGATTCCTTCATGCGTGGAGCTGTTTCGAGTGCCCAAGGGCGATTTCAATCACGTCGTTTGGGGGCTGCAGAAGAGTTAGGGAACTGGGAGGAGTGGCGGTCCCATGGGGAAGAAATCCGCCAGCATGTACTAGAAAACCTAGACTATTATTTATATCAGCTAAGTGAGAATGTCTCCAAACGAGGAGGACATGTCTTCTTTGCGCAAAGTGCTGAAGAGGCAACGGAGTATATTAAGAATGTTGCAGAAAAGAAGAACGCTAAAAAGATCGTAAAGTCTAAGTCAATGGTGACGGAAGAAATCCATTTAAATGCAGGTCTTGAGCAATTAGGTTGTGAGGTGATTGAAACAGACCTAGGGGAATACATTTTGCAAGTGGATGACCATGAGCCGCCTTCTCACATTGTTGTTCCTGCGCTGCACAAAAATAAGGAGCAAATTCGCGATGTTTTTAAAGAAAAGCAAGGCTATCAACAGTCAGAAAAACCAGAAGAGCTCGCCTTACATGCGCGTGAAAAACTTCGTCAAGAATACTTGACTGCTGATATCGGAATCACTGGATGTAATTTTGCCATTGCTGAAACCGGCTCGATTACCCTCGTGACAAACGAAGGAAATGCGGATTTGGTCTGTGCTTTGCCAAAAACACAAATCACCGTTATGGGAATGGAAAGACTAGTTCCAACCTTTGAAGAAATGGAAGTCCTTGTTAGTTTATTAACGAGAAGTGCCGTAGGTCAAAAACTGACAAGCTATATCACCACGTTAACAGGTCCAAAAGAGGAAGGTGATGTCGATGGACCAGAGGAATTTCACCTCGTCATTGTCGATAACGGCAGGTCTGACATTCTTGGTGGAGAATTCCAATCGATTCTCCAATGCATCCGTTGTGCAGCTTGTGTAAATGTCTGTCCCGTTTATCGGCATGTTGGCGGACATTCATACGGTTCCATCTATTCTGGCCCTGTCGGAGCCGTTCTTTCCCCATTACTAGGCGGATATGATGATTATAAAGAGTTACCATATGCCTCCACATTATGCGGGGCTTGTACAGAGGCATGCCCGGTGAAGATTCCACTACATCAGCTTCTACATAAACACCGCCAAGTGATCGTGGAAAAAGAAGGACGGGCACCAGTATCAGAAAAGCTTTTGATGAAGGCATTCGGTTTTGGTGCATCGTCCCCAGCTTTATATAAATTCGGTTCAAAACTGGCAGCACCGGTTATGTCACCATTTACCAAGGATGATAAAATCTCAAAAGGTCCAGGACCATTAAAAGCATGGACAGATTCAAGGGATTTCCCAGCACCAAATAAAGAGAGATTCCGTGATTGGTTTAAAAATCGCCCACAAGGAGGGAAAGAATCATGACCGGTACAATACAGAATCGTAATGCCTTTTTGGGGAAAATCGCCAATCGCCTAGGACGAGAACAAAAAATTTCCTTAGAAAAACCTAATTGGAACTATCATCCTCAAGATGGGGTGTTAAAAAACGCCACACAAGATGAGTTGGTAGAAGTGTTAAAAGAACAATGCAAAAACATTCATACTAGTTTTGTACTAACCTCTACTGAAAAGCTTTCTCAATCATTAAAAGAAGTTGTCCATCAATATGGCGGTGGATCAATCGTAACATGGAAAGACGAACGCTTTTCACAATATGGTCTTACAAGGCTAATGGAGGAAGAATGGCCTAAAGAAGGAATCGATCTTCATATTTGGGACCATATAAAAGGCGATGAAAATATCGCCAAGGCCGAGGCTGTGAATGTCGGAATTACGATTAGTGATGTCACACTAGCAGAGTCAGGCACAGCAGTTCTTTTCAGCAGCAAGGATAAGGGAAGAACAGTCAGCTTTTTACCGGCCACTTCCATCATTATTATCCCAAAAAGCAGCATCGTTCCCCGCATGACACAAGCGGCCCGCATCATAAACGAAAAAGTAAAAAACGGTGAACAAATTGCCTCATGCATTAATTTCATCACAGGACCAAGCAACTCCGCTGACATCGAAATGATTCTTGTTGTCGGCGTTCATGGACCAATAAAAGCTGCTTATCTAGTGGTGGAAGATATTTAGTTGGAAACGACTCCCTTTTGTGATATTTTTAAATTTTGATAAACTAATAGTAATACATTCGTTTCTCCAAATATTAAAAAGAAAAAGGGGGGCTTTATATGTACAAAGTAATCATTGTTGATGATGAGAAAAACATCCGTGACCGAATGGCTCATTTTTTTCCTTGGTCTGAAGTAGGGTTCGAAGTAGTTGGAATAGCAGAAAATGGCGTTGAAGCATTGGAACTCATTAAACAGGAGCGTCCACATGCCGTTTTGACAGATGTTCGTATGCCTGTGATGACAGGATTGGAACTGGCGAAAGAAATACAAACATCATACTCTGACATAAAAGTGGTCATTCTTAGTGCTTATGACGATTTTAGATATGCCCAAGATGCTATTCGCTCTGGTGTGAAGGGGTATTTGTTGAAGCCATTGATGAAAAATGACTTTTTCAATGTTTTTACGAAACTAGCAGAAGAATTAAGGGAAGATGAAAAAGTGAAAGAAGTAGACCGATTCGAGGAATTGATGCTTTTGGATTTAATTAAAGGTGAAAATCTGCCTCAGTATGCAGACTACTGGAATCAGCAGACACAAAGCTTTAGAGTCGCTATTTTTTCCTTTGATCGATTGTTTAAAGAGGTGTCCACTTTTTCAATCAGGCAGAAGATTACGGAGCTTGCTGCGGATTTTTGGAATCGTTATCAAGTTTCCATTTTGTTTTACGGGAATAGTCTGATTGTGTTAAGTACCAATTCTAAGCTTGTTTCGAAACAGAGCTTTTTGCCGAAAATTAACTTGTTCATTGATTCACTAAGAGATAACCTTGGTGACTTGTTCAAAAACCAGGAAAATTTTGTTGTTGGTGTTGGCAATCCAGCATCCACGTATCAAGAAATTTGCCGTTCTTATAATGAGGCGGTTTACGCCTATAGCTATAAATACTTTAGTGAATATGAAACGGTAATCTTCCATGAGGATTTGACTGTTGATGGTAATAAAGGGAAACAAATAGAGCTTCCCAATTTCATGTTAGACCATGTGAACAAAATTGAAAATCACCTGATGGAGTCGATGAAATCGGAAGGGAAAATGGCCTTTGGGGAGTTAGTCAATCATTTTTTTGACACATACAAAGGGATTGGAGGTCTGCCGATTGCTGAAATACGCAGTTCCTGTTCTGAACTTATTATTATCCTTATGTTCCGATTTAAAGAAAAGGGACTTACTCTTGCGTCTATTGACCAGCAGCATGTACTAGGCAGAATTTACGAGATTGATTCTTTGAAGGAATTAAAGCGATGGCTGACACAAATGTTGGAAACGATTTCGTTTGATTTGATCCATCAGGATAAAAAGGATGTAAACAGTTATGTTCTTATGGCCAAGGAATATGTAAAGGAAAATTATCAGGAACGGATTACACTTGAGGATATTTCACACCGATTATTCTTGCATCAAGCATATTTCAGTGCGATTTTTAAAAAGGAAACAGGACAAAATTTTATCGATTATGTCAATCAAATTCGTATCGAAAAAGCGGTGCTGCTTCTTAAAAATACCGATTATAAAATAAAGGTGATCTCCGATATGGTCGGTTTCCAAAGTCATTCGTATTTTAACAAAGTATTTAAAAATGAAACAGGTGTTACCCCTGTAGCGTTCAGAAAACAGTAAACCAGGTCAGAACTCAGGAGGAACACCATGATAAAAGCTAAAAAGCAACAGTTCCAGACCTTTTTATTAAAATTTTCGTTAATCGCCGTATTTGTCTTTCTTTTGCTGTTAAGCAGTTTATACTATATAAAAATAAAAAACTTTATTGAAGAAAAGAAAGAAACGTCGATTGAGTTAAGAATGGAACAGATATCCCATGAACTGCAAACGGAGTTTAATAATATCTATGATACGACAAACAATCTAAAGACGAATGAGATTGTTATCCGTTATATCGATGAATTGAGCGGGTCAGAATTAAGTTCATCAGGGAAATATTACCAGCATGCGGGTTTAGAGGATTATTTAAATTCAATCAGACAGAATAATAATCTCATTGAAAATATCCTCATCATTACACCAACAACTCAATACAGTTCTGATCAAAAATATGTAGATTTTAATTTGAATGGCATGAAGGTAAAAACAGAAGTCGAAAATAATTTTTACTTTATTAACAAGGGCGAGGCAAAAAGAAAGATTGAACTCCCTTCCATTAATGAGGAAAATGGATGGGAGGCATCTGACTCCAATGACTTAAACAATCATTTGTTTTTTGGAACGAATATCATGTCCCCAGACGGGGTTCATAAAGGAGTCATTTTAGTATTTATTAATCCAAAAAGTCTTGATGACTCTCTCTTTTATGCCGGCCAAATCCGCTTATATGATCAAAACGGCAGGCTGTTTTTTAAAGGAGACCAAGTAGAAGGGGAGAAACCAGAAGAGCTTAATTCTCAAAGTAAAAAGGAATTATTGCAATCGAGAGGAGATAAGGGATTCTATTATTCAACTATCCCTTATTATAATTTTCAGTTTATTTATGAAGATCCATTAGGTTTTTATAATAAACAAATTGGGCTAATGTGGAAGATGATTGTAATAACATTCGTTTGTTCCGCTGTGGTTGCAATTGTTTTTTCAAGAATGATTGGCCGAAAGGTTATTCAACCGCTGTATCAATTAATCGAATCTGTTAAGGAGTATGAAGGAAGCAGGAATTACAGCGGTCTTGTACAGCAAAACAAAACGGCAGGCATGAAACTAAGTTTACGGGAGCGCTTCTTTTTTTATTTTGTGATAACGGTTTTGCTTCCACTAATAATTTTTATTGGTATTCTTTACGGCCAAACCTCCCATCTTGTTTCGGGGGATATGCAGGAAAGCTATCATTCCGTACATGAAAAAATGGCTCGGTTGATGAATAACGAAATTAACCAACGAGAGCTCATGATGGCACGAATTGCGTATAATGACAATATACAGCTTCACTTAATGGAACATGATGCTGAAAAGATAGGACAAGAATTAGTAGATAGAAGGCAATTCCTCGAATTAAGAAGGCAAAATATCAAAATTTTTGATGAGTCTGGAAAGATTTTGTATACAAACATGGATATTCAGCAGAATAAACTAGCTTCAGAATTTATGAGTACCTTAACAAGTTCAGGCAGGAAGATTAGTTATGCACTAGAGAGGGATCGCTTTGATAATGTTACCATTGTGATTGGAATGCCGATTTTTTCTCCAGTAGAATTTTCAAAAATTATTGGCTTTATTACCGTTGATATTGAAAATAATCAGTTGGAAACGTATTATTCTGATTGGCAAAAAACGGGTCTTGAAATGATGCTCGCAGATAAAAGGAACATGATTCTTTCCCATCCGAATCCTCTTAAAATTGGCCAAGTTTTTGATAGTAAAGAGGAAATGCTGCAAGATGAAAGCTCTAATGTTCATGCTTACAGTACAGAAATTACAGGTCTAAACTGGGAATTTATTTCAAGATATAATAATTCTACTGTTCAAAAGCAGGTCAATCAATTGTTTATCAGTGACCTCTATCTGTTCTTTTTCATCGTCCTATTGTTACTTGTTTTTGCCTATTGGATTTCGAGACGGATGCACAGGCCGATTGGACAGTTGAACGAGCTGGTTCAAACCTTTGATTTAAAGGGTTCTCATCATGATGTAGTTGAACGATTGTCTGGAATAGAAGAGGTTGACTCTCTGACGAAGAACTTTAATCAAATGATGGAAAGAATAGAGGAATTGATTCATGAGACGATCATAACAAATCAAGAACGGATTCAATTAAAATATGAAAAACGCGAGCTCCAGCTTAATGCACTGCAGTCGCAAATTAATCCTCACTTTTTATATAATACGCTCGATAATTTGATTTATCTCGTCGAAGCCAATGAGACGGATAGAGCGACTGAGATGATTGCGTCGTTAAGCAGATTTTTCCGTTTTATCACGAATCGTGAACAATTTATGATCACACTGCGTGATGAGCTTACGTATACGAAAAACTATGTCAAAATTATGTCCTACCGGTTTGAAAATTTTGAATGCATTTGGGATGTAGATGAAAATGTATTGAATCATACAACGGTTAAGCTGATTATACAGCCTGTCATTGAAAATGCCATTCACCATGGTGCAAGGAAAACCAAGGACATGGTAACCATCCATATTTCGTGCAAGCTGAAAGAGGATGAAATTCATATCGTTGTAGAGGATAATGCAGTGGGGATAGGAGAAGAAGAACTCTCAATCATAAAAACTCAATTAGCTTCGTCTTCGCTGGATAAAGCCGGTATTTACAATGTAAACGGGAGAATACGGCTTCATTACGGGGAAAAATATGGGCTTAGTATAGAAAGTGTATTAGGTGAGGGCACAAAAGTTACGATTGTCCTTCCTGCTCCTATATAATTCTAATGTTTTAGAGGTTTACTCTAAGGGGAACTTTTCCTTTAGGGCAGCCTCTATTTTTGTGTTTTTAAGAAATAAAAAAGCTTTAAATAGTTTTAATTTACATTAAAAAAATTAAATGAACTTAAAATAGTACTAATAAATCTTAAGAAAGTATAACTTTCTTGAAGGAAATTACACTATTCTAAAAATAGAAATCGTTTTCAATTAACAAAAAAAGAGGAGGATATTTTCACCTAGTTGGTTTAATCATCAGTGCGAGCGCAAATATGTAAAGAAAAAGTGAACACTAATTGGTTAAGGGGGAGAAAAATTGAAAAAAGGTTTGAGAGCACTTTCATTAGCGGCTGTTTCAAGTGCACTAATTTTTACAGGGGCATGTTCGAATAAGGAAGCTAGTAAAGAAGCAGAAAAAGTTGAAGTAGGAAGCTTGCCTAAAGCTGGTGATTTTTCTAAAGAGGTTGAACTTAATCTTTCAGGGTCTTTCACAAGAGGAAAGGCGGAAGATGGCAACTATGTTCAAAAGAGATTAGAAGAACAATTTAATGTCAAAATTATTAATACGAAAACGGATACGTGGAATACTGACCAAGTAAACTTAATGGTTGCATCCGGTGATCTTCCTGATACATTTGGTTTTACAGCAGGCGGAAAATCAGCACAAGAATTATTTGATTCTGGTTTAACTAGAACGATTCCGAAAGAGATGCTTGAAAAATATGCACCTCGATATATGAAAATGCTATCTGAAAATCCACCAGGGCCAATCATGAACTTAAAACAGGGAACTGATAATGAGTACTTACAATTAATTGGCCAATACGACCATGTTGATGGTGTAGCTTGGGGGCCGACACTCCGACTAGATTGGATGGAAAAATTAGGTATTGATCCTCCAGGAGAAATCAAGCAAGTTGGTCCAAGCGGCGGCCGTGAAAAAATCTATTTTACAGAAGCTGCCTATACGCTTGAAGAATTAGAAGAAATTTTGAAAGCCTTTACTTTCGATGATCCGGATGGAAATGGTAAGGACGATACGTATGGAATCTCGCCTTATCACAATCAAATCCACTGGTCAGCTTCTTTAATGGGGGCATTTGGATTACATCCTGGTTATAACTTTATGGAAAAAGATAAATTGGTTGTTACCGAGATATCTGAAAAATATAAAGAATTCCTAACATTAATGGCGAAATGGTATAAGATGGGATTGATAGACCCTGAATTTACAACTCTTGACAATAATAAAAGTTGGGAAAAATATAAGCAAGGAAAGATCGGCTATTATATTGCACAGCCTTCCTATATTGCGATGGATGATTGGGCTAAAGGCCGTGCACCGCAGAACATTGTTGAAAGTCCGGATTCTACTGCTAAATTACTTGCAACTGCACCGGAAATTGGCAAAGATGGACAGCAGGGTGTAGGAGCATACCTTCCGGTTGTAAATTTATCTGATGCATACTATGTTTCAAAGCATGTAACGGATGAAGAATTAGCGAGAATCCTTCAAATCTTTGATTATATTAACTTTGATAATGAGGCAAGATGGACATTATATGGTGAAGTTGGTAAGCATTCTGATTGGGAAGGAACACCTGAAAAATCAGCCCTTAAAGTACGTCCGGAATTTGCAAAGGAAGAAGGGAATTCAGGATTCTGGGCTTACAACTTCCGTACTTATGATAAAGAGCGGGTACAGTGGTTCCAATCTGAATATACAAATAAATTAAAAAGCGAGTTCTATGCTCGTGAAGATGTAAAAGAAAAAATGCTGATTCGCCCTTATAAATGGGATATATTGAACGAAACTAAAATTAAGGAACTTGAAAAGCGTTACAAAGGTCAAATGGATACCATTGTCGCTGAATTTAGAATGAAAGCGATTGTCGGCGAAGTTGACATCGACAAAGAATGGGATAAATACGTTGAAAACTGGATGAATAACGGCGGAAAAGAAACCCTGGCTGAGTTAGAAAAGGCTCCAAAGGTTTCCGATTTATTAAAGTAATAAATAACTAGATCCACGTTGAGAAGCGCATGAAAAATTCATGCGCTTCTACTTTTTTTTACTTATCTGGTTCCAGTCATTGTTAAAAGCGCTTTCACTCTCCTTAAAATAGTGTTACTTTTCCTAAAGAATTTAAAACTATTAATTTAGAAATTATATTATTCTAATAACAGGAAACGTTTTCAAATGTTTTTCAATAAAGAAGGGAGGAAATATAATGCAAACAACATTAGAGAGAGTTAAGACAAAACCTCAGCGACAAGTAAGTGAAAAATGGATCCGTGTGAAAAAAATGAAATCGCTTTACTTGATGATGCTCATTCCGATGGCGATGTTATTTGTTTTTAATTATATCCCAATGTATGGGGTAATAATTGCCTTTAAAAACTTTTCACCAGGCTTAGGTATTATGGATAGTCCGTGGAATAATTTTGAACACTTTAAAAGGCTGTTCAGTGATTTCTTATTTTTAAGAGCATTTCAAAATACAGTGTTCATCAGTTTATTAAAAATTATCATTGTATTCCCGGCACCGATTATTTTTGCAATTCTATTAAATGAAATTAAAAGTGAGAAATTTAAAAAGGTGAGTCAGTCAATCTCCTATTTACCACATTTCATGTCCTGGGTTATTTTATCGGCAATGGTCATTGAAGTGTTTTCACCGCAAAGAGGAATTGTTAACTATGTTATTACCCTGTTTGGTGGAGACCCTATTAATTTCATGTCAGATAAATCATCCTTCATTCCAATATTAATTTTGACCGATATGTGGAAAGAGCTTGGTTGGGGAGCCATCATCTATTTGGCAACAATTTCCTCCATTGATCCAGGATTGTACGAAGCAGCTGAAATTGACGGAGCAGGCAGATTCCACAAAATGATCCATGTCACACTTCCATCGATTATGCCAATGGTCATCATCATGTTTATTCTTCGACTTGGAAGTGTATTGAACGCAGGGTTCGACCAGATTCTTAACTTGTACAATCCATTAGTATATGAAGTTGCTGACATAATTGATACGTATGTGTATCGAAGCGGTTTGGAGCAATTCCAGTTTGATTATGCAACAGCAGTAGGACTATTTAAAAACGTAGTCGGAATTACGCTGATACTTACTGCAAACGCTATTATTCGAAGAAAAAGCGAACATGGAATATGGTAGAAAGGAGGATATAAAATGGAACTAAAAGCTCGTAAAAAAATCTCACTGTTTAATATTCTTAATATTACGGGGTTCGTACTATTTTCTATTCTTGTAATATACCCTTTTTGGCAAACAATCGTTTTATCGTTCTCTAGTGCTGAATCAGCATCAAGTCTTGGGGTGAATTTATGGCCTGATCAATGGATTACAGATGCCTATAAATATATGTTTTCAAACGATAACATCGGGATTGCTTATTTAAATACAATCATACGTACTGTTGCCGGAACATTTTTAATTGTGACTTTTACGATACTGGCAGCGTACCCGCTTTCAAAAAAGGATCTGCCATATCGAAATGTTTTTACAATCTTTTTCTTGATTGCGATGTTCTTCTCAGGCGGTATGATTCCAGATTACTTATTAATTAAAAATCTAGGATTAATCGACAATAGCCTAGCATTGATTCTACCTTCAGCAGTCAATGTATTCTTTATTATCATCATGCGTAACTACTTTATGACCATTGATAAGGGTCTTGAAGAATCTGCACTGATTGATGGAGCGAATTATTTTATAATCTTGACAAAGATTATTATTCCGGTATCCAAGCCTGTTATTGCAACCGTAGCACTTTGGGCAGCGGTTTACCACTGGAATGAATGGTTCCATGCCTTGGTATATATTCAAGATGATGCAAAAACAGTATTACAAATTGTTGTAAGAGACATGTTGACGGCAATGGATCTTTCCAATAACCAAAATGCCCAAGTCGGCGGCGGCGGTATGGCAAGTTCAGAATTGCTACTGAGCAACGTGCGTGCAGCAACAGTTATGATTTCGATTGGCCCAATCGTATTAATCTATCCGTTTGTACAGAAATACTTTATTAAAGGAATTATGATTGGTTCATTAAAAGGATAATAGGAGGAATTATTAATGAAAAAGTTTGCAAAAACACTTTCCTTAGCAGCTGTTTCCGGCGCACTTCTTTTCACATCTGCATGTGCCAGTAAGGAAGCAAGTAAAGAAGAGAAAAAAGTTTCTGTAGAAAGCTTACCTGATGCCGGAGATTTCAAGGATCAGTTAACATTGAATCTTTCAGGATCTGTGACAAGAGGAAAGGTTGAAGATGGAAACTATGTGCAAAAGAAATTAGAAGAGCAATTTAATGTCAAAATTGAAAATACGAAAACGGATACTTGGAATGCTGACCAAGTCAACTTAATGGTTGCATCCGGGGATCTTCCTGATACATTTGCTTTTACGGCAGGCGGTAAGACGGCCCAAGAATTATACGATTCTGGCTTAACAAGAACGATTCCAAAAGAAATGCTTGAAAAATATGCACCTCTATATATGAAGATGCTATCTGAAAATCCTTCTGGGGATAAGATGAACCTTAAAAAAGGAACAGAAAATGAATATGTAGCATTAATTGGCCAATATGCGCATGTCGATGGTTTAGTTTGGGGGCCAACATTCCGTCTTGACTGGATGGAGAAATTAGGAATTAAGCCACCAGGTGAAATCAAGCAAGTAGGTCCAAGCGGCGGTCGTGAAAAAATCTACTATACTGATGGTGCTTACACAATTCAAGAAATGGAAGAGATTTTGAAAGCCTTTACGTTTGACGATCCTGATGGAAATGGCAAGGATGATACGTACGGAATTTCACCATGGAATAATAATACGAACTGGGCACATACATTAATGGGTTCATTCGGAATTGCTCCTACGTTTAACTTAATGGAAGATGGAAAGTTGGTTTCAACGGAGATTTCACAAAACTATAAAGCATTCTTAAAACAAATGGCAAAATGGTATGACATGGGCTTAATTGACCCTGAATTTACTACTCTTGATGATAAAAAGAGCTGGGAAAAATACAAGCAAGGCAAAGTCGGATACTATGTAGCACAGCCTTCTTATATTGCAATGGATGACTGGGCAAAAGGACGTGCACCGCAAAACATCGTTGAAAATCCAGATTCTACTGCAAAATTACTTGCGACAGCACCGGAAATTGGCAAGGATGGACAACAAGGTGAAGGAGCATTTATTCCAGTTGGAAATTTAGCAGATGCCTTCTATGTTTCGAAAGATGTAACGGATGAAGAATTGGCGAGAATTCTACAAATCTTTGATTATATTAACTTCGATAATGATGCAAGATGGACATTATATGGAGAGGTTGGCGTGCACTCTGACTGGGAAGGGGAACCAGAAAAGTCAGCTCTGAAAATACGTCCTGAATTTGCAGAGCAAGAAGGAAACTCAGGCTTCTGGGCTTATAACTTCCGTACGTATGATAAAGAAAGAGTAGGCTGGTTCCAATCTGAATATACAATGAAGGTGAAAAATGAATTATATGCCCGTGAAGATGTAAAAGAAAAAATGATGATTCGTCCATATAAATGGGATTTATTTAACGAAACAAATATTAAGGAACTCGAAAAACGTTATAAAGGACAACTTGATACAATTGTAGCTGAATTTAGAATGAAAGCGATCGTTGGCGAAGTTGATATCGACAAAGAATGGGATTCTTACGTTGAGAATTGGAAAAATAATGGCGGACAAGAAATCCTTGCTGAGTTGGAAAAAGCACCAAAGGTATCTGATTTAATGAAGCAATAAATAAAAAAATAAATGTGGGTGCTATGGTACCCACATTTATTTGGAATTACATGATTAGGAGGGAATAAATATGTCAACGATTCAAGCAGAAGCAATTTTTTATCCAAATCTTGCGGGTTCAAAGGCTTATCGAATCCCATCGATGATAACGACAACGAAGGGAACGGTTATTGCAGGAATAGATGCCAGAATTGTCGATCAAACAGACAATCCAAACCAAATTGATGCTTCCATCCGACGCAGTGAAGACCATGGTGTAACGTGGGGACCAGTCCAAAAGCTAGTGGCCTTTGCGGGTGAAGGTTTAGATGGAGCTGCTGCCATTGATACATCATTGTTACAGGATGAAGAAACAGGAACAATTTTCATGATCTATTGCCATTCACCAGGTGGAGTCGGACTGTGGAACAGTGAACCAGGAATTGGTTTCGATGCAGATGGACGCAGAAAATTATTTGATAACGAAGGAAATGTTTACTTTTTATCCCAATCAGGAAAAGTGTATGATTCAGAAAACAATGTAACGAGTTATACAGTTGACGAAAAAGGTTATGTTTTCAATGATGGTCAAGCTAATGGAAATATTTATTTTAAAAAGGGAATTGACCAGAATGAAAGTTTACTAGAAGCAAGAACATGTTTTATCCAAATCATTCAGAGTGAAGACGACGGACTTACTTGGTCGAAACCAAGAGAATTGAATTTATCGGTTAAGGAAGAATGGATGAAGTTTATTGGATCTGGTCCTGGCTGCGGTATTCAATTGAAGCACGGAGAAAAGAAAGGTCGATTAGTGTTCCCAATCTATTTTTCAAATGAAGCAGGAGCTCTATCTTGTGCTTGTATTTATAGCGATGACCATGGTGTTACTTGGCAGCGCGGCGAATCTCCAAATGACGGAAGAGAGCTGGATGGTGAGACTCTCTCAGCCGAAACTATTTCAGAAGGAAAACAATATTTGACAGAGTCCCAAGTCATTCAATTACCAACAGGTGAGTTGAAATATTATTTGAGAAACCACTATGGGCTGCAAAGAACTGCTGTTACAACAAGCACGGATGGCGGCGAAACATGGGGTGAAGTCACGTTTGACATGGAATTGATCGATCCAATCTGTCAATCTAGCGTTGTCCTATATCCAGATTTAGGAGACGGAAAAGTACGGGTTCTATTCTCTAATCCAGCGGATGAAAAAACAAGAGTAAAAGGAACTGTTCGCTTGAGTGAAGATGGCGGTAAAACATGGCCGTACAGCAAAGTAGTTGAGGAAGGCTACTACGGTTATTCTTGCTTAACGGTCCTTAAAAATGGTGAAATCGGTGTCCTGTATGAACGGGTTTATGATTACTCTGATTGGAATAACATGGACATTCAGTTTGCTAAGTTTTCGCTCGATTGGTTGAAGTCATAGTTCGGTACAATTGGAGGAATGAACTTGCAGCAGGTACCATTATCTGAAAAGTTATTTCATGGAGCTGTTTCCTTGGAAAAAACGAAAGAGTATATGAAACCTTGGAGAATCCCTTTTGACATAAAGGAGTTTTATCCACCAAACGGCATTAGCGGCCAAGCGGAGCTGCCGGCAGGTGTTCGGATTAAACTTCGAAGCAATACCCAATCCATAAAGATTGAAATTGCAGAAGCAACGGAATTCATGGAGATGGATTGTTTGATTGACGGTACTCTAGTAAAAACAGCCTACCTTTCAGCAGGGGAAACAATGGTTTCATTTGATTCCCTTCCTGGTCAATCAAAGTTGATTGAAATCTATTTATCCCAGAGATTGCCTGTCCCGATTTCAGGAATTTGGATTGATGAAGGAGCAGAGTGGGAATTAGTCGAAGATTCCCGTTTACGCTGGATCACGTATGGAAGTTCTATCACTCATTGCTATTATTCAGATAGTCCATCGCAGACGTGGCCGGCGCTGGCTGCTAATAAGATGGATTTTAATCTTACATCTCTTGGATATAGCGGAAATTGCCACTTAGAGCCGATGGTAGCTAGAATGATTCGGGATATGCCGGCTGATTTTATTTCGATATGTGCAGGAATCAATATCGTGGGTGGAAATACATTATCGGAAAGAACTTTTTCGCCTGCATTAATTGGATTTATCCAAACGATTCGTGATGTACACAAGAATGTGCCACTTGTGGTGATTTCTCCTATTTTTCACAGGGAGAGAGAAAAAAGCGAAAATGAAGTTGGGTTGTCACTGGAAAAAGTGAGAACTGAAATTGTTCAAGTCATTGATATGCTAAAGCGACATGGTGAACAAAACATCTATTATATAGATGGACTTGAAATGTTTGGAGAAGAGTTTGAAAAATATTTGCCTGATGGGCTGCATCCAAATGGAGCAGGTGATAAAATCATCGCCGATCGTTTTCAACAGTTGATCGAAGCGCACGCAGCAATCATCAGTAAGAAAGAAATACCTAGTTAACTTTAATCTAAAATGAGGTGGGAATATGTTTCATGCTGGCTACATGGAGAAGTTAAATACAATCATGGAATGGATAATGAGGTTCTTTGTCCTTCAATTAATATGGATATTATTCACTCTTGTGGGTCTGGTTATTGGAGGCATATTCCCAGCAACCTTTTCGATGTTTGCGATTTGCCGAAAATGGCTTAATAAACAAACGGAGTTCCCGATTTTTCGAACGTTCTGGGATCTGTACCGTAAAGGCTTTCTAAAGACCAACCTACTAGGATGGGTTACCACGTTAACGGGCTGTAGTCTTTATTATTATTTCCAGCTGTTCAAAGGTGGAGAGGGAACGATCGATCTTGTATTACTCATTGTCGTGTGGATTGCAGGTATCCTTTATTTGATGACAGCCCTGCTTATGATTCCAGTCTATGTTCATTTTGACATCAAACTAATTAATGTTGTTAAATATGCACTGATCATTGCTATTTCAAATCCATTTCATTGTCTAAGTATGGCGGCGCTTATTGCAGGCTTCTGCATGGTGATGGTTCTGGTTCCAGCACTTATTCCGTTCTTTAGTTTCAGTGTACTGGCTTTTGGACTAATGTGGATGGCGAAATCGGCCTTTACGAGACTAGAACAAAAGGTCGCAAAATTAGAGAAGATTAATAATAGCATGGTATAAAAACTTGCGCTAAAATTTATCCGGAAATGCAAAAATACTAGTTTACTATTTACTAACAAAAAAGGGGATACCAACATGAAAGCTTGGGATTTAGACCAATTTAAAGGTATATTTGTTGCAATGTATTCTGCCTATGATGAGGCAGGCGAAGTTTGTGAGGAACGAGTGAAAAAGCTTGCCCGTTCCTATGTAAATAGCGGAATAACAGGTTTATATGTCGGAGGCAGCTCTGGTGAAGGAATCCTGCAAACAGCGGAAGAAAGAAAGAAAGTAGTAGAAGCTGTTACAGAGGAGGTTGGCCGTGAGCTAACTATTATCGTCCATGTCGGTGCAAACTCTACAAGAGAAAGCAAAGAGCTTGCGATTCATGCAGAAAAATGCGGCGCCCATGCGATCTCAGCCGTTCCAGCAATCTATTACCGTTTGTCCGAGCAATCGGTTGAAAAGCATTGGCAGGAAATGATTGACAGCAGCTCATTGCCATTTATTATTTACAATATTCCACAGACAACAGGATTCAATTTAACTCAACCACTATTCCAAAAAATGGCTGCTCAAGAAAAGGTAATTGGAATTAAGATGTCTGGAGAAAGTGTTTTTGACTTACAGCAATTCAAAGCGAATGCTGGAAAAGAGTTTCTCGTTTATAACGGACCAGATGAGCAATTCTTAGGCGGACGCATTATGGGCGCTGATGGCGGTATTGGTGGAACATACGGTGTTATGCCGGAACTATTCTGTTCATTAGAAAAATTGTATCGTGCTCAGAAACTCGAAAAAGCTCAGAAATTACAATTTGAAATCAATAGCGTGATTAAAAAGCTATTAAGCTATCCATCTTTATACGGTGCTTGTAAGTACATTTTATCACTAAGAAATATTGAAACAGGTTCTCCAAGACTTCCATTATTACCTGTAACTCAACAAGACCATGCATCCCTGGCTGAATTAAATGATACTATCCAAGCATTAATCAACACCTATACAAATGAAGTAGAAAAAGTATATTAATAGTTTATTACTTCTCTTATTAAAATTGTCCTTCATAAGCTTTTATGAAGGACAAAATGCATTAAAAATAAAAAGTTACAAGGAGATCACCATATGAACAATCATCCTTTTTTCACGACTATACACAAAGATTTAATTGTATCTTGCCAAGCGCTTGAACATGAGCCGCTTCACGGATCTGAAATCATGGCGAAAATGGCTCAGGCAGCTAAGGAAGGCGGTGCAAAGGTCATTCGAAGCAATTCTGCAGTTGATGTTGCTGCGATTAAACGCCAAACAGGACTTCCAGTCATTGGATTAGTCAAGCGTGATTATCCAGACAGTGAGGTTTTTATCACGGCAACCCTTAAAGAGGTAAAGGAACTATTGGCAGTAGAGGCTGATGTCATTGCGCTAGATGCCACTTATCGCAAGCGTCCAAATGGGGAAAACTTAAAGGATTTAGTCGACTATATTCATGAACATAGTAATGCGTTAGTAATGGCGGATATTGCAACCATTAGGGACGCCGAATATGCGCTAGAATGCGGTGTAGATATGGTCTCTACGACCCTTTCCGGCTATACGAATGACAGTCCAAAACAAGATGATCCAGATTTTGAACTAGTTGAACAGCTTTCCCAGCGATTACCAATCCCTGTTATTGCAGAAGGCCGCATCCAAACACCAGAGCAAGCACGCAGAATGCTGGAATTAGGTGCTTGGTCGATAGTAGTAGGAGGAGCAATTTCAAGACCGCAATTAATCACAAAAGCTTTTGCGGAGGGAATTCGTTAAGAATGAAGCACTATCTGGCCTTTGATATCGGAGGAACACAAATTAAATATGGGATTGTGACCGAAAAAGGGGATATTCTTTCGCACTTTATGATGGATACAGAAGCCCATCTCGGCGGCCGGGCGATCATCGATAAAGTAATTGCAGCAGGTAAAAGCATTGTGGCGGACTATTCCCTCAGCGGAATTGCTATTAGCACAGCCGGACAAGTTAATTTCCATACGGGAACAATTGTAGCTGCCGGTGATACAATTCCGCATTATACGGGTGTCGAAATCAAGAAGCTTGTCAGTGAGGCCCTCGGACTTCCAGTCGAAGTGAGAAACGATGTAGACTGTGCAGCCCTTGGTGAGATGTGGCTTGGTGATCACGGCTCAAGCAATTTCATTGCGTTGACCGTGGGGACAGGAATCGGCGGAGCGATTGTGATTGATGGAAAAATGTATTCAGGGCATTCATTCAGTGCAGGGGAATGGGGCTATATGCTCGTTGACGGAGACCCCTTTGAAAAAAATGCCTCCGTTTCAGGTTTAATTCAGTTTGCCAATCACTATAAAGAAGAACGTCAATGGACTGGAAAAGAAATTTTTGATTTATATGACCAAGGTGATGAGGAGATTCAGATGGCTGTCAGACAGTTTTTCCGTTATTTAGCGATGGGCATCTCGAATCTTATTTATATTTTTAACCCGGAAAAAGTCATCATAGGCGGCGGCATTACGGCTCGGGGAGCGAAGTTTTTGCAGGAAGTAAAAGAGGAAGTCGAAAAATATTTGTTACCTTCCTTTAATAAAAATTCGGAAATTGTTCTTGCTAATCTATCCAATCATGCCGGAATGATTGGCGCGGTTTACCACTTTTTGAATTCTCAACGAGAGAGTTTGACTGAGTAAGGAGGAAAGCACCTATGTTAAAAGCAAAAGAAAAGTATGTTTATACACCACCAAGTAATGGTTATCCAGAGTGGAATAACAATCCTGAAATTTTTCAATTAAATCGTTTGCCTGCCCATGCGACTAGCATGCCGTTTTTGTCAGTAGAAGATGCATTAACAGTAGACCGTGTGGAGTCACCATTCTGCAAATTATTGAATGGTGAATGGAAGTTTTTATTTTCAAAGAATCCTGCTGGCAGGAATAAAGATTTTTATAAAGATGGTTTCGATGAAAGTGAGATGCAACCGATTCAAGTACCTTCTCATTGGCAATTCCAAGGATATGATTATCCGCAATATACGAATGTTCGATACCCATGGGAAAATCAAGAAGAATTAAAACCTCCATTTGCACCAACGAAATACAATCCTGTTGGTCAATACATTACCTATTTTGATATTCCAAAAGAGTGGGAGAAACAGCCTGTATATCTTCATTTCGCAGGAGTGGAGTCCGCTTTTTACGTATGGGTAAATGGTGACCTCGTTGGATATGGTGAAGATAGTTTTACTGCGAGTGAGTTTGACATTTCTCCCTATTTAATAGAAGGAAAGAATAAGCTTGCTGTTGAGGTCTATCGCTGGAGTGATGCAAGCTGGTTAGAAGACCAGGATTTTTGGCGTTTAAGTGGAATCTTCAGGGATGTATATTTATATTCCACACCTGTGCTCCACATTTCTGATTATTTTGTGCAAACGAGTTTAGATGCTGACTTTAAGGATGCCGAGCTTCTTGTAAACATGAAAGTTTCTAATTATGCTAGTCTTTTCGATGAGCCAGTTTCCATCGAAGCACATTTATTTGACCAAAATGGCCGTGAAGTATTTAGTGAACGGATTGCTGAAAATTATTTGCAAAATGAAGAAGAAAGCGCTTTGTCTTTCGCAAAACAAATGGAAGCTCCATCCTTATGGAGTGCAGAGAAGCCAACGCTCTATACCTTTGTTATTACAGTTAAAAACTCCGATGGCAATATCATGGAAGCGCAAAGCTGTAAAGTTGGTTTCCGAAAAATCGAAATTAAAGACAGCCTAATGCTAGTGAATGGAAAAAGGATTCTGTTTAATGGAGTCAACCGCCACGAGTTTTCACATCTTAGAGGCCGTTCTATAACGAAAGAAGATATGATTCAAGATGTACTCGCAATGAAAAAGCATAATATTAATGCCGTAAGAACTTCCCATTATCCGAACCATCCTTATTGGTATGAATTATGTGATCAATATGGTTTATATGTAATCGATGAAGCAAACTTAGAAACGCACGGTTCCTGGAGTTATGGCCAAAAGGAATTGCTTGATACCGTTCCAGGAGATAGGGAAGAGTGGACGGCGAATGTAATCGATCGCTGCCATTCGATGCTGCATCGTGATAAAAATCATCCTTCTATCGTAATCTGGTCGCTTGGAAATGAATCGTTTGGCGGAACCAACTTTATTAAAATGAAGGATCATATTAAGAAAGAAGATCCAACACGTCTTGTTCACTATGAAGGGGTGTTCCATTATCGTGCGTCAAGTGATGCTTCAGAAATTGAAAGCACGATGTACGAGCATCCTTCAAGGTTGGAAGAATATGCCTTGAATGCAGAACAGAGTGAAGTTCCAGCCAAGCCTTATATTGTATGTGAATATGCTCATGCAATGGGCAATTCTGTAGGGAATCTCTACCAATATACGGATTTATTCAATAGGTATCCGATTTTACAAGGCGGGTTTATCTGGGATTTTAAAGATCAATCCATTCAAACGACAACGGAATCAGGTGTAACGTATTTAGCCTATGGCGGTGATTTTGGTGAATCACCACATGATGGTAACTTCTGTGGTAATGGTCTGTTATTTGCAGATGGGACGTTAACACCGAAAATTTATGAAGTGAAAAAATGCTATCAACCAATTGATGTCCGATTGGAGAATGATCGATTTACCGTCATCAACAAGAATTTATTTACCGATGTTAATGAATATGAAGCAAGATGGACAATGCTGAATGATGGGGAAGAAATAGCAAGTGACAGCATTAGCGTTTCCTGTAAGCCATTATCATCTGTAACGATTGACCTTAAAGATGTGCTAGCAAACTATGTAATGGAAGGTAATGAATATATTTTAACCATCAGCTTCCACACGATGAAAGATAGTCTCTGGGCCGAAAAGGGTTATGAAATTGCTTTTGATCAATTTGTCCTAAACAATCGAATCTATGTTCAGCCAGCACCAGGTCTGAGCTTGAAGAACATTGAGGAAACAAATGAGCAAGTGAAAGTGGAGGGAGAGGAATTCTCCATAACGGTAAGTAAAACATCTGGGTTCATTACTTCATTTATCAAACAAGGTGTAGAAGTTTTAGCAGGGCCGGTTGTACCAAATTTCTGGCGGGCGTTAACCGATAATGACCGTGGGAATAAATTAGGTGAACGTGCAGGAATCTGGGAACATGCAGGCGGGACAGCAGCTTTGCAACAAATGAAAGTAACGGAAGCGGATAAAACGGTTCAAATAGAAACGGTTCTACAATTACAAACCTCACCTATATCAACATGTACGATTCAATATGAAATCACTGGAGATGGAGAAATCCGTGTGGCATATGAACTTGTTCCTGGTGAATCTTTACCTGAAATTCCTGAGATCGGGATGATCCTTCCATTCGTCAAAACGTTCGAGAATATTTCTTGGTACGGAAAAGGTCCTCATGAAAATTATTGGGACCGTGAAAAAGGGGCGAAAATTGGCCGCTACGTATCAACAGTAGAAAATGAATTCATACCTTATTTAAAACCGCAGGAACACGGAAATAAAACCCATGTACGTTCGTTTGAAATTGACAATGGTGCGGGAGTGAAGCTCCACGTTACGAGTGATTCATTACTCGAAATCAATGCCAGTGCCTACTCTGCAACAGAATTGCAGGATGCAGGCCATGCGTATCAATTGCCTGAAAGAACAAAAACGTATTTACGTGTAAATCATAAGCAAATGGGTGTCGGTGGAGATGATTCTTGGAATGCAAAAACACATCCTGAATTCACATTATTTTCCGATCAAACCTATCAATATTCATTTACTATAAAATAATGTTTACATGAATCTTTACACTTATTGGCTTTGTTAAAGCAAGTTTAATCCCCCTGCTGTTTGGAGCGGAAAGTGAAGGTTTTTCGCTCCATCAACAGCTGAGTTTAACTGAGCAACTGTAAATAAAGTTGTTGGGTTGGCACGACAATTGGCGGTGTTATAATTTTGGTTATATAGATTGAGAGGGTGAAAAAATGTTGGTGGAACAGGGATTTTTAACAAAGAGTTTAAGCTCTTTAACAAAGGTTTTTGCTGATCAAGAACTGAAAGACAAGCCTATGAACAAAGGTTCAGCGCTTATCAATGAATCGTACTCTTTCCAGATTGCCTATAAATCTAGAACACTATTAAAAAATATTCGAGTGCATGTAAATTCTGGTTTTAATGAGAAGATCACAGTCCGTTCCGTAGGGCTTGTCCCATCGGAATTACCATGTTACCACGATCATGATGATCTCATCCTTAAATCTACACCGGGATTATTTCCTGATCCCCTTTATCCGATTCATGATATTGAAGGTTTAATAGCCTTTCCAGAACAGTGGCGTGCAATTTGGATAACTGTCGATCCTCAGGGAGACGTGAACCCAGGCAAACATCCGATTGAAGTCATCTTTGAAAAGGAAAACGGGGAATGCCTTGGTAAGGAGGTTTTCGAATTAGAGGTTATTGCTGCCGAACTGCCCGAGCAAACATTAATACATACAGAATGGTTCCATACGGATTGCCTGGCTACTCATTACAAGGCAGAGGTCTTTAGTGAGGAGCATTGGAAAAGAATTGAGCAATTTGTTGGAACTGCAGCAAAGCATGGAATGAATATGATACTCACACCAATCTTTACACCTCCTTTAGATACCGAGGTTGGGGGAGAACGGCCGACTGTGCAGCTTGTTGATGTAGAAAAATCAGGTGACAGGTACCTTTTCCAATTCGAAAAGCTAAAAAGATGGATTGATTTAGGCAGAAAGCAAGGAATCAGGTATTTTGAGTTTTCTCATCTTTTTACCCAATGGGGAGCAAAGCATGCACCGAAAATAGTTGGTTATGAAAATGAAGAATTGAAACAATTATTTGGCTGGGAAACGGATGCAGCGAGTCTAAAATATCGAGATTTTCTTCGACAGTTTCTTCCTAGTTTGCTCGAATTTATTAACCAAAATAATTTAGAAGATCAATGTTTTTTCCATGTTTCGGATGAGCCGCATCTGACCCAGGTGGAGTCTTACAAAAATGCTAGTTTGATCCTCCAAGAATATTTAAAAGATTTTCCAGTTATTGACGCGCTTTCAGACTATACATTCTATGAAAAAGGCATTGTCAAAAATCCGATTCCCTCCAATGACCATATCAATGCTTTTTTGGAGAATGGAGTAGAAAATCTTTGGACCTACTATTGTTGTGCCCAATATAAAAAGGTCGCAAACCGGTTTTTCTCGATGCCATCGTTCCGCAATCGGGTTCTAGGTATCCAATTATATAAATACAAAATCGCTGGCTTTCTTCACTGGGGATATAATTTTTGGTATTCACAATACTCGAAAAAGGCGATTGATCCCTTTAAAAATACGGATGCCAATTATTCATTCCCTTCCGGAGATGCTTTTCTCGTTTATCCCGGTGAAGATGGTCCGATTGAATCGATAAGACTTGAGGTTTTACATGAAGCTCTGCAAGATTTAAGAGCGCTTCAATTGCTGGAAAGCTTTGTTGGCAGAGAGCAAGTCTTAGAGCTTTTGCAAGAAGGGTTGAATGATGAAATAACCTTTGAACAATATCCTCAAGACCAAGAGTGGTACCTTCAAAAGAGGGAACAGATTAATGAAAAAATTAAGAAAGAAGGTGCAGTATGTCAGCATTAACTTATAATCAAAACTCATTCTTATTGGATGGCAAAGAAACTCGCCTATTAAGCGGTGCGATGCATTATTTCAGGACAGTACCAGAATACTGGGAAGACCGTTTAACAAAATTAAGAGAATGCGGATTTAATACGGTAGAAACCTATGTAGCGTGGAATTTACATGAGCCTGAGGAAGGCCAATTTGTTTTTGAAGGCATCGCTGATATTGAAACCTTCATTAAAACAGCAGAAAAAGTAGGTCTTCATGTCATTGTCCGACCTGGCCCTTATATTTGTGCCGAGTGGGAATTCGGCGGCTTTCCTTATTGGCTCATGACCGTACCGAATATCCAATTACGCTGCTACAATCAACCGTATTTAGAAAAAGTAGACGCGTTTTTCGATGTATTATTTGACCGATTGCAGCCATTGCTGCGTTCCAATGGCGGTCCGATTATTGCCATTCAGGTTGAGAATGAGTACGGAAGTTATGGAAATGATCAAAAGTATTTGCAATATATGCGGGACAGTATCCAAAAACGGATTGGAGACGAGCTTATCTTCACTTCGGATGGCCCAGCACCGAGTATGTTACATGGCGGGATGATTGATGGAGTATTTGAAACGGTCAATTTTGGCTCACGAGCAGAAGGTGCATTTGAACAGTTAAAGCAGTTTCAGCCGGAGGCCCCGCTGATGTGTATGGAGTTTTGGCATGGGTGGTTCGACCATTGGGGTGAAGAGCACCACACTCGATCCTCTGAAAGTGTCATCGAAACATTGGAAAGTATTTTGCAGCAAAATGGTTCTGTCAATTTTTATATGGCCCACGGCGGGACGAATTTTGGTTTCTATAATGGAGCAAACCATAATGAGGAAGTTTATCAGCCGACGATTACTAGCTATGACTATGATGGCTTGTTGACAGAATCCGGTGATGTGACGGAAAAATTCTTTGCGGTGAGAAAGACGTTTGAAAAATACGTTGATTTGCCTGAAATGAACTTACCTCCAGTGACACCAAAAAAACAATATGGTGAAGTCTATTTTGCGGAGCGTGCTGCTCTACTAGATTCATTGAATCAACTTTCAAGTCCACTAGAGAGCCGAACGCCTTTAACGATGGAGGAGTATGGGCAGGGTTATGGGTTTATCGTTTATGAAACGGTGATAAAAGGAGCTTACGGCAAGCAGACGCTAACCGTTCAAGATGTTCATGACCGCGGTCAGATTTATTTGAATGGTGAATATGCTGGTTTAGTTGAGCGAATTGGCGGCCGTTCAAGTATTGAGGTTGATATCACTGAGGAAGAAACAAAACTGCAGATTGTAGTTGAAAATATGGGACGTGTAAACTATGGTCCATTCCTGAAAGATTTTAAAGGAATTACTGAAGGTGTACGAGCAGGCAACCAATTTTTGTTTGATTGGACTGTGTATCCTTTACCGCTAAAGGATTTGAGTTCCTTAACGTTCACCAATGATGAGGCAAAAGAGAATCATCCTTATCTTCACCGTGGTACCTTGAATATTGATGAAGCGGCCGATACGTTCATCGATATGTCCGGGTGGACAAAAGGGGTTGTCTTTGTAAATGGACATAATCTCGGCCGTTACTGGGAAATCGGACCACAGCAAACCCTCTATGTCCCAGCTCCGTTTTTGCAAAAGGGAGAAAACGAAATTGTCGTATTGGAATTACATGACCATAAAGGAATTGTAAAGTTTGTGGAGGAGCCTGTATTAGGATAATACCTTTACACTACAAAAAGAAACTATGAACAAAAAGGAGCAATCATCATGATCGTTGATCATATTCGTAATGTTAGTTTTTACAAAGGGCTCAATGAGAAATTCGATAAAGCCTTTGAATATATCCAAAACACGAACCTTGAACAGTTGGAGCCAGGCTTCTATGAAATGGATGGAGAAGAACTTTTCTTCAATCTAGTAGAATATGAAACCAAAAGTGTAGAGGAACGTGTATGGGAAACACACAAAAAATATATCGACATCCAAGTCATCGTAGAGGGAAATGAATGCATCGGGTATGAGCATTTGGATCGATTGAACATCAAAGAGGATTACAATGAGCAGGATGATATTTCTTTTTGGGAAGGCAGCCTGCAATCCAAGGTAATACTTGAAAAAGGTGATTTTATCATTTGCTACCCGCACGATGCTCATATGGCTGGAATGATGGTTAATGGAAATGAAAAGGTGAGAAAAGCTGTTTTTAAAGTAAAAATATAGAAAAAACTGAATTCAACTGCAGCCCTGATGTCTATGTCTACGTCAGGGTTTTCAAATTTATCGGATAAGAGGTGGAACCGATGAGTATTGGCTGCTTGACGACAGAACATCGAAATATAAGCGTGATGTGGAAGACGGTATCTGAGGATTGTAATTTAGCTTGTGATTATTGTTATTACAGTACTTGTGGCGGAAAACCTGGGAAGAAAATTAATCGAATTGATTCTATGGTTTTAGAAAAATTTATTAAGGAATATATGGAGAGGTCAAATGGGGTTGCTTCCTTTGCCTGGCAAGGGGGAGAACCTTTACTAGCAGGGCTTGATTTTTTTGAAGAAGTGGTTTCCCTTCAAGCAAAATACGCACCGAAGAATACCATCATTTCCAACTCACTGCAGACCAATGGGACGTTACTAACTGATAAATGGGCAGCTTTTTTAAAAAGGTATCAATTTCTTGTTGGAGTCAGTTTAGATGGACCGAGGGAGATTCATGATGCCCGGAGAGTGGATTCGCTAGGGCAGGGCAGCTTTGACCGAGTAATGAAGGGAATTGGCTGCCTTCGTAAGCATCAGGTAGATTTTAATATTTTAACCGTCGTGCACAAGGGGAATGTTGGTAAAGCAACAGAGATGTTGCGCTTTTTCGAATCGGAGGGAATCGGTTTTATTCAATTTATCCCCTGTATGGACTTTCGAGCTCAAGAGGTTAACGCTCCCGGTGTTTACGATATTACACCGGAAGAGTACGGCGCATTCCTTTGTGAAGCCTTTGATTATTGGTATAACAATGGCGAACCAAGGACTTCTATCAGATTCTTTGATGATATGCTTTCTGTTTATGTGAATCGAGAGTCTGGTTCATGTGTCCATAAGGCTGCATGTCCGCAAACCATTATTCTTGAACAAAATGGGGATGCATTCCCTTGTGACTTTTTTATTAATCCAGAATGGAAGATTGGTAATGTTGGAAGAGATTCGATTGATGAAATTCTATCCCACCCATTATATGATACCTTCCTAAAAATGAAGCCAACCTTACCTGAGCCTTGCAAAACGTGCGAATGGAAGAAGCTCTGCCATGGAGGATGTCCTCGTAATCGGAAATGGGGTGCTGATCGTTCGACATCTGAGGTCGACTATTTTTGTTCGAGCTATAAGCAAATCTACAGGTATGCGGATGAACGGATGAAGCAGCTTGGGGATAAGGTTAGGGTGGACTTGTTCCAGCGGAATGTGGCCCGCTATTTTAAAGGAAAGTCTCCAAAGAGGAACGATCCTTGTCCGTGCGGCAGCGGGAAAAAATACAAACAATGCTGTGCAAACCTTCTTGCCTAATTAGGTCATCAATATGAAGTGGAAAAAAGAAAGGAAATAGCAATATGTCAGCGTTTAGCAAGGAGAAAAAAGGATACTCCATTTCTTACCGTTTAATGTTTTTTATTATCATGATCATCTTAATGGCTCTTGCTCTAACATGTACTTATTCTATTTATGTTTATCAAAAGTCAACACAGGAAACCGCTATAAAGCATGCCCATGACGGATTAGAACCGTTGACAAGGCAAATAGAAGCCGTTTTTAACAGCATGGAGGTATCTGTAAACTCATTATGGACACATGAAGATCTTCAGTATTTATTACAAATACCGGTAAAGGATTGGAATGAAAATCCACGCCATATTCTCAACATTAATCAGCATATGGCGTTTTTGTTTTCCTGGCAGCAAGGAATTAATGGAATCTACATTATTACAGATGATGGTGGAATTATTTATGATAGTTCCCGGACAGTATTGAATCGAGAATACAATATTCTAAGTGAGCCATTTTTCCAAAAGGGCAGGGAGATGACAAAACCCTTTATCGATGGGCCGCATGATTCTAACTATAACTTGGATGGTGGTCAAGTTTTTTCTTTAACAAGGCCATTATTTGAGGTGCCAAGTATTAAATGGCGGGGTGTAATTCACATTGATATTAATGCCGAAAAAGTGTTTCGGATTCTGCGAAATGTTGATCAGGGAAATGAAGCCAACTTACTTGTGGTAGATGATAATAAAAGGATCGTTTATAGTCGTTCCTCTACTCTTATTGGCAAAGATTTGTCAACAACGGATTACCGACTAGTTTCACCGTCGAGAGAAAAAAGTAAGGATCTTATTCAAAAAATAAAAATAGACAACCATTCCTACTATGTTTTCAGTGAGTATTCACCTGTTTTGAACTGGACATTTTATCGATTAGAACCGATTGGGGTGACGCAAATCGTTGTTCCTAAAATGATCTTCCTTGTGATTGGAATTGGCTTATTCTCATCTCTTATTATTTTTTTAGTCGGCTGGAGGCTGCTTCTTCAAGCGTTTAACCCATTAACACAACTCGTCCATGCATTTCAAAGATTAGGGGGCGGTGACTTTTCGTCTCAAATAGAACCGACACGAATTAAAGAAATGAAGCCAGTAGTAGAACAATATAATAACCTTGTCAATCGACTTCACCATGTCACCGAGCATTTATACATGGAGAAGCTGGAGCGTCAGCAGACCGAAATTCAAAACCAAAAGATCAAACTGCAAAAGCGCGAGATTGAAATCAGGCAAAAGGAAGCTGAGAAACGGCAATTAGAGGCACAAATCAATCCTCACTTTTTGTACAATACACTATCCTGTATTCAAAGTATGGCTGAACTTGATGATAATCACCGGATAGAGAGAGCTGTCAACTTATTAAGCAGACATTTACGGTATTCGGTGTCAAATGAAAAACATTTCGTCACCTTAGAAGAAGAGCTGATCTACGTAAAAGTGTTTACGGAAATCCAAAAATTCCGTTATAACGATAAAATAAATTTTATTTACGATGTACCGCGTACATTGTTTCCTCTGAAAATTAATCGGCTGCTGATCCAACCTGTTGTTGAAAATGCCTATATCCATGGAATAGAAGGAAAAATAGGAAAAGGGAATATTTTTTTAAAGGTTTCGTATACTGAGCCATTTTTATCTATTGAAGTACGGGATGATGGAGTTGGAATAACGCAAGATAAATTACAGGAATTAAAGGATTTTATTCAATGTCATAAAAAGGAAGATTCATTAATTCCGATAGTAGATTCAGGTTTAAAAAATGTGATTAGACGTATTTATTTAACCTATGGGATGTCGTCTGAGGTTCAAATTGAAAGTGACAAAAGCAAAACTGTTATTCAAATACGGATAAATTTACAGAGGAGTTTTCCATATGATAAAGGCGATGATTATTGAGGATGAAAAGTTTTTTCGAGAGTCATTCGAACGTAAACTCAATAAATTTCAAGATATTAAAGTGGTTAGTTCCTTTGAAAATACGAGGGAGGCTAAAGTAAAACTGAGCCAGTTGGTTCCCGATGTCATTTTCTCAGACATTCGAATGCCTGGCGAAAATGGGATTGAATTTTTAGAGTATATCAACCACGAAATTAAGCAGCCGGTGAAATTTGTTTTAGTCAGCGGCTTTGCGGATTTTGCCTATGCGAAACGTGCATTGCAGCTGGGTGCCTTTGATTTTCTGGAAAAGCCTATCGTGTTGGAGGAATTGGAAGCTCTTATTCATCGGATTCGGAAAGAGATTAATCCCAATTACCTCTATCGACATGATCATGAGAACGCTATGGATGACACGCAAATGATGAACAAGGCGAAAGATTGGATCCTAACCCATCTTGAAGTGGCCACGCTTGATAACCTGGCACAGTATTTGCAAATGAATTCATCTGCCCTTAGCAGAAAGTTTAAAAAGGAAGTGGGGATGTCATTTATTCAGTTTGTCACACAAGAAAGAATGAATTATTCAAAACAGCTGTTAGATAATCCTTTAATAAAAATTCAAGAGATTGCAAAAATCCTAGGTTATGAGGACCAGCGGTATTTTACTGAAGTGTTTAAAAAGCATTTTCAACTATCACCACAAAAATATCGGCAAATAAAAGATGAACAGGAGAGATAGGCAAAAAATTCCTACTTATATGCAAAAAAATGCAACATTCTAACTCCTCTGAAAATACATTAAAATTTTACTTGAAAGCGTTAACATGTATAAAGGGGTGGAAGGATGAAAAGGCAAAGTAAAATTTTCGGTGTAGTCATGATTTTAATTATGCTTGTACTGGCAGGCTGTCAAAGTGGGAGTTCGTCGACAAAAACTGGGAGCGAAAAAAGTGGAGAGAAGGAAGTAACCATTAAATTATTTTCTGCCCATGGACAACTTAGAAATGGTCAATATGGGTATGAAAGAGTCCAGGAATTTATGAAGAAGCATCCAAATATTAAGGTAGAAGTCACGTATGCACATGGTAAAAATTGGGACGATACTTTTTTAGCATTGGCATCCTCTAACGAACTTCCCGATATTATTCAGCCTACAGGTAATTTTCTAATCGGAGATTTAGTTCAAAATGACTGGGTGCAGCCGTTAGATGATCATTTTGATATTAAAGACCGTTTTCCAAAGGAAGTCTTTGTTGAAGGGGTCAACATGCTAGATGGTAAGATTTATTCCTATCCAAGGATTAGTCCAAAGAGTGGATCATTCATGCTGTACCATACCGACTTAATGGAAGAAGCTGGCTTAGATCCAGCCAGTCCGCCGAAGAATTGGGACGAGCTATTAGAAATGGGTAAGCAAGTAAAAGAAAAGGTTGATGGTGTTTATGGCTTTGCAATCCCACTAAAGGATAGTGCAGCAGCACATACGCTCCTTCTTGCCCGTTCTCTTCAGCCAACTATGGATGGCGAAGGATTTGATTTTCAAAAAGGAAGATATGACCTAGATTCCGAAAATGTTGTCAAAGCAATCGAGTTTCTCTTAAAAATGAAAGAGGCAGGGATTGTGCACCCTAACTCTCCTACTTTAGGGTTACTAGATTATCAAGGGTTGTATGCGAACAAGCAGGCTGCATTTGGATTTAATGCACAATGGATTGTTCGTGTAAACCAGCATGAACTTGGTGGAGTAGAAGACTATAACGTTGCAGAAATTCCGGTTCAAAAAGAAGGAGAGCGTTTGTATCAGGGGGTTGTCCCTGGGACCTATGATGCCTATTTAACAAAATCAACCAAACATCCAAAAGAGGCTGCAGAATTGTTAAAATGGCTTACCTCTAAAGAAGATTATTACGTTGGTCAAATGAAGGAAGATTTCCTGCTTCCTCCACATCCAGATTTAATTCAAGATGAAAGTAATTATTCAAGTGAGCAGTTAAAGACAATGGCTCAGATATTGGAAGACACAGTCGTGAATCGTCCTGTATATGAAAGTAATCCAGGTGCATTTGAGGCTAAAAAGATTGAAAAAACACTGCCTCCTCCAAGGCTACAATTAAATGATATTATCATCGGTGCGTATATTGGTGAAATGAAAGATTGGAAAAAAGAGTTAACAAAATTAAATGATGCATTAAATACACGTCTGGATGAGGCAATTAAAAAAGCCGAAGAGAAAGGACAAAATGTATCAAGAGATGATTTAACATTCCCTGATTTTGATGGTAAATCAAATTATAATCAATAACGACTAAAATCTGCTGCTCCTCCAAATGGTTATTTGGAGGGGCGCATTTAGGGGGAGGCACTATGATTTCAAAACCTACTATGTCGGAACAAAAGCTAGTAACAAATAAAGTCACACTGAAAACAAGGAAAAAAAGCGGATTGAAACGGAAGCATTATTTGTGGTGTTACTTGTTTTTAGCACCACAGATCATTTTGTACCTAACCTTTACTCTATGGCCAATTCTTGGAAGCTATTATTTTGCATTTTTTAATTGGAATGGAATTGGCTGGCCAACAGAAGTTGTCGGCTGGGAAAACTTTGTTGAGGTTCTAAGGGATTCCTATTTTTGGAATGCGTTTAAAAATAGTTTTATTTATACCTTTTTCTTGGTTGTTATTGTTGTTCCAACAAGTTTAATTGTTGCCTTAATTTTAAACAGTCCTAAGCTCTATGGTGCTGCATTTTTCAGAACCTTGTTCTTTCTTCCGGTTGTCTTAACCATGTCGATCGTCGGTATTATTATGCAAAATATGTTTGCTTTTGAGGGTGGATTTATGAATGAAATCCTGCTTTCTATGAATATTATCGACAAGCCTATTGATTGGCTGGGAGGACCTAATCTTGCAATGACAGCAGTCGTGATCGTCGGTGTCTGGAAAGGATTTGGAATAAAGGTCATTTATTGGTTAGCTGGATTACAAACGCTGCCAAAGGATATTTATGAAGCAGCTAAAATTGACGGGGCCAATCTTATTCAACAATTTGTTTATATCACTGTACCTCTTCTAATTCCATTTCTGATTGTCATCACTTTTTTCCAAACGGTTTGGGCCTTTAATGTGTTCGATTTAGTCAAAACCTTTACAAATGGCGGACCATTATTTGGGACAGATATGGTGCCTCTCTATATTTATCGGTATGCTTTTGAAATGGATGGAGGGCTGCCGAGAATGGGGTTTGCTTCAGCTGCAGGAATTGTTTATGGGATGGCAACAATGGTCATAACCCTCGTACTTGGTGCGCTAGTGCGTAAATATGGGAAAAATCGATACTGATTGGAATGGAGGTATAAGTTTATGAAACGCAGGAAACTAATTCGATTTTTTTTTCATTTTGTTTTTCTGATTTTAACTCTGTCATGGGTTTATCCATTAATTTGGACGATTAGTTCTTCATTAAAAACGAATAGAGAGATGTTTAGTGGAAGTGTTAAGTTATTTCCTGCAAAGTTTGAATGGAGTTTGCTTTTACCAGCAAATTGGGGTCAGCTTGGAGAAGTCTTACAATTTGATAATTATAGTCGCGCTTGGTATATTGCAAATTTCAGCCAATATTTTATTAATACACTTTTATTTACCCTCGCGGTTGTCATCATTGTTATTGTCCTTTGCGCTTTAACAGGTTATGTATTAGGACGATACGATTTTCCAGGTAAATTTCTGATTATGGGAGCCATTATCGCTACTATGTTCATTCCAGCAGGATATACGATTATCCCCTTATGGCAATTAATTAATGCTTTAGGCCTTGGTAAATCGATGGCTGGTCTTGTATTAGCTGAAGCAGGGGGGACTCATGTACTTTATATCTTGCTATTTACAGCATTCTTTTCTAGAATACCAAAGGAGTTGGAAGAGGCTGGTCAAATTGATGGAGCTGGCTTTGTAAGAACCTTTTTTACGATTATGCTTCCATTAGCTAAACCTGTAATAGCGACTACGTTTATTTTACAGTTTATTAATAGCTGGAATAGTTTCTTTGTCCCGCTAGTATTCACCATCCATCGCCCTGATTTACGAACGCTGGGAGTCGGCATGTATTCTTTTATTGAAGACAATAGTAGTGATTTAGCTGCAATGGCTGCAGGAGCCACGATTTCATTTATTCCGATTGTTGTTGTTTTCCTTATTTTCCAAAAGTATTTTGTAGATGGAATTGCAGGATCAATTAAAGGTTAAGTTGGAGGAGAAAAATGAAGCCCAATGTTTTATTGATTATGGTCGATCAAATGAGATTTGATTGTTTAAGTTCTGCCGGCCATCCAATCGTTGAAACGCCCAATCTAGATCAATTGGCAGCGGAGGGTGTCAAGTTTGGGAATGCTTACTCTGCAACACCGACATGTGTCCCGGCTCGTGCTGCTGTATTAACGGGTATGTCGCAGCGGTCAACTGGACGGGTGGGGTATCAGGACCGCGTGCCTTGGGATTACCCGCATATGCTGCCGGAAGAAATGAGCCATGCGGGCTACCATACACAAAGTGTCGGAAAAATGCATGTGTATCCTTCCAGGAATTTATGCGGTTTTCACAATGTCATTTTACATGATGGCTATTTGCATCATAATCGTTTTAAAAATACGCCATATCAAGAGTCGTTTGAACAAACGGATGACTATTTACCTTGGCTCCGGGAGCGGCTTGGCGGTCATCGGGATATAACGGATATTGGTTTGGATTGTAATGCTTCTGGGATGAGCCGTCCTTGGCATTTGCCGGAAGAGTTTCATCCAACGAATTGGGTTGTTACCCAATCGATTGATTTCTTGAGGCGCAGAGATCCAAGAAAACCATTTTTCTTAAAAATGTCCTTTGTCCGCCCGCATCCACCGTTCGATCCGCCACCCGCCTATTTTGATTACTATATGAGTAAAGAGATAGATGAGCCTGTAATTGGAACATGGGCAGCCAATGATGAGGAAGGATTAGGTCTGCTCCCAACTACAAGGAGAGGAGTGGTTCCAGAACAGCGCCTTAAACGTGCACGGGCCGCTTATTATGCATTAATTGCGCATCTGGATGATCAAATTGGCCGCTTTCTTCAGGCGATGATTGAATATCAGGTTTATCAGAATACAGTCATTTTATTTGTTTCTGACCACGGGGAACTGTTGGGAGATCATCACTTTTTAGCTAAATCACTGGCATATGAAGGCAGTGCGAAAATCCCTTTTATTCTTTCTGACCCCGGAAATCAGCTTGGAATCCAAAAGGGTACAACCTGTGACAAAATTATTGAACTTCGAGATATCATGCCGACTTTATTAGAGGCAGCTCATGCTCCGATACCTGAAACGGTAGAGGGAAAAAGTGTTATTCCGCTTGCAAAAGGAATGGAGATAGAGTGGAGACCTTACCTCCATGGAGAGCATTCATTTGGTGATTTATCTCATCACTATATCGTAAACGGCAAAGAAAAATATATTTGGTATTCGCAAACAGGTATCGAACAGTATTTTGATCTAGTAAACGATCCGAAAGAAATTTATAACTTAAGTCAGGATCATAGGTATTCCGAGAGGGTAGCATACTTAAGAAATATCCTCGTCCAAGAACTGGAAGGAAGAGAGGAAGGATACAGTGACGGGGCACAGCTGATTGTAGGTTGTCAGCCAAAAGCTGTATTGAATAATCGAGAAAAAATGCGGGGACTCAAAAGGTCTTGAAATAAGGACTCTTTTGAGTCTTTTTTTTGTATTTTGGCTTTGTTAAATATGGCTGTTGATTTGCCCTCCAGAACCAGCAAAAGTAAAATAATCGGAGACTTTCCGTTTAAATTCAAAATGGATCCTGTTTCGAGGGAAATAAGGGGAGGTTTTCCGGTTATTCAATGAAAAATCCTCCTTTTTCATGTATTTCTGGTAAATAGGCGGAATCTCTCCGTCTATTTTAGCTATTTTTATCGGTAATTACGAATTAAGCGGAATTTTTCCGTCTATTTAGATTCTTAAAATCAACAATAACCTTCAACACAGGCTATATTTTAGGTATTCTTTGCTATACTACAGGATTAAATAATCCAGATTGCTTATTCTGCTCTCTCTAAATTCTCCTGGAGAAAAACCTGTTATTTTTCGAAAGACTTTATTGAAATAGTTAGCATTTTCATATCCTGTTTTAGCGGCGATGTCTTTTATCGATAATTCGGTATGACGAAGCATTTCTGAAGCTTTCTTTATTCGGATTTTCGTTAAGTATTGTGACGGTGTCGTATTTGTGTACTTCCGAAATTGTTTAATGAAATAATAGCTTGATAGCCCGGCAATGGCCGCCATTTTTTCAACAGAAATGTATTCATCATATTGTTGTTGAAGAAAGGTAATGACCCGCCCCATTGCTTCAGGCAATTCTTGATTGGTTGTATTCAGTTTTTTTGTGAACCGGTAACATTCCATGATGAATTCGTAGGCTCTAGCCGATGAAAGAAAGGCATCGATTATTTTTTCTTCATTTGTTTCTTGGAGGATACGGTGCAATAGTTGAATGAGACCTGCTTCGGGAGGAATACTTACAATTTTCCCGGCATGATCATGAATAAAGTTCCAGCAGGAAGCGGCGGCACTTCCTGTTAATGTAATATAAATAAATTCCCAGCTTGAACTGCTTTCGGGAAGAAAGTAACAATGCTGACTAGGCAGCTGAACAAAGAATGCATCCCCGCGATGTAATGAGTACTGTTTATCTTCGAATGTGATGGCACCTTGACCGGAGAGGGTATATTGAAAAACATATTTTTCTACCCCTTGAATATCCTTTCTCACCATCCCATCCCAGTGATAATCTATGGAAGTTTGTTGCTCTAATCCAATCGATGAAATATTTGCAATATTAATCTGGGGCACATCTTGAAAACGGAACCCATAATTACCATAACGTTTTCCACTAGACAATATTTTACCCTCCATTCGCAATTTATTACCATTGTAGAAATAACGTAAGCGCCATAATATGAGTATAGCAAGTTTTTATTTATTTTGAATAATTAATTAACCAAAAGGATATATGACAATTTTTTTCTGGAGGGTAATAATCATGTCGAAAATTACGTTTATAGGCGCAGGAAGTACGGTTTTTACTAAAAATGTCCTTGGGGACTGCTTAATGGTACCAGCCCTTGAGGGATTTGAGTTTGCTTTATTCGATATTGACGAAAAACGCCTAAAAGAATCAGAGGCTATGCTGACGAATCTGATAAATCGTTATAACCAAAGCATTCGGGTTAAAGCATATTTGGACAGAAAGGAAGCGTTACGAGGAGCTAAATATGTGATAAATGCTATTCAAGTTGGCGGCTATAAACCGAGTACAGTCATTGATTTTGAAATACCGAAGAAATATGGTCTCCGTCAGACAATTGCAGACACGGTTGGAGTTGGCGGGATCTTTCGTTCATTACGCACCATTCCAGTTTTGTTTGATATTGCTAAGGATATCGAGGAAGTGTGCCCGGATGCTTGGTTCTTAAATTATACAAATCCGATGGCTGCTTTAACTGGTGCGATGCTTCGCTATACAAACGTGAAAACAGTCGGATTATGCCATAGTGTCCAAACCTGCACAAGGGATCTATTCGAATCATTGGGAATCGAGCATGAAGGCATCACCGAAAAAATAGCCGGAATTAACCATATGGCCTGGCTGCTTGAAGTAAAGAAGGATGGAAAAGATTTATATCCTGAAATTAAACAACTTGCTAAACAGAAGCAGCTGTCTAAGCATTCCGATATGGTGCGGTTTGAGTTAATGGACAAATTCGGGTTTTATGTGACCGAATCTTCTGAGCATAATGCGGAATATCATCCATATTTCATTAAAAGCCAATACCCGGATCTAATTGAAAAGTTCAATATTCCGCTCGATGAATATCCGAGGCGCTGTGAAAATCAAATTCGCGGCTGGGAAGAAATGCGTGAAGAACTAACAAGTAATTCAAATCTGACTCATGACCGTTCTCATGAATATGGTTCAAGAATTATTGAATCCATGGAAACCAATATTCCATTTAAGTTCGGCGGCAATGTCTTGAATACAGGCGGCTTAATCAGTAATCTGTCTCGGAAGGCAGTGGTAGAAGTTCCGTGTGTTTCAGACCGTAGCGGAATAACACCGTGTTATATGGGTGAGCTTCCTGAACAACTAGCTGCACTAAACCGAACCAATATCAATACCCAGCTATTGACCATCGAAGCTGCGGTTACGAGGAAAAAAGAGCATATTTACCAGGCAGCCATGCTGGACCCGCATACCGCAGCAGAACTATCATTAGACGATATCGTTTCATTGTGTGATGACTTAATAGAAGCACATGGAGAATGGCTGCCGGTTTTTAAATAATTCAACCAAACTGATAAGTTGGAATTTAAAGAAAAATGTAGCACTTTTCAAAGCGCTGCTTTTTTCTTTTATTAGGTAGACACAATAAAAGGCTGTGAATGACCAAAGGAGTAAGTTTTACGACTTCTACCTTTTAATACTTTTTAAAATCCAAAAAATTACATACTCAAGCAAAAATGACATATCATCATTTATAGGCTTACTGAGTGATAATGCCGCCAGACAATTCCAATAAATTTTACATATTTACCCCAAGTCCTTTTCACAGTAAGCTAAGGGAAATTTTAATTCTAAAGGAGGAAGTAATGTTAATTTTTAAAAAATTAAAGTCGTTTTATCTTCCTTATAAGAAGGATTTCATTTGGTCGATGCTTTTCTTGGTGTTGATAGCTGGAATTACAGTTATATATCCAATGATTTTGCAACTGACCATTGATGAAGTAATTCTTGGAAGAAAATATGATTTGGTGCCATGGATTTCATTAGGATTTATTGTGGTTATGGCGGTAAAAGGACTTTCAGCCTATATCCAACATTATTTAGCGGATATGTTCGGAATTAAGTCCGTTTTCCATCTTCGCAATACCTTGTATGAAAAACTGCAGCGGTTGTCGTTCAGCTACTATGATAGTGCGAAGACTGGGGACCTGATGTCCCGTTTGACTGCAGATGTAGAAGGGTTTCGCTTTTTTGTGTCCTTCGGTTTTAGTGAGGTTCTCCGCTTTGTCATTGTTGTCACCGCAAGTTTATTCGTAATGTTTAATTATTCGGTTTCTCTTACACTTGTCACCATTGTGGCCCTGCCGTTTATTAGTGTTGTTGTCTATAAATTTGATAAAGAAGTACACCCGGCATTCCGGGGGATTCGTGAATCGTTTGGCCGCTTAAACACTAAGGTACAAGAAAATATCAGCGGAATACATACAGTTAAAGCCCTATCAAAAGAAGCAGTGGAGATTGAACGATTTACAAAGACAAATCAAGACTATCGGGCGAAACAACTGAATACCGCCGCGGTTTGGTCGAAATACTTTCCACTAATGGAGCTGATTGGAAATATATCAGTGGTTGTTTTAATCGGATATGGCGGTTATCAAGTAATCAATGGAGCCTTAAAGCCAGGTGAGCTTGTCGCCTTTTACAGCCTGATTTGGTATATTTTGTGGCCAATTATGCACCTTGGATTCACAATTAATATGTTCTCTCAGGCGAAAGCTTCCGGGGAGCGGCTGCTGGAAATTTTGGAAGCAGATGAAACGATTTATGATCGTGAGGATGTCAGGAATATCGAAAAAATCGAAGGTAGTGTGGTCTTTGATCAGGTGACGTTCCGATATCATAATGAAGGAACGGCGGCACTTCAAGATATCTGCTTTGAAGCACATCCTGGTAAAACGATTGGTTTGATTGGGGCAACCGGTTCAGGAAAAACAAGCATCATCCAGCTTCTGTCCCGCTTATACGAACCAACGGAAGGTCAGATTCTCATCGATGGCCGTCCGCTAAAGGAATATCGCTTGAAAACGCTGCGTTCAAAGATTGGGGTTGTTTTACAGGAGACATTTCTTTTTTCATCGACAATCAGAGCGAATATTGCTTACGGAAGGCCTGAGGCAACGATGGAAGAAATTATTGTTGCTGCTAAATGCGCTGATGCCCATGACTTTATAATGGAGCTGCCGGATGGATATGACACTATACTAGGGGAGCGGGGGATGGGACTTTCCGGTGGGCAAAAGCAGCGGATTGCGATTGCACGCGCGATCTGTACTAATCCTGCGATTCTTATTTTAGATGATTCAACAAGTGCGGTCGATATGGAAACAGAATTTTCAATTCAACAGGCTCTCCGGGAAGTGATGAAGGGGAGAACAACCTTTATTATTGCGCACCGAATCTCGTCGTTAAAACATGCCGATGAAATTTTAGTGCTGGAAGACGGAAAAATTGCTGAACGTGGAACACATGAACAGTTGGTAAACAACCATGGCTTGTACGAAAGAATTTATCATATTCAATATCAAGATCATGCAGCGATAATGGAAAAGGCAGTAAGGTAGGTGGAAATATGGAAGAAAAGCGTAAGAAACAATTAATATTAGAGCGGTTCCACTATTCAAATGAGCAAGTGATTGATAAAGCGTTTAACTGGCAGCAAATAGGGCGGTTATTGCAGTATGTAAAACCTTATGCGAAAACGTATCTGGCGCTTTCGTTTCTGGCTGTTATCCTATCAACGGCAATCCGGTTAATCATTCCGATTTTGATCGGTGTCTATACACTTGACCGGGCGATTATTGAAAAAGATACCGGACTGCTATTAAAATTAGTTTTCATCATTTCAGGATTATATTTACTGTCATATTTGGTCAATGCCTTAAGAATTCGCTGGATGAATAAGCTTGGGCAAAATGTCATTTATGATTTACGCAAGCATTTATTTACCCATGTTCAGTCATTATCCCATCGATTCTTTGACCAGCGCTCGGCCGGGTCGATTCTGGTACGGATTATGAATGACATTAACTCGCTTCAGGAGCTGTTCACGAATGGTGTTATTAATCTATTAACTGATTTTCTGCTGTTGTTGGCGGTCATTTTTATCTTATTCTCGTTGAATGCTAAACTCACGATTGCAATTATGGTTATATTACCAATCATGTTTTTCATATCAACAAGTCTGCGAAAAAAGATCCGATTATCGTGGCAGATGGTCCGGCTGAAGCAATCAAAAATTAACTCCCATTTGAATGAAAGCATTCAAGGGATTCGAGTCACACAGGTATATACCCAAGAAGATGAGAACATTCAATTTTTTAAGGGACTCAACCAAGAAAACTTTGACACATGGCAGGAAGCAGTCAAGAAAAATGCGATGTTTGGTCCATTTGTGGAAATGACGAATGCGATTGGAACGGCGATTCTGATTTGGTATGGTGCTTTTCTCGTGATGAACGGCGAAAGTACCATTGGGGAATTTGTTTCGTTTGCCTTTTATTTAGGGATGTTCTGGGAGCCGATTTCCCGTCTTGGTCAATTATATAACCAGCTCTTGATTGGAATGGCATCTTCCGAGCGGATATTTGAGTTTTTAGATGAACGGCCGCTTGTGGCAGAAGCCCCAAATGCTGTCGTGCTTCCTTCAATGAAGGGCAGGATTGAGTTTGAGGATGTAAAGTTTTCCTATGACGGAAAAAGAACGGCATTAAATGGCATTTCTTTATCGGTTCAGGCAGGTGAGACTGCCGCGCTTGTCGGGCACACTGGGTCAGGGAAGACAACAATTGCTAACTTGATAAGCAGATTTTATGATGCAACGGAAGGCGAGGTTAAAATCGATGGCCATTCGATTCAAGATCTTTCGATTGCCAGTTTGCGTTCGCAAATTAGTGTTGTTCTGCAAGACACATTTATTTTTTCAGGTACAATCATGGAAAACATCCGCTTTGGCAACCCAAGTGCGAGCGATGAGGAAGTAGTTGCGGCAGCGAAAGCTGTAGGTGCTGATTCTTTCATTACGAAACTTTCAAATGGGTACCATACAGAAGTGGAAGAGCGGGGTAATGTTTTGTCTGTTGGAGAACGCCAGCTTCTTTCTTTCGCAAGAGCACTTCTCGCTGATCCCAAAATTCTTATTCTCGATGAGGCAACCGCTAGTATTGATACAGAGACTGAAGTAAAGATTCAACAGGCATTAAAAACAATATTAAAAGGAAGAACAGCGATTATTATTGCACATAGGCTTTCGACAATCAGAGAGGCTGACAAGATTATTGTCCTCGATCATGGAAATATTCTTGAGCAAGGAAACCATGAGATATTGATGGCTAAACAAGGGGTTTACTACGAATTGGTAAAAGCACAATACAAAATGCTAGGTGTGGGTTGAATATTCAAAAGGGGCTGTGCCATATTGTCGTTTAAATGACTTTCTGGCACAGCCTTTTTATTTTTTGAGTGTAGAATAGCAATCTGTTTTTCTACATTCTGGATATGATACTTTTATATTTTTATTACTTTGATTTCCTTACTATTTTGTCTTGAATAGGAAATCGTCTTCCCGTACTGCATAACCGCGAATATATGCTTTCGGTGCATCATCAACAATGTAATTAACGATATAAATTTCCCCATCGTCAAACTGTATCCAATCAGAGTAACCAGTATCGGAAACAAGACTTCTATCAAAGTCGATTGGCAAAATTCTAGACCATTGTTCATTTCGATTTTCCGCCTTAGCAGAATCTTCATCTGTCAATGCTGCAAACAAGTTTTGTGTCCAGTAACCTAACCAACCTTTTCCACCTTGCATGAAACGATATGTAATCAACACGTTCCCATTTTGAAGTCTGCCTGCAACAGGACGGTGGCACCCTGGTAATGGTACACGATATGGCCCATCCCATGTTTCACCATAATCTTTTGAAATTGCTTTAAAACCATCCCACCCTTCACCCGAGTTTTCTCTTAAATAAGCTACGAGTGTTCCATCGGATAATGTTAGAATTGAGGCCTCACATAAATGCAGTCCTTCTTTACTTGCAACTGTAATTGGTCCAATCCAATCTGTACCTTGATTGTCGGAATACCATAATTGTTGTTCTAGGAATTCATGTTGTTTACTTTTTTTGTGGGTTGTTATTATCCACCTACCAGAATTTAACTCTAATAGATTATCAGGAACAATCCCAGTAACAGGCGTTTTTATTGGACCAACCCAATTATTACCTTCCACATCTCCAAAGTATAAGACATTTTCGGATTGATTGTAATTACCTTGAGCAAATCCTTCACTATGATTACTCATATTTACAACAACTACTAACCTGCCGTCATTAAGCCTTGTAAGTCCTACGCAGTCATAGTAGTAATTCAATCCTTCTGTTGACTCGGTTAATGGAAGTTTCTCGCCCCAAGTCCTGCCACGGTCTGTACTAATTGTATAGACGATACGAGTATAAGATCGATCACCATGGTGATTGCACTCAGTAAAGGCACAAATCAGGTTGCCAGCTGCTGTCAGAGCAACTCTAGGAAAAGCTTCGTAGACATTATTGTCTTTACTTATAGTGAATTTCTCAATTGCCATTTATTTTCCCTCCCTCAATTTAACCTAACCATACATAACTCTCCTGTAGTTTATATAGTCACAACTATTCATGTATATATGTCATTTTTGACAGGTATGTAGTGTTAAGTAATAAAACAGAAACTCATTGTTCAAGCAACAGATCCAAGTGCATTCATCGATATCCACGATGTTCGAGATGTGTTTGGAAAAGGATTTATTGATATTTCAAAAATTAATAGTGTAAAAAACGGGGAGCCCAAATTCAATAGGGCTCCCCGCTTTTTAATAGATAGGTATTGTTCCGCAATATGTGGATTTTGATATCCAGCCGTTTTTGTGTATCGACAATTTGACAAATTACCCTTTTGTTTCCAACCCTGATAAGGAAAAATATTGTGATATGCAATCTGCTGGAAATATACGTTTTGTAAGCATTTGCAAAACTGACACATGCAGAATAACCCACATATCCAAAAGTCTATATAAGGGGTGTTATGATCAATTTATCGAAAATTATGACGCTTTATGTTTCGAATCCTGTCGTGAAAGTGAGGTAGTAATGTGGCAAAAAAAATGGTCCGAAAGCTTTTCATCCTTCCCATTATCTTAGCACTTATCCTTTCGACCTATCTTCCTTTTCATAAAGGTAGTGCAGCTGAGAAGAAACCTACCGAGAAGGAAACGATCACAAATAGTTATGAAGAATATTTAGGGAAAGTAAAAGACAAGCGCCCAGACGAAACGATTGTGATTGAATATCAAAACCTATTGAATCGTGAAAACTATGAAAGTCTTGAATCCTATGAGGGACGTGATGGCATCTCGGTTGTGAGTCCCGAGGAAGGTACCATGAAATGGGAGTTCGATGTCGAAGAAGCCGGACTCTATAATGTGGAGATCGAGTATTACCCTTATAAAGGAAAAGGAATGAATATTGAAAGAGAATTGAAAATAAATGGGGAAATCCCGTTTCGAAATGCTCAATATTTATCGTTTTCCAGGGTGTGGAGAGACGCAACGAAGATCGAACAAGACGCAAACGAAAATGACATCCGTCCTTCTCAAGTGGAAGAGCCTAAATGGCAGACCACTTACTTCAATGATTATTTAGGTTATGAACAGGAGCCCTTCCGCTTTCACTTTGAAAAAGGAAAAAACACGATTGAGCTGACTTCGATTCAGGATACGATGTTAATTCGTTCACTTGTTCTAAAACAGCATGAGGAAATCCCGACGTACCAAGAATTGAAAGCGCATTACAAAAAGAACAATTATCAAAAAGTGAAGCTTGATCAAGAAATCAAAATCCAGGCGGAACAGGCAGCCTTTAAATCGGATCCGATGCTCTATCCGACCTTTGATCGCTCCACTCCAGCTACGGAACCAAGTGATCCAACGAAGATGCGCTTAAATACCATCGGCGGGGACACATGGAAAAGGGTTGGCCAATGGCTTATTTGGGAAGTTGAAGTTCCGGAATCCGGGCTTTATGAAATGGGATTGAAATATTGGCAAAACCTGAAAAGCGGTTCCTATGCAGCAAGAACATTAAAAATTGATGGAAAAATCCCATTTAAAGAAATGAAAAATATTTCATTTAATTATGACGCCGAATGGCAAGTCAATAAGCTTGAGGGCGATGAACCATTTTTCTTTTATTTAGAAAAAGGAAAACACGAGATCCAGCTAGAGGTTTCCCTTGGTGCTTTAGCCGAAACGATTAGCACCGTTGAAACCGACTTAATCAATCTAAACCAAGCTTACCGAGAGCTGTTGATGATTATCGGAAGTACCCCAGATTTATTTAGGGATTATCAGTTGGAAAAAAGAACGCCTGAAGCACTGAAAAAATTAAAAGGTGCCAAAGAGAGTTTAGAAAAGGTTTCCGCTGATTTAACGAAAAAAACCTCAAGGAAAGGTATGTCAACGGCGACATTGGATACGTTGGTTGTCCAATTAGGACAAATGGTTCAAGACCCAAGGACGATTCCAGAACGCTGGACCTCATTTCAAAATAACATATCCTCGCTTGGGGCATGGGTGTTAACGATGCAGGAAAATCCATTACAGCTTGATTATTTGTTTATCACTTCCAGCAATTTAGAAACACCTTCATCGACAGCGAATTTTATTAAAAGCGGCTGGTTTTCGACCCAATCCTTTTTCGGCTCATTCTTTGAGGATTACTCCAGTCTTGGTGGGACAAGCGGTAAGGATAGTATTACGGTTTGGGTGGCAAGCCGAGACCATGGTAATATTTTGAACTCGCTAGTTAAGAACTATTTTGAGGACCAATCTGGTATCGATGTTAACGTAGAGATTGTTGATGCTGCAACACTGCTGCCAGCAACCTTAGCAGGTCAAGGACCGGATGTAGCCCTAGGCGTTCCGATTGCCTCTCCTGTAAACTATGCGATTCGTGATGCGATTGTAGATATCAGTCAATTCCCAGATTATCAAGATATTGAAAAAAGGTTTTCACCGAGTGCGGTGGTTCCCTATGAATTGAACGGGGGAGTCTATGCGGTACCGGAAACACAAACATTTCCAATGATGTTTTATCGAAAAGATATTTTTGAAGAATTAGGAATTAAAAAGCCCGAAACATGGTCGGATTTATATGAAATCATGCCTTATATTCAGAAGAATCAAATGAATATCGGGATTCCGATAAATGGGGTGACAGGCACCGGTGCAGTAGCAGGAATTGAGTCGACGCTAAGTTCGTATACGATGTTCCTTTATCAAAATGGAGGACGTTTATATTCGGACAATGGAGAGGTCACGAAGTTGGATTCACCGGAAGCTGTTAAAGCCTTCCAGGATTGGACTTCATTATTTGTAGATTACTCGATACCAGTTCTCTATGATTTTGCCAACCGTTTTCGAACGGGTGAAATGCCGATTGGTATTGCCGATTACTCTACATTTAACTATCTGTCAGTCTTTGCCCCTGAATTAAAAGGTTTGTGGGAAATGGTACCGGTTCCGGGGACAAGGAAGTCTGATGGCACCATTGACCGTTCTGCCAGCAGTTCTGGTACAGCAACGATCCTCTTAAAAGCCTCGAAAAAGCAGGCAGAGGCGTGGGAGTTTATGAAATGGTGGACGTCTGCAGAGATACAGGCCAAGTTTGGTAAAGAGTTGGAGAGTATTATTGGTGTTGCTGCTAGATATGCGACTGCAAACCAGGAAGCGGTTGAAATCTTAGGATGGCCGTCAGCTGTCTACCGCAATCTTGAATCGCAATGGAAATGGGTGAAGGGAAATCCGGAGGTTCCAGGTGCCTACTTCACACCAAGGCATATCGAGAATGCCTTCCGCCGCGTTTACAACGACTTGGATGACTCGAGAGAAACGATTCTGGATTATAAACAAATCATTGATCGTGAGATTACCAATAAAAGAAAAGAGTTTGGCCTAGAAACCAATGAGGGGGGATCACATGAGGAACGGAACGCAATTGAATAAAGCCGAGTATGTCCATACCAATGAAGGAATCCATCATCCGAGCCTAGGTATCTCTCAAAAAGAAACACCCATTGGGATGTTGAAGGAAAGAATGAAAATTCTGGGCAAAAAAATAAAAAAGAATAAAATCTCCTATTTTTTTCTTGCACCTTTTGCCCTTATTTTCTTTGTGTTTTATGTCTTGCCTGTCGTCATTTCCATTGGGCTGAGCTTCACTTACTACAATATTTTAGAACCGCCTAAATTTATCGGCTGGCAAAACTATTTGAATCTGTTTGTATCGGATGATTTGTTCTTAAAGTCAATCAAAACAACCTTTTTGTTTGCCCTAATCACCGGTCCGATTGGATATATTGGTTCGTTTTTATTTGCCTGGTTTATTAATGAACTGCCGAGAAAGATTAGAACAATTTTGGTTGTCGTATTTTACGCTCCTTCGTTATCGGGGCAGGTGTTTGTTATTTGGGGAATCATTTTCAGTGGTGACCAGTACGGCTATATCAATGGTTTTCTGATGGAGCTTGGAATCATTAAGGAACCGATTCAATGGTTTACGAACCCAGACTATATCATGCCAGCTTTATTTATTGTTATTTTATGGACTAGTGTTGGAGCCGGGTTTTTGGCATTCGTTGCCGGACTTCAGACACTGGACAAAAGCTTGTTTGAAGCCGGCTATATTGATGGGGTAAGCAACAGATGGCAGGAATTATGGTTTATCACCTTGCCTCAGATGAGACCGCAACTCATGTTTGGCGCCATCTTAACCATTACCGGATCGTTTGCGATACACGATGTGATTGTTCCGCTGGCTGGTTTTCCTTCGATTGATTATGCAGCCCATACGATTGTTTCCCATTTAGTCGATTACGGTACAATCCGTTTTGAAATGGGCTATGCGTCAGCAATTGCAACCTTATTATTTATTGTGATGATTAGTTGTAATATTGTGATTCAAAAGATTTTGAAAAGGGTGGGGACATAATGGCCATTAAAATCAAAAAAAGAACCCCAAACCGTTCCTTATATGGTGATGTACTGAATGTTTTAGCGTTAATTGCTGTAGCTTCGTTTATGGCCTTGCCACTTGTCTATGCTGTCAATAATGCGTTCAAGCCGTTGGAAGAGCTTTTTCAATTCCCGCCAAAGTTTTTTGTCAGGAATCCAACCATGGATAATATTAGGGATTTATTTACATTAATGAATTCATCCTGGGTCCCTTTTACACGCTATATTTTTAACACTGTTTTTATCACTGTAGTTGGCTCATTGCTGCATCTAATCGTCGCTTCGTTAGCGGCGTTTGTTCTGGCAAAGCATAAATTTCCGGGACAAAAGCTTTTCTTTAGCATGGTCATCCTGGCCTTAATGTTTTCGCCGCATGTAACTGCGATTCCTAACTATTTGATCATGGCGAAAATCGGCTGGATAGACAGCTATCTTTCGTTAATTGTACCAGCTATTGCTGCACCACTTGGGATCTTTTTAATGAAGCAGTTTATGGAGCAAATCCCTGTTTCGTTACTGGAATCAGCAAGGCTGGATGGGGCCAGCGAATTTTATGTGTTTTGGAAAGTGGCGATGCCGCTCGTTAAACCGGCATGGCTAACCTTGCTAATCTTTTCGTTTCAAGCGCTATGGAGTTTAAATGGCGGTGCGTTTATTTATAATGAAGCACTGAAAACACTGCCAACAGCGTTAAATCAAATTGTTGCAACAGGTTTCTCCCGGGCAGGGGCGGCTTCAGCGATTGCCTTGTTTATGATGGTGGTTCCATTATCAGTCTTTATCGTTTCTCAAAGTAATGTTATTGAAACGATGTCGACTTCAGGGATTAAGGATTAAGGGGGTGTAGCTTAAATGTTAAGAAGGCTCTTGAAATATACGATGGTCGTACTACTTGTGATTCCCTTTTCAGGATTATTTAGTCAAATCGCAGCAGCAGATGCTCCTTATGAAAGCTACACCTATAACTTCTGGTTAGAACCGGTAAAAAGCCCAAGCCCTTATCTGCCTATATCAGAAATGAATGGAAAAGCGCTTGGTGCAGGTGAATTGAATGAACCAAGTGATTTGTTTATCACGAAGGATGGCACCATTTACGTTGTGGACTCTAAAAATAATCGTATTATTTCCTTTACTGAAGATCTTGAGTTTATCGGTGAAATTAAATCCTTCGATCATGGTGACAGCTTTAATCAGCCGCAAGGAATTTTTGTTACCAGTGAAGGCCATAAATACGTTGCGGATACGGAAAATCAAAGGATCGTCGAATTTGATCAAGACAACCAGTATGTCCGCAGTATTGAGAGACCGGAAACCCATTTGATATCCGATAAGACAGGATTTAGACCGATAAAAGTAGTGGTGGATGGTGCAGGAAGGATTTTTGCGATAGCGATTGGCGTAAACTCCGGGGTAATCGAGCTGAATCCGGATGGTTCCTTTCAAGGCTTCATGGGAGCATCGGAGGTTTCGGTTGACCCGCTGAAATATTTGTGGACCCGATATGTTGCGACAGAAGAACAAATTAAGAGAATGAAGCTGATTATTCCGACGGAATACAATAATCTCTTTCTTGATGAAAACGAGTTTTTATACGTCACCCTTGGAAACGTCAGCAAGAAGGACCAAGGGAAGGATGTGATCCGCCGTTTGAATCCTTCAGGCGTCAATGTTCTGCGTGATTTTGGCTATGGTCCCCCAATCGGTGATTATTACATGGCTAGTGCCAAGGATATTACTCAGTTCAGAGATATTTCCGTAACCGATTATCAAGTGTACAGCGCCTTAGACAGCAAAGATGGAAAAATCTTCACGTACGATTATGACGGAAATCTATTGTATGTATTTGGTTCAAACGGAAATCGATTAGGGAATTTCATGAATCCGGTTTCTATCGGTCAGTTCAAAGATAAGCTGTATGTTTTGGATAATAAGAAGAATGCCATTATTACCTTTGAACTAACAACGTACGGTAAGACAGTTAATGAGGCAATCAAGGCTCATTTCGAAGGCAACTATCAAGAGTCGGAAAAGAAATGGGAGGAAGTGCTTGCGTTAAATGCGAATTCTGATGTCGCTTATACCGGGCTTGGCAAAGTGTTCCTGCGCAATGAAGAAAATAAGCAGGCCATGGAATATTTTAAACTTGCAGATAACCGAAAGTACTATTCTAAAGCCTTTAGTAACTACCGGAGAGAGTATTTAGGCGAGAACTTTGGAGCGATAATGACCACTGTTCTTTCTGTAATCATCGGTATCTTGGTCATTAAGACCATCTTTAAGTCGAGGTGGATGTTCAAAAAGGTAAGGAAGGAGGCAGGAAATGAGTACCTATCTTAATGCATTAACCTATAGCTTACACCTCATCTTCCGTCCTTTTGATGGATTTTGGGATTTGAAACGGGAAAAAAGAGGCTCTCTTCCTGCTGCATTAACAATCACGTTCTTTGTCGTAGTTATATTTATGCTCCAGCGGCAATATACAGCCTTCCTGTTTAATTTTAATAATTTAAAAGAAATCAATATCTATTTAGAAATCACCAGTGTGTTAATCCCATTTATCTTATTTTGTACGGCCAATTGGTGTTTAACCTCGCTTGCTGATGGAGAAGGGACATTTAAGGATATTGTAATTGCAACCTCTTATTCGTTGACACCGATTATTCTTATCAATGCCCCATTAGTCGTTCTTTCGTATGTGATTAATTTTGAGGAAGGAGCTTTCTATTATTTCTTTCTTACACTTTCCTTGCTTTGGACGGCTGCATTGATTTTCTTTGGAACCATGGTTACACATCAGTATTCATTAAAAAGGACGTTATTAACGATTATTGGAATTATCATTGGCATGGGTTTAATGGTGTTTATCGCCTTGCTATTTATGAGCGTCATTCAACAAATCATTGGCTTTTTCTATATAATCTACAAAGAAATTCGATTCCGGGTGTAAAGGAGGGATGACATTGCAAAAATACATGATTCTGATACTGGTGTTGGTTCTATCTCTTGCGGCTGCCATCCCGCCCTCTGAAGCTGAAGCATCCGCGACCTCAATACATGAGGCAGCACTGAAGAAACAAGAAATGGTGTTAGTCAGTGAAAATGATGATTTGCAGTTTTATATGAACAAAAAAACAGCTGAGTTTGCGATTGTCACGAAAAAAGCCGATCAAATTTGGTATTCGAACCCCGTCAATGCGGAGTCAGATCCAGTTGCCACCTTAGAAAATAAAGAAAAACTGCGTGCACAACTATCAGTTAGATATCTTAATAAAAAGGTTCAAGAAGGGTTCTTAAACTCGTATACCGATGCAGTGAAAAATAATCAAGTCGAAATAAAGGAAATTGAAAATGGTGTCCGGGTGACATACACGTTGGGGAAAGAAATCGATGGGAATGTCATTCCGAAAAAAATTACTTATGAGCGAATGGAAAAATTCATCTCAAAAATGGATGAAAGGGATCAAAAGGAAGTCCTTCGGTTGTATCAGGAAGATGCTGAAGCGAATGTCTATATTCTACGTTCAAAAGCGCCGAGTTTTAAACAAAAGGCTGCAGAGCCATTATTTGCAGAAGCAGGATATACAACTGACGAATACAACAAGGATATTGAAGAGCATCAGGTAGAAGAAGCAGGAGGCGCCTTTTTTACGGTTCCCGTTGAATATACGCTCGATAAAGATTCCTTTAAAGCTGCGATTGACGGAAGTGGAATTGTCAATGGTGAATCAACTACCTTAACGGATATTAAGCTGCTAGAGTACTTTGGAGCGGCAGACACAAATGAATCTGGCTATGTATTTGTTCCAGATGGTTCTGGTTCACTGATCCATTTTAATAACGGCAAAAACAATGCTACAAGCTATATTGCAAACGTGTTTGGCAAGGATGAGACCCTTCATTATGATACGGACTCTGCCATCAATCACGATCTTGCGATACGCATGCCGGTGTTTGGCGTAAAAAAAGAAAATCAAGCGATGTTTGGTGTCATTAATCAAGGCTCCTCACATGCAAAAATCTATGGAGATGTGGCTGGGAAAACGAACTCCTACAATATAGCTCATGCTGAGTTCACGATTGTTCCTAATGGCAAAAGTACGCTGCAAAACCGGACAGGCAGCGGCGCATTGCAGCTTTATCAAAAAGAGCTCTATAAAGGGAAGTATCAGGTCCAATACTTTTTCCTAGATAGCGATCAAGCTGACTATTCCGGAATGGCACGCCAATATCAAACCTATTTAGAAGAAAATGGTGTATTGAAAAAGACAGAGCAGAAAAAGGATATCCCATTCTATGTAGAAGCATTAGGCGGCATCAATGTCCGGAAGACGTTACTCGGTATTCCATATAACGGGACAGAAGTTTTGACGACCTACGCACAGGTTGAAGAAATGATCAGTAAGGTAAAAGCCAATGATGTTGATAATATCAAATTGATTATGAATGGCTGGTTTAATGGCGGCATTCATCATGAGTTTCCGTCAGAAATCAATGAATTGAAGGGATTAAGCGAGAATAACTTTACCCGCCAATCATTGATTGACTATACAAAGAAGGAAAATATTCCGCTCTATTTCGAAGTAGACTTTGGTCATGTTTACCATGATAAGATGTTTGACGGATTTTCTAAGGATAGCCAAGCAGCAAGGTATTTTGATAATACGATTGCTGCGTTAAAAAGACAGAGTTTGGTGAAGGATGGGCTTGTTCAGCGAAAAAGTTCACTTCATCCTGAACAATACGTTCTAAATTCAGCTGACACGAAGGAGTTAATGAGTGAGTTCCTTCGAAGTGATAAAAACAATACGATTGAGAACGTATCACTTCGAACGATGGTCAATCATCTTTCTTCTAACTTTTCGTCCAATCATCTGATAGACCGGGAAGAAAGCTTGAACCATTATCATTCCGCTTTCGAATACTTAAAAAAACAAAAGCTTGATTTGTTAGGAAGAAATGCGAATAGTTATTCCTTTGGTTATTTAGATGACGTTGTTGAAGCTCCTATGTACTCCAATGAATATACGATTTTGGATGAAACCGTACCATTCTATCAAATGGTACTAAATGGATACGTTGAATATGCCGGAAATCCAATCAATTTAACCGATGATTTTCAAACCAATTATTTGAAGGCTGTAGAGACGGGTGCAGGCCTGTACTTTACTTGGATTTATAACGATAACCATAGGCTGAAGAACACTGGATTTGCTGATTATCATTCCGTTAACTTTGATGCCTGGTTTAATGTGGCAATGGAAAAGTACAAAGAAATGAATGAGAAATTAGCAAATACCCAGAATCAAAGAATCCTTCATCATGATCAGATTTTGGATGATGTTTTTAAAACAAGCTATGAAAATGGTGTCGATGTTTATGTGAATTATCGTGATCAAGCTGTTGAATTAGCCAATGGAGTTAAAGTAGAAGCAAAGGATTTTGCAGTGAAAGGCGGTGGAAGCGGTGAGTAAATCAAATTTGGTTGTTAGTACAAAGACTCAAATAAAGGTAATGAAAAAAAAGAAAAAAAGCTTAACATTAACGCAGCAAAGAGCACTATTTGGCTATTTATTTATTGCACCGTTTTTCGTCGGATTCATTTTGTTGTTCTTAACTCCGTTAATTCAATCATTAACCTTTAGTTTGAGCAAGTTAAGCGTGACTTCTTCCGGCTATCACTTAACCTATATTGGTCTTGAAAACTATGAAAAAGTGCTGAAGGTCAATCCGAACTTTGTACCGTCCTTACTGGCCAATGTGACGGAAATCATTTCACAGGTTCCGGTCATCATTATTTTTAGCTTTTTTGCAGCTAGTTTATTGAATCAAAAATTTAAAGGGAGAGCCTTTGCCCGAGCCATTTTCTTCTTGCCTGTTATTTTAACCTCGGGGATTGTTCTGGCGATTGAAAGTACTGATTTGCTTGTCAATTCTACCCAAGGGGCATCGAAAGAGGAAATTGAAAAATCAACAACGGCTTTGAAATTTCTTCAGTTTAAGCAGTTTCTGTATGCGATTAATATCCCAGGGCCGATTGTCGGCTTTCTGGTGGCAGCCGTGGATCAAATCTACGAAATTGTCATTGCTTCGGGCGTGCAAATCTTAATTTTTTTAGCTGGCTTGCAATCGGTTCCAAAATCATTATATGAAGCCTCCACTATGGACGGAGCCACCGGCTGGGAAAATTTTTGGAAGATTACCTTCCCGATGGTTAGTCCGTTAATAATTGTTAACCTGGTTTATACAATCATTAATACCTTTACAAGTGCTGACAATCAGATTATGTCGCTTGTCCGCCATACAATTTTCAGTCAATCAGAATTTGGAATTGGGTCAGCGATGGCTTGGGTTTATTTAGGTACAGTTGCGATTATTTTAACTGTCTTATCACTCATTGTTCTGAAGTTAACTTCAAGATATAAAACTTGATTTGGAGGTTAAATAGCCATGCAGCTGCAAGCAGTAAGTAAGCATTCCTATGAGGAACGAAAATACTTTTTCAAGAAACAAGTTGGCCGATATTTATGGGCCATCATCAGAGCGGTTATTATTTTTGGGATTTGTTTTATTATTTTACAGCCGCTCCTAACAAAAATCAGTGTGTCTTTTATGTCAGAGAGTGACCTTTACGATGCATCTGTTGTCTATATCTCAAGGGATTTCACTCTGGCAAACTATCAAAATGTGTTTGCGGCAATGGAATATGGAACTGTTTTTTTCCGGACGCTCGGACTGGCCTTACTAACCAGTATTCTGCAACTGATTTCTTGTACGATTGTTGGTTATGGATTTGCCCGTTTTAAATTTCCATTTAAAAATACGTTGTTTATGATTGTCATATTTTGTTTGTTGATTCCGCCACAGACCTTAATGCTTCCGTTGTTCTTCCATTTTCGTTTCTTTGATTTCTTTGGACTTTTTGGATGGATAACAGGAAAAGACGGTATTAATTTACTTGATACTTTATGGCCGTTTATTTTAACCTCTGTTACCGCTCAAGGTTTCAAGAATGGATTATACATCTTCTTAATGAGGCAGTATTTCAGCGGTATGCCGAATGAATTAGAGGAAGCGGCGTATATGGATGGATGTGGTGTGTTTAAAACCTTTTATAAAATCATGCTTCCAAGCGCAGTGCCGATGATGGTAACGATTCTCTTATTCGGATTTGTCTGGCAGTGGACAGATAACTTCTACTCCAATTTATATTTATCCGATTTCAAAGTAATGGCCACCTCGCTTGGAACACTGGCAAGCAAGTCATTTGCGACAGATTTAAGCTTTGTCAGTCCGGCGCTCGTTTCGATGGTGAATAACACAGGAACGATTTTAGTTGTCATCCCGCTATTCATTCTTTATTTCCTTGCACAGCGATATTTTGTCGAGAGTATCGAACGTTCCGGGATTGTTGGCTAAGAAGAATACGACTTTGAGAATTGTCTAGCTTCAGCGCCTAGGGGCTCGGGTCATAAGCTTGTCTAGTTGCGGCTCCTTGGGACTCGAGGAATAAGCCACCCCATGAAGAAGGCAAAAAGCGCCTTCTTGCATGGTTCGTCTTATTCCTTCGTCCCAGGACAGTCGCCTCCACATTTCTGACAATCCGTCGAGAAGGTTAAAGAGCAACCTTCACGCCGGCTCGTCTTATGCCTGTCGCCCCTGGGAAAAAATGAACTGATTTTTTCCTTGGTCAAGGCGCTTCAACTTTTCTATTAAGGGGGTGATTGCCAAGACAGCTAGATGTTTTTTCAGACAAGTTTTTTTATTAATTGACATTTGAAATGGGGGAAAAGTATGAAAAAGTTTGGTCGAGTATTGGCAGGTGCTTCTTTGGCATTGTTATTAGCGGCATGTTCGAGCGAAACAAGCAGTGAGCCGAACAAAGTGGAGAAGAAAGAGGCAGAGAAGCCGAAAGTAGAAGAAAAATATAACAAAGTGGTACCTGTTGAGGAGCTGGAGGATCGTGACTATGGCGGCTTAACCTTTAAATGGGCAGGACCAATGAGAACGATTGACCCTAACGCCAGCGAAGTAAAGGAAAAATGGCTGGAGAGAATTCAAGCACTTGAAAAGAAGTGGAATTTTAAATTTGAATCTGTCGAAATTCCTTATGATAGCATGGTTGGAGATTATATTCGTACGACATTAGCTGGTGACCCTGTTGGGGATATCGTGTATGTTCACGCTTTTAATTACTACCCTGCCTTCCCTGAAAATGGTATCGCATATCCTGTCAGTGATTTAAATGTTGTTGATTTTGATGATCCAAAATGGGTCCAATCAGCAAGAAAAACAAGTGAATATAAAGGGAAAACATATTCCGTTAGACCTGGAACAATGGAAACGGTAATCGTCCGTGATGGTATTTGGTGGAATAAAACACAATTTAAAAATCTAGGTTTGCCAAATCTATATGAAGTATACGAAAGCGGCGAGTGGACTTGGGACAAAATGTTTGAAATTGCTGAAGCAGCAACCAAAGATTTAGATAATGATGGTAAAGTTGATGTGTACGGACTAGGTGCCGACCGTCTTGCCTTCGATTTAATCTATAACAATGGTGCCGAAGCGATAAACAAGACAAAAGACGGTGTTGACGTTAATTTAAATGATCCGAAAATTGTTGAAGCATTAGAGTACTTCCAAAAGGTTCACAAAGACCATAAACGAGTATTCCTGCAGCCGAAAGAAGAAGGCGGTCAGGCAAGTGTCAGAAATGATTTTCGTGATGGAAGAGTTTTAATGGTTGCCCAAGACTGGTGGGTATCAACGAGTGATTTAAATGGCGGCAGAATGAAAGACGAGTATGGGTTTATTCCGTTCCCTGCAGGACCGTCAAATGAAAATCCGGAACAGCCAGTATCAGTAGGTCATGATGATTCAATGGAAATCATGCTGGGTACAGTGGAGAAACCAAAGGAAAAACTAGAAATTTGGGATGAAATCACGAACATCGGTACAGCAGAAGATTGGGAGCGTTGGACAAGAGAAGAGTATGAGACAGGAGCAAATGATGCTGAGTCTGTTGAGTACGCGATGCTGATGCACCAAAACGTTAAAACCAATTTAATTTACGGTTTTGGAGAGCTTAACGGAATTGTCAACAAATTATTCACAGACATTGCTTCAGGGGCTACAACCGTACAAACAGGCCTAGAAGCCGTTGACCCGCAAATCCAGGCAGCATTGAAGGATTTCCGTGATAACGGTGTAGACTTAGGTGTTACAGAAGAAGAAATTGAGCAAACAAAAGAAGAATTGAAGAAAGCAAAAGAAGGCCAGTAATTGACTATTTTAAGCGCCATACACCTCCCTAATGGGGTGTATGGCACTAAGTTAGGGGGCGTTATTATGAATGAAACGAATTATCTGCAGTTCTTTGACGGTAAGCTTTTCAAGGTGATGAACTATATTTACTGGATTTTTATGACCAGTACACTGTTTCTGCTAACGAATATCCTGCTAATCTTTTCCACTTATGCTTTGGTGATGGCAAGTAAGGAAATGCCAATTTCGATTTTCCATTTGATCATTATAGGCATCTTTACCATTCCTGTAGGACCGTCGCTCGCTGCCATGTATGATGTGATGAATAAGATTATACAAAACCAAGAAGTTTCCGTAATCAAGGACTTCTTCAAGGGATATCGCCGTCATTTTCGCCAATCGGTGGGTCTATCTTGTATTCTTGTCTTTTTAACCATCATCACTGTCATGAATTATTTTATTCTTCAGCAATCGCAAGATATGGGCTTTATGCTGCTGCCGCTGCTTGCTGTCATATCGCTGATAATGTGTGTCAGCTTATATACGTTTCAATTTGTTTCGTTAAAAAAATTTACCATGAAAGAGATTGGTAAGCTGTCGTTGTATTTTTCAATCAAGGAGTTTAAAACGACCATAATGATGCTCATCAGTGCAGCTCTATGTATCTATTTGATGCTATTGATCCCAACAGTCACCATCTTTCTGTTTCCAGGAATCTATTGTTTCGTCTCAACCTTTCTTTTGCAAAAAGTAAATAAAAAAATTGTTTCGTCCACCATCTGAAGATTTGATAGGAGAGAGGTAGAACTATGCTTGTGCTAAGAAATGTTTCTAAAGTCTATAAAGGAAAAATTGCGTTACATAATCTATCGCTTTCGATTAATAAAGGTGAGATTGTCGGTATTCTTGGAAGTAATGGTGCCGGTAAATCGACACTCATGAACATCATTACCGGCTATATTTCGATGTCAAGTGGAGATGTATTCATTGATGGGATGAATATCCTTGAAGAGTCTGATTTGATTAAAGAGAAAATTGGCTATTTGCCGGATACGCCCCCGCTCTATGAAGAGATGACCGTAAATGAGTATTTACAATTTGTTGCGAAAATAAAAAAACTTAAAAAAGTAACAAGAGAACACGAAATTAAAACAAAAATAGAAAAATTACATTTAGCCGATGTCCAAAATCGATTGATCAAGAATCTATCTAAAGGATACAAACAAAGAGTGGGTATCGCTCAAGCGATTCTCGGCAACCCGCCATTAATTGTTTTAGATGAGCCCACAGTTGGTCTTGACCCAACAGAATTAATCAATATTCGCAAGGTAATCAAAGAGTTGAGTGAAACATCCTTGGTGTTAATCAGTTCGCACATCTTAAGCGAAATTCATTCCGTCGCCAGCTACCTCGTCGTGATTGAAAATGGAGAAATGGTGAAGGCGGGTCCGATGAATTTACAATCCGGGGAAAGTCACCATCAACGATTGTATATCAGGATCAAAGGTGAGAACGCTGAAATTCAATCGATCCTTCAGAAAGTCGAAGGAATCCTATCGATAGAAGTACAGCCTGAGTCTGAAAAAGAATGCTGTGATTACAGCATATTATATAACCCAACAATTGATATTCGTGAAAAACTTTTTTTGCAGCTGGCAAACTATAGGCTGCCGATTTTAGAAATGAGAACGCAAGAAAACTCGCTTGAGGATTTATTTATGGAATTAATCCTCGAGAAAAAAGGGGTATAGGCATGACCATCATTTTAACGAAAGAATTAAAGGGCTTTTTCATGACTGGGTATGGGACAATGTTTATGGCCATCTATTTGTTTATCTTCGGATTATATTTCACCTTTATGAATGTTTTTCCAAATCCAAACAGTGTCCTAAGCTCGACCATCAACAATATGATTTTTATATTTATCCTAATCTTTCCAATGATTACGATGCGAAGCTTTGCCGAAGAGAAGAAAAACAAAACTGAGCCGCTTATTTTTACTTCGCCCATCCCTTTAAGGAATGTGGTGCTCGGTAAATACTTTGCGGTCATCGTGTTATTCCTGCTGACGATAACGATTACAGGCATTCATGCCGTTACACTTGGTTTCTTTACTGAAAATATCGATGTGAATTCCATCCTCACGTCTTATATCGGTTTTATTCTATTAGGCTCATCCTTTATCGCGATTGGAATTTTCATTTCCATAGTATCGGAAAATCAAATTGTTGCCGGTATTAGCTCATTAGGAGTCAGCATCATTTTATTCACCGTCTCTAGTGTTTCGGAGTTCATTCCAAGAGATTCGTTATCAGGCATGTTTTTCGTTGTCGTTTGTATTCTTGTTTTGAGTGGTATTATCTATTGGCTGCTAAAAAATATTTGGATCACACTGGTTACATTCGTACTTTTACTTGGGGGAACGATGGCGGTTTTCTTTTCACGAAAAATTCTTTTTGAAGGAATCATTCAAAAAACAATTAAACTGCTTTCAGTGACCAACTACAGTAATGAGTATTTTATTGGTGTGATTAGCTTATCTAGTATGGTTTACTATTTATCGATAATTTTCCTCTTTCTATTTTTTTCTTATGTCATTTTAGAAAGAAGAAGATGGAGTTAGGAAGGATGATATGTTGTGATTGCAGATAAAAAAATAGCAGAGCAATTTCATAAACGAAATTTAAAATATGGGAGTCTATCATTAGCGTTTATCGTAGTGGTTATTGCCATCGTAGTCATCGTCAATCTTTTTGCGATTAAGTATGATAAAAAATTCGATTTCACCAATAATAAAGTATTTACTTTATCCGCTGAAACGAAAATGATTTTAAAAGATTTAGAGGACGAAATCACCATCATTGTCCTTGAAAAGGCAGGAAGCGAGCACAGTACGACGGCAAGAATTGTTGAGAAATATCAGGATGCCTCAGGGAACATTACCGTCCAATACATCGATCCAGAGTTAAATCCGAATGTCCTTTATCAGTATGGTGACGATAGTAATCTGACGTTTGGTTCCATCATCGTCGAAAATGGCGGAAAGGTGAAAACGTTAAGTCCGATTGACCTTGTTTCGTTATCAGAGGATCAAAGTAAGGTGAAAGAAATTGCAACAGAGTCAAAAATAACAAGCGCAATCTTAAGTGTGAGTACAGATGGAGAAAGGATCATCTATACTACCGTTGGCCATGGGGAAGGACTATTGAATCATGAGGTTACAACCGCATTAGAAAATGAAAACTATACAATTGAGAAAATTAATTTATTAACCGATTCGCTCGAAGCTTCAGCGGAAAGCATTTTAATGATTCATAGTTTGAAAAAGGATATATCACAAGAAGAAGCAGTGAAAATCAAGGACTATATGAATGCAGGTGGAAAACTCCTTGTGATTGATGATTTGTATGATGCCGACCGAAGTAATTATGAAAATCTACTAAAGCTTAATGGAATTAACATCAATCGTTCAATCGCTTTTGAGAATGAAATGACCCACCGTTTGAATTCTGATAAATACTTGATGATTCCTGCGTTAGGGGAGCATCAAATTGTTGACTCGCTAAAAGCATCAAATTATAAAGCGATCGTTGCTTATGGTCAGCCGATCGAAGTATTAAAGGTAAAAAAAGATGATTTACTGATATCTCCTTTGCTCACCTCATCGAAGGAATCGTACAGTAAGTATCCGGATGTCATTAAAGAAAAACGTAATTTTGACCAGGAAGCAATGGATCCAACCGGTCCTTTTCATCTAGGAGCAGCCATTAGTAAAAAGGAAAATGCAGTAGAGAAGCCATCTATGGTTGTTTATTCCAGTTCGTTCTTCTTAAATGAAAATTTGTTGAAAAGCAGTAATAATGCAAATCTGGACTTGTTTGTGAATAGTGTCAATTGGCTTCAGGAAGGTAGTGAACAAATGCTCATCCGGCCAAAAGATGTTTCAAGCAGTCCGCTGGTCATGAATAATTTTCAGCAAATCATCATATCGATTATGTCTATTTTCTTCCTTCCAATTATCATTGCGATTCCAGGATTCTATTACTGGTATCGAAGACAACGGGCCTAAGGGGTGCGAACGATGAAAAAAAGAAAAATTGCCATTCTATTTTTACTTGCTGCTTGTTTTGGATTAAGTGCGGCCTTTCTCCTGTTATCGAATAACAATGATAATACGAAGCTAGTAGAGGCGAAACAACCGGCCACAATTGAACTTGCAAATCCTGAATCAATCACTGAATTTGCGATTCAGAATGCTAATGGTGTGTTTCAATTTACGAAAAAAGAAGAGCTGCTTTGGGCTGTAAACGGTGAAAGCTTACTAGATAACAAGGCAGATCAAATGCTGGAATGGCTTACAAAAGTAGAAATAAAAAGAACCATCGAGAACAAGAGCGGGGCTTTGGCTGAATTTGGTTTAAACGATGCCAAGACCCAAGTGACAATTTTGACGAAGGACCAGAAAGAAATCACGATTTTTATCGGAAACGAAACCGCAACGAAGGAAGGATATTATTTTAAGAAAGCAGGGGAGGATACGATTTATATTGTTTCTAACGAGGCAGCTCAAATCGTCAGCTTTTCCAATGATACATCCCCACAACAGACATTCTTTCAAGTTAGTTTAGTAAATATTGAGAAGCTGGAATACAGCTCGAAAAGCCAGCAATTTACGATTGCCCGCTTTGGGGAAAAGAAGGATAAAAACTTTAGTGATTACTATATTGAGCAGCCGTTTAAAACGAAACCGCAATTGGATATTTCAGTTCCTGAGTTTCCTGCTTTCATTGAATTTGTGAACGGTGCCATTCCTCTTACCGAAACAGAGGTAAAGAAGGAATTTGGTTTCGCTCAGCCCAACTTAGATGTATGGATCCAAACCATTGATGGCGAAGCAAAACGGATTATTGTCGGGGATGAGGTTGCTGAGGGCAGTAATCGTTATTTTATGAAATTCAACACTTCTAATCATGTATATGAAATGGAGATTGAACAACCTGATCAAATCTTCGGTCTTGATCCTGCTAAGCTGGCGATTCAGGCCCCGGTCTATGCGTTTATCAATAAGATAAAAAAGATTGAAATTGAGCACCAGGATAAGCGGTATGCTTTGAACCTTGAAGATATCAATCAGTATTATGTAAATAACCGAAAAGCAGATAAACAACTCATTAAAGATTTGTACTTGTCTCTATTAGAACTAAAGGCGGATACAAATATTGAGGAAAGAACAACTGGCGATTCCATCTTAACCGTGTCCGTCACCTATGCGGACAATGATGTGACCATGTTGAGCTATCAGGATTTTGATGAGCTTTTTTATTCCATTAGCCAAGATGGTCATACAGAATTTGTCATAGCAAAAGACAAATTCAACCGGGTTTTTGAATTATTGTCTAAGATTCAAATGGAATAATGGAGGTATTTCAGTGGAAAAAACAAATATTCATATGAAAAGTGTAACGCCGATTTTACGCATTTTTGATGTCGAGTTTGCAAAAGATTTTTATTTGAACTTTCTAGGGTTTTCAATAGACTGGGAGCATCGATATGGAGAAAACTTCCCGCTCTATTGTCAGGTGTCCAAAGGAAATTGTATCTTACATTTATCAGAACACTTTGGTGATGCCAGCCCGGGAACGACGCTTAGAATCGAAGTCGAAGGCATTGAACATTTTCATAAAACATTAATTTCGAAAGATTACAAGTATGCCAAACCTGGTCTTGAGATGGCTGATTGGGGCGACGCAGAATTACGTTTAGGCGACCCGTTTGGGAATAAGCTTGTATTCTATGAAAAAAAGTGAAGACGAAGAAGGCTGTCTCCGTTGGGACAGCCTCCTGTTTTATTAAGCTTCGGTTTTAACTTTTCGATATTCACCTGGTGTGATTCCAACGGTCGTTTTAAATTTTCTCGTGAAATTCGGGACATCGATATAGCCGACCTCTGAAATAATATCCTTTACTGGCAGCTTTGTTTCAATTAATTGTTTCTTCACTTCATTTAGCCGTAACTCCCATACATATTGAGAAAAGGTGATATTCGTTTCTTCTTTTATAAAGCGGCTCAAATAAGAAGTGGAAAGATTAAATTCGTTAGCGAGATTCTCCAAGCTTAAATCATATTGATTAAAATGTTCAGTGATATATTTAAAAATATTGGATTGAAGTACATTTTTTTGATTTTCTTTATTTTTATTTATTTCAATGCAGATTTCGTCGGTAAATTGGGCCAGTTTTTCTTCTAGTAGGTCGAGCGAATCGATATCGGTTAAATAATAGATTTTTTCAAGGTTAAAATTAATGTCTGCTTCGGTAACGGTTTTCAAAATCGTATTAATAATATCGTATTTCATGTGCCTGAATAAAAGTATGGATGAATGATGCTGCTTTAACCATTGAAAAAGAGATTTCGTCGATTCTTTAGCAATTTCGGCATTTCCTTGTTTATAGCTATGTGATAATTTTAGCAGATGCTCCTTAGGCAGCCATAGAGATGCTTGGGATTCTTTCATGGCCGAGAAGGAGGTAATACCTTGTTTTTCAGTCACCTTCCCACTCTCATGGGCGGCTGACGCCTCGATAAAGGATCGATTGATCTGTTCCTTTCCTTTATAGGTTTCTCCAACCCCAATGATGGCAGAAGGTTCTAGCTCCAACAGCATTTGCTCAAATTTGTCTAAAAACTGCTGCTTATCAGCTAAATGATTATTTTTCGATTTAACAATGAAAGCCAATACATTATCGTTGATTAACTCTACTTCATAAACATTTGTATCTGTCAGTAGCTGGTTTGCCATACACTCTAATTCTTCCAAATGGATGTCGCTTAAATGTAATTTTGGCAATGAAGCCGTCATGACAAAAAAGTAACCGTTATCAAAGTTCAACTGAAATGATTCAAATAATTCCTTTGCATGGTCGACCGCCTTCATCTGGCCTTGAAGAAGCATAATCAGACATTGGTCACGGATTAACGGTTCCTGTTTGGCAAATTTATCATGTAAAACCTCATGATTGATAAAGACGTTCTCAATTGATTTTTGTAAACTATCAAATTCGTTCTTATTTGTTGCTTGATAGTCAGTATCTTTTCCTTGGACAAAATCGATCAGTTTTTTAATCGGACCATATTGTCTAAAAGAAATATAGATTGAAATAATCGAAGTAGCAATGACAATGAAAGCAATCACTAATAAAATAAATGTTTTGAACTCTGAGACCTTGATAAAAAACTGTTCCGTCGGTATGACCGTAACGAAAGACCAGCTGCTCGTTTCAGATTTAACGGTTGCAATTGAATAGTTCACATTATTAATCTTAATTTCACTGATACCTGATTGATTCTTTACTATCTTTTCAATATCGGCACTATCTAAGCTTGAGTCTTTGCCATTTGCGTAAGTCTCAATCATTTCATTGTTTTGGTTAAGAATAAATACATTTCCTTCAAAGCTGCCTAGGCTGTTTCGAAGCATATCTTCAAAAAACGTCTCATCCAATTGTAATAGTAATGTCCCATTAGAATTACCTGATCCGGAGGTAAGCGGATACAAAAATACTGGCTGATGGGAAAATAATTTAAGATTGGCAGAGACTTGTGGAAAGTCGGCGTTCATGATCTCATTTGCTAATAAAGCTTGATCGGGATTTTGGAAACTAGACCGATATTTGAGAAAAATCTCTTTTGTCATTAACCCCTTTGATGAATACACTAATTGATGATTTTGATAAAAAAGATATAATTCCCTGATAATCGAACTGGTTTCTTTATACTTTTCCAGTTGCTTAATCGCATCTGATTGAAATTCGTTTTTCTCAATCATATATGGTGCTAATTTAGGATTATATGATATGAGAGATGCAGTCTTTTCCAGCTCTTTTAATCGGTTATCCGTGAGGGTTTTAATGTTTTTTAAATTATTGATGTTAGAAAGTTCAATTTCATCTCTTAAGCTGCTCACGGAATTTTGGTAAAAAATGAATGCCATTATAGAAAATGGAATAAGAAAAATTAACATATAGGAGAGTATGTATTTCAGCTGCAATCTGGATGGAACCTTGAACAACAATTATTCGCCTTCCCTTCTAAAACTAAGATACTATCATTATAAATAAAAATGATTAGTTAATGGAAAGATATGATAAAAATTTTTTTGTGAATAATAGGAATATTTTAATATATATTGGTAATTAAGGTAAATCTATTAAAAAAAATGCTATTCTTTGAGGAAGGATGTTTTGCAGGAAGAATTGAAAGGGTTTACATTTATTCGATAAACGTTAAAAGAGGAGAAGGAAATGAAAAAACGATTATTGGTATTATTAATTCTTTTACTACTAATAAGTGTATTATCAGCCTGCACAAATCAACGAGAACAAAATCAACAAAGTGAAGGAAGTCCCAAGCGACAGATTAACATCAATAAACAAGGATTTCCCATCGTAAATGATAAGATAACGCTTACGATGTTTGCTCCTAATATTGGGGTGTCCAAATGGGAAAACATGAAGTATTTCAAAGAAATGGAAAAGAAAACGAATATTCATTTTACCTTTCATACTCCGCCGCTGGAAAGCTTCGAAACTCGGAAAAAGCTCCTTTTTGCAAGTAATGAGCTGCCAGATATTCTTTATGCATCATCACTAAGCAATAGTGAAATTACGAAATATAGTGAACAAGGCTTATTAATCCCGTTGGAAGATTTAATCGAACAATACGCACCAAATATCCAAAAGATGTTTGAGCTGCTTCCAGATGTAAAAAAATCAATCACTGCTTTAGATGGTCATATCTATGCCTTGCCATCTGTTGATCAATCACTGCTATGGGGTCAGAGTCCGCTCTGGTATAACGGATCATTCTTAAGTGCATTAGGTGTAAGTAAACTTCCCGAGACTACTGATGAATTGTATGCATTATTAATAAGAATGAAAAATGAAGATCCCAATCAAAATGGGCAAAAAGATGAAATCCCAATTACTGCTTTGGAAATGTCGCACATTAATCAATGGTTTATGGGGTTCTTTGGTATTGTTTCTAATGCCCATGGAGTATATAACGGTCAAGTCAAATATGGTGCCATTCAGCCGGAGTATAAAGCTTATTTAGAATATATGCACCGATTATGGGCAGAGGGACTGCTTGACAATGAAACATTTTCGCAGTCGAATGAGCAAATGTTTTCAAAAGGAAATGATAATCGAGTTGGTCTATATGCGGGCTGGGGTCCGGGGGCTTTTTTAGGAAAGAATGATAGTGCCGAAAATCCAATGATGCAGCCTGTCAAAGCTGCAAACATCGAGAAGCCTGTGATTCCGATCAGCAGTGGTCAAAAAAGCGGCCAATTTGCGATTACCAATGTCAATCCTTCTCCTGAAGCCTCGATCCGCTGGATTGATTATTCCTATACCAGTGAAGGTTCCGCCTTCCTGCATTCCTTAGAAGAGGGAGATGTTTGGGAGTGGGCAAACAAAGAAAGAACGATACGAAAATACATTTCCGGACTGCCAAGGAATCATCGTGGAACGTTAACACCGAATTATGGAATTGCTGTACCGCAATGGACACGGACTTATTTTGCGAAATCGTTTAAAAATGAATTTTCGGAGTTCAATTATCGGGAAACCAAAACCAAAATTATGGCCAACGGACAGGTCCCATTTCCGAATTTATTCTTGCAGCCAGAAGAGCTTGATCGGGTGATGGGAATTTCTACGGTTTTAGATGATTATGTAAAGCAAATGGAAGAGAAATTTATTACCGGAGAAGAACCTTTGTCCAATTGGGGTTTATATGTTCAGACACTAAAGGATTTTGGTGTCGATCAACTGGTTGCAGTTTATCAAACCGCTTATGATCGATTTGTGAATGCCGAATAATTAAATATCATTTTGTATGCCTTTTCATCCTGCTGTGATGTAGAGGAAAAGATTATTAATCTAAAAGGTGGTTGTGCATTTCATGAGAATTCTCTATTTAGATTTAGACTCACTGCGTCCTGATCATTTAGGCTGCTATGGATACCATCGAAATACTTCGCCAAATATTGATGAGATTGCAAAGGATGGAGTGATATTTTCCAATTATTATTGTTCTGATGCGCCCTGTTTACCATCACGTTCAGCTTTAATGTCAGGGAAATTTGGTATTCATAATGGGGTGGTCGGTCATGGCGGAACTGCAGCTGATATGAGGCGTGAAGGACCAAGCCGCGGCTTTAGCGATCGATTAGCCAGAGAAAGTCTTCCAGGCTCACTGCGTCAGCTTGGTTTTAAAACGGCTACCATTAGCACATTTGCTGAAAGACATTCTGCCTGGACGTTCAATGCAGGTTTTAATGAAGTATTAAATATCGGCAGAAATGGCGGGGAATCCGCTGAACAAGTTCTCCCCGTTGCACTTAAATGGCTCGAGGATAATGGGGAAGCAGATAATTGGTTTTTACATTTGAATTTCTGGGATCCGCATACACCATATCGAACACCTGAGGATTTTGGCAATCCATTTGCCAATGAACCGATGCCTGAATGGTTAACGGAAGATGTCTTTAAGCTTCACCAACAGAAGGAGAATCAACACAGTATTAACCATATGAATGAGCTTGCAAAGACACATTATTACAGATGGCCGCGACATGGCAAGCAGATTGCAGCCTACGATGATCTACGAATGATTATTGACAACTATGATTGTGCCATCCGCTATATGGATGAACATGTCGGACAGGTACTGCGGAAGTTAGAAGAATTAGGTGTGATGGAAGATACGGCGATCCTGATTAGCGCTGATCATGGGGAAAATATGGGTGAGTTAGGTATTTACTCTGAGCATGGAACCGCTGACCAAGGAACATGTCGTATTCCCATGATTATCCGTTGGCCAAATGGCTTGAAGGGTACAGTCGATGAGGGATTACACTATCATCTAGATCTTGCCCCTACACTTGCAAGTTTACTAGGAGCACCAAAGGTTGAATCCTGGGATGGACAAAGCTATTCTGACAGTATTGTAAACGGCGGGCCTACAGGTAGAGAATATTTGGTTCTATCACAATGTGCACATGTTTGTCAGCGAAGTGTGCGATTTGGTGATTGGTTATATATCCGCTCGTATCATGATGGATATAATGGTTTCCCAAAAGAGATGTTGTTTAATTTAACCGAAGATCCGTATGAACAAGTAAATCTTGCCAAGGAAAGGCGCGATATATGTAAGGAAGCAGTTTATATCCTTAACGAATGGCATGATGAAATGATGTCTTCGATGGAATATGACGTTGACCCATTATGGACCGTGATGAAAGAAGGCGGGCCATTGCATGCAAGGGAATATAAAAAATAATTTGCAGAGAAACAGGATTAGGACATTGTTACAGTCCCAATCTACTAAATTTGAGAAGTTCAAGCTCTAATGTAAGAAACAACATACTGTACAAGAATTACATATCATTCTACAATGCCTTGCTGTCCGCTTGATTGCATAAGACAACCGCGGCAAATCCTACATATTTACCTTCGATGACAGTAGGCAGTAAGCTAGAGAAAATCTTGTAATTCTAAAAAGGGATTACTATAAAGAAATTGCAGGAAAAACATTTTAGTTCAGGCGAGGAGGAAGACGTTTGAGTAAAGTTCGTGTTGGATTTGTAGGGGCTGGTGGAATTGCTAATGTCCACCTGCAGCATGTTAGTAAAAATGAAATGGCCATGGTGACGGCGATTTGTGACATACATGAAGAAACGGTACTAGATAAAGTAAAGCAATATGGAGGGATCGCTTACACAAATGTGGATGAGATGCTTGAAAAAGAAGCGTTAGATGCATTATTTATTTCTGTACCGCCATTTGCTCATGGGGAAATGGAAGAAAAAGCTGCAAAAAAAGGTATTCACTTAATGGTGGAAAAACCATTGGGCCTTGACTATCAAACGGTTGCCAAAAAGGCAGAAGTTATCAAACAATCAGGAATTATCAACGGGGCAGGATATTGCCTGCGTTACTGGGAAACGGTTGCGAAGGCGAAGGAATACCTAAAGGATAAGAAACCCGCCATGGTCCGGGGCCATTATTTATCATCATTTGTCCCGACACCTTGGTACATTGAATGGGAGAAATCCGGAGGTCAGCTTGTTGAGCAATCGACACACATCGTTGATTTAGCGAGATATTTAGGCGGCGAGATTGAACAAGTCTATGCCAATATGAGCCTGCAGGTCCATAATGATGTCCCCAATATTAATATCCCAGATGTGACCTCCATGAATTTCGTGTATGACTCTGGAGCAGTTGGCCATATCGACAGTACCTTTGCTCAATTTGACCATCGGACAGGAATAGAAGTATTGGGAGAAGATTTTCGGGTTGTTATCGATGGCGGTAATTTGACAATCCTCGAAAAAGGGGCTGCACCTTTAAACTTCAAGGCAGAGTTGGATGTCTATGGAGTCCAAGACGACTTATTTATCGAGGCTATTATCAAAGGAGATCAGAATTTAATTTTATCCTCCTACGAGGAAGGCTTAAAGACACTAGCCGTAACGTTAGCAGCCAATCAGTCATATGAAACAGGACTGCCGGTGAAAGTTTCTACTATTACAAATTTTTAAGTTGTGTTAAAGGTTATTGTTGATTTTATTAATTCTAAGAATCTAATAGACGGAGAAATTTCGCTTATTTAATAATTATGATTAAAAATGGCTTAAATAGACGGAGAGATTCCGCCTATTGCCTCGATATACGTGAAAATGGAGGGTTTTTCTTTGCATAGACGGAAAAACTCCCCTTATTTACCCCGAAACAGGCTCCATTTTGAATTTAGCCGGAAAGTCTCCGCTTATTTTACTTTTGCTGGTTCGGGAGCGTAAATCAACAGCCTTATTTAACATAGCCAATATTTAAGAAAATTTGGGAGGTTAAATGAAATGAAACTTGGTATCAGTTCGTACAGCTTACAAGGCGCAATCAATTCGAAAGAAATGAGTATATTAGATGTCGTTCAATGGGTCGCTGACCATGGCGGAGAGCATGTGGAAATTGTACCGATTGGTTTTAGTTTGACTGATGATTTGTCATTGGCAGATTCAGTCCGTCAAAAAGCGGAAGAAGTGGGAATTGAAATTTCTAACTATGCCATCGGAGCAAACTTCCTGACCGACAATTTTGAAAAAGAAATTGAGCGGGTAAAAAAGGAAGTCGATATCGCTCATCGCCTTGGTGTAAAGCTGATGAGACATGATGTCGCGTGGAAGGCGCCAAACGAAATCTCGATTCGTGATTTTGAAAAAGATCTGCCAAAAATGACCGAAGCTTGCAGAGTCATTGCTGATTATGCTGCACAATTTGATATTGTGACAAGCGTGGAGAATCATGGTTACTATGTTCAAGCAAGTGATCGGGTGCAGCGTCTGATTCATGCGGTCGATAAGGAAAACTTTAAGACCACTTTAGATACTGGGAATTTCCTTTGCGTTGACGAAGACCCAGTAGCGGCAGTAAAGAAAAATATCTCATACGCATCCATGGTTCATGTGAAAGATTTTTATCAAAGATCGTCTTCGCTTGGCCTGGGAGAAGGCTGGTTCCCATCAAGCACCGGCAAGTATTTAAGAGGGGCGATCACAGGGCACGGGGATATCAATCTGCCTGAAGTCTTAAAGGTTATCAAACAATCGGGCTATGACGGCTATATTTCTATCGAATTCGAAGGAATGGAAGAATGCAAAAAAGCCGCAAAAATTAGCTTAGACAATGTGAAAACCATTTGGGAAGCAGTTTAAATCAGATTTTAGATTCATAGTGCCCCAAATCGGGATAAAGTTAGGGTTTCGGTCACTATGAAAGGTTCATAGTGACCCAAATCAAAAGAAAAACTTGGTTTCGGTCACTATGGAAGGATCATAGTGACCCAAATCGAGTGAAAACCTAGGTTTCGGTCACTATAAAAGGTTCATAGTGCCCCAAATCGAGTGAAAACCTAGGTTTCGGTCACTATGGAAGGTTCATAGTGCCCCAAATCGAAAGAAAAGCAAGGTTTTGGTCACTATAAAAGGTTCATAGTGCCCCAAATCGAAAAAAACTAGGTTTCGGTCACTATAAAAGGTTCATAGTGCCCCAAATCGAAAGAAAAACTAGGTTTCAGGCATTATAAAAGATTCATAATGCCCATTTCAAAAAAACGGTGGTGTTAACAATGAACGCAAGGGAAGAACGAGTAAAGTGGTTCATGGAGGATCGTTTTGGTTTGTTTATTCATTGGGGGCTGTATTCGATTCCGGCGAGAGGAGAATGGCTCCGTACCAATGAACGGTTAACCATTGAGGAATATCAACATTTTTTTGAGGAATTTAATCCTACCTACTATAATCCGCGTGAATGGGCTAAAGCAGCTAAAGCAGCAGGACAGAAATATGCTGTGTTAACCGCCAAGCACCATGATGGTTTCTGTCTGTTTGATAGTCAATTAACTGAATACAAGACAACCAATACACCAGCCGGCCGTGACTTAGTTAAGGAATATATTGAGGCATTTCGAGCGGAAGGAATAAAAGTAGGGCTATATTATTCCATTATTGACTGGCATCATCCGCATTTCCCTAAGTACGGGGACCGCTATCATCCGATGCGTGACAATGAGGAATATAAAGAGGAAGAAGTAGATTTTTCAAGATATCTTGCCTATTTCCATGGACAGGTTAAAGAATTATTAACGAACTATGGGAAAATTGATATTTTATGGTTCGACTTTTCCTATGATGATATGACAGGGGAAAAATGGGAAGCAACCAAGCTTATGGAAATGATACGGGAGTTGCAGCCGGAAATTCTGATAGATAACCGTTTGGGCGGCAATATTAAGTTAGCCCAGCCTGAAATCTATGCGGGGGATTTTTACTCTCCTGAACAAATTATCCCTGTTGGCGGGATCGTCAATCTGGATCATAAGCCGATTCCCTGGGAAGCCTGTATCACCTTGAATGATCATTGGGGTTATCATGCGAAGGATTTGAATTACAAATCTCCGAAACAAGTAATTCGCACATTGGTCGAGTGTGTCAGTAAGGGCGGTAATCTATTGCTAAATGTCGGTCCGAATGCCAAAGGGGAGATTCCTGAACACTCTTTGGAAATTTTACAGGTGGTCGGAAAGTGGATGAGGCAGAATGGGGAAAGCATTTATGGATGTAACGCTGCTGATTTACCGAAGCCAGAGTGGGGAAGGTATACCCGAAAAGGGAACTATTTATATGCCCATGTATTTGACCGTGGGATTGGTCCCATTTATTTTCAAGGATTAAAAGGCAGGATTAAAAAAGCCAGACTCCTTGCTGACGGAAGTGAACTGAAGGTGGAGGTTCCGTGGATGGCGGAGCAGTATTCAGATATTGAAAATGGTGCTTTTATTCATTTATCAGGAGCACAGCTGCCGGATGAAATGGATACCGTTATTGAACTTGAATTAATAGATTGATTGATTAGGAGGATGAAAAGGATGGGTAAATTAAAAATTGGTGTAATCGGGGCAGGTTCGATTTCAGATATGCATTTTCAGTCCTATGCAAAAAATGAACAGGTTGAAATCCATGCCATTTGTGATTTGAATGAAGAAAGGGCAGAGGAAAAAAAGAAAAAATACAATGCCGAAGTCATTTATACAAACTATGAAGACTTACTGAAGAACCCTCAAATTGATGCAGTGAGTATCTGTACATGGAATAATTCTCATGCGGAAATTGCGATTGCTGCTTTGAATGCAGGCAAACATGTATTAGTGGAAAAACCATTATGTAAAACGGTAGAGGAAGCGCTAAGGGTAGAGGAAGCGGTAAAGAAAAGTGGAAAAGTTCTTCAGGTAGGCTTTGTCCGCCGATTTGGAACCAATACAAAGGTTTTAAAATCCTTTATTGATTCTGGGGACCTTGGTGAAATTTATTATGCAAAAGCTTCAATTTTGAGACGTTTAGGAAACCCTGGCGGATGGTTTGCTGACAAGGAAAGATCGGGCGGCGGGCCGCTTATCGATATCGGTGTACACATCATTGATTTGTGCTGGTATTTAATGGGGAAACCAAAAGTAAAATCCATTAGCGGAAACACTTATTCGAAGCTTGGAAACCGGGCAAATATTGAAAACCTATCTTTCTATCAAGCAGCGGATTATGATCCAAGCATCAATAAAGTAGAAGACCTCGCCAATGCCCTGATCCGTTTTGAAAATGGTGCTTCCTTAATGATTGACGTCAGCTTTACCCTTCACCTTAAGAAGGATGAAACATCCATTAAGATCTTTGGCGATAAAGGCGGAGCAGAAATTGAACCTGAACTCGTTATTATAACAGAAAAAAATAATACGATATTAAATGCCCAGCCACAAATTGATTCGCTGTCCTTTGATTTCAACCAAGCATTCCAAAATGAAATTAACCATTTTGTTACGTGCTGCCAAGGTGAAGGACAAACGATCAGCCCAGTGGAAGACGGCGTGGAATTAATGAAAATATTATGCGGTATCTATGAATCAAGTGAAACAGGTAAGGAAATCTCTTTTGAACCATCCAATGTAACCGTTTAAACAAAAATAATAATTCCCCTTAATAAAAAAGGAGCAAAGAGGGAAAAAGCCGAAAATGAATCTTTTTCCTTCTCTTTGTACGATCCAACATTGGATGCAAAAAATACATATCCTGCAATAAAAAGGAGTTTGAATCTTGGTCTCAAATGTTGTGATTTTTTATGACGAAACCTTCCCTTTTGATGGTCAAAGGCCAACGAAAGAAATGATAAAGAAACTAAAAGAACATGCTTCTGTCATCAATGCGGCTGAGTTAAAGAATGCTTTTCAGACTAAAATAGACTGCTTTATTCATTTACACGGTTCCTATTTCCCAAAAAACGCATGGGGGTCTTTGACTGCTTATTTAAAAGAGGGGAAAGGGTTTGTTGGAATAGGCGGTGCCCCTTTCAGAAAGCCATGTAATCAAGTAAACGGTGAATGGATTCCGGAGCGGGAGCAAACCGCTTACCATGCTGAGCTAAATATCCATGAAGTATTAAAAGTTGATCGAAAGCCAATCGAGAAGTTGATTCATCATAACGATTTTCCGATTTTTAAAGATTATGAGGATCTATTTACCGTTCAGGATACAGCCAATTTTATACTTCATCCAACGAAGTCTTCGTCGATTGAACATGAAATGGGATCAGTTGGCCCGATAGATGCGCGAATATTTCCTTTATTGAAGGGCGTATCCAAGAGCGGACGGGAGGTATGTGCCCCGGCGGTTTTAATCGAAAACTATAAGGGTGTGTTTACCGGAGGAAGATGGGTTTTTATTAACCAGTTCGTATCAAGTGAGTTCTGGAATGATAAGGGCTGCCGTTTCTTAATGAATTTGGCTGATTATGCTGCAAGCGGCGTGATAGAACTTTGGTTGAAAACCAATTATGCCTCGTATGAGCACCATGAGGTCCCAATTATTACTTTTCAAGCTCAGTCCCTGCTAAAAGAGCATTTGAATTGGAGTTTAGAGCTTACCCTAACGAAAGACGGTAACATACTCGAGAAACAATCCTTATTGGTAGCGATTACAAAAGAGCTTCATATTCAGAAGGTCTATTTAAATAAGAAGGAATTTGATCCTGGCTATTATGAACTTACCTGCCGATTAACTAGTGATTTAGGTGAAGAAAGGGTTCTTCATCAAGGTTTTTGGTTTAGGGATCAAGAACTGCTAGAAAGCGGAGAGCCGCTTGTCTGCGGCAGAGATTACTTTTTGAAAAATAATCAGCCTTTCCCGGTGGTAGGTATGACATATATGACTTCCGATGTCGCCCGGTATTTTCTGTTCTTGCCAAATCCAAATGTCTGGAATAAAGATTTTGCTGCGATGAAAGCAGCAGGCATCAATTATGTCAGGACGGGGATTTGGACAGCGTGGCGCAACATGATGTTTGTTGACGGCCATATGGAAGAGAGTATTTTAAGAGCCATCGATGCCTTTATTCTAACGGCTAAACAACATGACATCGAATTAACCTTTAACTTTTTCTCGTTTACACCGGAGGAATGGGAAGGGAAAAACCCTTATCTTGATCCAAGAAGTGTCGAGGCACAAAAGCGATTCATCACAGCAATTGTTACGAGGCACCAGACAACAACGAATGTTCAGTGGGATTTAATCAATGAACCGTCTTTATTTGACCCGAATCAAACGTTTGCTGGACCAAGGACGCTTCAAGACCGCTTCGATGCGAGTGAGTATCGGGAATGGTTAAAGGCAAGACATGGTGAAATTGCTAAGCTTCAAGAACGCTGGAATCTGACACCGAATGAACTGCCGTCATTCGATCACGTAATGCCGCCGCAGACCAGGGAAATTAATACCCATATTCAAGATATGGCTGCGGGCAAAAGAGGATTGAAATGGTTAGATTACACGTTGTATACGATGGATAAGCATAATGAGTGGATTGGCAGGCTTTCCGGGACAATCAAGAAACTGGCAAAGGATCAACTAGTCACTGTCGGACAGGATGAAGCATTAATGGCGCAGCGTCCTTCACCATTTTTTTATGGCAAAGCCGTCGATTACACGACAAATCACACCTGGTGGTCAATGGACAATTTACTTTGGGATGGCATCTTTGCCAAGACGATTGATAAACCAAATTTGATTTCGGAAACCGGAATTATGTATGTGGAAAAACCGAATAACCAAGCAAAGCGTTCCGAGGAGGAGCTCCGCAATATTCTCGAAAGAAAGTATGCCTATGCCTTTGCTTCAGGGAGTGCGGGTGCGGTTCAATGGCTCTGGAATACCAATTATTTCATGAATAATATTAATGAATCGAATATTGGGGCGCTTCGTGCTGATGGGACTGAAAAGCCAGAAGCCAATGTTTCCTATGATTTTGGCCGCTTTATTAATAAAGTGGGATATTTATTTGAAAATCGGAAGCTGGAAGAGATTGTTGTGATTTTCCCATATTCCAATGACTTTTCCAATCGTAGATTTGCCTTTGATGCGACAACGAAATTAACGAGGGTACTAGCTTATGAGCTTAACCAGCCATTCCGGGCATTAAGTGAGTATGATGTATCGAGCTTAGCGGAAGAACCTCCAAAGGTAATCATGGTTCCGAGTCCACATAATTTCCGTTCGGAGACTTTAAAGGAAATACTGGATTTTGTGAAAACTTGCGATGTCACCCTGCTTTTTACGGGTCCTATGAGTCTTGATGAATACTGGAACGAAAGTGATCGGATGAAAGAAATAGCGGGTCCGACCCAACTTGTCAATGTCCTTCGTGAAGAAATGCTAGTCGTTGATCACAAAACACTTCCTTTTTCATTTGGTGATAAACGGATTGCGGAAGTCGTCAAGGAAATCTCCGAAGCAGGTATTTTAGAAGTGAAGGAGTATGACTTTGGAAAAGGAAAAATTATCTGGTCTCCGCTTCCAGTTGAATTAAATGAACGGAATGAGTCGATTTACGGATTATATCAATATAGTTTAAATCGTGCCGGTGTGTCGAAGCATTTAATTTGGCATGAAGGGGATTCTCCAGGTGTTTACGGCCGGAAACTAGATTTTGAAAATGGAAATCTGTTTATCTTTGTTTCTGAGTTCGGGGTAGATACAAAGGTAAAAATAACTGACCCTGAAACAGACCAAACATATGAATTTTTACTAGAATCGGAAAGAAGTGTTTTATTCGCTGCAGCCAAAACGGGAGAAATTATTGGTACATACCGTGAGGATGAAGTGAAGATAGAAAATATGCAGGTAAAAGGAGTGTTTTAAAATGAAAGTTGGAATCAGTTCTTATAGTCTTTTGAAGGATATTAATGCCGGGAAGCTGGATATTTTAGGTGTTGTACAGTGGGTAGCCGATAACGGCGGCGAGCACCTAGAGCTAGTACCTTATGGCTTCACGGTTGTCGATCAGCCAGAATTGGCCAACCAAATCAGGGAAAAAGCAAAAGCAGTCGGAATCGAACTATCTGCGTATTCTTTGCCAGCTAATTTCATTCAGCCAACAGAGGAAGCGTTTTATGCGGAAGTGGAGCGACTTAAGCAGCATATAGACATCGTAAATCGGATGGGAATCAAAATTATGCGTCATGACGTTACTGCGTTTCGTCTTGAACCAGATGAAATGACAATTCATCATTTTGAAAAGCATTTTGAACAAATGGTGCGAGGCAGTCAATTGCTTGCTGATTATGCCGCCCAATTTGGCATCACGACAACAATTGAAAACCACGGATTCAATGTGCAATCGAGCGACCGGGTGCAGCGGGTTATCCACGCCGTTAACCGAGCTAATTTTAAAAGTACAGTGGATGTCGGCAATTTCCTCTGTGCTGATGAAGATCCGCTTGTTGGCGTTAAGAAAAATATTGGCTATGCTGCTACCGTTCATTTTAAGGATTTTTATATTCGTCCTTATTATGAAAATCCAGGTGGCGGGGAATGGTTCCGTACGGTAAATGGCAATTACATGCGCGGCGCGATTGTTGGACATGGAGATTTAAATATTCGTGAACTCGTCAAGCTTGTAAAGGGATCCGGATATGACGGCTATCTTACGGTCGAATTTGAAGGCATGGAAGATTGTCAGGTTGGGACGAAGATCGGAATGGAAAATGTAAAAAGACTTTGGGATGAGGTGAAAGTTTATGAAACTGTCAAATAAAATCGGAATTATTGTGGACAGCCTCCGCTTGCCGCTTCGTGAAGGTTTAAAGACAGCTAAGGAGATGGGTGCAGATGGCGTTCAAATTTATGCCGTGGATGGAGAAATGGCTCCGGAAAATTTAACTTCTGGTGCTCGAAAGGAATTAAAGGATTACATCTCTTCATTAGGGTTAGAAATCTCTGCTCTTTGCGGTGATCTCGGGGGGCATGGATTTCAGGATTCAGAAATGAATCCGCAAAAAATTGAAAAATCAAAGAGAATCCTAGATTTAGCCGTTGAATTAGGAACGGATATTGTTACAACTCATATTGGGATTATTCCTGATGATCCTGCCACTCGTGTGTATGAGTCGATGCAAAAGGCATGTGAGGAATTAGGGGTATACGCAAAAAGCTTAAATGCTTATTTTGCGATTGAAACAGGCCCGGAAACTTCTTTAAGGCTGAAGACATTCTTGGATACTCTTAGCACAAATGGTGTTTCCGTCAATTTTGATCCGGCGAATATGGTCATGGTAACCGGAGACGATCCTGTTGAAGGAGTTAAGCTTTTGAAGGATTACATCGTTCATACTCATGTGAAGGATGGAGTCCGTAATAAACCGGTAGACCCTCGTGATGTTTATGGTGCACTTGGTTATGGCGGCGGAGTGGACCATGAACAAATTGCGAAGATGGTGACCGAAGGAGAATATTTCCGCGAGCTTCCGTTAGGTGAAGGGAAGGTTAACTTCCCAAGCTATTTCGCTGCTCTACAAGAAATCGGTTATCAAGGATACTTAACCATTGAACGAGAAGTAGGAACCAATCCACTTCATGATATCAGCGAAGCCATTTCCTTTATTAGTAGATTTAAATAATAGGGAAAAGTAATTACAGTAATACAGCAAGTTGTTTGATGAAAAGCGAAAATGGATGGATTGACTATACCATTTTCGCTTTTCGTTTTTTCTAAGTTTCCTTGGGACTATTACTGAATAAATAGAGGAGGGGGAGTGTCGTGAAGAAGACTGCCCATATTATCTCCCATTCACATTGGGACAGAGAGTGGTATTTGCCTTTTGAAAAACATCGCTATTACTTTATTAAGCTTATGAATGAACTGATTAATCAGTTTGAAAAGGAAGGAAATGCATTTCAAACCTTTCATCTAGATGGCCAAACCGTTCTTCTAGAGGATTATTTCGCGGTTCACCCGGAAAAACGTGACATCATTAAACAATTAATCGAAGAGAAAAAGCTCTTTATTGGACCGTGGTATGTATTGCAGGATGCTTTTTTAACCAGCTCTGAAGCCAACGTCCGGAACTTACTCATTGGCCTGAATGAAACAAAAGCCTATGGGCATGCTTCAAAAATTGGTTATTTCCCCGATACTTTTGGTATATACGGACAGGCGCCACAGCTTTTAAAGCAAGCGGGTATTGATACAGCGGCCTTCGGAAGAGGAGTCAAACCGACGGGCTTTAATAATACAGTTTCAGACTCCCCCGGATTTGAATCACCATTTTCCGAAATGATCTGGAAATCGCCGGATGGATCAAGTGTATTAGGAATATTATTTGCCAATTGGTATTCAAACGGCAATGAAATTCCTGTTGATGATGAGGAGGCGAAAGCGTTCTGGGATCGAAAGCTTCAAGATGCTGAAAAATATGCATCTACCAATCAATTGTTATTCATGAATGGCTGTGATCACCAGCCGCTGCAAAAAACAATTCCAGCGGCAATCGAAAAAGCCGCTGCCCTTTATCCAGATTACAACTTTAAACATTCCAGCTTTGACGAATATACAGAAGCACTAAAACAGAATCTGCCTGATAAGCTGCAGGTCATTGAGGGAGAATTACGGAATCAGCGGACGGACGGCTGGTCCACTCTCGTTAATACGGCGTCAGCACGTATTTACTTAAAGCAATGGAATCATCGCTGTCAAACATTATTGGAAAAAATTGCAGAACCGCTTGCGGCATTTGGCTTCTTATCAAAGGGTACGTATCCGCGGGAATATATTCGGTTTATGTGGAAATCACTGATGAAAAATCATCCGCATGACAGTATCTGTGGCTGCAGTGTCGATGAGGTTCATCGTGAAATGGTGACACGCTTTGAAAGTGTCATTCATATGGGTGAAGTATTTGTAAAAGAACAAGCAGCAGAGCTTGCAGCTGCGGTTGATACCTCTAAGACTCCGGATGGAGGAATTCCGCTTATCGTTATGAATACAACAGGATGGAACAAAAACGAGGTTGTCACGAAAATGGTTGATCTTGAAAAAGTATATTTTTCAGAAATGCCTTTAGGCAAAATTCCAACCTATTTAGAAGAAAAAGAACTGCCTGGATACAAGCTAATCGATGATCAAGGGAAAGTTTGCGAATTTCAGCTCGAGAGCACGAAGGTAGAATTTGGTTACGATTTACCAAATGATAAATTCCGCCAGCCTTTTTATGCGAAAAGAGCGATTCTATCATTCTATGCGGAAGATATTCCTGCCTTCGGATATAAGACCTTCTATTTCGTTCCTGATGAGCAGGCGTCAGAACAGCCAAATGTGCAGTCTCAGGCTGAAGCTGTTGAAATGGGAAATGAATTTGTCCATCTATTGTTTCATGAGGATGGTACTTATGATTTGACTTCTAAGGAATCGGGTCAAACCTTCCAAGGTCTCGGAATTTACGAGGATACAGGGGATATTGGCAACGAATATATGTTCAAGGAAGCAGCTGGGCTTGCGACAATCACGACAAAAGGTGTTCCAGCGGAATTTACATTCGTGGAAAGAAGTGCACTGCGAACCGTTCTAGAGTTTGAGCATAGGTTAAAGATTCCGGTTTCCGCGGACGACCGTTTAGCCATCGAACGCCATAAAATGATTTGGTATACGAACAGACAAGCGGGCAGATCAAGTGAAACAATCACGATTTCTCTAAAGACCATCGTTACGCTTGAAAAAGGTATGAAGGGACCAGCCTTCAAGCTTAATATTGACAATCAAGCAACGGATCACCGGCTCCGTGTCCTTTTCCCAACGGGGTTAAAAACAGGAACTCATCAAGCAGACAGTGTTTTTGAAATTGTGAATCGTCCAAATACACCGGAAAAGGAATGGAAGAATCCTAGTTTTTGTCACCATCTGCAGCGATTTGCCAGCTTAGCAGATGAAAAGGCGGGGCTGACTGTTGCAACCGATGGTCTGCAGGAATATGAAATTTTGCCAGAGGACGGAACAATCGCAATAACGGTACTCCGTTCGGTTGCTGAACTTGGGGACTGGGGATACTTCCCGACTCCGGAAGCGCAATGCTTAGGAAACCAGACTGCAGAATGGCTTGTTTTGCCTCATGAAAAGGATGTTATTACGTCAAAGGCCTTCGCCCCGGCGTATCAATATAAAGTTCCTCTCTATACAGTACAAACCGACTGTCATGGAGGAACGCTGCCAACTGCCCATCAGTTTGTTACTTTGGAGCAGGGAGGACTTGTATGGTCGTCGATGAAGGTTGCAGAGGAGCAGGATGATGTGATGATCCGCTGGTTTAATCCGTCTGGAAAAGGCGAGGTCCTGAAGGCTTCGATTCCTATGAATCACACATCCTATAAAAGTACGATTCTTGAGGAAAAAATGGAAGAATCACAGGAGCGATATGAGGTAGACGGTCACGAAATTATTACACTTGGATTTCAAAAATAGTGATTGGAGTGAAAAAAATGACAGTTACAATCCCGCAATCTTTAATCAAGCTAATTAATCATGTAAAAGAATTCTTTCCTAATGACGAAAAACTGCAGCAAATGTTCGAACAATGCTTTGTTAATACGTATGAAACAACATTGAAAAAACAAGAAGATGGAAAAACGTTCGTGATTACGGGTGACATTCCAGCGATGTGGTTACGAGACTCAGCAGCACAGGTAAGACCTTATTTGCTTGCAGCCGAAGAGGATGAAGAAATCGCTGATTTACTGGAAGGGGTTATTCGTCAGCAATTTGCTTTTATCTTACATGATCCTTATGCCAATGCCTTCAATGAAAGTGCAAATGGCCGCGGATATCAAACCGACCTTACGGAGATGACACCACATATTTGGGAGCGGAAATACGAGATTGACTCTCTTTGCTATCCTGTTCAGTTAGCTTATTTATTCTGGAAATCGACAGGACGTAACTCCCATTTTGATGAAACATTCCAAAATGTCATTGAAACGATTATCCGAGTTTGGCGGACTGAGCAGGATCATGAAAAACTATCTCCTTATCGCTTCGAGCGTTCTGATTGCCGTCAGTCCGATACGTTAATCCGCGATGGTAAAGGAGGTCGTGTTGTACCAACGGGAATGACATGGAGTGCATTCCGTCCGAGTGACGATGCCTGCACCTATGGCTACCTCGTACCTGCAAATATGTTTGCGGTTGTCGTTTTAGGTTATGCAGCAGAAATATGCGAGGAAGTTCTTCACAATACATCATTAAAAGAGGAATGCGTAAAGCTCCGTGATGAGATTCAAAAAGGGGTTGAACAATATGCGAGGTTTGACCACCCAATTTACGGTGATATGTATGTCTATGAAACAGATGGCGAAGGGCGGGTCAATTTAATGGATGACGCCAATGTTCCAAGCCTCTTGGCGGCGCCATATTTAGGATATCTCCCATTTGATGATTCGACGTATGTAAATACTCGTTCATTCCTTTTAAGCAGGGATAATCCGTATTATTATGAAGGGAAATATGCGAAGGGAATCGGCAGTCCGCATACCCCTGATCATTACATTTGGCATATTGCCCTTGCGATCCAAGGTATGACAACAACTGATGCAACGGAGCAGCAAAAGATCCTGTCATATTTTAAAAATACAGACGGCGGTACTAAATTTATGCACGAAGGATTTAATGCTGATTCTCCCGAAGAATTTACGAGGGATTGGTTTGCATGGGCAAACACGATGTTCAGCGAATTTGTGTTAAGTCTTACAGGGAAAGCGGTTAAAGGAAGCCCACTTTATTATCATGAACTGAAACATAAAGCCGTTGAAAAACATTAAACATCGCAGTCGGAGCTTGCCAATTTGATAATGAGGCAAACTTAATTGGGGCATTGTTACAGTTTTTGAAGGGAGGTTATCAAAAATGTTAGGAGCAATTGAAGCTGGTGGTACAAAGTTTGTTTGTGCCGTGGGGAATGAAGCAGGAGAAATCTTTGCACGTGAACAGATTCCTACTACTATTCCTCAGGAAACCATACCAAAAGTAATCGAGTTTTTTAAGCAATATCCTGTCAATGCGATTGGAATTGGATCCTTTGGTCCGATTAATGTAAATCGCGATAGTCCTACTTATGGATTTATCACTTCTACACCAAAACCAGGCTGGAGAGATTATCCATTTGTACAAACCATTAAGGATACTTTTGAAGTTCCTGTTGGTTTTAATACGGATGTAAATGCAGCTGCTCTTGGTGAGGCTGCTTTAGGAGCGGCCAAGGGGCTGGATAGCTGCTTGTATATAACGGTTGGAACAGGAATTGGAGCAGGAGCGCTTGTTCAGGGGCAGCTGCTTCAAGGACTGTCTCATCCTGAAATGGGGCATATTCTGGTAAGACGTCATCCAGAAGATCAATATCAAGGAAAATGTCCTTACCACAGTGATTGTTTAGAAGGTCTGGCAGCTGGCCCAGCAATTGAAGAGCGCTGGGGAACTAAGGGTGTCGACCTTGTTGACCGAAAGGAAGTTTGGGAAATGGAAGGCTATTATCTTGCCCAGGCTCTTATGCAATATGTACTCATCCTCTCACCAAAGAAGATTATCCTCGGCGGCGGTGTTATGCATCAAAAGCAAGTATACGATTCTATCTACAAAAATTTGAAAGAGTTATTGAATGATTACGTTACCTTACCTGGACTAGAGAATTATATTGTAAGTCCTAGTTTGGGTGATAATGCAGGAATTACAGGCTCTTTATTACTTGCCCGACAGGCTTTAATTGAAGCGTAACGATGACGTGGCGGATACGTTCATGTTAGAACTCGCCAGAGTTCTATTATTCTTAATAGGGTTTTGAATTGATAAAAAATTTAAAATAATATTATCGATAACAAAAAAGAATAAGACTTTTTTAGTGAATAATAGAAATATTTTAATAAGAGCTGAAAATCCAATAAATCTATCGAAATATGATGCTATTCTTTGGAGGAGTAGTTGTAAGGGTTTTCAATGGGGTTGTGAAAGAAAATATCACAATTCAAAAAAAGAAACTTTTTGGAGGTATTTTGAATGATTAAGAGAAATGATTGGGAAAACATTTCAGTTCTGCAAAAAGGAAGATTGCCTGAACGGGCGTACTTTCTATCGTTTCCCGACGACCATTCTGCTTTAACATATGAAAGAGGAAATTCCCAAGGATTTAAATTGTTAAATGGAAGCTGGAAGTTTCATTATGCTGAAAGTCCAGCCCTCGCTCCCGAGCATTTTTATCAAGATGATTTTGATGTGAGTGAATGGGATGAGCTCGTTGTTCCTTCTCATTGGCAGATGAATGGGTATGGAAAGCCGCATTATACCAATGTTCAGTACCCGTTTCCGGTGAATCCGCCGTATGTACCGACAGAAAACCCAACTGGATCGTACCGAAGAAGTTTTTACATCCCAACTGAATGGCTGACACAAAAAATCATCCTACGTTTCGAAGGCGTGGACAGTGCTTTCCATTTGTGGATCAATGGCGTGGAAGTCGGATATAGCCAGGGTAGCCGGATTCCGTCTGAATTTGATATCTCTGCTTATATTCATGAAGGCGAAAATACATTAGCCGTTAGAGTCTATCAATGGTCAGATGGCACCTATCTAGAGGATCAGGATATGTGGTGGTTAAGCGGGATTTTTAGGGATGTGTATTTACTAGCAAAACCTAAGGTTCATATTCAAGACTTTTTCGTCACCACCAACCTGGATGATCAGTATAAAAATGCCACTCTTTCCATTGACACGATGATTGAGAATGGCACCTATCAAGCATTGGAAAATTATCAGCTTGACTACCGCTTGCTTGATCAAGAAGGAAACTTGGTTGCAGTAAACTCAAAGCAGGTATTTCTGCCGAACGAGCAACAGGTTCATGTAAACATCGACATTCCGGTAGAAAATCCTGAAAAATGGTCAGCGGAACATCCGTATTTGTACCATTTATTGATTACCTTAAAGGACGTTGCTGGAAATACGATCGAGGTGATTCCGAATAAAACCGGATTCCGTTCGATAGAATTAAAGGATGGTGTTTTCCTCATAAATGGTGAAGCCATTAAATTCAAGGGTGTCAACCGCCATGACTCTCATCCAGATCTAGGACGGGCGGTGCCGCTCGATGCAATGGAGAAGGATGTCATCCTGATGAAACAGCATAATATCAATGCCGTTAGGACTGCTCATTATCCAAATGATCCAAGATTCTATGACCTCTGTGATGTTTATGGTCTTTATGTTATCGATGAAGCCGACTTAGAAACCCATGGCTTTGAACGTGCCGGCAATCGCGAGCAGTTAAGTGATGATCCCGTGTGGGAAGAAGCTTATTTAGATCGAGCAAAGCGAATGGTCGCACGCGATAAAAATCATCCATCAATCGTCATGTGGTCTTTAGGAAATGAGTCTGGTTATGGATGTAACCATGATGCGATGGCCAAATGGATGAAAGAAAATGATCCAACTCGCCTGGTTCATTATGAAGGTGAAACAAGGAGCATTATGGAAAAAGATGAGGATAACCCAAAAAGGGACCCACAAGCTTCCGATGTACATACTACGATGTACACCTCCATTGATATTATGGAACAGCTGGGGAAAAGAACAGATCTAAGCAAACCGCATATTCTTTGTGAATATATTCATGCGATGGGGAATGGCCCTGGCGGAATTAAGGAGTATTGGGACCTCTTTTACCAATACAAACGTTTACAGGGCGGTTTTGTCTGGGAATGGTGTGATCATGGAATCCGTCAATTTACCGAAGAGGGCGAAGAATACTTTGCTTACGGCGGCGATTTCGGTGATACCCCGAATGATTATAATTTTGTCATTGATGGGCTGGTAATGCCTGATCGAGAACCGTCACCAGGGTTAATTGAGTATAAAAAAGTGATTGAACCGGTTCATATAGAGGCCGTGGATTTGGCAGCGGGGAAGGTAAGCATCACGAACCGCTATGATTTTATTTCTTTACGTCATCTGAACCTGTCATGGTCGGTCGAGGCAGATGGCAGGGTTGTTGATAAAGGCATGCTGCCAGCTCCGGCTGCTGCACCAGGTGAAACAGTGACATTGGATATTCCGTTCAAGCTTCCTGAAACCATAAAGCCAGATACGGATTATTGGTTAAACCTTCAATTTACCCTAGCCGCTGATGCGCTATGGGCAAAAACGGGGCATGAAATTGCTTGGGCGCAGTTTGAATTGCCTGTTACAAGCAGTGTTGGAAGAAAGGAGATTCCGTCATTCTATCAACCGCTGACATGTCAAGAGAAGAATAATAAGCTGCTGGTACAGGGAGAAGAGTTCCGAGTAGAGTTTGATCTCGTTTATGGAACACTCGCTAAGTGGTCTTATCAAGGGATTGATCTTTTGGAGGAAGGACCGAAACTTCAATTATGGCGCGCGCTAATTGACAATGATCACCGTTCAGCGGCTGAATGGAAGCAATATGGCTTACATTGGCTTCAGCATCGTGTCGATGGTGTCAAGTGGCAGCAAGAGGCGGGCGATAAGCTTGTAATTACTGCAAACGTTCGGATTGCTCCACCAATTTTATTCTGGGGAATTACTGTCACCTACACGTATACGATTTATCGTAATGGCGAATTATCCATCAATGTAAAAGGCTGTCCAGAAGGAAATGGACCAAGTACCTTCCCGCGTCTTGGTTTACAAATGAAGCTGCCAGTTTATTTGGATGATGTATCTTGGTATGGACAAGGACCTGGTGAAGCCTACAGCGACAGCAGGCAAGCCAATCGAGTTGGCGTTTACGCTAAAAAAGTAGAAGAGCTGTATACTCCATACATTTATCCGCAGGAAAATGGTAATCGCCATGAAGTTCGCTGGGTATCGTTAACGAACACCAGCGGTATGGGTTTTGTCGCTGCAGGTGAGCCAACACTTGATTTCAGTGCTCACTATTATACAACGGAAAACCTAGATCAGGCACAGCATACGTATGATTTGAAAAAGCAGGATTTTATTACGTTTAATCTGGACCATCAGCAGCATGGTCTTGGATCTGCCAGCTGCGGGCCAGATGTGACGGAACCATATCGTTTAGTGAATAAAGAGTTCCAATTTGCTGTTCACTTAAAGCCATTTTCCACAAACGAGACTTCACAAGTGGAAATTAGCAAGTCGTTACGAGCAAAGCATAGCAAGAAGGAAAGCAGTATTCCTGTAGTATAAAGATTAGACGCAGCTTGTTTGTTAGAAGAACAAGCTGCGTTTTGTCATGATTTTTAAGGGGGGCAGACCCTTTGAAACAAGTACTTATAAGTCACCCACAGAGCGTTGATAGTGGCATATAGCATTTTTAAAAACATGGAGTGATTTGGAAATGAATTGGAGAATTATTAATTCTATTAAGGAAAAGACGGACCGGTTTGAGATTTCGATTGACAAGGTTGTTCTTCCAAATGGGGAGGAAAAGACATTTTCCTTTTTAGATTTTGCCAAGGGTGTCTGTATTCTTCCGATTACGAACAATCATGAGGTCGTTTCTTTGAAACAATATCGTCATGCTCTAAAAAGCTGGCAATGGGAATTACCTGCCGGGATGATTGATAGTGATGGAATATCTCCGATTGAAGTCGCTAAAAAAGAGCTTGAGGAAGAGACGGGCTATTTGGCAGAGCATTGGCTTGATTTAGGAAGCTTCTATCCGTCTCCTGGCTCGACGAAGGAGGAAATTTTTTTGTTTGCTGCTGCTGGCTTAACTCCCTCAGAACAAAAATTAGAAAACAGCGAACAAATTGAATTGCATACCATCACGATGCAGGAATTAAAAGAGCTGATAAGTAATGGAGATTTCAAGCATGGGGCAGGACTTGCGGCTGTTTTACGATATAAGTTTATGACGGATTAGTTTAATGGGAGGTTACTGATTTGCAACCGTTATTTTTAAAACCAGTTTTTAAGGAAAGAATCTGGGGCGGCACCGCTTTAAAGGATGAATTTGGCTATGAGATTCCAACGGATCATACAGGTGAGTGCTGGGCAATTTCAGCTCATCCAAAGGGTCCTTCAGTGATTGAAAAGGGGCAGTTTGCGGGTACGACGTTAAACAATCTATGGAAGGAACATCCTGAGCTTTTTGCGAATCCGAAGGAAGAGGTTTTTCCATTGTTGATTAAGTTGTTGGACGCGAACATGGATTTATCTGTACAAGTTCATCCGGACGATATGTATGCCAAGGTCCATGAAAACGGTGAGCTTGGGAAAACGGAATGCTGGTATATTATTGATTGTAAAGATGATGCGGATATGATTTTCGGACACAATGCCCGATCGAAGGAAGAATTGGTTGCGCAAATGAATGAGGGGAAATGGGATGAACTTCTGCGCCGTGTGAACATTAAACCTGGTGATTTTTTCTATGTTCCAAGCGGGACCATTCATGCCTTATGTGAGGGAACACTTGTGTTGGAAACGCAGCAAAGCTCGGACACCACCTACCGGGTATACGATTTTGACCGCCGGGATGCAGAAGGAAATTTGCGTGATTTGCATTTGGAAAAGGCGATTGACGTCATTACTTTTCCACATCTAGACGCAAAATACACGCCGCGGGTTAATGAACAGGCTGAGATAACGATTACCACTTTTGTGGAATCTGAGTTTTTCTCTGTTTTCAAATGGGATGTTCGAGGAAAAGCAGCGTTCCCTGCGCATGAACAGTTTTTACTGCTAAGTGTTATCAAGGGTGACGGGGTGCTTCTTCATAGAGACGAGCGGTACGAATTAAAAAAAGGGACAAATTTCATCATTCCAGTCGGGTTTGGCGCGTTTGAACTAGAAGGGCAATGTGAATTGATTGTGTCACATACGTAAGGTTGAGTAAAGCAAGGGTGAGTAATATTGACCTTTGATCTTCGGATACCTGCTGGTTGGACCGCTTTGGCTTGGGATTTTAGCTATCATCCTACTAATAGGTTAGAGATTTTAGTTGCAATAACAGGATTTTCTTGAGCTTGAAAAAGGAAGGGGGAATCCCCTTCCTTTTTAGTCCATTCATTACCTAGCAGCGACAATTTACTCCGATGGGCATTTTTATTATTTATTTTGATTCTGCAGCTTTTCTCTCTTTGAACTCTGCTTTGATTTGTGCCAATGTATCATCGTCCGTAATCAGTTTCAAAGCAGTTAGTGCCAATGCTTTTGCGCCTGTAATAAGGGCTTGATCGCCTCTTTGTGAAGCTGCGGCTTCTCTAAAAGGTACGGTATGTGCAACAAGGTCACTTGCTCCAATTTTAATATATGGATGAATCGTTGGGACGACTTGGCTGATGTTACCTGCGTCTGTTGAACCGATGCCTTTGTCCCCTTCAACAATCACGGTTTCGCCTAATTCTTCGACGACTTCCTTGAAAACGGCATCATAAGTTCTATTTAATAGAAGATTATCGACTTCATTTTGAAAAGCAATGACATTCAATTTAGCACCAGTAGCTAATGCCGCACCTTCTGCCACAGCTTTTACACGTCGTGTCACTTCGTTCAAACCAGAACGAGTGGCAGCACGAATGTAAAATCTTGCTTTTGCATATTCAGGGATAATGTTCGGTGCGTCGCCGCCATGTGTAATTATTCCATGGATGCGTACATCATCTTTCAGTTGCTGTCTTAAGGCATTAATGCCATTAAATAGCTGAATCACCGCATCTAAAGCATTAATTCCTTCGTGCGGGGAAGCGGCGGCATGTGCCGGCTTTCCGATAAATTCAAAGTCCAGTGGATCAACAGCAAGTGAGGTGCTGGTTAAACGTGTCTCACCATTTGGGTGAATCATGATGGCTGCGTCTATTCCTTCTACTAATCCATGTTTGACAAAGCTTCCTTTGGCACTGCCGTTTGGACCGCCTTCTTCAGCAGGGGTGCCAAACACAACTGCTTCTCCTCCAGTTTCTGCTAAAACCTTGCTTAATGCAATCGCTGCAGCCACGCTTGTTGTACCAATAATATTATGACCGCATGCATGTCCCAAACCTGGCAGGGCATCATATTCTGCTAGGAAAGCGATGGAGGGACCTGGTTTATCAGACTTTTTTCGAGCTACAAAAGACGTTTCATGTCCGGCAACCGCCTTTTCAACCTCAAAACCTTCTTTTAAAAGAATATCGGTCAGCAAGGCAGAAGCAAAAAATTCTTCGTTTCCGATCTCAGGCTTTTCATGGATTTGATGGCTTGTTGAAAGATAAAGCTCTTTATTTTCCTCTATATTTTGAATAATCGCTTCTTTTAATGAAGTTACTGTTTTTATTGTCATCGTCCTCTGCCTCCTATGTATAGAGGTTTTTACTGTGAGCAAAAACCTCCATGAAAATTACCATCCTATGTTGCTTAATGGTACGAATGTTGGGATCATATTGCCTTTGTACTCTTGGTTAATAAATTCTGCTGTATCTTCAGATTGGTAAAGTTCTGCTATTCTCTTATATGTTTTGTTGTCTTTGTCTTTCCCTTGGACCGCAATGATATTAAGGTAAGGTGTTGCAGTTTCACTTTCATGGAAAATCGCATCTTCTAATGGGCTAAGACCTGCATCATTCGCAATCCCATTATTGATTAAAGAAGCGGCAACGTCTGGCAATGCTCTTGGTGTTTGTGCTGGTACCATTGGGATAAATTCAATGTTTTTCGGGTTATCTTTAATTTGATTAAGATCACCATTTGCATCAAAATCTTTAGGTAATTTGATGAGCCCAGCTTCTTGAAGAAGTAGTAATGCACGGCCTTGGTTGGATGCATCGTTTGGAAGGGCAATTTTTGCCCCATCCGGAATGTCTTTAACATCTTTATATTTTTCAGAGTAAATTCCCATTGGTGCAAGAACAGTTGTCGCGATAGGCACTAGGTCCAGTTTGTGTTCTTTAATAAAAACATCAAAATAAGCAACGGTTTGGAATGAATTTAAATCGAGTTCGCCTTCAGCTAGAGCTGTATTCGGAGCAACGTAATCAGAGAATGAAACAATTTCGATATTGATTCCCTCTTTTTCAGCCTTTTTAGCTACAAAATCCCAAACACGCGTATCGGTTCCACTAACTCCAAGTTTAACAGTAGTTGATTCTTTACCTTCTGATGTTTTCTCAGCGCAGCCAGCGCCAATAATCACTAATGCAAGTACTATGATGGATAGTAAAAGTTTTTTCATGTTGATTTCCTCCTAAGTTATCTTCGTCTGATTTTTTTTGCTGCTATATTTCCTAATGACTGCAGGCCTTGAACCATTACAATCAGAATTAATACGGTAATAATCATCGTGACGGTGTCAAAACGCTGGTAGCCATAGGTGATGGCTAAATCCCCAATCCCGCCGCCTCCGACAGCACCTGCCATCGCCGAGGCTCCGACTAAACCGATGGTGGCAATCGTAAGAGCTAAAACGAGTGAACTGAGTGCTTCAGGAATGAGAAATTTGAAAATGATTTGCCCTGGGGTTGCCCCCATTGCTTCTGCAGCTTCGATGACGCCTGGATCCACTTCTAACAATGAATTTTCTACCAATCTTGCAATATAGGGACCGCAATAGAATACCAGTGGGACTACTGCTGCCGCTGTTCCAATCGATGTACCGACAATTAGCCTTGTGACTGGGATCATCGCTACTAGTAAAATAATGAACGGTACAGATCTGAAAACATTGATAATCCCATTCATGACGGTAAAGAACGGCAAATTTTGAAGCAGATGGCCTTTCCGTGTTACTACTAGTAAAATCCCCAGCGGCAAACCAAGAATAGTAGAGAACAAGAGCGAGAAGGCGACCATTTGAATGGTTTCAATTAAGGCTGAAATAATTTGCTCTGAATTAACTAGCATGTGCTGCCACTTCCTTTATGCTGATATTCTTCTCGTTGATATACGTTAACGCACGGATGACTTCTTTGTCAGAACCGATAAACTCAACAATTAGGTTTCCGAATGGAGTTCCTTGAAGCTCGGTAATATTACCGAACAAGACATTGATATGAATATCAAACTGTTTAGCCAGTTCGGATAATAACGGCTGACCTGCTGTACTGCCGACAAAATTAATTCGGAAAACTCTCTGCATTCCATCGTGCTTTTGGATAATTTCCTTTATGGAATCAGGCAGCTGGTCATTCATGACCGTGCTGACAAAATTCTTTGCTGTCGGTGTTTTCGGTGCAGAAAAGACATCAAACACTGAGCCTTTTTCAATGATTTTCCCAGCTTCGATTACAGCAACTCGGTCACAGATTTCTCTAATCACTGCCATCTCGTGCGTGATAATTAAAATGGTAATGTTGTACTCTTTATTGACTTTTTTGAGCAGCTGCAAGATCGAGCTGGTTGTTTGCGGATCAAGAGCAGAGGTTGCCTCATCACAAAGCAGGATCGATGGCTGAGTTGCCAATGCTCTAGCGATTCCGACACGCTGCTTTTGTCCCCCTGAAAGCTGGTCTGGATAATAGTCAGCTTTGTCAGCCAATCCGACAAATTTAAGTAATTCCTGAACCCGTTTTTTGATGGCGTCCTTGGGAAGTTTGGCTAGCGTGAGTGGCATTGCCACGTTTGCAAAAACTGTTTTTGAGTTTAGTAGATTAAAATGCTGAAAGATCATCCCGATATTTTTCTTAATCTCACGAACCTCTTTCACGGATAGAGAGGTGAGATCATGACCGTCAACAATGACCTTACCAGATGTGGGACGCTCTAATAGGTTTACACAGCGGATCAGAGAGCTTTTACCTGCACCGCTGAATCCGATCACTCCGAAAATCTCGCCCTTATTTATTTTCAAATCAATTCCATTCAACGCAGCAACCTGCTGGCCGCCACTTTCATAAACCTTTTGAAGATTTTGAAATTCGATCATGGTTTACCTCTCCTTTGTTAGAATATAAAAAACCCTCTTCTTGGAAATAAGAAGAGGGCATGCCAATGCAAAGCAAAGCTAGCAGCTCTTCTTATCTATCAAGTCACACTTGCTGGATTTGGCACAGTCACCATATAGGTTCCGCTGCCGAGGTGTCATAGGGCCAGTCCCTCAACCTCTCTTGATAAGAAAAATTATTATTCAGTTAAAAATAAAACCCTCTTCTAGAAATAGAAGAGGGCGAATTGATAAATTCATCAGTCCTCTTCTTATCTATCAAGTCATACTTGCTGGATTTGGCACAGTATCCATTTGGATCTGCTGCCGAGGTGTCGTAGGGCCAGTCCCTCAACCTCTCTTGATAAGAAGGTGTTTCATATATTCGTTTTTTAATATGTGTATTAATTTACCCCTAATAGATATATATGTCAACTGTTTTATTAAAATAATTTTTATTTTTAGGTAAATTGATATTTTAAAAAAGTATATGTTGATAGTTAGTTTTTAAAAAACAAACAATGAAAGTATTTACCATTCGTAAAACTATAACTATAATAATCCTATTGACTAACAGGGACGTGATTACATGCAGAAATATATGGGAGAGCTAGCCCTTACGGTTACTGCGATCATATGGGGAAGTGGATTTGTTGCCAGTGCGATAGCATTGGACCATTTTACCCCTTATCAAATTTTGGCGATAAGATTTATGATTGGTGCCATCATTTTAAGCGTGATCTTTCATAAAAGATTGAAAAATATTAATAAAGCCACCTTGATCCAAGGTGCTATTATTGGAGTCTTTTTATATGTAGCCTTCGCACTTCAAATCGTGGGACTTCAATATACGACTCCTTCCAAAAATGCCTTCTTAACGGCTGTGAATGTCGTGATTGTTCCGTTTATCGCATTTGTTATGTATAAGCGAAAAATCGATATGTATGAACTAATGGGCGCCGTTTTAGCAATGCTGGGTGTTGGGTTATTATCACTGAAGCTTTCCGCTGGGGTTAATATCGGGGATTTGCTGACACTAGGCTGCGCTTTTGGATTTGCGTTTCATATTTTTTATACGGCCAAATATGTAAAAGATTCGGACCCTGTCCTATTGACACTAATCCAAATGATGACCGCTGCAGCAATCGGAATCATTGTTGTACTTTTCAAGGGAGAAACCTCTTTTGCTTTTCAAAAAGAAGGTGTATTCTCAATTGTATATCTCGGTGTCTTTTCCACAACGATTGCTTATTTATTACAAACACTTGCACAGAAAATGATCACAGAAACAAAAGCTGCCATCATTCTTTCGACTGAATCATTCTGGGGTATGGTATTTTCGGTTGCGATTTTAGATGAAGCGATGACGCTAAAAATGGTGCTTGGTGCGATCCTCATACTTGTTGCCATCATCGTATCAGAAACAAAAATGCCTTTTTTAAAAAAGAAAAAGAAATTACTTAACTATTAATGAAAAAGAGAGCGAAAAATCGCTCTCTTTCTAAAACTATCTTCTTTTTGCTAAACGCAGGACCCCATGAATGATAAGAACCAAAGAGAATAAAAGGATAGCTAAGACACCAATGAGAACCACTAACGGACTTAACGGTGCAAGAAACCCTGTAAGCGGTACTCTTAATAAAGCGAAACCAGCGATGATACAGGATAAATATAAAAAAGGACTGCGATCCAACACACTCATGGCACACTCTCCTTTCTTGGGGTTACTTAATCGTATTCTGGGAGGAAGTTATTTATTTACCAGAATAGTAAATTAGGGCAAACTTACTATAATTTTGGAACTTTATTCCTGCTAGGTTAGTCATATTTATTTTATAAAAGTATCGGACATCCATTCATGAAATTTTTCCTTTTCTTCAAATTGTGGATAATGAGCGGATTGCTCAAAAGCAATAAATTCTTTTTTATTGGCTTTAATCCTATCAAAATATTTTTTTGCCGCATTAGATGAAGTCATATAATCATATTTACCCATGATAAAATAGAATGGTAATTCAAGCTCTGTTACTTTAGAAGGTAAAGGATTTTCTAATAGGTCATTTAACAACATCTTTTGAGAATAGCCCATCCCAACGTTATAACGAATTACATCTAATAAGTTATACTCAGTGCTGAGTAAAACACTTATGTTATCATCACCGAGGTCATCAATCATTCTTGAACTCCCGCCATATTTACTAACATAATTTCGTGGGACAACTGTATCGCCATCTTTGATATTCTCCGTCAATCCTTGCAGATATAAAACATCATCCGTATTTCCTGCCTTTTGAGCCTGTTCAATACTGTAGTTCAAACTATCAATCTCACTTTCTCTTATATCACTCATCTGCCCAATGCCAACATATGCTTCATACTTTTCAGGAGCTATATAGGCGGCTTGGGCTGCAATATAAGTGCCAAAAGAATGGCCTATCAATATAACCTTTTCTTTACCAAAACGGTCTGATATATAATCCGTTATCGCTAATAAGTCTTTTACCAATAAATCTGTTGAAAGATTAGAATAGTCCTCAAAAAAGTGATAGGATTTCCCGCTTGCTCTTTGATCGTAATGAACAACCGTAAAATTGGTTTCCAATAAGTCTTGATATTGATCGGCATACGGCATTTCTGGAGTTCCAGGCCCTCCATGTACAACCATTATAACTGGATTATCCTTATCATTGCCGCGTATCATCATTTCGTGATTACTTCCATTTATCTCTACTTGTTCCAATACACTAATACTGTTCTCACCTTTTATGTGCTGCGTCCATGTGGGAGAAAAAAGTCCTATCATTAGTATTAGTAAAATAACTACTCCGATAAATTTTATTGATTTTCTTATCCTTTTCATATAACACCCTTCTACTTTTATTTTAGCCAGAGGATGATGGCTGCGTGACTGAATTTTCTAGAATTACCGAAAAACCAGCCACATAGACACTCCCAATCCATCTAAAACGCTTCCGCTCTTTTCTTCACTACCTTTTCTTCCGCAAGTTCGGGATGAACTTTACGAATAACCGAGGGTCTTGCAAGAATAAGGACTACGGCTATAAATAATCCAGATGACAGGAGCAGAACCCATTGGGCGGGAAAGACATCGTATAATAATCCATACAATACCATTCCCAATGGAGACAATGCCATCGCAACTGTTTCAATGATGGAAAAAACCCGCCCCTTATATTCGTCCGCTATTTGTTTTTGCATCATCACTTGGGTTGGCGTATTGATGAAAACAATGCATGCCCCTAAACTTAATCCAAGAAGGATGTAGAAGCCAAACATTAGGTTGTAAGGCATGGCAATGAGTAAAGGTAAGATGGTACCTCCAATGATGATCCCTGTTAATATAAGCCCCTTTTTTGCTGCCAGCAGCGGATATTTTATCTCTTTACGGAGTGAGAGGTAAATCGATAGAAGGAGCATACCTGCTGCAAATGCGCCTTCTGCAAAACCAAAATGCTGAGATACCATTTTTAATTTTTCAATCAGGATATAGGAATAGCCAACCTGATAAGCACTCATAAGGAAATTAACCAATAATGCAATCCCTATAATGGTCATCAACAGCGGCTGCAATTTTAAGTATGCTACACCAGCCTTCATTCCTTGCCACATCGATTCTTTTGGTTTCTCAACTGTCACTGCCTGATGGGCTGTGAACAAAGTGAAATTCATCGTCGCTTCGAGAATAATGGCTATGGCCGAAGCTGCCATATAGAAAATGAGGAACACCGGCATCGAAATTACTCCATACAATAGTCCTCCAACTGCAGGGGAGGCAATGGCTGCAAAGGAAATCGACATCTGGTTTAATGACATGGCTTTTTGAATTCTTGCTTCGTCCACAAGACCGGTGATGGATGAGGTGAATGCTACGCTGGAGAATGTGGAAGTGAGTGCGACAATACTCGTCGTGATGTAAATAGCTGGCAGCGATAATCCTGTGGTGGCACTAACGACGAATAATCCGCCAATGGCTAAGGTGGTTGCGATTTGTGCGATAATGGCAATTCTTTTTCGAGGGTACTTATCAACGATATAACCGGCAAATGGCGAAACAATCGTACGAGGCAGAACATTACAAATAAGGTTTAGCGCAAAACTCTTGGCGGAGCCCGTTGCTTGTAAAATATAAAAACTAATGGCAAAGGAATAAACTTGTGAGCCAAAGGATGAAATCAATTTGCTAATGGTAAAGGTCCAAAGATGATAAGTTGCTTTTCTTAGCATCATCATGCTATCCATACTATCTCCTCTTTTCAGTGAAAAGTTTAATTTAATTAAACAAAGCATAACATGAAGTATTTTCCAAATCAAGAAAAAGTTTAATTAAATTAAACAAATGGGTTTGTGTCTTCCTAAACATGGTTATGTTTAATATAATTAAACAAATGTCAGTTTTGGAGGAGGTGCCCAAAATATGTTGGGAGACCGAATACGAAAAATTAGAAAACAGAAAAAGATGACGCTTGAAGCACTTGCAGGAGAAGGGCTGACGAAGGGGATGCTTAGCTTAATCGAGAACAATAAAGCGAAGCCTTCGATGGAAAGCTTGGCGTATATTGCAGAGAGACTGGAAGTGGAAGTAACCGATTTATTGGAGGAAATCAGCACACAGGAGTTAAGGGCCATTCTTGAAAAAGCAGAAAAGCTATATAATCAAAAGCTTACTGTTCCCTACAAGGAACTATTAACGCTGATTGAACCCTATATAGAGAAACTTACACAAGGTTACGAATCGTCCCGCCTGTTAGATATCTATGCACGCAGTCTCTACGAAGAAAAGTTGTCTGGCTGGGAGGAATATGCTGACCGGGCTGCGAACATGTATGACAAGATGAATGTAACAGCCAACCGTGCACAAATAGCGATTTTTCGTGCTATGGTGAAATTCATTCAACATGAGTATTTAAAGGCATTGGAGATTTTGGTAAGGGAACGAACAGACATTGAACTAAACCATGTCTACATGGATCCGATGACACGCGTAGATCTTGACTACCACGAAGCCATTTTACATTTTGCTATTGGTAACAATAAGACAGCAGGTGATGTGATGGAAAGCGCCATTGCTTTTTCAAAAGAACACCGAATCTTTTATCGGATTAATGATTTGTACAGACTTGGCGCGGGGCAGGCACTCATGTTTAAAGAGGAAGAGCAGCTAGAAGTTTATTTACAGAAGCTAAAACAATACGGGGAGTTTGCGGAGGATTTACCCTCCATTCTTATTCATGATTTAATCGTTGTCATGTCTCTGATTACTGTAAAACAGGAGTATGCTAAGGCACTTGCAATTATCGATTCTTATTTAGCCAACCCTGTCATGGAGGAGGTGGTGGAGGACTTGTATCAAATAGAAAAAGGAAAAGCCCTTTACGGCCTTAGGCAATTTTCGGAAGCCATTTCTTATTTCGATGCAGTAGAAACATCTACTACCACACACCATCCGTTTGATTTATCACTTTATTATGTTCGTTATTCTTATAAAGCATTATGCCACCGCGAACTTGGAGAGATAGAAAAAGCTCTGCAAGCGGCCCAGCTGGGGGTTAAAAATTTTGCAGGCCTTCCTGTTACCCCTTTTAAGGAATTTGCTATCATGACCCTTGAGACAATTAAAATGGATTCATGAAGCCTAAAACAGCAATAGAGCGACAGAGATTGAAGATTTAAACCAATTAATAATTGAAACACAGATGTAAGCCTAAACTTAAGGGCTTACATCTTTTTATTTTGCTTTTTGCAAAACCAGCCATAGGTCCTTTATCCCATTTTTTATTTTTTGCGTAATTCTTAATATTAAATAAATAGTAAATTAACAATCTTTAAATATCATAATATGAACGTGTTTTTTCAAACAAAAAAAGGAGGCGCATTATGAGGCAATTTTGGAAAAAGAGGGTTTTACCTATTACCCTATCTTTCGCTTTGGCAAGTAGTATTGTTTCACCAGTTTTTACATCCGCTTTAGGTACATTTGATTTAACTTCTTCCGTTGTTCAAACACCCATTAACATGTATCAAGCAGAGCTTGCACCTGGTGTGAAGGAAAAGCATTATAGTTTTGAAGGGAAAGACGGAAAAAAGATTGAGAGTTTTGTAGTAGATGTTGATGTACATAATCCTAGTGTTTCAATCGAAGCAGGTACTCCGAATGACGGAACCTCCTATGGACTTCAGCCCGTTAGGAAGCAAGCAGAAGCTGCAAATGGGGACAACCATAATGTCGTCGCTGCGGTAAACGCAGATTTTTATAATATGGCAACAGGTGAACCGAATGGGATCGTCTATAAAGACGGACAAGCTGTAAAATCTCAGAATGGGACCTGGCGATTCTTTGGAATGACCAAATCAGGTGAAGCTGTGATTGGTTCCTCAGCTGAATATGATGTATTGAAAGATCAATTACAAGAAGCTTTAGGCGGAAATGCCATCCTTGTGAAAAGTGGACAAATCTATCAAACTCCACAAACGGGCGCAGATAAAGAGCCGCGGACCGCTGTTGGAATCAAAGCAGACGGTGATGTATTTTTTGTGGTGATTGACGGAAGACAAGAACCGTATTCTACTGGTATTTCAATGCCTGATTTGGCGCAGTTAATGATTGATTTAGGAGCAGTCGATGCCTTAAACCTTGACGGCGGCGGTTCTTCTACTTTCCTTACTCGTGAACTTGGCGGTGATCAATTCGAATTAGACAACAAACCATCAGACCGTTCGGAACGTAGTGTAGCGAACTCTTGGCTGATTGTTACAAAAGAGCCATCTGATCATGTTTTTCAATCTGCACATATTGAACCCTATGATCAATCCTATACCCCTGGCTCTACGATTCAATTCACTGCAAAGGGAAGAGACAAATCAATGGCCTCAGCTGCTCTGCCTGCTTCCGGTCTATCTTGGGAGTTATCGGATTCCTCCTTCGGCAGCATTGATGAGAATGGAGTATTTACTTCAAACGGCAAAACAGGTCAATTCCATATTCTCTTGAGCTATCAAAATACGGAAGTTGGCAAAAGCATCATCGAAATAGCCAAGCCTGATGAACTGTCATTTTCCTCATCGGAATTGACCGTCGCTCGAAATAGTGAAACCAACTTAAACTTACTAGCAAAATTTCAAAAAAGAAATATAGACTGGAGTTTACAAGATATTACGTTTGAAATCCCTGAAGGAATGGGAACCATTGATGAATTGGGTGTGCTTCACACAGGAGATAAAAATGTTTCAGGTTCGATTATCGCTCACTTAAATGATTCTACTCTGTCAGCCCAAATAAAGGTGACCGTTGGGAAACTGCCTGAAGTCCTATTTGATTTTGAAAAGGATCTTGGAACCTGGAAAACATCAAGCGCTAACCGTGGAGAAAAAGTCTCACTTAGTCTAGCAAAATATCCAGCACCAGTTCGGTTTGGCAGTCAATCATTGAAAATGGATTTTGATTTAACAAATGCACAAACAGGTACCACCCTTGGAGCTTATGCAGGGCCTGGAACAAATACCCCAATTAATGATAGCCCGTCCAGCATCGGAATGTGGGTGTATGGAACGCCGGAAGCACAAGGCTATTGGCTGCGAATGATGATTGTCGATGGTAATGGCAAAAATCAGAGCATTAATCTTACCGGAGAAAAGCCGGGTATTGATTGGACAGGCTGGAAATACATCGAGGCTGAAATTCCTGCCAGCTTTACAGGTCCATTCAAGTTACATGCGACACAAGCAGTTCGACTAATGTCTACGAAATCAGGAATCACTGGTCCAATGACCAAAGGATCAATCTATATTGATAATATAAGAGCCGTATATGGAGAAAAATTCGATGATTTAAATCCTCCTGTCATTCAATCGCTCAACGTAGACGGTCAAGAATTCACTACAAATGTTGTCAATATTAGAGCAAACGTAAATGAATATGAAGATGATCCTTTTAAAACAGGAATCGACTGGGATAAAATTAGTATTTTCATAGATGGAAAGGATTTTTCAAAAACAGAAGGTCATTTTTCTTACGATATGGATGGTTCTGTCTCATTAAGCGGACTTAAATTTGCTGACGGGACTCATAAAGTAACGCTCATGGTTCCTGATAAATTTGGAAACCAAGCAATTAAAACCACCTATTTTACCGTGAACACTGGTTCAGTAAAGGTTGAAATCGCTAATAAACAAGAGCAAGCCTTGCTCGGTGATGTGTTTGAGCTTGTAGTGAAAGCGACGAATCCCGCGGAAATCACTGAATCTGTCATTAAATTACAGCTCGACAACAACTATCCGGTCGATGATGTTACTTTTTCAAGTGGGTTTAACTCTAGTACTTCAAGCTATGATGCCCTAACAGGGATTCTTACATTGAAGCTTGTGAATAGCAGTGAAACAGGCACTGCAGCAGATGCGGCAACCATTCAGGTCCGAATTCCTGAAACGACACAAGAAGGCAGCAAGTTGACTTACGAAATTGCAGAAGCTAATTTAAGCTATCGAACACCAAAAGAAGCAAGTTTTGTCTCCACTTTTTCAATGGAACCAGCGAGCGTGGAAGTTAAAGGTGCATTCGATATTGTCGCAGAACCTATTTTAATTGGGAAACCAGCTGTTATAACGGTAAAAAATAACCAATTCATCAGTGGTGCAGAGGTCTTCGCAATCATCGATGGCAGCAAACAGTCTGTTCCACTAGGAAAGACGGATGAAAAAGGTTCTCTTCGTGTTGATTCAATCACCACTGAAGTGAAGAAAATTGCTTTGTATGTAGTAAAAGATGGCAAGTATTCCTTTAAATTGAATACACAGACCTACCCTTCACTTGCTGCAGCAAAGGAAATCAAAAATGTGATTTCAACACCAACAGGTGACCCATATAAAGGAAAAGGCCTCACATGGATGTCGAGTCCACTTGCAAAGGACAAAGCAGTCATTCAATTTGCGAGAAAGAAGGATTATGAGAAGAAAGGTGACACTTCACTAGAAACAGTCACTGGTTCCACTAGTAACCAGGTATTCTCTGGTGAGCAGGAAATTACGAAAAACGGAATCGTTCGAGTGAATGAAGTAACCTTAACAAAATTACAACAAGGTACTACATATGTATATCGTGTTGGCGACGGGGAAAACTGGACAGAATTACAAGAATTCAACACGTTGAAAAGAAAGCAAACGTTCGAATTTGCTGTTTTAGGTGACACCCAATCCCCTGCTGATTTAAGTTTTTTCAATCAAATCCTTGGTGATTTAAATAAAAAAGACTTAGCGTTCATGATTCATGTCGGGGACCTGATTGATGAATCGGCGAAATTTGAGCAATGGGATGATACATTAGGAATCATGAGCGAATACAGCAAGATTCGTTCAACCGATCTTGTCGCAGCGCTAGGAAATCATGAATACATGGGAGACGCCGATGGACATTTAGCGAAGTCGATTTTTAACTCTCCTGAAAATGGACCGGAAGCTGACAAAGGCGGAACGTATTCGGTTGACTACAATAACATCCATATTAGTGTATTAGGCTTCACAAGCGATGCCGAGACTCTGAACCAGCAGCTCGAGTGGTTGAAAGAGGATGTGAAAAATTCCGACAAACCGTGGAAAATCCTTGTGACACACAAGCCACCTTACTACACAAATCCGTTTGGCGGAAATGAACTTATCAAGGAAAAGCTGCCGCCGGTTGTGGATGAATTAGGAATTGACATCGTCTTCTCTGGTCATGACCATTCGTATGGGAGAACGAAGAAATTAAAGGACGGCAAAGAAGACCCGAACGGTACGGTCTATGTAGTTGCTGGTACTACCGGTAAAAAACACTATGATGCAGTGGCAGATGAGAAATTCGACTTCGTCAACATGGAAAACATCGCTGTTTCCATGCAGGCAAAAGTAGACAAAGATCAAATCACCTTCTCCACCATCACCTCAGAAGGTGAAACCATCGATGAATTTACCGTCATAAACGAAGACTACTTCGATGAAGGCCAGATAGTCTCAGAGTAAAATATAAAAATATTCCCCGTACAGAAATGAGTGTACGGGGCATTTTTTTCTACATCCCTTGTTCAAAACCTCGTTTAAACCGTGGTTTTTTCCCTCGGTCAATCCTCCGAGCAACATCAGGTTCATCAAGACCTTCATTGTTTCCAATTACTTTAAAACTATCCTTCGAAATTTGATAGGAAGGAACTTCACTTGTGTTTATAGCCTTTTTCTTACGAGCTTTTGGAAGTTTATATAACACGCCAACCTTCACTTGCTGCATTTCTTTCACTCCCTGGATAATCAGTTGCATCGCAAAGATCGCCAGCATGAAGGCAGCTAAAATCCATAGGTACCAGTAACGGCCTGAAGCGATGGTAGTTCTCCCTAATTCACCAATTAATCCTGACCATTCATGGGTTATCGAAGTGGGCGGATCTGCCCCCATCGGGTCATAGCTAAGCTTTGTCCCGCCAAAGAAAAATTTAAAAATCCCTAAATGAATAAAGATTAATAATACTTGGATAAATTGAGTTCCCAATAAAATCGTTAACCGCGCCCCGATATGCGGGAAGATATGGCGCCAGAAGAGATGAAATTTGCTGCCGCCTAAAACACGCGCACTGGCGATAAATTCATAGTCTAGTACTCGCTTGATCTCTTTACCTAGTAAAACGGTTGTTAACGGAACGACCAATATAGTTAAGATAAACATCTCTAGTAAAATACGTTCGGTAAGGGTATAGGTGAATTCATAGCCAAAACCGGTAAATGCCGGCATTAATATTGGTGCAAGTAAGATGTAAGCAACCAAACTAAGCGGCAGAAAATGGATAGAATCTACGAGCTTTCCAAGCCATTGCTGCGTGCGGGGACCTAGGTGAAACGCATAAAAGATTCCAAACAAAAGGCCTCCAAGAACCCGCAATAAGGCAATTAACAAAGCAAAAATCAACGTATACTTCGCACCAATCACTAACTGGTCAAAGAGGCTGAACCCTAATTTGTCAGAACCAAAGAAAAAAGGCTTTGTTGGTGCATGCGGTGCCGCACCAAGTAGTTTTACGCCGTCTTCTGAGTAATAAAGCCGGACTTGATCCACATGATTATCGGTCGTAACCGAATAAATCAGACTATAGCTGATGGCTACTATAAAAAATAAGGCTCCAAGGGCAAACTTCCAATTTTTCATGTGTCTGGTAAATAAAAAGAGGAACAGCATGACCGGACGAAATGGTGATATTTTTCGAAGATTAATTGTTTTAAAAGAATATGCAATATTTCCAGTGGTTCTCTTTGTCCATGCCAGCACATTTTGCAATCGCCAATTTTTCCACCAGGAGGTTCGTCGTGTCTCATAGGATAACGGTTGTTCTTCATTTTGCCACATATCAATCAATTGAAATAAGAAGTAGAATGGTGTAAAAATAAGGGCAAGTGTAACGAATACAGTGATTGGTTGGAAGTTATCAAGTAAGTAATGCGTCAGTCCGTGGACATTGAATACTCGTTCGATAATAAATTGACTAGAAAGGGTTCCCCAAATAATAATCTTCATGTGGTGAAATGAAATGGGCATGATATTTTTTATTATATGCCTTACTAAAATATTAAACTTGTCTATTCCTTTACTTTTTGCGAAGGTGACATACACCTTTAAAAACTCTTCCTCAATCATGAGCAGCAGAAGTTTAAACATGGATACAAGGGGCAGGATCGACAATGTAACAATAGGTGCAAAATAAGCTTTTTCTTTAAAACTGGCCACGCTAAATAAATCAACGCCAAATGACTTAAAGATAAAAATAGATAATACTTGTAAAAGGGTGGCGACAATTAAGTCTGGTACTGACTCCAATACATCAAGCAGCTTTTTAATCGGATTCAACACCATGTTTGGCAGGAAGGGGGATCCTAGTGCCAGGAGTATCGCTACGATAAAACCTAATGACAGGGCACCTACTAAAATTTGCATCGAGTAAATAAATGCCGGCCCCATAATCTCCATCATGGGAGCACCGCCTGATTTTGAAACTTCCATTTTATAGATCCATGATTCAGGCTTAAACAAGTCTTTGCCGAATGAGAGTAATTGTTCGAAGTATCCTGGCGAATCTGGAACTTCTCTTGTAGAAAAATATTGTGGAAAAATACTTACGCAAAAGATGGAAAGAATCCCTAGTAAGTAATATGTAATTAAGTTAAGAATCCTCATAATCTCCCCCTGTTTAATTTCTCTTTAGATTACTACATTTATATAATAGAAAAGTGCCGATTAAAAGAAATTATATTCTAAATATTCCTCCCTTTCAACTTGCTATTTTCCAATTTTTTCTATGCGTAGATTCGACGTAATTGAGGTTTCTTACGTTTCAATAAATTTGTGATAAAATAAAAAGAGCGAAAAATTTTTCTGACATAAGGAGTAATGAATATGATTCTTGTCGTTGGCGGTGCTGGTTATATCGGCAGTCATCTTGTGATGGAGTTAGTGGATAAGGAAGACGTTATTGTATTAGATAATTTAACGACGGGTCATCGTGAAGCGATTGATGATAGGGCGATTTTTGTTAAGGGTGATCTTGGAAACGAAGAAGACCTGCAAATGATTTTCTCCAGCTATCCGATCAAGGCTGTTATGCATTTTGCTGCTTTCAGTTTGGTTGGAGAATCAGTGGTTGACCCACTCAAATATTATCAAAATAATGTAGCAGCGACTTTAACTCTATTAAGGGTGATGATGAAAAACAATGTAAAAAACTTTATTTTCTCATCTACTGCTGCAACATATGGAATACCAAATGTTGAGATTATCGATGAACAAACGGTAACATCACCGATTAACCCGTATGGCCATTCTAAATTGATGATTGAACAAATGCTTGCTGACTTTTCAAAAGCTTATGGTTTGCGCTATGTGGTTCTTCGTTATTTTAATGCGGCAGGTGCCCATAAATCTTCTAGGATTGGGGAAAGCCATGATCCAGAAACGCATTTAATTCCGATTATCCTGCAGCAGCTGTTGGGGCAGCGTGAAAAGGTAAGTGTTTTCGGATCAGATTATGATACACCAGATGGAACATGTATCCGGGATTACATCCATGTTACGGATTTAGCCAGCGCGCATATCCTTGCGCTGGATGCATTATTAACTGAGAAGAAAAATACAGAAATCTATAATTTAGGAAATGGACTTGGTTACTCGGTAAAAGAGGTCATAGAGACGTGTGAGAGAGTAACTGGGGTGAATGCAAAGGTTGAAATGGCCGACCGTCGTGCAGGGGATCCGGCTAGGCTCGTCGCTTCATCGCAAAAGATCTATAGCGAATTGGGCTGGAAAGCGGAGCGAAACTTAGAACAAATTATTGCTGATGCATGGAAATGGCATAAAAATCAACAGTATTAATTGAAAACCTTGTCTACAGAAGTAGGCAGGGTTTTTGACTATTATTCAAATTCTTTTTAAAAAATATGGCGAATTATTCATTGAACAAACCGAAAAAAATGTCTGATTTTGTTGATATCTATCACAGCTAATTCTTTGAATTTAGTATATGGTCACCTTAGTAGGAAAGATGGAAAAGTGGTTGAATCTCAGTGTCCTGGAAAGGAGTTTTCTTTTGAGAAATGAGATCAAAAAATCAGACTTAAATTCTTTTATTAAGGTTTGTAAGCCTTTACTTTTTGGCGTTCCATATCCTTGTTATGTAATGGATTTGGAGGGTAGTATTGTTTATTCGAATGAAGCAGTTCAAGAATTAACAGGTTATAAAAGACATCGTAATGATCATCGGAATTTTGTCTCGGTTTTAGAAGAAGAGGAGATTGATCGGACGATTAGGCATATTAATGCTGTTCTTAAAGGAGAAAGGTTGAGCTTCCAAACGAAGCTAAGACATCGTAACGGTCATAAATTGGCGGTAGATATTCTATCCATTCCTATTGAAGTAGATGGAATGATTCTTGGTATATGCGGCTATATTACAGATGTAAATCATGAAAATCCTCTAATATCTCCGCCCATGCGCAGTAATTGGGACAATATCTTTACGAGTATCGAAATCTGCTTGTGGTCTCTGGATGCGAAAACCATGGAGACGATTACGATGTCACCCGTTTGTGAGACCATTTTTGGCTACCACGAAGAGGAGTTTTTAAGAGAACCAGGTTTGTGGGAAGCACTTATCCTGCCGGATGATAAAAAAGGTGCATGCAAGCATATGGAGCTGGCCAGGAAAGGAAAGTCCTCGCTGCATGAGTACCGCATTGTTACCAAGAGCGGTGAGCAAAAATGGATGTCTGATTTTATTGTTCCGATTATTTCTGATTATTCCTATGAACCTTTTAGAATGGACCGGATTATCGTAGATATTACGAAGCGGAAAAAGGCAGAGGAAAAGTTAACGTATCTAGCTTTTCACGACTCCTTAACCGGTCTGCCAAACAGACGGAAGCTGGATCATGAGCTCCAAAAAGCGTTGACTGATGCAAAGGAAAACCAAAAACTGGTAGGAGTCATATTCTTGGATCTTGATCGATTTAAATATATCAATGACTCCCTTGGTCATAAAATGGGAGATAAGGTGTTACAGGTTATCGCAGAACGGTTGAGGGGCAGTGTGAGGAATGATGATGTTATTTCACGTCAAGGCGGGGATGAGTTTGTCATTTTGCTTAAAAATCTGGCAACGAAAGAGGCACTTCAGGAGACCGCGGCGAGAATTAACGGAGTCATCGCTAAACCTATTATGCTGCTCGGAAATGAATATGTACTGAGTGCAAGTATTGGGATGAGCATTTTCCCTGATCATGGATATGACGCAGAAGGATTAGTTCAGAAGGCGGACCATGCTATGTATCTTGCAAAAGAAAGCGGCGTGGGAATTCAGCCCTATGAAACGGGAATGACCACCAGTCTTTCACGTAAGCTGTTACTTGAACAATATCTTCATAAAGCTATAGAAAAGAATGAATTATACTTAGATTACCAACCGATTGTCGATGTTTACGGTAAACAAGTGATTGGGTTGGAAGCACTCCTTCGCTGGAAACATCCTGTTTTGGGGGCCATACCACCAGGAGAATTTATTCAAATTGCAGAAGAGTCCGATCTCATCATTAAATTAGGCAATTGGGTGTTGGAAACTGCATGTAAGCAGCGTAAACAATGGCTGGATATGAATTTGCCTCCTTTTTATGTATCAATAAATGTGCCCGCCAGGCAAATTAATCTTGAGTCTTTCTTAGATAGTGTTAAAGACGCGTTGGAGCGCTATCAGCTGCCGCCTAATCTACTAAAGATTGAAATTACAGAAAGAACGGCCATGACCAATGTCCAGAAAACCTTAAATACGATAAAAGAATTACAGGATATAGGCGTTGATCTCATTCTTGATGATTTTGGTGTCGGCTATTCTTCGATTAGTTACCTTGTTCAGTATCCGTTTAATACCATTAAAATTGATAAATCCTTTATTGACGGATTAAATAATAAAAATCAGCGATCGATATGCCGAACATTAGTGGCAATGGGAAAAAATCTAGGGATGAATGTGGTGGCTGAGGGCGTGGAAGAAATCGAGCAATATCAGTTTTTATGCAGTATTGGCTGTCATAATATGCAAGGCTACTATTTTAGCAGGCCGACGAGTGTTGAGTTAATAAAAACATTGTTTAATCAAGAACAGGAGGAGCTGCAAGGGAAATTTCAGTACTTGCTCGTATAAAAAAATGGCCGTTAACAGAATTGTCGACGGCCATTCCTTATGCTGTGAAATTTTTAACCATTGTAATAAAAGGGGTTGACCCTCTAGTAAACTTCACTTTTTTTATAAATCCAAGTTTTGTATAAAGATGAATAGCCCGTTTGTTAAATGATGCGACGGTTAAACGCAGGGATTCATCTTTAAAGGTTTCTTGAATATAGGAAAGAATAAACGTGAAGAATTCAGCACCAAAACCTTGACCAGTTAGGGCAGGATTCATGCCGATTCCAATATCATTCATATCCTCCAAATAGGCACCTACTGTGGAGCCGTATGGCACTCGGGCAGCACTTCCAACACAAAAGAAGCCAACCAATTCATTGCATTGATTTACCACGGCATAATAAGGGGCATCTAGTAATTCTTTAAGAGATTCAGCGCTTTCCTCATTATTATAAAAATCATAAGGTGCTTCATACTTCCACGTTAAGATTTGCTTTGCATATTCCTCATTCATATTCTTTACAAGTAACTTCATTTTTCCATTCTCCTATTAAGTAAAGTCAAAGCAAACACCTGCAATTATAGTCAGCAGCGTTTTTCCCTAAATTCTTGCACTTCGAATCACGTTACTCATCATTTCGGCATTTGGGTAATTACCTTCGTTATAGAGTGTGATGACACGTTCGCGGTCATAACTGACCCTTCTAATCGATGTCGTTACATGACCATCCGCGATTTCCACTAGTCCATAGGATGACTTTGTTAGTCCATCAAATGGCAACCCTACACTGCCGATATTCATAATTATTTTGCCATTTAGATACCGAATATAGGGCTTGTGGATATGTGCATAAACATAGATTTGGGCATTGGCTTCCTGCATTAAACTCGTTTCAATTTGGTTGTCATCTGCGTTGGGCGTTATAACATCAAATAAACTTGTTGGAGTTGCGTGGAAGGCAGAGATTTCAACGTCCTCAATGGTAAAGTTTAAGTGAGTGGGCAAATTCTCTAAATAACGAATGTCAGCTGGTTCTAGCTTCTGAACAATCCATTCTCGTTCAAGGTTCATTAATGCCAATGCTTTATCGGGGACTTCCCCCTCACGAACACCGCGCACTACCCATTCATCGGCATTTCCTTTAATTACCTCTGTATGTAAAGAGCGGACTAAATCAAGGGAGCGTTTCGGCTCCGGCCCACGGTAACAAATATCTCCTAGCACATAAATCTTATCAATCCCTAGATTTTCGATATCTTTGAGAACACCCTCCAGTGCAATGGCATTGCCATGAATATCAGAAATGAAAGCAATCTTCATATCGCAAAACCTCCTTATTAAAAAAAATTTTACCATTATTCTCTTGTGAAATCGAATTTGTGAAATTTTTTGAAAAGTCTTCGCTTAAATGGGCTGTCTGCTGTATAATCTTTTCTAATAATAATAGAGGAGATAGAACAATGAATTCATATATAAAGGACCAAATACAATCTTTTCAGCAGGTAAATCAAAACCGCGGCCGTCTGCTTGTGAGCTGCCCAGACCAGCCTGGTATTGTTTCAGCCATCTCAAACTTTTTGTTTTCTTATCAAGCGAATATCATTGAATCCAGCCAGTATTCAACCAACCCAGAAGGTGGAATATTTTTTATCCGGATTGAATTTGAATGCCCGGGATTAAAGGAAAAGGCGAAGGATATGGAAGGGCAGTTTGCGGCTATTGCTGAGCAGTTCTCGATGGTTTGGAAATTAACTCATGTGTATCAAGTGAAAAAGGCTGCTATCTTTGTATCAAAGGAACTTCACTGTCTGCTCGAGCTGTTATGGGAATGGCAAAGCGGGGATTTAATGGCGGATATTGCCCTTGTAATCAGTAATCATGAGGAAGCAAGAGATGCCGTTGAAAGCTTGAACATTCCGTTTTATTATATTCCAGCAAATAAAGATATTCGTGCCCAGGTAGAAGCCCAGCAGCTTCAATTATTAAAAGACTATGAGATTGATTTGGTGATATTGGCCCGCTATATGCAAATTTTAACGTCTGATTTTGTGGCTGCGAATCCAAACAAAATCATTAATATTCATCATTCCTTTTTACCTGCTTTTGTCGGGGCAAGACCCTATGAACGAGCACATGCCCGTGGTGTAAAACTAATTGGGGCAACCTCCCATTATGTAACCAATGACCTTGATGAAGGTCCGATTATTGAACAGGATATTGCCCGCGTTGGTCATCATGATGATGTTGACAATTTGAAAAAAATTGGACGCAGAATAGAAAGAAGTGTTTTGGCACGGGCAGTAAAGTGGCATATTGAAGATCGGATTATTGTCCACGAAAATAAAACAATTGTTTTCTAATAATTGGTTTGTTTAAAGAAGAGGATGACTCCATTTTTGAGTCATCCTCTTTCTTATAGACTACCTAGTCGATGTGCTGGCAAATTTAATCTGGTGCTGGTTTGTTTTTGACGTTTTTAATAAATATAGCGAGTATAGGAAAAATACTAAGTTGAGTAAAAGGAAAATACTTAACCATTGAATTGAATATTCTGTGCTATGCACGCCGTATGCTCCTGTTGCCCCATACTCTATCGCATCCAAAACAAAGTGGAAGGCGATGGCCGGGAGTAAGCTTTTATTTGCTAAAACCATTGCTGTTAATGCCATACCAGCGAAAAATGTCCATCCAAATTGGAATAGTCCGTATGTTAGATCACCGCCGACAAAGATATTACCAAGGTGTGAAATTCCAAATAATAGCGATGGAACAATGACCGCGAATGCCTTTCCAAATGGTAAAATAGTTCGGAGTAGAATTCCTCTGAATAGTATTTCTTCATTAACCGCAACGCCTGTAGCTGCAATAAGTAAGAGTGGAATATGCCCCAAGGTAGAATTAAAGCCCAAATAGAATGCCAATGTAATTGGGATAATTAGAGTTGGTAACCAAACATACCAATCTTTAAGAGAAGATGGCTTGGTTAAACCAATCTCTTTGTAAATTTTTACCCATTTCACTACCAAGATAACGCAAGTTGCATAAATCAGCATGATTAACCAGCCTAAATCCTTCTCGATTGTAAGTGCTGGATTAATAGATTGAATCCCCTTTACTGCAAACATTCCGATTAATCCTCTGCCAATCATAACTACAAGAAACAGCACCAAACCATGTCGATATAAAAAATTCTTCATTTTTATTTCCCCTTTTTTCTTCAATTTGTATCCTCATTATCTACGAGAAGCGGTCATACCTAAAAGTGAACTTCGTCATAAGGGGGTCATATGACTTTTTATGACCTCAGGATTTATTGCAAAAGGTGAAAGGGAATTGTGTGTGGAATATAGTATAGATAAAATTCATAAAAATGAAGGTGCTCTATATGCTGCCAATTCGAAATGAAACTCATTGGGTATATAAAACGGCGCAAATTACAAGAATCGGCTGGTTCGTTTTTCATTTATTGTTCATGGCTATATTTCTAGCCTCGCGGCCGTTCTTTTGGCTGATTCTGCCTTTGTTTTTTGCAGCGTTCCTTATTCCACAGTGGTCTGGATATAAGGTGGATAGTTTAGCTGTTAAAAACTATCCTTTACTAGAATTAATATTTAGCGGATTGTTCTTAATTGTCGGCTGCTATTTATTAGGAGAGTATTCATCTTTCTTGGCCTATCCTGCACTCTGTGCCGGAATTTACAGCAAGCCTGGTTCGGTGCGATGGCTTCTTTGGTCGGGATTTTCCGTTGTTCCATTTCTGGCCGTACTGGCAGTCGGATTAGATCATTTAGGTTTGGGTGTTATTGATGGATTCTTCTTTTTTGGTATCGGTATTTCTGTAGCGAAAGTCATTGAAGCGGAGAAGAAAACTCAGTTACTTCTAGAAGAAAACCGGAGGCAAAATCAACTTTTAGAGGAATATGCCAAGCAGATTGAAAAAGTCACTTTATTGGAGGAAAGAAACCGGCTGGCACGAGATCTTCATGATACGGTTGGGCACACCTTTACCTCCGTCATTATGGGGCTTGATGCCGCATCGTTTTTAATGAAAACATCCCCGGAACAAGCGCAGGAACAAGTGAATATGTTAAGCGATGTGATGAGAAAATCATTAGGAGAAATTAGAACGCAAATTCATCAGATTTCGCCGAGTGAAGATAGAGAGGAATTATCTTCCCAGTTGAAAAAGATTGCCGATGATTTTGCGCTTCATACGAAAACAGTGATTCATTTTGAGCATTCAGGACCAAAAGAAATGAGTATATCCTCTCAAGGAACTATTACCCTGATTCGCTGTCTTCAAGAGTCATTAACCAATGCTATTCGTCATGGGCATGCAAATGAAATTGTGATAACGCTAAAGGAAGAGCCCGAAAAGGTAATCCTGACAATTAAAGATAATGGCAAGGGAATGAGTGATATAAAATATGGATTTGGTCTTAGCGGAATGAAAGAGCGCCTGGAATCGCTCCAAGGAAATATACACATAAAGTCGAGTACAAATGAGGGGACGGTTGTGAGTTGTTTTTTACCTGTAATGGTAAACCGTTTGAGGGAGGAGCTTACTTAGGATGATAAAAGTGTTAATTGTGGATGACCAAGAGCTGATTACCGCGAGCCTTGCTATTGTACTCGGTGGGGAAGCAGACTTTGAGATCGTCGGTACAGCTGAAAACGGAAAAAGAGCCATTGATTCAACGGAAATGCTTTCTCCTGATGTAGTGCTGATGGATATACATATGCCGCTCATGAATGGAGTAGAGGCAACGGCTTATATAAAAAGGGAATTTCCTAGTGTTAAGGTGATGATTTTAACAACATTTGAGGAATTAGGGTATGTCAGAGAGGCGTTGGCTGCGGGAGCAGAGGGATATTTATTAAAAGCCATTCATCCTAAGGATCTTGCAGCAGGAATTAGACTTGTTCATCACGGTGGAACACTGATTACCCAGGAGATTGCCAAGCAATTGATAACCCAGTGGATTCAACCCTCTGGAAAAGAAGTAGAGTATAAAAGTAAAAAGAACCATTTTGGACTTACGGAAAGAGAAATTGAGGTTTTAAACGAACTTTCCAATGGTTTATCCAACCGTGAGATAGCAAGGAAGTTTTTCTTAACGGAAGGGACAGTGAAGAATTATATTTCCAATATTTATTCTAAATTAGATGTGACGGGAAGGCATAAAGCAGTGTTTAAGGCAAAAGAGCAAGGAATTATAAAACCTTAAAGTACCTTTCCAAAGAGGAATTCTAGCGAAACAGTTAAGGGCATTTAGAATTTTTTCTATGTGCCCGAACTTTTGTGAAGAAACAATTCGGGTGAAGTAGAAGCCAGCCACTTGCCCGAAACAAAAATCCCCTCTAACAAAGAGGGGATTGCTTTTTAAGAGTTATACTTTTTATACCATTCTACGAACTGACCTAACCCTTTTTCTAATGGGGTTGCAGGAGAGAACCCTGTTGCCTTCTGCAGATCGGTTATATCCGCGTAGGTCTCTTTTACGTCCCCCGGCTGCATTGGAAGGAAGTCAATTTTAGCTTTTTTGCCTATTAGATTCTCTAACGTATTAATAAAATCCATTAATCTAACGGGGTTATGGTTGCCGATATTGTAGATTTTGAAGGGAGCATGACTCGTACTAGGGTCGGGGATTCTGTTTGTGTCAGGTACTGGAGGATGATCGAGCAGTTTGATGATACCTTCGACAATATCATCAATATACGTGAAATCTCTCCGCAAATCGCCATTGTTATAAACGTTAATTGTGTTTCCTTCAATAATATCTTTTGTAAAGGAATAGTAGGCCATATCGGGTCTTCCCCACGGGCCATAGACCGTAAAAAAGCGAAGACCGGTGGTGGGAAGATTGAATAAGTGGCTGTATGTGTGTGCCATTAACTCATTCGACTTTTTTGTAGCTGCATAAATACTTACCGGATGGTCCACAGAGTCTAGGGTAGAGAAGGGGGTTTTTGTATTAGCTCCATAAACGGAACTGGACGATGCGTAGAGTAAGTGCTTCACTTGATGATGTCTGCATGCCTCAAGAATATTTACAAAACCAGCTAAGTTTGAATGAACATAAGATTGTGGATGGGTAAGACTGTACCGGACTCCAGCTTGAGCTGCTAAATGAATCACTATCGGGATTGATTGATTCTTAAAAAGTTTTGCTAATGAATCGTAATCAGCCAAATCAATTTTGTGAAATTGGAACTTTTCATTCCCCTCTACCAATTGTAAACGGCTTTTCTTTAACTCAACATCATAATATTCATTTAGGTTGTCCACACCAATGACATGATAATTGAGATCCAATAACCGTTTGGTAAGATGAAACCCAATGAAACCTGCCGCACCTGTCACTAGAATGTTCATTTTCTCTTACCGGATCCTTTTTTACGGTCGTTCTCATTACCATGCTCTTTGTTTTGTTTGCGATTCTTTTTATCATCGTCTTTTTTGCCGCGGTGGTCCTGATCACGATCCTGCCCTTTTTTATGGTTACGATCCTTCCCATTGTCCTTCCCTTTTTTGCGATCACGATCTTTGTTGCGGTCACGTCCCTTCTTACGATCATATCCCTTTTTATGCTCACGCCCTTTTTTATGGTTTGGCTCTGCTTTTCCTTCAATGTTGATGATTTCTAATTGAGCTTCTTCATCTGTGAGTGGGATCGGTGTTTTTGTCCATTCTGCATGTGTGGCAGGATCAAGAACCTTTACTTGCTCTAGGAAGGCATCAAGGAACCCTCTTTCGTGTAGATTTTGAAATAGCTCTAATGGTCGATTTTGTATTCGAGAGTATGAGTATACATGGTCAACCATTTTAAATCCGCTTTTGGTTACAAACACATGCCGTAATGGCGCATCAATTTGTTTGAATCCTGATTGTTTTTGGGATGTTAAAATCTTTAGTAAAAGTTGTGTCACAACAGGTGGAAGGGTAGTTTGTTTTTTTAGAAAGGTATTTAGGTCAGGTCCGCTTAAATATTCCATGACCACATAATTTTCTCCTGTTTCATAGACCTTTGGAATAAAGGAAAGTTTTTGATGAGATAGGAGAACATCTTTTTCTTGTTTGCAATGCTGCGGTTTCGGATAGATTTTCACGCACCGATTCTCTGAAACCCGATAGACTGCCCCTTGGTGACCTGCTCCAATTAAGGTTTGTGAGATGGCGCTGTCTACTTTTACTCCCTCACCATCTCCTCCCGGATCGACCGGAATATTTCGATAATCCATTTTGTTTTCATTAAAATACCTCTGCCACATTTCATAGGTCTCTGGTTCAAGCTTTTTAACCCAGGATAGGAAGGATTCCTTTAGCAGCATCATATTTAAATCTCGCAATAATTTTAACGGAACGGGGTGAATTCGCTTGAAGGCATTCACGTGGTCAATTAGTTTTAGGTCTTCATTTTTAAGAACAAAAATATGCCTTAGCGGGGCATCAACCATCGTGAATTTTGCTTTTTTCATTTCGCCTAAAATGTGTAAGAGTTTCCTTGCAATAGATTCCGGCATATGGGTGCAATTCCGGAGATATTCCTTTAAGGTAGGAGCATTAAAGTAGTCAATGACGTTATAATTTTCCCCATATTCATAAAGCCGCGGGAAAAAAGGTAAGCTCTTTCCTGCGTTCAATGCTTCCATTTCCATTTTGGCTTGAAGCGGATTGGTGTATATTTTTACACAACGATCCTCTGAAAGTTTAAAGACGGCTCCTTGTGCACCCATTCCGATTAAAGGATAGCTAGTGGGGTTAACAATCTCTAAGGTTTTGATTCCCTTGGTTACTTGAATGGATCTAAAATCTGTCATTTTGATCCCCCTAACAACTCATCATAATAATTGGCTTGAAGTAAGAGCTGCTTTTTCTGGTCAAAGTTCTGCTCTACTTTTTGGCGTGCAGAAAGGACATAGCTTTCCCATTTGTTGCGATTCAGTAACATAAATTCTAATGCCTGCGCTAGATGGTCAACATCGTTTTCCCTTACTAAAATTCCGTCTTTGTTATTGGTGATAATTTCCGGAATACCAGCATGGTTGGTGGTGAGGACGGGAATACCCGTTGCCATCGCCTCTTTTATTGTATTTGGAATTCCTTCCACATCCCCATTTGAAGAAGTTAAGCTGGGTGCACAGAAAAGGTCAGCTTGTGCCATTAATTCAGGGATTTGGCTTTTTGGAACGCGATTTAATAACTGAAAGGACGTGCCTAAATTTAAGTGTGCGGCAAACGATTTAAGCAGACCTTCTAATTCACCGCCGCCAATAATGGTCAATGTGGCCTTTGGAAATTTAGCTTTAATCTTTTTAAATGCCTGCATAAGAACATGGTGACCTTTCTTTTCTACTAATCTTCCAATGGAAATGATGTTTTGTGTGCCTTGGGATGTTCGTGGTTTAAATGGAAAAAGGTCAAGGTCGACACCGCCATATAGAACTCTGATTTTATCAGCTGGACATCCCCAAAGATTAATTCGCTGTGCTAAATACTGACACACAGGGAAAAATTGTTCTCCTTGTTCAAAAAGCATTTTCATGCCGTCTAAATAGCCTAAGGGCTGATTGGCAAGGGTTGCATCTCGTCCGCGGAAACTGGTGACGAGCGGCAGGTTGGTTTCTTCTTTAAAGGGTAGAAGTAAAAGACCTAATTGACCATGGTGTGCGTGGATAAGAGAGACATCATTCTTTCGTACATATTCTTTTGGTGAAAATATTTCACTATAATAGTGAACCTTCTCATTGAGAAGAGGCAGATTAACCATATACTTAGGCTGTCTGACCAAATGGATATAATCATAGCCCGGAATATCGCGAATCTGAGGAATATACTGAGTCGGGTCAACTCTTAAATTCATATGGATAACTTTTGACAATTGCCATTCTCCTTTCAAAAACTTATTATCCTTTAAAAATAAAATATGCAAGTAGAAAGGAGAGGCTTGGACAAATTGGAAAAAACAAAAGAACGCCAGAGTCTGATTTAGACTTTGGCGTTCTTTTGGAAAACCCCTGACTAATATAGCCGAGGGTCAAATTGTTTTATCGGATTGTTTTTAATGCGCCGCTCCAAGCGTTTACTTCGTCAAGCATTGCAGTCATATTTGTTTGGTGTAAATCTGCTGGTTTGAAGACAGATCCGTTTTCAAAGTCTGTGAATAATGACAATGTTGGATGTGTACGAACGTCAGCAACCTTTAACTCACCAAGGATTCCACGTAAGTGTTCAGCGGCACGAGCTCCACCAGTTGAACCATAGCTTACGATACCAGCAGCTTTGTCATTCCAAGCTTCACGTGCGAAATCTAAAGCATTCTTTAATGCACCTGTAATGCTGTGGTTGTATTCTTGAACAACGAATACGAATCCGTCTAAGCTTGCAAGTTTTTGATTCCAAGCAGCGATTCCTGGTTCTGAGCCATCTGTGGTACCTAAGAATGGTAGTTTGTAATCTGCGATATCTACGATTTCATAATCTGCATCTCCGCGTTGGTCAGCGATTCCTTTTACCCATTCGCCTACTTGTGGACTTACACGTCCATCACGTGTGCTTCCTAAAATAATACCGATTTTTAATTTAGTGTTTGTCATTGTTTCTTCCTCCTTAGTTGTTGTACCAAATAATTTGTTTAAAAAACCCATGCTGTGCACCCCTTGTTGTTTTTTATAAATCTATATAGGATTTTTTATTTCCAATTGTTTTGAATTAAAACATCATCAAATAATATATTTTTAATTCGAGATAAATATAATACATATTTCACTTATTGTCAACAAATTGAATTCAGTTTTTTGATTTCGTATGAAAGCTTCATCATTATGTTCATGAGAACCAATATTTATAAAGTGGTCACCATGAAGCCCAAAACATGATGGAGTGGGAGAATGTGGTCCTCATGGGAGGTTCATGAAGCCCAAAAATGGAAGAATGAGAGAATATGGTCCTCATGAGAGGTTCATGAAGCCCAAAAATGGAAGAATGAGAGAATATGGTCCTCATGGGAGGTTTATGAAGCCCAAAAATGGAAGAATGAGAGAATATGGTCCTCATGAGAGGTTCATGAAGCCCAAAAATTGAAAGAGTAAGAGTAAATGGTCTTCATGAATCCATGCTTTTGTCCGAACTGGTGGAACAATACTGTAATAGGTGGAATCTTTATGGGAAATCCACTATACTTGGATGAGATATTTAGGATAGAGGAGGAAAAACAACATGTCTAATTTGCCAAATTGTCCAAAATGTAATTCTGAATATACATATGAAGATGGAAGTCTCTTGATCTGTCCGGAATGCGGTCATGAGTGGAGTTTAGAAGCTGTTGCTGAAGAAGAAGAAAGAGTTATTAAAGATGCAAATGGTAATGTATTAAGCGATGGAGATACGGTAACGGTTATCAAGGACCTTAAAGTAAAGGGAAGCTCATCGACACTAAAACAAGGTACGAAGGTAAAAAATATTCGGCTTGTGGATGGGGATCACAATATTGACTGTAAAATTGATGGTTTTGGTGCCATGAGTTTAAAGTCCGAGTATGTGAAAAAATTATAAAAAAATGGCGCTCCTTTAATAAAGGAGCGCTTTTTAATAGTAAGTACCGAGCACTTCACAGATCTTATTTAAAATTGGGTGCAATTTCATCAATCCGATTGGTCCAAATCCCGCCGTTATAGTCGGCAGGTAGTCTTTCTAAATCCTCTGGTGTATCAAAGCCCTCTGACCAACCGCCATCACCAGCAACCACAATCACTCTCGTATCGACACTGTCCATTCGATTTAAGAATTTATCTGACCAGCCCCATAACCATGGTCCATATTTTTCTGGAATATGCAATTGTGTTTTCTCGCAGGCGGATGGGATATATCCAGTCCAGCCAACAGCGATATAAGGGAGAAGACAGCTTTTTAGTGCCGCCTTCGACATGACGCGGAGGTCTGGAAGTTCTTCTTTTATCGCGGCAATCGGCTGGTCACCACCATAAACAGTGATTTGACTTAATCGGTCTTCTGGCAGTTTAGCGAGTACATCAGCAAGCTGGATTCCTTCCTCAGGGTCATCACTTTTAATATGAATGAGTAATGATTCATCTGGAAAATGGGTTAATACTTCATCCAGTGATGGCATGAGACCCACACCCTTACCGCGAAAAGGATAGGTCTTTCCGTTATCTGCTGTATAACCATAGCCAATATCGAGCTGCTTTAATTCTGCCATCGTGTATTCCTTCGTCGTTCCTTCGGCATTTGTCCGGCATTCCAGCGTCCAGTCATGAAAAACAGCAAATTGCCCATCTTTTGTCGGTTTAATATCCAATTCCACGACATCCGCGCCATTTTCAAAAGCTGCCTCCATGGAAGGAATGGTATTTTCCAGATAAGGATGCTCAGGCGGGTATATTCGCTCTGCTGTACATGTTTCTCCCGTAATGCCCTCCATACTAAACGTTTGTCCAAGTCCGCGGTGTGCGAGAAGCAAAGGATCCCCTTTACGATCCTTTGCAAAAATGGAACTGTTGTTAAGAAAAATAAATAAAGACAGCAAGAGTAGAAATATAAATATTCGTTTAAGTATTTTTTTCAGTTTCGTTTCCTCCATTAGTGAATATTCAAGAAAAATGGCTAATCTAACTGGACTTAAAAAGGCTAACGGGCAGATATCTGCGAGAATCCAAATATATCTGTGTTAAATGAAATATATCTGTTTATATTCAAATATATCTGCGGAAGGCTAAAATATCAAAAAAAATGCTGACTGGAGATACCAATCAGCATTAAAAATTATATTCTCTTTTTTACATCTTCTCGAATAGATTCGATAAGTGTATCTGATAAATTTGCCGGAAGCGATGTTTCTTCCTCAAATACCCAGGAATTAATGATTTCAAGGTCCGCCTTTTTAAACGTAATGCTGTAATCCTTAAAATCGCAGGTAAACTCAGCGGTCACGTATTCCTCACTATCAAAATCATCATCAATGATCATGTTTGTTATTTCATATGTATTCACCATTTAGTCTCCTTTTAACATGCTTTAAAAATAGAGTTTACGAAAAAGAGTGGTTTATACATATTTATGGAAAGTAAATGTCTACCTGTTCTTTTTTGTTCCTTAGTGTGTAGTAGTTTGAAAAGTCTTAGTTTATGTAAGCATTTGGATATTGCTTTTCTTAACGTTAAGAGGTCGTTGTTATTTTGTTATTTTCAACGATGGCACTTAATTGGGTTACGGTTAGCGGTTTGCTATATAGGTCGCCCTGTACCACATCACATTGGAGTTCTTTTAGATAGTGCCACTGTTCAATTGTCTCAATTCCTTCCGCGACCACCGTTAACTCGAGACTATGTGCCAAACGAATAATTGTTTCTACAAAAGCCTTATCCTTTGGGGTTTTAATGATATCCTGATTAAATGGTTTAGGGATTTTCAAAGTGTTAATTGGAAATCTTTTTAGATAAACTAATGAGGAATATCCTGTGCCGAAGTCATCAATGGATATTCTTACCCCTAAATCTCTTAAAGCCTGCATTTTTTTTATGGCTGCTTCTGCATCCGTAAAAGCAACGCCCTCCGTAATTTCCAATTCCAAAAAGCTTGGATTAAATTCTGTTTTCTTTAAAGCATTTACTACCATTCCAACCAGGTCATCATGAAGGAATTGTACAGGGGATAGATTGACAGCAATCTTTAAATGAGTATGTCCTGAATCATGCCATGCTTTTCCCTGCATACAAGCTTGATTGAGTACCCATTCCCCTATTGGGATGATAAGACCGGATTCTTCTGCAACAGGTATAAAATGATTTGGTGAAATCAGTCCTGCTTCCATCGTATTCCACCGTATTAAAGTTTCAACCCCAACTATTTCCCCAGTAATTAAACTTACCTGCGGTTGATAATATAAAACAAATTCATCATTTTTAAGTGCTTTTCGCAGACCATTTTCTAATGCCATTTTTCTTGATATGGTTTTATTCATATCAATAGAAAAGAATTTGTAATTATCCCTTCCTTCTTCCTTCGCACGATACATGGCCATATCCGCATTTTTCATTAACTCTTCTGTATTTTTTCCGTCATTCGGATAAAATGCCACACCGATACTCATTGAGACATGTAATTCCTGCCCCGCTATAGTGATAGGCTTAGCAACAATCGACCGAATGCGTTCAATCAAAGGGATAATATCCTCCTCCGCCCGGATACGATTTAGGAGAATGGTAAATTCATCCCCGCCTTGCCGAGAAATCGTATCAATCTTGCGTACGCTCTTAGCCATTTGAGTAGAAACATGTTTTAAAAGTAAATCGCCAAATTCATGACCAAGTGTATCATTAATGTTTTTAAAACGGTCTAAATCAATGAAGATAACGGCTAGTTTAAAATGATTCCGTTTGGCCTCATCCATTGCCGTTACCAATCGTTCCAAAAACATTCTTCTATTTGGGAGACCGCTTAACACATCGTGGTAGGCCATATGTTTCATTCTTCGGACTGCTGAAAGCAGCTGTCGATTTTTAGAACTAAGTTCCTCCGTTCTTTCCCCGATTTTCAGCTCCAATTCCTCCGTCAAGTCATGGTACTTAGATAACAATGATTGATTTTCTATAGAGGTAGATACATGTCGTACGATTACGAGCAGGATGGCGACAGCTGAACCAATAATTAATCCTTTTGTCTCCTTATTTTGAAAAATCATTACCATAAATAAAAGAAGCACACTTATATAAGGCAATAGTAATGGTAAAGTAATCGATTCTGTTAAAGTATATATCTTATTTTTGTGGGGGGCAGGTTGTTCGCTCCGTTTACTATCCCCAACCGCAAGCGTGCCAGCAATGCCCATTAATAAAAGGGAAAGTGACCATATAGGTTGTAATAGAATTTCAGAAAAAGGTATATTCATTGTGTTTAAATAAAGAAGCATAGAATCCGCTATTACTTGAATGAATAAGCTTAATAGAATAAAAGCAGTAACCTTCATCGGGAAAAAGTTTTTCGAACCTAAATAGAAAATGATTCCACCAAAAAATAGAATCAAATCTCCGATAGGATAGCCTGTAGCTGCAATACTGGAAAAAGTAATTTGAGCGAGAATATCATGAATAATGAAATGCCAGCTAAAAGTAATCGCAACAGTCATAATAATAAAGGTATCCATGATAAGTTTTACAAGGTGCAGGTTTTCATTTTTTAACCGGATTTTGTAAATAAAGGAGAGCAGGTAAAATCCGATTTGGAACATGTAAAGGAGATCAGACCATCCTGGAAATGGTGCCTGATTATGTAAAACATATTCATAATAGCAGCTAGTCAAACCAGCCAATAAATTGCTGAACATACCAAGTGAGAACAAAAGCCAAACAATCTTTTCACGGGATTTCAAACTTTTGTATACGAAATATACAATGATTGATGCAGTGAGTGGGGCTGCTAGTAAAAATATATTCTCGCCAATTGTTTTCACAGCTTGGTCTTTGTGTGGGGAGTAGAGCCATACATAATATCCCAGAGTATGAAAAAGTGTAAAATAAATCATGAACTTTTTTCTGACTAACCAATCCATCCAAGACACTCCTATGATCAATAGATTATCGTCTTATCTCTAATTAACTCGAATAAAGTAAGACTATATTACCATATTATGTATTGAGTAATTGTCGAAAATTGTTATGAATGAGGTATTTTATCCTGAGTTTCCATAAATATCGGTTACAGTGAGGAGAAGAGGGGGTCTTTTTAGGGAATGGTAAAGAAGCTTCTCGACAAAATTTCCTGGAAAATATGAAATAAGTCGAAAACGGCTAGTATATTTCCTAACCGTTTTCGACTTATTTTCTAATAGACCTTCTTCACTTCTGGTGTTTCTCTTTTAAATCAAGGAGGTATTCTTTCCAACTAAATGCTAACTCATCCACACTCAATATTTTTTCGATTTTTTCCATAGAAGGTGGAGATTCATGGAAGTAGAGGTGGTGGATGGAGGAAACGGTGATTTGCTGAGGGTGTGAAACCAGCTTTTTTATCTGGGAATTAGACGTTATTTTTCCTTCCTCCAGTACTCTTAAAAAATACCCAGTATAGCCTGTTTTAATAATCTTTTTTAATAGAAGGTTGTTGTTATTGCGTTTATTAATGGTGGAGCAGGGATACCGACCTTGAGAGACCTGAAGAACAGCCTCACCTATTTGAAAGACATCTCCAATACAAACTTGGTCCTCCATCATACCAGCGACGGTTAGATTTTCTCCGAATGCAGAAGGAGTTAAGGCCTCACCCAATTCACTTTCCCAGTGTGAATAATGTTCAAAAGGGTACACGCAGACGACACGATCAGAACCACCGTGATACTCAGGGTTTGCAACCTGATCGCCATTTATTTCATTATAGGCGACAATAAGCTCATTACAAGGTAATTTCCAGATGCCAGAAACATAGGCTTCATTTTTATAAACTTTGTTATTAGGCAGCCCCTTACTTAAATAAACAATTTCTCTCGAATTCAATTGTTACTTCCCCTCCTTGGTGTTTATTTTACTACAAATCGCTGTAAAAAAAGAAGAAACCCTCTTTTCAAGAAGGCTCCTTCAATTTATTATATAAGGCTAAATACTGGCTGGGTGATCGTTGGCAAAATGATTTCAATGGTGGTGCCCTGATTTATTTCACTAGAAATCATTAATTGACCATTATGGCTTTCAATAATTTTATAACAGGTCATTAGGCCGAGGCCTGTGCCTTTTTCCTTTGTGGTATAAAAGGGTTCACCTAGTGTCGGAATTCGTTCCTTTGGGATACCAATTCCCTGATCGCTAATCTGAATGGAAATCTTTCCTTCGGCCTTTGCCTTTACCTTCACATCTATGTTCCCGCCGTCCGGCATGGCATCGATTGCATTTTTTAAAAGATTTAAAAAGACCTGCTTTAATTGATTTACCTCACAGCTTATTTTGGGCAAGTCACATTCGAATTCAACGAAAATTTGTACATTGTTTAAAATCGACTGAGAATTAATTAAGATGACAACATCTTTGATTAATTCTTTCACATCGCTTTCGGTAAAAACCGCCGCGGTAGGTTTGGCAAGAACAAGAAATTCCCCTACGATGTCATTGATTCGGTCAAGCTCTGACAGCACAATATCATAGTATTCATCTTGATGTTTTTCTGTTTTGAATAATTGAACGAAGCCTTTAATGGAGGTGAGCGGATTACGAATTTCATGTGCGATCCCTGCAGCCATTTGACCGAGAAGAGCTAATTTTTCCGATTTTTGCAGTAATTGTTCGGTCTGTTTTTTTCTTTCTGTGATATCTTTTCCAATTGAAAGGATAGCTTCCCTTCCGCCAAATGTAATGTACATTGAAGAACCTTCATAAATAAATGTAGAACCATCCACTCGTTTAAATTTGTATTCAATATTGGTTAAGGGAAGTTTTTCCTTTTTTACTTGTTTTAGACGTTCGATCAGTCGGTCCTTATATTCTGGAAAAAGATAGTTATAAATAGTGGTTCCAATTAATTCTTCCTTCTGATTTGCCCCTATCATAGTTACGGCTTCCTTATTCACATAGATTACCTTGTTATCTTGGTGAATAATAACGGCCCTTGGCAGTGAATCAATTAGTTGCTTATAACTGTCTTCACTCGCACGGGCTTGTTTCTCATAGAACCGTGCTCGATCGATTTGCCAGCCAACCATCCAAGCAATCCCAGTGAAAATAAGAAAGTCGATTGTAAAAAAACGATCATGTTTCACCAAGGTTTGAAAAGCTGAAAATGAAACAGATATTAATACAAGAGTGATTTGTCCCGATTTATTCATCATTTTCCCTCGTAGTTTTAAGGATTTGCTATTATCATAACACGAAGTTACTGGAAATTAGTAGAAGATTGGCATAATAATAGATAAAAAACAAAGGACAAATGCCCTTTGCTTATTAATCATCTCGGTATTAGGATTCAGCCATTCTTTTATATATGTGTAAGATTGATTGACCATAGGTGGTGCCGGGTACAGCCCATTTTCCGTTTAAAGATGTCCATGTTGGTGCAGATCCTCTATTAACTAAATGAAAGCGTGGATCTGCCAATGGGTATCGGTTTGGCAAGGCTGCTGTTGTTGCGTAAGCATATAAATGCTGAAGATGTGCTCGAACACCTTCCTCTGGCGTAGAGAAGCTAGCACCACGTTCTCCTCTGCCGGTTGCTCCGATTCCAGCAAAATTGTTTTGCCCATTTCTTACGTCACCTGTAAACCGAAAATAGTCTGTTTCAAGCATTGCTTGTGCAAAGGCAACATCACCTCTAATACCGTAATACTCTCCGAAACTTTTATAATACTCTCCTAGCAAAGGGGCATTGGGATTAATACTTCTGACAAAAGCGTTCATTTTTTCAGCAGAGAGTTGGACAGGACCTACTATTGAGGATGGATTTAGGTCAATGGATTGTGGGGCTGTGCTTGGATTTAAGATTGTGCTGCTATTGCTTATGCTAGTACTCGGGATTGTGCTGCTTACAGTATCACTTGTAATAAACGCATTTATTCCTGTTTTAGCCCTAATTTCTGCTACTCTTGCTTCTGCGTTTTCCCTTGTGGAAAAAGCGCCTGCCTGTACTCGAAACCAGGTCGCATCTTGGATATTTGTTGCTGCGATAAAGGATTGGATTTCCTTTGAACGAAGGAAGGCTACTCGTTCCTGGGCATTGTCTCTGGTTTTGAAAGATCCAGCAAATACTTTGTACATCTTCATCTCCTCCATTAATAAGATTTTTCTTTTTATCGTATGAAAAGAAGCGGGAGTGTGTTCGGGAGGATGGTCTAATGCCTGTATATGGAAAGAAAACCCCAGATGGAGGTTTTCTTTATGTCCCACTTTTAACAGTACTCCTAATATGAATCCTTCTTTGCTGCTGCATTAAAAAGAAGAAGACGCCGAGGAGAACGAGCATACCGCCTGCGATTTGCCAGCTGACAAGGTGCTCATCCAGCAAGATAACCGCCAAAATGGTTGCACCAACAGGTTCCCCTAGTATACTCATCGAAATGGTAGTAGCATTCACATAGTTTAACAGCCAGTTATTAATCACATGACTAATAGTCGGAACGGTTGCAAGCAGAAGGAAGATGCCCCACTCCTTGGCCGGGTAGCCGGTGAAAGCAACTGAGGTACTAAGGTTATAAATTGATAGAACAACAGCTGCTATGAAAAACACGCAAAAACTATAAATCCAGTGGGATACTTTTTTCACAATACTTTGGCCAATCAGCAAATAGCCAACGACGGCTATTACACTTAAAAAGGAGAGAATATCCCCAAGGATGGCGTCCGGGCTTAACGCTAAGTCACCCCAGCCAATCATCATTGCGCCAATAATGGCGATTCCCATTGTCATCAAAGCGGCAGCTGTTGTTCGTTCCTTAAATAGGAAGTAACCGCCTAGTAATGAGACAATCGGCTGCAGTGCAAGAATGATTGTCGAACTGGCAACGGTTGTTAATTTTAACGAGCCGAACCAAAGGACAAAATGTAAGGCTAAGAATAGACCAGAAAAAAATAAATACAACCAATCTGTGCTTGTAATTTTTTTAAACTCATCACGGTATTTCCAGACGATGGGCAGCATTAAAAGGCTGGCAAATATCATCCGGTACATGCTTAAAATCGAAGCAGGTGCATCGGACCATTTTACAAAAATGGCTGAAAAGGATATGGCAATAATTGAAATAATAAGCGGCAGGACAATCGATTTGGAATGATCTTGTTGTAGCATCTTTCTTTATCCTCTTTTCTCGGTGAAGTTTCCATGAATGATTTTACCACAATTATTGGTTTGTGGTTAGCAATGAAAAAAACGCCAACCCATGTATGTGAGGGGGTTGACGTTTTTTTGTTACTTTTTTGTATAAAGTTCTTCATTAGGAATTCCACTTTTTTCTAATGATTCTAGGAACCGTTGAATTCGTTTCACTGCTTCTTGGAGTTGTTCTAGAGAAGTGGCGTAGGAGCATCTTATATATCCTTCGCCGCTCTCGCCAAATGCACTTCCTGGTACGACTGCCACTTTTTCAGCAATCAGCAGCTGTTCTGCAAATTGTTCTGATGTCAGGCCTGTTTTTTTAATAGAAGGAAAGACATAGAAGGCACCGCCTGGAGTGTGACAGTCCAAACCAATATTGTTCAACGACTGTACAATGTAATTTCTTCTTCTGCGGTAACTTCTTCGCATGCTTTCCACTTCATGATAGGTATTTCGTAAAGCCTCAATGGCACCATGCTGCAGCATATGCGGTGCACACATGGTCGTATATTGTAAAATTTTCACCATTTGTTCTGTGAATGGCTGCGGGGCGGCTAAGAAACCTAATCGCCAGCCAGTCATGGCAAAACCTTTGGAAAAACCGTTGATTAAGATCGTTCGTTCGTACATGCCTTCAATTGAGGCAAAGCTAGTATATTCGTCATCATAGGTCAATTCTGCATAGATTTCATCGGACACGACAAGCAGGTCGTGTTTTTCAACCACAGCTGCAATGTTTGTAAGTTCTTCCTTGTTTAAATAAGTTCCCGTTGGGTTATTCGGTGAACATAACAATATGGCCTTTGTACGGCTGGTAATCGCATTTTCAATTTGTTCTGCTGTCAGTTTAAAGCCATTGCTTGGGTGTGTGGAGACAGGTATTGGCTTACCGCCAGCTAACGTGACTAATGGTGCATAGGAAACGAAAGCTGGTTCAATAATTAATACTTCGTCACCCGGATTTAGAATCGCACGGAAAGTAAGGTCAATCGCCTGGCTGGCACCAGCTGTCACAATCACTTGGTCAACCGGATTATACTGGACGCCAAATCGCTTGTTTAAATAGGTTGAAATTTCCTGTCTTAGTTCAAGTAATCCTGGATTTGCCGTATAAGATGTAAAGCCCTCTTCTAAAGATAGAATGGCGGCTTCGCGTATGCTCCACGGGGTGATAAAGTCTGGCTCGCCGACACCAAGGGAAATGACTCCTTTCATGGAGGCTGCCAGGTCAAAAAACTTTCTGATTCCAGATGGTTTTAACTCTTTCACCATTTCAGACAAATAATGTTGGTGTTCGTTTCTCATGGTGAAACCACCATTCGTCGATCACGATCATTGTTTTCGCCAAAAATAACGCCATCATGTTTATATTTTTTTAACATAAAGTGTGTGGTTGTAGAAATGACATTGTCGATAGTCGATAGCTTTTCCGATACAAAGCTTGCGATCTCACTCATGGTTTTGCCTTCAATGGTAATCGACAAGTCGTAGGCACCGGACATGAGATAAAGCGAAGTAACCTCAGGAAAACGATAGATTCTTTCCGCTACTTCATCAAAACCCACTCCGCGTTTCGGTGTCACCTTTACTTCAATCATCGCAACAATACTATCCTTGCCAGCTACCTTGCTCCAATCAATCAAAGCAGAATAACTCACAATCACCTTCTCATCCTCAAGCCTCTTAATAATTGCATTAACATCCTCAACACTCGAATTCACCATCAAAGCAATATCCTCAACAGGAATCTTATGATTCTCCTCCAAAATCGAAAGAATCTCCAGCTCCTCACCAGTTAACTTCATCTAACATCCCTCACATTCCTAAACTAATAATACATATCATACATCTTTTTTTGAATAAATAAAATATGCTGCGGTGCAGCTGCGGAGTTGTGGTGCCATTGTGGTGCCATTGTGGTGCCTGTCACCGCTCGTGGACACTGTCCACCCCAGACGGACAGTAAAGATTAACTCTCTACTTTTTTGATTTGGTTTCATGTTCTTTTTTGATCATATACCGTAAGACGGCGGCAAGTCCGGCTCCGTGTTTGAATTGCCCGCTATTTATTAACTGGTTTAGCTCAGTCATTTCAATTGCATGCAGGTCAATTTGTTCTGTGGCTTCTAGTCTTTGCTCTTTTTGAATTAGGTTGGTTGCAGCAAAAAGAAATATTTGTTCACTTGTTGACCCGGGTGAGGGGAAGACACTGCCTAGGTCTATCCAGTTAGCTGCCTGAAAGCCTGTTTCTTCCTCTAGCTCTCTTTTGGCTGCAGAGAGTGGGTCTTTGTCGTCGTGGTCAATGGCTCCTGCAGGTAATTCCCATTGCCATTCCTTCACAGCATGACGGTATTGTCGGATACAAATAACCCTTCCATCGTCCGTAATTGGTAATATACAAACACCATTTGAGAAATTCACATAAGAAAAGTGCATATCTGTACGATTAGGCAACGTTACATCTTCCTGTATGATTTCAAAACGATCAACTTGGACGTTCTGAACTTTGTTAATTTTCCACTCCACTACCAGCACCTCAGTCATTCTATTTTTCTCTATTTTTGCTTAAGTATGGAGGAAACTCAAGGGAAAAACGAGAGGAAATTGGATTAGTAAAATGGTTTTTTATTTACATTGAATGGTTTCGATTGATTATTCCAGAAAAGACTTGCCATCCCTATTGCAATAAAAACACCAACTAAATCAAAGCCGATATCAAAAATCCGGCCGCCTCTCGTGAAATATAGTTGAAGAACCTCGGTTAAAGCTGCAAAGGAAGCGGAAATAATCAATGCGGTTGATTTTGATTTGAACTTTATTAACAAAAGATGGGTAAGAATTTGAAAGACTACCGAATGTCCCAACTTTTGTAACAGCAAACGTCCGTTAAGATGGTAAGGTACTAAAAACTCAGAAAAACGAGGATGACCATCCCAATGAAACCTTACCACACCAGAAGAAATCAACTCATGAAAACTCGCAGTACAAGTAAAAATAAAAATAGCCATCATCCATACGAAAATTACCATACTCCTCATCGTTCAACCCACTCCTTATAAACCAAGTCTGAACGGGTAAAAGAGGTTTCATTCATAAATGGATGAATAAATGGATGAATAAATGGTACAATTTGCATAAATGGTGACAGGCACCCAAAACGACTGCACCAATAGGGAGGTTTTTTTATGGCGATTAGAAAGTTGGAGCATGTTGGTGTTATGGTGAGTGATTTGGAGAATTCTATTGATTTTTATCAAAATGTTTTAGGTTTGGATTTACTGGATAAGTTTGCAGCAAGTCCTGCTGTGGATTTGGCGTTTTTAGGTGACCGTGAAAGTGGTCAGGTTATTGTGGAACTTATTGCAGGAGAAAACAATGCCTTTCCTGATGAAGGGAAGGTTCATCATATAGCCTTTACGGTTGACTCTATTGAAGAAGAGATCGAACGTCTTAAAGGGTTAAAGGTCCCGTTCAGTAACGATGAAATCTCTACCTTGGCAAATGGAAGCAAGTATATATTCTTTAAAGGTCCTGATGGTGAAACTCTCGAGCTTTTTCAGCCGACAGCACAGTAATCTTACTGAATTGATAGGGACGATCCACTAAATATGGGAGTGTGCAATATATGAAAGTAACGGGGTTAGAAAAAGAGAGAGTTTGTGACTTTGTTGCTTATTGCAAGAAGCACCGAAAGGAATTGGATGATTCCTATTTATATGATAGTGATTTAGAGGAGTTTGAGGTGACGCTTGAAAATCCTACATATGTTCTTATAAATGAGCAGGAGGAAATTATTGGAGCTGCCTCGTTCGTGTTAGATGATTATCATAAACGGGGAAAAAGGGCGCGTTTTCGAATTTTCCATTCGGAAATGGAGAATATTCAATTTTATCAAGAAATGCTGCAGGCACTTTTAACACATACAACAGACTTGGAAAAGATATTTATCTTTATACCAGTTACAAATAAAAAATTGATAGAGATGATCGAAGGATTGAAGTTTTCTGTTGAAAGATTTTCTTTCCTCCTTGTAAGAGAAGATTTAGAAGTACCTCATGTTCATTTGCCTGATGGATATGAGCTTCGAGCTTTTCGCCCGGGAGAGGATGAAGAAAATTGGCGCCAAGTTCGGAATGCAGCTTTTGCAACCCTTAAAGGCAGTGAAACACCGATTACCATCGAAGGTGTTGCAGAATTGCTAACCCATCAAGACTACCTTGAAGGCGGCATGATGCTCCTTTTCCATCAGGGAAATCCTGTAGGGGTTATTAGAGGTGCCGATGATGAATATGAGGATGCTCCTATTATGAACATTGGGCCAGTCGCAATCCTACCTGCGTATCAAGGCAGCGGTTTAGGTCGAATATTGCTAAGGGCGGCTTTGGAATTTGCCAAGGAAAGTGGCTATAGACGTACCATTCTTAGTGTAAATGGAGAGAATGAACGGGCAAAAGCACTCTATATTCAGGAAGGTTTTAAACAGGTAGAGGCTGTTGCCTGTTATCATTATTTTGTTTAAAGGCCGCCGTGTTTTAAATCAGCGTTTTTCTATTTTTTTAGAGAAAGGCGCTTATTCGTTTTTCCAACCCTGTTTTGAGTTTACTATGATCGTCAGTTTATTCCTCATAATTTTTATTTATTTTTTTACGTTCCATTATCCCGTTAAGTTCCATATGCTTTATTAATAAGGGGTGAATGTAATGAAAAATGATCAATTTGACACAGAGACGTTAAAGCACATTCGGAGCCGGCTTGATACCATTTATTCGATAGCCAAGAAAAATTACAACGACAACCCTGAATTAATGGATACGATTGAAGGTTTAGCTCAAGTAGCTCTTATGTTTGCAAACATTAAACTACAGGAAGTAACCGATCTCGAAGAGACAAAAAGCCCTCAGGGATACATCCTGGCAAAGCTTTCTAACTCGTACTCTAGAATGACAGAGTATGAAAAACACAAGGTTAAAGACTTTCCAAAGTGGAAACTGTAATGAATCCAATACGTAGGGAAAAAAAACAGGAACTATCCTTTTATTCGGACAGTTCCTGTTTTTTTAACATTAGTAAACCGTATGAGTGTTTTTGCTTAGAGCCCCTAATTCACAAAGAATCGCGGCGTCACTATTTTCACACCAAGGCTCTTTCACTTTTCCTTCTTCAAAAATAAAGATCATAATTCCCGTTTCTTTTACCCGCTGGTTCGCTGAAGGGATATTGAACCATCCACCTTTATACGTCATCCAGCCTGTATACCGAACCACTAATTTATTTCCCTGCTCAATCATATCATTGATTTCCCATTAATCCTCTTGAAAAACAGAACGATACCAACTCATGAAATCCTTCATTTTTTCTCTTGAATTATCGCCATTTCTAGATTGATTCACAAAGTCAGGTGTGGTTAGTTCATCTATCACACGTAGATTACCCTCAGTAAAGTATTCATGAAACCATCTTTCCACGGTTGTCTTTTTTTCAATACTGACCATAATTTCTCCTCCGGACTTAACCATTTTTTTAAAATTTTAGCAAAAATACTATGAATAGGGATTATGGGCGATCATTTTCAGATTGCTTTTCGAGGTAAGAAAAATCGAGTTTTCTTTTTTTACCCGATGTAGTCAACACCATTTCAAGGCTTTACACATTCTTAATAGAGTATATGTATTGGGTAAGTTGTGAATAAGGAAATTAATGGAGAAAATTGTCTAACGATTATCACCATTGGCAGGCAGGAAATAACACCACCAAAAAGGAAATTATAACTTGTTCGTAATTAGGAACGATTTGAGGTGATAGTATATTGGTTTTGCTCTTTCATTATTTATCTATCTTAAATATTTTTGACGCCTTCATCACTTACTTTGGCTTAGAGAACTCTTACATACAAGAAATGAACCCATTGATGAGTAGAATCTATGAAGCAGACCCGGCACTGTTTATCATTTTAAAGCTGGCCTTTTCGCTGTGTCTTTACTTGTTTATTTTTTTAAAAAAGGTACCATCATCATCGCTTATTAAGGGACTAACAGTATTTGCTACAAGTTTCTATACATTGATTTTTTTCCTGCATTGCTACTGGCTCATTGTCCTAATTTAGGTGCCTCGCTTTTATAAGAAGGCACTTTTTCTATTGGGGGTCGCTGATTAATCATTTTCCATGTTTCTTATGTACCTTAATCCATTTCCAAATGAACGATATAGTATGTTAACCTAGCATAATTATGTATAATAAAAAGAAATTGGGGTTTGCATAATACGAGATACATAGAAAATATTAAGAGGAGAGAGCCATGAAGAAGTTTAGAGTGGCGGGTTCTATCATTGGAATTCTAGCATGTATAATAGGAGTTTATTTTTATTTAAATGATGATGGCGGGCTAAAATTGAATGTAAAGAAAAATGACCCCGTTACGACGAAAGAGGCTGAAACTAAAATTGAAAAGGGTTTTGAAGCACCTCTGTCTAGTAAAGTAGTGGAGGAATATGAATCGATGAGTGAAGGGAAATTAATCCAAGAGGTCCACAATATGACCCACCAAAAGGTGAAGGCCGACAAAAAATGGGGAGCATCTGAAATAACCGCTGAAAAAGTCGAGAAACTCTATGAAGTCATTAAAAACAAAGACTTTAAAAAAAGCAGTAACAAACAAATGCTGCTGGACATCTTGGAACCTTGGAGAATAAAAGACTTCACCAACGCCGTAAGCGCTCACAACCGCATATGGAACTATCAAAACGGAAACATCGGAAAAGCCACCCGGCTCCTCACCCCGAAAGAAGAACTAAAATATATAGAAGATGAATTTAGATAAAAGTGATATTGACGATGACAGTGGGTGGTGGCAGTTAATGGTGACAGTTAATGGTGACAGGCACCGCTCGTGGACACTGTCCGTCTGAGGTGGACAGTGCGAATTACAAGGAACTTCGTTAATATTCGGTAGAAGCTGGACATAGCCTTTAGTAATGGGAGTCTTTATTTAAAGGAGAAACAGATGTCTAGAAAATCGCTGAAGTTAAAAGGGCTTGTAATGGGAGTGGCGCTGCTTGTATTTATGGTTATAATTTTTATGTTAATCAAGGGAGCTGTGATGACGCCGGATAAACAGGCGGCAGCTGTTATTGAGAAGTTTTACATGTATGAACAAGAAGGGGAATTTTCCTCGTCCTGGAACCTTTTTCATTCAACGATGAAGGAAAGGTTCGGCAAAGGAGCTTACATTCAAGACCGAGCGCATGTTTTCATGAATCATTTTGGTGTGGAGACCTTCGCCTTTTCTAGGGGTGAACCTGAACATATCAAAGAATGGAAAATGTCCAAAACAGGACCTGCCATGAAAAATGTCTACAAAATTATCGTCACCCAAACCTATAAAGGAAAATACGGAAACTTCAATCTGGAGCAGGAAGTCTTTGCAGTTATGGAAAAAGAGGAATGGAAGATTGCTTGGGATTATAATCAGTAAATTGCTGTGACAAATTGCAGTGACAATTACGTTGTCAAATAAGGTGACAGGCACCGCCGTTGGCGGTGCCTGTCACCTTTTATGCACTTTTCTAGCTTTATGCATATTTAAATGTATATTCACTTTTGCGTTGCTGTATATTTTTCCACGCTGACCCGGCCCGAGAAGAAGGTGGCTCCTCCGCCCATGTCGGCGATTCGGTCTGGTGTGAGGGTGTTTACCTGTTGTTTTGTGCCTTCTAAATCTGCCCAGAGTCCTTGGGTGACGACTACCCCTGGAAGGACATTTTCTCCTACACTCACCTTTAGCAGGCATTCACCGCGCTGGTTCCAAACACGGACCTGTTCACCATCCTCTATACCTGACGCCTCGGCATCCCTCCGATTCATATGCAATCGAGGTTCTTTTTCAAGGTCGATGTGCTTTTGAATATTTGAGAAAGTTGAGTTTAAGAAATTATGATTTGGAGCTGGAACAAAATGATAAGGATGATCTCCATCATGAACGATTGGGATATAGGTTGGCAGTGGAGGATGTCCATTTGCCTTCATCCGCGTTGAATACAACTCTATTTTCCCGCATGGTGTTCGCAGCTTGCCAGGAAACAAGGGTGTCACCTTTGCTTTTACAAACTGCTTTTCCAGTAAGGTTTCATAATCTACTTCACCCAAATATGGGCTAGGCGCTCGCTCGACGGCTTGCTTAATCATTTCGCTTTCAGTTTCCTCAAATGCTGCCTCTTCAAATCCCATTCCTTTTGCCAGCAGGCGGAAAACATCGACATTCGATTTTGACTCTCCATATGGTTCTATGACTGGCTGCTGAATTTGTATAAAATGATGCCAGTAGGACGTATAAATGTCCATATTCTCAAAAGACGATGTTGCAGGTAATACGATATCAGCATATTTTGCAGTTTCGGTTAAAAATAAATCATGAGCAACCACGAATAAATCCTCGCGTTCGAGACCTTTTCTCACTTTTTGGCCTTCTGGTGCAACCACTGCAGGGTTACTGCTGTAAACAAAAAGTGATTTTACTGGAGGATCCAATGTCAGCAGAGCCTCCCCAAGCTGATTCATGTTAATTGTCCGTGTCTGTTTATTTTTCAATAATCTTGGCAGCTGCAATTTTAACGAGTTAATAGTAAGATATCCTGAATTGCCTTTAATCGCCCCGCCGCCTTTGATAAGCCATTGACCTGTTAATGCCGGAAGACAAGAAACCGTTCGGACAAACATGCCGCCATTGTCATGATGCTGCGGCCCGTTACCAATTCGAATAAATGAGGGGGAGGTTTGACCATACATTCTAGCAAGTTTATAAATATCCTCAACGGGAACCCCGGTTATCTCTGAAACTGTCATAGGATCGTACTGAATGACATGCTCGCGCAGTTCTTCATAACCGACAGTATATTGCTGGAGGAAGGAAACATCCACCATGTTTTCAGCAAATAAAATATGCATAATTCCAAGAGCTAGAGCACTATCGGTACCCGGTAAAATAGGAATAAACCAATCTGCCAATCTGCCAGTTTGATTTTTATGAACGTCAATCACGACAATTTTGGCGCCATTTTCCTTCCGTGCTTTTTGAGCTAATACCATTTGGTGCATATTGGTGCTTGCAGCATTAATCCCCCAAAATAAGATGAGCTTCGAATGAATCGTATCTTCTGGATCGGTTCCAAAACTGCCACCCATCGTATATTGATAGCCGACAGCGCCGGCAGATGAACAAATACTCCGGTCAAGCTGTGACGCACCCAAACGGTTGAAGAATCGACGGTCCATTCCTTCTGCATTCAGTCGGCCCATGTTTCCATAAAAGCTATAAGGAAGGATGCTTTCAGGTCCGTCCGTTTCGATTAGCTTTTTCCACTTGGAGGTTATCGTTTCAATCGCTTCCTCCCAGCTAATCCGTTCAAATCTACCTTCCCCCTTTGCTTCTATTCGCCTCATCGGATATCTTAATCTGTTTTCATCATAAATCCGTTCCGTCATATTACGAACCTTATTACAGATATTCCCCTTGGTCACAGGATGCTCCGGGTCGCCCTCCACCTTAACCACTTTTCCATCAACCTTTTGTAAGAGCAATCCACATTGATCCGGACAATCCAACGGGCAGACAGATTTGAAAATTCCATCCTGCTTCATCCTCACAAAACCCCTCTTTCACGGTGCCTGTCACCAAAGTTGAAACGCAGTTTCAACCATTTATACATCATTGTATATTTTTTTATCATATGACAGCTTATTAGGTTAGGCAAGTGAATATAATCTTGGATAGAATAAATAGATTTAGAGTGTTATTGGCAAATAATTATTTCCGAATAAATTCATAAGAAATGAATTGTTGTGCTTTTATAGAACAGTTAAAGGTAAAATACCAACCATTATTTTATGACTCTATATGCTCTCCGTTCAGCATATTCGGAACAAGGAATACAAACCTTAATAACCTTCCCGTTATCATCAATATAACTCCTTAAAGGTCTAACCTTCCGCTTACAGAACACACATCTATTGAAAAAAATATCCCAAAAAGCCATCGATCTTCCCCCATATAAAAAGTCCTGTATTATATTATTCTAGTGGAATCTCTGAAGTGTCCGCCTGGGGTGGACAATGTCCACGGGCGGTGCCTGTCACCATATCTCTTTACAAGTTGAAAGATTTATCTTAAGATTATGGCAACAATGAAAATTGCATAAGGTTTTTGCACTAGGGGAGCTTTTTGGCTGAGAGGATGTTTGTCCGACCCTTATGACCCGATCTAGATAATACTAGCGTGGGGAAGTGCAGGAGAAGCTTATCATGAACTTTTAATGATGATATGATTCGACTGCATCCCCATGGGGTGCAGTTTTTTTGTTGCCAAAAAATGAATGGGGGAATAAGTATGTCTAATTTTTGCGGTACGAGTGAAATTACGGGAGCACGGTTTTCAATTTATCCAATGTCTGATAGGTTTGTAAATATTATTTTATTAGCACTTAAAGAAGTAGATACATCAAAGGTTTGGATGGAAACGGACGATGTAAGCACATGTGTGCGCGGAAGATCTGAGCACGTATTTGATGTGGTAAAAGCTATTTTCCTAGAATCATCAAAAAACGGCGATCATGTTGTTCTTCAAGCAACTTTTTCAAATGGCTGTCCAGGGGATTCAGCGGGTGATGTTTATCTTTCGGAAAGCCCTGAACGTTTAAACGAAGAAAAATCACTACATATCCAACAAGAAGTCGCGGTCCAATTTGCACTCTATCCAATGGGGATCCCTACCTACATGAATGTCATCATGGATGCAGTAAAACTTGGCCAAGAACAAGGTACTTTCACTAAAGGTGTTCACTACGCATCAAGACTTGATGGTAATGCAAACAAAGTATTTAAAACGCTGGAGGATGCTTTTCAAGTTGCACACGAAAGTGATTCAACCCATATTGTAATGACGGTTGCGATGTCGGCCAACAGTCCATCCAAAAAGGGGGATAAATAAATGCTCGCAAAATGGAAATTACGTGAAGTCATCGTTTTATCCGTACTTGCTGTTGTTTTTGCAGTCGTTTATCTTTTGTTCCTCCAGCTCGGAAATGTCCTATTCGGACTTTTCGGATTGATTGGCTATGACATGATTTTCGGAATTTGGTTCATCGTCTCGATTATTGCTGCCTATATTATCCGTAAGCCTGGAGCAGCGTTCCTCTCAGAAACCGTTGCGGCAACCGTTGAAGTCATGCTAGGAAATGCCGTAGGACCGCAGTTAATCGTTTCCGGCATGATCCAAGGTTTAGGTGCCGAAGCAGTCTTTGCAGCAACGAAATGGAAGAACTATTCCACTTGGGTTTTAATGGCAGCAGGAATGGGCTCGTCGGTGTTTAGCTTTGCTTGGGGCTTTTATGTATCAGGATTTGCGGCACTTTCGCCAGGTTATGTCACAGCCATGTTCTTTGTTCGCCTATTGAGTGGAGCATTACTGGCAGGGTTACTTGGCAAGTATCTAAGTGAAGGGCTGGCAAAAACAGGTGCCTTAAACAGTTTTCCGTTAGGAAAGGAATACAAACGCAATGTCACCATTTAGGCATCAAATTGAAGCTGAGGGGTTGGGATTCAGCTATGAAGACCGTGAAATTTTCACAGATCTAACGTTTTCAGTCGAAAAAAATCAAGCTCTTTTACTCCTAGGTCCAAGCGGCTCTGGAAAAAGTACGCTTGCCTTCTGCCTCAATAAGTTGTACCCAGAAGCTGTTGATGGTGTATTGAAGGGGAGCCTAACGTTTGAAGGAAAAAAGCTGGATGAGTTTAAACCAGGTGAACTGAACCAAAAAATAGGAATTGTGTTTCAAGACCCGGAAAGCCAATTCTGTATGCTGACGGTGGAAGAGGAAGTGGCGTTTGGCTTGGAGAACTTCCATGTGCCGCGCCAAGAAATGGAAGCAAAGATTCACTATGCCCTGGCTCTGGTGGGGTTGCAGGATGAGAAAAAAACGGTTATCCATACACTTTCGGGAGGGCAAAAGCAGAAACTTGCACTTGCCTGCGTGTTGGCCCTCCAACCGGAGGTCATTATTCTTGATGAGCCGACGGCGAACCTAGATCCGCTGTCGAGCACGGAACTGGTTGAGACAATCACTATGTTAAGGAACGAGCATCCGTTTACACTGATTGTCATTGAACACAAATTGGATGATTGGGTAGAGATGATGGACCGCTGTCTCGTCATTGATTCAAGTGGAATGGTGCTTTTCGATGGAACGCCAGCAGAATGTTTTGGTGAATTCACACCATATTTACAAAAAGAAGGCATTTGGCTGCCAAAAGTAGTGGAAGCAGCGATGGCAGCTAAAAAGGCTGGTATTTTTAAAGGGGAAAGACTTCCGCTCCGAAAGCAAGAATTAATAGCGGGGCTTAAGAATTCGGCTGATTTTCTTAAAAAATCAAACCCTGCCACTGTTAAAGATGAACCACTCCTTGAAGTCAAGGGTCTCTTTGCCCGCGGGTACTTAAAAAATATTCATTTAAGTATACGTAAAGGAGAGCTGACTGCACTTGTTGGTGCGAATGGTTCTGGAAAGACGACGTTATCAAAATGTTTAGCAGGACTCATTCCGCTTACGCAAGGAGAAATCCACTTTTGCGACGTTCCACTCTCCAAATGGAGGGAGAAGGAATTATATAAAAAGCTGGGATATGTGTTTCAAAATCCGGAGCATCAGTTTATTACCGATAGTGTTTATGAGGAAATTGCCTTTGGCTTGGAAGACCCCGCAGCCGTGAAATCCATTCTTGAAAAAATGGGGCTGCTTAAACACGCAGGCGCCCATCCTTTTACCCTTAGTCAAGGCCAGAAGCGGCGGTTAAGCGTCGCAACCATGCTCATTCATGAACAGGAACTGCTTATCCTTGATGAACCAACATTTGGGCAGGATGCTAACACCGCTCATGAAATCATGGAAATCCTTGAAGAAAAAGTTGGCGCAGTGTTCATGATTACCCATGATATGGAGTTGGTTGACCAGTATGCTGACACCGTCCATGTGTTAGATGGGGGAGAGATAATTTTCTCCGGTACACCTGAATCGTTGTGGGAAAATCATGAAGTCGTAGACCGGGCTAGGTTAAAGCTTCCGTTTCGGAAACAACTGGAAAATGAACTGGTAAGGAGCGAGATGCATGTTACTACATGAGATGAATCCAAGTATAAAGGCATTTGCTGTCGTCATTTCCATCCTGATTCTATCAGTGTTTTTTGATCCCATAACACCACTTATTATTATCCTTTTAACTGTGACGGCAACCTTTCTGTTAGCTACCGTTTCTTTTAAAAAATGGCTGCTGTTATTTGCTCCGTTTTTATTTATCGCATTCATTTATGTATGGTCAACCATGTTGTTCCCGCGGCTTCAGGAAGGGGATAACGTCATCTGGGAATGGGGATTTTTGACGATGACAGCAGAAGGCTTCCGAAGAGGAGTTTCCCTTGGACTTAGGGTGTTAAGCTTTGCTACGTTATCAATCATGTTTACGTTAACGACAAAGCCAACCGATTTTCTCCTAAGTTTAATGCAGCAATGCAAGCTTCCGCCTAAGCTTGCCTATGGAATCATGGCAGGATACCGATTTCTGCCGTTAATAAAGGAAGAATTCCAGACCCTGCAGAATGCTCACCGAGTCAGGGGAGTCGCCAAAGCACGTACCATTTCGGAAAAAGTAAAGCAGCTAAAAAGATATGTAATTCCGCTCCTTGCGGGAGCGATTCGAAAAGCAGAGCGTACGGCACTTGCGATGGAATCAAAAGGCTTTACTGGAGAAAAAAATCGGATATTCTACCGCGAGATTACAGTTACCAAAATCGACTGGCTCTTTTTCGTTCTCATGATTAGCGCCGTCCTTCTAAGTGCCTTTATTTCTTGGAAACTAGGATATTTACAATTTTATAATGGTGAACTATGAATACAAATAAGGAATACATCAATGCTTGATTGTTGGTTTATCAACAGAAGAAAACAGGCTGAAAGCTCAGCCTGTTTTTATTATTTCAAGATTTCAATCCTTAAAGATTTACCTTGTAATGGATAGGATTCTCTCAATTTTCCATCTGTCCAAACGGCAACAGTTTGCCCTTTTTCAAAGGTATTAGTCTCGCTTTCTTTAGGGAGCGAAAGCCAGATTAATCCTACTTTCTCATCCTCTACTAAAATCCTGCTGCTTTCTACATCTATAACCGTTCCTTTAATATCGTATTCTCCTTTTATATTGCAGCCCGTTAGTACCATGAAAAATAAAATGAGTGTAAGGATTAGGTGTTTTTTCATGGCGTTTTACCTCCCCTTGTTTGGAGTTGATCTATTCACCACTTAGCTGTTGAATCTGGTCAATAATGCTGGTGATGTCTTGTACAGACTGGAATAGTTCGGTATTTTCAAGAATAGCAGGATCAAGGAGACCATCTTTGAAATTAGTCAAATAGGTTTCGATTTCAGTAAGAATGGCGCTGTTTCGTTCAACAATTTGCTGGTGGAGCTCAGCAGCTATATCGGGAGCCTGCAGGTCACTAAACGATTCGACCGTTTGCTGCATATCTTGAAGCAGAGCTTGTAGATCTTCTGCTGCTTGAATGTCACTAACAGCTTGTTGCGCAAGTGCAGGAGCTTCATTCGCAAAATCAGTAGCAGCAGATAAATAATCAGTAGCTTCATTTATATAAGAAAGTGTATCCTGTGCGTCATTAAGAAACGAACATCCCCCAAGCAGCAACAACATGCTGGCAGAAAATACAATCAGTAAATTCTTCAGAGTAAATCCTCCTTTTGATTATGCGTTTTTATGGTGCCTCTATGGTGCCTGTCACCGCCCGTGGACAAAAGTACCGTTTTGTCCGTGTGGAGTGGACAGTTGGGATTGAAGCTTTATTTTATTTAGGTATAATGTCGTATTTAATACAGAGCTTCCGAATTGAGGTTGTTGGTCCATTCTCAATGGTGTTTATTTTCGCTTTAAATGGATGTTTGGTAATCTTATTTTTGAAGTTATGTGTTTTTTTCTTTTGTAGAACCAGTTTTCTTTGTTTGTCTCTCTGCTTCGCTAATTCATATTTCTTATTAACCCTATTAAAATAATCTATATTTTCCTTATGAATTTCATCTATTAATTCAGAAGCTTCCATTTTAAATACCTTAGCCAAATAAAAAAAGACTCCGAGACCTATATCTGGATACATATTAGCTTCCAGTTCTCGAATAAACTCGACGTCCTCGTCAATAAGTTCAGCAACATCTTCAATTGAAAGCTGTCTTTCGATTCTTAATCTTTGTATTACTTTGCCAGTCTCAAATTCTCCTAAATCCATTCGTATTACCCCTTCCTAACTCAATTATACAGATATCTTCCTTTTAAGTGAAATGAATGAAATTTCTTTATCAAAAGGAAGAGGATTTTTGGGAAGGATGTCGAATGATATAATTTATTCTAACTATCTTCCTCGTTTTTCAACTTTACCAATTTCCTATCAACTCAAATCCAATTAAATAGGAGTGACCGTAATGGGTCGAAAACGCCGCACATGGTTTCAAGGTGCAAAATACCATATTACAAGTAGAGGTAATCGGAAATCTTCACTTTTTTATGATGATGAGGACCACACAAAGTACCTAAGTCTTTTAAAAGAAACGAAAAACACCTTTTCCTTTACCCTTCATGCCTTCTGCTTAATGACCAATCACACACATCTCCAGCTTGAAACCTCAGACACTTCTCCAACCATTATCATGAGCCATCTCAATACCAAATACGCCAAATACTTTAATAAAAAATACGACTACAGTGGACATGTATTTGAAAAGCGTTACGGAGCTGAATTACTTGATTCCCTTGATTATGAATTTGATGTAAGCAAATATATCCATCTAAATCCATTGAAGGCAGGACTTGTCGATGAACTGGAGGATTACCCTTGGAGCAGTTACAACGCATATGTTAATGGAGAGGCATCCCGACTCGTTGACACCAAACATCTGCTTTCCTATTTTCCATCACCCGCAACGCAACATTACGAGGAATATGTTAAAACTCCTCTAATGGATCTTTTTTTACTCGATAATGGAAAAGTCATGATGATACCAAGAAAGACGGAGGAAAATCCATGTGTGCAAAAGTAACAAGTATTGGTCTTAAAGGCATGGAAGGTTATCGTGTAAATGTGGAAGTGAAGACGTTTGTTGGAAATGATTCTATTCGAATTGTAGGTCTGCCGGATGCCGCAGTTAAGGAATCGAAAGAAAGGATTATTGTCGCACTAAGGTCATTAGGATATTCTGTTCATGGTCAAAAAATTATCATTAATCTTTCGCCTTCTGAACAAAAGAAAAGCGGCCCAATGTTTGACCTGCCTATTGCAATTGGTGTGCTAGTAAGTCTGAATGAACTAGTGATTTCGATACCTGAGAATTCTGGATTCATCGGAGCGTTATCATTAGACGGAGCAATTGTGCCTATTGAAGGAATGCTTCCTGCCGTGTTAGCTGCTAAAAAGGCAGGATTACAAAGGCTTTACATGCCGTATGACGAAAAGCTACTATACCTGGATTTTCATGATTTAGAAATTACTTATATTAGTTCACTGAATGATGTGATAGATAACTTAGAGGGAAGAGGGGAGATATTTATAAGATCCCCAAAATTGATAAAATTGAACAACATTTCAATAACCTGATTGACTTTAAACAAATCATTGGACATCGAGATATCAAAAGGGCGTTAGAAGTGACAGCAGCAGGGGAACATCATGTCTTGATGACAGGACCGCCTGGCTGTGGTAAAAGTATACTTGCAGAAAGCTTTCCCTCTATTTTACCCCCATTGTAAAAGAAGCCCAACTTGAAATAATCGCACTGCATCAATTAAGCGGCACCCACTATCCTAACTCCAAAACACCGCCATTCCGAAATCCTCATCATTCTGCCTCTGGAATCTCCATTATTGGCGGTGGGACTTATCCAAAACCCGGTGAGATTTCTTTAGCCCATCGCGGTGTTTTATTCCTTGATGAAATTGCTGAGTTTCCGAAAAAAACACTTGATATGCTCCGCCAGCCATTTGAAAATGGAAAAATTACCATCAGCCGTACACATGCCACACTTACTTATCCAGCTTCTTTTATTTTAATTGCAGCCATGAATCCATGCCCGTGCGGCTATGCTGGTTCCAATACCCATTACTGTACCTGTACACCTAGGCAGACACTTTCCTATCAAAATAAAATATCGGGTCCGCTCCGGGACCGATTTGATATTCATCTTAAAAGCAACCATGTTGACCTAGAAAGTAAGATGGAAGGAGGAGGGATTTCTTCAGAATATGTTCGAGGCAAAGGTGAGGAAACTAGGAATCGTCAATACGAACGGTATGGGAAAAAACTATGCAATAGCAGAGTTAGTTATGATACCCTGCAAAAAAACAAGCCCATTAACACTAGAGCAGGAAAGGGTCCTTCACCAACTTGCAGCCAAGAAAAACTGGAGCAATCGTACCCAAATCAAAATCATCCGCCTGGCTCGAACCATTTCTGATCTGGAGGGAAACAGTGAAATAACCGACCAAAGTATTTGGGAGGCTGTAAAACTTCGAAGGTGAAACGAAAGGAAAAAAAGGTGACAGGCACCGCTCGTGGACACTTTCCACCCCAGGTGGACACTTTCCACCCCAGGTGGACACTTGCCCCCTAAGAAAGTCACCACCTTAAAAATGGTAGTGACTTTGCCTCTATTTTTAGATTTTAATAGTTTTTTGTTGGGCGGCTGTTTTTTCGTAAGTGATGACGCGGTTTAAGAGGCTGGTCATTTTTTCAAGATCAACTGTTTCGTAGTGGTCGATGCAAGCAATCTGAATCCAGTTTCTACGCTGAAGATAGTCACTTTCATAGTGCAGCTGATAGCCATGATTGTATAATATATCTCCAATCACAACAGAAGAAAATGAAGGCGGTACCTCAATCGTAAGAATGATAGGTGAGCTGTGCTCTTCACTAACGATGGTAAAGTCCAATTGTTTAAGTTGCTTCTTTAAAAAGGAGTGTGTTTCCACCACTTTTTCAAATGTTTCACTCGTAATATCCTCTAATGCAGCTAGAAGAGCTTCTAAAAGGTTAGAGGAGTGCGAAAAAGGAATACTTTCCTTAGCCATATACGTTCCTAAATCAAGATATTTCGGAAGTGTGGATGACGGCTGCACCTCGTGGTGATGGAAGACAAACGAAAGTCCTGATAGAGCACGGATTGCTTTACCACTAACACCCGTTGCCAAATAAACTCCTTTTAAATCGATTTCCATTGCTCCTAAAGAGCTAATACAATCAAGACAAAGCTTCAGTTGGTGCCGAGCAGAGATTTCCTTCAACATACCAAGATCATTAAGCATTCCAGAGGATGTTTCGCTGTGCACTGCCCATATCCAAGTCGTTTCCTGGGATACTTTTTCCAGTACTTCAAAACGGGTAAAAGGTTCTCCCCAGTCTTTTTGAAGCACGTCAAAATGGAGTCCAAATCTACTAGCCTGCTCTACTAATCGGCTGCCAAATTCACCATTCGTTAAAATAAGCCCCCGGCCGCTTTCTAAAGAAAGTTGACCCGCCACTACATCATTGGCAAGTGTTCCAGACCCTAGGAAAATTTGAACATATCTACTTTTCACAAGTTGGCCAAGTTTGGTCTTCGCTTTATCGATTTTTTCCTTATAAAGGTCTGACCGATGAGAAATCGGGGTTTTCCCTAATGCGGTCATGACTTTTTCAGAAACTTGAACGGGACCAGGCAAGAAGGGGATCGTCGGTGGAAGGATTCTGCCGGCAATCGACCCGTCAAACGTTTTCTTCGTTAAATACATGGGCTGGAAAAGTGCCTCTGCAGTTCCTGTTAATTTAGCAAAGGGCTGAAATCCTAATTGGCCGTAAAGCTTCAATTGGCGAACTGTCCCTGAAATGAGCGCAATATCGTAGCCCTTTTTTATGCAATATTTGATTAAAAACTGTGTGAGACCTAAAAAGACTCTTCCATTACGAAATTCCTTTTTGACTGATAAAAGTCTAACTTCACAAGGTGAATTTATTGAAAATGGGAGTGACTGTTCTACAGGACCGATTTTTTTATCAAGTGAAAATGGTCGGTTATTGCGTACTGCAGCCATACCAATTACTTCATTTTCTTTTATACAAATAATATATGTATTTTCAGCATGAAATTGATCCACTAATTTTTGCTCTTCATTTTTTTGATGCTGCGGAATTTCCTCTGAAAAAGTTTGATAATTTAAGCGATGAATTTGTTCAAATTCATCACGAGAGGTTGCAATTTTGAAAAAAAACTCGTGCTTACTCATTAGGTTTCAGCCTTTCCTTGAGATTTTCTGCATGTGCGGCGTAAAGCATAGCGATTATACCTAATGCTATCGTGCAACTTGGCCAATCATTATTTTTTATAAATAGTACCACTGGGATAAATAGAAATGCTCCTAAACCTGCTAACGTAAAGCTTTTCAAAAAAGTGTAGAAGATTGAAAATCCCAGGATAATTACTGGAACCATAATGGGATCAAAGGTAATGATACCACCGATGAAGGTTGAAATCCCTTTACCGCCTTTGAATTTTAGGGTAACTGGTTTGATATGACCAATAATGGCAAGTGCTAACCCTAATAGTTGAATAGTTTCTGAGAATTGTAAGTAACGGGCCGCTAGGATCACAAGTGCACCTTTTAGGGCATCCCCAAGGAAAATGAGAACAAAGGCCGTTTTGCCGTGTTGGCGTCCAGCATTTCTTGCTCCGACATTACCACTTCCCTGTACCCTGATATCCTTATGATAAAAAATCTTTGTGATTAGAAAACCAAACATAACACTTCCTATAAAATAGGAAAGAACTAAGTACAGCCATATCATTTAAAACACACCCTTTAAGAGTTCTGGGTCAGGCATAAATTATGAATTTATTACCATCCATTATAATATGATTTTGGAATTATTCACATACCTTGTTCATACATCCTTCAAAAAGAACAAATATAAGACTGCAGCTCCTTAATCGATTGGAGGAATCGGCTAGACATATGAAAAGAAAAACATCCTCCAACTTGAGGATGCTTTCAATTAGTCTCCGCCGCCCCCGCCTGAGTCTCCGCCGCCTGAGTCGCTATCAGAGCTATAGGCGTGATCATGGCTATAGTCATTGTCATTGTCATTTTCATAGTTATAATGGCGGCTTTTGCTGCTACTACGATTTGGAAAAATTAAAAAGGCTAAAATAATAGACAAAACACCAAAAAATACCTGTTCAGAAAATATCAAATACACCCCAAAAATAAAAATGAGGAAACCTACCAATCGTAAAAACCCTCTCAGAAGACATTCCCCCCAAAAAAAGATACATATATAAATAGATATTATCTACTATCGCTTTTTATACGTTTTAATTTGAGGGGTGCCTGTCACCATTTATTCATATTACTTCAATTATACATCGATTTATGCAGCCAGATTTATTCTTCGTCTTTTTTCTGTTGTTTCTTTTGCTGTTCTTGCAGTGCTAGGATGATGTCCTGGACGTCGATTTTCCCATCGTTGTTTAGGTCTGGGATTGTGTTTTCTGGTAAAGTTGAAGTAGGCGGGGCAGATGGTGTCTGCGGTGCTGCAGTCACAGCCGCAGCGGCAGTGGCAGCTCTGTTTTTCGGCTTAAAGACAAAGGTAAACACTAATAGCAGAATAACTAATAATGTTGCAACTCCATCTAAGATATAGAAAATGGTTTTATAATCGGACCATAATATTTTGCTGTCGTCCGTTCTTTGCTCGGAATTCGTGATGAACTTTTTGATTTCGGAGTGGTTTGGATAAAGTCTTTGAACTGCTTCAAATTTTTCAAGAGCGTTCTCATAATAGCCGCCCCAATAAAGCTCCAACCCTTCCTTATAAAGTTTATCGGTGTTGCTAGATGTATTCTTTGCTCCTGCTTGGTTTGTAAATTCCTTTACGGTATTTACTGGAACGGAGAAGTTAAAACCTTGAACCTCTTGACCATTTACCGTGTCGCCTCTAAAGGTAAGAAGGCCAATAATTTCTCCTTTTTCATTGATAACGGGTCCACCGCTATTTCCATGTGTGGCAGCTGCGTTAATTTGAATAACAGGGCTTCCTTGCTCTGTTTTCTTATCAGTAGCAGAAATTTGCCCGGCATTCATGGAAGATACAAGAGAGGAATCAGGTGATAATAAATCAGAATCTGCAGCAGCAGGGTAGCCGCTTACCCAAATATTATCTTGGTTTTGAATATTATCAGAGTTTCCAAGCTTTAAAGTAGGAAGGTTTTTCCCTTCAATCTTGAGTACAGCAACATCTTTCCCTTCATTGATTGGTGCACCATAACTTTTCACTTCACCGTCAAGTATGTCACCGCCTGGTAAAATGACTTTAATAACTTTTTGGACCTGAGTATATTGCGTGTAGGTTAACATGTATTCATAAGCCGTGTCATAGCTTACCTGAAAATAGTCTGCGATGATGGTCACAAGCTGATTAAATGCTGCATTGGCAATATCATCATCTTCCATTTGTGCTGCTTCTACCACATGAGCATTGGTAACAATATATCCATCAGAGCTAATGATTGCCCCTGAACCAGAACCACCCACAACGGATTGGTAGTTTAATTGATTCAAAATAGCTTCTACTTCAGGATCATTTGGATTGTTAAACTGCCATCCCACAACAGAGTACCCAAGAATTCGAACAACCGCTGGCTTCGAGTATTCTGCAAGCTTCTGTGCTTGAGAAATAGTCGAAGAGTTTGGTTTAATACCCATTAGAACAAAAGAAGCCACAATCACTCCAATAAGTATCAAACTAAGCGGAATTGTAAATAGGGCCCTTTTCAACAAATAAATTCACCTCTTCTATAAAATTGGAAAATTCCATGTAGTATATGCCCTCAAGCGAATAACGAAACTTTGTACCTAAAAATAAATATTTTGGTGCCTGTATGGGTGCCTGTCACCAAGGTGACACCTAAAAGGTGTTCACCACTCGTGGATACTCTCACCCCATCAGCTGGACTGTTGACGGCTATTCAAAAACAAAAAGCCAGCAAGCGCTGGCTTTTGATTTTGAATAAGCTGTTGTTTAGATGAACAGTAAAAGGCTGATTGCCATGACGGCCATACCTGCAATCAGTCCGTAGATAGATAGGTGGGTTTCGTCATATCTTTTTGCTGCAGGTAATAATTCATCAAGGGAGATGAACACCATTATTCCTGCAACGGCTGCGAAGATAATCCCAAACATAACATCATTCAGGAAAGGCATTAAGAAAAGATAAGCTACTACCGCACCAATAGGTTCAGATAAACCAGACAAGAATGATAGTTTAAAAGCTTTTTTCTTATCTCCGGTAGCAAAGTAGACAGGTACGGAAACGGCAATCCCCTCTGGGATGTTATGAATGGCTATCGCAACAGCGATGGCAATCCCGAGTGCAGGGTCCTGTAGGGCAGAAGTGAAGGTCGCGATCCCCTCTGGAAAGTTATGAATACCAATAGCAAGTGCTGTAAATGTCCCCATCTTTAATAAGTCAGGCTTCTTTCCATCGCTAATATTTGGCTGATTCATGTCTTCAACCGTTTTTAATTCATGTGGGTTTGATTGTTTTGGGATAAATTTATCAATGGCGGCGATCAGAAGCATACCTCCGAAAAATCCTCCAACGGTTAACCAGTTCCCTGGGACAACACCCAGTGAGTCCACAAGCGCGACCTTTGCTTTTACAAAGATTTCTACCATGGACACATAAATCATTACACCGGCCGAAAATCCAAGGGTAACAGATAAAAATTTTGTATTTGTATGTGATGTGAAAAACGCAAGCAGACTTCCTATGCCTGTTGCAAGGCCAGCAAATAATGTCAGCCCAAATGCTAATAGCAGATTCTCTGTCATAGTTCTCTTCTCCCTTTATTTAAAGTAATAATTTTAAAGTTTGGAATAGTAATATATATGCATAAACACTAAAATGTTTCCTTTGAGAAACATTTTACACCTACCGAAACAAAAAAACAGTAAAAATTTTTGGAAAATAGAAAAAAGCGTGAGGGTTCTTGAATATTATCAAGCCCATCACGCTTTGCTTATCTATATTAGTAGAATCCGCCGCCATACCCGCCTCCGTAACCACTCATGCCAGGGCCATACCCTGAACCATACATGCCATACCCTGGCCCATATCCTCCAGGATAACCACCTGGGTTTCCATATCCACCATACCCGCCATATCCACCTAGACTTGATCCTAAATAACCTAATCCAAGTCCGAGCAGTCCAGCACCAACATTACCTAAATTAAATCCACCATGATGTCCGCCGCCATGATGTCCACCGCCATGATGTCCGCCGCCATGATGTCCACCACCATGGTGTCCACCGCCATGATGTCCATCGCCATGGTGTCCACCGCCATGATGTCCAAATCGAAAGTTAACAGGCATTTCAAATGGTTGATACATTTGATTATCTCGCTCCTCTATCTATAAATTTTTATTGTGATACCTTAATATCCTATGTATAACTGGGTATTCCTCTTGGACTAAGGCCCAGCTTATACATAACAGCTGAAACGAAAGAACACTGTCCGTCTGAGGTGGACAGTGTCCACGAGCGGTGCCTGTCACCCATGTCACCGCCATCACAAAAAAACATCAAAATACGTCTTAGGTCTTAGTCTTTTTTACGTTTGTGGTCTATGGAAAGCAGGAGTTTTATGGTGTATTGTTGAAGTAATGGAAGGTTTGTTACTTTTCTAGCATTTAGTATTTATTGAAACATTTCCGTTGTTCATTCGTATGTAAATAAAGGATTTATTAGTCAGGAGTCGATTATGATGAACCGATTTTTATCGTTTCTTGTTCAGAGTGTAGTCACTGTTCCAACCGCAGCCATTGCATGGTTTACCAGCTATTTTGCTTTCAATCAGACATTTTTGCTTTCATCAGCGATCGCATTAGGAGGCGGGGTCATCGTCTACAATATTACCTCCGCCGTTATGACGTCCCGCTTTTTGAAAAAACATCAGCTCACTAGAAAAGAATATCGTTATATAAAGAAGAATTTGGATGAAGCCAAACAAAAAATTAATCGTCTAAACAAATCGTTATTTACAATTCGTGATCTTTCAACAGTAAAACAGAGACTGGACGTACTCCGTATTACGAGGAAAATACAAAATATGACAAAGTCAGAGCCAAGGCGATTTTATAAAGCCGAGAAATTTTACTTTTCTCATTTAGATTCAGTCGTTGAGCTAACAGAGAAATATCGTTTCTTATCCCAACAGCCGAAGAAAAGCCATGAGATTGATGTTTCCTTATATGAGACGCGTCAAACCTTAACAGACCTAACTAAGGCACTAGAAGAGGATCTCTATCATGTCATTTCAGACGATGTGGATTCCCTGAATTTTGAAATTGATGTGGCGAAACATTCCATCAAAAAAATAAACGATACTAAAACTATAGATGAAAGCAGGAGGTTAAAATGAGCGGAAATAACTCACCTCAGTTCAATAAAAATGGAAATTTATTAGATGATATTCTAGCCAACCCGTTCGGTGACACCGAGCTTGTCCCACAACAAGAAGCACAGCAGGTCTCCCAGCTTCAGGAAGCAAAGCCAACAAAACTTATTGATGTGATCCCTGAGGAAAATCGGGCAAAAGCCTATCAGCTCGCTGAACAAATTGACCCGAGAAACCATCAGGCAATGATTACCTACGGTTCCCAGGCACAAGGTAAGCTATTAAGCTTTTCGCACACCATGCTCGAGCATGTGCAGAAAAAGGATATTGGTGAGGTAGGCGAAATCATCAGCGATCTAATGAAGAGATTGGATGAGGTTAATCCAGATGAGTTAAAGGATGGAAAGCCATCCTTTTTCGGGCGTTTGTTTGGAAAAATTTCTAACTCCATGCAAGAAGTGCTGTCAAAATATCAAAAGACCGGTGCACAGATTGACCGTATTAGTGTGAAACTTGATCGCAGCAAGAACGTGCTGTTATCAGACATTAAATTATTGGAACAGCTATATGAAACAAATAAAGAATATTTCCATGCCTTAAATGTCTATATTGCAGCGGGCGAAATTAAGCTGGAAGAGCTCCATCAAAAAACCATTCCTGAAATGAAACGGGCCGCAGAGGCAACAAGTGATCAAATGAAGTTCCAAGAAGTTAACGATATGATTCAGTTTGCAGACCGTTTGGATAAACGCTTATACGATTTAAAATTGAGCCGTGAAATCACCATTCAGAGTGCTCCACAAATCCGCTTAATACAAAACACGAACCAGGCGCTTGTGGAAAAAATACAATCTTCCATTATGACAGCGATTCCGCTTTGGAAAAATCAAGTTGCCATTGCACTTACTCTTATTCGTCAGCGTCATGCAGTCGAAGCTCAGAAAAAAGTATCGCAGACTACAAATGAGTTATTATTAAAAAACGCTGAAATGCTGAAGACGAACACGATTGAGACGGCAAAAGAAAATGAACGCGGTCTCGTTGATATTGAAACACTTAAGAAGACTCAGGAAAACTTAATCACTACGCTTGAAGAAACCATGCGCATTCAAGAAGAAGGGCGTCACAAACGCCGTCTAGCTGAACAAGAGCTAGCTAATATGGAAAACGATTTGAGAGTAAAACTATTAGAAATAAAGGGTAATTAAAGTAGGCTCTTATCGTAAAGATTGTAGTTAAATAAAGAAGATTTTAACGTGGAATTGTTATTTTGGGCTTTTAGATTTAGTTTCTAACGTATTTATAAAAATTAGGCAGAGCAGCATACCAAAAAAATAGAAAACGCACACAAAGTAGTGCGAAGGTCTCTTTATTATATTGAGCTTGTATAATATAGTTCTTATTAACAACATAAATCGTACGAAACGGCAAAACTATTGAAAAATGGTGACGCAAAACTATAGGGGCTAATGTTTTAGGACGATGCCAGCCAGTTACCGAACACGATCCTCTGCGATTTATGTAAATCAATTGAGGAGGTTTTCTTTGTGCTGTTAAAAAATGTATTTTTAAGGGGTAAATATTACTATCATCTTTTTCAATATCATCACATTGAAATGCTAAAAAATGATTGTTTAATTGATGAGCTTAAATGCGAACTAAAAGTGAAATCCTTATACCATAATAGTAAAGCCATTGAACTTGGTGCAAGAATATAAACGTGTAGCCCGGGGAATTCCCTGGGCTATCTTTCTGTTTTCAAGAATTAGTTGTGGATAATGCAGTGGATAACTGTGGGTAACTGGATAACTACTGTGTATAACTATTGTCGGTTTGGGGATATTTTTTAATCTGACGTGGATAACCTCTTAATAACTATAACAAAAGTGTTTTATCTGTGGGTAATTTCCCTGAAGCTGTTGATAACTACTATTTGATTAGAATTCCAGCATTTTATAAAAAGTGAGAAGCACCGGAAATGTCCTGCACCGATGCTTTCTGTCCGTCTTTCTAGCTCCAGCGCGCTTACGCTTTTCTTTGTTAGTGTGACATACCCTGACTGCCATCATCAAGGCCGTCTTTTGTAACTTTGATAATTCCAACCGCCCCTTTGGTTGCGTGGTTGAATTGGTGGGTAACAATGGGATAACTGCCTTCTTTGGTAACAGTGAATTCAACAACAGCACCTCCACTGGCCGGAAGCATTACCGTCTGCAAGCCTTTCATGAGATTAAATGGATTCCCATCGATATAAACGTTGTCAAAGACGGTGCCGACAACGTGGAAGCTGCTAACTTCATTTGGCCCCACATTGTTAACGTAAATCCTAATTTTGTCGCCAACCTTGGCTAGGAGTGGAGTGTCGACCAACGCACCAACTGTACCGTTTGTATTCAAATCGCCCTCTGTTAAAGCTTTAGCTGAAAATACAACATTACTAGGGACACCATTGGTAAAATCCTCAAGGTCATTGTACTTATACCATTCATTTTGTACAATCACAAATTCGCGGTCAATTTCACTATCAGTTGGGTAGCCATTTTTAGGCTTAACAATAATGGTACCATGCATTCCGTTTGCGATATGAGATAAAACAGGCTTCGTTCCACAATGATACATGAAAACTCCGGGATTATTAGCTGGGTAGGTAAAGCTGCCAGATTCATTTGGCATTACATCAATAAAATCCTTTGAAGGAGAGGCGTGAACTGCATGAAAGTCCATACTATGCGGGATGGCCGGATCCATATTTTTTAAGGTAAAGTTAATGGTATCTCCTTCATTTACCACAATTACTGGTCCAGGGGCTTCGCCATTAAATGTCCATGCTTTATATATAAAATCCTTGGTAATTTCGATGTCGGTAATCTGTGCGGTCATTTCAACATTAACTTCGTGTTCACCAACACGTTCTATGCTGAGTGGAATGGGTGTTTGGTTGAGATTTTTATGAGGTTCAATAACTTGTGAGGAGGTATTCGTTTTCGCATTCGCAACTTGATGTTCCAATGGATCTTTTCCTGCATTACAAGCACCTAAAAATAAAACAGAACTGAACATAATCGCTGCAAATTTTACGATTTTTCTCATTTAGATCCTACCCCTTTTATATAATTTGTTTACACTTTCATTGTAAATTTTGTAAAAATTATCCTAGTGATTCCAATCACTGATTTTTCTGAATATAGTGAACAAATTGTGAAATGTTGAGCAATTAAAAGTACCGATAAGTTATTTATGTTAATTAAGCTGTTAAAGAAACTTTTTGCTAAAATGGATAATGAAACAGGAGGGATTAAACATGATGATTGAATACATAGCAGTAACAGTGGAGGATGCAAAATTCATTGAGAAATCCGGGGCAGACCGTATTGAATTGGTTTCGGGATTAACGGAGGGAGGTCTAACCCCAAGCTACGGGTTAATCGACAAGGTGGTCAAAAGTGTCAGAATTCCAGTAAACGTTATGGTGAGACCACATGGACAATCGTTTTGTTACTCAGAAGATGACATTGCAATTATGAAAAATGATATCCGTATGATTCAATCATTAGGGGCAAATGGTGTTGTCTTCGGTATGTTGGATAAGGAAGGGAATGTTGACTTCCGCCAGCTAGAAGAGTTATTAACGGAAGCAGGAACAATGGAGGTAACCTTTCATAGAGCCATCGACAGTTCCAGTAACATAGTGGAAAACGCTGAAAAATTGGATCGCTATAATGAAATCACTACCATCTTAACTTCAGGTGGTTATGGTGAGTGGAATTCACGAATCGAAACCTTGTTAAACATGAAAGCGGTTTGCAGAAACACGGATATTCTAATAGGAAGCGGGCTTTCAAAGGAGAATATCCGAGAGGTTCATGAGCAGGTGGGGACCAATTGTTACCACTTTGGCACAGCGATAAGAGAGGACCAAAGCATATTAAAAAACGTTTCCTTAGAAAAAGCGCTTGAGATCGTTCATACCTTGAAATAATTGGGCATATTAAAAACAACCTATTATTTGGAGGACACCATGAATAAAGAAAAAGGCAAAACCAGCGAAGGCCTCAACCAAATCTTCGAAATCATCAATGCCAAAGGTGATGACGGAGAACTAAAACAAATCGTCCAAAACAACGATAGCAAACAGCAGACCGGAAAAAATGCATAAAAGAGTGCATAAATAGGAATAAATGAATAAATGGTGCCTGTCACCGTCCGTGGACAGTGGACACGGACGGTGACAGGCACCCATTCATTGGCATCCCATCTATTGTTTTACAAATTGTTGGTTTATGTATGCGTACTTTTCTGATTGACCTTGGTCGCCGATAAGTTCTAGTATATTTTCTATTAACTTAGGAGTAGACATCCCTTTTACTGTTATGTCTGTTCGGAGACTTATGTTACCATTTTCAGAAATTGGACTGTACACCCATACAAACGATTCAAATGTTTGGCTGAGTGCCATAATGACAATTTCAGGGTTGCCACTATTATCAAAATCGTATGCTGCATGATAAAGGGAATAGCCTTCTTTTAAGGACCCGTTTTCATCAAATGGTGAAACCTCAGATTCAATTATCAGATCAAAGCTGGTTTCAACAGTTTGGCTATCCTTTAATACTAGGCTTTTACCTCCGTTTGGATTTCCTTGCCCAAACGTTAATTGCTGTTGTTGTCCATCTGCAGTAAATACAAAGGGGCTCTCACTATCCCATCGTATAAAAGGCTCTAATGGCGGTTCTGGTAATGATGACTTCTTTTGCTCATTTACTCCAGCGGTACCTGTGTTAGAGGCAGCTGCCTTTTCCTTATTATCTGTAAGCAGGTCATACACAAGGTACAGACCACTTCCAGCAACAAGGGTAAAGCAGAGGACAAACGATAAATGAATACCACGCTTCTTAAAAAACTTAATGGCTGGATTTGCGGTTTCATTCTGTACTTCGGTTATCAACTTTCTAAAGCTGCCAGTTGAAATCTGTTGAAGTTCTTCCCTAGCACCTTTATTCTTCCAAATCGATCTTGGGTGAGATTTTAAGTAAACCTTCAAAGCTCGATAGTAGTGATGATCCAATTGAAGGCTTTTGGCTGTCCACTTAATAAACGATATCAGTTGTTCCTCATCTGCATTTTTACTCAAATACGCAAATAATTGCGGGTACTGATAACTTCCTTCCTCATTAGCAAACGCAGCGAGTATATGCTGGAAGTATTCAGTAGAAAGATTGCACCGCAGCACATTTCTTATTACTGCTTGCAACTCCTCCCGAAGAGAAGGGGTTACCTCCTGAAGCAGCAAAGCCGCGGAAATTCCTGGTGTGTGAAATAGATGCTGTAGTACCATCATGCTTTTGTATTTATGGAGGATGCGTTTATCCTTAAGCTCATGCTCGTTAAGCTTCCCGGATGTTACCTCTCTAAAAGCAGCAATTTCCTTGAGCGTAATTTTCTGTAAATCAAGTTTGTCCAGTAAGGCAATTTCTGAATAAACCATCATTTTATCTTTTATTTTAGTGAAATCAACTTCAGGATTGTTCAACGTAAAGGCCTTCACCCTGCTGGCTGCTATAAAAATATCAGGAGAATCGCCGACAGCATTAGCCGTTTTTTGGATCGCAAGTATTTGAAAGTACACATTCTTAAGAAAATAGGGGTATGTTTCAAGTAGGTTCGTAATTTTGTTTAAAATCTCTTCGACACTAGTAAGGTTGATCTTCTCATCAAGGTAACCCTTCAAAAGATCGGTGTAATCACGGTTTTGATTTATAAACAGTATTACTGACTTGTGGATAACAGGATGATTCTCAATCATTCCCCAAAATTTAAGGAAAGTTGGATGGCTGTGGTAATATTCAAGGGTGTTTAGAATCAAAGCAAGCTCAATATCTGTAAGGGACATTTTGTTAGATTCGAGCACGTCTTTAAATGATTCAATGTTATACTCTGAGTTTTTTTTCTCATAGAAGCTCACTTTCCCCGTCTCCTTTTTCAGTTTCTACTATTAATATAGTAAATTACATTTCTTTTTTAGAAATGGGTATAAATTTATTAAAGATTCCGATACACGTTATCTGACCTAAGCCAATTTCGGTAAAATCTGTTTTATAGACTGATAAAATGAAGTAATCTGAATGTGTTGTTCCCATATCAAAAACCTTTTCCCCTGCGAATGAAAGAATACCCTTCTCTACAATAGTAGAAGATTGATCCATTGCTTCATGAGTAATCCACTCTAAGTAAGTTGAACGTTCAGGGTTTGTTTCTGTTAATACAAATACAATCACTATCAATAGAATAATAGAAATGATCCGTTTCACCTTTTAACCCCTATTCTAATATTTTCAAATTCTTCCATAAATTTAGTATAAATCTCAAAAATTTGAATGTAAATATAATTTGGAAGAGAATTCCTTAGTTCTACTTCGCAGTATTAGGTGAAATGGCAGAAACGAAAAAATCATTGAAGACGCCAGTTTTGATGAAGTAGTCAGTTATAGTGCTTTTAGTCATCTATTTTGTTATTATTTAGATGGTTGTAACATTTTGTCAAAGTAATGATCATCCATGTGGAGGTTTTTATGAAGAATCAGTTAAAAGTGATGACTGTTTTTGGGACGAGACCAGAAGCGATTAAAATGGCTCCCCTTGTAAAAGAATTAGCGAACTATAATGAAAAAATCGATTCAATTGTAACCGTTACGGCGCAACATAGAGAAATGCTTGATCAAGTCTTAAACATTTTTGATATTAAACCAGATTATGACTTAAATATCATGAAAGACCGCCAATCCTTAATTGATGTAACGACCCGATGCTTAGAAGGATTGAACAAAGTATTTCAAGAGGTTAAACCTGATATCGTGTTGGTCCATGGTGATACCTCAACTACGTTTGTCGCAAGTTTGGCTGCCTTTTATAACTCTATTCCAATTGGGCATGTCGAGGCTGGCCTGCGGACAAGGAATAAATACTCTCCTTACCCTGAAGAAATGAACCGTCAGCTTACAGGAGTATTAGCCGATTTGCATTTTTCACCAACAACTCAATCGAAAGAAAACCTATTGGTTGAAAATAAGCGGGAAGACTCAATTTTTGTTACAGGAAATACTGCCATTGATGCGTTAAAAACTACTGTAAAAGACCATTATTCCCATCCCGTATTAGATAATCTTGGCAGTGATCGGTTAGTATTGATGACCGCACATCGTAGAGAAAATCTAGGGAAACCAATGGAAAATATGTTTAATGCCATCAGAAGATTGGTTGAAAAGCACGAAGATATTCAGGTGGTATATCCAGTTCATATGAACCCCGTTGTACGAGAAATCGCGAATAGAGTGCTGGGTGAAAATAATCGTATCCACCTAATTGAGCCATTAGATGTCATCGATTTTCATAATTTTGCTTCCAGGGCCTATTTGATTCTAACCGATTCTGGCGGTGTCCAAGAAGAAGCACCTTCCTTAGGAGTTCCGGTGCTTGTTTTAAGAGATACAACGGAGCGGCCGGAAGGAGTTACGGCAGGTACACTAAAGCTTGCTGGTACAGATGAAGAGACCATTTACCAGCTTGCGGATGAACTGCTGTCCGATAAAGAAGCGCACGACATAATGAGCAAAGCGTCTAATCCATATGGTGATGGACAGGCTTCCGAAAGAATTGTGAAGGCAATACTCTATCATTTTAATCTGACGAATGAAAAGCCGGTAGACTTTGGAGATTTCTAAAAAAAGAAAGAAAACCAATTGTATTCGGGAATAATGGTAATAGGCGCTTTATATTAAAATGAGGAAAGGAAGGGGAAAGATAACCATGCAAAAGGTGAGAAAGGCTATTATCCCAGCTGCAGGTCTTGGAACACGTTTCTTACCAGCTACAAAAGCAATGCCAAAAGAAATGTTGCCCATTGTAGATAAGCCAACGATCCAATACATAGTAGAGGAAGCAATTGAATCTGGAATTGAAGATATCATAATCGTAACAGGAAAAGGGAAAAGATCCATTGAAGATCATTTTGATTATGCCTTTGAACTTGAACAAACTTTGCTTAGCAAAGGAAAGCTCGAACTTTTAGAAAAAGTACAAGAACCATCAAGGATGGTGGATATACACTATATTAGACAAAAGGAACCTAAAGGGCTCGGACATGCGGTATGGTGTGCTCGTAATTTTATTGGCAATGAACCATTTGCTGTTTTACTAGGAGATGATATTGTTCAAGCAGATACCCCATGTTTGAAACAACTAATAAATGAGCACGATCGAACACATTCTTCTGTTATCGGGGTAAAAAAGGTACCGGAAAATGAAACAAACCGTTATGGGATTATTGACCCTATCCATCAAGATGGACGTTCCTTCCAAGTTCAAAATTTTGTAGAAAAGCCAAAATTAGGAACTGCGCCATCGAATTTAGCGATTATTGGAAGGTATATTTTTACCCCTGAAATTTTTATGTTCTTAGAAAAACAGGAAATCGGGGCCGGGGGCGAAATTCAGCTGACAGATGCTATCCAAAATCTAAATCATATTCAACGTGTTTTTGCCTATGAATTTGAAGGTGAAAGATATGATGTAGGAGAAAAGCTGGGCTTTATTGAAACCACAATTGAATTTGCTCTTCAAAAGGAAGAATTGAGGGAAGATTTAATAAAGTTTATGGCGAAAAAACTTGAAACTTTATAAACGATAAAAAATAACTCTCCGGTCTAATCAGGAGGGTTATTTTTTATTCTGGAGAAATGACTGAAAATATCAATTAATTTCTACTATATTGATGGTGAAAAATACTAATTACAAATATTGATAATTTATTACAAAAAATGACTAGGTATGATATTATTCTACCTAGAAAGAGAGTATTATAGTTTCTTGCGCTATTTATTATGCTAGACTAATAGTATGTATGAAAATATGAAGCTTGTCGATTTAAGTTATTATTCATATTTTTATGTATAAAATATTTTTTATAGGAGTATGATACATGCGAGGAAAGTTGGTTCTAACAGGTATGCTGTTTGTGGGTTCTACTATTCTTTCAGATGGATCAATTGCTTTTGCCAATAATAATGCGAATTCATTTATTGTTGAAGAAGTAAAACCTGGAATAGTTAATGAACAAAGTACAGTCGTATCTGAAAGCAAAGATGGTACTTTAATAGAAAAAGAAGAATCAATTGGAGAAAGTGGCAGTCCAACTGAGGAAGTTTCTTCCAAAGACAACTTAACAATTACTGAGGAAGAAACCAACCCAGTAATAAAAGAAGGTACTTCAGAGTCAATACAAACTTTTTCAACTCAGTCGATACAAAATCCCTCAGTTAAATACTCAACTCATGTTGAAAATATCGGTTGGTTAGGAAATGTGTCTGATGGAAAAATGTCAGGTACAGCAGGCAAGTCATTGCGATTGGAAGGTATAAAGATATCATTAGGTAATGCACCCTATTCCGGAGGTATCACTTACAAGACACATGTTCAAGATTATGGCTGGTTAAATAATGTATCCGACGGAGCATTATCTGGAACAACTGGTGAAGCTAAACGTTTAGAAGCGATCCAAATTAATTTGACCGGTGAAATGGCAAAGCATTACGATATTTATTACCGTGTCCATGCAGAAACCTATGGTTGGCTCGATTGGGCTAAAAACGGGGCATCTGCTGGTACACAAGGATTAACGAAACGCTTGGAAGCCATTGAGATTGTCTTAGTGGCAAAAGGTGGAGCTGCACCAGGTGCGACAAATAGACCATTAATTATTGATCCATCTGTCGTTTATTCTACTCATGTTCAAGATTATGGGTGGTTAGCGGGTGTATCTAATGGAAAAATGTCCGGAACACAAGGACAAGCAAAACGAATGGAAGCCATTAAGATTTCATTGAAAAATTCTCCTTACTTTGGAAGTATTACTTATAATACCCATGTTCAAGATTATGGCTGGTTAAGAAATGCATCAAATGGAGCCATATCTGGAACATCAGGTGAAGCTAAACGTCTAGAAGCGATTCAAATTAATTTGACTGGCGAAATGGCGCAGCATTACGATATTTATTACCGTGTCCATGCAGAAACTTATGGTTGGCTTGATTGGGCTAAAAATGGGGCATCTGCTGGTACACAAGGACTATCGAAGCGCTTGGAAGCCATTGAGGTTGTCCTAGTAGCGAAAGGTGGAGCAGCACCAGGTTCTACCAAAAATCCATTTATTATGGATCCATCTGTTGTTTATACTACCCATGTTCAAGATTACGGTTGGTTAGCGAATGTATCTGATGGAGAAATGTCAGGAACACAAGGCCAGGCAAAACGAATGGAGGCCATAAAGATTTCATTAAAGAATACTCCATATATTGGAGGTATTTCTTATAGGACCCATGTTCAAGACTATGGCTGGTTAACGAATGTAACGAATGGAGCATTATCTGGAACATCTGGTAAAAGTAAACGTTTAGAAGCGATCGAAATGCAATTGACTGGCGAAATGGCACAACATTACGATATTTATTACCGTGTCCATGCAGAAACCTATGGTTGGCTCGACTGGGCTAAAAATGGGGCATCTGCTGGTACAAAAGGGCTCTCGAAGCGCTTGGAAGCCATTGAGATTGTTCTAGTGGCAAAAGGTGGAGGAGCACCAGGTGCAACTAATAAACCGTTTATTGAGCCAGCTTTAACTTATGTAACGAATAACTATAATATGACGTTAAATAATGCACTAAATATGCAAATGAAGGTTACTCCACAGACTGATAAATATAGAGATGCTCCTGCTTATGTTAGCAGTCAATACATCAATGTATTCAATGCTGGTAAGATAAGTGGAAGCAGTGTAAACCTTAGAACCTCTCCAGATACGGTTAGTAAAATCGCTGCAAACGTTGGTAATGGGACGATTTTCAAACTACTGGATAATAATGTGACGGGTGAACAGGTTTCAGGTAGTACAAAATGGTATAAAATTGAATACAACGGGGAAATTTTGTACGTGCATAGTAGTCTTGCCACAGCTAATTTAAGAATGGGTCAGGTAACAGAGGGTCCACTTAATATTAGAGCTGATAAGAGTGCAACTAGTCATATTTACAGTTCAGTAAAAGCAGGCACTCTATTAACTATTTTGGAAGAAGATAAGAGTGGCTGGTATAGAGTAAGCTGGGGTAGTTGGCGTAACGCAAAATCCGCAGATGTGCTGCCTTATTTGGACCCAACTAAGTTTATTAACGATGAAAAGCAAAGATTCCAATTTATGAGCCTTACAAAAACTAGCGGGGTATCAAAAGAGACGTTAAATAAATACCTTGTCGGAAAAGGAATTTTAGAAGGTCAGGGGCAGGCATTCATTGATGCGGGAATTAAATATGGAATTAATGAAGTATATTTAATGGCACATACTTTGTTAGAAACAGGACATGGTACTTCTACTCTTGCAAAAGGAATAGAATATCAGGGTAAGAAGGTTTATAACATGTACGGTGTTGGAGCACTTGATCATTGTCCAGATGAATGTGGAGCTGAAACAGCTTTTGAAAAAGGTTGGTTTAGCCCTTACGATGCAATCGTGGGTGGTGCTTTCTTTATTGACAATGGTTATTTGGGTGGTAATAACTACTATGGCGTAGTCCAAAATACAATATATGAAATGCGTTGGAATCCAGAAGTAATGGCTACTCTAGGTAGTGCTGGACATCAATATGCAACAGATATTGGCTGGGCTTATAAACAAGTTTCAGCGATGTATGATGTTTATAAAATACAACCATATAACATTACTTTAGAAATACCAGTATATAAATAAGACAATATCTGTAAAGAGCTGTCCTCAAAAGTTGAGGGCAGTTTTTTTTATTTCTAAAAATTCTTAAACAAAATTCAACAAATTTTTTAGATTAATACCCAAAATAATACAAAAAACCTATATAATAGTTTAGAAGGAGGGGAAATATTGTTGTGTTAATGAAAAAGTACATAGTGTTTATTCTTTTTTGTCTTGTAATGTCATCTCTTTATTCTCCTAATCTAGCATTCTCACAGGAGTTTAATTCAGGTGACATTAATGCTGAATATGTTGAAACAATCGAAAAGACAAACATATTTAACATAGATGAAAAAATAGTAGGAGAATTCGAACCTGCTACTCAGGTAAGAATCGATACGATACAGGATGGAAAAGTTTACTTTCAGTGGGATGGAGAATTGGCCTATATTGAAGAAAACTCGACCAAAGTTGTCACTTTCGAAAATATTCAATCAGTAGGAAATCAAGATAATATTGTTAAATCAGGAGACGAAGAATTACCAAGTCCAAGTATCGAACAAAGCAAAACTTCATTGCAGAAAAGTAATATCGTTCCTGAACCTGCACCTTCACTTTTAGCAGTTGAAAGTCCTTCGATTAGTTATACCTCTCATGTACAAGACTTCGGCTGGCAAAACAAAGTTTCTGATGGAAATATGTCAGGTACAGAAGGACAAGCAAAACGATTAGAAAGTATTAAAATTTCAGTTGGTAATGTACAAGATTTGGGTGTGAAATACTCTACGCATGTAGAAGACTATGGTTGGTTAGGGTATGTTTCTAATGGAGAAAAAAGCGGAACTACAGGAGAAAGCAAACGATTAGAAGCTATAAAAATCGAACTAACTGGATCAAAGGCTAAAAATTATGATATTTATTATCGCGTTCATGCAGAAAAATATGGCTGGATGAAATGGGTGAAGAACGGTGAGATGGCAGGAACTAGTGGTGAAGCAAAGCGTTTGGAAGCTATTAAAATTATAATTGTAGAAAAGGGTTCCTTACCACCTGGTATCGATTCTAATACTCCAGAAGCACCTGTCAAATTAATCCCCTCAGTCGTATATAAGACCCATGTACAAGATAAAGGTTGGTTGGATCCTGTAACAGATGGGAAAGTAAGTGGAACACAAGGGCAGGCAAAACGTTTAGAAGCAATCACTATAAATTTGCAAAATTCACCTTATAGCGGTGATATTAAATATTCAACTCAAATACAAGATAATGTCTGGGGAAGTCCTGTTCTAAATGGTGGAGTATCTGGAACAATTGGACAAAGCAAACGAATAGAAGCTATAAAAATTGAGTTGACTGGTGAAATTGCAATTTACTATGATGTTTACTATCGCGTTCACTCTGAGACGTTTGGCTGGTTAGGCTGGGCAAAAAATGGTAAAGCTGCAGGCACCAATTTGCTATCAAAACGCTTGGAAGCCATTCAGATAGTTCTAGTTGAAAAGAATGGAGAGGCACCTAGCACATCAGTTGCGCCGTTTTTAACAAGACCATCAGTTGTTTATTCATCGCATGTTGAAACATATAGTTGGTTGGATTATGTATCAGATGGTGCGATGAGTGGGACTCAAGGTAAAGCGAAACGATTAGAAGCAATTGTCATTAATTTAAAAAATAATCCATATCGTGGAGGAATTACCTACTCAACCCATGTTCAAGACTATGGCTGGATGGAAACCGTATCCAATGGGCAAGTTTCCGGTACATTGGGACAAAGTAAACGGGTAGAAGCCATTAAAATGGAGTTAACGGGTGATTTAGCAAATGACTTTGATATTTACTACCGTGTTCACTCACAAGATTATGGCTGGCTAGGCTGGGCAAGAAATGGGATGAAAGCTGGCACTGAAGGTTTGGCAAAACGATTAGAAGCCGTAGAAATTAAGTTAGTTCCTAAGGGAAAAGGTGCACCAGTTAGTGAAAAAGAGTCATTCAAGCAACTTAGGCAGTCAATTAAAGTATTTTTAGACCCTGGTCATGGTGGATATGATCCCGGGGCAGTTTATGGCCCTTATCATGAAGCAGACTTGAATTTAGCTGTTGCGAAAAAGGTCGAATCCATATTATCGACCCGCGGCTATCAAGTATATATGTCTCGTCATAACGATACCGCTTTAGGATTGCTGGATCGTCCGCAAATGGCTAATGATTTAGCTGCAGATATTTTCGTTAGTATTCATACAAATGCAACAGCTGGTGGACCAACTTCTGTTACTGGTATTGAGTCTTATTACTATGAATTTGACCCTGATTACCCTTCAAAAATAAATCAAGATATGCATGATAATTCTGAAAGAATTGCAAGAAGTGTTACACTAACTACATTAATACAAGATAACATGGTTAGTTATACAGGGGCTGTTGATCGTGGAATAGATGGTAATACATTAGCCGTTATACGTGAATCTGCTATGCCTGCAACTTTAGTAGAAATGGGTTTCATTAATAACTCAAGCGACCGTCAAAAATTATTTACTGATTCTTATCAAAACAAATTAGCACAGGCAATTGCAGACGGAATAGTTGAGTACTTTAAAATTTATTAATTTCAGGGACTAGAAATCAATATTTCTAGTCCCTTTTTTCTTTAATGGGCTGTAAATATCCTATGGAACTTAAAATTATTAGCACAGGTGTCAGACTGACAATATATCGCGATCGTGTTTCCCAAAGAAGAAAGAAAAAGAAAAACCCGATTAACGATATCATGGCAAAAGTGAAAAAATCATTGTTTCTTCTTTCTGTTTTCCAATGGAAAAAGGAAAAAAATAGTACCCCGCCCAACAGGAGTAAATGCTGTATGCGTGCATACCCTAGCAATAAAATTCCGGACTTTCCGTCTGTAAGCGCCTGAAAGTTGCTTGGTATTATTGGATTGCGGCTTAGCTTGTTTAAAGAGAAATAGGTACCATCGGCCCAAGTACTTGTTAATTTCTTCGAGATAAAAGACACATTTCCCATTAAACCTCGACTCTTAATCCGTTTTTTCGATTCTGTCACGTGAAACTTAATGAGTTCCTCCCTCGGTTTTTCCTGGATATTATTTAGTGTATATCTAAAATCAGTATCGTTGAACATGCCGTGGCTTTGGTCATTTTGACCCATTAAAAACCAGTGGGTTATAGGGAATCTATATTTATCTACATTATTTTTATCCAAGATATTGCTATCAAATATCCAGCTATTAAATAATGTTTTTACGACAAAAAATAGTAAGATTGGCAGGATAGCAAGGGATTTTTTCCAGTTTTTCATGTGGATAAAAAGTGTAATGCTTAAAGCAATCATAAAAACAATCATTGATCCTTTTAAAAGGACACCGAAAGACATGATAACCGAAGAAAGAATTAGCAGAATGACATTATAACGAAATGAATGATTCTTTTTCATAGCTAGTATGAGCATTGGAACAAGCAAAAAGGGCAATGAAATTGTATCCGTATAAACGATAGGTGAGTAAAAAATGTAGGGAAAAAAGAATATCCCTAAAATAAATCCATAAAGTCCAATTTCCTTGCTCCCAACCTTTGTTCCAAGCAGGTAAATCATGTACTGGCTAATCGTAATGAGAATGAGATTGATCACTTGATAAACTAGTAAATTGGGCGAGAAAATTTTACCTAAAAACGCCATCAAACAAACAGCAAAAACATTATTGGGATAGAATTCAAAATACGATACAAGCTTTCCTGTTTGAAGAAGATGTTTTGATTCATCAACCAATATACCAAAATCCCAGCTTGGATTAATATTTAAATACTTTAACACCAATATTTGTAGAACGATACTAGTAAGTAAGAGGGGAATGACGATTTTCTTAGTATTTATATTGCGAAGGGTCCGAGTGAGTAGTTTCCTTAACAGGAATAAAAATAGAATCAGCGTTATAGACAAAATAATAGTATAGGTATTAAAATACTTTGGTGCCTGGAAACTTAAAGTATCGAAGCTAGAACTATTAAGTATGTTCAGTATCATAATAATTAGGATTAAAAAAGCAAAAATTGTATATATGAACTTCTCCAGCCATAATGTCACTTTGTTTAGCACATTCGTTACTCCTTCAATAAGTTATTATTGTGGGAAGGTTTTTAATCTTGCAATATAGACCATTATAGTATTGTCAATAGTTTTTGACGATATATGTATACCCTGAAAATATAATTAAGGAAATAATATAGGATATTAATATTAAATAAAAAGTTCCTGGGGGAAATATTGAATTTGTTGCATGATTTTAATGGTATAATATTAAACGTTGATTTTCTTTGGTTTGTCATGGGATTCTCAGAATACTTTATTAGAAAGATGTGATTCAAATACTAAAGAATGGTTTTTGGAACTTATTTGGTACAGTGTTTATTATTCTTAGCGGAGCAATTTTAACATTGGTAGCACCAAAAATTCTAACTGTAGAACAATTCGGGTTATGGAGGATGTTTATTCTTTATTCCACATATGCGGGAATTCTTCATTTAGGTGTAGCAGATGGATATCTGTTAAATAATGTTTCTAAGTCAATTTCCAATGCTTTTAACAGTCTTAGGCGGAGCATGCCATTTTTAATTGTTCAGCAAATTCTTATATCAGCAATTATCTATTTCATCCTTTTACTATACATAAATGATAAGCAGCTGCTTTTTATTGCAGCTAGTGTGTTGATTTTTTCTATTACAATTAATCTGAGAACCCTCGTTGATAATTTTTTGATTATCAGTAAGGATTTTAGAAGGTCAAACATTGTAAAAATAATGGAGAAGGCGTTATTTCTTTTAGTATTATTCGCCTTTTTGACTTTCGGGAAGATTAGTTATCAGTTATTAATAGGTTTATTTATTTTTGCTTCACTTAGTGCATTGATTTTCCTCATTATATTGGTTAAACCTAAAATAGAACTATCAAAAGGAATTGTAAAGGATAATATTTCAGATATTAAAATAGGAAGTCAGCTTTTATCTAGCAATATTTTGATTATCTTGTTATTTAACATAGATAGTGTTTTTGTAAATATGTACTTGGGTATTAAGTCATTTGCAATTTTCTCATTCGCTATAACAATTATAATGCTAATTAACCAGTTTGCAGAATCGATATCACAAGTCCTTTTTCCGTATTTAGCTACTGATTTGCGAAATAAATTATTTAGTGCAAACATTATGGTTGTCAGTGGTATGTTTGGTTTATGGGTATTAATTTTACAGTTTTCTTTTTTATTTCTACCATTAATAAATATTGTTTTTCCTGAATATGCAGAGAGCGAAATGATTATCTTTATTTATTTAATTACCTCGTTATTTACATTAATTATTCGTATTTCGCAAAATAATTTATTTAAAGTACTCAATGCTCAAATTGTTTTTGTAAGAATCGAGGTTATAGTACTTTTATTATTAATCGTACTTTTATTTATTTTCAATTCCAACATGAGTACCACGGTGATTTCAATATTAATTTTAATTACACGATTTGTTTGGTTTTTAATGAACGAAATTTATCTTAAAAGTGACAAAAGGTTTTTATTAAAGATTGTCACTGGTTTTTTATTGTATGGTGGAATCTATGTAAGTATTTATTTTTATGTAGAAAATATATACTTGAGGTTCATCTTATTTACTATTATTGCATTGCCGCTCTATATTGTAGGTTTTAAAAATTTTTACAAAAAAAGAAAATTATCGCAATAAAATAGAGCTTATTAAAACTAGGAGTGAAAAAATGATTAACTTACCGAAATTAACAATCGTTGTTCCTTGTTACAATGAAGAAGCTACTTTAGAGGAAACTACTAAAGAACTTACAAGGGTTATGGACGAATTAGTCGAGGGGAATAAAGTAAATAAAGAAAGTATTATCTTTTATGTTGATGATGGGAGTTCAGATAATACATGGGGGATTATTGAAGAAAAAACTGAAAAAAATCCTTATGTTCAGGGATTAAAGTTGAGCAGGAATTTTGGTCATCAAGGAGCACTCATTGCTGGGTTAGAAACCGCAAGAAAGTTTTCAGATTGTGTGATTTCTATAGATGCTGACCTGCAAGATGATGTTGATGTTATTAAAGAGTTTGTTGGAAAGTATCAAGAAGGTTATGAAATTGTATATGGTGTAAGAGATAAAAGGGATACGGATACACCATTTAAAAGAAATACTGCTTTATGGTTTTACAGTTTAATGGAAAAATTGGGTGTCAAATTAGTGCCCAATCATGCAGATTATCGTTTGATGAGTAAAACAGCGTTAGATGAATTTGTTAAATATCAGGAAGAAAATTTATTTATTCGGGGAATTATCCCTCTTCTAGGTTTTAAAACAGCAAAAGTCTATTACAATCGAAAAGAAAGATTTGCGGGTGAATCTAAGTATCCATTAAAGAAAATGATCGCTTTCGCATTAGAAGGAATCACATCCTTTAGTGTAGCCCCAATACGAGCTGTCTCTTTCCTAGGGTTGATAATGGTTTTAATTGGATTTGGAATTGCTGTTTATACTTTATTTTCAAAGATTTTTTCCTATACAGTAAGTGGTTGGACTTCTTTAATGTTATCTATATGGATTGTCGGTGGAGTCCAGTTAATAGCTCTGGGGATTATCGGAGAATATATTGGGAAAATATTCAAAGAAGCGAAAAGAAGGCCGAGATATACAATCGAACATAATAGTTATTATGAGAAACAAAAAGTAACACCAATGGATCGTATGAAAAGTAAGTAAGTATTTTGAAGGGAAGTCTTACGATTAATGCTCAACATGCAAAGGAATAATAAACGATTTTTTGAACAACCATATCTTTTTTTTCTTATCTACTCTATTTTTATAATGTTATTTTTTACCCATTCTTCTCCTCTTTTTGCGATGCATTATTGGGTTGATTCTAATTCATTTTTTACTGTTGGAAAAGGGATGGTGAATGGGTTAGTTCCTTATCGCGATCTTTTTGAACAAAAGGGACCGTTTTTATACGGATTACATGCTATAGCTTCTTTAATTTCTGATACTAGCTTTTTGGGAGTATACCTTTTGGAAGCAATTGTGATGTTTTTAAATCTTAGTATGGCATATAAAATATCACGACTTTACTTAAATTGGCTGCCGTCCGTGGTTGTTGCTCTTTTTCTCCCAATTTTCCTGTTAAATCAAGGCTCATTTGCATTTGGTGATAGTGCAGAGGAGTTTTCAATTCCATTTTTAATGACATTTCTATATATTATTTTAAAACATTTTAAACTTCAATCTGATACACCATTTTCATGGAAGGTCTTTTTCATTAATGGTCTGCTGATTGGCTGTGTTTTCTGGATCAAATATACTCTTGTCGGAATTTGGATAGGTTTTTACCTGGCAGTTTTAATTATTTGTATCAGTAAAAAGAGCTGGAGAGAATTGTTAAACGCAGTAGTTTTTACTTTTTTTGGACTTGTGATTGCTACCCTTCCATGGTTCGTCTATTTTGGAATCAATCATGCGATAAAAGATGTTATTGATGTTTATATCAAATTTAATCTCTTTACTTATTCTTCAGAGTTAGGAACACTAGGGAAATTACTAAATTCTGCAGTCATATTTGGAAGGGCATTTAATGGTAATATTGAGGGGAAAATCCTAATGCTCATTGGGATGACGGCCTTTATATTTACAAAAAAGTATCTTGTGAATGCAAACCAGAAGTGGTTTTTCTATTGTTCTGTTGTATTTACAATTGTAGGAGTTTATTTTGGAGGCAGATCATACCCCTATTATTTCTTAATCATAACTCCTTTTTCTTTATTTGGGTTGATTGCAATTGCTGATTTTATTCAAAATAAACTTAAACCAGAGATTGAAGGGCTAAATAAAGGTCGATGGTTTTCGCTATCCATTGTTGCGCTGACGGCGTTTTACCTGTGCTTTGGAGTGAATGCCAACATCGAATATTCTAAGTTTTATATGAAGGATCCGCTGCCACAACAAACTTTTGCGAATATCATGCGGCAGGAACCTAACCCGACATTGCTAAATTACGGGGCCTTAGATGGTGGTTTTTACTTAGCGGCCGATATTACACCGAATATCCGCTATTTCCAAAGTCAAAATATTGATCATGCGCTTTATCCGGAAAATATGGACGAGCAGCATCGATATATTAAAGAAGGACTCGTTCAATTTGTTGTCGTTCGATTGTTTGGGCTGACACCTCCAGAACAAGTTGATATTCCTCACCTTGCAGATCGATATGAGTTGGTAAGCCAACAAGACCAATTGCTAGGAGGTACACAGTTCAGGTACCTGCTTTATAAGAAAGTTAAATAATAAATGTTAGGAAGGGGCCAGCACAGTTTGTGCTGGCCCTCTTTATTGGTGTCAATTATTAAACGTCCAGATTTTGTTTAAAAAATAATTGTAAAAAACATTAAAAAACGTCACGACTACTTGAGCGAAAAATTCTGATATATCAAAAATATCTACTAAACAATAAAGTAACAATAAATTAATTAGCAGTGATGAAAGGTAAACACCTATAAATTTTAAGGCTTGATTTACATTTCTCTTCTGTTTAAAAACAAAAGCAGAACTGAGAATATATCCATTTAAGAGCCCTGCACAATAGGCAATGGTGCTAGCAAGTAAGTAGTGAATACCAAGCTTTAACAAAAGGTAATATACAACCAATGAAATGGTCGTGTTTGTTACCCCAACTATACAAAATTTTAAAAACTGTCCGTACTTTTGAAGAGACACATTAATATTATTCAACATAGAATCCTTCCGTTTCTTTCTCTATTATTAATTTAATAATGTAAATTTGAAAAAAGACCTCAATTTTAATATTACCCAATAAAACTGCTTTATTTTGTCCATAGAATGAAAAACTCCTTTATTCTGAATATAAAGGAGTTTTGCTTGTTTAATTGTTATTTAAGATTGCAACAATTGTTTCTTCTGGTAATCCTAAGTGTGCACGCAATTCATTTGATAACATTTGTCTTGTATCTTCTGTTACCATGTAATACCAAACACTATTAATTATCTTTCCAGAGCCTTCAATTTCAAGTTTATCCATTGTTTCAGCTGCTGGCTTATAGGAAGACTGCATGCGAATGATTTCATTTAAGGTTAAGTTTGTTTTAATATTATTCTCAAGCGCATCTAGGATATCTGTATAATTAGTTAAGGTAGAGAGTGACTTCCCTTTATCAATAATCTTAGAGATTACCTCACGCTGGCGTTCGCCCCGGCCAATATCACCTCGAGGGTCTTCTTTTCTCATTCGAGCATAAGATAATGCTTCTATTCCATCTAAATGCTGAGGACCTTCTTCCAAGGTTACTCCATCAAGTTCAAAGGCATATTGATTATCAACATCAATTCCGCCAACTGCATCCACAATATCCTTAAAGCCCTGCATGTTTACTTCAATATAATAATCTATTGGGATATTTAAAAAGTTTTCAACGGTATCAATACTCATCTCGATACCGCCAAAAGCATAGGCGTGGTTAATTTTGTCGATTCGATCTTTCTTTGTTTTCGTCTTATCTATTAATTGTGTACGTGTATCCCTAGGAATACTTAATATTTTAGTAGTTTTTGTTTCAGGATTAACCGTAATGACTAACATTGAATCGGTCCGGCCGTTGTCACCTTCACGTTCATCGACACCAACCATTAAGATTGAAATTGGATCTTTTTCTTGGACTTCAATCTTCTCCTCCCGCTTTTCAGAAACTTCTCTTGAAATGGGATTATTCATTTTATCAACAGCACTAGCTACATCTGAATATACATTATAAAAATATAAACCACTGCCTGCTAACATGAAGAAAATAATTAAAAGAGTGACTCTGAACCAATTACCTTTCTTTTTCTTCTGTTTTCTCACCGCTCTAGTAATGTTCATATATAGTATTCTCCTTAATTAAAGGGGTTATTTTTTTGTAAAAATCAACCATTAAGCATAAAATAAATTATAACCCCGAAATTAAAGAAGTTCAACTGGAAATAAAAATCCGAAGGAAAAAAGTACAATATCTGACAGGATTCTGTTATAATTTTGTTTTGTTACGTTAACGGCCCGAAAATACCTTGACGAAGATTGTAGAATATTTCGGGAAAATGAATGAATAGTAAGGCGTTGTTAAGAATAATCACAAATAGCTGCAGGAAATTTTTTGTTCCATACATATAGACGTTAAAGTTAAAAAGTTGTTACATGTCTTAAAGAATAAAACAGGAAAGAAGGAAGCTATAATGTTAAAAAATGTTTTAATTACCGGCGGGGCAGGATTCATTGGCAGTAGTTTAGCCTTAAGATTATTAGAAAGAGGATATGAGGTAACAGTTCTCGATAATTTATCGCCGCAAATTCATGGTGAAGATGGTACCTCATCAGAACTTTTTTTGAAAATTAGAGATAAAGTCAACTTTATAAAAGGGGACGTTGTAAATAGCGATGACTGGAGAAAAGCATTAAAGGGACAAGATGTTGTGGTTCATTTAGCAGCCGAAACAGGTACTGGTCAATCTATGTATGAAATTAATAAATATATTGAAGTAAATGTTAAAGGAACTTCAAATTTATTAGATATATTAACAAATGAAGAACATCAAATAAAAAAAATTGTGGTAGCAGCTTCAAGGGCGATTTACGGAGAAGGAATGTACCATTGCACAGAGCATGGAACAGTATACCCTGTTGAAAGAATAGAAGCAGATATGAGTAAGGGTGATTTTGAAGTAAAATGCCCAATCTGTAATCGGAACGTTGAAGTAATGGCCACCACAGAAGAGACTAAAATTCATCCAACTTCTGTTTATGGAATTACCAAACAAATGCAGGAACAAATGTGTATGGTGGTCGGAAAATCTTTAAATATTCCCGTTGTAGGATATCGTTATCAAAATGTTTACGGCCCTGGGCAATCATTAAAGAATCCATATACAGGAATTCTTTCCATTTTCTCAACGATTATTAAAAACAACAATAATATTAACATTTTTGAAGATGGTTTAGAATCTAGAGACTTTGTTTTTATTGACGATATTGTAGATGCGACTATTTTGGGTATTGAAAAAGAAGAGGCAAACTTTGAAAGCTTTAATGTAGGTACTGGTGTTGCTACAACTGTAATCGAAGTCGCGAATGTCTTGAAGGAAAAATACCAGTCGGATACAGAAATTAATATTAGCGGCAATTTCCGCCTAGGTGATATTAGACATAATTATGCTGATTTGACTAAAGTACATGAAAAATTAGGTTTTGTTCCTAAAGTTAGCTTTGAAGAAGGTATTAGTAAATTTGTTGAGTGGGTTAACCAACAAGAAGTTGTTGAGGACCGTTATCAAAAATCAATAGAAGAAATGAAGAAAAAAGGGTTATATAAATAATGAAAGCTGAGCTAAAAAATAAAAAGATTTTGTTTTTATGTCCTTTATTTTTTAATTATCATAAAAAATTGATGCGGGCGATGGAATCTATGGGTGCTCAAGTCGATTATTTCGATGAGCGCCCATCCAATACGTTTCTTTCAAAAGCATTATTAAGATTAAATCGGAATTTTGTAACCGTACAAATTAACAAATATTACGAAGAAATTACATCAAAAATCAAAGATAAACAATATGATTACGTGTTTATTTGTCAGGCTGAAGCAACACCGAAATCTTTTTTGCAAGATGTGAGGCAAATGAATCCCGATGCACGATTAATGCTCATGCTATGGGATTCAGTAGCTAATAAAGTAAATACGCTTGAAAAATTAGACCTTTTTGATGAAGTCTTTTCATTTGATAAAAAGGATTGCGATCAATTTGGGTTAACCTTTCGTCCCTTGTTTTTTGATAAGGAATATGAAGAGCTTGCAAAGGATGAAACTGAGCTTGTCTACGATTTGTTTTTTGTTGGTACCGTCCATAGTGACCGGTATTTGATATTAAACGAAGTTAGAAAACAATTTGCAACTAATAACTTAAATGTTTTCTACTATCTCTATATTCCAAGTAAAATTATGTATTACCAACGAAAATTATTTACAAATGAATTAAAAGGCAGCCAGATATCAGATTTTTCTTATGAAGGGCTGCCAAGTGAACAATTAACGGCTAAATTAAAGCAATCTAAGGCAGTTGTGGATATTCAACATCCAAAACAAACAGGTTTAACCATGAGGACGATTGAAATGTTGGGTGCAAATAAAAAGATTATCACCACGAATACGGATATTCAAAATTATGATTTCTATCACCCGAATAATATTTGTGTGGTCGATCGAAATCATGTAGTGGTACCCAGCGAATTTATGACCACTCCATTTGTACCAGTGGATGAAAAAATTAAAGAGCGTTACACGATTAATTATTTTGTTTTAGATGTACTAGGGTTAACGGAAGAAAAGCAACATGGTTTTTATCTCGAGAGAAGTGGTGGGGGAAAGCAATGAAGGTTTCTGTAGCAATGGCCACTTATAATGGAGAAAAATATTTACAGCAGCAAGTGGATAGTATCCTTTCACAATTAAGCAGTGAGGATGAGTTGATTATATCTGATGATCATTCTTCAGATGGTACGCTTTCGATTATTGAGAAATATATGAAAGAAGATTCAAGGGTGAAGTTGTTCTTTAATGAAGAAAAAGGGGTAACTTCAAATTTTGAAAATGCGATCAAACGCACATCGAATGATATTATCTTTTTAAGTGACCAAGACGATATTTGGAAGCCAGAAAAGGTAAAAACTGTACTATCTTACTACGAAAAAAATCCTAAAGTTCAGATGATTATGTCTGATATAACCGTAGTTGATGATGAACTCAATCCAACAATTGATTCTTTTTATGCATTTAGAGGAAGTCGATCAGGTGTTATTAAAAACATCATAAAAAATAGTTATATTGGCTGTGCCATGTCTTTTAGGAAGGAACTAAAGGCTAAAATCCTGCCAATTCCAAGAAACGTCCCTATGCATGATATGTGGATTGGGTTGGTTGCTGATATGAATAAATCTGCATTACTGATACCTGAAAAATTAATTTATTATCGAAGACATGAGTCGACAGTAACAAGTGTTGAAAACAAATCTTCTTTGAAGGAAAAAATTCTGTGGAGATTTCAAATTTCATCCTTATTATTAAATGCATTTATTAAAAATAACTAGGAAATTACTGTAGAAAAGCGGGATCATTCTCATGAATGGTTCCTTATTTTTTACTAACCAACCTTATGGAAAAATAAGTGATACAAATTCCAATGAGTTAATGCTATAATCTTTTTTGTGTTTATATTAAATATTTTTGTCGGATTTTGGAAAATTAATTTTACATTTGGATTCATTACACAGAAGTTTTGCTCTTTAAATAATTCGCATTATATTTACACCCTAAGATAAAAATAAAGGGGATGGTAAAGCTTGATATCACGTAAAAATATTGAACAATGCATAGATGAAAGAAAAAACAATCTAGATATTATTCGATTTTTCGCCGCTACTTTAGTTATTCTCTCACATGCTTATCCACTTACCACTGGTAACAATGCATCTGAGCCCTTTGCAATTTGGACAAATGGAGGAATGACTTTTGGAGAGCTAGCGGTTGCAATCTTTTTTGTTATTAGTGGATTTCTTATTACTCAAAGCTTCGACCGTTCAAAGAATCCAATAAATTACTTTAAAGCTAGAACTTTGAGGATTTTCCCTGGACTTATATTTGTAGTGTTATTATCGGTTTTTGTCCTTGGTCCAATTATGACAGAAGTCAGTTTAATGAACTACTTTAAGGACCGAGACACCTTCGAGTATTTGCAAACAATCTCTTTATACTGGATGCAATACGACCTGCCGGGTGTTTTTGAGAAAAATATATGGCCGGCAGCGGTAAATGGTTCCTTATGGACGTTATGGTATGAGTTTTTCTTTTATATTGTCGTTGCTGTTCTTGGTGTGACAAGGCTTCTCGATAGAAGAGTTGTTTTGCTTGGGTTTATTCTTAGTACTGTTCTATATTTCTTAGGAAAAGGCGGTTTTTATACCGATTTATTCCGCTATTTTAGTGCGGGTATGGTTGTTTATCTTTTTCGCAAACAAATCTATTTAAACGGCTGGTTCGCCTTGTTATCTTTTATATTAATGATTATTTCAGCAATAGTAGGTTATTTTGAATATGCGTTTTCTATTTTTGGAACATATCTCATTTTTTATGTGGCTTTTGATTCAGCAGTAAAATTCCATAACTTTGGGAAATTTGGAGATTTTTCCTACGGCATTTATATTTATGCATTTCCAATCCAACAAGTTATGACTCACATTTTTAATAATCAGCTGACACCAATAGAAAACTTTTTATTATCTTTCCCAGTAACGCTGGTGTTTGCAATCATTTCTTGGTACTTAGTTGAGAAGAGGGCGTTAAAGTATAAAAAGGTTTCAATTAAATCACTGCTAGAAAAAAGGAAAGTGTATGTTTAATATCTGATTTACACATAGAGAATTTATATAGGAGGCCATCCTTACACGTTTAGAGGTGCCGATAGGAATAGGAGAGGTTTGATTATGAATAGGTTTGAGAAAATATTACTAACGGTTTTTTTCGTAGAGCTATTCGTTGGCGGTGGTGGAAGGCTGATTGATTTTGGTGTGTTATCGATTCGGCAAGTTCTATTCATACTGTTAATAGTAACGTTTATATTCCGGATTGTGAAAGAGAAGGCATGGTTTAATACACGTATTAACACCTTTTTTCGAATCAATCCAGTTACAATTGGGGTATATACCTTAATAGTTTGGTTTGCAGCAAGTGCAGTAATAGGACTTGTAAATGGTCATCCGCTATCGATTGTAATGATGGACTTTCTAAGGGTAGCTTTCTTCGGTTTATATTTTCCATTAGCATATTATATCTCGAATGAACGTTTTACCTTAAACCGTATTATTAGATTATTGAAGTATAGTGCGCTCGTGGTTGCCATCTTTACAATCACGGTGTCACTATTGGGGAAAACAGTTTTTGCAGCCAATTTTAAGCCGTTTTATGATTTTATGAACTGGATGATGAATGATGATCTATTTTTCCGTCCAAGCAATAGTGTTTTTTATAAGAGTCATCTTTTTGTTTTAATCGGTCTTATTCTTTCGTTTAATGATTTATTGAACAAAAACTATCGTAAACTTGAAATTGCAATTGTTATTCTGGGTTCAATTTCTGTTCTTTGGTCGGAAACTAGAGGATTTTTGCTCGCCTTTATGTTAAGTGTTCTAATGATTATTGTTTTGGATGTTAAGGTGATTGTGGATCCGATTAAAGGATTATCAAACAAGATTAAGAAAATGATTCAATCCAAACAATTTATTAGAAAATTTACGATTTCCCTTCTAGTATTGGTGGCTGTTCCGTTTTTGTTTGAATACATGACGCTTGAACGATTTGAAGTAGTAACTGTTGAGGATACATCAGAGTATCAAGAGGGTGAGGCAAATGGAACTACATCTGGTAAAACGAAAACACAAGTGAACGATGTCAGTGTAAATGCACGGATGGAATTTATTGTTGCATCCAAAGAAATACTAGCCAATCCTAAAAACCTTATTCTTGGCTTAGGTTATGGGTCTGCAGTTGCCGGAAGAGAAGATGGATTGGAAATGAGTTTTCTCGATATTTTATTGGAACAAGGTTTAATTGGTTTCGCTATTTGGTGCTACTTATTTTTAATCATTTACATTAATTATTATAAGGCGTACAAACAGGATTATAAGATTTCTGCATTGGATATTTCATTATTGTCTGCATTTATGGGATTACTGCTATTAACAAACATTAATCCTTTCATTAATAATCCAATTGGTATTTGTTTCTTTTTAATTATGCTCGTTGTATCGCAATCAAAGAAAGAATTGAGCGCAAATGAGGGGTTCAAATGAAACTAACAATGGTATTAGTCTTGTACAAGCTTAAGCCAGAGGAAAGTAAAACGTTTCAAACGTTAAAGCAAATTCTGGGGTCAAAAAATAATACCCTCAAAAATATCGAGTTAATTTTATATGATAATAGTCCGTCAAAGCAGGACTTTACCCCCCTTAGTCATGAGGGGATACATACTACTTATTACCATGATCCCCGTAATTTGGGGATTGCTGCAGCTTATAATTATGCTTGGGCAGCTGCAAAACAAAATAATAGCCAGTGGCTGCTGCTGCTCGACCATGATACAGAATTAACTTATGATTATTTTAATTCAATTTTAAACTTATCCGAAGTCCCTGAAAAAGTAGTCGCGGTTGTTCCAAAAATTAATAGTGAAAATATTATGATTTCTCCCGTTTATAGTAACTCACTCCGTCCGTTAAAACAGGAACGGCCCTCTCCTGGTGTTCAGGAGCAGCCAGTCATGGCAATAAATTCAGGTGCATTAATTGCAGTCAATTTTTTAAATGAAATAAATGGTTTTAATGAAGACTTTCCACTTGATTACTTAGATCATTGGTTATTTTTCAAGATTTATGAAAAGGGACGGAAGGTTTTTTTGATCAACGTTTCATTAGAGCATGAGTTATCGGTATTAGATTATACAAGAGTTTCATTACAACGTTATCAAAGTATTTTGGAATCGGAAGTCAATTTCTATAAAAACTTTAAAAAAGATTTATTGCCTAAATATCGAATTCAATTGGCAAAGCGCTTCCTCAAACAACTACTAACTGTAAGGGATAAGGAAGTTGCTTTAAAAACCTTTAAAAAGTTATTTTCTCTTTAGTAAGTCAAACGGATCCTTTTTTAATTTGATTTCTTTGTATAAAAGAGGTCCTTTTTCTATGTGTAAACATATTTTAATGATCTTATGGGAATATTTAAAAAAACGTCAGTATTCCCGCAATGTTTATGTTAAAATTATAACTTTTTTCTAACAATCATGTTAATAATTGTCTTTATTAGATAACCTTCTTTATAATGGGGAATGGAAAACATGTCAGTTTTTGTAGAAAAATCATATAAAGTATGAAATTGGAGGGGTTTACGTGAAAGGTATTATTCTAGCAGGCGGCAGTGGAACTAGACTTTATCCTTTAACAAAGGTAGTTTCAAAGCAATTATTACCTGTTTATGACAAACCAATGATCTATTATCCACTATCAGTTTTAATGTTAGCAGGAATAAAGGATATATTGATTATATCTACACCAGAAGATACAGCACGTTTTGAACAAATCTTAGGTGATGGTTCTGATTTAGGCATGAACTTTACATATAAAATTCAGCCAGAACCGGGTGGATTAGCACAAGCCTTCATTTTAGGCGATGAGTTTATCGGAGACGATAACGTAGCACTGGTGCTTGGAGATAATATTTTCTATGGTCATGGCTTAACAGAATTATTAAAAAGAGCTGCAGCCCGGGAAACTGGAGCAACCGTCTTTGGATATTATGTGAACGATCCAGAGCGTTTCGGTGTTGTAGAATTTGATAAAGATGGAAAAGCGATTTCGATTGAAGAGAAGCCTGATGTACCTAAGTCTAATTATGCTGTCACAGGTTTATATTTTTATGATAATCGTGTCGTTGACATTGCAAAAAGTATTGCACCGTCACCTCGTGGTGAATTGGAAATTACCGATATAAACAAAGCCTATCTTGAGATGGGTGAACTAAAAGTTGAACTTCTTGGACGCGGGTATGCTTGGTTAGATACTGGTACACATGCTTCCTTGCTTGAAGCCTCTCAATTTATTGAAACAGTAGAGAAAAGACAATCCTTAAAAATTGCTTGTCTGGAAGAAATTGCTTTCAAGATGGGCTATATTACAAAAGAGAAGTTGATAGAGTTAGCAGAGCCATTAAAGAAAAATCAATATGGTCAATACTTAATTAAAGTTGCGAACCAAGGACGATAATGAATAGGTGGGTATACACATGAAAATTATTAAAACAAAAATACCTGACTTGAAAATTTTGGAACCAAAGGTTTTTGGTGATCACCGCGGGTATTTTATGGAGAGTTATAATAAAGACTTATTTGAATCATTAGGATTACATTATGATTTTGTTCAAGATAATCAATCGTTATCTGCTGCAGTTGGAACACTCCGCGGATTACATTTTCAATTGAATCCTAAAGCACAAACAAAGGTCGTTCGCTGCGTAACAGGTGCGATCTATGACGTTGCTGTTGATATTCGCCAGGGTTCCCCTACATATGGACAATGGGTGGGTGTAATTTTAAGCGAGTACAATAAGCGTCAGCTTGTTGTTCCGAAGGGATTTGCACATGGATTTTGTACAATCGTACCGGATACCACTGTTGCTTATAAGGTGGATGAATATTATTCTCCTGAGCATGATGGCGGTATTCTTTGGAATGATCCAGAGTTAGGAATCGATTGGCCGACAGAGAATCCGATTTTATCTGATAAGGATACCAAGCACCCAACATTGAGTGCAGCAACTCATCTAAATTTTGTGTACGAGAAATAGGAGGCATTGCAATGAAGTTATTAGTTACAGGCGGAGCGGGCTTTATTGGCAGCAATTTTGTCCGTTATATGGTAAATAAATACCCTGAATATAATATCGTTAACCTAGATTTGTTAACGTATGCTGGAAATCTTGAAAATCTAAAAGATATTGAAAATGCAGCTAACTATAAATTCGTTCGTGGGGATATTGCAGACCGTGAATTTATCAATGGTCTTTTTAAAGAAGAGAAGTTCGATTATGTGTTGAACTTTGCTGCTGAATCCCATGTTGACCGTAGTATCACGGATCCAGGAATCTTTGTACAGACCAATATTCAAGGAACTTTGGCGTTACTTGATGCTGCAAAGACTTTTGGTGTGACAAAATACCTTCAAGTATCAACAGATGAAGTATATGGTACTTTAGGTGAGACAGGCTATTTCACAGAAGAAACTCCTTTAGCGGCAAACAGCCCGTATAGTGCTAGTAAAGCTGGTGCAGACCTGCTCGTTCGTGCATACCATGAGACATTTGGTCTGCCTGTGAATATTACACGCTGTTCGAATAACTACGGACCGTTCCATTTCCCTGAAAAGCTTATACCGCTAATGATCATCAATGCTCTACATGATAAGGAACTTCCAATCTATGGAGATGGATTGAACATTCGTGATTGGCTTCACGTTGAAGACCATTGCCAGGCAATTGATCTTGTCCTTCACAAAGGACGTAATGGAGAAGTGTACAATGTCGGCGGCAATAATGAACGTACAAACATCGAAATTGTAAAAACTATACTAAACCATCTTAATAAGCCAGAGTCTCTAATGAAGTTTGTTACGGACCGCCCGGGTCATGACCGCCGTTATGCGATTGATGCGACAAAGCTTCGTACCGAACTTGGCTGGTCACCAAAGTATAATTTTGAAACAGGAATCGAACAAACGATCAACTGGTATTTAAATAACCGTGAGTGGTGGGAAAATATTATTTCTGGTGAATATCAGGACTATGTGAAATCCCAATATGGCGACAGATTAGAGGTAGAATAATGAAGGTTGTTGTAACAGGTGCAGCTGGTCAATTGGGTCAGGATGTTCTTTTGGAGTTGGAGCGAAAGAATCATCAAGCGTTCGGTGCCGACCGGCTGCAATTAGATATTACCAAAGAAGAGGATGTTCTTGCTTATATAAGTGAAGTAAAGCCAGACGTGATTCTTCACTGTGCGGCTTACACGAATGTGGATGCTGCTGAGGAAAACGAAGATGCGGCTTATCAAGTTAATGCTGCTGGTACAGAATACCTAGCGAAAGCGGCTAAACAGGTTGGTGCAAAACTTCTTTATGTTAGCACTGATTATGTCTTTGATGGCACAGCATCTAAACCCTACGAGGTTGATGAACCAACAAAACCGCTAGGTGCCTATGGAAGAACAAAATTAGCGGGTGAGCAGCTTTTACAAAAGCACCTAGATGAATTTTTCATTGTTCGTACCGCATGGGTATTTGGTGTTTATGGAAATAATTTTGTTAAAACCATGATCCGTCTAGGCAAAGAACGAGGAGAAGTCGGTGTCGTTCATGATCAAGTTGGCTCACCAACCTATACCGCTGATTTAGCCCAGTTCATGGTCGAATTAATGGAGACAGACAAATATGGAATTTATCATGCAACGAACAGTGGAATTTGTTCTTGGTATGAATTTGCAGTGGAAATATTTAAGCAGGCAGATTTGAAAGTCACAGTTAATCCATTAACGAGTGATCAATTTCCACGACCTGCTGCACGTCCGAAATATTCGGTTTTAAGCAAGAAGATGATTGAAAAGCAAGGTCTAAGACCGCTTCGTGATTGGAAAGAAGCACTTGCTGCCTATTTAGCTGAATCTAGATTTTAAGATTTTGGGCTTACAGTTAAAAACCCCTTTCGCACTGAAGGGGGTTTTTCATTAGATAAAACTTACTTAGAAATTTTGAAATTAAAGGTGAAACTTTTTCAGAAGGTAATCGTCTATATAATGTGTAACATACTTCAACAAAAATTTAATAAATAGAAGTAATTTGTCGGAATTGTGAAATAGTTCATTTGAGACAAATCCGTTTTCATCGTTGATATCACTGGTTTTATTGTACTTTTGTAATATTTTTATTAAAAGTAAAGAGAAAGAAATATAGCTTATCCTAGTTTATTTCTGTAAATTACTGTGCTATAATCCTTTAGGATATGTTTGTTAGATTAATAAGGTATGACTATCAAAATATAAAAATAGAGATACGTAAATCTTGGAGGGCATATGTTATATATAACTCTAGTTATCTGTTTTATTGCATCCATATTACTCACCCCACTGGTTAAGAAACTAGCATTTAAAATTGGAGCTACAGATAAACCAAATCAAAGAAAAGTTCATTCACGTATCATGCCTCGACTCGGAGGATTGGCTATATTTCTTAGCTTTATCATTGGAACGCTTATTAGTAAGCCCTCTACATTAATGTATGGGGAATTTCACTTATCAATCGTTATTGGCGCTACAATCATCATCTTAACAGGCATGGTGGATGATGTTAAGGAAATATCGCCTAAAGTCAAACTACTTGGTCAAATTGCTGCCGCCGCTGTTGTCGTGATTTATGGCGGTCTAAAGGTAGAATTTATCAATCTTCCTTTCGGTGGTATTATTGATTTTGGTTACTTAAGTATTCCAATTACAATGATTTGGATTATCGGCATTACCAATGCCATCAATCTCATTGATGGTTTAGATGGATTAGCTGGCGGTGTTTCTACCATTGGATTGTTTGCAATTGCAGGAATGTCCATGGTAATGGGGAACCAATATGTAACAATTATGGCGCTAATTGTAGCGGCAAGCACGATAGGTTTTCTTTTCTATAACTTTCACCCTGCAAAGATATTTATGGGAGATACGGGTGCCCTATTCTTAGGCTATATTATCGCAGTATTGTCATTATTAGGTTATAAAAACGTAACATTTATCTCATTAGTTATCCCTATTATCATTCTCGGTGTGCCAATTTCTGATACATTCTTTGCGATTATTCGTCGTTTAGTAAACAAACAGCCGTTGTCAGCACCAGACAAATCACACCTTCATCACTGCTTGTTGAAAATAGGGTTTACTCACCGGCAAACAGTCTTATTGATCTATGCAATGGCTGCTCTGTTTGGTTTGGCTGCGTTTGTTTTTTCACAATCGACCGTTTGGGGTTCCATTATCGTCATATTAACGCTTTTAATTACCATAGAGTTAGTTGTTGAGAGTATAGGGCTCGTTCGAGAGGACTATAAACCGCTATTAAAGTTTCTTAAAGGGCTCAAGCCTGTGAATTTAAAAAATAGATAATGATATATTCATAGAAAGGTCTAAAACAAAGTTTTAGGCTTTTTTTTTGGTATAATTTCCTGTTTTTACTACATATAGAGTGTTTTCGAAAATGCTTTTATGGACAAGATACTATCGAGGAGGGTCACTATGCTGTTTTTCACCTTGATAGTATGTTTTATTATTTCCATTCTTATTACTCCACTCATAAAAAAGTTAGCTGTCTATATAGGAGCAACTGACAAGCCAAATCAGCGTAAGGTCCATCAAGCGACGATGCCAAGGCTTGGCGGTTTATCCATTTTTATTAGCTTTATTGCTGGTATTTTCATTTTGCAGCCAATAAATCCAGCCTCAATAGCCATTATAATAGGCAGTTTAATCATTGTAATTACTGGAATTTGTGATGATATATTCGAATTATCGGCTAAGTACAAGCTTCTTGGCCAATTAGCAGCTGCTTTGACTGTTGTTTTTTTAGGCGACCTTCAGGTTATTTTCATTAATCTCCCCTTTGGAGGACATTTAGAATTCGGATACCTCAGTATTCCGTTTACAATTCTTTGGATCGTTGGGATTACCAACGCCATCAACTTAATTGACGGTTTGGATGGTCTTGCAGCAGGTGTGTCCTCGATAGCCTTAGTTACCATTTCAGGTATGGCACTCATTCAGGGCAACTTGTTTGTTGTTGCTGTGGGCACGATCGTCTTAATGGGCACGCTAGGTTTTCTTTTTTATAACTTCCATCCAGCAACTATATTCATGGGCGACACCGGAGCTTTGTTTTTGGGGTTTATTATTTCAGTACTCTCTTTGTTAGGATTTAAAAATGTAACTTTTATTTCTTTTATTATCCCTGTAATCATCCTTGGAGTTCCAATTTCAGATACCTTTTTTGCCATCATGCGAAGGATCATAAATAATCAGCCATTGTCAGCCCCAGATAAATCTCATTTACACCATTGTTTATTGAGGCTTGGCTATTCTCATCGCCAAACAGTTTTAATGATATATGCAATGTCGGCATTTTTTGGTGTGGTGGCTGTAATTTATTCTCATGCAAGAATTGGTGTCTCTATCCTTCTAATCGGAGCACTTGTCTTATTAATGGAGCTAATCGCTGAAAAGATCGGTTTGTTGGGGAATAACTTTCATCCATTACTAAAGATTTTGCGTATGTTTGGTATTACTACGGCAAAAAATCGATCATAAAGTGACGGACTCAAAATGGCACTTGCTGTGGCAGTTGAGTCAGTCACTTTTTTTTTTATAGTTCAACCTCTAAATACGCTGTTTGCCCTTTTTCAATGCCAGCCTGGCCGTTTGTTAATTCGGTTATCCATTCATGAAACAAATTTACTTTGTCTTCATCTACATAAACGTCCAATTTAACAATGTCGAGATAATGAATTTCCTTCAGGATATAATCAGAATCCCGAAGTTCCTTTTCAACTTTCCCAAGCCAAGTATAATCAACTGTCACGTGAATCACTTGAACGAGCCTTCTCTCCACAATTCCAGCTGTACCCAGCCCTTCTGAGGTCGCCTTCCCATAGGCGCGGATAAGCCCGCCAGCACCTAATTTTATCCCTCCGAAGTAACGGGTAATCACGACGACAGTATCTTTAAGCTTCTTTTTTTTCAATACCTCAAGAATAGGAACGCCTGCAGTTCCGCTAGGCTCTCCGTCATCATTTGCTTTTTGAATTTGGTCATTTTCACCTATCATGTAAGCCGAGCAATTATGGGTCGCGTCCCAATATTTTTTCTTACAAATTTGGATAAATTCCTGAGCATCACTTTCAGTTTCTACTCTTTTGATATGAGAAATAAAACGTGACTTTTGAATGACAATTTCATGTTGACCAATTTCCTGCTTAACCGTAAAATACCTTGATAGCATAGTAATCTCCTCCCATCATATCTTTCGAATAATATAAAAAAAATATTGGTGTAATATAACTTTAACATTGAAGTCATTTTCCCGTGTTATAATAAATAATGGTTAAATAGTGTTAACTGTATTTTTTTAAAATAGTAGATTTGCTACAAAACATTATACTACTTATGCACTAAGAAGTTGGGAAAATTTTTAGTTTAATGCATAGAGATAGTAAAATATTACAATTAGCGTTAAACTAGAAAAAAGGTCTCTGGAGGAAAGCATGGCGAAAATTCAGAAGATTAATGTAAAATCGATTGATGAAATCCGTGAAGAGATGATTGAAACCGTCACCAGCAGTAAAAGCGATATATTTCAAATTAGTGAGCAATGTCGAAAAGACTATGAAAATATGACGGATGAACTAAAAACGATTAAAGACATGATGATCAAACTTATAGCGGAAGAGGAAAGACTTGAAGAACAGGTACTTAGGGCGAGACTAACGTTATCAGAGCTTAGTATGAATTTTAAAGCCTATTCTGAGGCTGAGGTCAGGGAGGCATATGAAAAAGCTCACCAGCTGCAAATGGACCTGTCGATAAATTGGCAATATAAACAGCAGCTGTTAGACAAACGAGCTGATCTTGAGCGCAGACTATTGGGATTGGATGAAACGATTGACCGGGCAGACCAGCTTATTTCCCAAATATCAGTAGTCATGAATTACCTGATGAGTGATTTAAAACTGATGGGTCAAGAATTGCAGAATGCAAAAGCAAAACAGGACTTTGGCTTGAAAATTATTGAAGCTCAGGAAGAAGAGAGGAAACGGCTTTCTAGAGAGATACATGACGGTCCAGCGCAAATGCTGGCAAATGTTATCATGCGATCGGATTTAGTGGACCGTGTTTATAAGGAACAAGGACCTGAGGAAGCTTTTAAAGAGATTGGAAGCTTTAAAAAGATGGTCCGTGCCGCACTTTATGAGGTCAGGAGAATTATTTATGACCTTCGCCCGATGGCGCTTGATGATTTAGGCCTAGTGCCTACCCTCAGAAAGTATTTACAAACCATCGAAGAATATCATAACAGTTCTAGTATTGATTTTATTCATATTGGATTAGAGAGCAGGCTTCCTACGAAGTATGAAGTTGCCTTATTCCGGTTGATACAAGAATCGGTACAAAATGCCTTAAAGCATGCCAATGCATGTGAAATAAAAGTAAGGCTGGAAATGACAAAGAAGGAAATTACCGTTCTAATTAAGGACAATGGCTCTGGTTTTGATATGAATCAAAAAAAGCCAGAGTCCTTTGGAATGATTGGGATGAGAGAACGAGTAGAGCTCTTAGATGGAAGTATCACATTTGAATCTAAAAAAGGAAAAGGAACAGCAGTCTTTATCGTGGTTCCGATACCGTCTTAAAAACATAAGCGAATAAATGGAGCAGGAGGGAAAAAATTATGACGAAGATTGCGATTATCGATGATCATCAACTTTTTAGAGAAGGGGTTAAACGAATCCTAGAATTTGAAAAGGCATTCCAAGTGGTTGCTGAGGGTGATGACGGAAGTGATGCAATAAACATCGTAAACGCCTATAATCCTGATGTAGTCATCATGGATATTAATATGCCTCAAGTGAACGGAATTGAAGCAACACGTGAGCTATCGGAAAAATTTCCAGATACAAAAATTATTATCTTATCCATCCATGATGATGAGAACTATGTTACTCATGCACTCCAAACAGGAGCAAGAGGATACTTATTAAAAGAGATGGATGCGGATGCACTGATTGAGGCCGTTCGTGTTGTCGCTGATGGAGGATGTTACTTGCATCCTAAGGTAACGCATAATTTAGTAAATGAATACCGCAAACTGACAGCTGGACGCACTGGCGGAGGTGCCTTTGTTCAAACCCTGGAACTGCGTCGTCCGCTTCATCTTCTAACACGACGTGAATGTGAAGTACTGCAAATGCTGGCAGATGGTAAAAGTAACCGTGGAATTGGGGAAGCTTTATTTATTAGTGAAAAAACGGTAAAGAATCATGTGAGCAACATTTTACAAAAAATGAATGTTAATGACCGTACTCAGGCAGTGGTATCAGCGATTAAGAATGGCTGGGTCGAAGTGAGATAAGTTATTTAAGAGGCATGCTCTATTACGGAGCGTGCCTTTTCACTTGAAAGATAAGAAAGTATAAGTTTTTAAACTTAGGTTACTGTCCAGCTCCAGCGCCCTAGCGGCTAGTGTCCTTCGGTCTCCGCGAGTAAAAATCCCTTCAGGATTTTTACCTACCTACGATAAGTCAACATCGAATCGCCTCCGGCTCTTCGTGTTTCCTTTATCTCAGTTGGAGCCCTCCAGGCCATACGCCGCTGACCAGGGCGCTTGCGCTTTTCTTAGTTTCATATAAAATAGTAACAAACATGACATTAAGGATGGAATTTATGATGAAAACGGCAGTTGTTACGGATAGTACCGCTTACATACCAAAAGAAATACGCGATAAATGGAATATACATATGATCCCTTTAAATGTTATCTTCGGAAACAAGGTGTATCGTGAGGAAGTTGATATTACAGCGGGTGAGTTTTTTCAACTAGTGAAGGAGAAGGAACTGCCAACCACTTCTCAGCCTCCAATCGGGCAGTTTGTAGAGCTGTTTGAAGTATTAGCTAAGGATTATGAAGCCGTCATCAGCGTCCATCTCTCAAGCGGAATTAGCGGTACCTATGCCGGTTCTGTCACAGCCAGTACGATGGTGGAGGGTTTGAAGGTATACCCATTCGATTCGGAGATTAGCTGCATGCCCCAGGGTTTCTACGCCATTGAGGCGGCAAAAATGGCTTTAAACGGGGAAGATGCCGAAACGATCATCTTACGCCTAGAGGAATTGAAGAAAACGGCTAAAGCCTACTTCATGGCAGATGACCTATCTCATCTACAGCGTGGCGGCCGCCTTTCAGGTGCTCAAGCGTTTATTGGTAGTTTACTTCAAGTAAAGCCACTTCTCCACTTTGAGAATAAAGTGATTGTCCCATTTGAAAAAATACGCACACGAAAAAAAGCGATGAAACGGATTGCTAACCTGCTAGGGGAAGACGCTGCAAGCGGCGCAAACTTTCAGGCCGCCATCATCCATGCAAACCGCAAGGACGAAGCCCAGGAATGGAAGTCAGAGCTAGAAGCACTGTATCCCAATGTTGAATTCTTCATCAGTTACTTTGGTCCAGTCATTGGAACCCACTTGGGAGAAGGTGCGATGGGACTCGGATGGATCAGAAGATAATGTATGAGATGGCCGGGCAGAAGCCCGGCTTATGTTGGCTTTAAGGGGTAGTTAATTCTCTTGAAAAGGTTATTGAAAAATTATAAATCTTTGATAAAGGTTAGGGTAATTAATAGGGAAATATCTAATTTTTGAAAATATCCGAACCAAATTTAATTTATTTTCATTAACTAGTTTTAGGGAGATGATATTAATGGTTAAAATTATGTTAGATCCTGGACATGACATAAACACGCCTGGAAAACGTGCTTTAGATAACAGTATGAGAGAATTTGAGTTTAATAAAGGTACTGCCCTCCATGTAGCCAATTTACTTTCGGATTATCATGATGTAGAGACATTCTTTACTCACGATTTAAATGATAGTATTGATACAAGCCTAACAGCACGTGCAAACTTAGCCAACCAGTTGCGAGTGGATTGTGTGGTGAGTATCCATGCAAATGCAGGAGCGAGCCCAGCGCGCGGAATTGAAACCTATATTCACACAAATGCAACTGCCAGAAACTATAATCTGGCAAGAATGGTTCACGATCATACCATAATCGCTACAGGCATGGTCAATCGCGGGGTGAAGCGTGCCGACTTTGCTATTTTACGTGAAACCAACATGGATGCTTTGCTCATCGAATGTGGATTTATGACCAATTCAGAGGATTTAAGACTGCTCAAGTCAGATGATTACCGAATAAAATGTGCGCAGGGGATCGTCAATGGATTGGTGCAATTTTACGGATTGAATAAAAAAGCAGCACCAGTAACATCACTATCACTATCACCATCTGTCGTTTATGAAGCACATATTGAAGATATCGGCTGGCAGGGAGTAAAAAGAGATGGTGAAACCGCAGGAACAACCGGACAATCACGAAGATTAGAAGCATTAACTGTTAGACTAGAAAACACTAATGCTCGATTGCAAATGCAAGGACATATCGAGGATTTAGGCTGGACGAACGAACGTTCCAATGGGGAAGTTTTAGGAACTATCGGTGTAGCGTTAAGACTTGAAGCCATCAAAATAAAAGCTGATGGATTAAACATTATGTATCGTGTACACATTGAAAACGTCGGATGGACCGATTGGAAGGAAAACGGTGAAGAAGCTGGAACCACAGGTCAAGCAAAGCGGATCGAAGCCATTGAAATAAAGTTAGGTTAATAATAATAAAGAAGCCCTTACTCGATTTGAGTTTGCGGCCTCTTTACTGTCAATAATTTTATTTTATTAATCATCGACAATAAACAGGTTTTTGACAACACTTGTTGAATTCTTAACAGTAATGAAGGAGTGATACTTCAAAAAAACTAAATAAGAAGGGTGCTGTTTTCGTGCGTTTCCTTGTAAAGGAGAATTATTTATTCCCTCAAAAGAGTACTGACTCACTTCCCATCTCACAAATACCAACCATTCCACAACCACCATTAAACTTTAATTTCCCCTACAACTCTAAACTACAGCTGCTTCTTACAGGCAAACAACTCCTGCTCGATGACCTTCCATTCCCATTTGAAGAAATCCATAACCACTATGAAAATGGCTATATTACCTACCGAAAGGGAATTGAGTATTATAGGAATAAGCGTTTTTGCTCCCGCTGTGGCAATAAAGAAATACAGTGGTTTGCAGAGTTTCCATGTTCAAGGTGCGGGGAAATATGCCTTTATTGCCGTAAATGCCTGATGATGGGGAGAATCAGTGCATGTACACCATTAATAGGATGGAATGGGCCTGGTCCTCGGAACCATTTACCGGAAAAAAAACTGGAGTGGAAAGGACGGTTATCGGATGGGCAGCAGGCCGCATCTAATAAAGTACTTGAGGCAGTAAAGAGCAAGACTGAACTCCTAGTTTGGGCGGTTTGCGGAGCAGGAAAAACCGAGGTTCTGTTTGCCGGAATAGAAGCGGCTCTTGCTGCCCAAGAAAGAGTTTGCATTGCAACACCGCGCACAGATGTTGTCCTCGAACTAACCCCGAGATTAAAAGCAGCATTTCCAGGAATCACCGTTGCTTCCCTGTATGGGGGGAGCGAAGATCGCCATCTCTTTGCTCCGCTTACCATTGCTACCACACATCAACTGCTCCGTTTTTACCACGCTTTCGATACCGTCATTTTGGACGAGGTTGACGCCTTTCCATATACAGTAGAGGAATCGCTCCAATATGGTGCTGTTCAAGCTAGAAAGTTAGATTCATCAATGATTTACCTGACAGCGACACCGAACGAAAAATGGCAGCAGGAGTGCCGTACAGATAAAAGAGCGTTCACTACAATCCCAGCTAGATTCCACCGTCATCCTCTTCCAGTACCTCACTTTACATGGTGTGGTAATTGGCAAAGACAATTAAAAAAAGATAAACTTCCTGCCAATGTGATGCAATGGGTAAAAAAACGCCTTGATAGTGGAAAGCAAGCGTTACTTTTTTTCCCGCATATCGGTTTAATGGAAAAAGCTCTCCCAATCCTTTGCCAATTAACGCCTGACATCGAGGCAGTCCATGCAGAGGATCCCCTTCGCAAAGAAAAGGTCCAAAAAATGCGAAACAAAACGATCCCATTATTACTGACAACCACCATTTTAGAACGAGGTGTGACATTTCCCAATATTGATGTTGCTGTTATCGGTGCTGAGGACGATATCTTTACTGAAAGTGCCCTTGTCCAAATTGCCGGTCGGGCGGGAAGGAGCAAGGATTATCCTGATGGTGTGGTTACCTTCTTTCATTATGGAAAAACTGAACCTATGCTCAAGGCACGAAAACAAATCATTGCTATGAATATGGAAGGTGTCAAAAGGGGGCTTCTTGATTGACGAATACCCACTGTTTAATATGCCATGACATAATCCAGCCTTTAATCGGATGGATCTCTATTTTTTCAAAAGAAAAAGAACTACTAATCTGCTCGATATGTGAGGGGAAGTTGGAAAAGGTTGAAGGCGAAACATGCAGAATATGCAGCCGGCCATTTCAGTTTTTAGATGAAAGGTTTAAACATGACGACTTGTGTCATGATTGCAAGCGCTGGGAGGAGGATATCGACTGGAATGGGTATCTTACCTTCAATCACTCGATATTCACTTATAACGAATTTTTAAAGGAAATTATCGCAACATATAAATTCCGCGGAGACTATGTACTTTCTAGAATTTTTGCACCCTATTTAATAAATTATGTTAATAAAATAAATCCAGACCTTCTCGTTCCCATTCCATTAAGTGAGGAGCGGTTATACGAGCGGGGATTTAATCAGGCTGAGGCTCTGATTATCGAGTCAGGTTTAATCTCCAGCAGGCTCCTTACCAGGACACATGCAGAAAAACAATCTAAAAAGTCAAGATCGGAACGGATTCATATTCCCCAGGTTTTTAAGCTGGACCAGGAAATGGATGTAAAAGGAAAGTCCATCCTGTTAATCGATGATATTTATACGACTGGTTCGACCCTTAGGCATGCTGCTAAATTAATTAAAGGTTCAGGAGCGCAAAGGGTACATTCCTTCACGCTTGCCCGGTAATTAACCTAATTCTATTTATATTTCATTTTTAAGGCTTTTTGAGCATTTTCAAAATCATGCCCTAGTAAGCGTCCTAAATCGTAGGAAGGATAAAGCCCGTGTTTATGCATATAATTAAAAATACGTTCATGTCCTTTAATCGCTGTGGTGATTTGCTTGGTTAGAACATTTCTCAAAGCTGGTGTTGCGGTCTCCGTAATCGCAATACTTAAATTACGGACTAACGATTTAGAAAGACCGAGAAGGTCACCGGCATAAAACCCAACATCCTCGCGATAGTCATCGTCGTCATCCCTGCCTTGGTAGCCTGGGGCGGAAGGATAAAATTTAAGCAATTCAGTCAGGTTATGTTCTAATTCGTGAATGCATTTGTTGTAAATCTCTTTTAGCTCGGCATCAGGTACCTTTTTATAAGACAGTTTTAATTTCATTAAGCCATCAGATTGAAAAGCAACGAGTTCATGCAATTCTAACGTTTCATGCCAAGCGAGAGTTCTTCTTTCATGCTGTTCCATTTTTAATTCCCCCAGTCACGTTTCATCCTCAGTACCTTATTCACAAGACTTAAAAGTGGTAAATTGTCCCTGGAAATAATAGACTAAATGTGTAAACACATTTCTGAATAGCCATTTAGTTATAAAATGGTTCTCACTATTTACCCGTTGTTTTTGTCAAAATTTCGACAAAATTTATATTAGGATTTAGCAGGAGAATGAAGGGGTAAAATAGAAATGTATTTACATAGGAATATAAAGGAGGAGTCCACAAATGAATTATAACGTTCGTGGTGAAAACATTGAGGTAACTCCAGCAATTAGAGATTACGTTGAAAAGAAGATTTCAAAATTAGAACGATATTTCACAGAAGCACCTGAAGCAACGGTACATGTGAATTTAAGATTCAATCAAGATAAAACTTCAAAAGTGGAGGTAACCATTCCTCTGCCAAACCTAGTCCTTCGTGCAGAAGAAACAAATGTAGATATGTATGCAGGGATTGACTTGATTTCAGACAAGCTGGAGCGTCAAATCCGCAAGCACAAAACAAAGGTTAATCGTAAATTCCGTGAAAAAGGTGATATCCCGATTACGTTTGCTATATCTGAAAACTCAGAAGTCCAAGAACAAGATGAAGATGATTTAGAACTTGTTCGTACGAAACGCTTCGATCTGAAGCCAATGGACAGTGAAGAAGCGATTCTTCAAATGAACCTATTAGGACACAGCTTCTACGTCTTCAACAACTCTGAGACAAACCGTACGAACGTCGTTTATAAGCGTAAAGATGGACGCTATGGCTTGATTGAAACACATTAATACGTATGAACGCAGTCCTGAGCAATCGGGGCTGCTTTTTAAATTACGATAAATTTAGGGGGATTATCATATGACCTTTTCCATCGTAGGCTATGACCCAATCGAAAAGGAATGGGGGATTGCCGTTCAATCAAAGTTTCTTGGGGTAGGTGCAGTGGTGCCTTGGGCAAAGGCAGGTGTTGGAGCTGTTGCAACCCAATCCTATGCGAATACATCCTATGGGCCAAAAGCACTGGAATTAATGGAACAGGGAAAGACTGCCCAAGAAACACTCGATATCCTGCTTGAGGAGGATCCGGATAAAGAAATGCGCCAGGTCGGTCTGATTGATTCCAATGGTTCACCTGCAACTTTCACAGGATATGCTTGCTATACTTGGGCTGGCGGGGTGACAGGCACCCATTTTGCTGCCCAAGGGAATATTTTAGTCGATGAAAAAACAGTTGAAGCAATTGCGCAAGTGTTTGTAGAGACCCATGGTACCCTGGCAAACCGACTCCTTACTGCTTTAGACGCTGGGCAGGAGGCTGGAGGCGATAGCAGGGGTAAGCAGTCTGCTGCACTCTATATCGTAAAGGAAAAGGGTGGCTATGGTGGTTTCAACGACCGCTATATAGATCTAAGAGTTGATGACCATCCAGACCCCATTAAAGAATTGATTCGAATTTATCATCTTCAACAGCTCTATTTTGCACCTTCAAAGGCTGAGAGAATTGCTGCGATTGAAGGAGAAATCAAAGAGGAGCTCATTCATCATTTAACCAGATTGTCGTATCTAAGCAGTACTTCACAAAGCAATGAGGAAGTATTTAAAGCCCTAACAGCCTATATTCATACTGAAAACTTTGAAATGAGAGGACAGAGCTCTGGTTTTATCGACCTGGAGGTCCTCGAATTTATGAAGCGATCATAATTTCCCTCCTATATTACTAGGAGGTTTTTTTTGGTAAGGCTGTTTTTCGTATGATTGTTGTTAAAATCCTAAAGCCGATTTTAACGTGGAAATATGTATTTTGAGCTTTAGAATTTAGTTTGCAGGCTCTTTTCTTATTATATTTATTGATTTTTCTGCGGGAAATTTAGCACAATCATTAAAGTTTATTCGAAAAAGCAACAAGTTTAAGAAAAGAGCCTTCGGTAAAAATACTATTGCCATAATTGGAATATTGGTATTTAAATGTAATATAGTATAATAGTTACAGAAATGAGAAAAGGAGGTAGGTACAAAGTGGGAAAAGCGTATTTAAAGGTAGCAACAGTTTATTTTACAATTGGGGTTTTGGCAGGTCTGACCATGGGAATTATTCATGATTTCCGTTTTACATCCGTCCACGCCCATGTTAATTTGTTGGGCTGGGTAACGATGGCGTTGTTTGGAATTATTTATCACTTATATCCAAATGCAGCGAATTCAAAATTGGCAAAAACGCAGTTCTGGTTTCACAATATTGGGGTACCGGTTATGTTAGGCGGGATTGCACTGCAAATAATGGGTGTTTCCGCAGCCCTTGCACCGACTATCATCGGTTCAATCGTTGTGGTGTTAGGAGTCATTTTATTTATGGTGAATGTCTTTAAACATGTTGGGAATGATTCAAACATCAAATCTGATAAAAATGTATCGCTATAATATACTGTGCATACATGATTTCAATTGTGAAATCATGTATGCATTTTTTTTGACCATCTTTAAAAGTTGAAGTATATTTCCTATCAAGCTGGCAAAAATGGTACTATTTTAATTGGAATAATAATAGATACCTAAAGATAGTAGAGGGATTAAGGGGCGAGTAATGATGAAAGAGAGTATAGGCCGGAATGAACCTTGTCCATGCGGGAGCGGAAAAAAGTATAAAAAATGCTGTGGTGCGAGGGAGGCTGTATCAATTACCCATGTGCTTGAAGGTGAGATTGACGATTTACAAAAGCGTCTCCTTCACTTTGCACTTGATCATTATGAAGAGGAAATACTCAAGGGATTTGATGAATATCATGAATACTTTGACATAGAAGAGGAAGAGCGTCAGTTTTTCGAATTTGTCTATACGATTTGGTATTCGCTGTTTTATAAATTGGAAAATGGGGAAACCATTTTAGAAAACTTCATACCCTTAGAGGCTCGAAAACTTAAACGGCCAAAATTGAAACAAATCTTGCAATCTTGGACAAATGCGAGGGCAATTGCGGGTGAAATTACCCATGTTGAAAACAATATTCTAACTGTTACTGATGGTCTTTCATCGGAAGAATTTATGGCCATGGTAACAAATTTACAACAACCATTTGAAAAGGGAACATTTTTTATTGGATTTCTCCTTCCGTTTGAACAAATGTATGTCTTTTTCCCAGCGCCATTTGATTTGCATGATTTACCGCTTCATCAAGCGATTGATTTTATTAAACAAAAAAGTGATATGGCAGGCTACGGTTCACCGCAGGAGTTTTTTACCGATTTCTTTATGGAAATCATGAAGGACCTTCCGGGGATTGGCGGGATGATAGATGTAGATGGCATGGAGTGGCAGTCACCGGTTTATCAGGAAGTGGCGGAAATTTTAAAGCAGAAGCTTGAGTCGTTAGGTGAAATACCGCCAATTGTGGATTTAGGGGTCATTCTCTGGTTCCAATACTGTGAGAAAACGCAAAAGAGGATAAAAAATCCGAATCTCTATGCAGCATCTCTGCATTATTTAATCTCAACGTTTAACCATTTGAAATCACCTCTAACTCAAAAGGAACTGTCCAAGATGTATGGGGTACCTGTGGGCTCCCTTTCGTCTACCTATAGACAAATGGATGACGAATTGGAAGAGGAGATAAGAAGTATTATTGAGATTTCAATGGAAGAGTCGACTGAGCTTGATTCTACTAGGCCGCTTAATTTAGTTCAAGGGCCAATGCCTACAGAACAAATCATGCAGGAAGTATTGGAGGAGATCCAAGGTCACAATTTTGAGACCATGGAAGAAATAAATGAATTTTTGAATAAGAAGCTTGCTGCTCCTGCCCCTAAAAAGGCACCAAAAACGAATAAAGGGCGTGCCCAGCAACTGGTTTATGACGCCATGGAAGCACGTGGACACCAGCGAAGTGATCTTGCGCGGCAGGCTCTTAAGCTAGATCCCAAGTGCGTTGATGCCTATGTTATATTAGCTGAAGCCGCAGATTCTGATGAGGAAGCAATGATATATGCAAAAAAAGGCATGGAAATTGGGGAAAAGGAACTCGGGAAAGCCTTTTTCAAAGAGAACAAAGGTCATTTCTGGGGCTTACTCGAAACAAGACCATATATGCGTGCGAAGGCATCGTATGCAAATGCCGTTCATCAATTAGGACAAACTATGGTTGCGATACGTGAATACGAGCAGCTTCTAGAATTAAACCCAAATGATAACCAAGGTATCCGATATATCCTGTTTGGCGCTTACCTTGAAGAAGGATTATTGGAAAGTGCAGAACGGTTGTTGAAGCAGTATGAGGAGTCGACTGCACATGGTTTATATAACAAGCTTTTGCTTGAATTATATAAAAATGGTTTTTCTGCAAATGCTGCTAAATTACTGAAAGAGGCTAAAAAAGTTAACCCACATGTTATTCCATTCTTATCGGGTAAAAAGAAAATCCCTATGTTCCTTCCAAGTGGATATCAATTAGGGGACGAGAGCGAGGCTATTATGTATGTAGACGATCATTTTCAATTATGGAAAAAGATCGAGGGGCTGCAGAAATGGCTGAAGAAACAGTGAAATTGAGAGGGGAACCTCTCTTTTTTTTATGGGCGAATGCGTAAGCTAAAATTTTGAGGAGCTGGAGTGCCCGGTAGCTGATTTTATATCCTGGATTACCGCTAAGCGTCATTTTAGCAGTTGAAGGGAATCAAACCCCATCTTTGATTACCGCTAAGCCCCATTTTCGCATTTGAAGGGAACCAAAGCCCATCTTTGATTACCGTTAAGCCCCATTTTCGCAGTTGAAGGTAATCAAAACCCATCTTTGATTACCTCTAAGCGTCATTTTCGCAGTTGAAGGGAACCAAAGCCCATCTTTGATTACCGCCAAGCAGCAGAATCCCCAATTAAGGGAATCAAGTCCTCGACTAGTTATCTCAATAGCCTACAATTAGTAAAATAAAAAGGACTGACAATTTGCCAGCCCTTTACCTTCTATTTCCCTGCCCCGTGGCAGTTCTTATATTTCTTCCCGCTGCCACAATAACATGGATCGTTGCGGCCGATGTTGATTTGGTTTACTTTTGGTTTTTTCTTAACTGCTTCTCCGTCTTCCTTCGGATTGACAGCCTGTCCTTTAGCGACTTCTTGACGCTCAAGGTTGTTGCGGATTTCCGCCTTCATGATATACATAGAAGCTTCTTCCTCGATCGATAAAACCATTGCCTCAAACATTGCGAAGCCTTCATGCTGGTATTCGCGAAGCGGGTCAATTTGTCCGTACGCGCGAAGGTGAATACCCTGGCGCAGCTGGTCCATTTGGTCAATATGGTCAATCCACTTACTATCCACAGCACGAAGTGTAACCACTTTTTCAAATTCACGCATTTGTTCATCAGAAAGGATTTGTTCCTTTTCATCGTAACGTTCCTTCACCTTAGCAAAAATCGCCTCTGTCATTTCCTCTGGGGCTTTACCGCGTAATTGCTCAATGGTAATGTCACCTTCATGCAGCAGGTTAGCATTTACGAAGTCAATAATGCCCTGCAGGTTCCATTCTTCCTCATCCTCATGCTTATTTGCATGTGCTTCAACGTTACGCTGAATGGTAGAAAGAATCATTTTTTCAATAATTTCACGCAGGTTTTCTGATTCTAGCACTTCATCACGCTGCGTGTAGATGATTTCACGCTGCTGACGAAGAACATCGTCATATTGTAAAAGCTGCTTACGAGCATCGAAGTTGTTGCCCTCTACGCGTTTTTGCGCAGATTCAACAGCTTTAGAAACCATCTTACTTTGAATTGGCTGCGTATCGTCCATTCCAAGCCGTTCCATCATCGCTTTCATGTTGTCAGAACCGAATCGACGCATCAATTCATCTTCCATCGATAAATAGAACTGGGTTACCCCAGGGTCTCCTTGACGTCCAGAACGTCCACGAAGCTGGTTATCAATTCGTCGGCTTTCATGACGCTCAGTACCGAGAACGGCGAGACCGCCTAATTCAACAACGCCTTCACCAAGTTTAATATCTGTACCACGGCCGGCCATGTTTGTAGCAATTGTAACAGAGCCTTTATGACCTGCTTCCGCAATAATTTCTGCTTCGCGCTCATGGTTTTTCGCGTTCAAAACATTGTGTTTAATTCCCTTTTTTAATAAATATCTAGAAATTAATTCGGATGTTTCAATGGCTACTGTACCAACAAGGACAGGCTGACCCTTTTGATTGCGTTCAGCAATATCCTCGACGACTGCACGGAATTTTCCATCCATGGAAGCATAAATTAAATCCGGGCGGTCATCACGTGCGATTGGTCTATTCGTTGGAATCACGATAACGTTCATATTATAAATGTTACGGAATTCTTCTTCTTCCGTTTTCGCTGTACCTGTCATACCCGCAAGCTTTTCATACATACGGAAGTAGTTTTGGAAGGTGATTGTTGCCATGGTCATGCTTTCGTTCTGAACTTCCAAGCCTTCCTTTGCCTCAATCGCCTGATGCAAACCTTCGCTATAGCGGCGGCCCTTCATCAAACGGCCAGTAAACTGGTCAACAATAATGATTTCACCATCTTGGACAACATAATCCACATCAAGGTGCATACTGACATTTGCTTTTAATGCCTGGTTAATATGATGGTTTAAGGTTACATGGGAAATATCAAAAAGATTTTCGATCCCGAATGCACGCTCTGCTTTGCTGATTCCTTCATCAGTCAGCATTACGCCTTTGGTTTTTTCATCATACGTAAAATCAGTATCCCTAGTAAGTGTGCGTACAAAAGCATTAGCTTGAATATAAAGAATAGCAGACTTTTGGGCAGAACCAGAAATAATCAATGGTGTACGTGCTTCATCAATTAGAATCGAGTCAACCTCGTCAATAACCGCATAATAAAGCGGCTTCTGTACTTTTTGCTCTTTATAAAGGACCATGTTATCACGCAAATAATCAAAGCCAAATTCATTGTTAGTTCCATATGTAATGTCACAGGCATATGCTTCTTGCTTTTCTTCCTTTGACATACTGTTTAAGTTCAAACCGACTGTTAAACCTAAGAATTGGTATAACTGACCCATTTCGTTTGCGTCACGGCTTGCCAGATATTCATTGACAGTAATAACGTGTACTCCTTTACCTGAAAGGGCATTTAAATAAACAGGCATGGTAGCGGTTAAGGTTTTACCTTCACCCGTCTTCATTTCCGAAATATTCCCTTCATGAAGAGAAATACCCCCCATTAGCTGAACATGATATGGATATAAACCAAGCACCCGCTTAGCTCCCTCACGAACAACCGCGAAGGCTTCAATTAATAGGTCATCCAGTGTTTCACCTTTTTGATAGCGAAGCTTAAACTCTTCCGTTTTTTCTCGGAGCTGATCGTCACTAAGTTTTTCAGTATCTGCAGCCAGTGCGTCAATTTGCTTTGCCAGTTTGTCCAGCCGCTTCAGCTCACGCTTATTTAGGTCGAACACTTTATTTAAAATCCCCATCATATGATGAAACGCTCCTTTATATCTGAATTTAACCTTCTAAAAATATGCTCATTTTCATCCGAAATTTTCGATAATTACCCTTTTTATCTTACCACTTCCGATTTAGAGTGACAACATTGTTACCGTTATAGCCACATTTAGAAAAAAATGACCTTCGAAACTATTATTAGCTAAAAAATCCAAGCATTTCAAAATTGTCTAACTTTTGTATGCAGCCAACCCAGTATTTAGTCTATTTTATCTGCAATTATTTTTAGTTTTTAGTCAAGTTATTGTATAAAAATACATAAAGTTACAGGTTTACAACTTGGCTATATTGTTAACCTAACCCTTTGTTTATCAGTGTTTACATGTTGTTTTTAGGAGAAAGGTCATGTTACTTACCTATGAAAAATTATTCACAAATTGTACATTGGAAAATACTTTTACAATGTTAGATACTACCAATAGAGAGGTTAACTTAGAAATTATATAGAGAGAAAAATAAGAAATGGGAAGGGTGAGTAGAGTGGCCTTTTGGGGGAAGAAAAATAAAGAAAAACCTGAAACGAGTGAAAATAAAAAGAAAACAGGCCCTATACGCAGACTTATGTCTAAAGTCAAAAATATAAATTGGAAGGATCCTGTTAATCGATGGAAATTATTATTTGCATCGATTGTTGCATTTATCGTCATTTTTGGCGGGGGATATGGTGTCATATCTTTCACAAATTCGCCATCATTCTGTGCCAGTTGTCATGAAATGGCACCAGAGTATACAACATTTACAGCAAGTTCACATAGTGAAATCTCCTGTGTACAGTGTCATATAAAACCTGGATTCGTCAACATGATGACACATAAGGTAATTTCATTAAAGGAAGTTTATCATCACGTAATGGGCATACCTGAACAGATTGTTCAAACCGAGCATGAGGCTGTGTCAGATGAAAACTGTCTGCAATGTCACTCGAAAAATCGACTTGTTTCGGCTTCCGGTGACTTAATCGTTAACCACAAAGGACATATTGAAGAAGGTGTCCCTTGTATCAGCTGTCATGCCGGAATTGCACACGCGAAGATAGCGGCCCGCGGTATCAACACCGAGGAAGTCCGCGGTCACTGGACAGAAGAAGTTGCACAGCAAATGATGGAAAAGAAATACTTGGCTCCAAATATGGGAACGTGTATTGACTGTCACGATAAAGTGAATAACGGTGAAAAGCCATGGACAGATGTCGCGTATCTTGTACCACCTAATCCAGAACACCTTGAAGAAGCAGCAAAGAAAACTTCAAACGCAGTAAAACATGAAGCAGCTACCGAAGAAGAAGCGAAAGAAGCCGTTGCACAGCATGACGAAAAAACACAAAAACTAATACTAGAAGCACTTGGAAAACAGCAGAAGGACGTTAAGCTTTCAATGGCATGTGAAACTTGTCATGAACAAGTGAACATTCCGGAAGACCACAAAGTTGCGGATTGGAATAATAATCACGGAGGAACTGCTCTTAATCAACTTGATCAATGTGTGGATTGTCACCAGGATTCTAAGTGGTTTAGAGATATTCCGGAAGAAGATCTTATCTCTCTTTTAAAAATGGCTGAAGTAGAGGAAGAAGATAAAGATCATAAATATAAACCGAACATTACTATTGTCAGAGAGCAGTCAAGAATCAATAAATTCTGTAGTGCCTGTCACTCTGAACGCCCAGCAAGTCACGGTGAAAGTGATCAATACTTAACATCACATGCCAGTAAAGCTACCACGGCAGATCTAAAGGCAGAATGTTTTGTCTGCCATGATCGTGAAGAGCCAAAAGCAGATTCACAGGATGTAAAAGCACCAACAGATGTTTACTGTCAATATTGCCATAGAACTGGCTTTAAAGATGATGTGAAAAACTAAGAAAAATACTCTGGAGGGACGCTTTTATGGATGAAGAACAAAAACAGCTGTCGAACCCTCCCCGTTCCCGCTTAAGATTATATAAATTTATGACACTAACTGTGTTGTTTCTAGCCCTTTTCTTCTCTCTCGGGGTGTTCGGGCTAGAGGCAACTTCAAGCTCTAAGTTCTGCGCCTCATGTCATGAGATGCAACCTGAATACTTTACGTGGAAGGCTTCCTCGCATAGTGAAGTGGATTGTGTTAATTGTCATATCGAACCAGGGATTAAGCAGACAGCTAAGGATAAAATTGGGTTAATCACTAAGGCCGTAAATAAAAGTGATGATCAAAATGTAGCACCAATACGAATGCCTGACGAGATTCCAGATAGTACATGTGAAAGCTGTCACAATGTGGTGCAGAGAGAATTTACAGTTTCTGGAGATATCATCATCCCACATGATAAGCATAAAGAAGAAGACGTTACATGTATTCAATGTCATAGCGGAGTCGCCCACGGTGAAATTGCCGATAGAGAAATGACCTTTAAGACAGATTATGATAAATGGGATAGTGATTTAGGAGTTGCGGCAATGGCTGATTTGAAATGGACACGCCCAACAATGGATACATGTATGGATTGTCATGAATCTAGACAAGTCACAACTGAATGCAGTGCCTGTCATACTACCGGTATGATTCCAAAGAGCCATGAAGAAACAAATTTTAAAACCAAAACACACGGAAAACAGGCAAAGGAAGAATTGAAGGATTGTAATTCCTGTCATCGATATATGTCCTCTGTAGACCTTGAAGGTTATGAAGGTGCTTCAGTTCTGGACAAATATATACAGACTGACAGCGGAAAATCTCCTAAAACAGAAAGAACGTATGCAAAAGAAAACACTTATTGTCAGGATTGCCACAAAATTCGACCAGAGAGTCATGCAGATTCGTTCTTTGGTAACCACGGCTCCAAAGCAAGCAATAACGAAGAAACCTGCTATACATGCCATGAGCCAAATCGATCAAACACATCAAGCAGTAATACAGTGAATTGTTCATCCTGTCATCAGATGAAGCATTTAAATAAGTGGCGTGATAATCATCCTGTTGCAGTGGGAAATGTTAATAATCCGCAAGAAAGCTGTTATACCTGCCATGTCAAAAAGACGTGCAGTTCCTGTCACAAAAAAGAATAAGCTGGGCGCAAGTCAGCTTGGGCTTTCCGATATTTTTATAACAGTGCAATTTGAGTTTTAGCTTTTGTAGGTTTCAATCTTCAAAACGGATTGATAATATCCAACAGAAAATAATGATGAAGTATGAGGAGGATTCTTATGGAGGCCCATGAACTCCCAATAAAAGAAAATCCGGAAACAAACAAGGATACGGTGATTAAGAAAAAAAATGACCGCTTCACTAAATTACAGGGAATATCCTTAATTATTGCGACACTTCTTATCAGCTTGGTTGGCGGCTATATGATCAGCGACAAATTTATTTGGAGTAAGCAGAATCAGGATCGAATTGTACAGCAAGTAAACTATTATGAAGGTTTGGTTAGCAAAGAACCAAATAAACCAGAGCATCGTGTAAATCTTGGCTATTCCTATCATTTAAATGGTGAGAATGAAGAAGCTATTAAACAGTTACAAATGGCTATCGACTTAGATAAAAAGAATGTTTCGGCGTATTTTAATCTTGGGCTGGTCTATAACGATGAAGAACGCTATGATGATGCACTTAAGCAATCTAATAAGGCAGTTGAGTTAGCTCCAAGAGATTATAAAGGTCATTTATTAGAGGGTATGATTTATCGTAAACTCAAAATGTATGAGAAAGCATTAGCTTCTCTTCAGGAAGCAGATAAATTAATGCCTGTTAATAATGATATTATTTTCGAGATTGGCAGAGTAGCAGAGGATCAAGGTAATGTACAAGATGCTGAGGAACTGTACAAAAAGGCATTAAGCTATGACCCTCTTTATAAGCCTGCTTCTGAAGCATTAACTAGAATAGCAGGAAAAGACAGCAAATAAAAGGAGATGACTAGAATTGAAAAAGTCAACAACGTATATATGGATGAGTGCCATGGTTGTACTTTCTATAGCCCTATTCTCAGCCATCACCTTTATGGATTTGGGGCCAACGCTAAAGCCAATTGTGGCAGCAGCGAACCCTACTGATGGGGGAGAACCAGAATTTAGACAGTCTTTTTATGGCAGCTTTGAAGCGCCTTTAGACAAGCCAATGGATGTTGCGAAAATTGGAGAATTTATTTACGTTTCGGATACCAAAAATACTCAAGTGCAGGTTTTTGACCAGTCCGGTAATAATGTAAATGCATTCGGTAAAAAAGGTACGGAAAAAGGACAATTCCAATTCCCATACGGAATTGCCGGTGATAAAGATGAACAAGTTTATGTAGCTGATTTATATAATGGGAACATTTCCATTTTTACCTCTAAAGGGGAATTTATTAAATTCTTCCCAGACAACGATAAATTGATTCAATCACCTGGTGGATTACGTATCTACGACGAAAAGCTTTATGTCACGGATATTAAATCAAACAAGTTGTTCATTTTTGATTTACAAGGTAAAAAGCTAATGGAAATCGGCGGTGCCGGTCAGGATGAAGGGAAGTTCATCGCCCCTAATGCCGTTGCAGTCGACCGAGATAATCAAATTTATGTCACAGACTCTGGAAATAATAGAGTTCAAGTTTTTAATAAAGACGGAAAATTTATTAGAATCATAAACGGATCGGATGATGGTAAAGGAACTGCGCTATTCGTAAATCCCCGCGGAGTAGCTGTTGATTCAAAAGGAACCGTTTATGTAGTCAGTAATTTATCACATAACATCTATGCCTTTGACCAAGATGGAAAAAAAGTAAGGGAATTAGGTGGAATGGGGACAGACAATGGCCAGCTATATCTGCCAAACGGACTATTCATTGATGAATTTGGTGCCATATATGTAACAGATACCATCAATCAAAGAATTTCAGTGTTTTACTAAAGTAATGTCCTTTATTAAAGTAATTCACACAGAAATCTAGCAATAATGTTCACGAGACCTTAAAAAAACCTCCCTTTTTTATTCTACGTGATTTCTATATTTCTAGATAAAGATCCCTTCCTTTCGGTATATGGGGAATAGTGATCTCCTTAAAGGTGGTGATGCGAGGAAAAAGAGCTAACGTTTTAGAAGTCAAACATACTAGAGAGAAAAAAAGAGAGAAAGAAATTGGGAGGTTTTTAGAGATGAGCAAGGTGAAATTAGGATTTACAGCATTATTTACGCTTATTTTATTAAGCATGTTCGCTGCATTTGCTTCTGCAGAAGGAACGTTTGTTCCAACGCCTGGCAACCCAGCACCAGACATCCATGTTGGAACCATCGATAACAATGGTGAAGTAAACCAACACAGAACACATGGTAATTTCCAAAATAACACTAACTCTTGTGCAAACTGCCACAGCACGCACAATGGGGACAGTGCAACACTATTGAAGTTCGAAGAAACTGAAGCTGATCTTTGCTTGACATGTCATGATGGTACTTTAGGCTTCTATAACGTAAAAGGACAAGGTGCAGGTGCAGGTACTTTCAACACTACTCATGAAAGTTCCTCTATGCACAATGTAGGTACTGTTGCAATTGGAGCAGCTCCTGGTGCTCTTGATCAAAAAGCTAATGAAGAGCAATTACAATGTTCTAGCTGTCACAATCCACACGGATCTACTAATGACCGTTTATTAAAACAAACTGTTGCTGGTGTAACGTATTCTACAACACCAATTAAACTTGCTTTAACTGAAGACCCAGAATTTGCAGCGATCAACAGCAGCTCTACAAACTCTGGATTAAAGATTACAAAATCAGTTGGTCCTAAAGAATCTGCAGATAAAGTTAACTATGCTAACTTCTGTTCTACTTGTCATGATACTTATGACACTGGCAGCGGAAAGCAAACAGCTCTTGGTCACTACTCACATACTACAAACAGCTCTTCAGCTGGACGTAACTGTGCAAGCTGTCACTATGCTCACGGAACAGATATTACACTTCTAAAAGACGCTGCTGGTAAAACACTTGCAGATTATACTAAGCCAGTTGCAGATGGCGGTATGGGCTGGACAGATGCTGTTGCGAAAGAATACATGAAAGATGTAAGTGCTGGTGGTTCAAACAATAAAAAGTACACTAACATGTCTGTTTGTTGGACTTGTCATACATCAAGTCACCCGCTTGACACTCCAATGCCTGCACAAGTAGGAGATCCAAACGCTGGTACTGGTGAATTATGGAACTACGTATGGAGCACAAGATACAACAAGATGATTCCTACATTCAATGAAAAAGCTAATATTCGATAAAAAAAAGCCAACAAATAGCCCCACTATTTGTTAGCTCAATAAAAGTTCAAATGGAACAGGGTAGTAAATTGATCTTTACTACCTTGTTTTCTATCAATATTATTACAATTTGTCAAAAATTAAAACTGATAAGTTTTATGTAAAAAAGAGAGAGAAAGAGAGAGAGAGAAATTTGGGAGGTTTTTAAGAATGAGCAAGATTAAATTAGGCTTAACTGCTTTATTTACGTTGTTGTTGTTTAGCATGTTTGCTGCAATGGCTTCTGCTGAAGAACCGTTTGTTCCTACACCAAACAACCCAGCCCCTGGGATTAACGTTGGTACTATTGATAACAATGGAAATGTAGCATCTCACAGGACGCACGGAAATTTTCAAAACAACACAAACTCTTGTGGGAACTGTCACAGCACCCACAATGGGGATAGCGCAACACTATTAAAATTTGAAGAAACTGAATCAGACTTGTGTTTAACTTGCCACGATGGCACATTAGGCTTCTATAACGTAGAAAAGAATTCTGGCGCTGGTGTATTCAATAGCAGCCATGATAGTTCTTCTATGCACAATGTAGGTACGGTTGCAGTGGCTTCTGCACCCGGTGCACTAAATCCAACTGATGAAGAACTACAATGTTCCAGCTGTCACAATCCACACGGATCGGTAAACGATCGTTTATTAAAAACAACTGTTAACGGTAAAACTTATTCTACAAAAGCAATTGATCTTGAACTAGTTGAAGATCCTGCTTTTGCAGAATTCAATGCTAGTACTGGCCCAACTGGTTTAAAAATCTATCAATCTAAAGGTCCTGTATTTGTAAACCAAGATTTACCTGATGTTCCACAACGTGTTTATTCAAACTTCTGTTCTACATGTCACGAAGATTACTTAAAGTCAAGCGGTTCGGAACGTGTTGATGGCCACTATTCTCATACAACTAACAGCTATAAAGCTGGACGAAACTGTGCAAGCTGTCACTACGCACACGGTACTGACATTACATTATTAAAAGATACAGCTGGTAAAACAGTTGCTGACTATGTAAAGTCTGGCTGGACTCAAGAAAAAGCTGCAGAATATATGAAAGATGTCAGCGCTGGAGGCTCTGCTATCAAAAAATATACGAACATGACCGTATGTTGGGCATGTCACCAAACTACCTATAAACTTGACACACCTCCTGTAGCAGGCGGAAACTACTCAGGTAAACCAACAAGATAAAAAGGCTAACAAATAGCTCTGCTATTATTAACCTCAAATTTGGTTTTACAAATTAGTTAGTAAACAAGGTAGTAATAGAAATTATTACTGCCTTGTTTTATTAGTACAGCCTGTTGCCAAATTGTCAAAAAGAATACCTTAACGATGATAATTAATGTTAAATCAGTTGATATAATAAAAGAAAAAAGCGCTAAATGGCTTTTATTATGTACAGAAAAAGGTGGATATTATGAAGAGGACGAACTATAGACAAAGGTTATTTTCATATATTGTCATAACGAGCGTTTTCCTTAGTTCTTTCCTTTCTTATTCTCCTGCTGACATCGTTTTTTCTGCTCAAGGTGATCCTTATTTAGAGGTGAAAACTCCGAGTGAAGCCGCGGTGTTTGATGTTACAACGGTTGAATTTACAGGCAGTTTGTCAGATGATCGTACACCACCTGATCAGCTTTCACTAAAAATTTTTGAGAAACTTGATTCCGGTAGTGAGCCTATTGAAATTACGAATGATGGGCAGTTGAAGATTTCTGTTGATGGCCAAAACGGTAATTGGGCATTTACAAAGGAATTTACCGAAGGAAATCATTTACTTTCTTTTGTCCTTATGGATATGGACGGAAAGTCAGTCGAAAAAACCATGAATTTTACGGTTAAAGAGCCAGTTGTCGAAGTGAAGGAAACACTAACGGAAGAAACTATCATAGAGCCGGTGATTCTGACAACAGAAACTGTACAGACTGCGGTTGAAGATAACGTTCCAAGGCCATATATAGTAGATATGAAAATTATCCCGCCAGGTGTTACAAATGCAAGTGAGTACTTACCTGCTGAGGATATGACCCAAGTCCCTTTGGATTCAACAATCATGGTGGTTATCAGAGAAACTGGGGCATTACATTACACTCAACCTTTGTTTGTTTCATCAAGTAAAGGAGAAATCAAAAGTATAGAAGAATTAGACGGGAAAATCCCACAACGTAATGAAGATGGGGATTATGTTATTATGTTTACCCCTGCTGCACCGTTAGATTCAAGCACAACTTATTATGTTTATGTAAATCCTGCTATAACCAATGAATTTGGTCAAAGGATCTTTCCTAGATTCTTTAAATTTACTACTACCAATGTATATCATATAGGAGATATTCACGGAAACTACACGAATAATACCAATGCATGTGCATATTGTCATAGCACACATACCGGAAAAACTGCCACACTTGAAGGTGGAGAGTTTGGAGCTTCCGAAGATAATTTCTGTATGGTGTGTCATGATGGAACGAATGGATCACCAATGCCTGATAAATATAATAGTACAAACAAACATAATCAACACACAGACGCAGTATCCAAGAAATCTGAATCATGCACAAGCTGCCATAATCCACATGCTTCTTGGACAGCAGAAAATCCAGCTAGACTTCAAAGTGATCAAAAACCGGGGGCAAGTCACTTCCAAACCTTTACATATAAAAAGGCGGGAACAGCCACTGGTACTATCGAAGATTTTACCCTTTGCTTTAGCTGCCACGATGGCAGTAAAGCACCAAATATTAAACAATACTATGAGAGTGGAACTTTATTAGCAGAATCTGGTCATAACATTACTGCTGTCGATGGCAGTTCCCTTAATGGACAACTAGCCTGCGCAGATTGTCATGAAACACATGGTTCAAATAATATGATGTTACTGCGAGAAGAACTTGGTAATGTAAAAGTTGCAGATGCTGATAAATATAAGACAACCGGCACTGCATGGGATGCTGCCAATGAGCGTCAATTCTGTTTGAAATGTCATAATAATACAACCGAGGTTTATGGAAAGACTGGTAAATTAAAAGATAAGAATACTTCTGGTGAACCAATCTTAGGTCATCAATCAGCAGATATACAAAGCTGCTCTGCCTGCCATGGCGGTGCTAAAAAATCCTATATGGATGCAGCACATGCACCTAAAAAAGCCATTTACCTACCTGAACAAGCAAATCCTTAAAAACGAGAGCCCTCCTCTCGTTTTTTTGTTTGTGGATAAGTTAGCTAATCTACCTAAAGTAGTTAATAAATTGTAGATAAGTCCTGTGGATTTGTAGATATGTGGATAAATTATTTAAATTTTTGTAAAAGTCATGCAATTGGCTCTACTTATCCACAAACATTTTTGGGATTTACTAAACCTTCTGTTGATAAGTAGTAATCATGCTCAGGTGGGTTTCGTTGAATACTTCTTGTATTTATTTTTGTAATTCCCCCCATACTCAGTCTATAATGGAAAAGGAACATACGAACGATCATGTCATATGCTACAAACAGACGTAATTTTTATAGAGGTGAAGAAAATGGAATTAGCGGAAATTCGAAGTGAGCTTGAGAAAACAGCTAAACGTTTAGCGGACTTTAGGGGGTCTCTTTGACCTTGAAAATAAAGAAGCAAGAATAGCGGAACTTGATGATCAAATGCTTCATCCTGATTTCTGGAATGACCAAGAGAAAGCCCAGACTGTTATAAGTGAAGCAAACGCACTAAAAGATCAGGTAAATGAGTTTACGAATTTATTTGAAACATTTGAGAATCTTGAAGTCAGCTACGAGCTTGTAAAAGAAGAAAGTGACGAGGAATTACAGGCAGAGCTTGAGGAAGAGTTGGTTAAACTAACCTCAAGATTAAATGACTTTGAACTTCAGCTACTGCTGAGTGAAGAATACGATAAACATAATGCAATCCTCGAGTTACATCCAGGTGCGGGCGGAACCGAGTCACAGGACTGGGGCTCCTTACTTCTTCGGATGTATACACGCTGGGCTGAAAAGAAGGGCTTTAAGGTTGAAACGCTTGATTATCTTCCTGGTGATGAAGCTGGGATTAAAAGTGTAACCTTGGCTATTAGAGGGCATAACGCCTACGGTTATTTAAAAGCAGAAAAAGGTGTACATCGTTTGGTAAGGATATCACCGTTTGATGCCTCAGGACGCCGTCATACATCGTTTGTATCTTGTGAGGTAATGCCTGAATTTAATGATGAAATTCAAATCGATATTCGTACAGAGGATCTCAAAATTGATACGTATCGTGCCAGCGGTGCCGGCGGACAGCATATCAATACAACGGATTCTGCAGTAAGGATTACCCACACACCAACAGGGGTAGTGGTGACTTGTCAATCCGAGCGTTCACAAATTAAGAACCGTGATGCAGCAATGAAAATGCTGAAGGCTAAGCTTTATCAGCGCGAAATCGAACAACAAGAGAAAGAACTATTGGAAATTCGCGGTGAACAAAAGGAAATTGGCTGGGGAAGTCAAATCCGTTCCTATGTTTTCCACCCATATTCAATGGTAAAAGACCATCGAACTGGTGCCGAAAGCGGGAATGTTCAAGCTGTTATGGATGGAGAAATTGATCAGTTTATCGACGCTTACCTGCGTTCGAGAATTTCATAATATAAGTAAAGCCTTTGCCAATGAGTCGGCAAAGGCTTTACTATTGGGATTTCACTTACACCTTATCTTTTCCATAATCAACCCATTTTTGAACATAGACAATTAATAATCCCTCATAAAAACGATATGAATGACAAATACTAAATAAAATTTATCCCTTTAATGCGTTATCTCAATGCCATTTACAGCTAAATATTGCCATGCTATACTCACATCGGTTGAAATCAGAAATGATAGCATAATGGTAATATAGAGGGGAATCGTACGATGAATCGCAGAAAAAACAAAAAAACTATACCTAAATTTAATCCTATAGTAGAATACATAAACATTTTAATTGGTTCGGCTATAATCGCGCTCGCTTTTAATGTATTTCTGCTGCCTAATCAAATCGCTTCAGGCGGCGTTAGTGGAATCAGTACAATTTTATTAAGTGTTTTCGGGTGGGAGCCTGCCTATGTCCAATGGGCTTTCAATATCCCATTATTTATTGCCGGAGTTGTTTTATTAGGAAAACAATTTGGCATAAAAACTCTAGTGGGTACTGTTTTTCTGCCATTTATCGTTTTTTTAACAAAGAATATTGAGCCATGGACGAATGATGCTTTGCTCGGAGCATTGTTTGGTGGAATTGGCGTGGGGCTGGGCTTAGGAATTGTCTTTAGAGGAAATGCCTCTACTGGCGGAACAGACTTGGCAGCGCAAATTATTACGAAGTACACAGGGTTAACCCTAGGAACGAGTGTTGTCCTCATTGACGGGCTAATTGTTCTAACTGCAGCGTTAGTTTTTGATATAGAACGCGGTTTATATGCATTAATTGCTTTATATGTGACAAGTAAAACGATAGATTTAGTCCAAGTTGGTTTTGGCAGGTCGAAAACGGCGATGATTATTACAAATAAACAAGAAGAAGTGCGTGAAGGAATTCTGAATAAAATCGACCGGGGTGTCACAAAACTTTCAGCGTATGGAGGTTTTACCGATAACGAGAGGCCTGTCCTGATGTGTGTGGTTGATCAGCGCGAGTTCACAAAATTGAAACAATTGGTTAAAACCCTTGATCCATCTGCATTTATCGTCGTTATGGACGCCTCAGAAGTATTGGGAGAAGGTTTCAAAAGGGCTTAATAGGGGCTATAATAAGTTTCGTATGGAAAATTCTTCTGAAGGGGGAGTAGTTATGAAGAAAAAGCTACTAAAAATGTTATTTGGAACAGCTCTGGTTATAAGTCTTGCAGCTTGCGGCGGCGGGGATGACGAGGGTGGAGGCGACACAGCTTCTGCTGGGGATGCTGAAAAAATTTACTCGCAAAAATGCTCAAGCTGTCATGGCGGTGACCTAAAGGGTGGTATGGGACCTGACCTAACAGCAGTGGGAGCCAGCAAATCTAAGGATGAGATTGCTGCAATCATTAAGGATGGTACGAATGGCGGAATGCCAGGAGGACTTATCGAAGGTGATGACCTTGACAAGGTTGCGGATTGGCTCGCAGCTAAAAAGTAATATAGTTGTAAACGTTCTGTATTTGTGCAGAACGTTTTTTATTTTTATGATTCTTATATTACTTTATTAAGATACTGTTAACTTTTGTCGAAAAATATAGGATATATATAACAACTTATACAGGTATTGAAAAGAAACTGTAATAATTTTACCGGTTTTTTTACGTGTATAGAATGTTATAATGAATTTATGCGAAATCCTGCATATTTTGTCTAGGATTTTGTTTTTGTGCAAGAAAATAAGAGGTTATTGTCGAATCTTTTTGTTTCGAAACTAACTTATAAAGGTGATTCTATATGATAGAAATGCAAGATGTATTTAAAAAGTACCCAAATGGGGTTACTGCGATAAATGGGATTGATGTTCGGATTAACCAGGGGGAGTTTGTTTATGTGGTTGGTCCAAGTGGTGCTGGGAAATCTACCTTTATTAAAATGATGTATCGTGAGGAAGTACCAACATCAGGAACGATAACGATGAATGGCGTTAACTTGGCTAAGATAAAGAATAAGAAGGTACCGATTTTCCGCCGGAATCTTGGAGTGGTTTTTCAAGACTTTAAATTATTGCCAATGAAGACCGTTTATGAAAATGTTGCCTTTGCTTTAGAGGTTATTGAAGCGCAGCCGAAGTTTATCAAGAAGAGAGTGATGGAAGTCCTTGATCTTGTAAACCTTAAACATAAAGCCAGAATGCTTCCAACAGAGTTGTCTGGAGGGGAGCAGCAGCGTGTTTCCATCGCACGTTCGATTGTTAACTCTCCAAAGGTAGTAATTGCAGACGAGCCTACAGGTAACCTTGATCCCGAGACTTCATGGGAAATCATGAATATCTTTGAGGAAATTAATAATAGAGGAACTACGATTGTTATGGCGACACATAACAGAGAAATCGTGAACACGATTAAACATCGTGTTATTGCAATTGAATCCGGAAAAATTGCACGTGATGAACAAAGAGGTGATTACGGTTATGAAAATTAGAACTCTTGGCCGTCATGCGCAGGAAAGCTTTAAGAGTATTGGCAGAAATGGCTGGATGACGTTCGCCTCTGTCAGTGCGGTTACGGTAACACTCATTTTAGTAGGCGTCTTTTTCGTTATTATGATGAATCTAAATAAGGTTGCTCAAACCATAGAAGAGGACGTTCAAATTCGCGTTCACATCGATGTTGCTGCGAATGAACAGGACCAGCAAAATTTAAAAGGTGAGATTGAAAAGATATCAGAAGTGCAAAATGTGAAATTTTCATCCAAGGAGCAAGAGCTTCAAGAATTAATTAAGAGTATGGGTGAAGAAGGACAAGCATTTAAACTATTTGAACAAGACAACCCACTTAACGATGTGTTCATTGTAAAAACGAAAAACCCTAAAGATACCATGAAAGCAGCAGATAAAATTGAAAAGTTAGAGTATGTTACCAAAGCTGTTTACGGTAAGGGAACCGTCGAAAAACTATTTAACTTTATTGAAGCGAGCCGTAATGTCGGTATTGTATTAATTGCTGGTTTATTTTTCACGGCTATCTTCTTAATCTCCAATACGATTAAGATTACAATTATTGCAAGACGAAGAGAAATTAAGATTATGAGGCTTGTAGGAGCAACGAATAGCTTTATTAGGTGGCCATTTTTCTTAGAAGGGTTATGGCTTGGTATACTAGGCGCTATCCTGCCAATTATCTTAATTTCGATTGCTTACTATAATGCGTATGAATATCTTGCACCGAAGTTAGTAGGGAACTTTATTCAAATTCTTCCATATAATCCATTTATTTATCAAGTATCGGGAGTTCTTCTTTTAATGGGTGGATTAATTGGGATTTGGGGAAGTTTGATGTCAGTAAGGAAATTCTTGAAAGTTTAATTCTTTTGAGGAAGGACAGTAAGAATATGTCCTTCCTGATTAATGTTTGCCGTATGATTACGATATAACCGTACATAAATAAAGGCAGGAGGGAGAAAACACCTTTGAAAAAAACAATAGTAACTCTTGCGGTTGCAGGAGCGGTCGGATTAAGTGGTATTTTTGGGGGAGTTGTCGAGGCTGCGTCCATTTCTAGCTTAAAGGATCAGCAAAATCAAATTGAAAAGGAAAAATCTGAATTATCATCTACTATAAACGATGCTGACCAACAGATTAATGGTTTAATTGAACAGCAGTCTGAAGTGAAAAAAGAAATGACACGTATTGATTTTGCAATTGGTGACACTCATAAGAAAATTAGTGAAAAAACAGCTGAATTGGAGGAAACCAAGGCAGAAATTACTAGACTTCAAGAAGAAATTAGAGTTACAAAAGAACGAATAGAAAAGCGAAATGAACTCTTGAAGGAGCGCGCCCGCAATTATCAAGAAACAGGCGGAATGGTCAGTTACCTTGATGTGTTAATGGGTTCACATAACTTTAGCGACTTTATTGACCGTGCCAGTGCGGTAGCGACGATTATGAAAGCAGACCAGGATATTTTAAAGCAGCATGAAGCTGATAAAAAGAGTTTAGAGGAAAATCAGGCCAAGCTAGAAGAAGAGCTTGCGAGTGTTCAAACTATTCTAGCTGATTTAGAAAAAATGAATCAACAATTGAATGCGCAAAGAGCTGAGAAGGATCGGTTATTGGCTTCTCTAGAACAGCAAGAAGATGAGATACATGAGCACAAAATGGAACTACAGGAAGAGGCACAACTACTTGCTGCCCAATCAGCAGCCATCCAAAAAGCAATTGCGCTTGAACAAAAGCGCCAAGAGGAGGCAGCTGCGGCAGCAGCAGCTTCAGCGGCAGCCGCAGCTGCTTCAGCAGCAACAGCAGCAGCAAACAATAACTCTGGGTCAGGAAATGGTGGAGGGAATAGTACCCCGTCACAAACAACTGCACCTGTCTCTAGTGGGGCCTTCACCCTTCCAGCTAATGGAACATTTACATCAGGATTTGCTCCACGTTGGGGTTCGTTCCACTATGGAATTGATATAGCAAATAGAGCATCGGGTGTGCCAATATGGGCTGCTGCAGATGGTGTAGTCATTCAATCCTATTATTCTAGCAGTTATGGGAATGTTGTTTTTATTGCTCATTCAGTTAATGGACAAACATATACTACTGTTTCTGCTCATATGGAGGCGCGATTTGTCAGCTCTGGAGCAGTTGTTAAAAAGGGTCAGCAAATTGGAATTATGGGTAACACAGGAGACTCCACTGGAAAACATTTACATTTTGAGCTTCATAGAGGGGAATGGAATGGCAGCAAAAGTAATGCGATCAATCCAGTTGGAATTGTACCAATGCCATAATTATAAAAAAGGGAGAAGCCATGCTTCTTCCTTTTTTTTATGAAGAAAAATCCATACAAGGCACCTATCTACTTTTCTAGCATAACTCGTCCCTTCCTAACATAATAGTTAATAAACGGGCAGGGGATTAGGATATGAACATTCAATAGAAGCTGCACATGAGGGGGAGCAGGATGAAAAGTAAATGGATTGCCCTGATGGTGGTGGGTTCGCTTCTTACTGGAGCGGGGGGCACTTATGCAGGAATGCAATGGTTTGAACAAACAGAGGGGAACACAGCCCTTGAACAAACTTTTACCGAAGAAGAACAAATCGTTACGGGTCAGAGTGATACAGAAGAACTTTTAAAAGTGAATCAGGCATATGAATTAATCCAAAGCAAATATGTTGAAAAGGTAGATAATGAGAAGTTAGTTGAGGGAGCAATTCAAGGAATGTTAACTGCATTAGAGGATCCCTATTCAGTTTATATGAATAAGGAAACAGCAAAGCAGTTTAGTCAAGCTTTAGAATCATCATTTGAAGGGATTGGAGCTGAGGTGGGGATGGTTGATGGAAAGATCGTCATTATTTCTCCATTTAAAAATTCTCCAGCTGAAAAAGCAGGCATAAAGCCAAATGATGAGATTTTGAAGGTAGATGGGAAAAGTGTCGAGGGACTAGACCTTAATAAAGCTACTTTAAAAATACGTGGTAAAAAGGGAACTATTGTCTCTTTGGAAATATCTCGGAAGGGCTTAAAGGAACCTCTCACCATTAAAGTTACACGGGATGAAATTCCACTCGAGACCATACATGCTTCTGTAAAAAAGAAAGATGGGAAAAAGATCGGATATATTGAGATAACGTCCTTTTCTCAAGAGACAGCCTCAGATTTTAAGGAGGAGTTACGTTCGTTAGAGAAACAGGATATTGAGGGATTAATCATTGATGTCCGTGGAAACCCAGGTGGATTGCTGGTAAGTGTAGAAGATATCTTAAAGGAATTTGTTACAAAGGATAAGCCCTTTATTCAAATAGAGCAGCGAAATGGGGAAAAGGAACGGCACTTCTCTAATTTAGCAGAGAAAAAAGAATACCCTGTTGCTGTCTTAATCAATAAAGGCAGTGCATCGGCTTCAGAGATTTTAGCAGGAGCACTGAAAGAAGCCTCAGGTTATCAGTTGGTTGGAGAGCCGACGTTTGGGAAGGGGACCGTACAGCAGGCTGTTCCAATGGGAGACGGCAGCAACATTAAGTTAACTCTTTTCAAATGGCTTACACCAGATGGAAATTGGATTCATAAGGAAGGGATTAAGCCCGACATAGAAATCAAGCAGCCAGCTATTTTTAATACCCATCCACTCCAAATCGAGGAACCACTTAAAGAAGATATGAACAATGAGCAGGTAAAAAATGCGCAAGAAATATTAGCTGGTTTAGGATTTGCTCCGGGGAGAACGGATGGTTATTTTAGCGCTGAAACAAGTACTGCGGTCAAAGCCTTTCAACAAAATAACAACTTGCAGCCAACTGGAAAAATTGATGCCAAAACAGCTGCCAAGCTTGAAGAAGAAACCATAAAAGAAATGAAAAAGGAGAAAAATGATCTCCAGCTGCAAACTGCATTACGGCTAATTGCAAAATAATCAGGGAAACAGAGGCTTATGCCTCTGTTTTTGTATGTGACAAAATTATATAATTCCTTGGGGATGAAAGAGAATTTCCGTGGAAATATTGACGAAAAATCGTTGAATTTGGAAAATGACCGTAGTTGGCTGGAGAGAATTCGACAATTAATTTATTTTTCAAGAAACTAGCAATAGGTTTTATTCTTCCAATTTGGTAAAATAATCTTTAGGGCTAGACTAATAGATTTTATAATAAGGGTGGTGACTGAATTGGTGCAAATATGGCTTATTGAGTTGTTAAAAGGTACAGGAAAACTTTTTCTGCATCCTGTTTTTTACTATCTTATTTTCCTTTCCGGAATTCTGGGAGTGTCAAGAGTTAAACGGGAACGGAAAAATTTCCATAACAGGACGTTTGATGCTTACTATGAACTTCGACAATTGTTTCCATTAGGATTAATTCTAGGACTAGTGCTATCTGTAGCTGCTGTTTTGGCGGGTTTAACTGTTCCGTTTGCTGCCATCCTTCTCACCGCAGGCTTTACGTTTTTATGGAGTTTAACAACGAATATCCGGTTAATGTCGCCAGTCTATACAGTCGGTGCTGCCTTTTTCGGGATCATCATAATCGCAGAGTATAACTGGAGCATTCCAGTCTTCAAAGGGTTATTCAAGGATATAGATGAAAAAATCTATCCTTCTGTTGTCATCCTGTTGGCACTCTTATTACTTGCAGAAGGAATTCTTATTTTAAAAAATGGAACGAAAGGAACGTCTCCAAAACTGGTGAAAAGCAGGCGCGGTCAGAGCGTTGGTGCTCATGAAGTAAAACGATTCTGGTTATTGCCAATGTTCCTGCTAATTCCTGGGAAGGTATTGACAATGCCATTCGAGTGGTGGCCGGTCTTTCATATCGGTATGGAATCCTACTCTTTAATCCTAGTTCCGTTTGCTGTCGGATTTAGCCAGCAGATTCAAGGCATGCTGCCAAGGCAGGCGATTCAGCTGCATGGACGAAGAGTAATCACACTCGGAATCTTAGTGCTCATTTTAGCTGTTATTGGTTATTGGTATCCGCTTGTATCAATTATAGTTGCTGCTGTGGCAATTATCGGCCGTGAAATGATCTCCTTAACACTGCGGTTGAAGGATGATAATTTACCGTTTTATTTTTCAAAGAAAAACAACGGTTTAATGATTATTGGGATTATACCTGAATCACCAGCACACAAAATGGGGCTGCAAGTTGGGGAATTAATTTCAAAAATCAATGGTGTGAAAATTACTGACGAACAAGTTTTTTACGAAGCTCTGCAAAAAAATCGAGCTCATTGTAAGCTCGAGGTTTTGGATATCAATGGTGAAGTTCGATTCGTACAACGGGCATTGTATGAAGGTGACCATTATGAATTAGGTATCCTTTTTGTCCAGGATCAGAGAAAGTTTGTTGAAGAAATTAGCTAAGATAAAGTTGTGGGGAGGGGAGTCAGCTTGCTCTCTCCTTTTTGTCTTTACCGGTATATTTGTAACCACGAGTGCGAAACCTAACAGGGGAATTTATTATCCAAGAAAGGTGGTTTAGCCATATGATTAGTTTTTTAGACTTTAACTCTCCTGTGAATGTAAATTTTGATGGAATTTCCGAAGTTGTTTTTTATTTTACCATTTATTCGTTAATTGGCTGGCTATTGGAGAATACCTATAGCCTCGTCACAAAACGGAAATTTTTTAAACCGAATTTTTTTCTTGGACCTTTTAAGCCGATGTATGGTTTTGCCCCTGTTCTCTTGGTTTATTTAATCGGTCCGGAAACAAGTTGGCCAGTTATTTTGTTACTATGTTTTTTTATTCCTACCTTTATAGAGTACGTCAGCGGGGCACTACTACAGAAATGTTTCCAACGTCAATGGTGGGATTATTCTGATATGCCGCTGCAAGTTCAAGGTCATATCTGCCTGCCATTTTCTCTTTGTTGGATTCTGCTCTCTTTTGCCTGTATCAAATGGATTCATCCTGTCATTATTTCTGCTTATAAAGTCTCCGAATTACTATGGGCATGGATTTGGCCGGCAATTATATTGTATTTTATTGCAGAAGTTACATTATCCATTCGCAGACATTCAGTCCATGCTTTGGAAGAAGCAGAATCGCCCAATCCAATTCAATAAAGAAAAACTCTCCTTCTGTTTAATAAGAAGGAGTTTTTTTTGAAAAAATAAAAAAGATTGACATTCAAACTTTGATTTGAATATCATATAATCAAATAAAGATTTGAATGTATGAGGTGATGGAATGAAGGAACGTGATATTTGTGAGGTTACCTGTGTTGATACACACAAAACCACAAGACTGCAGCCTTTAGTTGAAAAAAGCAATATTGTTGAGGTCACAAAGCTTTTTAAAGCCTTATCAGATGAAACACGAATGAAAATCGCTTATGCACTTACCATGGAAAACGAGCTGTGTGTTTGTGATGTGGCTAATATTGTTGGAGCAACAACGGCGACAGCTTCCCACCATTTGCGCCACCTGAATGGCTTGGGGCTTGCAAAATACCGTAAAGAAGGGAAATTAGTCTATTACTCCCTTGATGATGATCATGTAAAACAATTAATTCATATTGCCTTCGAACATCAGGAAGAAGTATCCAGTCGAAGGTAGGAATGTATTACAAAGGCTATTTTCGTAAATATTGTTGTTAAAATCTTAAAGCCGATTTTAACTTTGTTAAAATCCTAAAACCGATTTTAACTTGGAAATAGCTATTTTGAGCTATAGAATTTAGTTTGCTGGCTCTTTTCTTATTAAATGCTGTTTTCTGCAGAAACTTCGCACAATCATAAAATTTTGTTCCAAAAAGGAACAGAGCTTAAGAAAAGAGCATTACAAAAAAGAGATAAGAAAAAACTAAGAGACAACTCTAGTTGGGAGAGGATATTTATGGGACATCATCATCACCATGGACACTCTCATGGGCATTCACATGGTCACGGACATGGACATGGGCATTCACATTCTAGTAATAAAAAAGCATTACTGAGTTCTTTTATTATAATTGCTGTTTTTATGGTGGTTGAGGTTATCGGCGGAATTCTAACAAATAGCTTAGCTTTATTATCGGACGCCGGTCACATGCTTAGCGATGCGGCAGCCCTAGGATTAAGCTATTTTGCAATTAAATTAGGAGAAAAACAAGTATCACAGGAAAAAACCTACGGTTACAAGCGTTTTGAAATCATTGCCGCTGCTTTAAACGGGCTCACTCTAATCATCATTTCCTTATATATCTTTTATGAAGCGGTTCAGCGCTTCTTTGCTCCGCCTGAGGTGCAAAGTACAGGGATGCTGATTGTATCCGTAACAGGTTTAGTGGTTAACATTATCGCAGCTTGGATTCTAATGAGTGGTGACAAGGATGATAACCTAAATGTTCGAAGTGCGTTTTTACATGTACTGGGAGACATGCTGGGCTCTGTTGGAGCTATAGTCGCAGCCTTGTTGATTATGTTCTTCGGCTGGACCATTGCTGACCCAATTGCCAGTGTGATTGTCGCGGTATTAATCATTATCAGCGGTTTTCGTGTTACCCGGGATTCCTTCCATATCCTAATGGAAGGTGCACCATCCCAAATTGACATTCAGCAGGTTAAACAAGCCCTCAGTAAAATCCCGCTTGTTAAGGAAGTTCATGATTTACACATCTGGACCATTACTTCTGGGTATCCGGTATTAAGCTGTCATATTACGATTTTAGATGAAGCCGTCCATGATGATATTCTGGCTCGTTCACAAAAGATTCTTCATGATGAATTTCATATCGAGCATAGTACTATTCAAGTCGAAAAAGCTGAAATTGGCTGCCCGAGCCCGCATGGAACTTGCAATTAATTTAATAAAGGCTGTGTTCGTAAAGATTGTTGTTAAAATCTTAAAGCCGATTTTAACGTGGTAATAGATATTTTGCACTTTAGAATATATTTTGCAGGCTCTTTTCTTATTAATTTACTCTATTTCTTGCACTAACTTAGTACAATTGTTAATTCTTGTTCCTAAAATCAACAAAGTTTAAGAAAAGAGCTTGAAAAATACAGCTAATTTATTGCAATTTTGTGAATAAATTTCTAAAATAGATAGACAGAGACAAATGAATGAGGTGTACCCATGGAAGAGGTTTTTAGATACTTGTCGGCGTTTATATTGCCAGGATTGCTCGTGCTGCTATTTACCCGGGTCACTTATAATCGCTACATTGGTCTTGCATTAACCGTTGGACTCATTGCTGCTTCTGTTTATAAAGGTTATACCAACACCTTTCCACTTATTGTAATAGATGCATTTTCCTTAACAGCTGGTTTCTGGCTCGCAGCTAAGATGAAACAAAGAGTCCTCAAAAAAACGTAGCTTCAATCAAAAATCAAAGTCTGTCAATAAAATGGCAGGCTTTTTTTGCTTTTAATATAAATAAACTTAAATATCTACAAGAAAATCGAATGTAGGTTCGCATATTGTTGGTTAGTTTTTAGGATATTGTGTTAGAATGATACTATTAGATGTAAGAGGAGCACTTTCCGGCACCATCCCGGACTTTTTACATGTTGAAAAGCCAGAAAGTGTGTGAATCGGGAGGGAATTTTGTGAAGGACCAATTTGAATTAGTTTCGAAATACTCGCCCCAAGGTGATCAACCGGAAGCGATCCGTCAATTAGTTCAGGGAATTAATGAGGACAAGCGGTATCAGACGCTGCTTGGTGCCACCGGAACGGGAAAGACTTTTACTGTTTCAAATGTAATTAAAGAAGTAAATAAGCCGACACTTGTGATCGCTCATAATAAAACATTAGCGGGGCAGCTTTATAGCGAATTCAAGGAGTTTTTCCCAAATAATGCTGTTGAGTATTTTGTCAGTTACTATGATTACTTTCAGCCTGAAGCCTACGTTCCATCGACAGATACATTTATTGAAAAAGATGCGAGTATAAACGATGAAATTGATAAGCTTCGTCACTCGGCGACTTCCTCCTTGTTTGAGCGGAAAGATGTCATCATTATCGCTAGTGTATCGTGTATTTATGGTCTCGGTTCACCTGAAGAATACAAGGAGATGGTACTTTCTTTAAGAACAGGTATGGAAATTGAGCGTAACAAGCTGCTTCACCGTTTGGTGGATATTCAATATGAAAGAAACGATATTGATTTTAAGCGTGGTACGTTCCGTGTTCGCGGCGATATTGTGGAAATATTCCCTGTTTCGCGTGATGAGCATTGTGTCCGCGTAGAATTTTTTGGAGATGAAATTGATCGCATTCGCGAAGTAGATGCTTTAACAGGAGAAATCATTGGTGAGCGTGAGCATATCGCCATTTTCCCTGCATCCCACTTCGTCACTAGAGAAGAAAAAATGCGATTGGCGATTGAGAACATTGAAAAAGAACTCGAAGAACGTTTGGAAGAATTGCGTGATGAGAATAAATTGCTCGAAGCACAGCGGATTGAACAGCGGACTCGCTACGATCTCGAAATGATGCGTGAAATGGGTTTTTGTTCAGGTATTGAGAACTACTCACGCCATCTGACTCTGAGACCAGCAGGCTCCACGCCATATACGCTCCTCGATTATTTTCCAGAAGATTTTCTTCTCATTGTTGACGAATCGCATGTTACATTACCTCAAGTAAGGGGAATGTTCAATGGTGACCGAGCACGAAAACAGGTGCTTGTTGACTTCGGATTCCGTCTTCCGTCAGCGCTAGATAACCGGCCGTTGACTTTTGATGAATTTGAAAAGCATATTCACAATGCAATCTTTGTTTCGGCAACACCAGGACCATTTGAGCTTGAGCATACTCCAGAAATGGTTCAGCAAATCATTCGTCCTACAGGTTTATTGGATCCAACCATTGAAGTGCGCCCTATTGAGGGACAAATTGACGACATCATTGGTGAAATTCAGGAGCGAATCAAGAAGAATGAACGTGTATTGATTACGACTTTAACAAAGAAAATGTCAGAGGACTTAACGGATTATCTGAAAGAAATCGGTATTAAAGTTCAATATTTGCATTCTGAAGTCAAAACACTTGAACGTATTGAAATCATTCGTGAGCTGCGGCTCGGTAAATACGATGTTCTTGTCGGGATTAACCTTCTAAGAGAAGGTCTCGATATTCCAGAGGTTTCTCTCATTACCATTTTGGATGCCGATAAAGAAGGGTTCCTCCGTTCGGAACGTTCATTAATCCAAACTATTGGCCGTGCGGCTCGTAACGCCAATGGCCATGTCATCCTGTATGCGGATAAAATGACAAATTCGATGGAAATAGCAATTAATGTAACAAGAGAGCGTCGGAGAATTCAAGAAGAATATAATAAAAAGCACGGCATTACGCCAATGACCATTCAAAAGGGAATTCGGGAGTCGATTCGAGCCACTCATGCTGCCGAAGAACAGGAAGACTACAAACCATCCGCAGCCTTTGGTAAGATGTCGAAGAAAGAAAAAGATAAGCTAATAGCCACGATGGAAAAGGAAATGAAAACAGAAGCAAAGGCGCTTAATTTTGAGCGAGCGGCCGAACTTCGTGATTTATTATTAGAGTTAAAAGCGGAAGGATGACGTAACCATGGCGATGGATAAATTAATTGTAAAAGGCGCCAGAGCCCATAATTTAAAAAATGTAGATGTCGCCATTCCGAGGGATAAGCTTGTTGTATTAACAGGACTTTCTGGTTCAGGAAAGTCCTCTTTGGCTTTTGATACGATTTATGCAGAAGGACAACGGCGCTACGTAGAATCACTCTCGGCTTATGCACGGCAATTCCTGGGACAAATGGATAAACCGGACGTCGATTCCATTGAAGGACTATCTCCAGCGATTTCAATAGATCAAAAAACAACAAGCAAGAACCCTCGTTCAACCGTAGGAACGGTGACGGAAATTTATGATTACTTGCGATTACTTTTTGCCCGTGTTGGAAGACCGACCTGTCCAATCCACAACATTGAAATTTCTTCGCAAACGATTGAGCAAATGGTCGACCGTATTTTGGAGTATCCAGAACGAACAAAAATGCAGATCCTTGCTCCAATTATATCGGGTCGAAAAGGGATGCATGTTAAAGTATTAGAAGATATAAAAAAACAAGGCTTTGTGCGTGTTCGTATAGATGGAGAAATGCTCGACCTTGGAGATGAGATTGAATTAGATAAAAATAAAAAACATTCGATTGAGGTTGTTGTTGACCGGATCGTCGTCAAAGAGGGCATGTCCGCTAGGATTGCAGATTCTCTTGAATCGGCCTTACGCCTTGGTGAAGGTAAAGTGCTCGTTGATGTCATTGGTGAAGAGGAACTCCTTTTCAGCGAAAACCATGCCTGTCCTCACTGTGGTTTTTCAATTGGGGAATTAGAACCTCGGATGTTTTCGTTCAATAGTCCTTTTGGTGCCTGCTCAGAGTGTGACGGACTTGGTTCCAAGCTCGAGGTAGATGTTGACCTAGTGATACCCAATAAGGATTTATCTTTGAAACAGCATGCAATTGCCCCATGGGAGCCGACGAGTTCACAGTATTATCCGCAGCTGCTCGAAGCTGTTTGTAACCATTATGGTGTTGATATGGATATACCGTTCAAGGACATCCCAAATCATCTTATAGAAAAAGTTCTTTATGGAGTAAAAGGTGATAAAATTTATTTCCGTTATGAGAATGATTGGGGACAAGTTCGTGAAGGGCATATTGAATTTGAGGGCGTCATCCGTAATGTAGAGCGCCGTTACAAGGAGACAAGCTCTGATTATATTCGTGAGCAAATGGAGAAATACATGGGTGAACAGCCGTGTCCGACCTGTAAAGGCAATCGGTTGAAAAAAGAGAGCTTAGCTGTGTTAATCTCTGGACGTCATATTTCTCAACTAACACATTTATCAATTGAAGAAACCTATGATTTTTTTAAAAGCATATCCTTATCGGAAAAAGAAATGCAGATAGGCAAGCTGATATTTAATGAGATTCATGAGCGCCTAGGATTCCTCATGAATGTAGGACTCGATTACTTAAGTCTTGGCCGTGCATCAGGGACTCTCTCTGGAGGAGAAGCGCAGCGTATTCGTTTGGCAACCCAAATTGGTTCAAAGTTAACAGGCGTACTCTACATTTTAGACGAGCCTTCGATTGGTCTTCATCAGCGTGATAATGACCGCCTAATTGAAACGTTAAAGCATATGCGTGATATCGGAAATACCTTGATTGTTGTTGAACATGATGAAGATACCATGATGGCTGCTGATTACTTAATTGATATCGGGCCAGGTGCAGGGGTCCATGGCGGTCAAATTATATCTGCGGGCACACCTGCTGAAGTTTTAGCCGACCCGAATTCGTTAACTGGGCAGTATCTATCCGGCAAGAAGTTTATTCCATTGCCACTCGAGCGACGCAAATCAGATGGAAGATATATCGAAATTAAAGGGGCTTCAGAAAATAATTTACGTAATGTAAATGTCAAGATACCTTTAGGTATGTTTATCGCTGTCACGGGTGTGTCTGGTTCCGGGAAAAGTACACTGATTAATGAAGTCCTTCATAAATCACTCGCACAGAAACTAAATCGCGCAAAAACAAAGCCTGGTGAGCATAAAGAGATTATCGGTATGAATTATTTAGAAAAAGTCATCGATATTGACCAATCACCAATTGGCAGGACACCACGCTCCAATCCTGCAACCTATACAGGTGTATTTGATGATATCCGAGATTTGTTTGCAACAACGAATGAAGCGAAAGTCCGCGGTTATAAAAAAGGACGTTTTAGCTTTAATGTTAAAGGTGGACGCTGTGAGGCATGTAAGGGAGATGGAATCCTCAAAATCGAGATGCACTTCCTGCCGGACGTCTATGTTCCATGCGAGGTATGTCATGGAAAACGCTATAACCGTGAAACGCTCGAAGTGAGATATAAGGGAAAGAATATTGCGGAAATTCTAGAAATGACGGTCGAGACAGCTGTACAGTTTTTCGAAAATGTCCCAAAAATCAGCCGCAAGCTGCAGACGATTTATGATGTTGGTCTTGGATATATAAAATTAGGTCAACCTGGAACAACTCTTTCTGGCGGAGAGGCACAGCGTGTAAAGCTTGCTTCTGAACTTCACCGCCGTTCAAATGGAAAAACCTTTTACATTTTGGATGAACCAACGACTGGTCTTCATGTTGATGATATTTCAAGGTTGTTAGTCGTTCTCCAGCGCTTAGTTGAGACTGGCGATACTGTCTTGGTGATTGAGCATAATTTAGATGTCATCAAAGCCACAGACTATATTATCGATCTCGGTCCTGAAGGCGGGGACAAGGGAGGGACCATTGTCGCTTCAGGGACCCCTGAAAAAGTCGCAGAGGTACCAGGTTCGTATACAGGCAAATACTTAAAGCCTATACTAGAGCGTGACCGGTTACGAATGAAGGAACAAATCAAAGAAAAAGAAACGATTGGATAGAGCTAAGACCTTTGGGTTTTAGCTTTTTTGTATAGAGGAACCATTTTTTTGAAACCTTCATCCTTTCCCATCCGTAATATACGGTAAGGGGAGTGATGGATATGGAAACAAGGAAGGTCCTTTCTGGCTTATGTTACTTTAGTATTTTTTTTGCTGGGATTCTTTTTCCGCTTGTCGTGATGTTCGCCTCAGGAGATGATGTCACAAAAAGCCATGCTAAAAAGGCATTTTTATCTCACTTAATTCCACTAATACCAGTTCCACTGCTAATATTCGCTATATTTAATGATTTGAATGCTATAAATAATGAAGCTATTCCTGTTTTTACACTGGTCACTGCAGGAATAATAATCTTAGTTAGTCTGATTGTCACGATATGGAATGTGATAAAAGGCGTAAAAGCCTTCATGATGGAATAGATTTTATAGAAAGGCTGTTTTCATAGATATTGTTGTTAAAATCTTAAAGCCGATATTAACGTGGAAATAGTTACTTTGCGACTTTGAATTTAGTTTGCAAGCTCTTTTCTTGTTAAATTTATACTGTTTTCTGTGAAGACACAGCAGGATCATTAATTTTCGTTATAAATAGCAACATAGTTTAAGAAAAGAGCCTAAAGAATACTTTTATTGGAGTGGATGATGATGAAGGAAGAACGAAAAAGGATTTTAAAGATGGTAGAAGAAGGAAAACTAAATGTCGATGAAGCATTAACCTTATTAGAAGAACTTGAAAAACCAGGGCAAACTATGGAACAAAAGCAGGAGCAAATTGCTAAGGAGATATCAACAGCTTTTCAGTTTGAAGAAGCAAAGAAAGAAGAGGGTGCTCATAGTAAAGTTCATTCAGCGAAAGAAAAAATCTTTCATTTTGTTGACACAGCATTGAAAAAAGTGAAAGACCTTGACCTTGATTTGAACTTCGGTCAGTCCGTAGAAATCTCACATATCTTCCATCAAGGCGATGTTTACTTACGAGATATGGATATTGATCTTGCTAATGGCTCCCTTAAGCTTGTACCTTGGGATCAAAACGATGTCAGGATTGAATGTAATGCAAAGGTGTACCGTGTAGATAACTCCGATCAGGCACGGGAGAACTTTTTAAAAGATGTTTTATTTGCGATTGATGGGCAAAAATTGCGGTTCATGACCCAGCAGAAATGGATGAAGGTGGATGCGGTAGTTTATGTTCCTCAAGCTGAATATGAACGGGTTCGTGTAAGGCTATTCAATGGTCCAATTTCAGGAGAAGAATTATTCATAAGTGATTTACGGATGAAAACGGCCAATGGAAAAATTGAACTAACACGATTAAATGGGAAAAAGGCCGAAGTTGAAACCGCAAATGGTCATATTACACTAAATACAAGCACCATAGATAATCTTGAAGTAGAAACCATTAACGGAGCGATTAAGCTTGATGGCGATTTTGGAAAAGTTGAGACACAAACATTAAACGGGAATACCACCTATAATTTAACCGGAAACCGTTGTGAATTAATTTCGGCGAAAGCGACGACAGGCGGTATTGATTTGTATATTCCTGATGGAGTGGCTGCCAGCGGAGAGTTAAAGACTAATCTAGGCGGTTTTAATATTAAACTTGATGGAATCCAGGTTCTTGAAGAAAAGAGTGAAATGATTCAAAAAATGCTTCGCTTCCAATCGGTCAATCATCCAGACCGGATGTTAAAGATATTTGTCGATACGAAAACAGGGTCCATTACGCTTCATAAATCGGCAGAGGCAAGCAGTTAATAGGAGATTTGATAAATGAAATGGTTGATTGGGATATTAATAAATGCAGTTCTGTTTATGGCAATTGCAGGCTATTTTTCTGAAAGCTTCGTGCTTGATGGCTTTGCCGCTGCACTAGGAGCAAGCTTCTTATTATCAATTATAAATATCATTGTGCGGCCAATTCTCGTTATTCTAACTTTACCTGCCACCATTTTAACATTAGGTTTTTTTCTGTTTGTCATTAATGCGATAACGCTTGAAATCACCGATTATTTAATGGGTGATGCCTTTGAGATTTCAGGTTTTGGGATGGCGTTACTTGCTGCCATCATTATGTCAATCATAACTCTGGTTTTAGATAAAACGATACTTAAATCATCAAAAGAAAAATAAAGGCTGTTCTAAGAAAAGGAGCCTAAAAAAAGAAGCAATTGGCGGGAGGGCTAATTGCTTCTTTTTTTTATCGTTTCATGGTATGAATAAAGCGATAGCGGTCGGCACGAAAAGTGGATTTAACCAATTCAAAAGGTGTTCCATTGGCTAAATAAGAAATACGTTCGATTAAAAGGATAGGGTCACCTTCCTGAATCGCCAATCCTTCTGAGACATGACGATCTGCAATCGACGCTTCTATTTCCTGGGTAGCTTCACTAATAGAAAGTAAGAGATTCTCCTCAATGTATTGGTAGAGGGAGAGGTTGCTATTCTCTTCTGTTAATCCGGGAACGATTTCAATTGGAATATAGGCAGTTTCAAGTGCCAATGGAGTACCGTCCGCTAAACGAATCCGCTTGATTTTATATACAGCAGAATTTTCATTTATCCTTAGCTTTTGGGCTACTTTGTTGACAGCAGGGATGATTTGAAAGGATAAAAGGTTACTGCTTGACTGCATTCCCCTCGAAAGCATGTCCTCCGTAAAACTCGTCATTCCTAGAAGCTCTTGTTCCACCTTTTTCTTATTAACAAACGTTCCTCTGCCTTTTTGCCTCTTTAAATAACCTTCGGAAACCAAATTATTGATTGCCTGTCTTACAGTCATGCGGCTTATGTGAAACGTTTGTGCATATTCCCGCTCGGAGGGAATGAGTGCTTCTTCCTCTAGTGAACCATTATTGATTTGTTGTTTAATGATTTCTTCTAGTTGGTGATAGATTGGAATGGGTGAATTTTTATTAATCATCCTGAAAACTCCTTGCCCAGAACGCTAGATAAATTTACATGCGGCCCTATCTGCAATCACAGTGACTTGATGATGATTTTTTAAGGCAGACGCTGGGAAATCTTCGCTTATTTCTCCGTTCATGAACTTTAAAAGTGCTTCTGCTTTATTTTCTCCTGAAATGAGGAGAAGAATTTCCTTACTTTCGAGTATGGTAGCGATCCCCATGGTTATTGCATGTGTTGGCACTTCGTTAATGGAGTTAAAAAATCTTGAATTGGCCTCCCTTGTATCTTGTGCAAGAGTGACGATATGTGTCCGGCTGGAGAAGGGAGTTCCTGGTTCATTAAAACCAATATGCCCGTTCTGACCAATACCGAGTATTTGGAGGTCGACTCCGCCTAGATCCTTAATCAGTTGTTCGTATCGCTGACATTCTAGCTTCAAGTCAGGAGCTGTTCCGTTTGGAATATGAGTAAGATCTTCGCTTATTTCAAGATGTTGGAATAAATTTTCTCTCATAAAATAATGATAGCTATTAGAATCTTCAGCAGGGAGGCCAATATATTCATCTAAATTAACCGTTTTGACCTCTCTATAGGAGGTGCCATTTGACTTATGGTCATGGATTAAATAATCATAAGTACCTTTTGGGGTGCTTCCTGTAGCCATCCCTAACGTTATAGCAGGATTAGAGCGGATTTTTTCTACAATTATTTTTCCTGCTTCTAAGCTCATTTCTGTATAATCTTCTGTACGTATTAGTTTCAACTTCATTACCCCTTTTTAAATGCCGTTTCCTCACGGCAAAATGTCAATTAAACTTGATGGACTTGATGTCCCCAATAAAAATCGAAAAATCAGATTCTTTTCCTAATAGAAAGGCAAAACTTGATCACCATAAAATAAGTACACATGCGTTTATTATAATCTCTAGTGGTTTAGTTGTCTATACCAGCTGTGGATTGTCTTCTTATTTATTTTACCAATAAATGAGGAATGTAGTATTCGAATAACTTCCATGTTGGTATGAAATATAAATAGTGCTAAAATAAGAGGAAATTGAAATAAAATAAACATTGATTACTGTCTAGCAGCAGCGCCCAAGCGCTTCCGCTTTTCGAATAAGGAGGAAATCATTTGCCAAAGGTACGTACAAAAGATATTTACGAGAGATTTCATCTAGAACTTATTAGCGGTGAAGAAGGAATAAATCGTCCGATTACTATGAGTGATATTTCAAGACCAGGAATTGAATTGGCAGGATACTTTGAATATTATCCAGCTGAACGAATCCAATTATTAGGTAAAACAGAGCTGTCCTTCTTTGCGGAATTGTCTGACCATGAACGTGTGTCCAGAATGGAACGGTTATGCACCGATATCACTCCTGCGATTATTATTACAAGAGGATTAGATGTGCCGGAAGAGCTAATTGAAGCTGCAGAACGTGAATCTGTCCCAGTGCTGCGTACGAATATGAAAACAACGCGTTTTTCAAGCAGGCTCACAAACTTTTTAGAAAGCAGGTTAGCTCCAACTACGGCTGTCCATGGAGTATTGGTGGATATTTATGGGATTGGTGTCTTAATAACGGGAAAAAGTGGTGTGGGTAAAAGTGAAACGGCGTTGGAATTAGTTAAACGTGGACATCGGCTTGTAGCGGATGATTGTGTGGAAATTCGTCAGGAAGACGAGGACACACTTGTTGGAACCTCACCAGATTTAATCGAGCATTTATTAGAAATTCGCGGGCTAGGCATTATTAATGTCATGACCCTTTTTGGAGCTGGAGCTGTTCGCAGTAATAAACGAATTACTATGGTGATTAACCTAGAGATTTGGGATGCTGCGAAGCAATATGACCGCCTAGGACTAGATGAAGAAAAAATGAAAATCATTGATACTGAAGTTACAAAAATTACCGTTCCAGTTCGTCCTGGACGAAACCTGGCCGTCATCATTGAAGTAGCAGCCATGAATTACCGTCTAAAACGAATGGGTGTGAATGCAGCACAGCAATTTACTGAACGCCTATCGGATGTCATTGAAGATGGAGACCACGAGGATTAAATAAATAAAGGCTGTTTTCGGATAGATTGTTTTTAAAACTTTAAAGCCGATTTTAACGTGGAAATAGTTGTTTTACCCATAAGAATATTGTTTGCAGGCTCTTTTCTTAATAAGTATTGTTCATAAAAGCAGCAATGGTTAAGATAAGAGCCCTTAAAAAAGAGGAGAAGGGAGAAATGGTATGAATTCATCGATACAACCTCTGGATCCAGTTGCTTTTGCATTAGGACCTGTTCAAGTCCATTGGTACGGGCTGATTATTGGTTCCGGTTTAGCGCTGGCGTTATTTCTAGCGATTAGGGAAGGGGATAAGAGAGGGCTGCCGAAGGATACATTTGCCGATTTAATGCTTTGGGCAATCCCGATTGCGATCCTTTCAGCACGATTATATTATGTTATCTTTGAGTGGGGCTATTATGCTGAGCACCCAGAACAGATCATTCAAATTTGGAATGGCGGTATTGCCATCCATGGGGCCTTAATTGGTTCCGTCGTTACTGCATATGTTTTTGCTAAAAAACGAGCTATCTCATTCTGGAAGATTGCTGATATTGCAGCACCAAGTATAATTTTAGGTCAAGCTATCGGACGCTGGGGGAATTTCATGAATCAGGAAGCTCACGGCGGCGAAGTCACAAGGTCGTTCCTTGAAAACATGCAGCTGCCTGAGTTCATCATTAATCAAATGTATATAAATGGTGCCTACTATCATCCAACTTTCCTATATGAATCAATCTGGAATATCGTTGGGTTTATTCTGTTAATTTTACTGCGCCGTGTGAACCTGCGCCGTGGGGAGCTATTCCTGTCGTATGTAATTTGGTACTCTGTAGGGCGATTCTTTATAGAAGGTTTACGAACGGATAGTTTAATGATTGGCGGCCTTCGGATGGCACAAACGATTTCTATCGTTTTGATTATTGGTGCTGTTATTATTCTGGCTTACCGCAGGAAAAAGAATCTAGCAAAAGATCGATACTTAGACAAAAACAATCAAGCACTTACGCACTAATAAAAGGCTGTTTTCGTAAAGATTGTTGTTAAAATCTTAAAGCCGATTTTAACGTAAAAATATCTATTTTGAGCTTTTGAATTAAGTTTGCAGGCTCTTTTCTTATTAAATTTTTGCTGTTTTCTACGGATTTTTGCGCAATCATAAAATTTGGTTCCAAAAAGCAACAAAGTAAAGAAAAGAGCTTTAAAGGAGAAATTGGAGAAATGATTAACTCAATAAAAAAGGGCTTGCAGGTGGGGATAAAAACAACTTGGACCTTAGGTAAAGTTATTTTTCCAGTAACCCTGATTGTGGCTGTGCTCCAGTATACTCCCGTCTTGCCTTGGATCATTGAGAAAATTGCACCCATGATGAACCTGATTGGCTTATCAGGAGACGCAGCAATTCCACTCGTGATAGGGAATTTTCTCAATCTTTATGCGGCCATTGGAGCCATTTTAACACTCGACCTTACAGTAAAAGAAGTTTTTATTTTAGCGGTTATGCTCTCATTTTCTCATAATTTAATTGTTGAATCGAGCGTAGCCATGAAAGTTGGTATTAAGCTTTGGCTTGTCCTGGTTACGCGGCTGGGACTTGCGTTTGTATCTGCAATCGTCATTAATCTTGTTTGGCAAGGAGGCGGCGAAACTGCGCAATATGGCCTGATTCAAGCAAAAAGTGATGAGCAAGTATCCGGAATAGGATCCATAATCCTTTCAGCGCTTGAAAAAGCCGGACTAGGAATCCTGCAGTTAGCGTTGATTGTCATCCCGCTGATGATTGTGATTCAAATTTTAAAGGATCTGCAATGGTTAAAGAAGTTTTCACAGGGAATGTCCCCTGTTACGAGGAGTTTAGGAATGAATGAAAATACTTCTACTACTATGGCAGCAGGATTATTATTTGGACTGGCCTATGGTGCAGGAGTAGTGATTCAGGCTGTGGAGGAAGATGGAGTCAGTAAAAAGGATTTAACTCTTGCCTTTATTTTTCTCATGTCCTGCCATGCAGTAATAGAAGATACGCTTATCTTTATTCCGCTTGGAATACCGGTCTGGCCGCTCTTTTTGATTCGTCTGGGTGTCGCCATTGCTTTAACTCTGATAGTCGGATTCTTCTGGAGACGTTCAGGTAACCTAGGTAGAAAAGGAGCAGAACCAAATTATGAAAAGTAATATAAATACAATTTTATTCGATTTAGATGGAACGTTGATTGATACAAATGAGTTAATAATTTCAACCTATTTACACACACTTGAAAAGTACTACCCAAGTAAGTTTAAACGAGAGGACGTTCTGCCATTCTTAGGTCCAACCCTTCATGAGGTTTTTGGGAACATGGATCCTGAACGCGTGGAGGAAATGGTACTAGAATATCGGGCATACAATATCGCAAACCATGATGTGATGGTCAAGGAATTTGCTGGGGTTGTTGAAACTCTCGAGATTTTAAAGGAGAAAGGCTACAAACTAGGTATTGTTACCACCAAGCGTCACGATGTTGCGCTTAAAGGCATCCACTTAATGGGACTTGATAAATATTTCGATGTTATTATTGCTTACGACCATGTCAAAAAGGTAAAGCCTGACCCGGAACCTATTTACTTAGCGCTTGAACAGTTAGATTCAAAACCTGATGAAGCCATGATGGTAGGAGATAATTATCACGATGTGCTTGCTGGTAAAAATGCAGGGACAAAAACGGCTGGTGTTGCTTGGACTATCAAGGGCAGGGATTACTTAGCAAAATATGAACCAGATTACATGTTGGAGAACATGGAAGACCTCTTAGCGATTCTCGGAGAGAGGTAAGGATGAGAAGGACAACCCGTTACCCTGTCGAAGGAGCCAATTCCTTATGGCATGTATACAAAACCGTACCTTTCTGGAAAGTTGTCAAAAACTTCATGGTTATTCAACTTGCCCGTTATACCCCATTTCTCGGAGTGAAAAATTGGCTTTACAGGACTTTCTTAGGACTAAAGGTCGGCGAGCAGACATCCTTTGCCTTGATGGTGATGTTGGATGTGATGTTCCCTGAGAAAATCAGCGTAGGACGAAACACAGTTATTGGTTACAACACAACCATTCTAGCCCATGAATATTTAATAAAAGAATATCGACTCGGTCCAGTGGATATCGGGAGTGAAGTGATGATTGGTGCCAATTCTACCATCCTTCCGGGGGTAACGATTGGTGATGGGGCCATTGTCTCTGCTGGAACGCTTGTTCATAAAGACGTACCACCTGGAGCCTTTGTCGGAGGCAATCCCATGCGGGTTATCTATACAAAAGAAGAAATGGATAAACGCTGGGCTGAAGATCCGATTTATAGCAAATAAGAAAAATTGAATGGCAGCCTGGTTTTTAGAACCGGGCTCTTTTTTACATAATAAATGATATTTCGATTGACGAATATTCCACAAACAGGTAAACTTTAATTTATTAGTACATTAGCGAACTAAAGGATTCTGAAAATAAAGGATGATTTGGATGAGCCGTTTATTTATGTTTGAAAAGCCTTTAGGCATGAGAGATACGCTTCCAGAGTTATATGAAAAAAAGCACCATGTCAGGACCTTGATGGAAGAGTCAATCAAACAGTGGGGATATCAATTTATTGATACACCTACACTGGAATATTATGAAACCGTTGGAACCGCATCTGCCATCTTAGACGCAGAGCTGTTCAAATTACTTGATAAGGATGGGCATACTCTCGTCCTTCGTCCGGATATGACTGCACCGATTGCCAGGGTAGCAGCTGCAAGGCTTTTGGATAATGATACTCCACTGCGATTGGCGTATTCCGGTAATGTATACCGCGCACAACAGCGGGAAGGCGGCAGACCTGCAGAGTTCGAGCAAATCGGTGTGGAGTATATTAACGATGATACCGTTTCAAGTGATGGCGAGGTAATCGCATTGCTCGTATCTTCGTTACAAAAAGCCGGGTTGAGTCAATTTCAAGTTTCTGTTGGTCATATCGGTTTTGCACAGGAATTATTTATACAAATTCTAGGAACCAATGGACGGGCAACTGCCCTGAGACGGTTTTTATATGAAAAAAATTATGTTGGTTACCGTGAGCAAGTAAACTCTTATTCTCTATCTTCCATTGATAAACAGCGGCTGCTTCAGCTTCTAGAATTAAGAGGCGGTGAAGAGATCATTGGCAAAGCACTTGATATCATCGAGGATGGCTATGGTAAACAATCCCTTATTCAGCTTAAGGAATTGTGGGAAGTAATTAGCGACTACGGGCTTGAGGAATATGTGAAATTTGATTTTACGATTATGAGCCATATGAGTTATTACTCAGGAATCTTATTTGAAGCGTACGCTGGAAATGTAGGTTTTCCAATCGGAAATGGCGGACGCTATGGCTTGATTGAAAAATTCGGAAAAGATGCGAGTGCCACTGGTTTTGCAGTTCGATTGGATAGACTTTTAGAGGCGCTGGGCTCACAAGACGTTCTCACAACAGTAGAATGTATTTTTTTCAGTCAGGAAAGAAGAAAAGAAGCCTTTCAATTGGCAGAAACACTGAAGGCTGAAGGGAAAAAGGTTGTCCTGCAGGATATTAATGGTGTTAAAAATCTTGATGCCTTTACGAAGAAATTTGCCAATACCACCTTTTTAATCGGAGGTGCTAACCAATGAATTCAAGACTAACGATTGCGATGCCAAAAGGCAGGATTTTTGAAGAGGCTTTAGTATTACTGCGTCATGCAGGCTACAAACTTCCGCCCGAATTCGATGATTCACGAAAATTAATTATTGATGTCGAAGCAGAAAATATGCGTTTTATCCTGGCAAAACCAATGGATGTGGCTACATATGTCGAGCATGGTGTTGCGGATGTCGGGATTGCTGGCAAGGATGTATTACTTGAAGAAGAACGAGATGTATACGAACTCCTTGATTTACAAATCAGTGCCTGTTATTTGGCCGTAGCCGGACTTCCAGGGACACCGATGAATGACGTCGCACCTAAAGTAGCAACCAAATACCCGAATGTTGCCGCAGCTTATTTTCGCGAACAGGGCGAACAAGTTGAAATTATCAAATTAAATGGCTCCATCGAGCTTGCACCATTGATTGGATTAGCGGACAGGATTGTTGATATTGTATCAACGGGAAGAACCTTAGTCGAAAATGGACTTGTGGAATATGAAAGAATTAAAGATGTGACATCAAGGCTGATCGTCAACCCGGTTAGCTACAGAATTAAAGACGAACGAATCAATGAATTAGTAAAAAGGTTAAGCGGTGTTGTCTCGTTGGAGGAAAAATAACATGAAAATTGTTAGAGTGAATGATCTTATCTCTATTAAACGTTCAATTGAATCCGGAACAACCGAGCAATTAGCGGTAGTTAAAAATATTATTTCAGACATTCGCAGCCATGGTGATAAGGCATTACGCGAATACACAGAAAAATTCGATCGCGTAATGGTTGAAACCTTCCTTGTAAAGGAAAAGGAAATAGATGAAGCCTATGAGAAAGTTGATTCCGAGTTTATTTCCATTGTTCAAGAGGCTGCAGCTAATATTAGAAGCTTCCATGAAAAACAATTGCGTCCTTCTTGGATGACAACAGAAGAAAATGGAAGTATTCTTGGTCAAAAAATCACACCGCTGGATTCAGTAGGGGTTTATGTGCCAGGCGGAACTGCAGCGTATCCTTCCTCTGTGCTTATGAATGTGATTCCGGCGAAAGTAGCTGGAGTTAAAAGAATTGTGATGGTTTCACCTCCTGACTCTGATGGGAAACTGCCTGCAGCCGTTCTAGTTGCGGCTAAGGAAGCTGGAGTAGAAGAAATCTATAAAGTTGGCGGAGCTCAAGCCATTGCTGCATTGGCATATGGGACCGAGTCCATCGCTTCTGTTGATAAGATTACCGGTCCAGGTAATATCTTCGTAGCTTTGGCAAAGCGAGAGGTTTTCGGAGATGTTGATATTGATATGATTGCAGGACCGAGTGAAATCGCGATCATTGCCGATGAAAGTGCACGGGCCGATGAGATTGCAGCTGATTTATTATCACAGGCAGAACACGATCCGCGTGCCTGCAGTGTCCTTGTTACTCCATCGCAGCAATTGGCTGAAGAAGTGGCTGCAGAAGTAGAGAGACAATTAGCAGAATTGCCTCGCAGGGATATCGCTTCAAAGTCCATCGCTGATTATGGTGTAATCTATGTGACTTCATCCATAGAGGAAGCAGTTGAAACGGTGAACCAGCTGGCTCCAGAGCACCTAGAAATCTTAACTGAAAATGGGGTTGAGCTGCTTGGGAAGATTCGCCATGCAGGTGCCATTTTTATCGGGCGTTATAGTTCTGAGCCTGTGGGTGACTATTTTGCCGGACCCAACCATGTACTGCCAACCAATGGTACGGCTCGGTTTTCTAGCCCGCTAAATGTGGACGATTTTCAAAAAAAATCAAGTGTGATTATATATAGTGAAAAAGCTTTAAAGGATAATGGGGAAAAAATTGCAAAATTTGCCCGTATGGAGGGTCTTGAAGCCCATGCGCGTGCAGTAGAATTACGGCTTAAGAATCAATAAGGCTGTTTTCGCAACGATTATTGTTAAAATCTTAAAGCCGATTTTAACGTGGCAATAGCTATTTCGCGGCTTTGAATTCAGTTTGCAAGCTCTTTTCTTATAAAATTTTTACTGTTTTCTGCGAAAACACAGCACAATCATTAATTTTCGTTATAAAACACAACAAAGTTTAAGAAAAGAGCCATCAATAATTATTTGCTAGGGGGCCCTTTCATGGAAAGATATGCAAGCATTGAACGAAAAACAAATGAAACGCAAATTAGTTTATCACTTGATATTGACGGCGAAGGAAAATCTGAACTTGAAACTGGAGTTCCATTCATGAGCCATATGCTCGATTTATTCGCGAAACATGGACAATTTAACCTCACTGTCGACGCAAAAGGGGATATTGAGATAGATGATCATCATACCACAGAAGATATCGGAATTGTTTTAGGACAGGCATTGCGCGAGGCCCTTGGCGATAAAAGAGGGATTAAACGCTATGGAAATGCCTTTGTTCCAATGGATGAAGCATTAGCACAGGTTGTGGTTGACCTTAGTAATCGCCCGCATCTTGAAATGAGAGCTGAGTTTCCAAATGCTAAGGTAGGTACCTTTGATACGGAGCTTGTCCATGAGTTTTTATGGAAACTTGCCCTAGAGGCACGCATGAATCTTCATGTCATTGTCCATTATGGACATAATACCCATCACATGATTGAGGCTGTTTTCAAAGCTCTCGGTCGCGCGCTTGACGAGGCGACAACCATAGACCCACGCATAAAAGGAGTTCCGTCAACGAAAGGGATGTTATAAATGATTGGTATTGTCGATTATGGTATGGGCAATCTCTTTAGCGTTAGTAAAGCATTAGAGAGGTTGAATGCTGATTATTTTATTTCAGGCGACCGGGAAGAGTTGTTAAGCGCCGAGGCCTTGCTGCTTCCAGGGGTTGGCTCTTTCCGGGATGCGATGGAAGTATTGCAAGCAGACACCATTAAGGAGTTTGCAGCAAGCGGGAAACCGCTGCTTGGCATTTGCCTTGGCATGCAGCTTTTGTTCGAGGATAGCGACGAAAATGGTTTGACGAAAGGTCTCGGTTTATTACCTGGCAAGGTTCGCCGTTTTCCGGGAAAGACAGCAGATGGGGAAATATATAAAGTTCCTCATATGGGTTGGAATAAACTTGAATTTGTCCAGTCTTCGCCATTATTGGAAGGATTAGATGAAGACTATGTATATTTTGTTCATTCTTATTATGTAAGTGCGGAAAACTCTGAAGTATTATTGGCAAAGGCAGATTACCATGAAGAGGTTTCTGCTGTTGTCGGCAAGGATAATATTTTTGGAATGCAATTTCACCCTGAAAAAAGCAGTAAGCTGGGGATGGCACTGCTAAATAATTTTCTAAAATTAGTGGAAGAAAGGAAGGCGTTACGATGACTATCACAATATATCCAGCCATTGATATGCGCGGCGGGAATTGCGTACGCCTTCTTCAAGGTGATTATGATAAGGAAACCATATATGGTGATTCTCCTTTTGATATGGCAAAAACTTTTGCTGCAAATGGTGCGGAATGGATTCATATGGTTGACCTTGATGGGGCAAAGGATGGAAAAAGGGTTAATGATTCTTTTGTGATTGAAGCAGCCAAACAGCTGCCGGTAAAAGTCCAGATAGGCGGGGGGATTCGTTCTGAAGAAGATATCCTTCATTATTTGGAAAATGGCGTTACGCGAGTGATCATTGGCAGTATTGCTGTTTCTAATCCAAAGTTTGCGATTGAAATGATTCAGAAATACGGCAAACAAATTGTCGTAGGAATTGATGCGAAAAATGGCTATGTGGCAACTCATGGCTGGATTACCACTTCCGAAGTGAAAGCAGTTGAATTAAGTAAACGATTTGCGGACGCTGGTGCAGAGACGTTTATTTTTACCGATATTGCAACGGATGGTACACTTTCTGGTCCTAATATTTCAGCTGTATGTGAAATGGCTGAAGTAACAGGGAAGAATGTCATTGCCTCAGGCGGAGTAAGCAGTTTAGCAGATTTGCAGGCTCTTAATGCTGAGGGTGTTAAAGGGGCAATTGTGGGGAAAGCCCTATATGAGAATCGCTTTACGTTGAAGGAAGCTCTAGCAATCGGTGAGGTGAAAAAATGACGTTGACCAAACGAATCATTCCATGTTTGGATGTAAAAGAAGGAAGAGTGGTCAAGGGGATTCAATTTGTGCAGCTTCGGGATGCCGGAGATCCGGTTGAATTAGCCAGATTTTATGATGAACAGGGAGCAGATGAACTTGTTTTCCTTGATATATCTGCATCTGTTGAAGGACGAAAAACAATGGTTGAAGTCGTGAAAGCTGTTGCCTCGGAGCTTGCCATTCCCTTTACAGTCGGAGGCGGGATCAATTCATTAGAGGATATGAAACGTATTCTCCGTGCGGGTGCGGATAAGGTATCATTAAATACGGCAGCCGTTTTGAATCCTGCGGTAATTTCTGAGGGAGCAGACTTCTTTGGAACACAATGCATTGTCGTTGCCATTGACGCAAAGTATGATGAAGAGCTCGGAACCTGGCGTGTTTATACACATGGCGGCCGGACGCCAACAGAGCGGACTGTAATTGAATGGGCAAAAGAAGCGGCAGAGCTGGGTGCTGGTGAAATTTTACTAACAAGTATGGATAGTGATGGCGAGAAAAATGGCTTTGACCTGGAGTTGACAAAAGCGGTAAGTGAAGCTGTGACCATTCCGGTTATAGCTTCAGGCGGTGCTGGAAACGCCGGCCACTTTGAAGAGGCATTTGTAAACGGAAAAGCAGATGCAGCGCTGGCTGCCTCTATTTTTCATTATAAAGAAACATCTGTACATGAGGTAAAAAGCTATTTGCATGAGAAGGGAGTGAGTGTCCGATGAATATTCGTTTTGATGAAAAAGGCCTAGTACCTGCGATTGTTCAGGATGCCGAAACGAAAGAAGTATTAACATTAGCTTATATGAATCAGGAGTCTCTAACCAAAACACTTGAAACGGGAGAAACATGGTTTTTCAGCCGCTCCCGACAAGAATTATGGCACAAAGGAGCTACCAGCGGCAACACGCAGACAGTCGTGAGTGTGAAATACGATTGTGATCAGGATGCGGTGCTTGTGCTCGTACAGCCAAAAGGTCCGGCTTGCCATACAGGAGCGGTAAGCTGTTTCTCAGAAGGCATTACCGAAAGAAGCAATAGTCTGGCAGACTATCAAATCTTACAAACACTAGAAAAGCTTATTACCGAGCGAGAAAAAGACCGTCCAGAAGGGGCCTATACCACCTATTTATTCGAAAAAGGCGTCGATAAAATTTTGAAAAAAGTCGGTGAGGAAGCTTCCGAAGTCATCATCGCAGCCAAAAACCGCGACAAAGAAGAACTAAAATGGGAAGCCGCCGACCTTCTATACCACCTGCAAGTACTACTAGTCGAACAAGGACTGCCATTCAAAGAAGTACTGCAGACATTAGAAGAAAGACATAAGAGATGATGCTGGTGATTTCACCAATGGTGAAATCACCCTGGTGCCTGTCACCATTTATTCAAAAAACGCTGTTTATGCAGCGTTTTTTTGCATGATTTATCCATAGTGTGAATTGTGGTGGATTTCTTCTCGGACCGGCTGCAGTTGTGTTATACTACATAAGTTAGTATTTTTTAGATGGAGGTCCCCATGATAAAAGACAAGAAGGCAAGAAGCCAAAAGGGAAAGATCCTGTCGTTTGTTCCGACTGGGGAATATTATTTCACAAAAGGTATCAAGGTATACCATCGCCGAGATTTCAAAAAGGCAAAAAAGTATCTTCAACGGGCGATGCAGCTGGAGCCTGGTGAACCAATGATAACCTGTCAGCTTGCCATTGTGTTAACAGAACTTGGTGAGTATGAAAATTCAAATCGACTTTTGCATATAGTACTTAATGAACTTGATCAAGATATGAGTGAATGTCATTATTTTTTAGCCAATAATTATGCCCATATGGGTTTCTTCAAAGATGCTTATCACCATGCGAATATGTATCTGACGTTGGAACCAAATGGTGATTTCAGAGAAGATACAGAAGAACTTCTAGAGATTCTTATGTTAGAAACGGATGGTTTAGAAGAGCCTCCTTATGAACAGGACGATCTTATCCTGAAGCAGGAGCAGGCTCGTGAATTATTAGAATCAGGATATTTTCCGAAAGCTATAGAGTTGTTAAAGGATGTTGTGGAAGAATATCCAGAATATTGGTCAGCTTATAACAATTTAGCTCTCGCTTATTTTTATTTAGGTAAAACAAAAAAAGCAGAATCGATACTCGATGATGTTTTAGATAGAAATCCAGGGAATCTTCATGCTTTGTGTAATCGAATGGTATTTGCTCATTATCAAGGTAAAAAGAAGGTAGTTGCCCAGTTAACGGAATCCTTAAAGAAAATCCAGCCGATTCTAATTGAACATCAATATAAATTAGGGGCAACCTTTGCCATGGTTGGTGAATATCAAGCAGCGTACTACTGGTTGAAAAAATTATATAATATTCGTTTTGATGGTGACGGTCCATTCTATTATTGGCTCGCATATTCAGCGTATTATTCAGGCTATGTTGAATTTGCAGAAACGATATGGAAAATTGCACTTGAGCATTCCCCTGATAAAAAGGGTATGGAACCATGGGTTTTAAAAAGACCTATTAATAGTGAATTTGAAGATTACTCTGGTTCAATTTATCAAAAATTAGAAAGTGATTTTATTGAGGAGCGTTTATTTGCAATATTCTTGGCTTCTATTACAGGAAAAGCAGGAGAAATTTTAATTTCTGAGCGTTTTTATGAAAATCAAAAGCTCACGACAATAGAAAAGAATTATGCTTCGTACCTAAAGACCGGAACACCCTCTGAGTTAAAAGCTGCGCAGGAAATTGCTGAGTTACTTTATAAAAATCATAACCCCTTTGAAACGGTCGAGTCAGGTTTATTCCTTAAGTGGTTTTCTGTTTTTGTTGAAATTTCAAAAACAGGGATGAACTTGAATAACAGACATGCGTGGGCTGGGGCAATAGAATATGTCTGGTATAAGGAAAGCAATGAAAAAGTTTCCCAACAAGAAGTTGCGACCACTTATGATATATCACCAGCAACCATAGGAAAATATGTGAAGCTGCTAAATGATTATATGTGTCCAGCTCCGCTTTTCGCCGATTAATAAGCAGATAAATGGACTTCAATACAATTGTTTTATACGATTAAGTAGGGAATACTATACTTAATCGTATTTTTTATATATTATATCTAGCTGCAGCGCCGAGGGGATCGGGGTCATAAGCTTGTCTAGTTGCGGCTCCTTGGGACTCGAGGAATAAGCCACCTCATGAAGAAGGCAAAAAACGCCTTCTTGCATGGTTCGTCTTATTCCTTCGTCCCAGGGCAGTCGCCTCCACATTTCTGACAATCCGTCAAGTAGGTTAAAGGGAGCAACCTTTATGCCAGCTCGTCTTATGCCTCTCGTCCCTGACCAAGGCGCTTCCGCTTTAAATGGAGGATTGATCCTGATGTCTGAGGAAAAAATTTATGATGTAATTATTGCAGGTGCTGGTCCAGCAGGGATGACAGCTGCTGTTTATACTTCTCGTGCCAATCTTTCAACACTTATGATTGAACGCGGGATGCCTGGCGGTCAAATGGCGAACACGGAGGATGTTGAAAACTATCCTGGATTTGAAAGTATCCTAGGCCCGGATTTGTCGACAAAAATGTTTGAACATGCGAAAAAATTCGGTGCCGAATATGCGTATGGTGATATCAAAGAAATCATCGACAATGGAGATGTAAAAACGGTCGTTGCAGGATCAAAAAAATATAAAGCCTATTCTGTTATTATTTCGGCAGGAGCCGAATATAAGAAGGTAGGGGTACCAGGCGAAAAGGAACTTAGCGGACGCGGTGTATCGTATTGTGCGGTATGTGACGGGGCATTTTTTAAACAAAAAGAATTATATGTTATTGGCGGTGGGGATTCGGCAGTTGAAGAAGGTGTTTATTTAACACGCTTCGCTTCTAAAGTAACAATTGTGCACCGACGTGATGAGCTTCGTGCCCAAAAAATACTCCAAGACCGTGCTTTTGCGAATGAAAAAATTGATTTTATTTGGAATCATACCATTAAGTCCATTAACGATAAGGATGGAAAAGTTGGCAGCGTAACACTTGTTTCAACACAAAATGGAGAGGAACAAGAACTTCCAGCTGATGGCGTATTTATTTATATTGGGATGATTCCACTTTCTAAACCATTTGCCGACCTCGGAATCACCAATGAAAATGGCTATATTGAAACGAATGAGCGGATGGAAACAAAAGTAAAAGGTATTTTTGCCGCTGGTGATATTCGTGAGAAAACATTAAGACAAATTGTTACTGCAACAGGTGATGGCAGTATCGCAGCACAAAGTGCACAACACTATGTAGAAGAAATAAAAGAGGAACTAAAAATAAGACAATAAATTTACAAAATTTTCATAAACGTAATCCTCTTTTAACTCTTCTGTAACAGTGGTGAAATAATAATAAGGTAGAATAAAAATTAAGAATTGACCCCCTTTAAAATATTCACTTGGTGCACAGGCTCAGGGAGCCTGTGCTATTTTTTTTACAAAAATTTTTTTACAAATTTTTAACATGATTGATTTCATTGTGACCGCTTACCAAAAGGAGTATAATGAATAAAATAAATATACGTTATTTAGCTTGTTATATAGAGGGTGAATGTTGTGCAGCGAGTCACCAATTGTGTATTAATTAGAGATAATCAAGTGTTAATGTTAAAGAAACCGCGCCGTGGATGGTGGGTAGCGCCAGGAGGAAAAATGGAGCCTGGTGAATCTGTTCGAGACTCCTGCATACGGGAGTACCGGGAAGAAACCGGAATCTATTTGAAAAACCCAAAATTGAAGGGCATTTTTACATTCATTATCAAAGAAAATGATCAAGTCTTATCTGAATGGATGATGTTTACCTTTTTTGCAACAGACTCTGATGGAATGGGATTAGATGAATCTGAAGAGGGTAAGCTTGAATGGCAGCCGCTCGATCAGGTGAAAAATCTGCCAATGGCGGCGGGAGATTATCATATTATTGATTATATGATTCATGGAAAAGGGATCATTTACGGTACATTTACCTATACAAAAGATTTTCAACTTATTAGTTATCGGTTAGACCCTAGTTGAGGAGGAATAAACGATGAGTACAGGTTCAGCCAGTGAAACTCAAATGGTCATTATTACAGGGATGTCTGGTGCTGGAAAAACAGTTGCCATCCAAAGTTTAGAAGATCTGGGATTTTTCTGCGTAGATAATTTGCCTCCAACATTGCTTCCAAAATTTCTCGAACTTATGAAGGAATCTGGGAATAAAATGAATAAAGTAGCATTAGTAATGGATTTAAGGGGAAGAGAGTTCTTTGACCATTTGTTTAAAGCACTCGATGAACTCGCAGAAACCTCATGGGTTACTCCGCAAATTCTGTTCTTAGATGCAGATGACGCTACTTTAGTGCGAAGATATAAAGAAACTCGAAGATTTCATCCACTGGCACAATCTGGTTTGCCGTTAGAAGGTATCAAATTGGAGAGAGAGCTGCTTGATGAGTTAAAGGGGAGAGCCCAGCTTATTTATAACACTTCGCAAATGAAACCGCGTGAATTACGAGAAAAGATTATTACTGAGTTTACAACAAATAAAAAATCAATTTTTACTGTCAATGTCATGTCTTTTGGATTTAAGCATGGAATTCCAATTGATGCTGATCTTGTATTTGATGTACGTTTCTTGCCGAATCCCCATTATATTGATCATATGAGGCCGAAAACAGGATTAGATGAAGAGGTTTCTAGTTATGTGTTGAAATGGAATGAAACGCATAAATTCCTAGAAAAAGTTACAGATTTGCTTAGCTTTATGCTTCCGCATTATAAGCGGGAAGGAAAAGCCCAGCTGGTTATCGCCATAGGGTGTACGGGCGGTCAGCATCGGTCCGTAACTCTTGCAGAATATCTTGCTAAATTCTTTAGTAATGATTACAAGACCTTAGTTTCACACCGTGACATTGAGAGGAGAAAGGACCAGACCACATGAGAGAGTTGGGACAGCCGAGAATCGTCATCATTGGCGGTGGAACAGGATTGCCGGTTTTATTGCGGGGGTTAAAACAATATCCAGTCGATATTACCGCTATTGTTACAGTTGCGGATGATGGCGGCAGTTCAGGAAGACTCCGTGATGACCTGCAAATTCCGCCTCCAGGAGATATCCGTAATGTGTTAGCTGCTTTATCCGATGTTGAACCCTTAGTAGAAGAAATGTTTCAACATCGTTTTAAAACCTCCAATGAATTATCCGGTCATTCGCTGGGGAACTTGATTTTGGCGGCCATGACATCGATAACAGGGAACTTTGTTCATGCTATTCAAGAAATGAGTAAGGTATTAAATGTGCGAGGGAAGGTTCTGCCTGCAGCCAACCAAAGTGTTGTCCTTCATGCAGAAATGGAGGATGGGACAGTCGTATCCGGTGAATCTAAAATTCCTTATTCCGGAAAGAAAATAAAAAAAGTTTTTTTAACACCAGAAGTGATCACGCCGCTGCCGGAATCAATACAGGCCATAAGACAGGCGGATTTAATCATTTTAGGTCCGGGGAGTTTGTATACAAGTATTTTACCTAACTTACTTGTACCAAGATTAGGAGAAGAAGTCTGCCGTTCGCATGCTAAAAAGGTGTATATTTGCAATTTAATGACACAGGCAGGAGAAACACACGGATTTACAGCTAGTGACCATGTGAAGGCTATTTATGATCATATGGCATGTGCCTTTATGGATACAATTCTGGTTAACAACAAAGAAATTCCTGAGGATATTCAGCTCCGGTACAATGAAGAACTTGCAAATCCTGTTTATTATGATTTGAACACCATTATGGAACTTGGTCTAGAGGTGGTTCACGCAGATATAGCCATACAGGAAAACGGGGCCCTTAGACACGATCCAAAAAAGGTTGCAAAAATATTGTATAATATCCTTATAAGTGAAACCAAAAGGCGTTATGAAGCGTAATACTATTTGGGATAAAAGGGGGTGAAGGGATGTCTTTCGCTTCGGAAACGAAAAAAGAATTAACGAATTTGGAAATAAAGCCATGTTGTATTCAAGCAGAGCTTTCTGCCCTCATACGAATGAATGGGTCTATGTCCTTTTCTAACCGTAAGTTAATTGTTGATATTCAGACCGAAAATGCTGCGATTGCTAGAAGGATTTATACATTAATAAAAAAGAGCTATGATGTACCTGTAGAACTATTGGTTCGGAAAAAAATGCGTTTAAAAAAGAACAATGTCTACATTGTCCGTCTATCACAGCGTGCGAAGGAAATACTAGAGGATATGAGGATCCTTGGTGAAGGATTTACCTTCATCCATGATATATCCGATGATCTAGTAAAAAAGAAATGCTGTAAACGTTCTTATTTACGCGGTGCATTTCTTGCTGGCGGTTCCGTTAATAATCCGGAGACTTCTTCTTATCATTTGGAAATTGCTTCGCTATATAAGGAACATAACGATTCCTTGTGCGAATTAATGAATAAATTTGGTCTTAATAGTAAAACGCTTGAGCGAAAAAAAGGTTATATTACTTACTTAAAAGAAGCAGAAAAAATTACTGAGTGTTTAAATATCATTGGTGCAGTCAATGCTCTTCTTCGCTTTGAAGATATACGGATTGTACGGGATATGAGAAATTCAGTTAATAGGCTCGTTAATTGTGAAACTGCGAACTTAAATAAGACCATTGGTGCGTCCATTCGTCAAGTTGAGAATATACGATATATTAACAATACGGTTGGATTGCATATTTTACCTGAAAAGTTAAGAGAAATAGCAGAACTCCGGCTCCATTATACGGATGTAACTCTTAAAGAATTAGGAGAAATGGTTAGCGGAGGTACAATTAGTAAATCAGGAATTAATCATCGGTTAAGAAAGATAGATGAAATCGCTGATAAGTTACGCTTAGGCGAAATGGCTTCAAGAAATTAGAGAACAAACGAGGAGGATTTAAAAATGGTAGAGAAACAAGTAGAAGTAAAATTGAAAACAGGTCTTCAAGCACGACCAGCAGCATTATTTGTGCAGGAAGCAAACAGATTTTCATCTGATATCTTTTTAGAGAAAGATGGTAAAAAGGTAAATGCAAAAAGCATTATGGGGCTTATGAGTTTAGCTGTTGGTTCAGGCGTGGCTGTAAATATTGTCGCTGAAGGCGATGATGAAGAAAAAGCAGTTGAAGCATTATCTCTTTTTGTTCAGAATGAACAATAAACCTTGAAAGAGTTTGACCTAAAATTGGTCAAACTCTTTTCCTATATATGGGTAGGGGAACTATGTGGTTCATAGTGCCCGAGATGTAAATTTGGATGAATCTGTGTAACTATGGGGGGGTCATAGTGACCGAGATATAAAATTTAGATGGATCTGTGTAACTATGGGGGGTTCATAGTAACCAAGAAATAAAATTTGGATGGGTCTGGGTAACTATGAGGGGTTCATAGTTACCGAGATGTAAAGTTTGGATGGATCTGGGTTACTATGAGGGGGTTCATAGTGACCGAGATGTAAAGTTTGGATGGATCTGGGTAACTATGGGGGGTTCATAGTGACCGAGATATAAAATTTGGATGGGTCTGGGTAACTATGAGTGTTCATAGTTACCGAGATGTAAAGCTTGGATGGATCTGGGGAACTATGAAGGTTCATAGTGACCTAAAGAGATTCACTAAATGAGTTTGGGTCACTCGAGCAGCTCTGCAATGCCCGAGAACTTATCCAAGCAACAGTCCGGTCACTCCACCTCAGGCAATAGGCACAAAAAAACAGCCGTCATAAACCAACGGCTGCTCCACTTTTACTTATCTTTCTTTTCTTCTGTAATGCTTCTAGTGATAATATGGTCAACAAGACCGTATTCTTTTGCTCTTTCAGCAGTCATAAAGTTATCGCGGTCTGTATCCTTTTGGATGACCTCTAAAGGCTGACCAGTACGATCGGCTAAGATACCGTTTAATTTTTCACGAAGGAATAAAATACGTTTAGCAGCTATTTCAATTTCAGTCGCTTGACCTTGTGCACCGCCTAGTGGCTGGTGGATCATTACTTCTGCATTTGGTAACGCATAGCGCTTGCCTTTTGTTCCTGCTGCAAGTAGGAAGGCACCCATTGATGCAGCCATACCGATACAAATCGTTTGTACATCCGGCTTAATGAACTGCATTGTGTCATAAATTGCCATACCAGCAGTAATACTTCCGCCAGGGCTGTTAATATAAATGGATATATCCTTCTCAGGGTTTTCAGCTTCAAGGAAAAGTAATTGTGCGACAATGCTGTTCGCAACATGATCGTCAATACCACTGCCAAGCATAATAATACGGTCTTTTAACAGACGAGAATAAATATCGTATGCTCTTTCACCACGGTTTGTTTGTTCAATAACTGTAGGAATCAAATTCATTTTTCTTCCTCCTTTAAGTATGAAAAATATTTACTTATGTATTGTAATCATACACTGATGGTCAATTAAGGTCAAACAATTCGTCTTTAAAATGTTCGACAACTTTCACTACTACAGCATAACCACTGAAAGACAATTTTAACCCTAATCTGTCTTGCAAAATTTCTTTAAATGGCATATAATATATAAGTCGCACATATGCGCTCGTGGTGCAACGGATAGCACGTAAGATTCCGGTTCTTAAAATGGGGGTTCGATTCCCTCCGAGCGCGTCATAAACTTTGTTAATTAAAAAAGAGGCTGGGACATAACTAGCTTCAAATAGTGAAAAAGGTGAAATTGAGTGTGCTCAATTTCACCTTTTTCTGTTTTTACT
>NZ_JBALNB010000013.1:0-120906 GCF_036962345.1 Neobacillus vireti
TGCGATTCGTCCCCAAGCCCTTATATTGAGGACAAATTGTTACTTGAAGCTCATGCGATTTGTTCTCAAACCCTTGTATTGTGGACAAATCCCACTAATGGCTCATATGATATGTCTCCAAAGCATAGCCTGCGGAATCCACAAAAAAAGTTCGGAAAATTCCGATTAGATGGTTGTTTTTTAAAACAAAGTATAATAAAATAACCTACAATACACAGTAAACTAATAGGAATTAATAGGTTTTAAATTAGGGGGTTGAGATGTGTCAAAGTATATGATTGAAGTAAGTGATGTGAATAAGGAATTCGTTAATGGGAAGGAATCCATTCATGTACTTGATCATGTTTCATTTCAGGTTAAGAAAGGGGAAATTGTCACGTTACTCGGAAAAAGCGGATGTGGTAAAAGTACTCTATTAAATATGGTGGGTGGATTTGAAAAAGCGGATGGGGGAACGGTGATTCTTGACGGAAATGAAGTGAAACGTCCAACAAGAAAATGTATCATGTTGTTTCAGCAAATAAATCTTCTCCCATGGAGAACAGTTTTAAAAAATGTAGAACTTGGACTTGAAGGCGAAAGAATTTCCGCTGAGGAATTGAACCAGCGGGTAATCGATGCAATAAAGCTTGTTGGACTAGAAAACCATCATCATCTATTTCCACATGAATTGTCTGGCGGGATGCAGCAACGCGTTGCCATTGCCAGGGCGCTCGCGATGAAGCCGGATGTCATATTGATGGACGAACCATTTGCGGCATTGGATACATTTAACCGCTATCTTTTACAGGATGAACTTTTGCGTATTCAAGAAAAAATGAAGACAACAATCTTAATGGTTACACATGATATAGATGAAGCTGTCTATTTAGCTGACAGAATATTGATTATGAGCTCCCACCCGGGAAGGATTTTCAAGGATATTCCCATTAAACTAGTAAAGCCGCGAGACCGAGCGGGAGAGGACTTTCATTACTACCGTAAAAGAATATTAGAAGATTTTGAGTTAAGCGGCAGTCGTCAAGAACCGGAATATATAATTTAAGGAGAATATACCATTGAGAAAAAACAGGAAATGGATGATTTCAATCGTAACCGCTGTTGTAATACTGTTTATTACGTCATGTGGACAGACCACACAGCAAAACTTGGGGAAACCAACGATTAAAATTGGCTATCTTCCCATTACACATGCAGGACCGTTGTACTTAGATGCCCATGTTCATGGGGGGCAATTTGAGGATTATAACATTGAAATGGTTAAATTTAACTCATGGCCAGATTTAATGGATGCCTTAAATACAGGACGTGTAGATGGTGCCTCAGTTTTGATCCAACTTGCGATGAAAGCAGTTGAAAAGGGAATTGATTTAAAAGCTGTTGCACTCGGTCATAAAGATGGAAATGTATTAATTTCCTCTAAGGATATTGAAGACGCTAGTGAATTAGAAGGGAAAACCTTTGCAATTCCGCATAAATATTCCACTCATAATCTTTTATTATATGAAACATTAAAAAAAGAAAGCTTAACTTATGAGGATGTTAATGTTGTAGAAATGCCTCCTGCTGAAATGCCAGCTGCATTAGCTGGGGGACGAATTAGTGGTTTTGTAGTGGCAGAGCCGTTTGGTGCGTTAGCTGTTAAACTCGATAAAGGTCATGTTCTCCATCATTCGGAAGATATTTGGCCAAATTCATATTGCTGTGTTCTTGTCTTAAGAAACGACTTTATTCAAGACAATCGAACTGCTGCTCAATCAATGGTGACTCAATATGTGAGATCTGGAGAGCTAGCTAACCAAAAAAATGAAGATTTATATCAATCATTTGGGCAATTCATGAAGGTAGACAGGGAAGTGTTGGATTTATCTTTACAATGGATTTCATATGATGGATTACGCATTGAAAAAAAGGAGTACGAGAGGCTCCGCAATCTGATAGTAGAGATGGACTTAATGGAAAAACCGCCATTATATGAAGAATTTGTAGACAATACATTTATTGAAAAAGCGATGTGACAAGTATGAAAATAGGAAAAAAACTGGTGAACTTCCTAATAGGGATGGTCGCTTTGGTTTTCATCTGGCAAGTAATCATTTTGGTTGGAGGCTATCCAGAAGCACTTCTTCCTTCTCCGTTAAGCGTTGGAAAAGCAATTATTGTTCTGATTGTCGGGGGAACCTTGTTTGAGCATTTGCAAGTGAGCTTTGGCAGGTTTCTAACCGGATATTTCTTAGCTGTCATTCCTGCTATTCTTTTAGGGATGATACTAGGAAGACTGCCTAGGGTTTGGCAAATTTTTGACCCGATTGCACAAGTGTTGCGGCCGGTATCACCTGTAGCATGGTCACCGTTTATCGTCCTATGGTTTGGTATAGGAAATATGCCAGCGATTGCCATCATTTTTATTTCAGCCTTCTTCCCGGTTTTATTAACTACAGTAGCAGGCGTCAATAAAATTGATCGATCTTATTTGAAAATTGCTGAAAACCTTGAAATTAAGAAGCTGAAGTTGATGGTAAAATTCATCTTCCCTGCTGCATTCCCGTCTATTGTGAGCGGGATGCGTCTTGCTGTAGGGACAGGGTGGATTTTCCTTGTAGCAGGAGAAATGGTTGGAGCCCAGTCTGGCCTTGGTTTTTTAATTGTTGATGCAAGAAATACATTAAATCTCGATTACGTTCTGGCAGGGATTATTTTTATTGGCGTCAGTGGATTCCTATTGGATCGTTTAATTGGCCTATTCGAAGGATGGGTAGGGAAGCAATGGGGAATGGCAAGGACTTAAGAAAAGCAGAAGCGCCTGGTAAGTTACAAAAAAAGGCTGGAGATCATTCGTCTCCAGCTCTTTGAAGTTCTTCCTGAACAGCGATTACTTCAACAGTATCAACAACTTCGCCCGTCTTTTTATTAATATAGGCAACTGCTACTTCATCACCTGTTTTGGGGTCAATTAATTTTTTATAACACTTTTGTAAATTATTGCTGCCCCAAATAATGAGTGTATTGAAAACATGTTCTAATTCCTCACCATTTTTCGTTAATGTGTAACGATAGCGCGGAGGATGGTCAGAATAGAGCTCTACCGAAATAAGTCCTTCTTCCTCTAAATATTTTAGTCTGTCTGATAAAAGGTTGGAGGGTATACCTGGTAAGGCCTTCTTAATTTCATTAAACAATGTTTGTCCATTTAGGATTTCATGGACAATTAATAATGTCCACCGATCCCCAATGATATTAAGCGATTGGGCAATATTACACGGTATATTGTATCTTGACTTCATTTGTAATTTCCCTTCAGTGTTTTATTCTATTTTATCATAAATAAATAAAAATTAATAAGGTTGATTTTTTAAACTTAGTATAATAAAATAACCTTAATGAACCATAACAAAATATAATCAAAAAAGCGAGGGAACTACAATGGCACTTTATTTAATTGAATCATCTTTAAAAGAAGTTGTTTCTACAAAAGAGGAATTGAATCAGAAGGTTTCTGCACTACAAGCAACATTAAATGAAAAAAATTCAGCTCTAATTGAAGTACAGGTATCAAAAGACTTTTCTCGCTCTTTCTTTATCGTTGAAGGCGAAGATCAAAATGCAGCGACTGAGACTTTAAAAGCTGCGGGTGTTCCTGTGGAACTTGTAAAAGAAGTTCGACTTGTTGGAAAAGAATTAGATGATGTAAAGAAAAAGAACGATGTTGTGAATTATTTAGTAGAATGGAATATTCCAGCTGATATCACAATGGATCAGTACTTAGCGCGTAAAAAGAAAAACTCTGTACACTATCAAGAAGTTCCTGAAGTTGCATTTTCAAGAACGTACGTTTGTGAAGATATGTCAAAATGTCTTTGCTTCTATGACGCTCCAGACGAAGCCGCTGTAAAGCGTGCGCGTGAGGCGGTAAACACTCCAATTGATTCTATTACTGAATTAGCTGGCGAATAATTATTTTCACGATAGTCAAAAGGCTAAAACCTAAAAAATGGTTTTAGCCTTTTTTTATTTTTAAAATATTAATATATTTAGAAAATTGCAAGTTGATTTTTTAAACGAAGTATAATATTATAACTACATAACCTACTAATCTAATAGGAATTGATTGATTAATAAATGTTTGAATTGTTTAATAATAACTTATAAAGGCAGGAGTGGCAGCCATGGATCTACAGATTTTAAGTCAAAAGTCTATTCTTGAAAAGTTAATTGAAGAGAAATTAAAACCTTATGTGAAAAAAATTGATACGGATGCTTTCTATGCAGAAGGATTCCTAAGAAAGCTTGGGGAAGCTGGATTATTATCTTCATTAAATAAATCTAAAAAAGAATATTTATTAAATGAGATGTACCTTGTGGAAGAGACTGCTAAAGTTTGTATGACTACCGCATTTTGCCTTTGGTGCCACCTTGCTGCATTAACATATGTACGGCAAACGAAAAATAACAAGTTGAAAGAGAGATTGCTATCATCACTGGAAAAGGGTGAGATATTAGCTGGAACGGGTTTATCAAACCCGATGAAATATTATGCTGGACTTGAGAAGCTCCATTTAAGTGCGAAGCCTGTAGAAGGAGGCTATCTATTATCGGGAGTGCTTCCATCAGTTTCGAATCTTGGAGAAGACCATTGGTTTGGATGCATTGCGGGCATTAAAGAAGGAAATGATATCATGTGTTTTGTTCCTTGTAATGCTGAGGGGCTAAAGATGAAAGAAAAGATCGATTACCTTGGCATTAACGGCAGTGCCACCTATGCATGTTCTTTTACCGATGTATTTGTTCCAGATGAGTGGGTACTTTCTGAGAATGCGAAGGAGTATGTTGAACAGATTCGTCCCGCATTCCTGTTATATCAAATTCCACTTGGTCTTGGTGTGACCCAGGCTTCCATTACCTCAATAGAAAAAGTTTGTCAAAAACAAAATGGCTGTAATCAATTTTTAAAGAAACAGCCTGACGATTTACGAGCTATAGAACATGACATCCAGCAAAAATTGCAATCCTTATTTAATGGTGATAGCCTTAATTTCAGAGATATTGCTAAGATTCGTCTGAAGGCAGCCTATTTAACACTTGAAGCGGTCCAAGAAAGTATGCTGCACAACGGCAGTGCAGGATATATACAGGATAGTGCACCATCCCGAAGACTGCGCGAAGCCTATTTCTTTGCAAACTTGACACCAACAGTAAAACACTTGGAAAAAGTTCTAAATGGATAATTGTGTTCCTCCATTGGAATTTACCATGGGGGGTATTTTAAATTTCGAAAGGCGGAAGGAAAATGAAACTTTACAGTTCAGTTCTTGACTTAATTGGTAAAACTCCGATTGTAAAATTAAATAAATTACCTGATCCGACTGGTGCGGAAGTTTATATTAAACTGGAATCTTTTAATCCAGGCGGCAGTGTAAAAGACCGGGCGTCTATTAATATGATTGAACGTGCAGAAAAGGAAGGAAAACTAATCCCAGGAAAGAGTACCGTGATTGAACCGACTTCTGGTAATACCGGTATTGGAATTGCGATGGTTTGTGCAGTAAAAGGGTATCGCTGTATTATTACCATGCCTGATAATGCGACAAAAGAACGGGTCAAAATCATGAAAGCCTATGGAGCGGAGGTCCATCTAACTCCGGCAAGTTTGCGAATGCAAGGGTCTATTGATAAAGCAAATCGATTGGCTGAATCAATATCTGACAGTTTTATTCCGATGCAATTTGAGAATTCTGCAAACGCGGACGCCCATCGTGAAACAACAGCTGTTGAAATTCTGGAAGCTTTTGAAGGGAAATTGGATGCACTTGTGTTAACAGCAGGAACAGGTGGAACGGTAACCGGAGTTGGAGAAGAGCTAAAAAAACGGATTCCTAACTTGAAAATTTATGTAGTCGAACCATTTGGATCCCCTGTTCTATCAGGTGGTGAACCTGGACCACATAAAATCCCAGGAACAGGTCCGGGTTTTATTCCAACGATATTAAATCGTTCTATTTTTGATGAAATTTTGCTCATCAAGGATGAAGACGCTCAAGTGACAGCACGCCGGCTTGCTGCAAAAGAAGGAATTTTTGTAGGTGCGTCAGGAGCAGCTTCAACCTACTTTGCTGTCGAGGTAGCAAAACAGCTTCAACCTTCAGCTAGAGTTCTTTGTTTAGCTCCAGACACAGGAGAACGCTATCTGTCTTCTGACTTATTTTTGGCTTGATCTTTTATTACTCTTTCAAGAGACATATCTATCAGTCTAGACTGATAGATATGTCTTTTTTGTTGTAATTGAATGTTTTTCCATCTTTTTCTCTATAATAGAGAGGAAAAAGGATCGTACAACTAGAAATTCTAGTAGAAGTTCTTAATAAGTAGGAGGTAATCATGGGACGATTAGTTCATTTCGAAATTCATGTGGATGATATGGATCGAGCAAAAAAGTTTTATGGAGAGGTATTTGGATGGTCATTTCAGGATTGGAGTGAGTATGCAGGTATGCCATACTTTGGTGCAGTGACTGGTGATCAGAATCAACCAGGAATCGATGGTGCATTAATGCAGCGGCAAAGTCCACGGCCAGAAGCAAACCAACCCTTAAATGGATTTGCTTGTACAATGGGCGTGGAAAATTACGACGTAACGGAAGCGAAAATTATGGATCTTGGCGGAAAGGTAGCAATGCCAAAGTATGCTTTGCCAGGGATGGCATGGCAAGGATACTATATTGATACCGAAGGCAATATATTCGGCATTCATCAACCCGATGAGAATGCAAAATAGGTTGATACGAACATGAAATTACAAGATACCGCAGGCATGTTGGACAATGTGCGCACTATCTGTCTCGCACTGCCTGAAGCTGTTGAAATCATTGATGGGTTTGGCCACAATACCTTTAAAATCAATGGAAAATCATTTGTAATATCAGGAGAAAATGACAAAGGGTTCAGCTTGTCGTTTAAGTCTGATAGGGAAACTCAAGAATTATTGCTTCAAAAAGCGTATTTTTATAAAACCGCCTACATAGGACATCATGGCTGGGTTTCTATTAATAATCCAGATGGAGAAGTTTGGGAAGAATTAAACGATCTAATTCAAGAAGCCTATTTACGCGCAGCTCCAAAGCGTTTGGTTAAGAAATGGAATGAACTGCATAGAGGCTTATAGTAGATGATTCCGAGAATGAATTTTCCTGATTATGTCATAAATTAGTTCAAAGTTGTTGAAAAAGGCTTAGGTCATATCCTGACCAACAGTAAACCACCGTCCATATACACTACAGGACGGTGGTTTACTGTTTTTAAGTCTATAAATAAAAAAGTGAGACCAAAACTGTTGCTCGTCCGTAGATATAAATAGTGAACCTTTATTTAGGCAGAATCTATTTAAGGAGAAAAGGGTGATGAAATGAAGGTCTTTTGGGATATTTTGTTTTTTATTGTCATCGGGTACCATTGCTATAAGTTTATTTTTATCTTAATAAAGATGAATCGAAATGTGGTTGTCCCTGTCACTAGTGAGGAGATTGCGTTTATTAGATTACGCCCTCAGAAAACAGTAGATTTTCCAATATACTCTAATCAGAAAGTAGGAATCGTGGTCTATTCTGCTATGTTATTATTTGTCATCGTCATGTTCATTTTTGGCATTTTTACCAACATATTCGATTGGCAGTTTTATTTATTATTATTTTTACCTCTATCTTATTCGCATGATCTTTTTAATATATTTGCGGTTTCAGAGGAAGGCGTTTTTAGCGGAAGTCGATTTGTTTCTTGGAGAAGAGTAAAATCATTTCTGTTCATTCCAATTGATGTCAACCATAAACTATATGGCTATGCAGCTGAGGTTAATAATGGCTATGAATTAATTATCAAGACAAAAGGCTTTTCTATCAGGTGCATAGTTACCAGCAATGAAATGAAAGAGAAGTTGACCAAAATATTAAGTGAACATGTATAAAAAATAATATTTACAAAAAAATGAAATCATGGGATAATAAAGAAAATTTTGAAGGAGGAAAGTAAGTTTATGGAACCAACTAATTGCTAATTTACATTCATTTTGAAAATGAATAGGGATTTTGTATGGAGTGTTCAATTACCTATTAAAGTTAGGTTTATTTGTTATGCTCTTTATGAATCAGGCAATTAGAAGGTACTTACTTTACTAAAATCAAAATTATAATTTAATTTCCCCAGTTTTTACTGCAGCTGGTGAAAGGGGTATAGGCATAATCTTGTGTTTTTTTGCTATGCTTGCTTTCGTAAATTATATGGACTGATTTTTTAGACTGTAAGAAGAAATAATCTTCTTATGGTCTTTTTATTTTATAGATAAATAAGTAATGCAAGTCTTCTTTGTCCTGTCCATAAAAGGGCGTAACCTTAAATTATGGAGGAAAGAAGGAAGTTTTATGTTAGAAATGAAATTAAACGGTGTTAAAAAATTCATGGAAGCCACGCTTGTGGTTAATAATATTTCATTTGAAGCGTATGAAGGAGATAAGGTAGGGATTGTAGGAGCCAATGGAAGCGGAAAGAGTACAATTCTTAAGCTAATCGCAGGAATTGAGAAGATGCATTATTACCCAGGCTATCCACAAACCTCAAGCCCTGGATATGATGAAGGTTTGATTAATCTGCCGAGAGAAGCGACTAAGGCATATCTTGAACAATCGCCTGTTTATCCGGAAGGCTTAAAAGTTATCGATGTACTGAATCTTGCTTTTGAAGAGATTGTCGGCATAGAAAACCAAATGCGGGAAATAGAAGAGCAAATGAAGACGCTTGAAGGTACTGCTTTGGAAAAGGCCTTGAATAGATACAGTGATTTGGTTCAGTTATTCGAGGTAAAGGGCGGCTACCAACGAGAAGAAAAATTGAGCAAGGTTTGTACAGGGCTGAATTTTACAGAACGTTTTTTAAACAAGGATTTTGATTTATTAAGCGGAGGGGAAAAAACCACCGTCGTGCTTGGAAAACTGCTGATTCATAATCCGAATATATTACTGCTGGATGAGCCGACCAACCATTTAGATATGGAGGCTATTGAATGGCTCGAAGGGTACCTTAAGAACTATAAGGGAATCGTGATTATTGTTTCTCATGACAGATATTTTCTGGACCATGTAGTCAATAAAATTGTCGAAATTGAGGATATGGAATCCATCTCCTATAAGGGCAACTACTCATCCTTTGTTCGTCAAAAAGAAGAAAATATGCGGATTCAATATGAGCATTTTCGAGAACAGCAAAAAAAGATTAATAACATGGAGAAGCAAGTGACAAGTCTGAGAGACTGGGCAATGAGGGCAGATAATAATAAGTTCTTTCGAAGAGCAGCCAGTATTCAAAAAAAGCTTGATAAAATGGATCGAATTGATAAACCAATTTTTGAAAGAAAGAATATGAGGCTGGATCTTAAAGTGGGTCAGAGGTCCGGGAAGGAAACCATAAAAGCAATTGGAGTCTCGAAAAGGTTCCAAGATAAGATTATTTTTAAGGACATAAATTTAATGATTCATTACGGAGAAAGAGTGGGGCTGGTCGGGCCGAATGGCAGCGGAAAAACCACCTTTTTAAAAATGCTCTTAGGGGAAGAAAAGCCCGATAAAGGTGTAGTGGAATTAGGTGCGAATGTAATAGCTGCCTACTTGCCTCAAAAAATTATTTTTAATAATGAGGAACACACAGTGCTGGAGGCGTTTAGAGAGAATATATCGATCTTGGAAGGTAAAGCAAGAGAATATTTAGCGAAATTCATGTTTTATAAAAAAAGTCCGTTCAAAAAAGTAAAGCATTTGTCTGGTGGAGAGAGAATCAGGTTAAAGCTGGCTATGCTGTTATATCAAGATATAAATTTATTAATACTTGATGAACCAACCAATCATCTTGATATTGACTCCATTGAAACCCTAGAGGAAGCGCTTGAAGATTTTCAAGGGACGATATTCTTTATCTCCCATGATCGTTATTTCATCAATAAAATGGCGGGAAGAGTAGCTGCCGTTGAGGAACATAGTATTAATAGTTATCCTGGAAATTACGATGATTATAAAAATATTAAACAAGAAGAGGAAAGCCAGAAGGCAAAAAAAGAGCCTGAGATAAATGGTAAAAAAGAACAAAAGAAAAACTCCGAGGAAATAAACCTTGAAGCATTGCTGGATAAAGCTCTCGCTAAGATTGAAAATCTTGAAAAAGAAATAAATGAGATTGATTTATCTATGGCTAAAGAATTCATCAATCATGAGGAGCTCAGTATGTTTTATAATAGGAAAATCGATTTAAGTAATCAATTGGAATCCGAAATGGAATCGTGGCTGCGTTTAAGTCAAAATAATTCTGTTTTCGAGTAAAATTATATAGCCCTTTAAAGAGGTAAGCTATTTCAGAGCTTACTTCTTTAAAATTTCACCTAAAGAAATGATTCTATGTTTTAACTCATTATTTGAATCTAGAAAACCGATAACAATTTGATTTGCTTCTGTTATTGTTGCATATCTTAAGTGTTCGTCTTCATTAATAACAAAAGCTGCGCCTTGTTTAACTTCCAACTTTGCAAAGACACACTCTGTGTACTCAAGTGGCAGAAACTCATCTAATCCTTCTGCCGGTGCTCCAACCCATCTGAACAAAAAATCTTTGAGTGAAAATTGTTCAATCATCGTTAGTTTTTTCTTGAATGTTAATTTATCTACTGTTACTGTATTCAACTTAATCACTCCTTATATAGTAAGTAAAGCTTATACCTTCAGATTTCTAACATCAACTATATTAAAGTGACAGAGTATTTACATTTTGATTACGAACAAATGTATAATTATGAATTTTCTTAACTCTATTAAAGACAAAATTATACCTCCAACATCTCATGTATTACTATAAACACACTCTACGACATATTAGAGTTGTTAAACCTAATGATGAGGTACTTACTAAAAATTGTGCATTGTGTACTGAAATACATATCTGATATTATAATATTGTGATATTTATTAAATATATTAACTTTTGGAGGTATAAGCTTTGCAACTTACTTTGGAAAACCCTAAAAATGCCAAAAGTGACAGTCTACCATTCTCTAGGAACAATCCATTTCATGCGAAGGTTCTTAAAAATATTAATTTAAATGGCCCAGGCTCTAGTAAAGAAACTAGACATATTGAATTATCCTTAAAAGATTCAGGCCTTTCTTATGCCCCAGGAGATGCACTTGGCATCGTCCCTGCGAATGATCCAGAGCTAGTAGCAACCCTGCTAACGGAAATGGAATGGGATGATGAAACGGTAGTTACTATTAATAAGCAAGGTGAGACACTGCCACTTAAGGAAGCGTTAACAAACTATTTTGAAATAACACTGCTGACGAAGAAAATTTTACAACAAGCAGCAGCATTTACAGAAAACGAAGAGTTACAAAGACTTGTGTTGGTTGAAAATGCAGGTCAGCTAAAAGAGTATTGTAATGGCCGAGATTTGCTTGATATGTTAAGAGATTTTGGACCGTGGAAGGCTTCCGTCCAGGAAATCGTCTCTATATTAAGAAAGATGACACCGCGTCTGTATTCTATTGCAAGCAGCATTACGGCTAATCCTGATGAGGTTCATCTAACTATTGGTGCGGTTCGATACACAGCGAATGAACGAGACCGAAATGGTGTTTGTTCTATCCTTTGTGCCGAACGTGTTCAAGAGGGCGATACGCTTCCTGTTTTTGTGCAGACGAATAAACACTTCTATTTGCCGGAATCCCAAGATCTCGATATTATTATGGTTGGACCTGGGACAGGCATTGCACCTTTCCGTTCTTTTATCCAGGAACGTGCAGTGACCAATTCACCTGGACGGTCATGGCTATTTTTCGGGGACCAACATGCAGCGTCAGACTTCCTCTATCAAAATGAATTGGAAAACTATCAACAGGAAGCTGTCTTGACAAAACTTGATACTGCATTCTCCCGTGATTCAGAGCAAAAGGTTTATGTTCAACATAAAATGCTTGATAACAGTAAGGAATTATTTGACTGGATTGATAATGGTGCCTATTTCTACGTCTGTGGGGATAAAGAGCGTATGGCGAAGGACGTTAACGAAGCACTTATTAGCGTGATCGAAAAAGAAGGCGGGCTGGACCGCGATGCTGCCGAAGCCTATCTAAAAGATATGCAAAAGCAAGGGCGTTATCAACGTGACGTGTATTAAAATATAGCAAAAAAAGGGAGCGAGTGTTCAGCTCCCTTTTTTGTTGTTGTCTGGTAAATCAGGTGGTCTTGAGGACAAAACATACGAGTTTCGAATGAGGATACGTCCCCAATAGAGTGTCTTGAGGACAAAACTCGTGAGAGCCCTAAGTGGATTCGTCCCCAATAAGCGGTCTTGAGGACAAAACTCACGAGGTCCGAATGAGCATTTGTCCTCAAGCCGGGGTATTGAGGACAAAGTTTGGGTTAGTACGATGAGGATTCGTCCACAATAGGCATAAGAATAATTTTTAGCGACAGTTTATTTAGTTGGTGGATTGATGGTACAAGTGGTGGTATAATAAATATAATTCTTCGGAAAAGGATAGGAAGGAAGATTTTGATGAAGCCGTTGCAAAATGACAGTGTCATACCACTTTACCATCAACTTAAGGAAAGATTAAAACATTCTATTGAAAAAGGGGAATGGCTGCCAGGCGATCAAATACCCTCTGAGAATCAATTAGTGAATGAATATAATGTTAGTAGAAATACAGCAAAAAAAGCAATTGAAGAATTGGTCCAGGATGGACTGCTCTACCGTAGACAGGGGAAGGGCACATTTGTTGCAAAGCCAAGGCTGCAGCAGTCATTAATGGGTTTATATAGTTTTAGCAAAGTTTTTAAGGAAAAAGGTTTGACCCCTAAGGATATCCTAATTGAAATAAGAGAAGTCAGACCAACTCAAGAGATTATCCAAGAGCTGCAAATACCGGAAGATGAAACGGTTATTGAAATGAAGCGCCTTCGCTGTGTGGAAGAAGATCCATATGTTCTAGAGTCCTCCTTCTTTCCAAAAAGTGTTGTGCCGGATATATCTATGTTGAACAAAGTGGGACAAATCTCGCTTTATGATTTTCTTGAACAGGAACTTAATATTATCATAAAGAAAGCTATCGAGGCCTTCGAACCTGTATTAATTAAATCAGATGAAAGTGAGTACCTGCAAACAGAAGTAGGGAAACCTGCTCTGTTATTGGAAAGAACAGCTTATGACACAAATGGAGTACCGGTAGAGTTTTGTCGTTCGATTGTCCGTGGTGACCGCTGTCGTTTTTACACTGAACTGACTTAACGTGATATTGAAAAATCGACTGGTATGAATTTTCTAAAAAAATTCTATTTGTTGGGTTGACCCTACAAGTTGAAATGTTATAATGAAATTACAAAGTGAATGAGCTCATAGTAAAAAACTGTGAGCTTTTCTACTGATCCAACTTGTACCATCAACCCATCTACATAAAGAAAATCTTTACTTAATTAAAATCGAGGTGCAGGACATGAAAAAGGCCATTGGCATTGATATTGGCGGGACAAAAATTGCAGCAGGAATCATTACCGAGATGGGTGAATTGCTAAAACGCACAGAGGTCAAAAGTGATCCTTCCGACAGAGAAAAAATGTTTTCTAGAGTGGTAGAAGCAGTCGAGCAGCTTTTAAAAGATTCATCTTATTCAATAACGGATATGGCAGGGATTGGTGTTGGTGTCCCTGGTAAGGTAGACCGGGAAAACGGGATTGCAATTTTTCAAAATAACTTACCATGGGAGCAGTTTCCAGTTACACAAAGGCTGCGGGAGTCATTCGGAATCGAGCAAATAGTAATCGATAACGATGTCTATACGGCCGCTTTTGCGGAATGGACGGCTGCTGGTGGGAATAGAGAGGAAACCTTCGTCTATGTAACAATTAGCACGGGTATTTCCTGCGCCATTATCCACCGTGGTTCCTTTTTTAGAGGGGCGGGATTTGCTGGAGAGATTGGCTTAATTCCTATTTTTTTAAAAAGAACTGCACCCCATCTGGAGCGGCTTGAACATGCAGCTGCCGGACCGGCCATCGCCAAAAAAGCGGAAGAACGTTTGGCGTTGCGACTATCCACTAAGGATGTCTTGGAACGATATCTTGCAGGAGTGCCTGAGGTTCAGTCAATCATTGATGAGGTGACGGATAGCTGGGTCCAGGGGCTCTACTCAATTTCTAGTTTATTGGACCCTCACAAAATAGTATTTGGCGGCAGTGTAATTGCGAATAACCCTTTTCTGCTTGAAATAATAAAGGAAAAACTTAAAACCTATCAAATCCCTGAACAACTGCATGTCTTAAATCAAATGTCCATAAGTACCATTAAGCAGAATAATGGTGTGGTTGGTGCGGGGTTAAAAGTGTTTGAAAAAAATTAATTTTTATATAAGGAGTGTCGTGAATGTTTACTTTGGGTAAGGAAAAATTAGTTCCGTTAGGAGCAGAGATTACAACGGCAGAAATCCAACAACAGCCTGAATTGTGGGCAGAAACTTTTGAACTGTTTGCTGAGAGACGCGGAGCTATTGCAGCATTTTTGAACACCATTAAGGAAAAGCATGATCGTGTTCGTGTGATTTTCACCGGAGCTGGTACGTCCGCATATGTCGGTGACACCGTAACACCATATTTGAAAGGAAAGGTCGATGAATGGCAGTGGGATTTGCAGAGTGTGGCGACAACTGCTATTGTTTCAAACCCATACCAATTTTTGAAAGCAGATATTCCGACCTTACTCGTTTCCTTTGCCAGAAGTGGAAATAGTCCGGAAAGCGTGGCAACCGTTGAGCTCGCACAACAAATCGTAAACAATCTTTATCAAATAACGATTACATGCTCAAAGGATGGCAAACTTGCACAGCGGGCTGCAGGGGATGACAGAAATCTTCTATTATTAATGCCTGAAAAATCCAATGATCAGGGCTTTGCCATGACGGGAAGCTATACATGTATGACTTTAACCGCACTGCTTGTTTTTGATTCGTTATCAGATGAGGAAAAAGGTGAGATCGTTAAAACAATCCGCCGTTTGGGTGAAAGTGTAATTCAAAGAGAAGCCTTGATTGAAAAGATCGTTTCTGTTGATTTTGACCGGATCATTTATCTTGGTTCCGGGGGCTTTGAGGGATTGGCAAGAGAGGCACAATTGAAAGTCTTAGAATTAACAGCTGGAAAAATGGCCACTGCATTTGATTCATCGCTCGGATTCCGTCATGGTCCGAAGTCTTTTGTAAATGAAAACGCCGCCATATTTTGCTTTGTTTCCAACCAGCCTTATACCCGTCAGTACGATTTAGATATGTTAAATGAACTGAAGCAGGACCAGATTGCCCGCTCGGTTTGTGCCATCGTAGTGGAAGGTGAAAGTAATTATTCGGGTGACAGCTTCTCTTTCGACAATGAGGGTGCAAACGTACCGGATGCTTATTTGTCCTTACCTTACGTTATGGTTGGTCAAACGATTTCCTTACTTGCGGCCATTAAAGTCGGGAATAAACCGGATACACCGTCACCAAGCGGCACTGTCAATCGCGTGGTAAAAGGGGTCACCATTCACGAATACAAAGAATAGAAGGAAGGCAGCTCGAATGTATTTGTAAAATAGGCTGCATTTCAAGTTTGCAGGTACCAAGCTAACAACTTCAAGGGGAAAGAGGAATTCTAATGATCTTAACTGTCACAATGAACCCATCCGTTGATATTTCCTACCCGATTTCTGATTTCAAACTCGATGATGTCAACCGTGTCGAAGGGGTTCGTAAAACAGCAGGTGGAAAAGGATTAAATGTGGCCAGGGTCATCAAGCAAATGGGAGAAGGCGTTGTGACGACTGGCGTGCTGGGCGGTACGATTGGCGACTACATTATTCAGGAGCTTTCGAAAGACAGGATTGAAAATGATTTTTTGAAAATTAATCAAGAATCCAGAAACTGTATTGCCATTCTCCACGACAGCAAGCAGACGGAAATTTTAGAATCAGGTCCGACCTTGACAGCCGAGGATGAAGCGGCCTTTCTTACCAAATATGAAAGTCTACTTACTAATGTTTCATTGGTAACCATCTCTGGCAGTTTGCCCAAGGGATTACCTTCAGACTTCTACAGGCAGATGGTAGAACGGGGGCATGAGCGGGGAATTCCCGTGGTCGTTGATACTTCGGGTGAATCATTGCGCCAGATTTTGATAAGCGAGGTTAAACCTTTTGCAATAAAGCCTAACATCACGGAGCTTTCTCAGCTTCTTGGCATAAATGTGGAACCTAACATAGAAAGTCTTAGGCAGGCACTCACAAACGAATGGTTTCAAGGTATTGAATGGATTGTAGTTTCGATGGGCGGAGCAGGTGCCTTTGTGAAGCATGGGCAGAATTTTTACCAGGTAACAATCCCGAAAATTAATGTGATAAACCCGGTTGGTTCCGGTGATGCCACAGTGGCCGGATTCGCTGTCGCTGTTAAACATGAACAGTCTGTTAAGGTTGTATTAAAAACGGCGATGACGACTGGGATACTAAATGCGATGGAAGCAGTAACAGGTTATATTAATACAGCAAATTTTGAAGATATATTCAACCAAGTCCAAGTAGAAAAAATAGACTTATAGGAGTGAAGACTGATGTTAAAACTAACAGATAGCAAACTAGCGGCTCTTAAAAGATTATCAGATGAAAATGGGATTATTGGGGCATTAGCCATTGACCAACGCGGTTCATTAAAGAAAATGATTGCATCCGGAAGTGCCGCTCCTGTCGGCGATGAGGGGATCGTCCGCTTCAAAGAACTAGTTTCTGAGGAATTGACTCCATATGCCACTTCCATTCTATTAGATCCAGAGTATGGGCTGCCAGCAGCAAAAGCCCGCCATTCGGAAGCAGGGCTGTTAGTCGCGTATGAAAAAACAGGTTATGACGCCAATGCTGTGGGCCGTTTACCTGATCTATTAGAGGAATGGTCGGTAAGACGCTTGAAGGAAGCTGGAGCCGACGCGGTGAAATTTTTACTCTATTACGATGTAGATGAAGATGAAAAAATCAATGACTTTAAGCATGTGTATATGGAGCGGGTTGGGTCAGAGTGTGCGGCAGAGGACATCCCATTTTTCCTTGAGATAGTCAGCTACGATGCTAAAAACGAAGATGTGAAAAGTTTAGAGTATGCAAAAGTGAAACCACATAAAGTGATTGAGGCAATGAGGGAGTTCTCGAAGCCACAGTATCAAGTAGACGTATTAAAAGTCGAAGTTCCGGTTGATATGAATTTTGTCGAAGGATACTCGAATGGTGAAGTGGCGTATACGAAGGAAGCAGCAGCAGGTTATTTCAAGGAACAAAGCGAGGCAACTCACCTGCCATTTATCTTCTTAAGTGCAGGCGTCAGCGCGGAATTGTTCCAAGAGACATTAAGGTTTGCCAAGGATGCCGGTTCCACTTTTAACGGTGTTTTATGCGGCCGTGCTACTTGGAAGAACGGTGTTACACCATTTGCGGAAATTGGTGAAGAAGCAGGACGCGCCTGGCTCCGTGATACAGGCAAAAAAAACATTCAAGAACTAAATACTGTTTTAAAGGATACTGCCAGCTCATGGTTTCAAAAAGTCTCCACTAAACGCAGTGAAGCAGCGGGGGTCTAGCACACTGGGGGAAAGCCCCCGGTGTTTTTTAGTGTTTGGTTACAGCTAGGGCCAAAAATCTCACTGCGTGTTACGGCAATCTGGGGGTATAAAGTTTTCCACTTACCTTATTACAAGTTTCCCCTACAATGGTAACTGTAAGCGTTTACGAATGACGTTTACAAAAGTGGAAAGGAGATGGATAGAAAATGAGAGATTCGATGGACAAGCAACAACTATCTGAAAAGGGGAGTAACCAGTTAAAAAATGAATGCAAGAGGTATGGGAAACGGTTCGCAGCTTTAACACTTACAGCAGCTTTAACACTTACAGCAGCTTTAACAGTTCCGCTCATCACATTACCTCCTATAACGCAAGCTTCTGAACTAAGAACTTTTTCCGCTAGTACGACTATAGGCGGTCAGGAACTGTCCACACTTGCTCTACAGCTAGAAAATGAAGCAAATGCGTTGGGAATTCCACTCTATTTGTTTGAAAATGGGGTGCCCAAGACTTTTAAAGCGGAAAAAGGCAGTACCCTTAAAATGGATGACCGTCACTCCAAGGACGGCAAGCACTCGCTAAAATGGAATTATACAAAAGGCTCCAAGCTAATGATTAACGATAAAATGGGGTATAAACCTTTTGTCGCAAATAACCAAGATCAATCAATTCAAACCTTTGTTGTCTGGGTCTATAATGAAAAGCCTGTAAATGATATAGTTACCTTTCAATTCGGCAGAGGCAATCATGTTGATAGTTGGTTTGAAATGAACCTCAATTTTACAGGATGGAGGACGGCATGGGTTTCATATGAACGTGATATGGAAGGTACTCCTCATCCAAATATGAACCGAATGACGATTGTCGCTCCTAAATCACAATCTGGAACACTTTATTTTGACTCCATGATGTTATCTACTCCAATTGACCCGCGTCATCATACACCGGATCAACAAGTTCCATTTGTTAACCCGGGAATTATGGAAGCAGCAAACGCTCACTGGCTTGGGCTTTTGCATTACTCCAAACTTACACCTCCAGATCCTCAAACAGAAGTAACTCTGGACAACTTAGCAGGCATCCGAAAAATAGAATCGAAGTTTACCGAATTGGTCTTTAAGAAACAAAAAGTAACCGATGCTTTACTTGATGACATCCGTACTCGTTTTGACACCTATGGTTTAAATAGAGACGCACAAGAAATCAAAGGGGCTTCCCTGTTTATGCCACATTTTGACCAGGTTCCAGCTGCCTTAAAAACATCTTTTAAGGAGCTTAGTAATACAGCAGACCTTCGAGAATTTACTGACTTTATGAGCTTAGTGGCAAATACGTATCTTTCAACCGAAGATAGTGTCATTAAAAATGAGTTAAAATCCATGTTCATTGATTTATCTGACCATTTATTTGATCAGGGATGGGTTGATGGGAGCGGGCAAGGAACCATGCACCACCTTGGATATAATATTCGTGGGTTTTATTCCTCTGCATTCCTGATGCGGGATGTTTTGAAGGAAGCCAATCTACTGGACCGTACCCAAAAAACACTTTTTTGGTTAAGTGGAGCGGGTGAAATATATACGCCTAAAGAAGAAGTGGTAAGTAATATTGACATATTAAATACAACCTTAAATGGGCGGCTGGCTAGTATCCTCGTCCAAGATGATACTAAGGAAAAAATAAGAGATATGGAAGCCTTCACTGCATGGCTGTCTCAAGGACTTCTACCAGCAAATGGATTAGATGCTGCCTTCAAGAAGGACGGGTCTGCCTATCATCATGCCAATCATTACCCAGCCTATGCGAAGGATGCTTTCAATGGTGTCACTCCGATGATGTATGTGTTATCAGACGGACCTTTCCGAGTAACTGAAGCTGCCCATGAATCATTGAAAAAGGCCTTGATGGCCATGCGTTTATATTCAAATAAAACTCAGTGGCTAATCAGTGTAGCTGGGCGTCATCCGGATGGCAATGGTGCTTTGGTGCTGCCTCCATTCCGTTATATGGCATTGGCAGGTTCCCCTGATGGAAAGGAGCAAATTGACCGTGAAGTGGCATCAGCTTATTTAAGGCTGGCAGATAAAGAAGATGCAACCTTTCGTCAGTTTAAAAACATGGGGATTGAAGCGGAAACCGATCCTAATGGTTTTTGGTCCATGAATTACGCTAACCTTGGAATTCATAGACAGGACCAATGGCTTGTTGGTGTAAAAGGGTATAGCCGATATTTATGGGGGAATGAAACCTATCAAGATGCTAATTTATTTGGACGGTATATGTCTTATGGTCAGATGCAAATTATGGGCTCATTAAATCACCGGGATAGCGGTTATGTACAGGAAGGCTGGGATTGGAACCGCTGGCCAGGAACAACAACCATCCATCTGCCTTTTGAAAAATTACGCTCTGATGTCCGAAATGTAGACCGTTTTAGCGGTTTTGAAGAAATGTTGATTTCGGATGAAACCTACTCCGGAAGCTTAAGTCTCCAAGGACAAAATGGAATGTTTGCGATGAAACTGCATGAACATCCAAAATATGATGGCAGCCATCGGGCAAGGAAATCTTATTTCTTTTTTGACAACAGAATTGTTGCGCTCGGTTCAGATATTGAAAATGAAAACATTGAGTATCCTACAGAAACCACTCTGTTCCAAAATCATATGAAATCAGAAACAGAGGCAATGTGGATGTCAAAAACAGGAGCTATTACTGAATTTCCTTATAAAAACCAACTCACCCTTACACAGGATGCCTGGCTGATTGATAATAAAGCGAATGGATTTTATGTGCCTGCTGGACAAACAATATCCATTTCACGGACAGAGCAATTGTCTAAGCACCAGAAGGATGGTTCTGATACATCCGGGAATTTTACTACAGCATGGATTGACCATGGTAAGGCTCCAAAGGATGGAACTTATCAGTACGCAGTTTTGGTGAATACGAATGAAAATCAGATGGCTGGGTTTGCTGCCTTGATGGAAGAACAGGACAAGGCTCCTTACAACATCCTTCAGCAGAATCGAATGGGGCATATTGTATATGACCGTGCTACCGGTATTACCGGATACGCTTTATTTGAAGCAAGTGAATCAATTGATAAAGGAATCGTGCGTGCAGTTGATACTCCTTCAATGGTCATGTCTCGAATGGATGGAGAAAAGTTGGTCTTAAGTGCAGTTGACCCTGATTTACGTTTATATGAAGGGCTTGAGGAGGACCAATATGATGAGAATGGGGTGCAAAAAGAAGTAAGCATTTATTCCCGTCAGTGGCGTCACTCAGAGAGCATAATGCGTACAATGAAATTAACGATTGAAGGAGAATGGACCATTACATCCAACGATAACCGTATCAGAATTCTTTCATCAGAAAATGGGAGAACCGTGCTAGAGTTTGATTCCAAGGATGCCGAGCCATTAGAGGTTGTATTAGAGCCAAAATAATAAAAGTAAGGGATGGTACTTGCAGACGCAAAAGTACCATCCCTTTTTTTATGAAATCTCCCCAATCAATTCAAACAGTTTGAGTTCATTGACTTCTGTAATGATTTCTTTTGTGTTACTTTTATCGAATTTTTTTAGTAAACTGCTGATTTGCTTTTTAATCGTTTCTACTTCAACAGCACGGATTTCTGCAATATCCTTGCGTTTTAAGCCGCTGCAAAGCAGTTTTAATACCTCGAGTTCCGATTGGGTCAGGTTAGCAACGATTTTAAAAAAATGGGTTAATTGATCTTCTGATTTTTTAATTCGGGCGAATTCCTGCCTGATTTTCTGCGCAATAATCGGCCGGATCGGTGACTGATTGTTAGCAGCAGAATAAATCGCTTCGATAATTTCTTCTTTTAGGGCTGATTTTATCAAGTAATCAACAATCCCCGTTTGAAAGGCAGCAAAAACAATATTGTTATCCTGATGGACGGTCAACATAATGATCTTCGTATCGGGTAAAATTTTATGAATTTCGGAAGCTGCCTTAATCCCTGCCATCTGACTTTCCATTTCAATGTCCATTAATACAATATCGGGTTTCTTAATCGCCGCAAAAGCAACGGCCTCGTAGCCGCTTTTGGCAGAGGCAACTAAAAAGAGGTTGTCCACACTGTTTATGATTCGTTCCAACCGTCTGCGATGGGCCTCCATGTCGTCGGCTATTAAAATATGTATCTTTTCCAAATGAATACCTCCCCCAAGAAATAGGAAAAGGGGGATGTTTTATCCCCTCTTTACCAGTGGCAATAGAATATCAAATTGTGTGAATTTACCTAATTCACTTGTCACTTCAATTTTTCCTCCATGAGCTGTTATAACTTTATGACAAAATGATAGACCAATTCCCCAATTGGTAATGCTTGGTTTTGTTGAGAAAAAGGGGGTAAATATTTCATCTACATTTTCGGCTGCAATCCCAGGACCGTTATCTCTAATTGTAATCGTCCCCCATTGGTCCACAGTGTTTAAATGAACTGTAATTCTTCCACCCTTACTTCCCATTGCTTCAACTGAATTTTTTAGAATATTATAGATCGCCTCGCTCGTTTCTTCTTCATCAATATATACAAGGATACTTGATTCTAGTTTTTCAAATTGGAAGTCGACATCAGACTGCATTGAATGAAAACGCTGAATCGCCTTTTCGATTGGGTGGTCGATAGGAACGGATTTGATGTTCAACGTGATATGCTTCAACTTCTCATTAGCTTGGTTAATACTCTGAAACGAATGTTCACACGAATCGGTAATTAATTTAAGGCTATATAAAGCCTCCTCATCATCAGCGAATTTTTCTTGCAGGTATTCAGCCTCCGATCGAATCGCGAGTAGATGGTTCTTAATGGCATGAGTAAACGCTCGAATCCCAAGAGAGGCAGTATCAATCTTTTTCTTCGTAATGATATTGCTATTTGAATAGCGTGCCTCATTCGTTTTATATTTGTAAATATTGTAGAGCATGACGCCGATAGCTGCGATTGCTAGAAACGGGAAAAAACGATATTCCAATAAAAATAAATTAATCGGCGGCTGTGAATAATTAATAAAGCTTTTACTGAAGGTGGTTTTGACAAAGTTGGAAGGGGCCCAGTAAAAAACAAATAGCTGCAAGAAGGTGATGGGCAGTAAGCTAATCATCATGTAAAGTGTATGTTCACGAATGGACCTTAGTTTGTAATAACGAATGTAATGGCTGACAAATAAGACAAAACTTAGAATGAGATAGGCATAATTGACTGCCTGGAAAAAAATATCTCCTATTCTACTGAATTGCTGGTATTGCTTCATGAGTAACTCCGTTTCAGAGGTTAATGTCTGAAGGTAGAGGTTGACACTTGGGTCGTAAAATAAAAACTGTATGATTCCTACAATGCCTAATGCCAAGTAAATATAGCGCAATTTCGTTCTAATCTTAAAATTGTTGGTAAAAGAAATAGAAAAACTTAAATAGGAAAAATAGAAGAGGATAATTCCTAAATTAAAGAGCCGAATTAAAGTATGAGTATCAAAGTTTCCTAATACTAGACGGCTCCACGTCCCAGGACCAAGGTCAATAAATTGGTTCGCAATATTATAATAGTAATTAAATTTTGATAGATAGAGGGTGAAAGAAATATACGCCATAATCCATCCAATCGTTAACGCGCATAAAAAGAAAACAGACCTGCTGCTAAGGTTTTTATAGATAAAAAAGATTAGAAATACCATGAAAATAAGGCATAGAAAAATCATGCTGGTCACTCCTAGTTAGAAAAAGGGGGTAAGAAATTTTCTACTTATTTAAAAAAATGAAAACCTTTACACTGAGTATATAACAAACTAGTAAAAAAAATAAGGGGGAACAAAGAATGAAAAAGGTATTCAGTTTACTAGCTATTCTTATTCTATTTCTTGGAATCTTAGCAGGCTGTGCAAGCGGCGGGTCTGAAAAAGGAAATGCTGAACCGAAAGAGAAAAAAGATCCGAATGAAAAAGTAAGTTTGAAGATGGCAGTTTTTCCAGCAGATGAGGCAGTATTTAAGAAAGGCTATGAAAACTTTAAAAAGGATCACCCAAATATTGATATCACATTTGAAACTTTCCCTCAGCAGCAATATTATGAAAAAATCCGTATGCAGCTAGCAGGCGGTGAAGGGTATGATCTTTTTACTGGTCAATTAGACAACATGGTTGATACTGGAATTGTCGCACCGCTAGATCAGCACATTAAAGACAGTGGTATGGATGTATCAGGATATGGTTCCATGTATGACACATATAAATATGAAGGAAAAGTGATGAGCCTTCCATATCGTAAATCCAATTGGATGCTTTATTATAACAAGACGCTTTTCGATGAAAAGGGTGTCGAGTATCCTAGTGATGATATGACGTGGGATGAGTTCCGTGAATTAGCTTTAAAAATGACAAGCGGCAGTGGTGAAAGTAAAGTATATGGTGCATTTTTACAACAATGGCCGCAAACCTGGTATATGAGTGCAGTTCAAAATGGTTCTTCCGTGATTGATAAAGATTTAACACCATTTAAAGAAGCATTAGAGGTTAGAGTAAATCTTGAAAAAGACGGATCCATTATGCCATGGTCTGAACAGGTAACAACTGGTGCTCACTATAATGCTGCATTCCAAAAAGGAAATATTGCGATGAATATCATCGGAGACTGGCATGTAGCCCAGCTTCGTCAAGGGGAAAAGGAAGGAACCGTTAAGTTTGATTGGGACGTTGCTCCAATTCCACATCCAGAAGGTGTAGCAAAGAATACATCACTTGCATTGCCTGTTACGATTATGATGAACAAAAATACAAAGCATGCAGATGAAGCATTTGAATTCCTTAAGTATATGTCAGGGAAAGATGGAGCCGAACTTCTTGCTTCTGAAGGCTATTTAACTGGATATATGGATAAGGACGTTGAAGCTGCATATCTTGGGGACGGTTCACAAAAACCTGAAAACCTTCACTATTTCTTAGAAACAAAAGAATACCCAGAATATCCAATGCTGCCTGGAGTTAAGAACGTTGTCGTTGAACAAATATTTAAGCAAGAAGGAGAACTTGCCTTGCTCGGTCAGAGATCCGTGGATGACACCATTAAAGAAATTACCAAGCGTGTGAAAAGCGAATGGGCTAGTAAGTACGGAGAAAAGTAATAAAGAAAAGTGAGGTACTGCGCTAGTTTATACAAACAGCAGTACCCCTTTTTTTAAAAAGACTGTTTTCGAATAGCTTTAAAGAAAGGATGAAACCTAGCATGAACCCTACTAAAAAGGTAAAGTCAAAAACCATTAGGCGAAATCGAATCATCGCTTATACCTTTCTTCTTCCCAATATCATTGGCTTCCTAGTATTTATTCTAATTCCTGTAATTGCCTCTTTTTTTATGAGTTTTACCTCATGGAATGGTTTTGGAGTAATAGAGTTTATTGGATTAGACAACTATAAACAATTATTAAAGGATGAGAATTTTAAAATTTCTTTTTTTAATAGTATCCTTTTCATGGTCATCTCTGTTCCTATCACCTTATTTCTATCCATGTTAATCGCTGTGGCACTAAATCAAGGAATCCGCTTTGTTAAGGTTTTCCGGACAGCTGTTTTCCTTCCTTATGTTACAGCTACGATTGCTGTTGCAGCTGTATGGCAGCTCATTTTTAATCCAACGATGGGACCCATTAATGGGGTATTAATGAACTTAGGGATTGATCAGCCGCCTGGCTGGCTATCCTCACCAACCTGGGCTTTAATCTCTGTTTCTATCGTTTATATTTGGCATTCAGTCGGCTATTATATGGTTTTATTTTTAGCAGGGCTCCAGAGTATACCAGATTACCTTTACGAAGCAGCTGAATTGGACGGGGCGGGACCGATTTCGAAATTTTTCAATATCACGGTGCCAATGTTATCCCCAGTTCTATTCTTTACTACCATAATTGGTGTCATTAACTCGTTTAAAGTGTTTGATTTAATTTATGTCCTGACCGGCGGAGGACCTGGCCGATCCACTCATGTGCTTGTATACGACATTTATAATACTGCATTCAAGCAATTTGAGTATGGATATGCTTCAGCGATGGCTTATGTATTATTCCTGCTCATTCTTGTTATATCTATCATTCAATTTAGAGGACAGAAAAAATGGGTGAATTATTAATGAAAAATCAAGAGAAAGGGTGATGAAAGTTATGAATCTTGCTACGGAAGCATCCGTATACACCGCTGAAGCCAAAAGCCGAAAAAAAATATCGATCGGAAAAATAATAAAGTACCTTGCTGTCATTTTTGTTTCACTCGCCATGGTTTTGCCATTTGTTTGGATGGTATCTGCGTCGTTAAAAGCGGAGACAGAAATATTTGGGTTCCCAATTAAATGGATTCCAGAAACCTTCCGCTGGGATAATTACAAAGACGTTTGGACAACCGTTCCGTTTCATCTTTATTATTTGAATACGTTAAAGATTGCGGTTATTACCACGATATTAGTGATTATCAATAGTTCCCTTGCAGGGTATGCGTTTGCCAAAATTAAATTTCCTGAAAGCAATAAATTATTTTTCATTTATGTAGCTACGATGATGATTCCATACCAGGTCATGATGATTCCCCAATTTATGCTGATGAGCAAACTTGGGCTGGTGAACTCTCATTGGTCACTTATTATTCTAGGGGCGTTTAATCCCTTTGGTGTTTTCTTATTCCGTCAGTTTTTCTTATCGATCCCGGATGAGTTATTAGAAGCAGCAAGAATTGATGGTTTAACTGAGTTTGGCATTTATTGGCGGATTATTATGCCATTGTCTAAACCGGCCATTGCTACACTTGTCATTTTCTCATTCATGCATTCATGGAATGACTTTTTAGGGCCATTAATCTATCTGACTTCTGACCATTTATATACTTTGCAATTAGGTATCCAGCATTTTATTTCCGAATATAACACAGAGTATGCTCTTTTAATGGCAGCGGCTGTATCCGCGGTTATACCAACCATCATTGTTTACTTCTTAGCTCAGGACCATTTTATCAAGGGAGTTGCCAACACTGGAATAAAAGGATAAGGAGCGAAATGATGAACAAAACACCGAAAAAAGGATTTTCTGTTCTGATCATTTTAACATTAATTATTTCTATGACTGTAAATGCACCATTGATTTTTGCTGATGATAACGTTAATCGTTTGGTCAACGCAGGATTTGAAGAAACCAAAGGTGCTGCATCGGGATGGGACCAATTAGGCGCTGTCAGCTGGAGCGTATGGAAGCCGACTGGGAGTCCTGTTGTTTCTATCTCTGAGGATGCAAACCGTACAGGAAAGTATGGATTGAAAATTATGGCTTCTCAGGACGCCCGAGCTGCAGTGTCTCAAGATGTACCTGTAAAGGGCGGAAAAACATACCAACTTAGTACATGGTTAAAGACAGATAATATTGTCAGCGGACAGGGAGCACGAATGAGAGTGACAACGTTTGAGGGAAAACAACAGCTTGATCTCTTTTACTCCTCCCGTTTAACGGGTACACATGATTGGTCACAGATCAAAATGGATGTAAAGCTCCCAGTAAATGTAGATAGTATTCGGGTTCAGCTTTTCTTTGAAACTGGGACTGGAACGGCTATGTTCGATGATGTTTCCTTACAATTAATTGATTCGGCAACCTCGATTGAGATTGAAAACAAGGAAGTAAGTATTCTAGAGAATGAGACTGCGGAAATAAATGTCAGACTAGAGCCTGTTGACGCAAGCTCAACGATTTCTTGGTATTCCACCGATGAATCGGTTGCCAAAGTGGATAACGGTAAAGTTACCGGAGTGAGAGCCGGCGAAGCAGTGATTATGGCAAGGACGGATAATGGACTCTCTGCCAGCAGTACGGTCAAGGTGTTGAAAAATTATGCGATTGAACGTCCGGCTATCGAGGCGATTGAAATTCAACCGAAACAACTGCAGCTTGAAACAGGGCAAGTTCGTTTACTTCAAGCAAATGTTTCCCCTGAAAATGCGGATATGGAAAAGTTGGTTTGGAGATCTTCCAATGAAAGTGTAGCTTCCATACAGAATGGTTTGGTAGAGGCCAAGTCCGAAGGAAGCGCCGTCATCACTGCTGAAACAATGGATGGAAGCATAAAAAGTGAAACTCAACTAACCATCTCGGCTTCGGAACAGGATGAATATGACGTGTTACGTCATAAGTGGGAAAACCAAATGACCAGTCTTGATTTTTACGATGCTTCTAATGAACGAATGAAACAAATGGTTACCAATCAAACCAATACCACACAGACATTATGGAAAACCATGGTGAAAAATAACGACCGAACCTTCTTGTGGCATGAATACTCCAGCACCGATAATTCAGCAGATATCCGATCAAATTATCGGAATTTGACCACTATGGCTAAGACGTTTGCCAATGAACATTCAACGCTCTATCGAAATCCACAATTATTGGAGGATATCAAAGATGCATTAGAGTGGCTGTATCAGAATCAATATAATGAATCGATTGCCCAGTACAGTAATTGGTGGAATTGGGAAATTGGTGTACCGAATGAATTAAACAGCATCATGGTGCTTTTATATGATTATTTGGATCAAGAAACGATCCATCGCTACTTGAAGGTCGTGGATCATTTTCAGCCGGATCCTACAAAATCTGGAGCAACTACACCGAACAACTTCCGGGAGGCAGTCGGCGCAAATAGAATTGACGTCAGCAAGGTTGTTGGAGTCCGTGGGGTAATCGTTAAGGATGAGGAGAGAATCGCTGCTGCCCGGGACGCCCTTAGTCAAACCTTTGAAAACGTGACGTCAGGCGATGGTTTTTATGAAGATGGTTCGTTTGTACAGCATGAGGATATTGCTTACACCGGTTCTTATGGCATTGTGTTAATCGAGGGGCTAACGGAGATGCTGGATTTATTGAGCGGCTCAACTTGGAGTGTAACGGACCCTAAGGTATCGAATGTCTATGACTGGATTGAAGATGCATTTGAACCATTTATGTACAAAGGTGCCTTGATGGATATGGTAAGGGGAAGAGCAATTTCACGTAATTTCCTCCAGGACCATCAGGCGGGTCACAGCATCATTAAGACTGTAATTCGAATGGCGCAATTTGCTCCAGAACCATATGCAGAAAAATACAAAAGTATGGCAAAAAATTGGCTTCAGGAAGATACACATCTAGATTATTTTTCAAATGCCAGCAGTTTCCGTGATATGGTTTTGGCTAAAAACCTGTTAGAAAATCAGGATGTCAGCCCAAGGGGAGAACTTGATTTCCATAAAACATTTGCCTCAATGGACCGTGTTGTTCATAGAAAACCGAGTTACGCTTTCGGAATCAGCATGTATTCCAACCGGATTCAAAACTATGAGGATATGAATGACGAGAATAGAAAAGGCTGGTACACCGGTGAAGGGATGACCTATTTGTATAATGCCGATCTTGCGCAATACAGCAATGATTTCTGGCCTACTGTAGACCCATACCGGATGCCAGGAACAACGGTTGATACAATGAAACGAGCAGATGGAAGCGGAGAGCACAATTCAAGTGAATCCTGGACAGGCGGTTCCACGTTAAATCGATTTGGAACAGCAGGTATGTCTTATAAGGCCTGGAATAGTACGTTATCAGCAAAAAAATCATGGTTTATGTTCGATAACGAAATTGTCGCACTTGGCTCGGGAATAAACAGCAATGACAACCGAACAATTGAAAGTATTGTTGAAAATCGAAAAATTCGTGATGACCGCTCGAACAATCTCCTTATCAATGGTGAAAAGCCGGAGTTAACCGAGGGTCAACAGCATACGGTTGAGGCTAAGTGGGCATTCCTTGAAGGGAATTTACCGGGATCTGATATAGGTTACTATTTTCCAGATGGAAAAACGCTAACGGTGAAAAAAGAACAGAGGACTGGCGCTTGGGAGGACATTAATTATGGCGGGCCATCGAATCCAATCACACGTTCCTACGCCACAATGTGGTTTGACCATGGTGTCAATCCGGCAAATGACACGTACTCCTATGTCCTGCTGCCAGGCTTAAATCAGGAACAAACAGGCCAATATGCCGTCCAGCCGGAAATTACGATTTTACGAAATGATTCTGCCGTTCAAGCGGTTCATGATGGTAAGGAAAATATCATCGGGGCTAACTTCTGGCTGGATGAAAAGCAAACGGCGGGTCCGTTAACGGTTTATCAAAAAGCTTCTGTTACATTGCAGGAGAAGGATGGCGCGCTGACACTGGCTGTTTCCGACCCAACGATGAAAAATACTGGTTCGATTGAAATTGATTTTGACGGCAAAGCCTTCAAGGTACTGGAAGCTGATGAACAGGTGCAGGTTATTCGAACGAAGCCTTCTATTAAGTTGAAAGTGAATGTCCAGCAGTCTTACGGGAAATCATTCACCGTCAAATTAAAAATGATTCCTAGCATAAAAGGGAATAGCCCGAATTCAATTCGATAAATACAAAAGGAGAGAGACCATGGAGAGGCAACAAAGGCCGAATCTAATCTATATTTTTGCAGATCAATGGCGCCGTCAGGCTGTTGGGTATGAAGGAGAGGATCAGGTATTAACGCCGAATATCGACGCATTTGCGCGTGAAGGGACGATTTTTTCTAATGCCGTAACTTGCTCCCCATTATGTTCTCCTCACCGGGCTTCCTTGCTTACCGGCAAGTATCCAAGCAGCACAGGGGTTTATACGAACTGTAAGGTTGGGGCGGATGTTATGTTAAGCCCAGATGAAATTAGTATTGGTGACGTTCTGGTAGAAAACGGCTATCAGACGGGATATATCGGAAAGTGGCATCTGGATTTACCGGAATTAAATGTATCGGAGCAGCCGGAATCCGGTGCAGAAGGGTGGGATGCGTATACACCTCCCGGACCGAAACGCCAAGGATTCCAATACTGGTATTCTTATGGAGCTTGGGATGAGCATCTCTCACCGCATTACTGGCAGGATAGTCCGGAAAAAATTAAAGTAAACCAATGGTCGGTCGAACACGAAACAGACCAAGCACTAAAATTTATCCAAGATCGAACCAACGATCAGCCGTTTGCCTTATTTTTATCCTGGAATCCGCCGCATAGTCCATTTGATCAAGTACCAGAAAAATATAAGGCACTGTATAACAGGGATAAAATTACGCTCCGCAAAAATGTCACCAATTCAAGTTTCTCCGTTCATACCGGAGAAACAGTGGACGGCGGGATTGAAGAGTTAAAGGAAAAACAATTGAATTACTTTGCTGCAATCTCAGGAATTGATGATCAATTTGAGAGAATTTTACAATTATTAAAATCAGAAAAGCTAGATGAGAACACCATTGTTGTTTTGACTTCGGATCATGGTGAAATGATGGGTTCCCATGGTCTGATGGCAAAGCATGTATGGTTTGAAGAATCGATTGGTGTCCCATTTTGTATTCGGTGGCCGAATGTAATTCCGAAAACGCGGACAGACCTTTTACTTAATACGGTTGATATTATGCCGACTTTGCTTAGTTTTCTAGATTTAGAGATTCCTAGAACGGTTGAGGGAATTGATTTATCGGACTTCATCGTAAACCAGCAAGCTGGCGGTCCAAAGGAAGCGTTTATTAGTGCCTATCCGGGAAGAAAGGAAGCGATTGAAGCGTTTCGTGAGGCTGGACTGGATAATCGCCAATTTGGATGGAGAGCCATTCGAACTGCCGAATTTACCTATGTTATTCACCATGGTTATTCTCCTAAAGATGAAAGAATTCGCTTGCTATACGATTTGAAACAAGATAAATATCAGTTACATCCAGAGCATATCAAAAATCCTTCCGATCATCTGATTGCAGAGGGTCTTGAAAGGAAGCTGCAACATTGGCTGAAAGATATGAAAGACCCATTTTATTACAAAATAGAGGAGTATTGCAAATGACTGTACTAGTTAAGGAAGTACGCAAGGAAGAAATTAAGAACAGTGTTCGTTTCACAAAAGGCCCCGCTGTAGATCGTGCCTTTGTTGAAAAAGCCATTGAGCATGTTTTGGCGAAAATCGATCAAAGCCTAGATGTATTTACAGATAAATTTCCTGATTCCAACAGTGAAGGCCTTGTCTATAAACCGATTGAAAATGTAGAATGGACCACAAGTTTTTGGACGGGCATGCTCTGGCTCGCTTATGAATACACAGGGGATGAAAAATACCGGAAAGTCGCGGAGAAGCAGATTCAAAGTTTTAAAGAACGTTTGGAAAAACGAATAGAGGTTGACCATCATGACTTAGGCTTCTTATACTCATTGAGCTGTGTGAGCGCTTATAAGCTTACCGGCAATGAAGAAGCAAAGGAAATTGCAATAAAGGCGGCAGATTTGTTAATTACTCGCTATTACGATAAAGCTGGGATTATTCAGGCATGGGGAGATCTTAATGATCCAAAGCAGCGCGGGAGGATGATTATTGACTGCAACCTTAATCTGCCTTTACTTTATTGGGCAACGGAAGTTACAGGGAAATCAGTATATCGCGAAATTGCTGAAAGTCATGTCAAGCAGGCAGCCAAATATATTGTCCGCGAAGACGCCTCCACCTTCCATACGTATTATATGGATCCGGAGACTGGTGAGCCATTGTACGGAAATACCCATCAAGGTCATTCCGATGATTCCTGCTGGGCCCGCGGGCAAGCATGGGGAATCTACGGTTTCCCGCTCAGCTACAATTACACTGGTGATTGGAGTTTAGTTGAGTTAGCGAAGAAGCTGACAAACTATTATTTGAACCGTTTGCCGGAAGACGAGATTTGTTATTGGGATTTAATCTTTACTGAAGGGGATGAGGAGCGGGACAGCTCTGCAGCGGCGATCACAATTTGCGGCCTGCTTGAGATGGCAAAGCACTTGCCATTAACTGACCCAGAAAAAGAAATCTATGAAAATGCTGCATTAAAGATGGTGCAGTCTTTATATGAAAACTATCGTACCGATATCGATAGCGAGGCAAACGGAATCCTTAAGCATGCCGTATACTACAAAGCTGGCGGCCGTGGTGTCGATGAAAGCTGTATCTGGGGCGACTACTATTATTTTGAAGCATTGATTCGTCTTGTTAAGGATTGGAAAATGTACTGGTAAGAAATTGGGATAGGGAAACGTCAAGAGTGACTGGCGTTTCCTTTCCTAATAGGATTTGAAAGGGGAAATGGTGAAATGGATGGGAAGCTATATCGAACAATGGAGTTTATCATGAAGGCCTTTATATTGAATCTATTATGGCTGGTGGTATGCCTTCCGATGCTGACCATTTTTCCAGCGACAACCGCTTTGTTTGCTGTAGTCCGAGAGTGGCAGAAGGAAAATGACATTAAAGTGTTTTCCGCTTTTTTCCGCCATTTTAAGGCGAACTTTAAACAAAGTTTCGTTCTTGGAATTTTATGGATTGTCTTTACCTTTTTGTTAATCGGTGATTTTATCATCACCAATCAAATGCAATCGAGCCTAAAATACGTACTATTTGCGGTTTTTTTCCTTTTAAGTATTGTTTATCTGTTTGTGTCAATTACGATTTTTCCCGTCATCGTTCATTACCAGGTGTCTTGGAAGGACGCAATCAAGAATGCTATGCTGTTTTCGATTGGAAATCCTCATTTTGTGCTTGTTTCCCTTGTGGTGATTGCCGGTACAGTGGTGCTCATTTTTAAGTTTCCAGCAGCCTCGATGGTAGCTTTTAGCATTGCTTCCTATCTGATTTATGCTGTGGTATCAAAGGGGTTTCATAAGGAGAAAAAGGTTCAAACCAATTACCAAACAGCCGCTGAGTAACTTTTGTACGCTCACTAGAATAGAAGCAGGAGACAGAAAAGTTCCAAATTCCAGGGCGTATAGAGACGCTCTATGTACATAAGGACAAAATTAATGGGATGGTGTATCATGGAAAAAAATCTAAAGAAAATTCTGGCTACATCCTTGACACTAACAACCTTTTTATCTGTTTCGGCACTAGATTTCAACAACTCCGCTCAAGCCTCTGAAACGCCGACAGCTTCCACCATGGCAAATTCCGCAGATACTGTGAACGAACTGAATCAATTAAAGGAGAACTTTAAACAGTATCTAGTTGGGACTGAAAGCTTGAATTCCGAACCAATGCTAGCTAGTAAAATCAATTCTGTCCACAACACGGCCAATTCAAGACTCGGAGAGTTCCTTCCCATCGAGGAAAGGGGACAAGGTCTGTTCAAAGGTGTCACACTTGGCCAAGATCCGAAAAATTTAGCCAACTCCTATTTGTATTTATACCAAATGGTGCTGGCTGCCAAGACCTATAAAGACCCTAGCCAAGGTGGTAATAATTTTTATAAAAATGAAGAAGTAATCAATAAGGTTATTGAGGGATTGGATTGGCTTTATGATAATCACTTTGCCGACCAAGAAAAAGGTTACTATGGGAACTGGTATGAATGGGAAATAGGTGCCCCAAATCATATTTCGAAAATCTTACTTTTGTTAGAGGATGAGATTAAAACTCAGAAACCGGACCTAATTGATGCCTATGTGAACTCGATGGATTTATTCTTGAGAAACGGAAAAGATGGGGATATTGATTTAACCGCCCGTCAACATACAGGCGCAAACCTTGCCGATATTGCCACTAATCGAATCATCCAAGGGGCAGTTACCGGAGATGGGCAGCGGGTATCAAAGGCAGTGGCTAACATTTTGACTGTTTTTCAAACGATTGATCCTGATCATATTGTTAATGGAAATACGGATGGATTTTATGAGGATGGCTCCTTTATTCAGCACCACCGGGTCGCCTATACGGGTTCTTACGGTAAAGTCCTTATCAATCGAATTATCCAAACTATGAAAATTCTGGATAATAGTTCTTATAATCCGAAAGAAATATTGGTTCCAACCGTCAAGAATTGGTTATATCAAGGATTCTCTCCCGTAATTTTCGAAGGGTATATGATGGAAATTGTCAAAGGCCGGGCGGTTTCAAGAACAGGAACCGGGTATGCGGATGTTAATGGTATCGTCGAAGCAATGGTTGATTTAACGAACTACTTGAATGAAGAAGACAGTCAGCAATTAAAATCCCATATCAAATATATTGCTCAAACTACGAAAGGCACTATTAATCCGGGTTCCTTCACTTCTAATTTAGCTGTTGTACAGTATAATAACCTAATCGCGGATTCCACGATTGAGGCTAAGAACGGGATTGCGAACGAAAATCATTATGCATTTAACTTAATGGATAAAACGGTCCATTTAAGGGACTCCTATGCATTTGCATTTGCAAGAAGCTCTGACCGAATCAGCAAGTATGAGTATATGAGCGGCGAAAACTTAATGCCGTGGTTCCAAGGTGATGGCGCGTATTACTTATATTTATCAGGAAGAGATCAAACAAAATCATTTGGTGCAAATTACTTTGCGGCAATGGATCCTTATAAGCTACCGGGTACAACTGTACCTGTAGAGGAGAGAAAAACGATTCCTCAACTTTATGGAGGAAAGCTTTTCTATGAAAATACCAATCATCCATTAAATTTCTTTGCATCCTCTGTGTCGCAAAATGATTATGTTTATTTTCCGGTAGGAACGAATACCTATTCTGGCGGGGTTAAGCTGGGGAAATACGGGGTAACAGGTATTCAGCTCGGGGACGAGATTGGCTATCGTGATAAACAGAATGGATTACTGCCTGAGGACTTTGTTGCATATAAAAATGCTGATGCAAATAAATCAGCGTTTATGTTTGATGATGAGATCGTTTTACTGGGTTCTGGTATTAATGATCAGCTGGGCCGGGAGGTTATTTCTACGATTGATAACCGGATGTTTGACAGCGGCGAAACCAGTTCCATTACGGGAGAAACGTATGATCATCAGGTATTAACAAATCCTTCAAATGGACAATACAATCTTAAATGGCTAAATTTCAAAACCAATGATGAAGCTAGCGAAGTAGGATATTACTTCCCCGAGGCCACCAACATAAATGTTTCAACCAATACGGTGACGGAAAGTCTTAGAAAAATCCGTACTCCAAACCCGGACACCAACATTACGAAGAACTTCTTTACATTAGGACTGGAGCATGGGGCGAATCCGCAAAATGCAAAATATGCGTATGTGATTTTGCCTAACTTTAATGAACAGGCAACGGGGCAATACGCGAATAGTCCAGGAGTGAAAATCTTGGCTAATTCGGAAGATGTACATGCTGTTGAGCATGTAAATCTTGGGCTGAAAGGTTTCAATTTCTTTGGTGACAAAAAGAGAAGTGTTAGTAATGTAACCTCCTATAATCCGGCCTCGATTCTTGTGAAAAAAGATGGAGATATCGTGACGATTGCTGTTTCTGACCCAACCTTCAGCCTTAATAAGATGAAGCTGGAGGTAGAACTTCCACGCCCTGCAGTGGTAAAAGCGAGCAAGGGTGTTAAGGCTTCAGTATTCAGTAATAAAAAGACGTTAATTCATATTGATTCCAAGAATTCTTATGGAAAGAGTTTTGAAATCAAGCTAAAAGTTAAAGAGTAACACTAGCTGAAAATATGCGGTGGAGTGGACGGCCTTATCACGGGCCGGGTTCACTCCCACTGCTTTTTCGTGCTATTAATAAAGCTAAAGAGGTGCAGGCAGTTATGAAAAAACCAAACATATTATTGATCACCAGTGACCAGCAGCACTATGACACGATTGGTGCCTTTAACCCGGAAATTTCCACCCCAAACCTCGACCGCTTGGCGAGTGAGGGAACCTCCTTTCAACGTGCCTATTGTCCGAATCCGACATGTACTCCGGCACGGTCCTCGATTATTACCGGCACATATCCAAGCCAGCACGGGGCATGGACATTGGGAACAAAACTAAGCGAGGAGCAACCGACAGTCGGCGATGTTTTTGTTGAAAATGGGTATCGGACGGCACTTGTCGGGAAGGCTCATTTCCAGCCAACACGCACGTCAGATGCGTATCCATCGTTAGAATCGCTGCCGCTCCTCCAGGATATTGAATTCTGGAAATCTTACAATCAGCCATTCTATGGTTTTGAAAAAATCGAGCTTTTGCGCAATCATACCAATGAATATTTGGTGGGACAGCATTACGTCGCCTGGTTGGAGGAGAAGGGCTATCATGACTGGAAGCAGTATTATATGGCGCCAACGGGAACCATGGATCCAGCGATTAAATATACCTGGGGTATTCCGGAGGAGTATCACTACAATACATTTATTACGGAAAAAACCAATGAGCTCTTGGAAACCTATCAACAACAAGGTGAAAATTTCTTCCTTTGGGCAAGCTTTCCGGATCCACATCCTCCCTATTTAGTACCAGAACCGTGGGCTTCGATGTATGACCCTGATCAGTTGACAATACCTGAAGCCGTTCCAGGTGAACATGAAAAGAATCCCCCGCATTTTAAAAAGACCCAGGAGGAGAACCCTGATTTTTCTGACCTGGAGGAAACAGGCTGGGGCATTCACGGCTATCACTCGCATTTGCTGCCAGAGGACGACCGCAAAAAACTAGTGGCAAATTATTTTGGTATGATAAGTTTCATGGATAAGTATATTGGTATGATTCTAGATAAGCTGGATAAACTGGGAATTGCCGATGAGACACTGGTTGTTTTTACCACGGATCACGGTCATTTCTTTGGCCAGCATGGCCTTCAGTACAAAGGCGGGTTTCATTATGAGGATTTGATAAAACTGCCATTTATTGTCCGCTATCCGGGGAAAGTGCCGGCACAAAAAGAATCACATGCCCTGCAATCGCTGGTTGATTTAGCACCAACCTTTTTGTCTTTAGCAAATATTCCTATTCCGCCTCAAATGTCTGGAGAAGACCAAAAAGATGTTTGGCTGGGAATCCAAGAGAAGACAAGGGATCACATTCTCTGTGAATTTCGCCATGAGCCAACAACCATCCATCAAAAAACATACGTTGATGAGCGCTATAAAATCACAATTTATTACCGGCAAACCTATGGTGAAATCTTTGACTTGCAGGATGACCCAAAAGAATTAAATAATTTATGGGATCATCCAAACTATCAAGAATTGAAAAAAGAACTTCTATTAAAATATGCGTGGGCAGAGCTGCATAAAGAGCAGATGCCAATGCCAAGAATTTCACACGCATAAAGACGTAAAACATACATCAAACAGTAAGGAGACAATATAAAAATGGTCCAAGACTGTTTAACTTCAAAGAACTATGGCCATATCGGTGTAATGTGGAAAACCGTTTCCGAGGCATGTAATCTTGCTTGTGATTACTGCTATTATAGCAGCTGCGGCGGTCAGCCGGGAAAAATTGAAAAAATTGACTCCATTATGCTGGAGAAATTTATTAAAGAATATATGGCTCTTAACAATGGTTTGGCATCGTTCGCCTGGCAGGGAGGGGAGCCGCTCCTTGCTGGCTTGGAATTTTTTAAACAGGTTGTATACTTACAAGCAAAGTACGCTCCGAAGAATACAACCATTAGCAATTCACTGCAAACCAATGCCACGCTCATTACAGAAGAATGGGCAAGTTTTTTTAAACAATATAATTTTTTAATCGGTGTTAGTCTCGATGGACCAAAGGAAATTAATGACGCAAGAAGGGTGAATGGTCAGGGCATTGGGAGTTACGACCGTGTCATGCGTGGAATTAATCATTTGCGAAAAGCCCATGTTGATTTTAATATCCTGACGGTTATTCACGAAAGCAATGTAGGCCGGGCAAAAGAGTTGATGGAGTTTTATCAGACAGAAGAGTTTAGCCATGTGCAATTTATTCCTTGTATGGATTTTCGAGCCCAAGAACCGAATAAGCCGGGGCAATATTTGATTACTCCTGAACAATATGGCCAGTTTTTATGCGAGGCGTTTGACGTTTGGTATAACGATGGCAAACCGAAAAGATCTGTTCGGTTCTTTGATAACATACTTAGTGTCTATTTACATCAGGAGGCAGAATTATGTGTGCATCGTCAGTCATGCCCGAAAACACTGATCCTTGAACAAAACGGCGATGCCTACCCGTGCGATTTTTATATAAATGATGATTATAAACTAGGGAACGTGGGTCAAGATTCGCTCGTAGATATTCTAAACAGTCCCAAATATGAAGACTTTTTAGGCTTAAAACCTAATTTGCCAGATAAGTGTGGGAGCTGCAAGTATTTACATCTATGCCATGGCGGTTGTCCAAGAAATCGAGTATGGAACCAAGAGGAAGACCAGGTAATGTATGATTATTTCTGTGAGAGTTATCTTCAGCTCTATAACTATGGCCACGAACGAATGGAAAGGTTAGCTGTTAGGATAAAACAGCAATGGCTGGAAAATCATCTTCGAGCAGGCCGTCCAAAGCCAGACAGAAATGATAGTTGTTTGTGCGGCAGTGGAAAAAAGTTTAAAAAATGCTGTGAACAGCTGCTGCAACACAGCATATCGCATTGAGTATATTAGTGGTTTGGGGAAATAAAATATGACACAACATCAAACACCGTCCATAAACACTTTGGACGGTGTTTAAATGTTTATTAACTTGTAAGTTAAAAAGTGAGACAAAATTACTAAGTAATTGCCTTGCTCTTAATGGGCTTATATTCATATATTACTACTTGTAATTAACATTTTTTAGGTCATTTGAACTACCGACAATTCTTTACATTAAGTTTACAATATATTAATAGTATAATTGTATAATTTTACTAGATTCACTTATGCACGTTTCAATCTAAAGGGGGAGTAACATGAAAAGAAAACTTGATTTGATAAGTAAGAAAAAGTGGCAAAAGCCTTTCAATGTATTATTATCAGCAAGCTTATTAACAAGCATTGTCGGACCGACATTTGCATCACCGGTAGAGGCTGCAACACAAAAAACAACGGATCTGATTATTTCGGAGTATATTGAAGGAAGCAGTTTTAACAAAGCTATTGAGCTTTACAATGGGACAGGTGCTGAGATCGATTTAAGTAATTATACTCTAGAACACTATAATAATAGTGGAAGTGCTACTGCAGGAGCTACCACAACAGATAAGGTACTACCTTTAGAGGGGAAACTTGCAGATGGTGATACATACGTCATATCTCGATCAGATGCAGTTGCTGCTATTGTTGCGGTAACGGATAAAATCGATGTAAGCAAACAAGTCATTAATTTTAATGGTAACGATCAAATCGTCCTTAAGAAAAATGGAAGTGTTGTTGATTCAATTGGACAGGTTGGATCAGTAGAAAATAACCTTGCAGATGTATCTCTAGTTAGAAATAGTAATGTTTTAACTGGCGATACAATAATTAATGATGCTTTTGATAAAACAAAGGAATGGACTAATTTAGGCAAGGATGTCTTTTCGAATTTAGGACAGCATACATTAGATGGTTCTGCCGTAGAGGAACCAACCGAACCTGAAGCCCCTCTAGAGGCTATTACAGTAGCAGAAGCTCGTAAAGCAGCTGTAGGGGATACAGTAACGATCGAAGGTATTGCTACAACGAATACAGGTCTTTGGGGTAACGAAACTTTCTATATGCAAGATGAAACTGCTGGTATGTTTGTTTTTAGAAGCTCAAAAACTGTAAAACCAGGCGATAAAGTAAAAATAACTGGTAAATTGCTCACATATAAAGGTGAACTTGAGATTGAACCAACAAATTTTGAAATCACTTCATCCGGTAATACACTTCCAGCGGCACAGGTAGTGACAAAAGTAGATGAGACTACATTAGCTGAACTGCTCAAATTAGAAAATGTAACAATCACTGAATTAACAAAAGATAACTATGGTACGGCTATTTTCCAAGCAGTATTCGAAAACGGAGATAAAGTAAGGGTCATCCACGATAATCGTACTGGCTCTGATTACGATGAACTTGTTAAGTTTTATAAAGAAGGCGATAAAGTTCATCTAACAGGACTTGGATCTATTGATGATAGTGGATATCACTTAAAGACTACTGGTCTTGAAAGCTATGATTTGGTAAACAAACCAGCCGTATATGTAACACAGACACAAGGCGTTGTTCCAGCTGGTACCAAGATCGAATTGAAATCAGGCCTTGAGGGCGCAGAAATCAATTATACAACTGATGGTTCTGTACCAACTGAAGAAAGCACAAAATATGTTGCACCAATTGCATTGGAAACTGGTGAAACAACCATCAAAGCAATTGCAGTGAAAGGTGAAGATGTAAGCGAAGTTTTCAGCTTTACTTTTAAAATTCTGGATACTCAAGGCGTTAAAATCCATGATATTCAAGGAAAGGGACATGTTTCCGACTATAATGGGGCTTCAGTTACAAACATCACTGGTGTAGTAACGCACGTATTTGGCACGAGCAGCTTTGTTATGCAGGACGTTGAAAATGCAGATACTGACATTACGACATCGGAAGCAATTGAAGTGTCCAAATCAGCTCATGGAGTAAAAGTTGGCGATACCGTTTCTGTTGATGGAAAAGTTACAGAAAATGGCGGAGGTGCCAACCTGTCTACAACACGAATTACTGCATCCGCAGTAACAAAAACAGGTACAGCAGATTTGCCTGCACCACTTGTTGTCGGCAAAGATATCCTGCCTCCAAACAAAGTCATTGATAACGATGAAATGAAATCTTTTGATCCAGAAGATGGCATTGACTTCTGGGAATCTGTTGAGTATATGCGTGTTTCATTCCCGAATGCACTTGTAGTTGGACCACCATATAGTAATGATGTTCCAATTATTGTTGAAAGCACAACAAATAATCAATTAAATGTTCAGGGCGGGCTTAATATCGCAAAAGACGATTATAACCCTGAAAAAATCTTTTTGGACAATGTCGGCTCTGATTTCCGTCCGGGTGACCAATTTAATGGCGATGTAATCGGTGTCCTTACTTATGCAAGCAGTGGTTATCAATTAGTCACTGATAAAACTAAATTACCTGCTTTAATCAAAGCAGACTTAAAACCAGAAGTTACTCATATTGAATCGGCTACAGATAAATTAACAGTTGCAGCATACAATATTGAAAACTTCTCAAATAACAAATCTAACACACCAGATGATAAAGTTGCTAGAATTGCAAAATCATTTGTAGACAATATGAAATCTCCAGACATTATTACTCTTGTAGAAGTACAAGATAACGACGGCGAAACTGACTCAGGTAATACCGATGCGTCAGAGAGTTACAAACGTTTAATTGAAGCAATCAAAGTTGCTGGTGGTCCAACTTATGAATGGACAGATGTTGCCCCTGTAAATAATGATAATGGTGGTGCACCTGGTGGTAATATTCGTGTAGGTTATCTTTATAATCCTGAACGCGTTACATTAGTTGAAGGTACTAAAGGTACAGGCACACAAGCAAATGCATGGAGTGAAACAGGAAATTTAACGCTTAATCCAGGAGTAATTAATCCTGCTAAATTCCATGATACGCGTAAGCCAATTGCTGCCGAATTTGAGTTCCAAGGTGAAAAAGTAGTTGTTATCGGTGCTCATTTAAATTCTAAAGGTGGAGATCAATCCTTATGGGGTTCTAACCAACCGCCTAAATTGAACTCAGAAGCTGAACGTCTAGGCTTAGCACAAGCTATTAATGACTTCATTGACCAAGGACTTGCAGAAAATCCTAATTTAAATTTTGTTGTTGCTGGAGACATGAACGATTTCGAATTCACCCCAGCTCTTGAAACACTAAAAGGTGATGTTTTAACAAACATGGTTGATCAAGTACCTGCTGAAGATCGTTTCACTTACTTCTTCCAAGGAAACAACCAAACGTTAGACCATATTTTAGTATCAAACAACTTATTAGATGTTACAAAAGCGGACATGATCCACATCAATGCGAACTTTACTGAACAAGCATCTGACCACGATCCAGTATTGGTTCAAATTGATCTAGCTAATACAGAGAAAAACTTTGAAGTAAGTATTATGCACACGAATGATACTCATGCAGCTTTAGACAAAATGGCTAAAACTGTAACGGCAGTAAAAGAAGTAAGAGCAGAAAAACCAGATGCATTACTTTTAAATGCAGGGGATGTTTTCACTGGAACTTTGTATTTCAATGAATTCCAAGGACAAGCTGATTTGGATTTGATGAATCTTATGGGCTATGATGCGATGACATTCGGTAACCATGAGTTTGATCTAGGTTCTTCCGCTGAAGGGCATCAAGGTTTAGTTGACTTTGTTAAGGGAGCAAAATTCCCATTTGTGAGTGCAAACGTAGATTTTGCGAAAGATAATAAATTCACAGGTATTTTTAGTGATTTACTATCTAACGCACCAAAAAACGGAAATATTTACAACGGAATCATCAAAGAAATTAATGGTGAAAAAGTGGGTATCTTTGGTTTAACAACTGCGGAAACTGAAGATCTTTCCAGCCCTGGAGCCATAACTTTTGAAGATTATAAAGCAGAAGCAGAAAAAGCAGTCGCTGCTTTTGAAGCACAAGGTGTTAACAAGATTATTGCATTAACACATATCGGTTATGACGATAATGCAGCCATTGATAACGACTTAGTATTAGCAGAAGAAGTTGAAGGTATTGACGTTATTGTTGGCGGACACAGTCATACAGCATTGGCTGAACCAGTGGTTGTTGCTGAAGATGCAACTCCAACGGCTATCGTTCAAACTGGTAATGCAAACAGCAACTTAGGTGTACTTGATGTTGAATTTGATGGAAATGGTGTTGTAGTTGGACAAGCTGGGGAATTAATCGCAATTGATAAACAAGCGGATGATTCAGAAGCTGCAGCTTTGTTAGCACCATACAAAACTCAAGTTAATGAAGTAGCACAAAAAGAAATCGGAGTAACAACACAAAAATTATTAGAAAATCCACGTACAAATGGTGAGAATACAGCACCAAGTGTACGTAAAAACGAAACCATTCTTGGTAACCTTATTACGGATGGTATGCTTACAAAAGCAAAAGAATTCACTGGTAAAAATGTCATTATGGCATTGCAAAACGGTGGTGGAATTCGTGCCGAAATTAATGAAGGACCTATTACAGTAGGTGAAGTAATAACTGTACTTCCATTCGCTAATACATTAGCAACAATGGATGTAACGGGGGCAGAATTAAAAGAAGCATTTGAAATCAGCTTTGGTAAATATCCTCTAGAAAATGGCGGATTCTTACATGTAGCTGGTGGTAAGGTTAAATTTGATTCATCTAAACCAGCAGGTGAACGAGTTGTATCTTTATTTTATGAAGATGCAGAAGGAAATGATGTTCCTGTTGAGGATGGGGTAACATACACAATTGCAACAAACGCATTTACAGCTAAAGGTGGAGACGGATATGGTGTCTTTGCAAAAGCTTATGCAGAAGGCCGCGTAACAGACTTAGGTTTATCTGATTGGGAAAACTTCCGTGATCATCTAGTAAGCTTAGAAACTATTCCTGAAGAAATTAAAGGCAGAATTGTTGATGTAAAAGATTACTCAGAATTAACGATCATGCATACCAATGATACCCATTCAGCTTTAGACAAAATGCCTAAAACTGTAACGGCAGTAAAAGAAGTAAGAGCAGAAAACCCAGGAGCATTACTTTTAAATGCTGGGGATGTTTTCACTGGTACTTTGTATTTCAATGAATTCCAAGGACAAGCTGACTTGGCTCTAATGAATCTTATGGCCTATGATGCGATGACATTCGGTAACCATGAGTTTGATCTTGGTTCTTCGGCTGAAGGACATCAAGGTTTAGTTGACTTTATTAAGGGAGCAAAATTCCCATTTGTGAGTGCAAACGTAGATTTCTCACAAGATGATAAATTCACTGGAATATTCAATGATTCCATTTCAACTGAAGTAATGAATGCTCAAATTTATAATGGCATTATCAAAGAAATTAATGGTGAAAAAGTGGGAATCTTTGGTTTAACAACTGCAGAAACTGAAGATCTTTCTAGCCCAGGCGCTATTACTTTTGAAGACTATAAAGCAGAAGCAGAAAAAGCAGTCGCTGCTTTTGAAGCACAAGGTGTCAACAAGATTATCGCATTAACTCATATTGGATATGACGATAATGCAGCCATTGATAACGACTTAGTTTTAGCAGAAAAAGTTGAAGGCATTGACGTTATTGTTGGTGGACATAGTCATACAGTATTAGCTGAACCAGTAGTTGTTGCAAAAGACGCAACACCAACTGTTATTGTTCAAACCGGTAATGCAAACACCAACCTCGGTGTGCTTGATGTTGAATTTGATGGAAATGGTGTTGTAGTTGGACAGGCTGGGGAATTAATCGCAATTGATAAACAAGCGGATGATTCAGAAGCTGCAGCATTGTTAGCACCATACAAAACGAAAGTAGATGCTATTGCGAATGAAGAAATCGGCGTAACAACGACTATAGAGTTGGAAAACCCACGTACGAATGGTGATAATACAGCACCAAGTGTACGTAAAAACGAAACCATTCTTGGTAACCTAATTACGGATGGTATGCTTACGAAAGCAAGAGAATTCACAGGTAAAAATATCATTATGGCATTGCAAAACGGCGGTGGTATCCGCTCGGCAATTGATGCTGGTCCAATCACTGTGGGTGAAGTAATCACTGTTCTTCCATTTGCTAATACTCTAGCAACCATGGATTTAACTGGTGCTGAGTTAAAAGAAGCATTTGAAATTAGTTTCAGTAAATCCCCAGGAGAAAATGGTGGTTTCTTACATGTAGCCGGTGGTAAAGTGGAATTTGATTCTACAAAACCAGCAGGAGAACGTGTAATATCCGTAAAATATTTAAATCAAAATGGTGAATATGTAGAAATTCAAGACGAAGTAACCTACACAGTAGCCACAAATGCTTTCACAGCTAAAGGTGGAGACGGATATAATGTCTTTGCGAAAGCTTATGCAGAAGGCCGTGTAACAGACTTAGGTCTATCAGATTGGGAAAACTTCAGAGATCATCTAGTAAGCTTAGAAACTATCCCAACAAAAGTTGAAGGCAGAATTGTAGATAAAAGTGTTGAACCAGGAGAAAATCCAGGCGAAAACCCAGGTAATAAACCGGGAGAAAACCCAGGTAATAAACCGGGAGAAAACCCAGGTAATAAACCGGGAGAAAACCCAGGTAACAAACCAGGAGAAAACCCAGGCAATAAACCAGGTGAAAATCCAGGTAAATCAGATAAAACAAAAGAAATTAAACCGTCAGTGGCTAAAGAAGGTAACAAGTATACAATTAGTAAAAATGCACTTAAAAATCTTGAAAACGAAGCAATCGTTGTTGTTGAAGTTGATAATAAAATAAATGCAACATTAACACTGACGAAGGAACAAATTAAAGCCTTAAAAGAAGCTGGTGCAGCGATTCAGGTAAGCAATGGAAATGTAGATGTACAAATTCTTGCTTCTATCCTGCCATTAGCAGAAAATCTAGATATTAAAGTAAAGAAAATGGCAGCAAATGGTTCCCTAGCTATTTATGACTTTACAATTGAAGCTGATGGCAAATTGTATCATAAGTTCAATGAAAAAGTTAAATTAACATTCAAAGTGGATCCTAAACAAATTAAAAATCCCAAAAATGTAAAAGTTTACTATTGGAATGAAGAGGCAAAAAAATGGGAATCAATCGGTGGAGAATACAATAATGGTGAAGTGTCAGCTTATACTGATCACTTCAGTACGTATGGTGTATTTGAAGGTGAACCAGATACTAATAAGATTCCCACAAAAGCTGATCATGAACTTCCAAATACCGCGACAAACAACTTTAACATTTTACTAGCAGGATTAATATTAGTTCTATCTGGTGTCGTTTTATACTTCGTTAAGAGAAGATTTCAAATTAATTTATGATTATTAATTATGTACCCTCAGACTAAATGTTTGGGGGATTTTTTTTATGGTTTACCAGAAAGAAGATTATATATAGTTTATAATGTTGTTTATACATTTCGGCAGGAGGGCTATTTTGGAAAAACAAGGAGTTATATCATTAGGAGAAGCCTTTGTAGATTATATTTCAACTGACAGTACCAATACCAATTTCCAGCGGCTGTTGGGAGGCGCAACTGTTAACCTGGCAGTCGGTACCAGCAGACTGGGGCTCCCCACTTATTATCTGTGCAAATTGGGGACAGATTCAATCGGTCAATTTGTGGAACAAGAATTAAAACAGGAAGGAGTCAATCTTACGTTTTCTGTTCGTACTGATACGAAAAGAATGTGCGGGGTCTATGTACATCTGAAAGAAACTGGCGAGCGAAACTTCCATTCTTATATAAACCCAACTCCGGATGAAGTATTAAGAGAAGAAGAATTAAGAAGAGACGTTTTTGAAAAGACAAAAATTCTTTATTTTGGCTCCGGCACCCTTTTTCAACAAAAATCCATAAAGACGACCGAGGCCGCACTAAAATATGCTAAAGAGTTTTCCAATCTGATCGCTTTTGATGCAAACATTCGTTTAAAGCGGTGGGAAAGCGAGGAACAATGCCGTCAAACAGTTGTTTCGTTCCTTAAACATGCTACTGTCGTCAAGTTGGCTGAAGATGAGTTGAATTTTTTAATGGAAACAAATTCAATTGAGGCTGGATTGGGAAAAATATCAAAGTTGAACATTCCTTATTTATTTATTACGATGGGTGGGAAAGGCGCTTATGGAGTAATGAATGGAGACAAAGTGTTCATCCGCGCTCCGAAGGTAGATACAATTGATACAACTGGTGCAGGAGATGCTTTTACGTCCGGACTTTTGTATTGCTTCCACGAAAAGGGAATGCCTGTAGGGAAAAAGGAATTAACGGAGTATCTGCAATTTGCAAATACTGTTGGTGCTGCAGCAACAACTGAAATTGGATCTTTAACTTCCAGCATAGATTTAACGGAGTTGAAAAAAATTTTTAAGCAGTGAAGATTTTAAGAGAAAACACCATTTTTCTGTTAACCTTTTACTCTGAAAAAGTTTTAACGGAAGGCGAGCGGCAGATTCCCGATAAGGGATTCCTGTCGTTTTTTTGCGCCAAGCATGGGTGCAGTCTATAGGTGCAAGTCCCGAGCTGAGATGGGAGAAGTAACAGTAGCTTAATGCAAAGGAGTTCGCGGGGACACGGGATCTTAAGAAAGCGAGCGGCAAACCTCCGATCTGATGAACACGAACTGCATATAAGAGTAGAATTAAAATATGTAATAAAATCCTTTTAAAAACAATTAAAAACCCCTGAAGACATCGCTCAAGGGTTCCATTTTGTATGTTAACAACAGGACCCGTGATGGAATCCATGATGATGGTGAAATGGATAGCCACCATAACCCATGCCGTGACCAGGAAAACCACCATAACCCATGCCGTAACCAGGAAAACCGCCATGACCCATGCCGTAACCAGGAAAACCACCATAACCCATGCCATAACCAGGAAAACCACCATAACCCATGCCGTAACCAGGATAACCACCATAACCCATACCGCTGCCAAAGTATTGTCTTTCCATTATTTTTCTCCTCCTCAAATTGATTCAAAATAGTGTATGTGTCCATATTCAAAGAGGAATGGATATTTGCCTATTTCATGTTAGTTATCTTTCCCTGGATTGTAGTAAAAAGGATTACCTTTATGGTCCTTTTCATCATTATTATCGATAAATAACTTTCCATCTTCTAAAAGAGTTGCCAAGGTAATATTTTCTACTCGTTCTCCTTTGTTTTTAAGTTCATTCATTAGCCATCCACGATCTAATTGTAGATATTTTAAATTATGGTAAATGATCTGTCCGTCCATTATCAATGGTATTGGAATAAATTCTTTCTTTACTTGTAAATTTAAATCATTTGGTTGAACAGGACGATATTCCGACTTAGGGATAACACTAATATTCCCTGTTTCCTCCATCACTGCAATAGAAATACTTTGAATATCTGTGTACCCTTTTACTCTTAAATGTGATAATAAATCGTTCATAGGCATCCTTACCTTCTTTAAGCCTTTTCGATCAATATGACCATTTTGAATTAACACTGTAGGACTTTCATATATAATCCATCTCAATTTATTATGTAACGATAATCGAATAAAAACTTTATATAAAATTACTGTTATTCCAGCATAGATAAGGGCTTTACCCATATTATTATCTTCAACAGGAGTACTAATAATATTGGTAAGAATGAGGATATAGATAATATCAAATGTGTGCATCTGAGCAACTGCTTTTTTTCCAGTAAATCTTATAAACAAATATCCGACTACAAAAACCAAGAAAGTACGGTAAAATGCTTCCAAATTTGCACTCCCTTAAAAGAATGTTCTAGATATAATATATAGTATTTGGCATTTAATCCGAGTCTAAACCGCGATAAAAAAAAACACACAGATGTTATGTAAAACTGTGTGTTTTCCTAGCTGTTTTATGTTTTATTTATAGACACTAGCTGTACGAACTCAACATTATTTATCGATTCCCTGGCGCTGGATGGTCAACACCTCTAACATGATGCCTATGCCCATTATCTTCAGAAGTGTAAAAATCATAATAATGAACATGCATCCCATTCCCTACTGGTATAGCAGGACCTGAATATGCCTTATAATGATGGGTATGCCCATCTTCAAAAACAACATATCCCTCTGTGTAATGGATGTGATTTTGATCCTGTGTTGCTATTGGCGGTGAAGTGACATCTAAACACTGGTGGACATGACCCGCTTCCACAGAAGTATAATCAACAGACCCATGATTATGATGTGGTACAAAGCCATTTACAAAATCATCTTTTCCAACATTAGCCATAAACATACTCCCCCCTTATATATTGCACTCATCTCTATTCATTTTTCCGATTATTGACTTCCCCCTCCTTTATTTCCCTTCTTTACTCATAATATTTTCTCAACTATTCAGTTATGATATAGACTTGTGAAATATTCATAAGATATGAAAAAAGTCGATAAAAACAAAAAAAGACAGTAACTACGGAACATAGCAATAATAAAAAATAACATATATAGTTAATGGATAACCTATTATATAGAAAAACAAAAAAAGAAAAGAGGATACAATGACAAAAGAATTAATGGATACGGGATGGAACTTTGATAATAGTTATGCTCGGCTGCCGAAAACATTTTTTACAAGTCAGAATCCAACGCCTGTGCGTTCCCCAAAAATAATCATCCTTAACGAACCGCTGGCAGCGACCCTAGGGTTGAGCGTACATTCTTTGAAAAGCGATGAAAGTACTGCTTTATTTGCTGGAAACAAAATACCAGATGGCGCTTCTCCTATAGCCCAAGCATATGCGGGGCATCAATTTGGTCATTTTACGATGTTAGGGGATGGTAGAGCGATATTGCTAGGTGAGCAGATTACACCTCAAAATGAGCGGTTTGATATTCAGCTTAAGGGTTCAGGGAGAACACCATATTCCCGCGGGGGCGATGGCCGAGCGGCACTTGGTCCTATGCTGAGGGAATACATAATTAGCGAAGCAATGAATGGGCTTGGTATTCCAACTACTCGTAGTCTGGCAGTAGTCTCTACTGGTGAGTCCATTATCCGTGAAACCGAACTTCCTGGTGCCATTCTAACGCGAGTGGCTGCGAGTCATCTGCGTGTCGGTACTTTTCAATACGCGGCAAGATGGGGAAATGATGAAGAACTTCAGGAGCTGGCGGACTATGCGATTGAACGTCATTATCCTGAAATTGCAGATGATGACAACAAATATCTATCATTACTTCAGGAAGTGGTAAAACGGCAGGCATTGTTGATTTCTAAATGGCAGCTTGTTGGCTTTATTCACGGGGTGATGAACACTGACAATATGACAATAAGTGGAGAAACCATCGATTATGGACCATGTGCATTTATGGATACTTATGATCCGGCAACGGTCTTCAGCTCCATTGATAGACAAGGCCGATATGCTTATGGCAATCAGCCAAATATTGGCGTGTGGAATCTTGCACGATTAGCAGAAGCTTTGTTGCCGTTGCTTCACGAAAATCAGGAGCAGGCTGTCACGCTTGCACAGGAGAAACTCTCCGAATTTGCTGGATTATTTAAAGCGAACTTTTTCGGGGGAATGAGAGCGAAATTGGGTTTATTCCAAGAAGAGGAAGAGGATGTACCCCTTATTGAAAGCCTGCTCCAAGTCATGCAAAAGCATGGTGCCGACTATACAAATACATTCAGAGCATTAACCATTGACTCTATTGAGGAAACCGGTCTGTACGGAACACCAGAATTTACTCAGTGGTATGAGAGGTGGGAAGCGAGACGCGGCAAGCAGATGGAATCGAAGGACTCTTCGAATCAGTTAATGCGGAACAGCAATCCTGCTGTAATCCCCCGAAACCATCGGGTAGAAGAAGCACTGGAGGCGGCAGTGAATAGCGGAAACTATAGTGTGATGGAACGTCTTCTAAATGTTCTTTCGAATCCATACTCCTACTCTCCAGAACAGGTTAAATACTGCTCATTGCCGGCACCTTCAGCTCGACCTTATCAGACTTTTTGCGGTACTTGATCAGGCAAATGGATGCAACCATGCTGGTTAATTGCTGGAGTGACCGAGGTCCAATCGGAACAGCGTTTTGGGTCAATGCAGAGGTGCTGGAGTGACCGAAACCCCATTGGAAAAGAGTAATAGGTCAATGCAGAAGTCCTGTTTCACCGGAAAACCAATTCCTAAAGCACTTGGTAACTATAGAAGGGTCACATAATCAACAAAAAGGCTGGCGCACTCGTCAGCCTTTTCTCATATCTCAAAACCGGAAAACTAGAAATATATTACTATATTGATTGAAAATTTTTCCATAATTGGTATAGTAAAAATAAGAAAACAAAGAGTAGATGGAGGTTTATTGTGAAGAAAAAGATATGGATTTGGGTTTCAGTAATTGTTGGCGTACTTATTATTGCCAGTACAGGAAGCTATTTATATGCGAAAACAGGTGCTGAAACGGTAGGTAATGAAATCGTTGAAATGGGGGTAAGTGTTCAAAAAGTGAGTGAACAGGAATTGGTGGAATCGATTCTGGTAACAGGTAAAATAGTACCAGAAAGTGAACAGAAAGTCTTTTTAGAACCTGAAAAAGGAGAAATTAGTGAATTTAAGGTGGCAGAAAACCAAGCAGTCAAAGCTGGCGATTCTCTATTAATCTATGATTCTTCCAAAATTGATAATGAACTTAATAAAGCAGTTCGACAAAAAGACTTGTTACAAAGCAGGGGGAAAACCGAACAAAACCAAATTGCAGATAGTGCAAAGAGATTAGCTGAAGCAAAAAAGAAATTGGAAACGCAGACTGCTGCAACAGAAGGTGTTACAGAAGAACTTGTTTCGCAAGAAGACATAAACCTCCTTTCGAATGAAAAGGTTCAACTAGAGATGCAATATGAAGGTACGAAATCTGAAATTGCTTCAGCTGACGATCTAATAAAAGAACTAAATGCACAAAAAAAGGAAATGACTGTTGTTAGTAAAATGGATGGGATCATTGTGAAGGTAAATCAGAACCTAGCGAAAACAGAAGCAGGAGCTTCTGAACCTGTCATCCACATCATTTCCAGTCAACCATATAAAGTAATTGGAACGATGAGTGAATTTGACACGGTCAAAATTCAACAGGGGCAGCAAGTTATTATTAGGCCCAAAGTATATAAAGACCGCGAATGGAATGGTACAGTGGAATCTATTTCACAGTTCCCGAACGAAGGTGGCGGCGGTGGTGAAGAATTCGGCGGCGGTGGAGGCGGCAATGTAACTATGTATCCATTTAAAGTTGCCATTACAGATGATACCACTGAGTTGCGCCAAGGCTTCCATGTTTCTTTAGAAATTAAAGCCGGCAGTTCTGACAAAAAGATTGCCATCCCACATCCAGCTTTAATGGACGAAGCTGGAATCAAATTTGTTTATATTTTAAAAGATGGGAAGCTTGAAAGACGGGAAGTTCAAACTGGGGTTATGAATGACGCATACATCGAAGCAACCGATGGGGTAAAGCCTGAGGAACTTGTTGTGATTGCACCAACAGAAGAAATGCATGATGGAATGGAAGTGACTTCATTTGATGAAGTTGAGTAATATTACCAAAGTTTACGGGAAAGGCGCCTTGGAAGTTCCTGTCCTTCATGAAATTGATTTGACAATAGAAGATGGAGAGTTTGTTGCCATCATGGGTCCATCCGGATCTGGAAAATCCACTTTGATGAATATTATTGGGTTTTTAGATTACCCTACGTCGGGTACATTTGAATTAAACGGGCAACAAATTGACTCCGCCAAGGAAAGCGCCCTTGCACTACTTAGAAATGAGCACATTGGCTTTGTTTTTCAACAATTCTTCATGTTTCCAAGGGACAATGCGATAAAAAATGTTGCATCTCCACTTGTATATGCGGGTGTTTCCAAACGGGAAAGAACGGAGCGGGCGAAAAACATGCTGACAAAGGTCGGTCTAGGAGACCGGATGAAGCACTTGCCCAATCAATTATCTGGAGGTCAAAAGCAGCGCGTTGCGATTGCTAGAGCTCTGGTCAATAATCCAACCATTCTGTTAGCAGATGAACCAACAGGGGCCCTTGATTCACATACGAGCGGACAAATCATGGAACTATTTTCACAGCTCCACCAAGAGGGAAAGACTGTTATTATCGTTACCCATGAGGAAGAAATAGCCGCTTATGCTAAAAGGATTATTACCATAAAAGATGGCAGGATAACAGATGACCGGCGGGTGACGATATGAATATTTGGGAGAGTTTCAAAATTGCCCTTTCGTCAATCTGGAATCATAAGGTCAGGTCGATATTAACCATGCTTGGTATCATTATCGGTGTGGCAGCTGTTATCGTTATTGTTGCAATTGGACAAGGTACGAAAAAACAAATGACTGATGAATTGTTCTCTACGGATAAAAATGCCATTGATATTTATTATGAATACATACCACCTGAGGGTGAGGAACCCATGTTTTGGCAGGAACCTGAATTGACTTCAGATGATATTCAAACACTTGCTAATGTTCCGGGTGTTAAGGCTGTTATTGCTACAAATCAAGGCTGGGGAATGATGAGGCATGATGAAGTACAAGGAGAAATGCAAATAACAGGTGTGGGTGCTGAATACTTTCCAGCAAGAGATATACAAGTAGTAGAAGGAAGGGCATTATACGCCGCGGATAATGATGGTTTGAATCGAGTCATACTTATTGATACCATTGCCAGGGGAAAGTTCTTTAAAGAAACAGAAAACCCAATTGGTGAGATCATTGATTTAAATGAAAATCCTTACAAGATTGTGGGTGTATATGAATCACCGCTCCCTGAACAATTCCGTAATAAGGAAACGGGCGAAATGCTGATGCCGCGTTCTGTTATTTCAATGATGTTTGGTAATCGGGAAATTGAACAATTATCGGTCATTGCGAGTGATTCTGAAAAAATTTCCGAGACAGGAAGGCTAGCTGCAGAAACATTGACAGAAACGAAAAAGCTCGAGGACGGGATGTATTCAACCAATAGCTTTGAAGATTATGAAAAAGAATTAAATACAATGATTTCTTTACTCACATTACTAATCGGAAGTATAGCCGGTATTTCTCTCCTAGTAGGCGGGATTGGTGTTATGAATATTATGCTCGTTTCCGTTACGGAAAGAACAAGAGAAATTGGACTCCGAAAAGCTATAGGTGCTACTAGAAGGAAAATTCTTTTACAGTTTTTAATTGAATCTATTACCTTAACCTCGATAGGGGGGTTGATAGGTATCGGACTAGCTTCTATTGGAAGTGTGATTGTTTCGCAATTCTCACCAATCACCGCTACGATTAGTCCTCTAATTGTCCTAATTGGTGTAAGCTTTTCAGCGTTTATTGGGATCATATTCGGATTACTCCCAGCAAACAAAGCCTCGAAGCTTAGTCCGATTGATGCATTGAGATATGAGTAGAAAATAGAGTGTAGTTAACTTATGATTATTCCCCTAGATTAACAATCTGGGGGATTTTTTTACCTTTGAGCTAATAATTATAGTTTTATAGTTATAAAGGCATTTCGAAAGTGTATTATAATAAATACATACATAAAAAAGAGAAATGAAGTAGAGGTAATGTATTAATGAGTGTGGAGTTCGTAATAAACGCAGATAGATGCTACCAACTGGCAGAGGAGAGAGCGCTAAATTATTTTAAAATCCTCCAGATCCAGCTCACCCAAAAGACGTATGTCCATAACGTAACAAAAGATTTCCAATCTTGGAAACACAACCATATTCATCATCATTCCTTTTTCTCTTTCTTTTCACGTAGTAAAGGAAAATCAACTCCCCGTGATTATCATCATTATATTCAATACTTGAATTACACCGGTAAGCTGGACCATTATCTTGATCGAAGCATATCTTATATTTTTATGCGTGACTTGGGCAAAGCACTGGATTCAAAAGATGCACAGACGAGGATTCGGAATGTAGTCGATTCTTTAAAAAAACAGTTGACGAATCCTAGCACGTCCGAAACGGATATGTATAGTGTCGCAGGAATGTACAAGTGGGCCCAGAAAGAGGGCATTGAAACGACCATAATTTGGCTGATAGAAAAACTTAAGACCGCATCCTCCTATATACCTGAAGGGATGGACGCGGACCATGCTCAGCGAAAACTGATTAAAATCATTGCTGGGGTAGTAATGCAGGAAATAGAAGAAATGGACGAAAAAATATCCTCAAAAGAACGCTCTAGTAGACTTGCTAAAGCGTTAAGGTTGGGCTATTGCTATGGTTTGACGTATCCGTTTATTGATGATCTTCTTGATGCCAATGTTTTATCTGATTACGAAAAGAAGTGTTATTCAGATTTGATTCGTACCACACTTATTACAGGAACAGTTCCGGAATTAGGTGATTGGGCTGACAATCAAATAGAATTGCTTACAAATATCCATTCAGAGCTCCGTGAAGCCTATGAGTTCATTAAGACCCATCAGCGGCCTGAAACATTGCAATCATTCTTTGAACAATCGTATGTATTTTTTCAATCTCAGGAAGTGGATCGGGTAAAGGAATTATCCAACCATCAATACACCAATGAGGATCTCTATATACCAATTATCCTTAAATCCTCCTCTTCACGTTTGATTGTACGCTCTGTACTCGATGCTCAGGAGGATGAAGGTTTTGATAACCGAACCTTCTTTTATGGTATATATAACCAGCTTGCCGATGATTTTGCTGATATGTTTGAAGACTTGGAAGCTGGTGCGGTTACACCCTATACGTATTATTTAAAATACCATGATAAACGCGCCGATCTGATTAACCCTTTTGAGTTATATTGGTGTGTCATCAATCATTTGATTCATAACGTGTATCAATCAAATTCAAAAGCTTGTGAGGTAATTCTAGATCGTGCCATCAACGGTTTAAAAAGATATAAAGAACGAATGGGAACAAAAAAATACAATGAAGTAATGAATTTATTTGGTGCTGGAAATCCCAAATTCAATGCTTTAATACAAAAAATGGTACAAAAAGCGGATGATGTAGATTTCTTTGATAAACTGCTTCGCGATCATATGATTACGAATCTAAAAAATGATCGGAAGGAACGGACAGAATTTTTAGATACCATCGAAGGAGTCAGATCGGAAATAAACACCCTATTACCTATTCCCACTTCTTTTGTGAAAGAGCCTATTGTTGAGGCGGCAAACTATAGTTTAGAGGGGGATGGTAAGCGGATAAGGCCGATCATAACGTGGATGATGGGAATAAATGAATACGGATTAGATCAATCTGCCATTGTTCCGCTGCTTCGATCATTAGAATATATGCATACAGCTTCCCTGATTTTCGATGATCTTCCTTCGCAGGACAATGCCTCGATACGCAGGGGACGTTCTACCTTGCATATGGTTTACAACAGTGCGATTGCTGAATTAACTGGACTTTTTCTTACCCAAAAGGCTTTTGAAGAACAAGCGTCACTTGATCAGTTTGATTCGAAAACAGTGCTTAGTTTGATTCACTATTCTGCCAAAATGACAGGGGAAATGTGTAAGGGGCAGGCAATGGATTTGGATTCCAGAGGGAAGCAGCTAACGCTCGAACAGTTGAATCAATTGTGCTTCTATAAGACGGGAATCGCCTTCGAAGCTTCGCTTATCATGCCAGCCATTCTTGCGAATACAGCGGAAGAAGACATGCAGGCTCTGAAAAAATATGCTTACCATGCTGGGATTGCCTTTCAAATTAAGGATGACCTGCTGGATGTTGAAGGAAATCAGGCTTTATTAGGAAAATCGGTAGGAAAAGACCAAGCAAACAAAAACTCAACTTTTGTGTCAATCCTTGGTACAGATGGTGCAAAGAAAGCAATGTGGGATCATTACTGTCTTGCTATTGATTCATTAAAAGATGTTAAACAAAAGACCAATTTTTTGAAGCATTTATTGAATTATATTGTTCACCGGGACCATTAAGCAGGTAATATCAAATGGAAGTTTAATACCTAAAGCGGAAATATTGGAAAAGGTGATCGAAGAAAATTTCGATCACCTTTTTATTTTTCATCGTGAATTTTTTTAAAAGTACAAAATATTGTTGACAAAAGAAATAGGGCTAATTAGAATAAAATTATATTAATTGATAACAATTATCATTATCATTTTCAAAAACTAAGAAGAGGCGGGTACATATCATGGCTTTATCAAAATTATTCAAACCTTTATTGGCAAGTGCGATACTGTCGATTGGCTTAGCAGGTTGCGCAACAAATCAAACTGATTCAGAAGGAGATAAAGCGGCTTCTAAGCCAAAAACAACTGAAAAACAAGAAGTCAATATTTACACAGCAAGACATTATGAAGTTGATGATGAGATTTATAACAAATTTACAGATGAAACAGGCATTAAAGTTAATGTTGTAAAAGGGGAAGCGGAAGAACTTATTGAGAGATTAAAGCGTGAAGGTAAAAGTACACAAGCAGATTTATTTGTTACAGTAGATGGCGGGGTCCTTACTAATGCTAAGCAAAATGATATCCTCCAGCCAGTTACTTCAGATATTATTGATAAAAATGTACCTGAAAACCTTCGCGATGTTGATAATAATTGGATTGGGCTGGCAACAAGAGCACGTATAATCGCCTATTCAAAAGACAGAGTTTCACCTGAGGAATTGTCTACTTATGAAGATTTAACAAGTGAAAAATGGAATGGGAAATTGTTAGTTCGTTCTTCAACCAGTTTATATAACCAATCATTACTTGCTTCATTTATTGAATTAAATGGTGAAGAAAAAGCAGAACAATGGGCGAAAGGGATTGTAAATAATTTTGCTCGACAGCCGGATGGCGGTGACCGTGACCAAGCAAAAGCAATTGCTGCAGGCACTGGTGATGTTGCGATTATGAACACTTATTATGTAGGGCTGCTTGCAAATTCGGAAGATCCCGAAGAAGTAAAAGTTGCTGAAAGTATCGGGGTATTTTTCCCTAATCAAGAAACAAATGGAACTCATGTAAATATCAGCGGAATTGGTTTGACAAAGCATAGCAAGAATCAAGAAAATGCGATTAAGCTAATTGAGTATATGACTGATGTTGAAGCACAAGAAATCTTGTCAGCAAATAATTATGAATTTCCTGTAAACCCTAAGGCTTCAAAACCAGAATTACTTGAAAGCTGGGGCGACTTTAAAATGCAAGAACTAAATTTTGATACTTTAGGAGAGCATAATAAAAAGGCAATCGAAATCTTTAATAAAACAGGCTGGAAGTAATATGAATGCGAAATTAATAAAGCGTACTATTAAAAAGGAAATAAACGGCTGGTGGATCATTAGTTTAGTTGGGGCAGTAGTTATTCTACTGCCTATCCTTTTTATTTTCTCTTCTATATTTTTAGAACCTAATGAAAACTGGCTTCATATTCGTCAGTATTTGCTAACAAATTATGTTGCAAACACCGTCGTCCTGGTAGTCCTAACTGGCCTTTTTACGTCCTTTTTAGGCGTAACTTTGGCGTGGCTGATTGCAGCCTTTGATTTTCCACTAAAACGGTTTTTCCGTTGGGGGTTAATTTTGCCACTGTCAATCCCAACTTTTATAGCGGCATATACGTACAGAACGATGCTAGGCTATACCGGAGTAGTACAAACAACGTTAAGGAATCATTTTGATTATCAGCTAGACCCAGAATGGATAACCGTTTCGGGAATAGGTGGAGCTGTTTTTATTTTTACTATCTTTCTATTTCCGTACGTGTTTATCATAACCAGAGCATTTCTTGAAAGTCAAAGTACATCTTATATAGAGAGTGCAAGGTTGTTAGGAAGAAAACCATTCGCTGTATTTTATAAAGTAGTCCTTCCTCTTTCAAGACCAGCAATTGTTGGAGGTACCGTTTTAGTCATCTATGAAGTGCTGGGAGACTATGGAGTTACCAGCTATTTGGGCATCCATACCATTTCCACCGCTATTTTTCAAACGTGGTTCGGGATGTATGATGTAAATTCAGCTATGAAACTAGCTGCGTGGCTGATGGTGATCATTGTGGGCATTTTCTTTTTAGAAAGACTGCTTAGACAGCGGCGGCGTTATCACTTGAGTAATAAATCGAGGCCGCTTGTACCTGTGAAACTGAAAGGAATCGCGGGGATGGCCGCCTTTATATATTGCGGAGTTGTATTTTTATTAGGATTTCTCATCCCATTCATACAGTTGATTGCATGGGCAAAGATGACGTTCCATAAAGTTTGGGAACCTGCCTTTTTTACCTTGTTATATCAAACCGTCTATGTTGCCGTAATATCTACATTGATTATTCTAGTTCTTTCCGTTGTTGTTGCAAACATTTGCCGATCTCATTCTTCGTTTTCTTTTATCATATCGAAATGCGTAACCTCAGGTTATTCCATTCCAGGTCCAATTATTGCTATTGGTGTTCTTGCTGTTTTTATCTCACTTGATAAATGGCTCGCACCAATGTATTTTACATTGGGTCTTGGTGAAGAACCTCTCATCTTAAGTTTGTCTCTAGTCATGTTAATCGTCGGCTATTTCATTCGGTTTATGGCTACTGGGTTTAATGCAACTGAGGTGGGATTTGAGAAGGTAGGAACGAAATATATGGAAGCTTCAAGAATGCTCGGAATGGGAGTGACAAAAACGTTCTTTAAAGTAGACCTCCCATTAATAAAAGGATCTTTAATTAGTGGTTTCATTTTAACGTTTGTTGAAATTTGCAAGGAATTACCATTATCATTGTTGTTAAGGCCTTTTAATTTTGAAACGTTAGCAACAAAAACATATCAATATGCAAACGATGAACAAATCCATGAGGCTTCTATTTCATCGCTTCTAATCATTTTAATCAGTATTTTATCTGTGGTCATTTTTCAAATAGTTGGTAAGAGGGTGAAACAATGAGTATTGTTGAAATTAAAGGTCTCACTTTTTCATATTCTCGTAAAGAGGACCCTGTTATTAACGATTTTTCGTTTTCGATGGAAAAAGGGGAAATCGTCGGTATTTTAGGACAAAGTGGAAGTGGGAAAAGTACATTACTTCGCTTGATATCAGGATTAGAAATGCCGGTCAAAGGAACCATAAAAATTGCCGGTACTACCGTTGTAAGTGAAAGTGTATTTGTTCACCCAGAGGATAGAGGAGTGGGTATGGTTTTTCAAGACTATGCTCTATTTCCTCATATGACTGTCAAGGATAATATACTTTTTGGACTATCACGTTTACCAAGGAAAGAGCGAAACTCGCGTGTAGATGAGATGTTGGAACTTGTTCAAATGAAGGAGTTCTACAAAAGATATCCTCATGAATTAAGTGGCGGGCAGCAGCAACGGATTGCTCTTGCTAGAGCACTTGCCCCAAAGCCCAATGTATTATTAATGGATGAACCATTTAGCAACTTAGACGCTGATTTAAAAGAGTCGATTCGAGACGATCTAGGGTTGATTTTGAAAAAAGCCAACATGACATGTATTATGGTCACACATGATAGAAATGATGTTGAAGCAATTTGTGATAATAGTATCGTCCTAGGTCAATCGAATGTATCTAATGGCATAAATAGAGTAAAACTTAAAACCGTAAAATAGTAATCTAATGGCAAATTATAGATTGTAATAAAGCCTCAATTCCTAATGGAGTTGAGGCATTTATATTTTTTATAAAGAGAAATATAGTGTAAAAATAACAATTTGATAGTAGAAAAAACGAGGAGTAATATTTTAGATTTCGTAAAATAAGAAGTTTTTTTCAAATAGTAATGAATATTGCCATGATTTGTAATAAAATATTATTTTGCGAGGGGGATTATAATGAATTTATTAAAAACGACATTAGGACATTTCAAACCTTATTGGAGGAAATTATTGCTTGCCTTATTTTTTTCATTATTAGGTGGAGCATTTACCATCTTGCCGCCGTTACTGGCAGGAAAATTAGTGGACGAAGTGATTGGGGCTAGAGAGATATCCTTTTTACTTTTACTTGTCGGTGGTGTTTTGGCCGCATTCTTAGGAAAGTCTTTATTTGAGACTTTACAAGAATATGTACAGGTAAAAATCGGATTCGATGTAATAACGGATATGCAGATTCGGGCCTTTAAAAAGCTGCATCGAACACCGATGTCGTTTTTTACAACGACACCAAGAGGAGATATGTTATATCGATTAACGCATGACGTGGAATCTGTTCAAAACCTAAATAACACCGTCGTTCCACGTATCTTACAGCAAGTGATTGGTGCAATTGCTGCATTTTCAGCCGTATTTGCATTATATTGGCCAGCAGCTGTTGTTATGTTTGCCGTGTTTGCTATTTACATACTTCCATCATTTAAGCTCGGTAAAACGATGCGGAAAATGAGTGCGGTCCAAAGGGATATGAGTGCAGATATGTACCAGCACCTGCAAGAAAGTATAGAAAGCACCAGACTTGTTCGAACATTTCAGACACAAAAGAAGGAAATTGAAACACAGCGAAAAAAACAGACAGAATGGAAAAACTACTCGATTCGTGCAGCGTTAATTGGAAAGGTCAATTGGCGGCTTGGAAATTTATTTAATATCGCAACTCCCGGTGTTGTCATGCTAATCGGTGGATTCTCTATTTGGGAAGGCACGATTACGATTGGAACCCTGATTGCCTGTCTTAATTTTATTCCTATTATGTTTTTGCCTGTCCGGTCATTGGCTGAAAATGCGCTGACCATTCAACAGGCAATTCCGGCACTGCAAAGAATCTATGAATATTTTGATTTACCGGAAGAGCATGAAGAAAATCTGCCTTCTTTTGGAGAAGTAGAGGGAAAAATAGACATAGAGAATATTTGGTTTAACTACCCTTCCAGTGATAAAAAAATTTTAAAGGGTGTTTCGCTATCATTGGAACAGGGGAATCACATTGGAATTGTAGGTACCAGTGGCGGGGGAAAAAGTACGCTTATCCAAATCCTCCTAGGTTTATATGAACCTGAAAAAGGTTCGGTCTTGATTGATGGTAAAAATTTATTCGCATACAACCGAAATAGCTTTAGACAACAGGTTGGGGTGGTTTCTCAGGAAACCTTTCTACTAAACAGTACACTTAGAAATAATCTTCTATACGGAAAAACAAATGCCACCCAGGAAGAGCTCGAACTTGCAGTGGAAGCAGCCGGGCTAAAAGAACTCATCGAATCTCTCGAAGATAAATATGAAACAGTGGTCGGTGAACGAGGATTGAAGCTCTCCGGCGGGCAAAGACAACGAGTGGCGCTTGCCAGAGCCATCCTGCGCCAGCCGCGAGTCTTAATTTTTGACGAAGCCACTTCCTCATTGGACGGGGAAACAGAAGAAAAAGTTCAGGAAGCCCTTGAGCAGCTAATACCGGGCAGAACAACGATTACGATTGCCCACAGGCTGATAACAGTAAGAAACGCCGACAAAATCCTTCTTTTAGATCAGGGGATGGTGGCGGAACAAGGAACACATGAAGAATTGCTTGTATTAAGAGGTCAGTATTATGAATTATACAAGGCCCAATATAGCGAGTTGGAAAAGGAGATGATTGGATGAACGTGAATACTGTCTCCCATCAAAAAAAGAATCGGGACGGCCGAAGAGTCCTTGCTTTTTTAAGACCCTATAAAAAGTGGGTTTTTGCGGACTCATTCGTTATTGCAATTAGTCAGGTTTTCTCAGCACTAATCCCAACATTAGCTTTCGCTTGGCTTGTTGATACCATTATTCCGAATGAAAATCACTCCTGGCTATGGGGATTAATGTGGCTGCTGGTCTTTTCTGCTATTTTTGATTTAGTCATGATGATCATAGATGAATATTTTTGCCATCAGACGGCAAAGACCGTAACTAATTGGCAAAAACTGCGCCTGTTTAGTCATTTACAGGTGCTGCCCTTTTCCTTTTACCATAACAATTCATCCGGAGAACTACTAGCAAGAGTCTCGGATGACCCTGATACGCTCCATAATTTCCTTGCATGGGAAGGATCGACATTCATGGCAAGTGTCCAGGGAGTATTAATTTATAGTCTCGTGCTGTTATGGATTCACCCTTATTTGATGATTACTAGTGTGATTCTAGGTGTAATCTTCTATTGGGCATCTAATTATGTAGGAGCGAGGACTAGAGCTGCTTCCGCCGATGCTAGACAGGAGGCTTCCCGCTATCTTGAAAGACTAAGAGAATCGGTGACGGGAATCCACTTGTCAAGGGTTATGGGGGTTTCTGAAAATGAGGTGGAAAGTGTTATTGCTATCCGAAACTCTTTCGTGAAGCATTCTATTAAGGAATTAAAGGCAAGAATGCAGTCCGTGGTGGTAATTGCCAGTTACAATGGATTCGCATTGGGAATTGTCTACTTCATTAGTACATTATTAATTTGGAATGATAGTTTAACAAGTGGACAAATGCTGACCGCAGGTGGCTTAGTGACGATCGCTGCCAATGAAATGCAAAGACTGCTTCGTAACTGGCTTTCTGTAAGAAGAACTGGGCCAGCACTAGATCGCTCTGACATTCTTCTTTCCCATAAGCCTTCCAAGGCAGAAATAGTGGAGGGGATCCGCGGCGGCAGAGCAAATGGTGAAATCAGACTAAAGGATGTTACGTTTGCTTACCCGGAAAAAGAAGAGAATGTACTGTCAGGGGTTTCGTTTACGGTTAACGCTGGTGAGAAGGTGGCATTAGTTGGACCGAGTGGTTCTGGTAAATCAACGATTGTTGATTTGTTATTTAAGCTTTATGATACGAAGAATGGCTGTATTGAAGTAGATGGAAGAGATATAACAGAATGGGATACAGGATGGCTACGATCTCAAATGGCAATCGTGACTCAGGATGTTCAAATGCGAAATGGTTCCCTGGCAGACAATTTAAGAATTGGAAAACCTGATGCCACAGAGGAGGAGCTGCTTAAAGCATTACATGACAGCGGGTTGGAAGAATTGGTGGAAAGTCTTCCCGAAGGATTGGATACAAAGGTAGGAGAAAGAGGAAGCCTGCTTTCAGGAGGTCAAAAGCAGCGATTATCGCTGGCTAGAGCTATTTTAAAAGATGCTCCAATCCTTATCCTTGATGAAGCAAGCTCGGCACTCGATCCAATTACGGAAACGCAAATCAATGAAGCAGTTTTAAAATCAGGAAAAAAACAAACGATTTTAATCATATCGCACCGCCTTTCAACGGTTCTTTCTGCAGATAAAATCATTGTCCTTGAAAATGGGACAATAGCCGAACAAGGAAAACATACCGATCTATTAGAGAATAACCATGGTGTCTATGCTAGATTATTTGGCAGAGAAGCCGAAATCGGCGGTGAAACCATAAGCTCCTCAGGTGTTCAAGTGAGGTAATATTAGAGTAAGGCAGCTTTCAAAAACTGAGGGGCTGCCTTTTTTTGCAATGTTCGGGAGGGGAGAGGAGACGACAGTATACATTTACAGTTGAATTGTTCCCGTAATGAACGGGTGACCATTATTACGGGAACAATCCCGGTCGGATTGTTCCGATAAAAAGTGACTGCCTCGATTATGAGCACAATCCTATGTTGATTGTTCCGAAAAATCGGGTCCGCATCAATTACGGGCACAATCCAGGTCGAATTGTTCCGATAAAAAATGACTGCCTCAATTATAGGCACAATCCTAGTCGAAATCGTAAATCGCACACATATTTTTCCAATAGATGTAGATACTATTTTTGACATTATCAAGGAGGTGCTAATATTGCCAAAGGCTCAAGATTATGTAAACCAAAGTATGTCTTCCGTACAAAATACAGTTAACACCCTGCAGCAAGCCCTAAGTACTGCTGAAAAACCAGAAAATAAAAACAAAATTCAACAAGCAATTAATTCCCTAAACTCCGTGCAAGACCAACTATCAGGATATCAGGATTAATATAATAAAATGGCAAAGAGAGCCTGACCACTGTGGTCAGGCTTCTCTATTAGGTTTCATCCATAATTTCGATAAATCAACATAGCCAAAATGTTTAATTTTTACGTTCATTAAATTAATTGAAAATGGTATTTGTCTTTTTGAATAATAAAGAGGAATGCATAATGAGTTTTTAATTAAATAATCCTCTATGATTAAATGCTGCTCCATCCAATTCTCAAAGGGGATAAAATCATAGTTTTGCAGTAGCTTTTGCAAAAGTTGATCAGATCGAGTTAATTTATAGAGCGGCGAAATCGTGTTTTTCAAAAAGCTAAAGTAGGAAAAACTCTGGTTCATCTCAAATATTTCTCCATGAATAAATAAATCTGCTTTCTGCAAATGAGCATGGTACAATGCATCATGAAATGAGACTTCTTCCAACTCCAACGGAATACCAGCCTCATCGAGGATGTTTTTTAACCAAAAGGATGTGTCCTTTGAATACCCAACATACTTCATCTTTAATGGATTTGAAAGGATTGGTTTTGGAATTTCGGGCACCGTGTAACTCCCTGAATAGCCAATTAAGCAGCCATCGGTATTTGCTGATATCCGAGAATCAATCATTGAAATTTGCGAGCGATTTTTATCTATCAGCATATGAATATAGTCTCGTACTTCTTTTCTAGCAATATCACTTTGACGAAAGGCATTCATTACTACGACACCAAATCCTGAATCACTCTCAACCTCAAAGGTTCCAACTTCTCTTGATTCATGAGCACCGTAATAAACATTTCCAAACTCTCTTAAAACCTGTATAAATTCCACTGTATCCAATAGCGGACGCTCACCGTAATAATGTTTAAACGCATGTAATACTGTTCTCTCATCGGTATCTTCTTCCAGATAAAAGCTGCCTGTTCCGATCACCAATCCGTTGGCAGATTCTTTATAGATACTTGCAGAAATCATACTTAGAAGCGGCAATACATAGGTACAGCCATATGGGAATTCAAGTTCTACGATTAGTGGTGCAGGGGAAAATATTTTTGTAATTGGTTTCCACAGTTCAGCATAAATCTTATCTTGCTTCATTCTCATAAACGTTTTGACGACGTCCTCCGCTTTTAAGATTGAACCATCATGAAAACTGACATCCTTTCGCAGGTATAAGGTTAGCCGATGATCTTCAACCTCCCAGCTATGTGCAAGCTCAGGTATGACCGTATTATCATCCTTCAGTGCGATAACCCGGTTATATAGGTTTGCGATTAGATTTGCACTATGTACGTCCGCAGCCTTTAATGGATGATACGTTATGAATGGGTAAAACCGCGGAATAATTAACGTGTCCTGACCCTCTTGATGAAAACCAAACTTGGATTGAAACCTAGTCATTAACCGCTGTTTTGTTTCTGTTGACCATTGATATAATAATAGTTTGCTAACCTGTTCAATGGAGTATCTTTCCAAGTGGGCTATAAATTGCTGTTCATACGCTGATTCCACGTCCCTGTTCCAAATCAGCTTTGAATAAATGCCTCTGCCTTTTCCAGACTGGAAGCTCAGCCAGCCTTCATCCTGCCATTGATTCAGTTTACGGCGGGTTTGTTTGGTGCTCAAATCCAATCTTTCTGCCAGCAGTTTCACTTTAACTTCTCCAGAGGGAGTTGAGTTCCATAATGCTAATAAATAGTGGTCCATCCCATCATTCCTTTAAAAGTAGACATATTTTTGAAAATTGGACATTTTTATATTATTACGTCTAGTTTACTATATAGAGTGAGAAAGGTGTTGATAAATATGGCGTGGAAGGACTATCCTCAAAATATTAAGGTTCGGCTGATTACCTCGTTTTTTAACCGAGCAATTGCCAGCTCGGTAATGCCATTTATGGCGCTCTTTTTTGCACAGCACAAAGGGGCGGTTTGGGCAGGTATATTCTTAGCAATTACGGTAATCATAGGCTTCTTTATTAATTTTATCGGCGGCTATATTTCAGACCGCTTCCCTCGAAAAAAGATTATTATTCTATCATCAGCGTCTAGTGCATTTATGTTTGCACTTATGACAGTAAGCTTGTTCCCAGATCAAAAATGGATTGTTCTATTTGCGGTCAGCTATGTGATTTTCACGATTACCAGCAGCCTTGGCCGGCCAGCCGTTCATGCCATTATCATTGACTCGACAACACCCGAAAATCGGAAGAGTGTTTATGCAATAGAATATTGGCTTACTAATCTGTCGATGGCAATAGGTGCAGCTTTGGGTGGTCTTTTGTATGTGAACCATCAAATAGAACTATTTATCGCTTTAACAATCGTTTCTATTAGCCTGCCGATTGCGTATGGAATATGGCTTCAAGATACACGCGTTAAGCTGCTGGAAAAAAAGCATGAAAATATTTTTGTGGATCTCTATCAAAACTACAAAGTCGCGTTTCAGGATAAACCATTTGTCATGGCAGTTGCTGGGTCAATGTTTATTTTTGCAGCAGAATTCTCACTAAATAGTTATATTGGGGTACGATTAGCAGAGGAATTCAAATCGGTATTTGTCGGGAATTTCGAAATTGCAGGGGTAAGGATGCTGAGTTTTCTAAATATCGAAAATATGCTGATGGTAGTAGCTCTTACCTTTTTTATAACAAAAATAACAGATAAGTATTCAAAACGGAAGATGTTACTCCTAGGATTATTGTTTTATAGTGCAGGGTATACGATTGTCACTTCAGCGAATAGTTGGTATGTCCTGATTTTATTCAATGCTTTGGCCACAATTGGTGAGCTTATTTACTCCCCAATTATGAATGCAGAAAAAGCAAATATGATGCCGGAGGACAAGCGTGGTTCTTACTCAGCCTTTTCTAACTTAAGTTTCAGCGGGGCAGATTTAATCGCACGTGCATCGATCATTTTGGGAGCTTTTTTAGTGCCAACCATGATGTCTGTGTACGTAGGAATTATTTTAATGGCCGGAACTTTCCTGCTCTATAGTGGACTTTTTGTGGTAAATAAGATCACCGTTCAAAAAAATATGTCAATGTAAGTAAGGAGGCTTTGGTGTGAGAAAAGTCGAGATTAGAAGGCCAGAATTTGAAGACACCGAAGAACTGAACCATTTTTTTAGGGTTGTGGTTACCAATACCTTTGATAGAGAAGGACTTTCGGAGTTAAAGGAAGATATTGAAATTGAAATTACCAGCAAGAAAAATTATCTGCAAATCGACCTTGAAGGTAATGGAGAGAAAAGGTATTTTTTAATAGCTTTGGCTGGAAATAAAATTATTGGGACAATAGAATATGGTCCTGCCAGCAAACTGATTCAGGACTGTACCAATGGAGTACTTGGGAAAATGATTGAAGTGGGAACCGTATTTGTACATCCTGACTATCAAAGACAAGGTGTAGGGAATAAACTGCTTGCTAAACTGCTGCAAACATTAAAGTCAAAGGGTGTCCTAGAAATCTGTCTCGACAGCGGCTACAAAACTGCCCAAACGATCTGGAAAAAGAAATTCGGAGAACCTGAGTATTTACTGAAGAATTATTGGGGTCAGGGGCAAGATCATATGATTTGGAAAATACAAATAGGTGAGTCTATTAAGTAGACTCCTTTTTTTTATAATTCTTTTTCTAGCTATTGTATTTGATAATATTATAGTGTTATAATGTGGTAGCACGATAATATGGTAACGTACTAAAGTAAATATAATTTTCTATAAAAAGGGGTAAATACAAATGAAGAAAAGTTTAGCAACTGTGATTCTTATCGTAACTGCCGTACTTTTAGTTTTTACAGGGTGCTCAAAATCACAGAGTAAAGAGGAAAAGGATTCGCTAGTTATCGGGATTGATGATAAATTTGCTCCAATGGGATTCCGTGATGAGGATAATAATATTGTAGGTTTTGATATTGATTATGCGAAAGCAGCAGCAGATAAAATGGGAACAGAAGTTAAATTCCAGCCAATCGATTGGAAAACAAAAGAAGCTGAGCTTAGTAGTGGACGAATTGATCTGATTTGGAACGGATACACAATCACGGATGAGCGCAAAGAGAAGGTCCTTTTCACAAAACCATATCTGAAAAATGCACAGGTTCTTGTTACCCTTGCTGATTCAAAGGTTACGAAACTAGATGATTTAGATGGGAAAGTAGTTGGGCTGCAGTCACTTTCTTCAGCATCGGATGCCCTTGATTCTTCACCAGTGAAAGAAAAACTTAAGACTGTTACTGAATTTGCAGATAATGTACAAGCCTTAACAGACTTAAAGAGTGGTCGTTTAGATGCTGTGGTCATTGATGAAGTTGTAATCAATTACTATATGACGAAAGAAGAAGGTACATTTAAGGTACTTGATGAATCGCTGGCTCCAGAGGAATATGGAATTGGTGTTAAAAAAGGCAATGAAGAATTACTTGAAAAACTCCAAAAGGCACTTGATGAAATGAATGAGGACGGAACAGCCGCTAGTATTTCAGAAAAGTGGTTTGGAGAAGATAAAGTATTAAAGTAATATGAAAATAAGGTAAAACAGGATTTCCTATGGGAACCCTGTTTTGTTTTTGGAGGAGTTTTCCATGTCATTTGACTATTTTACTTCGATTCTCAAACCGATGCTTGAAGGCGCACAGATGACGATTCTTTTATTTTTCATTGCGATCATCGTCTCAATTCCGCTCGGTTTTTTATTAACGCTTGCTGTTAAGAGCAGTTTGAAGCCTTTATCATTACTAGCGCAAGGGTATATATATGTTATGAGGGGTACCCCGCTATTACTGCAATTATTACTTATCTGCTTCGGTCTTCCTATGCTGCCAGTAGTCGGAGAATATTTAGTATTAGATCGATTTGTTGCAGCATGTTTAGGATTTGTCCTAAATTACGCAGCGTACTTTGCGGAAATATTCCGCGGTGGTCTCCTAGCCATTGATAAGGGACAATATGAAGCATCACAGGTACTTGGTTTAGGTAAATGGCAGACAACTACGAGGATCATTTTACCGCAAATGTTTCGAGTCACGCTTCCCGCAATTGCAAATGAATCGGTAACACTCGTTAAAGATACCGCACTGCTCTATGCAGTGGCTGTACCGGAATTACTGCATTACGCGCAAACAGCTGTTAACCGAGACTTTACGATTGTGCCATTTTTCGTTGCTGGTTTGATTTATCTGATAATGACACTTTTGTTAACATTTGTTTTTAAAGGAATTGAGCGGAGATATAAATTTGAATAAAAGGATTGGTAAATGTGGCTATCATTGAAGTATCCAACCTGAAGAAATCGTTTGGCAATGTGGATGTTTTGAAACGAATAACGTTTGACGTGAATAAAAATGATGTTGTTGCTGTAATTGGTCCGTCTGGATCAGGGAAAAGCACAATGCTCCGAAGTTTAGTCCATTTGGAGGAAATAAATGGAGGAAGCATTACGATATCGGGTGACCCATTCGTTCAAGATGGAATTTACGCGAAACCACTAGAAGTAAAAAGAATAACTTCTAAAATGGGGATGGTCTTTCAGCAATTTAATTTATTCCCACACCTGACAGTAAAAGAAAATCTAGAGCTTCCGCCTAGATTGGTAAAAAAGGAACCAATTGCCGACATTCAACAAAGAAGTACCGAACTTTTGAAGAAAATTGGTCTTAGTGATAGATCGGATTTCTACCCGGCCAATCTTTCAGGAGGTCAAAAACAAAGAGTTGCCATCGCGAGAGCACTTATGATGAATCCTGAAATTCTTTTGTTTGATGAGCCTACTTCGGCATTGGACCCTGAATTGACGGGAGAAGTCCTTGAAGTAATCAAGGCACTTGCGGAAGAGCAAATGACGATGATTGTTGTGACGCATGAAATGGGCTTTGCCAAGGAAGTGGCCAATCGGGTGATTTTCATGGATAACGGAGAAATTATTGAATCTGGGAACCCAGAAGAATTGTTTACAAATCCACAGAACGAACGGACAAAAGCTTTCTTAAGCAGAAGTTTGAAGTAAATAAAAAGGATACAGCCGCAAAATTGGCTGTATCCTTTTTATTTATGATAATTACTTGCCGTATTCTCCGCTATCATGACTGATTTGCCAGTGGATTCCGAATTTGTCCGTTACTTGACCATAAAGTTTTGCCCAGAAGGTTTCTTGGAGCTCCATCGTAACCTTTCCGCCTTCTTTTAGTTGATCATACCAAGATTGAATATCATCCAAATTTTGGCTGACTAAAGCCATTGTTATATTATTGCCTTCAATAAATGGTGACCCAGGGAAGTTATCAGAAAACATGACAGTGCTTCCATCAATGTTAAGTCGTGTATGCATAACCAAATCTTTTACTTCCTCTGGCATTTGATAATCAGGATGTTGCGGTTGTTCTCCAAAGGTCATGATATTCGGTGTTTCTGTCTTAAAAACCTTCGCATAAAACTCTACTGCTTCTCGGGTGTTACCATTAAAAACAAGATAAGCATTTATTGGCATTTTCTTCACTCCTCTTAAATGATTATGTACAAATTCCATTCTAACCGATTTATTCCATATTAATCTCTTTTTTCCTCTTTTAAATTAATGGATTTAAATTAAAATAGTCCAAAGCCTGATTGATTTGATAAAATCATATATTTTTATCACGAGACAGAACTGGATGACTAAATCAAAGGTATCGCTGTCTGATAAAGAATAACCAGCAGAACTGGTAGAAATGTCCTTCATGAAGGCGATGAAGGACAAAACCCGGTAAGGTGCCGGAGGAAATGTCCTTCATGAAGGCGATGAAGGACAAAACCGGGTAAGGTGCCGGAGGAAATGTCCTTCATGAAGGCGATGAAGGACAAAACCCGGTAAGGTGCCGGAGGAAATGTCCTTCATGAAGGCGATGAAGGACAAAACTCGGTAAAATGCTGGTAGAAATGTCCTTCATGAAGGCGATGAAGGACAAAACTCGGTAAGGTGCCGGAGGAAATGTCCTTCATGAAGGCGATGATAGACAAAACTCAGTAAAACCCCGGTAGGATTGACCTTCATTCCCGCGATGAAAGACAAAACTCGAAAAAATGCCGATAGAATTGTCCTTCATAATGAAAGAGCATTACCCAAATAGAAATTTGTTTCAAGATGGTATAAATCGGGAATAGTAATGTTGATTAATTCGGATTAAATAGAAAGAAGGTATGGTTCTTGCCCTATCGAATAAAAGACACGATGATTTCAGAAAACGAGATCAAACAAAGAATACGGGAATTGGCTGAGAAAATTGAAAGCGATTTTAACAATGAGCCAATAATGTTAATCGTTGTGCTGAAGGGATCATTTGTTTTTGCAGCAGACTTGATTCGTGAAATGAAAGGAGACATTAATGTCGATTTCATTTCGGTTTCAAGCTATAGCGACCAAACCGAAACAACTGGAAAAGTTAAGCTGTTAAAGGATCTTGATGAGGATATTACGAATAAGAATGTTTTGGTTGTTGAAGATATCATAGACAGTGGACTTACCTTGCATTTTCTGAGGAATCATTTGGACATGCATAAACCAAAACAAATTAAACTTTGCACACTATTAGACAAGCCCGAGAGAAGAAGAGTGGAATTGCCTGTGGATTATGTTGGCTTTGTGATTCCAGATGAATTCATTGTAGGCTATGGAATTGACTATGCTCAAAAGTACAGAAACTTACCACATATTGCAACAGTGGAGGAGTATTAGGTACCTGATTTTAAAGGAGGCATATGCTTTGACTGCAAATATCTTTAAAGGGAAAAGTGAAAAAGAAGAAAAAAATAATCTTGAAGAAATTCTTAAGGATTCTATAGAGATGGAAGAGGATCTAATGCGGACTTATTTAATAACGGCCGAACGGGTTCACGATGACGATGAACTAAAGGAACGCCTTGAAAACTTTGCAGAAGGAAACGCAAAAAGAACAAAGCAGCTTATTGATGAATTAAATGATCATAAATAAAAAGAAAAAAAGCTGTGCGGATTAAATAAATCCACACAGCTTTTCATAGTAGAAATAGTAAGTGAAACATACTATAGGGAAAGGAGTGTGTTCAATTGAAAAAAGGATATATCGTAATTGGAATTATTTTAGCTGTGATTGTTTTTGCTGGGGTGATGTTGGCGTCGAGCTACAATAACTTTGTTACTCTTGAAGAAAATGTAGATCAATCCTATGCACAAATCGAAAATCAGCTGCAGCGAAGGCTTGATTTGATACCAAACCTTGTGAATACCGTAAAAGGATATGCTTCACATGAAAAAGAAGTGATCGCATCGATTTCTGATGCTCGGGCAAGATTAGCAGGAGCGAATACAGTAGAAGAAGAAGCGACGGCAAATGCTGAATTATCAGGTGCATTAAGCCGGTTACTGGTTGTCGTTGAAAATTATCCGAATCTAAAAGCGGATCAGCAATTTACGCGATTAATGGATGAGTTGGCTGGAACGGAAAATCGGATTTCCGTAGCAAGAAAAGATTATAATGACCAGGTCGCTGTGTATAACAAAAAAGTAAAGCAATTTCCTGGGGCACTTATAGCAGGTATGACCGGTTTTGACGAGAAAGAATATTTTACAGCAGATCCGAAAGCGGCTGAAGCTCCTGAAGTTGACTTTGGAGGCAATGGATAATGAAACCGAAAGCGGTCTTCAGCCTTCTTTTTTTATTTTTTTTCCTGCTATCAGGCAGTACAGCTGCTAAAGAAATTAAAATGCCTGCGCCCATTGGCGATATTTATGTTCAAGATTTCGCGAAGATATTAACACAAGTAGAAATAGCAGAATTGAGAAATTTAGGAAGATCTATTGAAGATCAAACCACTGCCCAAGTTTCTGTATTAACAGTAGACACCATTGGAGAAAACACAATAGAGGAATATGCGAATGCAGCTTTTAGACAGTACGGAATTGGCAGCGAGCAACAAGATAATGGTGTATTGCTGGTTATTGCCGTAACCGATCGTTTAATAAAAATCGAAGTGGGATATGGATTGGAAGGGAGAATCACTGATGGAAAAGCTGGGCAGATTCTTGATCAGCATGCCATTCCATATCTTCAAAATAATCAGCCAAACCAAGCGATCATAGAAACGTATAAGGCACTGGCAAATGAAGTTTTAGCCGAATACGGGCAAGAGGGAGGCATGCCGGTACAGAAAAATCAAGCTGGGCAGCCATCTGGAAATGAAGGGCTCGGTATACCCTCATGGCTGTTAATCCTTATAGTCGTTGTCGTTGTTTTTCTTGATTTTAAGTTTTTTGGCGGAACCCTAACGTATCTTCTGCTATCGATCATCTCACGTGGAAGAGGTGGAGGCGGCGGTGGTCCCCGGGGAGGCGGAGGCGGTTCTTCAGGTGGCGGCGGCGCAGGACGAGGATGGTGAGTTTGGAAAATTTTAAGTGATGAATATCATGCAAAAGGCTTATGATGTATGATTTAATGATAGGGAAGGATTTAAGTTTGGAGGTTTAGTGAAATGAGTAAAAACGATATATCTTTTTTTCAGATAGATGATAGAAACCCCTCTAGCTTAATCTCTGACCTAAAGTCACTTTTTAAAGCAAGTGTATTAATTGCTAATGTTCTGCCTGTTTTTTCTGGTTTCTGGTTGGCGCTGCATTTTTCTAACCATTCATTTAGTGATTACTGGGAAGTTTTTTTGCTAACAGTTATTGGAAGTACAATGGTTATGGCTGGAGCTCTCGTCCTTAATAATTGGTATGATGTTGATATAGATACAATAATGGAAAGAACGAAAAATAGACCAACTGTAACGGGAAATATTCCTCTAAACGTTGTTTTGACCATTGGTATTGTTTTAACCATTCTGGGTTTAATTCTTTTACTATTTACTACCATTGAAGCAGCACTATATGCTTTCGTAGGATGGTTCACCTATGTCATTTTGTACACGATGTGGTCAAAGCGGAGATATACCTTAAATACGGTAATTGGCAGTGTTTCAGGAGCCGTTACTCCCTTAATTGGATGGGCAGCAGTTGAGTCAAGTTTTCATATCGTTCCCATTATCCTTTTTCTAATATTATTTGTATTTCAAATGCCGCATACTTTTGCCATTGCTATGAAGAAGTGTGAAGAATATAGAGCTGCGGGTGTGGCAATGCTTCCGGTGGTAAAGGGATTTAAAAATACAAAAGTCCAAATTGTCGTGTATGTTGCCTGCCTGCTGCCATTGCCCTTTTTTTTAACGCAGCTTGGTACCGCCTTTGTAGTGGCTGCCACGATCCTAAACATTGGCTGGCTAGTCGTATGTATAAGAGGATTTTCTACGAAGGATGACTTAAAATGGGCTCATGCGGTTTTTCTATATTCGGTAAATTATATAATGATAATATTCCTAATGGTGATTATTTTTACACTGCCGCTATTTTAACAGATTTTAATTCATATAAATACATTCAAGCTGTCCATTAACGGGCAGCTTTTTACTTTGACAAAATTTAAATATTGTTTCTATCGTTCATAAATTTGTCACTTTTACCACCTGAGAATCCTTTCTATATCAGAATATAAAATATTGATTCTTCAGGGTTTTAAAAGGTTGATATTCGTGCGTTTTTCTCTAAATAGACACAAAACTGATATAAAAATTCAGTTGATATTTTTGTATTTTTGTTTTTTCTATGTGATTCAGTTCACTTCAGTGAGAACGTTTCGCAATTATTATATAAGTAACAACAAATTAAGGGGGTTGAATTTCGATGGCAGCTACAAAGATTACTCAAAAAAATAAAAAAGATCAGGAAGAACCATTAAAAGGAACATGGCTTTCCGTAACTGTGGTTGGAGTCGTGATTGTTGCTACGTATATAGTTCTATACGGTCTTTATATGGCCAGAATATAAGGGGGGATAAAGATGAAAATGCACCTTGATGAAAAAATATGGCTTACGATAAGTTTTGGTATCATCATGGGATTCATGTTAATCACAGGTTACCAAGCTTTTGCACTAGAAATGGGACCACCAAGTAATATGGAAACAATCGATCCACAGAATGTTGATAATATAGCTCCTTTTGATAATCCAGGAGTAAAAAAAGTGGGCGACAATGAATATGAAGTCGTTATGACGTTACAAGCATTTGGCTTTACTCCAAATAACATTGAGATTCCAGCTGGAGCAAAAGTTACGTTTATTATGACTTCAAAAGATGTTGTACACGGATTTGAAGTGGCAGGAACAAATATCAATGCAATGGTTATGCCAGGGCATATTCAAAAAATCACACAAACATTTGATAAGGCAGGCAGTTATTTGGTTATCTGTAATGAATATTGTGGTGCGGGTCACCAAGTAATGAGTACAACGATTACGGTGAAATAAGGGGGGATAGCAGATGAAAATGGAGGCAGATTTAAAAATAGGTTTTAAAGATAAAGCAAACAAAATGCTGGGATATCACCCAGAGGATGCAAAAATTTCGAAATCATATATAGCTGTAGCATTTATCGCATTATTAGTTGGTGGATTTTTAGGATTATTACAAGGTTTAAACCGGGCAGGATTGTTAGAGTTACCAACTTGGTTTAATTATTATCAAGTATTGACGGCGCATGGTTTAATATTAATCCTCGTGTTAACAGCATTCTTTACCATTGGATACTTTTATGCAACACTTTCACATAACTTGGGAGGACTTCTTCCAAAAGTAAGAAAGCTCGCCTGGGTTGGTTTCTTCATCAAGTTGGTCGGGTTTGTCTTAGCGGTTATTCCAATCTTAATGAATGAAGCGTCGGTTATGTACACCTTCTATCCGCCGATGGCTGCACATCCAGTATTCTATATTGGTTTAGCTTTAATCGTAGTCGGCGTTTGGTTATGCTGTGTTGGAGCATTCATCCAAGTAGCGAATTGGAGGAAAAATCATAAAGGTCAGCATGTTCCAATCCTTTCTTACTTTGCAACAGGTGTATTCATTCTATTATTTTTCGCTCTCATGTTCGTAGCAGTTGAAGTCTTGGTTATGATTTTACCATGGACGTTTGGCTGGGTAGAAACAATCAATGTAATGGTCGCTCGTACACTGTTTTGGGCTTTTGGACACACATTGGTTAATATCTGGTATTTAACAGCTGTTTCTGCATGGTACGTAGTGGTACCCAAAATTATCGGCGGAAAGCGCTGGAGTGATGTATTAACTCGTGTGGTTATTATCGCTCTAGTCGTTATGAACATCACTGGTGGATTCCATCACCAAATCATTGACCCTGCTATCAATCAATACGTTAAATTTATGCACGTCTTTATGAGTTTGGCAATTGGATTCCCTTCTCTCATGACAGCATTTGCACTATTTGCAGTATTTGAGCGTACGGCTAGAAGAAAAGGCGGCAAAGGCCTAATTGGCTTCTGGAAGAAAATGCCTTGGGGCGATGTTCGCTTCCTAGCTCCATTTATCGCGATGGTTGCTTTCATTCCAGCTGGAGCTGGCGGTATTGCACAAAGCACAAATCAATTAGACCAAGTAGTTCATAATACAATGTGGATTGTTGGACATTTCCACTTAACATTAGGTATGTCAGTGGTTATGACATTCTTTGGAATCAGTTATTGGTTAGTTCCTTTTATATCGAACCGCGTATTAACGCCGCAAATCAATCGTTTAGGTGTTATCCAAACATGGATTTGGACAATTGGTATGATCTGTATGTCTGGTGCAATGCACTACGTTGGTTTGCTAGGTTCACCGAGAAGAACCTCTTACACAACGTACGGGGATCATGCAACAGCATTAGGCTGGGACCCATACTTGATGTTATTAGCAGTTGGCGGTACTTTACTAATTATCGGTGTTATTCTACAAGTGTACGCTGTATTCAATATGATGTTCTTTGCACCAAAAGGTGAAACAGAATTCCCAATTGCAGAAGAAGAGGAAAATGCATCAAAAACTCCTTATTGGACAGAGCGTTGGGGCATTTGGATCGTAGTAATGCTTATTATTGTTGCAATGGCATATGTAATACCTTTAACTGATATGATTGTAAATGCGCCTCCAGGATCACCACCGTTTAAGACTTGGTAATAAGAAAAGCGGAAGCGCCCTGGCCAGGGAAAAATGCAGTTCAATTTCTCCTAGGTGCTGAAGCTAGACAGTGATTTAAACTATAAGAGATAGCTCAAAGTGCTTGGGCTATCTCTTTATTCAAATAAAACAAATTTGGAAGTGATCTATATGATCAATAATAGATATACGAAAATCTCATTTTTTCTTGTTATAGTATTTGGAATTGGATTGTTTTTTATCGGAACCGATGGATTTACCGCATTTACTGCAGAAAAAGCAAGAGTGCAGCAGCTAAAAGATGATAAACCTAAATTCCCGGATGTTACCCTTGAAGACAGTATGGGACGAAAATATTCAATATCTGAATTTGAAGATAAATATGTATTTATTACATTTCTCTATACATCCTGTACCACGGTTTGCCCTGAATTAGAATACAATATGAAGCAGGTTTACGATAAACTGCCAAGCAGTGTAAAAGGAGAAGAAATTGTCTTCTTGAGCATAAGCTTCGATCCGGAAAGAGATACTCCGGCTGTTTTAAACAAATACAAAGACTTTTTTAAAAGTGATGCTGAAACCTGGCGTATGGCAAGAATTCCGGACCGGGCTGAGTTAGATTCGTTATTAAAAGCATTCGGTGTCATTGTGATTCCAGATGAAAACGGAAATTTTGCTCATAACTCTGCTTTTTATTTAATAGATAAAAAAGGCAGTTTGATTGATGTAATGGATTATAAAAAAATCGACGAAGCTGCTCAAAAGGTTGCTAACATCCTTGAAAACAAAGGGGAGGAATAGTCCATGAATCAGTCGTTTTATGGCTTACTTTTACTCATTTTCTTAGTTATTCCTCCTGTTGCAGATTTCATGGAAACCTTAATGGTCATCCATATGCATATGCAGATGCCGATGCTGGTAATCGCCGGAATGTTAATGGCACCTTTTTTCCAAAAAAGATTTCCTCATTTTTTTGAAAAGTGGAATAGTAATGGAGTTCCGGGAATTACGTTATTTGTCATTATCATGGTATACTGGATGTTACCTCGAAGCATGGATGAAGCATTGACTTCGCAGATGGTAGAAGTTTTTAAATTTATTAGTTTACCATTATTAGCGGGAATTCCTTTACGAGACAGTTGGAGAAAACTCAGTTCATTAGGAAAAAATGTTGTGATCATTAGTTTCACTCTAATGTTTATTGGACTGGGGTGGTTATATATATGGTCACCTGTGCAGTTATGTAATAACTATTTAGTAATCGAGCAGCTAACGCTCGGTTGGGCATTTTTACTGACGGCAATCGGAATGGTAGTTTATTTAGGCTATAATTTTTTTATCGACCCTTCCGCGTATGAATGAGAGGGCAGGCAGGAGCAAATGCATGAAAGAACGTAATTACGATGAATTACTGAATATAAAAACAGAAGGGTATCAAAAGGGATTCAACAAGTCCTTCCATTATCACAGATATGAGCCAACACCTTACCAGGCACTTGAAAAATTATTTGCTGAATATGAATTGAAGAGCAGCGACCATATCGTTGATTTTGGCTGCGGAAAAGGCAGACTCAACTTCTTTATTCATTACTTGTTTCATGCTTCTGTTACCGGAGTTGAAATGAACGAGAATCTTTACCAAGAAGCATTAGCCAACCAAACGAGTTATTTAGGAAAAATGAAAGAATATAAGGGCAAGATTCAATTTCAGTGCTGCTTGGCAGAAAAGTATAATATTACAGCTTTCGATAACCGTTTTTACTTTTTTAACCCATTTACGATACCAATTTTTTGGAAAATCATGAATAAAATTTTGGCTTCGGTGGAGAAATACAAACGGGAAGTTGACGTAATTTTATATTATCCATCTGAGGATTATATCTATTATTTAGAAAATCATACTTTATTTGAATTAATAAAAGAGGTTCAACTTCCTGGCTTATATGAGAATAATCCCAATGAGCGGTTCTTAATTTATCGCTTGGCATATTAAAATAGCCCTCACAGTCTAATAGAGACAAACGAGGGCTATTTTATGGGGTTATTAACTAATAATTTGTTTATTGCGTTTTCCACTTTTGTATCCATGTGGGTCTGAACCCATTTATTAGGAACCGTTGTATAACGGCAATGGCTACTTTTTACATAATTATAAACAATTTGTGCTTCATCAATTTCATCTCTACTTACGTGTTTGCGGGCATGTTTAGCACTATCGGTAAAGGTTGAACTGATGGTCCTACTGAGCTGATGAAGGTCTGCACTGTCAATCGTTAGGATTTGACTGTAAAGAATTTCGTTCCGTTTAATGAGAAAAAGCTTGAAGGAGTTCTCGTTTAAATTTTCTAAAACGATTAAATTCTTATTTGACTCGGTAAACTCGATAACCTTTTCTTTTCTAAGAAGAGACTGAATGGCATCGATTCGATCTCGATACTTAGCGGCAGCCTCAAAATCAAATTGGGCTGCAGCTTCCGCCATATTTTTTTTCATCTGATCAAGAATTACCCTATTCTCACCAGAAAGCAGGGCAATGAAATCCTCGATAATCGCATTATACTCCTGTATAGCCGGTCCGCCTCCGCACATACCAATGCACAACCCAAGTGAATGGTTTAAGCACAGCGAATTCTTTGCTTTAGGGTTGCTGCAAAGAATTTTATAAGATTCCTTAATGCCTGTTATTGCTGTTTCGACTTTATTCTTGCTGGGAAAAGGCCCGAAATATAGCCTGCCATCCTGTTCATCACGACAGTTTGTAATCTTAACATCACGGTACCTTGTACCTTGGTCGACCACAATGTAGGAGTAGGATTGGGGGCTTTTCATCATTTTATTAAATAGAGGTTTGATTTCCCTAATTAACTTACACTCCAGCATAAATGCTTCAAATTCTGTATCTGTTAACAGAATATCAAAATCTCGCACATTGCTGACAAGCTTAATAATCTTTTGAGGATGTGCTTTAGATTGCTGGAAATAGGATTGAACACGCCTTTTAAGATTCTTTGCCTTGCCGACATAAATGATGGTTCCGCGGGAATCCTTCATTAAATATACCCCGGGGGTTGCGGGAAGACTTTTTACCTTTTCTTTTATAAAAATAAAGATCTCCCCTTTGCTTGTTTTTCATCATTTTAACATAAATTGAGAACCGGATTGACGAAAACAAACTGGTAAACATCGGTTATGATGATGATTTTGAATATAAGGCAAACAAGAGCACCAGCATGACAATATCTAACCTTGCCTTAAAGGCAAAAGGTAAAATCCCGTTGTGTAACTCAGGGAGCTTTGTCAGCAGAATGGCCGCAATCATAATTCCAATTAAGGGGATAACTGCGTATTTTACACTGCGGTTTACCAATATGAGAATACCGCAAATAATTTCCAGAAAGGCTGTAACATACAGGAGTATATCTGGAAAAGGCAGTCCTAAACCGATAAATACTTGTGCAAGTTCTGTGCTAAATAATTTCATCACACCAGATGTAATAAAGACATATGCCACAGCAAATCGGATGAATTTAAAGTTTGTAAACGAATCACTCAAGTCCATTACCCCTTCAACTAAATTCTAAAGCGCAAAATAGCTAAAACCACGTTAAAATCGGCTTTAAGATTTTAACAACAATCTTTACGAAAACAACCTTAATAAAATGTATTCAATAGCTGGTCCAAACCATGAGTAAAATAGAAAAATTTATAAAATTAGGGTTAATTCGTACGAGAAAAGCAAAAAATAAACTTGCCCAAAAGGGGAGGAGAAGCTCGGAGTCGAGCTTCTCCTCTCTTCGCGTAATAGGGGAATATGACATTTATCATGGTTTGCATATGACAGCTATGGACTAAAATGAAAGAAGGGAATAATGAGAAAATGGATCAGAAGCAAAAGAATTTACGAAAGCAAGTTGCAGCCTTTGAAAAATCAAGTTTACCGGCAAGTATTTGGCAGCTGCTAAATACCCTGATACCGTTCTTTGGATTATGGGTGCTGGCCTATAAAAGTTTATCTCTTTCATACCTGCTAACATTGGGTATTTCCATTCTAGCTGCCGGATTTTTGGTGAGGACGTTTATTATTTTCCATGATTGCTGCCATCACTCCTTTTTTAGGAATCGAAAAGCAAATGCCGTGCTTGGAACCATCACTGGGATAATGACGGTTTTTCCTTATAACCAATGGCAGCACGATCACTCTGTACATCACGCAACAAGCAGTAATTTAGATAAGCGGGGAACCGGGGATATCTGGGTATTGACCGTTGAAGAATATTTGGCAGCTTCAACATTTGAAAGAATTAAATATCGCTTGTATCGGAATCCGCTTATCATGTTTGGATTGGGTCCAATATATGTTTTTTTAATTAAGAATCGCTTTAATCGAAGAGGTGCAAGGCTAAATGAGCGAATCAATACCTATATAACAAATGCAGGGATTTTGGCTGTAACAGTCATACTATGTTTGATTCTTGGCTGGAAACAGTTCATATTCGTACAAGGACCGATTTTTTTAATTTCAGGTTCTCTTGGAATTTGGCTGTTTTATGTCCAACATACTTTTGAAGATTCTTACTTTGAAGAAGACAAGCATTGGGAATACTTGAAAGCAGCGGTTGAAGGCAGTTCCTTCTATAAACTGCCCAAGATATTGCAATGGCTTACGGGGAACATTGGCTACCATCATGTTCATCATTTAAGCCCAAGGGTTCCAAACTATAAGCTGGAAGAGGCACATAATCAAACCCTTCCATTACAAAATGTTCCCACGATTACGTTAGCAACAAGTTTCAGCTCACTCAAATTTCGGCTTTGGGATGAGCAAGCGAAGAAGTTTGTCGGCTTTAAAGAAATAAAAGACCTTGTAAAAAAACAAAAAGAGATTCTTAGACCTGAGAAGGCATAGAAACGACAAGTCCTATCATAAGGGCTTGTCGTTATTTTTGTTCTAAACGATTGGTTTGGTCGAATAGATAGTAGTAAATGAAGATTAAGGAGAATTGTGGTAAGATTAGGTTAATTAACTATTTTTAGCTGAAAATGAGGTTCTTTTATGTTTAAGAGGTATATGACATTCCAGAAAAATAGCGGTATTTCACCTTATATTTGGACAATTCTTTGTATATTACCATTTTATTTTATATTCCAAACATCCTCGCCTATTAAAATCATCGTTGGAATAATCCTTACGATTCTCTTTTTTATCTTCTATCGAATTGCATTTTTCGCCAAAGGCTGGCCAGTATACCTTTGGACATTCATCTTAATCGGTATATCAATTACATCCACCAGTCTTTTCAGCTATGTTTATTTTGCCTTTTTCCTCGCGTATTTTATCGGAAATATTAAAGATCGGATTACGTTCTTTACGTTATATTTTATTCATTTGATCAGCACTTCTGCATCGATTAACTTCAGCATTGTACAGATGGATGCACTTTTTCTCAAACAATTGCCTTTTGTTATTATTATTTGGATTAGTGTCATTTTGCTTCCTTTTAATATTCGTAACAAAAAAGAGATGGGGCAGCTTGAGGAGAAACTAGAGGATGCAAACAAGCGGATATCAGAGCTGGTGAAGTTAGAGGAGAGACAGCGAATTGCCCGCGACCTTCATGACACTTTGGGTCAAAAGCTTTCACTTATTGGTTTGAAAAGTGATTTAGCAAGACGCCTAATTACAAAAGATCCTGAACAGGCACGCAGTGAATTAAAGGATGTTCAGCAAACAGCAAGAACAGCATTAAGTGAAGTTCGAAAAATGGTATCTTCGATGAGGGGAATTCGATTAAAGGAAGAGATTGTCCGGGTGAAGCAAATATTAAAGGCCGCCGAAATCAACTTCGAAGGTAATCAAGACTTTTCGTTAAAAAATGTTCCGTTACTAACCGAAAACATTCTTAGTATGTGTATGAAAGAGGCAGTAAATAATGTCGTCAAACATAGCGGTGCAAGCTCCTGCTCTATTTCTATTGAGCAATCATGGAAGGAAATAGTGATGACCATCCATGATAATGGTGTGTTTAAAGATGAAGGAGATAAAGATACGAGAGGAAGCGGTCTTTTAGGAATGAAAGAACGCCTTGAATTTATTAATGGCAGCATAGAGCTTTTAACAAAAGAAGGCACAACCTTAGTCATTAGAGTACCGAATGATGTAAAGCCGTCGGAAAAGGGGGATGTGTAGTAAATGATTAGAATTGTAATTGCGGAAGACCAGCAAATGCTATTAGGCGCCTTCGGTTCACTTCTCAATTTAGAGGAAGATATGGAAGTGGTGGGGAAGGCTTCAAATGGGGAAGAAGCAGTGGCTTTAGTAAGGAAGCATCAACCAGATATTTGCATAATGGACATAGAAATGCCAGGAAAAACAGGACTTGAAGCTGCAGAAGAGCTAAAAGGAATGGATTGCAAGGTGATCATCTTAACAACCTTTGCACGGACAGGATACTTTCAACGCGCAATCAAAGCAGGGGTTAGAGGGTACCTGTTGAAAGATAGTCCCAGTGAGGAGCTGGCGAGTTCCATCCGCCGGGTGATGGAAGGAAAACGCATTTACGCCCCTGAGCTTATGGACGATGTTTACAGCGAAGAAAATCCACTTACAGACCGGGAAAAAGAAGTCTTAGAACTCGTCGCAGATGGCAAAAACACACAAGAAATCGCCGAACAGCTCAGCATCAAAACAGGGACCGTCCGAAACTACATTTCAACCATCCTGGACAAACTCGACGTAAAAAACCGAATCGAAGCCATCAAACAATCCAGAGAAAAAGGCTGGTTTAAATAAAAGGACACATTAATCGCGGTGATATACTCGTGGTATATATTCGTGGTGACAATTCGCGGTGACAGGCACCGCTCGTGGACAGTGTCCACCCTAGATGGACATTAATGACTGAATATTGAATTAGAATAAAAAAAGAGGCATCACCCAGACGGGTGGATGCCTCTTTTTTTATGAAAATAGGCAAACTAGTGATTGACTTTAACGTTGCGTAAAGGTGTATCGTTGTTAATGAGGAGATGATTACATGGAATATACTGTTCAAAAACTAGCAAGTCTCGCAGGTGTCAGCACGCGAACACTCAGATACTATGATGAAATTGGAATTCTTAAGCCGGCAAGAATCAATTCATCTGGATATCGAATCTATGGTCAGGAGGAAGTTAATCGCCTTCAGCAAATCCGTTTTTTTAGAGAGTTAGGGCTAGGGTTAGACAGCATCAAGGAAATTGTAACTGCTCCTGATTTCGACAGTGCAATAGCACTGCGGGAACACCGTGAAAAACTCCTCAAAAAAAGAGAACAACTAGATTTATTAATCGCTAACGTCGATAAAACAATAGCAGTATCAGAAGGGAGAATGACCATGTCAAATAAGGAAAAATTTGAAGGCTTTAAGAAGATGCTTGTTGAGGATAACGAGGATAAGTATGGTAAAGAAATTCGCGAAAAATATGGCAAGGATAATATCGAAGCCTCTAACGCAAAAGTCATGAACATGACACAGGAACAATTTGAGGAGGTAACTACGTTAGCCGATCAAGTGCACGTTACACTTGCAGAAGCCTTTAAAACAGGGGACCCCGCAGGTGAATTAGCGCAAAAGGCTGCGGATCTACACAAGCAATGGTTAACTTATTATTGGAAAGAATACAATAAGGAAGCCCATGCAGGTTTAGCACAAATGTATGTGGATGATGAAAGATTTACAGCCTACTATGACAAGGAACAGCCTGGAACCGCAGAATTCTTAAGGGATGCCATTCATTTTTACACAGGGCAAAAAAAATAAGCGTAAAAACTCACCCAAGTATAGTTTGGGTGAGTTTTTCTATGTTCCTCTAAGTGTAGAAGTCTGTGTTTTTTGGTAAGATAAACGGGAGATACAGTCTACCAATGATAAAAGGCGATATGTAAATGTATGAAATAACCAATTTAGAAATTTTAAATAGCCACAATCTATTTTTTCAGTTGTTTAATAATATGACGGATTTAGTTTTTTTAACAAAAGTAAACAGTGATAAATCTTTTAGTTACGTTCTTCTAAATAAACCTGCTAAAGACCTTTACGGATTAACGAATGAATCCTTTGGAAAACCGATAGAGGAGGTTTTGCCCGAGAAGGCCTATCTAATTATTAAGGAAAAATACCGTGAAGCAATGGAGAAGAAAAAGCCAATCATCTACGAAGACCAGGTTAAGATTTCAACGCTTCCCCAAAAATTTAATTATAACCTTGAATTAATTTATTGGGAATCGACCATTACACCTGTGTTTAATCAAGATGGAGAGTGTACCCATTTGTTAGCTATTGTACGTGACTTAACAGAACAAAGGGAGAAAGAGCAGGAAATAAAAAGAATAAAAGACCATTTTGAGCTCGTGTGGAATAGTGTAGCAGACGCCATGTATACATTCGATAGAAATGAAGATTTTGTATCTGTAAATAAATCTTTTGAAAAATTATTAAGATGGCCGCAAGAAGAAATTTTGAACGATAAGTCAATTAGTATTATTCCAGAGGACAGTAAGGAAGATTTAAGAGAAATTATCGAAAAATTAAAAAGAGGTGAAACTATCCAATCTCATGAAGTGAAACGCATCACGGGAGATGGAGAAGGAATTGATTTTCTTGCTTCGTATTCACCTATTTATGATCATAATGGTAACTGGGATGGCGGTGTCGCAGTATATAAAGATATCACTGAAAGAAAGAAATATGAAAACAAGTTAAAGCACCTTGCTCTTCATGATCCATTAACAGGCTTGCCAAATAGGAATTACTTTTCGCAAAGCTTAAAAGTAGAAATGGCGAGGGCCAAAAAAACAAATTTGACACTCGCAATTTTCGCACTAGATATAGATTCTTTTAAAAAAATTAATGATACACTTGGCCATGACATTGGTGATGAGGTGCTGAGAGGATTTGCCTCGTGTGTAAAGAACACGTTGAGAAAGAATGACATAATGGCAAGAATGGGTGGTGATGAATTTGTTATTCTATTACCTGATTTAACTGATAAAACAAATGCCAAAGAAATCGCGGAAAGAATACTGCTAAGTCTAAGTGAATGGCATGTATCAGGTGAAAATATACAAATCACTACTAGTATTGGGATTTCCTTCTATAACGACTTTCAACTAGACGAAAAATCATTATATAAACAAGCGGACATGGCTTTATACCAGGCGAAAGAAAAAGGAAGAAATAATTATCAAATTTATCAAGATTAAAACTGGCTAGTAATCATAAGTCAGTTTTAATCTTGAAAAAATTTAACTAGATAATATTTAGTTATAGCAAGATATTCCCGGCCATATGATTTTGGAATGGCTACAGCTGGAGTTTTAGCGGGTAGACCTTCTAAATCTAAACCTTGATCCTTAGCTATAGATTTTGCTCGATAAAGGTGAAAATCATTTGTTACAAGTAATCCAGTCTGCAGATTATTTGGAGTTAGTTTTTTTGAAAATTTGATATTCTCTACTGTGTCCGTTGAATGATCCTCTAATAAAATTCTATTCCTATTAATCCCTCGGGCAATTAAGCCTCTTTTAATTGCTTCTGCTTCACTAATTTCTTCGCCTGCCCCTTGTCCCCCTGAGGCAATTGCAATACTTTCCTTATTAGCTTTTAAATAGTCGGCTGCCGTGTCTATTCGATATTGAAGAGCCAATGAAGGTACTTCACCTTTTACACGAGCACCAAGAATAATAATATAGTCTGCATGATTAGGTGCCTTTACATTCGTATGTTCTCTAATCTTTATATGTAAAGAAGCAAAGTATAAAAGTAAGATGAGTGAAAAAATGCCTATAGCTTTAATTAAAGTCCTCCGTGTTTTCATCCTCATATCCAACCCTTTATGATAAATTTAAACTTCCTTTATTTTACCATAGTTATCCAATTGGATTTTGTATTTCTCAAGATTATAGTGAATCAATCTTGCTTATTACACCAATATACTGAGAATTTCGGGGGAAATTACGAACATGCATATACTTTGCATAATATCCGTATATTCATGCATACATAAATGAAAGCGTTTCCAAATGTTAGGGTAATAAAACCCAATAAAAAACTGAAAATTAGGCAATTTTTTTGTTGAATAATTATTACATGGAATGTATAATGATTCATTATAAAGGAACTGCAGGAGATGAATTAAATGAAAGCAGCCATCATTGGTGGAACAGGATACGGCGCTATTGAATTGATAAGACTTATTCATAATCATCCTTTCTTGGAGGTTGGATCCGTTATTTCCAACTCGCAGGCAGGGCACAATTTTAGTGAATCCTATCCACACCTAACAGAAATTATCAATCAACCACTTGAAAGTTTTGATTTAGATAGATTAACTGAACAAAATGATATCGTGTTTTTGGCGACACCATCAGGCGTAAGTAGTAAGATGGCGCCGCAGCTTGTAGATAAAGGAATAAAGGTTATCGACCTTTCGGGAGATTTCCGGCTAAGGTCGCAAAGTGAATATGAAACTTGGTATAAGCATACTGCACCAGAAAAGCATTATTTAAGCAAAGCAGTTTATGGATTAAGTGAGATTTATGCAGAAGAAATTAAAGGGGCAAGTTTTATTGCTAACCCGGGCTGCTATCCAACTGCAACCACACTAGGTCTAATACCTATCTTAAAAGCAAATTTAGCAGACAAAAAAAGCGTTATTATTGATGCGAAGTCAGGGGTATCCGGTGCAGGAAGAGGTCTTTCCTTAACAACCCATTATGCGGAGATTAATGAAAATATCAAAGCATATAAACTAGGCGCACACCAGCATATACCGGAAATTGAGCAAGTACTAAAAGATGAAACTGGAAGTTTGATTACCATCTCATTTTCAACCCACTTAGTTCCAATGAACAGAGGAATCATGATTACAGCCTACGTGAATTTAACGGGGAATGTTTCAACGAATGAGGTAAATGAGTTATATAGGGAATTTTACAAAAATCATCCTTTTGTACGGATTCGGCCAGAGGGGATTTATCCCGCTACCAAAGAAGTACAAGGAAGCAACTACTGTGATATCGGATTACATGTTGACCCGCGGACCAATCGCCTTACGATCGTTTCGGTAATCGACAATTTGGTTAAAGGTGCTGCAGGGCAAGCCATTCAGAATGCGAACTTAATGAACGATTGGGATGTCAGGACGGGGCTTAATAGCATACCAATGTATCCATAATGATAACTTTTGAGTTAACGAGTTTAATAACGAAGCAGGAAAAGAAAAAGGGGGAGTTAAAAGTGCCAGCAATTTCAACTAAAGAAATCGTTGTACTAGAAGAAGGAAGTGTTACCCTGCCGAATGGATTTACAGCAGGAGGCATGCATTGCGGAATAAAAAGGAAACGTCTTGATCTTGGTTATATTGTTTCGGAAGTTCCGGCAGCAGTTGCTGGCGTTTATACAACGAATATTTTTCAAGCAGCACCCCTTTTACTTACTCAAGAGAGTATTGCAAAAGAAAACAAGATCCAAGCAATCATTGTTAACTCTGGAAATGCTAACGCATGTACAGGAGAACAGGGATTATTAGACGCTATTGAAATACAAAAAGGATTTGCCAGCCAATTAGGGATCCAGGAGCACTTGGTTGCTGTCACATCGACAGGTGTTATCGGAGAATTACTGCCGATGGATAAAGTAAAGTCAGGGATTGACCAAATTCTCCACCCGGAATATGAAGCAGAGGAAAACTTCAAGCAAGCGATTTTGACAACCGATACCTGCATTAAGCAGTTCGCGGTTCAATTGAAAATCGACGGCAAAACAGTAAGCATTGGCGGCGCGGCCAAAGGATCAGGGATGATTCATCCAAATATGGCGACAATGCTCGGTTTTATCACAACAGACGCAAATATTGCCCATGAGGATTTGCATAGTGCCCTAAAAGATATTACGAATCAAACTTTTAATATGATTACCGTTGATGGTGATACAAGTACAAATGATATGGTTTTAGTCCTAGCAAACGGCTTAGCAGGTAACGACCAGTTAACAAAAGATCATCCAGATTGGGAGCTTTTCAAATCAGGCTTAAAACTAGTTAGTGAAGAGCTTGCAAAGAAAATCGCCAGAGATGGTGAAGGAGCCACGAAGCTAGTAGAAGTTCAAGTAAATGGGGCATTCAGTCATGATGCTGCAAGAGCTGTTGGAAAGTCCATTATCTCTTCTAATCTTGTAAAGACAGCAATTTATGGAACGGATCCGAACTGGGGAAGAATTGTTACAGCCATCGGATATTCAGGAATTCCAGTAGAACCGAATAAACTAAAAGTAGCGATTGGCCCATACAAAGTATTTGAAAATGGTTTGCCTTGTTCGTTTGTTGAAGAAGAAGTGAAAGAATACCTAGAAATGGAAACCGTTAAAATTCTTGTTGAGCTCAATCAAGGGGAAGAAAGTGCAACGGCATGGGGCTGCGATTTAACCTATGATTACGTGAAAATCAACGCTTCCTACCGCACGTAAGTGGAGGGTTATCGATGAAATATTTAGTCATTAAGTGTGGCGGAAGTGTGTTAGAAAATCTGCCAAAGTCCTTTTATGAAGATGTCATTACGCTTCATCAAAAAGGTGAATGGACACCGATTATTGTCCATGGAGGCGGACCACTTATCAATAAATTATTAAAAAGCTTAGAAGTTGAAACTACCTTTGTAAATGGGTTACGAGTAACCAATAACGAGGTTTTGGATATTGTAGAAATGGTATTAAGCGGAACGGTGAATAAACAAGTAGTACGGAACATCATTGAAGCCGGCGGAAGTTCATTTGGTATGAGTGGAGTGGATGGAGGTTTGTTAAAAGCCATTCCAACTGCAGATGAAAGTTTAGGGTTTGTCGGGGACGTTGTTGAAGTGAATACTTCCATCATTGAAAGTATTGTAAATCAAGGACATATTCCAATCATTTCACCAGTAGGGATTGGATCGGACGGACAGCGGTACAACATAAACGGTGATGTTGCCGCAAGTGCAGTAGCCAAAGCATTAGGGGCGAACCTTTGCTTTATCAGTGATATCCCAGGAATTTTAGTTGAAAAAAATGGGGAAAAGACAAAACTAGATATGGTTACGAAAACAACGGTTGAAGAACTGATTGAAAATCAAACCATCTATGGCGGGATGATTCCAAAAGTGAAAGCTGCCATTGACGGGCTGGTTCATAAAATACCGATGGTTGGTATCATTGATGGATTTGAAAAAAATAGCTTGATAGATTATGTGAACGGCAAAAACATTGGAACAAAAATTGTTTTAGAAGAGGAGATAGCCTAATGACCATTGATACTTCCGTCTCCCCAATCTCGCCAGTAATGGCTACGTATAGCCGCTTTCCTGTTACGTTGGTAAAGGGGAAAGGAAGCTATGTATGGGATGATCAAGGGGAAAAGTACTTAGATTTTACCTCTGGTATTGCAACATGTAACTTGGGGCATGTACCTGATGTTGTGAAAGAAAAGGTTGAAGAGCAGCTTCAAAACCTATGGCATTGTTCAAACCTATATAATATTCCAAATCAACAGGAGCTTGCTGCACTGCTGACAGCCAATAGCTGTGGAGATCAGGTCTTCTTTTGTAATAGCGGCGCGGAAGCAAATGAGGCAGCCATCAAGCTTGCGAGAAGATACGCACAGAAAATCAAAGGAACAGGTTCCTTTGAGGTTATTACCTTTCAGCAATCCTTTCATGGAAGAACATTAGCAACTCTATCAGCAACTGGACAGGAAAAAATCCAACACGGTTTTGCTCCATTAGTCAAAGGGTTCAGTTATCTGCCATTTAATGATCTAGAAGCACTTGAACAGCTAAAAGACCTCCAGCCGGCTGCCATTCTACTGGAACTTGTCCAGGGCGAAGGTGGAGTGATTCCAGCAAATCAAGAATGGGTAAAGAAAATCGCTGAAATTTGTGTAGAGAAGGATATTCTCTTAATGGTTGACGAAATCCAAACTGGAATCGGCAGAACAGGAACACTGTTCGCCTATGAACAATACGGTATAGAGCCGGATGTTATCAGTATAGCTAAAGGTCTCGGCTCGGGTTTTCCAATTGGGGCGATCATTGCCAAGGGAAAGGCAGCAAAGGCATTTGAGCCTGGAACACATGGAAGTACGTTTGGCGGCAATCCATTTGTGACGGCTGCTGGGGTCGCAACGATAACCCATATCATCGAAAGTAATTTGTTAAAACATGTGAATGAAATCTCAGTGTACTTAGATGAACAGTTAACAAAGTTTAAGCAAAAGTACACTTTTATAGAAGAAATAAGAGGAAAAGGTCTCCTAAAAGGGATCGTTGTCGGAAGTAAGGCTCCTCAAATTGTTCAAAAGGCAATTGAAAATCAACTTTTAATTCTAACAGCAGGACCAAATGTGGTACGAATTTTACCACCATTAACAGTATCCAAAGAAGAAATAAACGAATTCATAGAAAAGTTGGAAAAGGCTTTCCAAAGTATATAGAGAAAGGCGTGTGAGTGTTTTGGAAAATGGTTACCTTACTTTGGAAACCGGAGAAGTTTTTGAAGGAATTTTAATAGGTGCAAACAAGGACTCTTTAGGAGAAGTTGTTTTTAATACAAGCATGACTGGCTATCAAGAAATCATCACCGACCCCTCCTATGCAGGGCAGTTGATTACGTTTTGCTATCCGATTATCGGAAGTTATGGAATCAATGCCATGGACGATGAATGCATTTCGCCTTCACTCGCTGGAGTGGTTATCGGTGATTTATGTGAAACACCAAGCCATTACCAATCCATTAATAAATTCTCTGAAAAACTAATGCAGGCAGGAGTTCCTGGTATAACTGGTGTGGATACAAGATTGCTTGTAAAAACGATACGCAGCCGTGGTACTGTAAAAGGCTATTTAAGTAAAACCAAGCAAACCGATTTCTCTGGGAACGAATTAACACATTGGGTAGAGAAAGTTTCAATAAAGAATATACAAACTTTCCAAAATGAAGGACCACACGTCGTCCTAATTGACTTTGGATATAAAAAATCAATTCTCAATGCACTGCTAGATAAAAATTGTTCGGTAACCATTGTCCCGTTCAATACATCTTTTGAAAAAATCAAAGCGTTGAAACCGGATGGTGTTCTCTTAAGTAACGGACCTGGGGATCCAATGATGTTAAAACAATGGTTTCCAGAAATCAAAAAAATTACACAGCATTATCCAACATTAGGCATTTGCCTTGGCCATCAATTAATTGCTCTTGCTTATGGAGCGAAAACGGAAAAACTTGCTTATGGACATCGTGGCGGAAATCACCCGGTAAAAGAAATTGCCACAGGAAAAGTAAAAATTACTGCTCAAAATCATGGGTATGTAGTTGTCGATGAAAGTATCGACGCGCAAGTATTCCAAGTCACATACCGTAACGTTAATGATCGTTCAATCGAAGGATTAATGCATCGTCGTTATCCTATACAAACGGTTCAATTTCATCCGGAGGCACATCCAGGGCCTAGCGACACAGAATATATACTCACAGAATTTATAAGTCAGATTACCTCAGCGGGAGAAAAACGTTATGCCATTAAATAAAAACCTAAAAAAAGTATTAGTAATTGGATCAGGACCCATTGTAATCGGGCAGGCAGCAGAATTTGACTATGCGGGAACACAGGCTTGTATTGCTCTTAAAGAAGAGGGAATACAGGTGGTTTTAATTAATAATAATCCAGCAACGATTATGACGGACGAAAGTGTTGCTGATAAAGTTTATATTGAACCTTTAAACGTTGAAACCATTGAAAAAATTATTCAAAAAGAACAGCCTGATGGAATTATTGGAACTTTAGGTGGTCAAACCGGGTTAAATCTAACAGTAGAACTCTATGAAAAGAATATTCTGAAAAAATACAATGTAGAGCTGTTAGGCACCTCTGTAGAATCGATAAAAAATGGCGAGGACCGCGACAGGTTCCGCAGTTTAATGATAAAGATTGATGAACCAATCCCAGAATCAGCGATTATTCATACTTATGAGGAAGGTGTAACGTTCGTCAACGAAATAGGTTTTCCTGTAATCATCCGACCAGCATATACACTTGGCGGACACGGCGGCGGCTTTGCCCATAATGATGAAGAACTTGAAACTGTCTTAAAGAAGGGGTTAGCAGCAAGCCCGATTCATCAGGTTCTTGTGGAAAGAAGCATTAAAGGCTGGAAGGAAATTGAGTATGAGGTAATAAGAGACGCAAATGACACCTGTATTATTGTTTGTAATATGGAAAATTTGGATCCTGTTGGGGTTCATACGGGTGATTCGATTGTTGTTGCTCCATCCCAAACATTGAATGATGTTCAATATCAAATGCTAAGGAACTCTTCGTTAAAAGTAATAAGAGAATTAGAGATTATCGGTGGCTGCAACATTCAGTTTGCTCTAAACCCTGAATCAAATCAGTATTGCATTATTGAGGTTAATCCGCGTGTAAGCCGTTCATCGGCATTAGCATCAAAGGCAACGGGCTATCCGATTGCTAGGATGGCAGCAAAATGTGCCATTGGTTATCATTTAGATGAGATTGTGAACCCAATAACAGGTAATACCTTTGCATCATTTGAACCAGCCATTGATTATATTGTTGTAAAACTTCCACGCTTCCCATTTGATAAATTTCCTGAAGCAGACCGTACATTAGGTACACAAATGAAAGCGACTGGGGAAGTAATGGCCATTGATCGTACTTTTGAAGGTGCGCTTAATAAAGCAATCCGCTCCATGGAATTAAATATATATGGGCTATGTTTGGAAACGTTCCAAGGTCTTGACAACGAAGTTATATTTGAAAAACTTGAAAATCCTAATGACCAAAGACTATTTATCATAGCTGAAGCCTTCAGAAGAGGGATTTCACTTGAAAAAATTAAGCAATTAACTGATATAGATTCATGGTTTTTACACAAGATTAACGCAATTGTTGCCTTAGAAATGGAATTAGCTTTATATAGCTGGAGCAATGTTTCAACTGATCTATTAAAGACAGCAAAGCGTCACAATATTTCCGATAAGCTGCTATCACAAATTTACAGTATAGATGAAAAGGAAATAAGATTGAAATGGAAAGAACTTAACTGGAAACCTGGCTATAAGATGGTTGATACCTGTGCAGCAGAATTTGACGCAATTACCCCTTATTATTATTCAACTTGGCTTGGAGCCGATGAGGTAGAGGTGACAGATACCAAGAAAATCCTTGTGCTCGGATCAGGACCGATCAGAATTGGTCAAGGAATTGAATTTGATTATTGCTCTGTACATGCGGCGAAGGCAATTAAGAAGCTGGGCTATGAGGCAGTGGTAATCAATAATAATCCAGAAACTGTTAGCACGGATTATTCTGTTGCAGACCGTCTCTATTTTGAACCATTAACGGCTGAAGACGTTCTTTCCGTTATTGAAAAAGAGAAAATTGAAGGTGTATTAATTCAGTTTGGCGGACAAACAGCGATTAATTTAGCACATGATCTTCGGGAAGAAGGAGTAAAGATTCTAGGTACAACAGTTGAAAATGTCGACCGTTTTGAAGACCGTGAAGAATTTTATCAGCTGCTAGAAGATTTAAACATCCCGCATATAGTTGGAAAGACTGTTAATCATAAAGATGAATTGGTAAATGCAGCTGCAAATATAGGTTATCCAGTGTTAGTTCGCCCATCCTACGTTATCGGCGGACAATCGATGTTTACTATTTTTTCAGAGGAAGATCTAAACTACTACATCCAGCAGCTTGAGGAAAACAGCTCACAGGATAAAATGTGGCCATTATTAGTGGATCGCTATATGCCAGGTCTTGAATGTGAAGTCGATGTGATTAGTGATGGAACGAATGTAGTTGTCCCAGGTATCTTTGAACATATCGAAAGAGCAGGAGTACATTCTGGAGACAGTATCAGCATTTTTCCACCTCTTTCAATCGCAAAAGAGACTAAAGAAACATTAATTGATTATGCTGAAAAAATTGCTAAATCTGCACCAATTGTAGGCATTATGAATATCCAATTTGTTATATATCAGGGTGAGGTTCTTGTACTTGAAGTAAATCCACGTTCTTCCCGAACCGTTCCAATCATGAGTAAGGTTACAGGAATTCCGATGATTGAGTGGGCTGTAATGGTTCAGATGGGAGTATCCTTAGACTCGCTATCGAGTGTAAATGGTTTATTAGCAGAGCCTAATTATTATTCAGTAAAAACACCTGTATTCTCAAGAAGCAAATTAAAGGGAGTTGACCATGTACTTGGACCGGAAATGAAATCAACTGGTGAAGTATTAGGTTTAGGAGCAACCTTCCATGAAGCGCTGGAAAAGGCTTTTCCAACTACAGGCGGAGAAACAGAGAACTATTTATTCTGTTCCATTTCCGATCGGGAAAAACAAGCTAGTCTATCGATTCTACAGCAATTTGTGAATCAAAATTATAAAATAGCGGCAACGGAAGGAACGGCAAATTTCCTTAAGAAAAATGGACTTTCCATTGAAAAAATCGTGAAGGATAACGAAGATGTCAATGACTTTTTCCGAAACAATACCATCCATGCCGTCATTAATATACCAAACCAAGGCAGAAATAAAATAAAGTTCGGATTTTACATTCGTGAACAAGCAACTCGTTACAATGTACCTGTGTTTACCCATCTTGATACAGTGGAGGCGATGATTGACCTTCGGGCTCAATCGAGTGCACCTTCAAACGTTCGAACTGTAACAGAGTATTATCAAATCGAAGAGAGCGGTGCAAAACATGTCAAATGTAATTAAATGGAATTCAAAGGACGTATCACAACAACCACAATTTAAGGGCAAGGATTTTTTAACCTTGTCCGATTACCATTCAGATGAAATACTCTATCTTCTTGATGAAGCAAAGAAACTGAAAAGCCTCCAAAAGCAAGGAAAGCCACATCCTTATTTGAACGGAAAGGTTCTAGGGATGATTTTTGAGAAGGCTTCTACTCGTACTAGAGTTTCCTTTGAGGTAGGGATGCTCCAATTAGGAGGCCATGCGATTTTCTTGAGTTCAAAGGATATTCAGATTGGCAGAGGAGAAAGCATTTCGGATACAGCAAAAGTTTTATCACGATATATTGATTGTATGATGATTAGAACGTTTTCGCATGAGACGGTTGAAGAACTAGCAGAGCATGCAACTGTTCCGGTTATTAATGGTTTAACCGATTTGCACCATCCGACACAAGTAATGGCTGATTTATTAACGATTCAAGAGCACAAAGGCAAATTGGCTGGATTAAAGATGTGCTATTTAGGGGACGGAAACAATAATATGGCTCATTCATTAATGGAAGGTGCCGCAAAGGTTGGAATGCATATCAGCATTGCAAGCCCTCCTGGATATTTACCTAATGGTCAAATTACGGAAAAGGCGATTGAAGCCGGCAAATTAACTGGAAGCAAAATTACGATTACACATAATCCAATAGATGCGATCAAGGATGCTGATATTGTCGTTACAGATGTTTGGACTAGTATGGGTCAAGAAGCAGAAACGGAAAAAAGATTAAAGGATCTAGCAGACTATCAAGTGAATGCGAAGCTTTGCCAACATGCAAAAAAAGATTATATCTTTTTGCACTGTTTACCAGCACACCGTGGTGAAGAGGTTACCGCTGAAATTATTGATGGACCACATTCGGTAGTGTTTGATGAAGCAGAGAATAGACTTCATGCTCAAAAAGCAATTTTAAAACTTTTGCTAGAATAGTAGCTTTTTTTGAATTTTGTTGTATAATAATTCTATTGATTGAATATTAATTCACGTACATGATAGGAGAATATAAATGGCTAAGGAAAAAATTGTTTTAGCGTATTCAGGCGGATTAGATACTTCGGTTTCAGTTAAATGGATTCAGGAGAAATATGGTTATGATGTCATTGCACTAGGTCTAGATGTTGGTGAAGGTAAAGATCTAGAAGCGATTAAACAAAAGGCGTTGAATGTTGGGGCTATTAAAGCCTATATGATCGATGCGAAAGAATTGTTAGCAAAGGAATATATTTTACCAGCCTTAAAGGCGAATTGTTTATATGAAGGAAAATACCCGCTATCATCTGCACTTTCACGTCCATTAATTTCAAAATTATTGGTAGAAGTGGCTGAAAAGGAAGGAGCAACAGCTGTTGCTCATGGCTGTACAGGAAAAGGAAATGACCAGGTTCGTTTCGAAGTTTCCATTCAAGCGTTAAATCCAAACTTAAAGGTTGTGGCACCTGTTCGTGAATGGGGCATGACGCGTGATGAAGAAATTCAGTATGCTGCGGAAAACGGTATTCCAATTCCAGTAGATTTAGACAATCCATTCTCAATTGACGCAAATATTTGGGGACGTGCCTGTGAAGCTGGTGTCTTAGAAGATCCATGGGCAGAAGCTCCAGAAGCTGCTTTTGACTGGACAGCACCGATTGAATTAACACCAGACCAAGCCGAATATATTGAAATTGAATTCGAGCAAGGTGTTCCTGTTGCATTGAATGGTGAGAAGCTGCCATTGGTACAATTAATCGAAACACTGAACGAACTTGGCGGTAAGCATGGGGTTGGCCGTATTGATCATATTGAAAATCGACTCGTTGGAATTAAATCCAGAGAAGTGTATGAAAACCCAGCAGCATTAATTTTAATTAATGCTCACAAAGAATTAGAATTCTTAACTCTAACACGTGAAGTAACGCAGTTCAAAACTCAAGTTGAACAGCAAATGGCAAAAATTATCTACGAAGGACTTTGGTATTCACCAATAAAGCCAGCTCTTGATGCTTTTATTGATGAAACACAAAAAGTAGTTAATGGTACAATCCGAGTGAAACTCCATAAAGGAAACCATACAGTTGTAGGTCGTAAGTCGCCAAACAGCCTATATAATGAAGAATTGGCAACTTATTCAAAAGGAGATGCCTTCGACCATAATGCGGCAGTTGGATTCATCAAAATTTGGGGACTGCCTACAAAGGTAAATGCTGAGGTAAATAATAAAGAAAAGATAATGAAATAATAAACAGGTGCCCTCGAAGGCTTTTCGAGGGCAAACTTGTTAGATTCGAGGAGGGACCATCAATGTCCAAATTATGGGGCGGGCGTTTTACAAAAGAAACAAATAAATTAGTGGAAGAATTTACGGCTTCTATTTCCTTTGATCAAAAGCTTGCAAAGGAAGATATTTCCGGAAGTCTAGCACATGTTCAAATGCTAGGTGAATGCGGCATTATTCCGACGGAGGATGCTGAAAAAATAAAAGCTGGACTTCTTGAAATTAAAAAGATGATAGACCAAGATGAAGTTGAGTTTTTAGTAGAAGATGAAGATATTCATATGAATATTGAAAAACTATTGATAGAAAAAATCGGCCCCGTTGGTGGTAAGTTACATACAGGCCGCAGTCGAAATGACCAGGTAGCAACGGATATGCATCTTTACTTACGAACAAAGACAACGGAATTAATTAAACTGCTTGAAGATGTTCAAGGTTCACTGCTTGCGCAGGCAAAAGAAAATATTCACACGTTAATTCCAGGTTATACACATCTCCAGCGTGCACAGCCGGTCTCATTTGCCCATCATTTGATGGCATACTTCTGGATGTTTGAACGTGATAAAGAGAGACTCATTGATAGTTTAAAGCGTGTAAATTGGCTGCCTTTGGGTTCCGGTGCCTTAGCAGGGACGACATTTCCTATTAACCGTGAACGTGTTGCAGAAATACTGGGTTTTGAAACGGTTTATCCTAATAGTATGGATGCCGTTAGTGATCGGGATTTTATTTTAGAATTCCTTTCAATTGGATCAATAATTATGACACATATTTCAAGATTATCAGAGGAGCTTGTAATTTGGTCAAGCCAAGAGTTCCAATTTGTTGAGCTTGATGATTCTTTCTGCACCGGGTCTAGTATTATGCCACAAAAGAAGAACCCAGACGTTCCTGAACTTTTAAGAGGAAAGACTGGTCGCACGTATGGGAACTTGATTGGCCTGCTGACTGTTCTTAAGGGGCTGCCGCTAGCATACAATAAGGATCTCCAAGAGGACAAAGAGGGTATGTTCGATACAGTAGAGACACTTGAAGGGTCTCTTATGCTTTTAGCACCTATGATTGAAACAATGACAGTAAATAAAGATATTATGAGAAAAGCCATTAATAATGACTTCTCAAATGCAACGGATATTGCTGACTATTTGGTGAGAAAAGGTCTGCCATTTAGAGATGCACACGAAGTGATTGGAAAGATTGTTTTATATGCCATTCAACAAGGTAAATTCTTGCTCGATTTGAGCTTTGAAGAATACCAAGAGTTCAGTTCGTTATTTGAAGAGGATATATATAAGATTTTAGCACCAGAGCATGTTGTTGCAGTAAGAAATAGCTTCGGAGGAACATCACCAGAACAAGTGATTAAACAAATCGAGCTTGCACAAGGGAAACTAGGGAAATAAACGAAAACCACCTGATGAGGTGGTTTTTATTTGTTTCTGTTGGTAATTAAGAGTTCTTATAGTTTATAGTTACCGTTGTTTGTGATTATTAAGGGGTACGGTAACTATGGGGCGCTTATAGTGACCGTGTCATCTGATTTTTAATGTTAAAGGTAACTATAGAGCGCTTATAATGACTGTGACTCACGATTATTAGTGTACCGGTAACTAAAAAGCCGGGGGAACCGGAAATTTATACAAAAGCCACCTCATGGGTGGTTAGGCTGTAGAGTAAATCTTGACGGCCTTTATTTTGACAAAGGTTTAAAGAGGGAATTGCGTAATTTGCCCTCAAGCCCCTGTATTGAGGACAAACCTTTGCTTGTTCCTCAAGCGATTTGTTCTCAAGCCCCTGTATTGAGGACAAATCTTGCTTGTTCCTCAAGCGATTTGTCCTCAAGCCCCTGTATTGAGGACAAATCCTTGCTCGGTACTCAAGCGATTTGTTCTCAAACCCCTGTATTGAGGACAAATATGACTGATTGCTCAAACAATTTGCCCTCAAAGCACATAATAATAAATAAGTCCGAGAAAAAATACCTTTCTCCATAGTCTGACCACCTCATGGGTGGTTTTTATTTGTATTAAAAGGTGAAATATTGGATAATTTTCTCAATGAGATTTTATTAAGAGGAGGAAAACATGAGAATACGTGTATCTGTTGTTCAATATCACTTACATACGATTACTTCCTTTGAAGAATTTGCTGCACAATGCGAGCATTACATAAAAACAGCTGAAGAATTTGGAGCGGAGTTTGTTCTTTTCCCTGAGTTCTTCACTACACAGCTGTTATCGATAGGAAATGGCAAGGGTCAGAGTCTTACAATCAACGACCTGCCTGGTTTCACTGAGCAGTATAAGGAGTTATTTAAGAATTTTGCCAAACAAACAAACATGCACATCATCGCTGGTACACATGTAATTGAAAAGGGCGGCAAGCTTTATAATACCGCTCATTTATTTTACCCAGATGGACGTATTGGTGAGCAGGCAAAACTTCATATTACTCCTACAGAGGTAAATGAGTGGAACATGGAAAAAGGTGACAGCTTTCAAATTTTTGAAACCGATAAAGGAAAAATTGCTCTCCTCACTTGCTATGACATTGAGTTTCCGGAAATTGTACGTATGGCAAAAGCAAAGGGTGCTGATGTCATATTCTGTCCTTCATGCACGGATGACCGCCATGGCTTCCATCGTGTTCGCTACACAAGTCATGCTCGGGCTGTTGAAAACCAGGTTTATGTTGTTTTAACCGGGACAGTAGGTTCGCTGCCAACCGTGGATTTCATGCGTGCAAACTTTGGCCAGGCCGTTATTATTACTCCAAATGATATTCCATTTCCGCCAAAAGGAATTCTGGTGGAAGGGGAATTGAACAACGATATGGTAGTTACTGCTGACCTTGATTTAGACCTATTATATGAAGTGAGAGAACGAGGCGCAGTGACAACCTGGCGTGACCGGAGAACAGATTTGTATCCAGATTGGGAATAAGGGTGGAAATGCCATGTATCTTAGTCAATTTTATGTTTTTGACGGGGATAAGCCAGTTCCTTTGACTATTCGCAATTACACTCAGGAGGATTTTGATCAGCTGGTTCAGATTCAATCTGAATGTTTCCCGCCGCCGTTTCCATCTGAGTTATGGTGGAATAAAGAACAGTTAAACAATCATGTCAGGTACTTTCCAGAAGGAGCGCTATGTATTGAAGTCAATGGGGAATTAGCTGGTTCTCTTACAGGTCTTTGTGTGAACTTTGATCCTAACCATATGGAACATACATGGGAAGACATAACTGACGAAGGATACATTAAGAATCATGATCCAAATGGTGACACACTTTATATTGTTGATATCAGTGTACGGCCAAAGTACCGAAAACTTGGATTAGGAAAACAGATGATGCAGGCCATGTATCATGTTGTGATTCAGAAGAAACTGGTGAGGCTGCTTGGCGGCGGCAGAATGCCTGGCTATCACAAAGTGGTAAATACGATGACACCTGATCAATATTTACAAGGAGTGTTGGCAGGTAACTTGAAAGACCCTGTGATTACATTTTTACTCCGATGTGGAAGGGTGCCAATTGGTATCATAAAAGATTACCTTGATGATGAGGAATCTTGCAATTATGCTGCATTAATGGAATGGAAAAACCCTTTTATAATCGAATGAAGGAGAGTATGATAATGGACTATATTCGTATTACATCCATAACAGATTCAAACTTTAAAAAACTGCATAACTTAATGAGCGAAATCTTTCCTCCTGAAGAAGTTTTAGAATACCAATTATGGAAGGAACCTCTAGAGGATCCTGGCATTCGTGTTTTTGTAGCCGTTGATGGGGATGATGTTGTAGGGGCAACGGAATACCGTTATTATCCAGATTGGAATATAGCGATGACTGATTTCACGATCATTAGCAAACCCGGTCTTAGCCTTGGAAGATTCTTAGCACAGAACCGCTTAAAGGACTTGCAACAGCTGGCTGATGAAAATGGAAAAAAACTTTTTGGTATGTTTGCTGAAATTTATGATCCTTATCGAGTAGGCCATGAGTTTGGCGGTGTGAAGGTCATGGACCCTTATGTCCGTCGTGAAGTTCTCTCCCATTTAGGCTATAAACGAATTGATTTAGATTATGTACACCCATCATGGGAAAACAATGGAGAAGCCGTTAAGGGCCTTGATTTCTGCTTTATGCCAATGAACGATGAGCTAGAAAATATACCTGCATCCCTTGTGGCTGATTTTCTAACCGCTTATTATTCCATCCTTTCAAACAAGCCAAAGGAATGGCTGGAGATGATCGAGCAGTTGAAGAGAAAAGAAACAATTTCTTTATTACCGCTATAATAGTAAAGAAGCAGGAAAAACCTGCTTCTTCTTTTTTTGCAGCAATGTTATATGCTGCCATATTTTTTAAAAGGGTTTATTTTCTTCGCTTGTTTGTAACGCGCTGGTTGGCTGCGTTTGCACGAGCCATTGCCTCAAGATCGGCATGATCAGCAAATTCTGCTGAATATTCCACATCATTTCCATCGGATTTCATGTTCTTAGGTACTTGTGGAAGTGAACCTTTGTTTTTATCACGAGTTTTATGTCCTTGAGCACGACCCATTACAAAAACCCCTTTCCATGTTAGCAATAAGGAACTGGAGTTGTTCCCTTTCATAGCATGTACCATTTGAAAGAGGTCCATTAATGGAAAAATATTAAAGTTTAGTCTTACTGTCGTTAAACCCGCCAGCACGGTCAGCTAACTTAAAGTCACGCTGATATAGCACTTCCTGGGTACTTGTTAAACTGTATTTCCCTCTGCCCATATCCTTTTTCTTCTTTCCTGCCATATTGCTCATTCCTTTCAACATTTTTGTTAATCGTTAAAGCTTATGGAAAAAATTAAGCACATTCTCCATTTTTACCTTTTAGGAATGGAATGATACTCAAATGTAAAAAAAATATGGTAAAGTAAGGGGGAGGTGACGGATATGGCTGTTATTACAAAAATCACCACGCAGCAGAAAAATAAGGATCGTTTTAACATTTTTACAGATGATGGTAAAGGTGAGGAATATGCCTTTAGTGTCGATAGTGATGTGCTAATTCGATTTCAATTAAGAAAAGGGATGGAGGTTGATGAGTTTTCCATTGTGGAAATACAATATCAAGATGACATCCGAAAGGCCTATCATTTAGCAGTCAATTATTTGGCAATCAGAATGAGAGCTGAAAAAGAAATAAAAGATTATTTAGTAAAAAAAGAAGTAGATGAACCGGTTGTGAATGAGGTTCTTCATAAATTGGCTTCTCAAAAATATATAAATGATGAGGAATTTGCTCTATCCTATGTCCGAACACAAAAGAATACGACAGATAAAGGTCCAGATGTAATTCGCATGGAGTTAAAAGAAAAAGGTATAAATGAAAGTACCATTAAATTGGCACTCGCAGAATATCCGATCGAGGAGCAAGTTGAAAAGGCAATAAAGCTATCTGAAAAATTATTGAAAAAGAGTACGAAGGAATCACAGCGTCTTGTTAAGGAAAAAGCTGAGCAAATGTTAGTAAGAAAAGGTTACCCATTTGATATTATCCATTCGGCATTAAATGAAGCGGACCTTGATAAAGAAGAAGATGAAGAACTAGAAGCTATTAGGTTTCAAGGTGAAAAAGCACATCGGAAGTATAGTAAATACACTGGCTTTGAATACAGCCAAAAAATGAAACAAGCCTTATACCGTAAGGGATTTTCAATCGAACTTATAGATAAATATCTAGAAGAAATAGAAAAATCATGACGATTTTGTCATGATTTTTTACTTTCGATGATAATCGAATCCTGTTCGATTTGCTCGATAATAATTTTAGCCACTTCTTTCGGTGAACGAAAACGTGAAGGATTGGAAACATGAGTGCTGCCTTCCCAAAAGGGAGTGTCCATACCGCCCATATAGACGGCCTTAATTTGAATAGGGCTGTTTTCGTATTCCTTTTGCAGGCTCTCGGTAAAGCCTCTAACTGCGAATTTACTTGCTGCATAAACGGCTTCATTGACTTTCCCTCTTAACCCTGCGGTTGAAATGATATTCATTAACAGACCCTCACCCTGGTCTTTCAGTAATGGTAATACAGCCTTTGTCATTAAGATGGTTCCAAGTACATTGGTGTGGAGCATTTCAGTGATTTCCCTTTCTTTTATTTGAGCGAAAGGACCGAAATACCCGACACCAGCATTGTTCACTAAGCCCACAATCGTATGCGTTTTGCTTATATCATCTATTTTTTTTATTATATCTGCTTCTTTTTGGACATCGAGTTCAACAAAATCAGCCCTGCCGCCAGCACCTTCGATTTCTGCCTTAACGGCTGTAAGTTTATCGATGGTTCTCCCAGTTAATAAAAGATGATAACTCTGCTCTGCGAACAATAACGCCAATTCCTTCCCCAATCCGGACCCTGCTCCGGTAATGATGATGGTTTTCACTAAAATCTCTCCTTCAACCTTTATTAATTTTATAAAAGTAACTATACTAAAATAAAAGAGAAAACGAAAACGGGAGTGGAAGGCATGCAACAGGAGAAACGCTATAGTATGATGACGGAGTATGAATTAAAGCAGGAGATCGCGCAGCTTTTAGAAAAGGCTAGAAAAGCAGAACAAATGGGGATGGTCAGTGAATATGCGGTGCTAGAGAGAAAGGCAGCAATGGCACGGGCATATTTGTTAGATCCATCTGTATTTAAACCAGGTGAGATTTATGAGCTTGAAGGAAACCCAGGAAAATATTTCAAAATTGACTATATGAATGGTGTTTTTGCTTGGGGTTATCGTTTGAAAGGTGATGGGAAAGAAGAAGCACTGCCGATTTCTATGCTGAAATGGCTGAAGTAAACTTAAAACAAACCAGAGACTTCTCTCTGGTTTGTCACTGTTCAGGGGGTTAAAAATACTCAGGAGTATCCTTATCACGCTGACCGGAAGCACGCATACGCTCCTGCGGATGTGTGTTGATCGTACCATCTGCTCTTGTTGAAGCATATTCGGCCTTTGCCCGCGGCTCTCCCTCGAGCTTGTTGTTATTTTGATTCGGGAAATTTCTTTGTTTATTTCTCACCATGTTTGTACCTCCATTAAAAGGGAATGAGAAACCGTGAATAGCAATGTGTCGTCACAACAATGCTTATCACGTGGTAATAGTATTTGATTTTTACGTTGAGGTTATGTTAAAAGAAATTGGAAATGAGGTGAATGTATGAACGATTATCATGAAAGATTATCAAGGCTACTAGTAGAAAAAAATAATCAGCTCTCGTACAATCAAGCACGAACTTGGGTCGAGTTAATGTGGGAGGATTTTGAAACCACTGCTGCTAAGGCGGGGAGGGAGTTCCTCGGCAGTGAAATGACGGAACGAATAGTACGCCAATGGATTGAGAATTATGGGGATCGGCTCCATGAGTTTGTAGCCAAGAACCCAAAATATAAAGATTTTTTTAAGGAAGAAAAAGATACGATAAATTAAAAGCGATGACGTTAGTCATCGCTTTTAATTTTTATTCCACTGGTAAAATACTTAGCTTTTTCCGTAATTTCTTCTCGCTGAACACCCAGCCTGTGTAGGAACTAATCGGGTTTAATTCCAAATCTAATTGAACAACTGCCACGAACGGATAGTGGCCATTGCTGCGATACCTTAAATCAATAAATCGAACCTCATAGTGGTCATCATATTCATCTAATTCCCAACGGTACACAGGGGAAAAGGAAAGAAAAGCTGCAAGGTTACTATCCTTCTTTGCTGCTTCAAGTACCGGTGTTTCTGGAACAGGAATTCGTTTAAAACGATCTAATATCTCGACATTCGTTCCTAACGCTTTGCCAACAAAAAACTCCCCTTCATTCATCGCTGCAATTCTCCATTGATGAAACTTCATTGTAGGAGCAATAATGATATCTGTGGCATCTGGAATTATTTTTAAAACTTCTCTTCGCACTTTTCCTTGAGCTCTGAAGCGAAGGAGGTAATATCCAATTAAAACAATAAACATTGTTAAAAAAGTATAGCCAGGATCTGCTCCAATAACCCAAATAATAATTGCAACAATGTGAATGGCGAAAATAATAGGGTCAAAAGTATTGATGACTCCCAAGGCTACCCATTTAGAAGTGAAAGGTCTTAGTGCTTGTGTTCCATAGGCGTTAAAAATATCAACAAATACATGGATGAAAACTGCAGCAAATGTCCATCCCCATAAGTGGAGAAGATTTGCAGTAGGAAAAAAAGGATAAATCACCGCCAAAAGTATAAGCGGCCATATTAGTACTGCGGGAATAGAATGGGTAACCCCCCGATGATTTCGAATATAGATGGCATTATTTCTTAACTTCAAAACGGTATCAATATCTGGTATTTGTGATCCTACAATCGTAGCAATTAACACACTTGTAGCTGTTACTGAACTGCTGGCTACTATAGGGTCAAGGGTGGCTAGACCCCCAAGGGCAATTCCCATTACAACATGAGTTCCGGTATCCAAAAGGAAAAATCCTCCTTTTATTATTTAAATTTCCAGCGGCAGCAGACTTTAAAAAGAATGCTTCCACTATCTTTATCTTGTCAAAATCAACAAATTGGCTTATCGTTATAAAATGTTTATTATTATATTCCCTTATTTCGTTTAGTTTAACAGGCTGGAGGCATTTTTGTAATGGGTAATGTGCTGAAAAATATAGAAAAAATCTCAATAAAAAAATTTCAAGATGATTTAATTTCCTGGTTTAAAGCCGAACAGCGGGATTTACCATGGAGAAAGAACCAGGACCCTTATAAAGTTTGGGTTTCAGAAATCATGTTACAACAAACAAGAGTAGATACGGTTATCCCTTATTTTAATCGTTTTGTCGAATGGTTTCCAACGATAGAGGACCTTGCAGAAGCAAATGATGATAAAGTACTAAAAGCTTGGGAAGGACTAGGTTATTATTCGCGAGTAAGAAATTTACATTCAGCCGTTAAAGAAGTTAGCGAAAAATACAATGGTGAAGTTCCAAATACACCAAAAGAAATTTCTAAACTTAAGGGTGTTGGTCCTTATACCGCTGGTGCTATTTTGAGCATTGCCTATGGTATTCCTGAACCGGCAGTGGATGGCAACGTAATGAGGGTATTATCAAGAATCCTTTCTATCTGGGAGGATATTGCAAAGCCATCTACTAGGAAGGTTTTTGAAAATGCTGTTAGGGAGCTCATTTCTCATGACGAGCCCTCAGAATTTAATCAGGCATTAATGGAACTCGGGGCATTAATTTGTACTCCAACATCACCGTCTTGCTTACTTTGCCCAGTTCGGGACCATTGCCAAGGCTTTCATGAGGGAGTAGAGTCTGAACTCCCTGTTAAATCCAAAAAAAACACTAAAAGGTCAGTCGATCTGGTTGCTGTCATTTTAAAGGATGACCAGGGGAAAATCTTAATTCATAAGCGTCCCGAAAATGGACTTTTGGCGAATTTATGGGAATTTCCAAATATTGAAATCCATCAGCCTACCGTGATGGACCGTGCCCAAATATCAGACCTGTTTCGTGAATCCTTTAATTTAAATAGTAAGCTTGAAAAGGGTATTGGTCAGATTGAACATATTTTTTCCCATCTGATTTGGAATATTCGCGTTTATACTGGATCAATCATTTCACCTTTCCAGGAAAATAACGAGTGGAAATGGGTCTCGTTAGATGAAATGGACGAATATGCCTTCCCCGTTTCTTATCATAAAATAGTAAAGCTCTATCATGAATATAATTAAAAACGAACGCCATATTTTGGCGTTCTTTTTGAAATCAGTCATATCCTACATGTGTGCCATGTGTGTAATCAGCTTCTTGTCGCTTCAATCCGCCTCTATTTTCTATCTCCTCAATGATTTCCCGATGAATAGTAACTCCTTCACTATTTAAATAAGGAGCGATTTGTTGTAATGAATGATGGAAAAATGCCAGCTCGCTGTTATCCCATTCCGATTTAGCAACCATTGACAGTTCTGTCATATCACGTCCTATGTACATTTGCTTCTTCCTCTCTGCTTTTAATAGCTATAGGTTTTGTAATCAATTGTCTTCTATTCATGAAAAGGCTAAAATGGTATGAATACTTTATATTGAAGGGGATACAAACTATGACACAAAAGGTAGCATTAATTACAGGCAGCAGCAGGGGAATAGGAAAGGCCACAGCATTAAGACTTGCCCAATCAGGATATGATATTGTCATCAATTATGCCAGAAGCAAGAAGTCGGCACTCGAAGTTGCGGAAGAAATTGAAGCTATGGGAAGAAAAGTTTTAGTGGTAAAAGCCAATGTTGGTGATGTAAGTAAAATTAAGGCTATGTTTACTCAAATTGAGGAAGAATTCGGCAGACTAGATATTTTTGTTAATAATGCAGCCTCTGGGGTGCAGCGGCCCATTATGGAATTAGAAGAAAATCACTGGGATTGGACACTAAATATCAACAGTAAAGCATTATTATTCTGTGCTCAAGAAGCGGCCAAGCTAATGGAGAAAAATGGCGGCGGAAAAATTGTCAGCATTAGTTCACTCGGATCGATTCGTTATTTAGAAAATTATACTGTAGTAGGTGTTTCAAAAGCTGCCCTTGAGGCGTTAACAAGGTATTTAGCAGTGGAATTAGCACCGAAGAATATTGTAGTCAATGCGGTCTCAGGTGGTGCTGTTGATACAGAGGCATTAACTCATTTTCCAAACCGTGAGGAGCTTCTTCAAGAAGCAAAAGAGAAAACTCCTGCAGGCCGCATGGTTGAAATAGAGGACATGGTAAATTGTGTTATGTTCCTCTTGTCCGAAGAATCCAGCATGATTAGAGGCCAAACGATCATTGTTGATGGCGGGATTTCATTGCTGGTGTAAGAAAAAAGTTTTTTTAAAAATTTTGGATAGTCTCCACATCAAGCGGGTATCTTAATTTTTGTGGAGGTGATTACAATGGCAAACTTCAATCAACAACCAAACAAAACTCAAGCTGGAACAAACATCCAGGAAGTTAGACAGCAAAATGCTCAATCTCAAGGCGGTGCTGGTGCAGCTGGTCAATTCGGAACTGAATTTGCAAGCGAAACTAACGCTTCTGAGGTGAGAAAGCAAAACCAACAATCTCAGGCTAACAAAGGCCAAGGTTCAGCTGGTCAATTCGGAACTGAATTTGCAAGCGAAACTAACGCTTCTGAGGTAAGAAAACAAAACCAACAATCTCAAGCTAATAAAGGCCAAGGCAATTCTGGTCAATTTGGCCAAAGCTAAGAAAATTCGTAAGCAGAAGGTGCTCTCATTCGGAAGAGCGCCTTCTTTATTTTTGTCTTCCTCTTGCACCGGGCAAGGGATTATGGCGTTTAGTCTATTCGACAAAACTTCCCTTTACTCTACATAACTAGTCAAAGGATATAATTCTTTGTTAAAGAATATTATTTAGATAGAAAAAATAAGGCGGTGTGGTAGATGGATCATTTTAACCGTTTAGTATCTGAACAGATGATGACAATGGAAAAATTACTATACCTACAAGGAGAGCTTGAACGTTGTCAAGAAATCGAAGAGCAGCTAATGACCTTGCAAAATGAAACTGAGTTAGAAAGTGTCCAGTTTGATATTAATCAAATGAAAAAAGAATTAAAAGAGATTCAAGAAATTTTTGAAAAACAAACCGAAGAAGTCATTCAATCTTACCGTGAAAGTGACTTAGAACCTTCAATTTAGCTCAAAAAATCGAATTATGATTGAAAATATGCAATTTTTTTCAAAGAGTCATTGAAATCAATGGCTCTTTTGTTTTAAATTCTGTATTCAACCGTTATAATAATAAGAAATAGTAAATGAACTTTGTTGCCATTTGTCGTTTAATTGTTGGAGGATCGGTTACAAAGCGTTTAGGAATGAAAGAAGGGGAGAATCATGGGCGTACCCATCGAAGGTGAACCAATACAAATACATAGCTATAAACACAATGGGCACATCCATCGCGTCTGGGAGGAAACGACCGTATTAAAGGGATCTCAAAATCTGGTAATTGGCGGAAATGACCGTACCATTGTAACGGAATCAGATGGAAGGACCTGGATTACAAGGGAACCAGCTATTTGTTATTTTCATTCACAGTATTGGTTTAATATTATTGGGATGATTCGAGAAGATGGTATTTATTACTATTGTAATCTAAGCTCTCCATTTATCTTTGATGGCGAAGCTGTTAAATATATTGATTATGACCTTGATATTAAGGTATTCCCTGATATGACGTTTAATTTATTAGATGAGGATGAGTATGAACGCCATCGTCGTGAGATGAGGTATCCAGAGGTAATTGATCAAATTCTGAAGAGAAATGTGGATAAGCTTATCCATTGGATACGGCAGCGTAAAGGGCCTTTTGCGCCAGATTTTATTGATATTTGGTATGAGCGGTATCTAACTTATAGACGTTAATGGAAAATGCTTTAGCGCTAGGAAAGATGATGAAGGCATCTACTAACGACATAGTGGCTGCCTTCATCATTTTTCCATGTTGTGGATTAATAACTAATGTGACAGCAAGAAGGGAGGGCCAATCTTGAGCAGTGTTCGCAGGTATCTTCAATTTGTTAAACCATATCGCCTTCAAATTATCGGAACCATTTTGATCGGGCTTGTAAAATTCGCTATTCCGCTTATCATTCCCATGCTGATTAAATATGTAGTGGATGATATTATTGGCAAAGGGAGTTTAACCAATGATGAGAAAATAAATAAACTACTGTTAATTATGGGGGTAATGATTGTTATCTTTGTCGTCTTAAGGCCGCCAATTGAGTATTACCGTCAATATTTCGCACAATGGACGTCTAGTAAAATTCTTTATGATATCCGTGACCGTATGTATACACATATTCAGAAACTTAGTTTTAAATACTATTCCAACACCCGTTCAGGGGAAGTCATTTCGCGTGTTATTAATGACGTGGAGCAGACGAAAACATTTGTCATCACTGGCTTAATGAATCTTTGGCTAGACATGGCCACAATTGTAATCGCTATTATTATTATGTTTTATATGAATGTCAGTCTAACTTTCGTATCAATTTTGTTATTCCCGCTCTATGCAATTTCGATAAGATACTTCTTTGGAAATCTGCGTAAACTCACTCGGTCTCGTTCACAAGCGCTGGCTGAGGTGCAGAGCTACCTGCATGAGCGTGTGCAGGGAATGCCTGTTATTAAAAGCTTTGCGATTGAAGAGTTTGAGCAGACTCAGTTTGATAAACAAAATAAGAACTTTTTAGATAAAGCATTAGAGCACACAAGTTGGAATGCAAAGGCATTTGCTGCCGTTAATACCATTACCGATATCGCACCGCTTCTTGTTATCGGATATTCAGCTTACCTTGTTATTCAAGGAGATTTAACGCTTGGAACAATGGTTGCGTTTTTTGCCTATATTGATAAATTGTACAATCCGTTGAGAAGACTGGTGAATTCCTCCACAACCCTAACGCAGTCATTCGCCTCGATGGATAGGGTTTTTGAGTTTTTGGATGTAAAATATGATATTGTCGATTCCCCAAATGCAATACAGTGTAAGGATGTGAAGGGGGACATTAAATTTGATCATGTTCAATTTAAATACAATGAAAAAGAGAATCTGATTCTGAAAAATATCACCCTCGATGTAAAAAAAGGAGAAACCATCGCCCTTGTTGGAATGAGTGGAGGAGGCAAGTCGACACTTGTCAGCTTGATTCCGCGTTTCTACGATGTCACGGAAGGGAAAATTCTTTTAGATGGAGTAGATATCCGCGACTTCCAGGTTCATTCCTTACGGGACAAAATAGGTGTGGTTTTTCAGGACAGTATTTTATTTAGTGACTCTGTTAAGAACAATATTTTATTAGGGAAACCTGGAGCAAGTGATGAAGATGTTTATCAAGCAGCCAAGGCAGCCAATGCCCATGATTTTATCGAGAATTTAGCAAATGGGTATGATACGAAGGTTGGTGAAAGAGGAGTAAAGCTTTCAGGCGGACAAAAGCAAAGGGTAGCCATTGCTCGTGTATTTTTGAGAAATCCACCTATTTTGATACTAGATGAGGCAACTTCAGCGCTAGATTTAGAGAGTGAACACCTTATCCAGGAAGCACTTGATATGCTGGCGAAGGATCGAACGACATTTGTTGTAGCTCACCGTTTATCTACCATCACCCACGCCGATCGGATTGTTCTAATTGAACACGGAGAAATTGTTGAAGTGGGCACACACGAGGAATTAATGGCGAAACAAGGCAATTATCATAAATTATTTCAAGTGCAGCAACTCGAACAGCATGAAGAAACAGCAACAGCAAAACCATAGTCAAAAAGCAGCTGAACCAATATCAGCTGCTTTTTTTATTCGATTTCTTTTTGCTCAATGGATACTTCATTATGATGAAAGGAGTGAAAGCTGTTTATAAGTGTATCAAGGTGTTCAACCTGTTCCCCATAATCAATAATAGAAGAAATTATTTGCATTGTATGATAAAGATGCGGATCTTCTTGATCGCTGTAATGCTTCTGATGGCTCAAGAATAACTCTAATAACTCCTTTTTATCAATACAAGTATATGCTTCACTTTCTATAGGTGTTGGAACTTTGCCGATAAATCGAAGCATTAATTGCTCATGATGATAGATGACACGATCGAGCTGTTCTTGGATGGACAGTTGAAAGCTTTCAGATAAGTGCAGCATTTCGTTTTCAAATCGATGAAGCTTTTTTAATGTATCAAGTGCTCGTTTTGCAGTTGAAGTCATTTGTCTAAATACCACGAGTTTTCTCGACTTTTCTAAACTATTCTTTTTGAAATAGCTTCTTTCTTCTTTATACATTAAATAAAACTGTTCCATTTTAAGTAAATTTTCTTTTAGTTTTTCAATATCCGCTTTTAAAAGGTTATAGTCAAAATCATGGCGGGTGCTTAATCGTATCCAACGAATAATTTCTTCGGTTGTTCCTGTTATACTAAAATAAAGCTTATTCTCATATTTAGGCGGGAGAAACACAAGGTTGACGATAAAAGCAGAAAATACCCCAATCATAATGGTTGAGAAGCGAATACCGGCAAACGGAATAAAGTCTATTCCGGGTGTTTCCATAATCGAAACCAATGTAACGAGTGAAAGACCGATAGTATTTTCAATTTTTAATTTACGGATGATGATAATAACAATAATTGCAGCCAATCCAATGACGATAGTATGATTTCCTAAGAGAAGGACAAAAACAACTGCGAGGATCGCGCCAATTAAATTCCCTTGAATTTGTTCAACAATCGTCAAATAAGAACGATAAATCGTTGGCTGGATGGCAAAAATGGCGGCAATGCCTGCCAATACAGGAGAGGGCGAGTGCAGCAGCTGTGCTAAATAAAGGGACAAGACAATGGCAATTCCCGTTTTTAAAATGCGGGCACCTAACTTCATTCTAAATGGTTCCTTTCAAATTTAAGTGACTTATTCTTAGTTTACTTCATAATGAACAATTACGTACTATACATGGATTAAAATATTTTATCAAGAGATATAATATGAAATTTGCTTAGGGGTTCATAGTGCCCGTGACATAGAAAAAACAATGTTTACGGTCACTCAGGAGGTTTTATAGTACCCGTGCATTGGAAAAATCAAGGTGACCGTTACTTAAGCGGGTTCAAAATGACCTTACCATCAAAAAAACTGCTCCTACGGTAAGAAGAAACGCTCATGGATTATGGTGTTAAAAAAATAGAGAGTGTTGCCACTCTCTAATTCTGCATGAAAAATGTCTATTCTCCTTTAAGTAAAGAAAATGCATTGTTTACCGCATGAAGTGTTGCTTCAATGTCCTCTTCTGAATGCGCAATGGTTAAGAACCATGCTTCATACTTGGAAGGAGCCAAGTTTATTCCTTGTTGTAGCATAAGCTTAAAGAATCTTCCGAACATCTCACCATCTGTGTTTTCTGCCTGCTCATAGTTTTCAATTCTTTCATTTGTGAAATAAACGGTGAGGGCGCCTTTTAAACGATTGATAGTAATTTGAATATCGTGTTCTCGAGCGGCTTCTAAAATTCCCTCTTCAAGCATTGCGCCTAAACGATCAAGATAATCATATACACCCTCTTGCTTTAATACTTCCAAACAAGCAATACCTGAAAGAATGGAAGCTGGATTTCCGGCCATCGTTCCCGCTTGATAAGCTGGGCCGAGCGGAGCAACCTTTTCCATTATTTCTTTACGTCCGCCATAAGCACCGATAGGCAGACCGCCACCAATAATTTTCCCGAGTGCGGTTAAGTCAGGCTGGATTCCTAATAAATCTTGTGCACCTCCATACATAAAGCGGAAAGCAGTGATGACTTCATCATAGATTACAAGTGCCCCTGCTTCATGAGTAAGGTCATTTACCTGCTGTAAGAAACCAGGTTTTGGCTCAACAATTCCGAAGTTCCCTACAATCGGTTCAACTAAGACAGCAGCGATTTGGTCGCCCCATTTCTCTAAGGCTTCTTTAAAAGGTGCAATATCATTAAATGGAACGGTAATGACTTCTTGGGCAATACTCTTTGGAACACCGGCAGAATCAGGTGTTCCGAGGGTGGATGGTCCTGAGCCTGCAGCTACAAGTACAAGGTCAGAGTGTCCGTGGTAGCATCCAGCGAACTTAATAATTTTGTCTCTTCCTGTATAGGCTCGGGCGACTCGAATGGTTGTCATGACCGCTTCTGTTCCTGAATTCACAAAACGAACCTTTTCTAAAAAAGGCATAGCTTCCTTTAGCATTTTAGCAAACTTTACCTCATGCGGTGTAGGCGTGCCAAAAAGAACACCACTCTCCGCTGCCTTTTTAATTGCTTCTGTAATATGAGGGTGAGCATGACCTGTGATAATCGGACCGTAAGCAGCAAGGTAGTCGATGTATTGATTTCCATCGACATCATAAAAGTAAGCACCTTGAGCGCGTTCCATTACCACTGGCGCTCTGCCGCCAACAGCTTTGTAAGAGCGAGAGGGGCTGTTTACCCCGCCGACTATATGCTTGAGCGCCTCATTATGTATCCGTTCTGAATTGGTAAATTGCATGAGTTTTCCTCCTCGTAATGACTTCCTTCCAATTTTATCACTTTTCACATGGACTTTTATTTATTTTACTTTTTGAAATATTTTCACTCTCTGCATATTTTATCGTCCAAGCCTGCATAGAATGAGAATAATTGACTCAATTGAGGTGGCTGCTCGTGTTCTATTTTTTACTTCCCATCGTAATTTTCTGCATTTTTATGAGTTTAAGAACGTTGTTTATCCCAAACACGGTTAAAGGAAAGTTGGTTTCGATTGAAAATGCCCTTTTTTTGGGGTCAATCTACGTTACCGTTATCCTTGGATTTGGACTCATTTATTTGTTGTTTGAATTAAGGGGCATATCATTGCTTGTAGAAACAAATGGCGAAAACAACTATAACATCTTTGAAACAAGTTTTTATTTCAGTGCGATGACTTTGTTTTCTGTTGGGAATGGCGATGTCATCCCTCATGGTGTTGGGAGAATGGTAGCGGTTGTTGAAGCATTAATTGGCTATACAATGCCTGCAGCATTTGTAGCACGCGCATTGATGGACCGTGAAGTAAAGGAAATCAAATAGTTGTATTGTGGAGCATGTTTGGTTAGGCTTATGGGAGAGAATATTTTCCATGAGGTGATGATAACCATGACAATTGAAATTGGGAAGCAAGCTCCGGATTTTGAACTGCCGGCAAATAATGGTGAAACAGTAAAGCTATCAAGCTTAAGAGGATCAAATGTTGTCTTATATTTTTATCCTAAGGATATGACTCCTGGATGTACAACAGAAGCCTGTGATTTTCGTGATCTAAGTGAACAATTTAAAGAGTTAAATGCAGTGATTCTCGGGGTTAGTCCTGATCCAGTCGAACGTCATCAGAAATTCATAGAGAAATATGGATTGCCATTCTTGCTGCTTGCAGATACTGAACATCGCGTAGCAGAAGAATTTGGTGTATGGAAATTAAAGAAAAATTTTGGTAAGGAATATATGGGTATTGAAAGATCTACCTTTATCATTGATAAAAATGGATCTCTAGTTAAGGAATGGAGAAAGGTTCAAGTAAAAGGGCATGTAGAAAATGCGTTAGCATACATTAAAGAAAATCTGGGCTAACAATTTTTAAGCCTAATTTCTACAGTAAAGGCTTTTGTCCAATGCAAATGAATCCGATTTGAATATCATTCTATTAGGGCATACCTCCTCAGATAAAACTTTTGGGTCGATTATCGGCCCTTTTTTTTATGGTTAAACACTATATCTTGTGTTTATAGGCGTTCAATTAGATGATAAGATGAAGAAAATACAACAGTGGTATACATATAGTAGTAAAAATAATATTTCGTTATGGGGGTTGGAATATGAAGATTTATACAAAGACTGGTGACAAAGGGACTACATCTTTAATTTATGGGCAAAGGGTTGCAAAAAACGATTTGCGTGTTGAGGCATATGGAACCTGTGATGAAACGAATTCAATGATTGGACTTGCATTAAGTTATCTACAAGGCGAATCTTTTCAAAAGAAAGAATTAATAGAGAATATGTATCATAAAATACAAACAAATCTTTTTCACGTGGGTGCGGAGTTGGCTACTCCAAAAGGAAAGCCAGTAAAGTGGTCTCTTAAAGTAAGTGATATAGAAGAAATGGAAAAGCAAATAGACCAGATGAATCAATCACTTCCGGAGTTGACAAATTTTATATTGCCAGGTGGACATTGTGCTGGAGCTGCATTCCATGTTGCTCGTACAACTACAAGGAGAGCAGAAAGATGCGCGGTTTCGTTGGGGGAGGAAGTAAATCCCCTTGTTTTGGCATACTTAAATAGACTTTCTGATCTATTATTTGTGACTGCCCGTTTTGTTAATCATGAGCTGGGGAGTATAGAGCAAACGTTACACCAAGAGAATTGAAAAACATTTGTATGATAACGATATTACAATATTGACAAAAGTATTATTTCCTTAGTAAACTAATTATAACAATTATAATTTAAGAATTTTTTTGGATTAGAGGTGCATGGCGATGAATCAGTTAAAAGAAGCGTTAGAAACTTTAAAGGAAACGGGAGTACGGATTACCCCGCAACGTCATGCGATACTTGAATATTTAATAAACTCGATGTCACATCCTACAGCAGATGAAATTTATAAAGCCTTAGAGGGGAAATTCCCTAATATGAGTGTGGCGACAGTTTACAATAATTTACGAGTATTTCGTGAAGTTGGTTTAGTAAAAGAATTAACGTATGGTGATGCTTCAGCACGGTTTGATTTTGTAACATCACACCATTATCATGTGATTTGTGAAAGCTGCGGCAAAATCGTAGATTTCCATTATCCTGGATTAGATGAAGTGGAACACCTTGCTTCGCATGTTACGGGATTTAAAGTAAATAATCATCGTATGGAGATTTACGGAACTTGTCCTGAGTGTACAAGTAAAGAAGTGCATTAATGAGGCGCAACAATAAAAGCCGATTAGACGATCGGCTTTTTATTTTGGCGTTTTTTGTTATATGACTCATCGAATTCTTTTCCTTCAAGGTTAGGATCAAGTGTTAGGGGTTCACGACAATACATACACATATCCACTTTACCTAGCATTTTCGTGTGTTTTCCGCAGGTTGGACATTTTACTTGAATTGTTTTAGTGGATAACATTCCAATCCAAAAATAAACTACGGTACTTGCAATAATAAATAAAAGTCCAATTAACATGAAAATGGTCATAATAAGTGGTGAGTTGCGAAAATAGATTCCACCGTACATAACAATAAAACCGATAAAGATTAAGGACAATGCAAAACTGCGAATTTTATTTATTTTACTTGAATATTTAGCCATATTCTCTCCTCCTAGACAAACTATACCATATTTACATCTGGGGAAAAAAGGGTATGTATAAAAATGTCGAAGTTTGTCTTATTCGTAAGAAGGAGATTTTATATTACTGTCGAACTTATAGTTATCGAAAAAATTGGAGGAATGAGTGAATGAAAGACATTCTTCGGCCTATATATCAGGAACGGGCTAGTCAATCCAATACACTTGGTGTATTGATGATAGAAAAAAGACATAAATCAAGTCATACCACAGACACCTTTGATGTAATCCTTTTAATCATAATAAAAGAGGGAGAACAGCCATTACTAATAAAGCATTATACTTACAATGATAATAAGGCAGCGATGCATATCATTACCGAAGCACAATTAAAAGAATGGCTTCTCCTAGGCACAAATCGAAAAATATTTGAATGGCTTCATAATGCAAAAATATTATTTGATCGCAATGAGTATATTGCGAATCTCAAAACCGAGCTCCGTGAATTTCCGTTTAATGGTCGAAAGATAAAAATGGGGTTAGAATTTGCTAAGCTGATAAGACGGTATGTCGATGGGAAAGCGCTCTTTGAAAACAAACAATTCTTAGATGCCTATAATTATGTTGTTCATTCTCTACACCACTTAGCGCGATTAGCAGTGGTTGAAAATGGGCTTCATCCCGAATTAACGGTTTGGCAGCAGGTTAAACAAATTGAACCTGAAATAGTAAAATTATATGAAGAACTCGTTAATAGTGAAGAACCAATAGAAAAAAGGCTGGAGTTATTATTTTTAGCAAGCGAGTTTATGATTCATTCACGTACCAAAGTAGGATGTGCTCATCTCTTAGATGTCCTCGGTACAAAAGAATACTGGACCTTCAATGAAATTCAGAATGAGAAAGAGTTAGTCCCTTATTCAGTGGATCTTGCTGTTTTAATTGAGTACTTAATAGAAAAAGGATTAATTGATGTTGTTAGTCTAGATACAAAGGGACATGGCATTTTTCATCGATGTTATCAGGTGAATAAAAAATTCTTGTAAAAAATAATAAAACCTATTGACCTTTTTTGAGATACTTGATATATTTATAACCGTCGCTGCGAACGATTGAATAAAAGTTCTGCGAGTGACGGTTTTCTTTTTTTGAAAAAATAATATTGACACTTTAAATTACGTTGTGTTATATTATAAAAGTCGCTTACGAGCGAAAGTGTTAATTGCTCTTTGAAAACTAAACAAACAAGAACGTCAACAAAAAATATTAGTTTCTTCTATAAGAAACTAGCCAACGTAACAAATGAGCTATATCAACTTTCTTGGAGAGTTTGATCCTGGCTCAGGACGAACGCTGGCGGCGTGCCTAATACATGCAAGTCGAGCGAATCAAGAGGTGCTTGCACCTCTTGATTAGCGGCGGACGGGTGAGTAACACGTGGGCAACCTGCCTGTAAGACTGGGATAACACCGGGAAACCGGTGCTAATACCGGATAATTCTTTCCCTCTCATGAGGGAAAGCTGAAAGTCGGTTTACGCTGACACTTACAGATGGGCCCGCGGCGCATTAGCTAGTTGGTGAGGTAACGGCTCACCAAGGCGACGATGCGTAGCCGACCTGAGAGGGTGATCGGCCACACTGGGACTGAGACACGGCCCAGACTCCTACGGGAGGCAGCAGTAGGGAATCTTCCGCAATGGACGAAAGTCTGACGGAGCAACGCCGCGTGAGCGATGAAGGCCTTCGGGTCGTAAAGCTCTGTTGTTAGGGAAGAACAAGTACCGGAGTAACTGCCGGTACCTTGACGGTACC
>NZ_JBALNB010000014.1:0-141649 GCF_036962345.1 Neobacillus vireti
TGGAGGGCTCCAACTGAGATAAAGGAAACACGAAGAGCCGTAGGCGATTCGATGGTGACTTATCGTAGGTAGGTAAAAATCCTGAAGGATTTTTACTCGCGGAGACCGAAGGACACTAGCCGCTAGGGCGCTGGAGCTGGACAGTAATCTAGGTTCAAAAATTCATCCTTTATTTCAAAAAAAAGAGAAAAGTCAAGGACTTTTCTCTTTTTATCTTAGATCATTTTTTTCGGTGCCGCACTTATAATCAGGATTACAATGATTGCACTTACGATAAAGCTTGGAAGCATGTAGGTTCCATTGTAAACAAAGGAATACACAGCTACTGGCTGACCCGCAGGCGCATATTCACCAAAAAATACGATTCCGGAATAGACGTGAGCAAGATATCTTAATGCACTTCCCAAGAATGTACCTAAAACTACATAAGTGATCCAGCTTTTTTTGTGATTATTTGCAAGAGAATTTTTCACCTGTGAAGCAAAAATTCCTGCTAAACCAACGACTGAAAAGGCAATGCCATAATCAATAATACCTTGAAGCAGTGTATAGATTTGCGAAAAGCCTAGAATGAACTGAAGTAATCCAAGTAAAAACCCAGATAGGATACCGCCTTTCCACCCCCAACGAAAGGACATTAAGAAAATTGGTATCATCGCGATCGAAATGGATCCTCCTTGCGGCCATATTTTTAGCGACAAGAGACCTGAAACCAAATCTAATAAATATGCTAGTGCTGAAAATACGGCTACTTCGACTAGAAATAATGTTTTATTGCGCTTTTTTTCCATACTTGTTCCCCCTAATTTTTTTGGAGAACGTTCGATAGGCTTATTCCTGTAATTTAATATGGTGCCTTATTAACAAAAAAAAGCAATGCACGACATATAAGGATTGTCTGCATTGCTTGATATTGATATCTGGCAAACCACATCCCTACGCTAGCGTTAACTAACAGGTTCATAGGGTCAGAACTCGAACGTTCACTCTCAGCCACCGAAAGCAGCTCCCCTTGTGGAAATATTTAATTAATTTCTTAACAAATATACTATTTTTATAGAACTTTTACAAGGAAAACCTCCTAATCATGGTATAATTAAATAACTAGTCTGTTCGGATTTGCCTTAGGAGGAAAAGTGTGATGGTATCTGAAGTACAAACGGAATTAATTACTTTTTTTGATAAGAATAAAAAAAGTTTAATAGAAGAGTGGGAAAATTCAATTGTCATAGCTGATGGAGATCCCTTTAAAGAAAAAATAAGGCAGAATGGGATAACTATGTTTAATATAGTGCTAGACATGCATAAACTGAATGAACAAGATTTATTAGAGATGATTCAACAGCATGCATTAGAAACTTCTGAAGAAAGAGCCCAAGCCAATATTAATATTGGCGATTTTGTCTATAATGTCAATCTCGGAAGAACCATTTTATACAGTTATTTAGGGAAATCTGGTTTACAATGGTCAGTTCTTCAAGAATCAATTAATAGGATAAATTTCTGCTTTGATAAATTCCTTTATTACGCAGTTACTCATTATACAGAAGCTAAAAACAAAATTATTGAAGAAAAAACGATGTTTATTGATTCGACTCATCAAGACCGTTTAACCCTTCTCGGGCAAATGACATCAAGTTTTATCCATGAATTTAGAAATCCACTCACTTCGATTCAAGGATTTATTCAACTTCTTAAGGCTGACCATCCGGATATGAAATATTTAGAGATTATTTCAAGTGAGTTAGACCAGCTGAATTTTCGAATTTCACAATTTTTATTATTATCAAAGAAAGAACTAATAGGAAAAGAAAAAGAGGAATTTCATTTTAATAAATTAATTGATGAGGTTTTAAATTTCTTATATCCTTCAATTTTAGATGGTAAAGTAAAAATAAAAAAAGAAATTGTCGAAGAAATTTCTCTTTATGGATATGCAGATGAAATTCGTCAGGTTTTTATTAATATTATCTTTAATGCCATTGACGTGTTAATTCATCACAGAATTCCAAACCCAACCATCGAAATTAACAGTTATATTGAGAATAACACCCATGTTATGTTATCTATATCCAATAATGGGCCAATGATCCCTTCTGAATTAAGTAAAACGATATTCGAGCCTTTTTTTACAACAAAAAAACTCGGTACCGGGCTCGGGTTGTTCGTGTGCAAAGAAATTATTGAAAAACATAAAGGTGAATTAACCTGTTCATCGTCGCCTAAAATCACGATATTTACAATTAGATTACCATTAGCTGCGTCTCCTTTATAGGAGACTTTTGTTTCTTATTTTATTTTTGAAAATTTATAATTTTCTTATTCATACCTGCGGAACTTTATTCATAAAATATTGATACTAACTATTATTCAAACTAGAACGTTTGACTGTACAGTTGTAATTGACTATAATTATTTTAAAATTTAGTGATCGAGGTGGTATGATGGGGCTGTCTATCGTATCGGTGAATTAGCGGAAATTGCAATGGTCTCTAAGCGGACAATCGATTATTATACTTCACTTGGTTTATTAAACGCAGAGCGTTCCAAATCTAATTACCGAATTTATTCTGAGGAAACGTTAAAGGACTTAAAGTTTATAGAAGAATGTAAGAGTTTACACTTTCCACTTGAAGAGATTAAAAGAAAGCTAGATATGAGGAAAGACAAATCAATTTGTGAAGCAGAAGTGGAAAAACATCTAAATATAGTTATACAGCAAATGCATCAACTGCAAAATGATTTATTTGACCTCATTCCAATTAGTTATAAATTGGATGACCTGCAGAAAGAAAATTTAACTACCAATCTTATGCTGCTTAAATCAGTCTTAAAGAAATCCCTTTTGACTGTTAAGTGTTAATTTTTTTATATTACTAGGAGGTGACTCCTTACCTCGTATTATTCGAGGTAAGGGAAATTATTTGGACATATTTAACTTGGTGATAATAGCCATTTTAATTGCGTTAACTGCTTTTTTTGTAACTTCAGAGTTTGCTATTGTAAAAATCCGGAGTTCAAGAATCGACCAGTTAATTGAGGAAGGTAATTCGAGTGCGATTTCAGCAAAAAAAGTAATTTCGAACTTGGATGAATATCTATCTGCCTGCCAGTTAGGAATTACCATTACTGCCCTTGCTTTAGGTTGGATTGGGGAATCAACGATTGAGCATTTACTTACTCCCCTTTTCAACGGACTAGAAATTCCTGAAGGTGTTTCCCACATATTATCCATTGGGATTGCATTTGCGACCATTACATTTTTACATGTTGTCGTAGGAGAGCTAGCACCTAAAACATTGGCAATTCAAAAGGCCGAATTAATTACGCTTATTATGTCACGACCTCTAATATTCTTTTATAAGGTGATGTACCCCTTTATTTGGATATTAAATGGGTCAGCACGTATTGTGACGAGCATTTTTGGTCTTAAGCCTGTCTCTGAAAATGAAATGGCACATACCGAGGAAGAGCTTCGAATTATCCTATCTGAAAGCTATAAAAGTGGCGAGATTAACCAATCTGAGTTTAAGTATGTAAATAAAATTTTTGAATTTGATAACCGAATCGCCAAAGAAATTATGGTTCCAAGAACGGAAATCGTTTCATTATCAAAGGATGATTCTCTGGATACTTTTCTTCACGTCATCCGGGAAGAAAAATATACTAGATATCCAATTATAGATGGTGATAAGGACCATATAATTGGCTTAGTTAATATTAAGGAAATGGTGACTGATTTAATCAGTAACGAAACTCTTTCCACAAAAACACTAGAACACTATACTCGTCCCATTATTAGAGTCATAGAAACGATTCCAATCCATGACCTGCTCGTTAAAATGCAAAAAGATCGAATGCATATGGCAATTTTAATGGATGAATACGGCGGAACATCCGGTCTAGTTACAGTTGAGGATATTCTTGAAGAAATTGTTGGTGAAATCAGAGATGAATTTGATTCGGATGAAATCCCAATGATTCGGAAAATAAAGGAAAACCACTACATTATTGACTCTAAGGTTTTAGTTACGGAAGTAAATGATTTACTCGGAGTCGATATTGATGATGAAGATGTTGACACCATCGGCGGCTGGATATTAACCGAAAATTATGAGGCAAAAGAAGGAGACTCGATTCATCACGAATCCTATTCATTTAAGATTCTTGATATGGAGGAGCATCATATTAAATATGTCGAGGTAACAAAAAATGTAAGTGATGAAGAAGCAAACTCTAAAAAAATTACCTTGTCACAAACTGAAGTGCTATCCTAATTTCCTTCTTCAAAACAGGCCAAATTTGGTCTGTTTTTTTGTAATATTTTTGTAATAATCCAATCACTCTCCACCTTGAAAACATATTTTAATCTAAAGGGGGGAGAACTACCGATGGAATTAATTTTATTATTTTTAGCTGCAATCCTATCTGGATTTGTATTAATGAGTGTTGAACTGGTATCATTTTTAAGTTTCTTAGGTCCAATTCTTGATATCGTAGGCTCATTAGCAATGATTATTTTTTCTTTAGCACTTCTCTTTACAGCGCTCAAAAAATTATTTGGCAGATAAATTGAAGGCGATTTCAAACGTTTTCGATAAAAAAGATCAGATTATTATTATCTGATCTTTTTTGCAGTTATCTATTTTTTAGGATAATAATTTCCTCTTCGGCTTTGGCTAGCTTAATTAGATGTGAATCAAGCCGACGATTAATGTGTTTAACTTCCTCACTTTTTCCTGCATGCTTCTTTATTTCATTCACCACATTACTCTGCACATCTTCAATACGTTGCAGAGATTCCTTAATATCAGATAAGTCTATTTGGTTGACCTCTACTCGATGTTCAATACTGTCCATTTGCTCTAAACGAGAAAGTCGATGTTCGATATTCTCTAAGGTTTTATTAAAAGTATGAATTAACGTTTTAATGTCTGAAATGTTCTCAGTTAATTTATCAAGTTTTTGCTCCATCGTTTCTAACTCCCTTTTCGTAGTAAATCCATTTTATCATCTTTACTATCTTAATTATGTTACAATTTAGAAAACATTAGCTGGAACATTTAACTTTCCTATTGAACCATTACATCAGCCATTTTCCCTTAATCCTTCCCAGTCTATATATCCTTATTATCCACTTTTAAAGGTAAATATTGCAGAATTTTGAACATTTATAAAAAACATAATCAGCAAACGAAGGATTGTGAATAATGTCACATGCAAACCTTCTGAAAACCCTTACTCTAATATCATAAGGAATGTCCTAACATTTCTTTTAAAAAATATACAAGGTTTCAATCCTATTAGGAATATTACCATTTGGAAAAGGCTGGTGGATTTAAGATGATCATTTCAATTGATGAAAAAGCTGCAAAGTGGTTAACGAATGAATTCCAAAACAATTCCGTAAGAATGTACCCACAATATGATGGTTTTGGTGTGAAAAATAAGGGTTTTAGTCTGGCATTTTCTGCAGAAGCACCATCCAATATTGGATTTACAAAAGAAATAAAAGGTGTTCGGCTTTATGTTGAAGGGAACGATGTTTGGTTTTTCGAGGATACTGAAACATGTTTATCTTATAATGAAGATGTGAAAGAAATTCAAATATCCTTCAAGGAAACAATCGCGATTAACTAGGAAATTCAATTCTATACAGATAATATCTAGGGCACCCATGATTAGCGGGTGCCCTTTTAACTCCATAAATACTATTCAAAACAATATAAATGACTTCACTAACTCTGCATTAATTTTGTTTTAAATCATGAAAATTATATTTTTCCGAAAATTAGAAATAAATTATTAATTATGTTGAAATAATAATTCATTCGTTATATAATGAAAGCGTTATCTAGTAAATATTACCTATATTTTATGAGCTATAGCTTATCCGCCTAATCTCGAGAAAGGGGTTGGACATCTTGGAACACGCTAGACCTCAGATAGTACTATTTCATTTAACTTTTGATTTATCGATCATCTTAACCACCACCATTGCAGCTCTACTAGTTTTCTCCATTGCCTATTTTTGCACTAGAAATCTTACCAAGGGTGTGCCAAAAAAATGGCAAAATTTCATGGAATGGATTATGGACTTTGTAAAGAGCATTATGACTAGCTCAATGGGTTCCACAAATAATTTATTTATTTTATCGACTGGGGTATCACTTTTAATGTATTTGTTTATCGCCAATCTATTGGGTGTCCCATTTTCAATTATCACGAGTGAAGACCACCCAGTATCATGGTGGCGCTCCCCTACCTCAGATGCCCATGTCACTATGACGTTAGCCATCATGATTATCGCCTACACACACTTCATCGATATCCGCCTGCATGGTTTTTAAACATTTCCTAATCAGCTTCTTCAAACCCTTTAAAGCCTTATTCGCAATAAATATCTTGGAACAATTTGCTACAACTTTAACCTTAGGGCTTCGTTTATTTGGTAATATATATGCTGGAGAGGTTATGCTTGCCTTATTGGCTGGTGCTGTCACTCATGGATTTGCGGCAGCAGTTTTAGCAGCATTGCCAATGCTCATTTGGCAAGCATTCTGTGTCTTTATTGGTGCTATTCAGGCTTACATATTTGTAACACTTACGATGGTTTATATTGCTCACCGCTTAACATAACAGCGTATCGGCTGCTTACACTAGACAATAAAATGAAAGGAGTTGTAAAAATTGGGTGATATAACCTTGTTTGGACTCCCCATTTCTTTGGGAACGATGGTATATCAAGCACTTATTTTTACCGTTTTAGTTTTTATTTTAAAGAAACTCGTTTTTAAAAAGTTAGTTGGTGTCTTAGACAGCAGAAAACAACATATCGAAAATCAACTTCAATTAACAGAGCAATATAAGCAAGAAGCTGAAAGAAAACTAGAGCTAAGTACTAAAATTCTTAATCAAGCTAGAAAAGACGCTAGAGAAATAATGAAGAAAAGTGAAAACGAAGCAAAATCAATTATTTTCAATGCTAAAGTCGAGGCTAAAGAAATCCTAAAGGAAGTAAAAGAGGAATCATTCCGTTCCCGTTCATTTATGCATAAAGATAGTAAGGGGGCGTAAAATATGAAACACAAGTTTATTAAACATGTGGGCAGAGTAACTGAAAATCTTGAAATAGGTTTTGAAGAAAAATTTATTTACATTCATTACTCAAAAGGCGACACAGAAAAAACAGCTTGTATTTTAAAAAATAATGATAAAACTAAAAATGATTATCTAGAGCCTTTCTTCAAAGAAAACAATGTCTCTGAAGAAATGAAGAAAGAGGTAAGAAAATTTATTAACAATGAGAAGAACTTTACCGATGAACATTGGGGCGAATTCACAAATTTCTTAATGAAGACCCTTTCTCTAAATATGGTATTAGGTTTAACAGCCGCCATAATTGTCTTTGGATTTTATAAATTAGGCTACTTCTTAGATGGCCGCTATGGCCTCCAACCTTGGCTGACAGTCCTCTGTACGTTTGCAGGCATTGGAATCGGCGGACTTACAGGCTATGTAATGGTTCAAAAATACCTAAAAAAACCAGTGAACACAACGATTCAGAATGAGTATGATTCACAAAGGGAAGTGAACCAAGCAACTGAATATCCAATCATTGATTTAACCATTGATGAGGTTAGGAAAGCCATAAGACAATTTTCAGATAATCTTCCTAAAGGGGTATATCGGACGATTATTGTCGAGGACGATAATCGCATTGACTTTAAACAACTAGCCCATATTTTAGGCGGGATTCCTTCGAAAAAGTTTTATATGTCAAAAGAAACCTATGATCTTTTTGAAGAGGCCGAAAAGAAAATACCGGTTGAAATGGATATGGTTCAAAATGCAGTCGACTTATATGTGAAGGAACGTAAGGAATTCCCCATGCTTCGATTTGATCCCGATCGAAGAGTAAACTATTACCAGTTAATTCAAGATAATTATTTAAAATCCACACCTGAAACACAATTTTATATAACTGAATTAGATGGTCTCATAACCCACATCCGCCCTGAAAAAAGAAAAGTAGAAAACTCCTCATACTAGCAAATGAGGAGTTTTTTTTTGCATTTTTTGGTGATATTGAGATAATAGGAAATAGACACTATACAGTAAAAAAATGAGGGATACAATGATGTCGAGAAAAACGTATAAGTCGCAGCATTTAGCGAAGATTTCTCTTGCTGTGATGGGAGTAGGTTTCGTTGGGACTTTCCCCTTTCAGGATACTCTCTGGGGAACCATTCTCCAGGGAGGATTTGAAGCAGGTTTGGTTGGGGGTTTAGCAGACTGGTTTGCAGTCACTGCATTATTTCGCCATCCTTTAGGGTTACCTATACCACATACTGCACTATTACCAAAAAACCGTAAAAGAATCATTGCAGGTATCATTTCTATGCTCGAAAATGATTGGTTGACAAAAGATAGTATCAGAAAGAAAATAGCAACGATTCCATTTGCAGAAAGATTATTTCCTATTGCCGAACAAGCGATATCAGGTCAACCTGTTAGAACAGGAATAATTAAGGCTATCGAGCATTTGCTACACTCTGTTGATAGTAAGAAAATCGCCCCTGTCATCGAAGTTGAATTAAAATCTAAGCTAAATGATATAGACACAAGTAACTATCTACCACTCGCAATTGAGCAGTTAATAAGCAGGAAATATGATGAAAAGGCACTCGATTTTGTCCTTAAAGAAATTGATGAGTGGTCCAAAAAAGAAAGTACAAAAGAAAGACTTGGCAGGATGGCAGTTGACGCATTAGAAAATATTAAAGCGGATGGTTTTATGCAGTTTGCTCTAAAATCTTTTACCAATATTGTGAATGAAGAGAAATTAGGGAGTATTATTCAGGGTCTTATTCAAAAGGGTGTTATCAGCTTTCAGGATCCCTACAATCAAAATAGACAAACTCTGCTTTTTCATATAAATACAAAGCTTCAGGATATTAAAACCGATAAGAACCTTACCCTGGAATTAAACAATATCAAAGATCAAATGATTACAGAATGGAAAATAGAGGATAAAATTATTGATTTTATAGAACAGCTAAAACAAAAAGCCACTATATTTATAGAATCACCTAACTTTTACGAGAATTATCTCCTTCCACTATTAATAAAAGCCATTGAAAGCTTAAAATCAGATCAGGAAAAGGTAGACGCCATAGAGTCTTGGATTAAACAGCAAATCACAATCTTTGTCGATAATAATCATTCCAAGATTGGAAAACTAGTCGAGGAAAACCTAGAAAAGCTGGATAATAAAACACTTATTGATATGATTGAAAACAATGTCGGAAAAGATCTGCAATGGATTCGGGTCAATGGTGCTGTTTGCGGATTTCTCATTGGGCTTATCTTGGTCGGCATAAAATTAATTTTTTAAAAATCCGGGCTATCTTGAACTTCAAGATAGCTCTTTTTGATAAAATTCACTTTTATGCACATGCTAAAAGGAATAAATAAAAAAGGAGCGATGGTATGAGAAAATATTTGCTTTCCCTTTTTGTATTACTATTAACCTTCAGTCTTCTGTTTCATGAAACGGTTCTAGCTTCTAACCCCCTTCAAGAGCCCATCAGGGGTATCTATGTAACTGCTTCAAACACAAAAAAACCCTTGTTTAATCAATTACTATCACTTATCAACAATACCGATTTAAACGCAATGGTCATTGATATCAAAGATGATCATGGAAATCTAACTTTCATCCCTTCAAAAAATTCAACCTATTACCCAATAGGACGTCCATACATTTCGAATCCTTCTTCACTCATGACTACCTTAAAGTCAAATAATATTTATCCAATTGCAAGAATTGTGGTTTTTAAGGATAATGTCCTAGCTAATAAGAACCCAGACTTATCTTTTAAATCAACGAATGGATTATGGAAGAATGCCCGCGGAGATTCTTTTACAAACCCCTTTCTCAAGGAGGTTTGGGATTATAATATTGGTATAGCCCTTGAAGCAGTTAAATTAGGTTTCAAAGAAATCCAATTCGATTATGTACGTTTTCCTGAGAAGTTTGAAAAAGTGGAAAAGGAGCTTACCTACGATAAATTGTCATTTCAAGGAAACAGGGTTACGGCAGTAAGCGAGTTTGTAAAATACGCAAAGGAGAAACTCTCGCCATATAATGTTAAGGTGTCAGTCGATGTTTTTGGAAATGCTACTGTTATCCCTGAGGCAAGTGGAATAGGACAAAATTTCACAAATATCGCCCAACATGTAGATGTTATTTCTGCGATGATTTATCCAAGCCACTGGACAGCGATATTCGGTATAGAAAAACCTGATTTACACCCCTATCTCCTTGTTGAAGGCTATGCGAAGGTTGAAAAGGAACGATTAAGAAGATTGACCAATCCGCCAATTTCCCGTCCATGGTTACAGGATTTTACTGCCTCTTGGCTCGGAAATGGTAACTATAAGGCCTATGGTAAGAAAGAAGTCGAAGACCAAATCCGAGCATTACATTCACAGGGAATCAATGAGTTCTTATTATGGAATGCAGCAAATAACTATACTCCAAACGTGGATTATACCCCTTTCTAATATAAATTGAATAAAGGCTTCCCAAACTGTCGGGAAGCCTTTATTATTTTTCTTTTATTCTGAGAAGCCGTAAACCATTTAATGTGACAATAAGCGTCGCACCCATATCAGCAAAGATAGCAATCCAAAGTGTCAGCCATCCCGGAATTACTAACAATAATGCCACAAGTTTAATTCCCAAAGAGAAGGTGATATTTTGTTTAATAATTACCAAGGCTTTCCTGCTTAACATAACCGTAAACGGTAGTTTTCCAAGATCATTAGCCATTAATGCAATATCTGCAGTTTCGAGAGCTGTATCGGTTCCAGCTCCCCCCATGGCAACACCAATCGTAGAGGCAGCTAATGCTGGTGCGTCGTTCACCCCATCACCAACCATAGCAACTCGATCATATCGTTTTCGAAGTTCTTTAATGAAAGTTAATTTATCTTGAGGCAATAGATCTGCTTTTATATCAGAAACTCCTGCCATTTTTCCAATGGCATGTGCTGTTTCAGCGTTATCCCCCGTCAGTATTATCGTTTTTTGTATTCCTAAGGAGTGAAGTTTTTGGATAACATCCTTACTGTTATTTCTCAATTCATCACTAACAGCAAGCATTCCCAATACCTCTGATGCAGTACCAGCCACCATTACTGTTTTCCCTTGTTTTTGCAGGTGTGCAATTTGGGCTTTTTGATCATTTGCCAATCCGTTTGGTAAGATTTCCTCAAACAAGTTAGGACTGCCAACATAATACATTAACCCATTTACTCTCCCTTTAATTCCTTTACCTGTTATAGATGTAAAATCCTCAATCATTATGTTTTGATATGATAATTTTTCATCTACTGCTTTTTTCATAATCGCTGAAGCTAGTGGATGTTGCGACCCATTTTCCAATGCGGCAACAATCTTTAGTAATTCATCTGAATCTACAGGGGATTGTGGCAGATAATCCGTAACCACCGGGATCCCCTTCGTTAACGTCCCGGTCTTGTCAAAGGCAATTGCTTTAATGGCTCCCATTTCTTCTAAGTGGATTCCGCCTTTGATAAGAACACCATTCCTAGCCGCATTACCAATTGCGGTTACAATGGATACGGGAGTGGAAATAACAAGTGCACAAGGACAACCTACCACTAATACTGCCAGCCCTTGGTAAATCCATTTTCCCCAATCTGCTTCAAGAAACAGTGGTGGCAGCACGGCTACCCCTAATGCAAAAAGCATGATGATTGGCGTATAGTATTTTGCAAATCTATCAACAATTGCCTGCGAAGGTGCCCGTTCTGCTTGAGCCTCCTCAACCAGGTGAATAATCTTTGCAATCGTTGTATCGTCGACATGTTTGGTAATTTTAACTTCAAGTAAACCTTCTCCATTTAAAGTTCCGGCAAAGACCTCTTCATCAATCGTTTTTGCCGCAGGAACCGATTCACCTGTAATAGCTGCTTGGTTAACAGCAGATTCCCCTTTTACTACGATTCCGTCCAGCGCAATTTTCTGTCCAGGTTTGACAATCATAATATCACCGATTTGAACATCTTCCACTTCGACTGTAAATTCTTTTTTCCCCCTTCTAATCAAGGCTTCTTTAGGAGCAATATCCATTAAAGATCGAATGGACTGACGGGCTTTATCCATTGAGTAAGACTCCAGGGCTTCGCTTATGGCGAATAGAATAACAACAGTGGCCCCTTCACCCCATTCACCGATAAAAGCTGCTCCAATAACAGCAAGGGTCATTAACGTTTTCATATCAAACTCTAAACGGGTTAAATTCTTAATTCCGGTGCTAAATAGGCGGTAACCGCCAATTAAAATCGAAGCCCCATAGGCTATAATCGTAGAAATACTATTTTCCCCATACAATTCCGCCGAAATCCACCCAATCAATAAGAAAACCAGCGAGGCAATCACGGTCGAATGTTTTTGAAAGAATGGTTCTTTTTTCTCTTCCAATTTTTGTTTTTCAGGAAATATTTTTATGTTTTCAAAAGCTCCTGCTTTTTCTATTTCCTCAATGGTGGTTACACCATAAACAGTTAGTTTAGCAGCACCAAAGTTTACTTGCGCATCAGAAACACCATCCAGGTGTTTTACGTTCTTTTCGAACTTTGTCGCACAGCTTACTCAGGTGAACCCTTGTACACGATAAACGGTTTTATCATTTACTTTTTCCAAACCAGCATTACTCATTTGCTTTCAACTCCAATCGGTGAGTAAAGGCATTTCGTATATACATTCAAATGTTCATTTGATTATAGTATATACAATTGGTTTATTAATGGTCAAACGATTATTTGAATGTTTTAATATATTATTTTATTTTCATATTGACAAAAAGATTGTCTTTAACATAGAGTATTGGCAAATACAAATAATTTTGCACTAAGGAAACTTTTTAAGAGGAGGTCAAAGAATGGCTGATAATAAGATTTCACGCCGGGATATTTTAAAAATCGGGACTACAGGGGCACTAGGGATAGCCGGCAGTATTTATTTAAATAAAATGGCACCCCTTTCTAATGTAGTTCATGCTGAAGAGCATCCATCAAGTCACAGTACTCATTCTGTGAATCACAGCAATATGCATGATTCTTCAAAAACAGAAGGATATATGATGGCCAATCGTCTTCTTACTGAATTTGATTATGGAAAAGTAACAAAGCTTTCAGACGGTCGGACTTTACGTGAATATGAGGTTATAGCAGTTGACAAGGAAATTGAAATTGCAAAAGGGATTAAGTTTCCTGGTTGGACCTTTAACGGAACCATCCCTGGGCCAACATTCCGTTGTACCGAAGGAGATCTATTACGATTTTATTTTGTGAACAAAGGAAGCCATCCCCACTCTATTCATTTTCACGGTATTCATCCACCTGAAATGGATGGATTAAGTCCTATCCTGCCTGGCCAATCATTTACTTATGAATTTGAAGCAAAACCCTATGGGTTACAAATTTATCATTGCCACGTACTGCCTTTGGCTCGACATATTCACAAAGGCTTATACGGCAACTTTATTATTGATCCAAAAACGCCGCGAAATCCTGCACTTGAATTAAATATGGTCATGAATGCATATGATTTAGATTTGGATGGAGCAAACGAATTTTATACGGTAAATGGGTATGCCTTTGCCTTTATGAATCATCCAATTAAAGTGAAGAAGGATGAACTTGTCCGTATTTATTTAAGTAATTTAACCGAGTTTGATTTATTAAACTCATTTCATTTACACGCCAACTATTTTACCTATATCCCAACAGGCAGAAATGAAAACCCAACACATTTTACAGACACCATCATGCAATGTCAGGGTGAACGCGGGATACTTGAAGTCCGTTTTCCATACAAGGGAAAATATATGTTTCATGCTCATGTTAGTGAATTTGCTGAGCTGGGCTGGATGGGATTTTTTCAGGTTGAATAGAAAGGAGTGTAAATGATAATGAAAGCAAAATGGCTGATTACCTTACTAATTCCACTAGTTCTTTTAATGCTGGTATTGGGATGGGTATTTAAAAATGGGGCCGGAGTAGAACGAGATCCTGCGGCTCCCATTGAAGTGCTAAATGTCGAGCAAATTAACATTGTCCCATCAGGATTTGAGTTAGATGTCAGTAATACGGGGCCGGAGGCATTAACGATCTCTCAAGTGATTGTTGATGATTCAGTCTGGAATTTCACCATGACTCCGGATTCAACGCTTAATCGATTTGATAGTGCGCAGGTAACCATCCCTTATCCATGGGTTGAAGGTGATCCACATACCATACTTTTACTATCTGAAAACGGAATCATAACAGAAGCTGTAATTGATGCCGCCGCATTAACCCCAGAATTCTCTTGGGATAATGTATTGAATTACGGATTTATTGGTTTTTATGTAGGGATTGTCCCGATTACATTAGGATTATTGTGGTATCCATTTATGAAACGTATGAAAAAAAGCTGGATTAATGCCATTCTTGCTCTTACTGTAGGGCTCCTATTATTTTTATTTTTTGGGACGTTATTCGATGGGTTCGAAATTGGATCTGAAGCACCGTCCGTGTTTCAAGGGAATATGGTCGTTATCATTAGTACTGTTCTTACCTTCCTTCTCTTAATTGGGTTCGATCAATATCAACAACAAAGGCAGAAAAGAAATGGGTATTCACCACTTGGAATCGCCTTATTGATGGCAACAGGAATCGGACTTCACAATTTTGGTGAAGGATTGGCAATTGGTTCCTCCTTCGCCCTTGGTGAAGCTGCATTAGGTACGTTTTTAATTATTGGATTTACCCTGCATAATATCACGGAGGGAATCGGAATTGCGGCACCCTTATTGAAGACTAATCCAAAATTCAGCCAATTTGTATTATTAGGCTCAATCGCTGGTGCACCCGCCATACTGGGAACTTGGTTCGGTGGATTTATCTTTTCACCTATTTGGGGTGCAGTATTTTTAGGAATTGGTGCGGGTGCTATCTTACAGGTAATCTTCGTGATCTCTAAAATGCTGTTAGAAGATCATAAAAAGAACAATGAACCTTTTGTTTCATGGATGAATTTTGCTGGCTTTACAATTGGAATGTTAATCATGTATTTTACAGCTTTCTTTGTAAAATTTTAAGGGGTGCTTAAAAATGGGAAATATCGGATTAAGCGGTGGAATTATCATTTTTGTAATAGCCTTAATCGTTTTTGGACCGAAAAAGCTTCCAGAGCTCGGTCGTGCAGTGGGGACAACGCTTAGAGAGTTTAGACAGTCCACAAAAGGAATAATGGACGATAATCAAGATAAAGAAAAATAACCATAATCCTAATATTAAGAAGGATGTTCTGAAAGTTTTACTTTTAGGAACATCCTTTCACTTTATAAGTATTTCCAATGGACCGCTCTTTCATTATCTCAAAATAAAATTGCCCTATTTATCTCCAATTTGTTGATTAGTACTCCATTGATGGTATTTTGAAGGAGGTCTATATTTTTAAATAATTCAATAATTATAGCCTTAAATGTTTATAGAAAATAGTAAGCCAAAATACAAAGCAAATATAAAACTACATCCGAAAATAGCAGTTACGTTATACCAAAATCCTAACTTAAGAGTGATTAATCTAAAAAAAATTGCATGTTTGTCCATTTCAGATTTACCATCATTCCATACTATATATAGAATCTATAAAGAGGTGGTGAAACATTATGTCATACGAAGGCGGATATGGTGGTGGATCTAGAATGAACTTCGCACTAATCGTGGTTCTATTCATTCTATTAATTATTATTGGTGCAAGTTTCATGAGCGGGTACTAACCCTGTAAATGAATTACAGAACAAAAACACACAACTTCTTTAGTGAATAGAAGCGTCAAGCGACGCTTCTATTTTACTTTTTATTTTATTTTGGGATGCTTAATAAGGCACTGTCTTTTGATAGTTCTATAACGATTACCGCTTTTTTAAAAATACAAATCCAATGCTGATTAATTTTTAAAAAATTAAAGACCTTCAATAAGAAGGTCTAAATTTTCAGATTCGCATTATTTGTTTAGAATAGACCTGCTTCTTTTGCAGCAGCAAAACTATTTCTAGCAAACTCTTCAGGTGTCATGCCAACATTTTCCCAATGCATATACATTAAACGCGGTTTTTCAAACAGCCAATGGTTATGAAATGCCGTTACAATAATTCCTCTCTTTCGTAATGCTGAAATTAATGGATTAATTTCTCTTTGGAGAACAACGGATTCCCCAAGATTAAGACCATTATTTTCAAACGTTAACATAAATGGCAGTGCAAGTGGAGAACGAGTGCGACGACCTAAAATAGTAGCTTTAATATCTCGTAAACGCATTATAGTACAAACAGGAGCTGCTGATATAACCATGCCACCAATAATATCTGCCAGCCGTTGGCACTGTGAAGTACTGATACCCCTAACATCACCAGGGGAATCATGCCTAGTAAATTTTGAACTCGATTCTAATTCAAAATCCATTTCATTCCTAACTCTGTTGTTTGAATTGTACCCACTTGATTCAAATTCTGCATCAGCCTGAATACTATCAAAAGAGTTGCGATCGGTATCACGATTAGAAAATCCGAACCAATTACCAAAAATGTCTCTTCTCTCCATCAAAAACCACCTCCTTGTCCCTTACTATTTTTTAAAAACTCCACCCATAATAAAATTAGACTCCTCTGCGTCTGCGTCTACGTCTACGTCTTTGTTCAACATCAAGATCAACATTTAAATTTTGATCCTGATCATTCTCTTGTTCTTGTTCAGAAGCAACCCTCGAATTACTTCTACTGTTTAAAGTAATATCTACTCTTGAATTACCTGAGTTTGTTATTGTTGCACGAGCCTCATTGGTATTTCTATCAACGTTGCGAACATCTGCCTCAGCCTCAGATTCGCTTCGACTTCTTACTCTATTATCGATATCTGTATCGACATCTACATTTGTATTGACATTATTCCTGTTACGTCGGTTTCTTTCCATTGAAAATCTCCCCTTTCTTGTCCTTGCTAAATATTTTATTCCTTTGATTAAAAATGGCATGGTTGCGTGTCTGAGGTTACTACCTATTTTTTTGAAAATATTGTAAATTAAACCATTACTCCCTCCCTACTTAAGATATTTTCTCGAAAAATAATTCCAACTATGGTCATTTTTACCCAAAAAAGGGCGTTTGTCTTCGGCTTCATGTCCAATCTAGAGAGGCGATTAACGAATAAAATGCTAAAGAGAATAGGGAAAGGTGTTGGTCTAAATGAAAAGGGAAAGAGAGTTTGATAATCGAAGAAACCAATCTGTGTTTAGAGGTTTTGCAAAAAGCAATGACACTAACAACAACAGGAACAGGAACAGGAATAGGAACAACAACAATAATACAAATGTAGATGTTGATGTGGATATTGATAATGAATTTGATAATGAAGTGAGAAATACTTCAGAATCAGAAGCGGAAGCAGAGGTACAAAACACCGATAAAAACACAAATGTGGCTAGGGCAATGATCGATAACTCAGGGAACTCTCGGGTGGATGTACGATTAAACAGCAACAGCAATGCTCGTGCAAGATCTGACCAAGAGCAAGATAATGAACAAGATCAAGACACAAATGTGGATGTTGATTTTTAAGATGGATTCTGACAAATGAATTTTTAAAAAACATTTAAGAAATTTTGAAGGAAATAAAATGTCAAGAAGAGAAAATAACCGTCGTAATAACACAAACACAGATGTGAATGTTGATGTAAATAATGATTTTGAAAACGACATTCGTAATGTTTCAGAGTCAGATGCAGAAGCAGACATACGCAATGTTGACAGAAACACAAATGTGGCTAGAGTAACTATCAATAACTCAGGTAATTCCCGTGTAGATATTAACTTAAATAGCAGAAGTAATGCACGTGTAAGAACTGATCAAGATCAAGAAAACGATCAAGATCAAAATACTGATGTAGATGTAGATTTTTAATTTAACAATAAATGGTGGGGCCATGTTATTAGGATAGGTGGAAATAATGGGAAAATACACAGGCAAGAGTAAGTACCTCCCTCCTGGTTGGCAAAATTCAAAAAATAATAACTCTTCCGAATCTCTTGCTATCAAAGAAGATACCGTAAGAATTAAAAGCGAAAACATAAATTCGATTGGACAAAGTGGCAACTCTGATGTAGATGTGCATGTTGATGTACATGTGGAGACTACACCAATAGCATTTGCCATTCTGACTTCGCTACTTGCTACTAAACAAATGACTGTGGAGGAGTTTGATGAAGCGGTAAGACGGCTTGAAAGTCTTTTCCATGGAAAGGGTTTTAATGTTACTTCATTAATACCGAATAATGTTACTGATGTAAAATTGTTCACAAGAAGTAAAAGAAGAGTGGATTAATTGTACCACTCTTCTTTTCAATAAAATTTATTAGAGAACGAGGGATTAGCAATTTAATTATTTTTATTATAGACCTCCCTTGAGCTTCGTTTCCCCTATTTTGCCGTATCATAGAAAGTTGATAAAAAGAGGGATGTTTATATGGAAAAAAGTTCAACAAACATGTTTGATTTTATCGTCGTTGGAACGGGTCCTGCTGGTGCAGTGATGGCTAAGACACTTTCTGATGATAAACAAACGTCGGTGCTAGCTTTAGAGGCAGGAGAAAATAATGATAGGGATAAGCCGATTAAGGATTCTAGATTTGCTCCAGAATTAGAGGAACAATTTTTCGCGCAATATTTTTGGCAAGGAGAAGGTGTACCTCAACCAGGAGTAGATAACAGAACCTTTGAATGGACCACCGGCCGGCTTTCTGGTGGCGGTTCATCTATTAATGGAGAACAATATGTTAGACCTACACCTTCTGTTTTAAGAGATTGGCAAATGCTCTTAGGACCACTCTGGTCACCTGAAAAAGCTATACAAACCTTTAAACAGTTAGAAAATTTTCGTGGTAAAACAAATAGCCCAGAATTTCACGGTTTTGATGGGCGTTTGAATATCAGGCAATCCCCATTAAATCCTCCTAATATGACAAAAAAGCTGGTTTCAGCAATGGAACAAGCAACTGGTTTTCATAAAATACTTGATTATAATGACCCCAAAACCCCTATAGGTCCTTTTACTCGCTGGCAACTATTTCAAAAAAACAATGGACAGCGTGAGAGTTCATCCACTGCATTTTTGTCTTCAGACATTATGATTCCTAAAGGAATTGGTGTAAATGGGCGTAAATTAAGAGTGGTGTTTAAGTCAACTGCACTACGTATCTTATTCGATGGCAAAACCGCAATTGGTATTGAATTTCTAAGTGAAGGGAAAAAAGTACGTGCATTTGCCCGTAAAAAAGTGATTATATCAGCAGGCATAAACAGTGCCCAACTTTTAATGTTATCGGGGATTGGACCAGCAGACGATCTTCACCAGGTAGGTATTCCTGTTGTATTTAATAATCCAAATGTAGGTGAATTTTTAACCAATCATACTTTAAATACAGCTACATTTACGGTAAATCGGAAAGATATTCCAGAGCTGCAAAATGACCCATTCGCTCTTTATACAGGCGGTGCTTTTTTGCCTAATCCACTTAACAGCAAAAATGACAGACGTCGTGGTGTACAGTTAATAGGGATATTTTCGGAAGGAAGTTTAAATATTGCTATTTTATTTTTACAACCTAGAAGCCGTGGAAGAATTGAAATTCAAAACAATGATCCGTTAAAAATTGTACTTGCGGATGAAGGTTTTCTTGATAACCGTTATGACATGGAGGTAGTTAAAGCAATATATAAAACTTACATTACAGATATTGCCGACAAACTTTCAAAAATTGACCCTAATTATCAGCTGGTTAGTCCCACTCTTGAAACCATTGAAGACGATGAAGAACTGGAAAACTATATAAGAGAAAACTTCGACCATAACCACCATCAACAAAGCTCACTACGTATGGCACCTTTTAATCGCGGAGGGGTAGTTGATCGCTTTGGTAATGTACATGGAGTTGATAATTTAATTGTTGCCGATGCTTCTATCATACCGTTTACAGTCGACGGTAACACTTCTGCAGCCGCTTACCTAATTGGATATACAATAGCGAAACACCTAACACAGTAAAATAACATTGGTGATATACTACTTTTGAAAATACCTTATAGCCATTTTTCGAAAATAGTTGTTTACCAACGGTTTAATGCCTATTCCGATTTTTCATTACTGAATAAACTGATTAATAAATCTTTTGGACAAGGAGGTGATTTTAGTGAGTAGAAGAGCGTATGATTACTCAGGAAATGATAATTACTCAAGAGATTTTGATTTTGACCAGAATATGGATCTAGATTCAAGAAAAAGACCTTCAAATGATAGAAGAAATATGGATAAAAAAAGTAATACCTCAACTTGCCAACAACTTGCAGATATTATTGGAGGAGAGGTTATTACTGCAGCTCCTGCCTGTGTTGTGCAACGTCTTCGTAACATTGATGGTACTATTTTAGGCCGCCGCACCCGATCCCCACTTGCACTTCCATTTGCATTATCCTTTGAAAATAACATTGACGGAAGAACGCTGAATCTAGGAGAAACAGTTATCCTTCAAAAAGAAATTAATCCTTTCCTAACTGCGTTGCGCAAGAGAGGCATTATTGTAACTGCATTTCATAACCATTGGCTTTTTGAGAATCCAAGATTAATGTATATGCACTGGGAGAATGTTGGAGATCCGTTTAAGTTTGCAAGAAACAGTTTTGAAGCCGCTAGAGAAGTTGGTTTGATTTAAAATCAAAGCCATTTGTGACGATTATTATTCTATCTCACAAATGGCTTTAAATATTTTATCCCTATAATATCTTCCATAGCTTATGTAATAGCTACCAGTACTAAATATATAGAGATCATTTTTAGTCATTACAACGGTTTCCTTCAACTTCATGCGATGACCTTTGCGAAGAGTTTTCACCAAATAAAAAAAGGTGTTTGTCCCTCGGTAATTTGTCCATTCCCTTACTCCATTTGAAGAATAAACTATTTAACAGGTAAAGGAAAAGGGGTGGATTAATTGATTAGAAGAGAATTTGATAATCGGGGAAATCAAAGTGGGTTTAGAAGCTCTAAAAACAATAACAGCAATAGCAGCAATAACACTAACATAGATATTGATGTAGATACCGATTTCGAAAACGATGTTCGCAACCGTTCTGAATCAGATGCAAATGCAGACGTACGTAATACTGACAGAAATACAAATGTTGCTAGAGCAACTGTCAACGATTCAGGAAATGCTCGGGTTGATGTTGTATTAAACAGCCGCAGCAATGCTCGTGTAAGAACTGATCAAGAGCAAGACAATGAGCAAGACCAAAATACCGATTTGGATATAGATTTTTAAGTTATTTTATTTATATTTCTTAAACTCTTTTACAAAATTTATAATTTTAGGGGGATTACCAAAATGGCAAGAAGAAATTCAGGAAGAAACCGCCGTAATAACACAAACACAAACGTTAATGTGGATGTAAATACTGATTTTGAAAATGATGTTCGCAACCGTTCAGAATCAGAAGCAGATGCGGAAGTACGTAATACTGACAGAAATACAAATGTTGCGAGAGCGACAATCAATAATTCAGGAAATTCTCGTGTAGATATTGCACTAAATAGCAGAAGTAATGCTCGAGTAAGATCGGATCAAGACCAAGACAACGATCAAGAACAAAATACAGATGTGGACGTTGATTTATAATAAACCATTGAGGGTGGGATAAATGTATTCCACCCTTATAACAAGGGTGGGTGGGAATTAATGGAAAAACACAGAGGTAGAAACGGGTATATCCCTTCTGGCTGGCAAAACTCAAGGATGAATAATAACAACACCTCTGAATCTCTTGCTTTCGAAAAAGATGATGTAAGGATTAAAAGTGAAAACATTAACACGATTGGACAAAGTGGTAATTCCGATGTAGATGTGCAAGTTGACGTATTTGTTGATACCACTCCAATTGCATTTGCCATCCTTACTTCCCTGCTCGCAACCAAACAAATGACTGTGGAAGAGTTTAATGAAGCAGTAAGGCGTCTTGAAAAACTTACCCAAGACCGGGATTTTAATGTTACTTCATTTGTACCTAATAACATTTCTGACGTAAAATTATTCAAAAGAAATTAGAGAAGAGTGGAATAATTTGTTCCACTCTTTTAAGTTTTGATATCGTCTATAGGTATTTCCGATGGACACCTTTTCCATCATAGGAAAATAACATTCTTCTCTCTTCAATCAAAGTTTCAATGTGAACAGGTCTTCCCCATAATTGTTGAATATAGGGTAATACTTTTTCAAGGTATTTAACATCTAATTCGACACCCTCATACCAATGTTTTAGATAAAGCTCGCCATTCTTTAAAAAGTCACCGTCATTGACAGTAATGTATGGGAACCCTCCATTTACCCGCATATTTACTAACTGATCACGTACTTGTTCCCATTGTTTATCCACTATTTTGTAATCCCTTCCCTGCTTTTGAAAAAGATACATATCTTCTCTCATGACAAGGTCTTTATTTAAATAATTGCGTAAAAACGAGATGTCTGATTCAACCTCTCGAACTTCAAACATTTTTTCCCGACCAGAACCAGGTGCAACCCCTCTTTTAATCATTTCATCGGTTGGATTATTATAACGTTCTTCAATGTCTTCAAAGATTTTAATACCTAGGTAGTACGGATTGATTCCTGTTTTTGATGGCTGAACGACTCCGGCATTTAACTTTGCAAATTCAATCGCTTCACCACTTGTTAAGTCCATCTCCCTGATAATTCGTTGGTGCCAATAGGATGCCCAGCCTTCATTCATGATTTTCGTTTCAAGCTGCGGCCAAAAATATAGCATTTCTTCCCGCATCATCGTTAAAATATCTCGCTGCCAATCCGTCAGCTCTCTGCTATACGTTTCAATAAATAAGAGTAGGTCCTTTTCGGGTCTTGGTGGAAATTGTTTTTTTCTAGGCTGAGCCGGCGCCTGTTTCCCTTTATCGTCTAACTTCCATAAATCATCATATGGAGTGGCTGTTTGCTGGACTTCTTCTTCAGCCTCATCTTCAAGTGACCAAGCAAGCTTAGGTCTCATCAGTGAAGGATCAATATGTTCATCAATAGCCAGCACCGCATCGAGAAAAGTCTCCACTTCCTTTTTACCAAATTGAATTTCATAGCGGCGAATTCTCTCTGCTGTGGCGGCCATACTTTCTACCATATCCCGCTTGGTATTTTGGAACCGAACGTTATTTTTAAAGAAATCACAATGGGCAAGTACGTGCGCAACGATTAATTTATTTTGGATGAGTGAATTGGAATCTAATAAGAATGCATAACAAGGATTGGAATTTATAACCAACTCATATATTTTACTTAGCCCTAAATCATAATGAAGTTTCATCTTATGAAACTGCTTGCCAAAGCTCCAATGAGAAAATCTAGTAGGCATACCATAGGCACCAAACGTATAAATGATTTCTGCTGGACAAATTTCATACCGCATAGGATAAAAATCCAAACCAAAGCCTCGTGCAATTTCAGTTATTTCACTAATTGCGTATTCAAGTGCTTTGCGATCGTCCCCATTCATCGCCATTCCCCCTTTACCTCTTACCACAATGTATGAAGTAAATATTGGAATGATGAAACAAGATGTAAAAAACAACAAGTCTACCCACTTATTTTTGCTTTTGAACAAGTTTTTTTGCTTCTTCGGCCAAGGTTAGTCCCACATATTTATTTCTCTCCCACTCTGATTCAAAGACATCAAGCGGAGGGGAAGTTTCTCCAACAAGCGGGCTAATTTCAATCGTCATGGCAGGGCGATGGTATTTTGTAATAAACCAGTCGGTAAAACCTCCACCAGTAGCTTGTTTAGGCGGTTTAGCTAGTGGATACCCCGTCAGTTTTGAGATTCTTGCCGCAACCTTCTTGTCGCGTTGAAGGTGCCTGCCATTTTTGTAATTCCAAAAAATCTCTCTGCCAGATGAGTGATAGGCTATGGCAATTTCCGGATTCACCTCGTCAATGAAGTTAGTTAAGTATATTACCTCTTTAGCAACTAATGGCCTTCTCCCCTTGTAAAATTGGTAATTAGGATATGTAGGTCCATCCTTCAGCCCCTTCCACCCCGCTGGATATTGTCGATTTAAGTCAATTCCAACTCCATTTGCTTTCCACCGTTCAAAGTTCTTTAAATCATCATTCATACGTAACAGTTTCTTGGTAAATCTATTGGGAAACGAATCAAGTTCATTTTGTTGGATGGTGACACCGTCAGGATTTAGCATAGGAATAAACCAGATGGATACATCATTTAATACATCTGTTGAAAAGGATCCAAATTTGACTTTTCTATGATAAGCGTCAGCATACTCCTCAAGTTTCTTTATTAATAGCATGCTTGTAATCCATTCACGCCCATGGTGGGCCCCAATTAATACAATATTTTTCTTTCCTTTTCCAAGCTTAATCGCGTAAATATTTCTTCCAAAATGAGTTTCCCCAATTTTTTTAACTTTTAATGCACGATATTGATGATTAATTTTCACAATATCTTCTTTCATTCCTTCATATGTATAAGGTTGTTTTGTATCAAGAATTTTCGCATGCGCAATATGTTCAATCTGGAAGGATACAACCAACAAAATGGAGAGTAGCTTCTTCATACTGCCTTCCTTTCGAAATGAATAATTTTGCTTTTATACAGGTAAATGTTGAAAACCGCTATATAACGGTTTGTCCAACATTTTCTGCGAAAGTTATCTGCAAAATATCATAAAATAAATTCAACTCCTAGTAAGGAGGAGACAAACCAAATGAATAAAATGGATTATGATCGAGCTTTGTACTATACACATCGATCTCAATGGGATAATTTACTGATACTCATGGTACGAACGAAAGATCAGTTCTTATCAAAAAGGATAGAGCAATTCCTGCATGCCTATCACTTTGAACGTGACTATTCAGTAATTGAAAAGAAATTATATTCACTGCTCCGTTATATCGACCATGCTAACGAAAACAGTGATCCTGATAATAATGAGTTACCGATGTATAGTCTTTCCTGAAAAAAACAAGTGGATACCATTTTTGTTGAGAAATACTTAACCGGACCAAAGAATTCCACCAAAAAAACGGCTTCCTAACTGGAAGCCGTTTTAAAAGTTCTTTATATTAAGCAATGGGATATTGTTGAACAAGCGGATGAAGGACAATTTCATCGATAAGCATATACTTCGGTGCTGAAGCCATATAGACAACCGCATTTGCAATATCTTCCACTTTCAGCCAATCTTGTTTCTCCGGTAAACCTTGTGTAGATTCAGCAAAGTACGTATCCACCATACCGGGGTTGATCGTCCCTACACGGATACCATATTCACGAACTTCTTGTGCGACAGAACCAGAAAAGCCTTGAACCGCATATTTCGTTGCGGTATACGCTGCTCCGTTGGGAATCGTATATCTGGCTACATCTGAAGCAATTGAAATAATGGTGCCTGATTTGCGCTCTTTCATATGAGGCAGGACAGCTTTCGTAGCAAGAAACACACCTTGGACATTTACTTCAAACGCCTTTTTCCATTCCTCCAGCGTTACTTCCTCTGTTAATTTAAAAAATCCAATACCAGCATTATTAACCAAAAGGTCCACCTGGCCATATTCTTCGATGGTCTTTTTTACTACTTGCTGTAAGTCTTCTTCCTTTGAAACATCAGCTTGAATCGGCAATATATGTGGAAAGCCCCTTTTCTTAAGTTCATCAGCTGTTTCTGATATTTGTGCCGAACTCCCAATAATTGCTATCTTCATTCCTTGCTCCGCAAGTTTAACCGCAATTTCTTTACCAATACCTCTAGAAGCACCAGTTACAATGGCGATTTGATCCTTTAGCATGTTGTTCTTTCCTTTCGTGATGAAGTACTTAACTGCGTCGCAAATTAGTTTCCTGTGACCATTTTAATTTTTTCGTCAACCAGTCCCATAAAGTTCTTTTCAATTTCCTGTAACTTGTTTCTGCTTTCCTCTAAGCTTACACTATTTACTCCAAAATAGAATTTAACTTTTGGTTCCGTTCCGGATGGTCTCAAGCAAACCCATGATCCATCAGTAAAAGTATATTTTAATACATTCGACTTTGGTAAATCAATTTTTTCCTCACCATTTGCTGTTTGGCGGATACCTGTGAGGTAATCCTCTGATAACGCAATAGTTAAATTTCCAAGGTTCTTGATTGGCTCTGAACGGAAAGAAGCTAAAATGCTTTGAATCTGTTCAGCCCCTTCTTTCCCTTTTAACGTTAACGATCTTAGGCCTTCCTGGTAATAACCATACTTTTCAAATACCTGCAGTAAGCCTTCATAAAGTGATTTACCTTGTTTTTTATAATAAGCGCAGACTTCTACTGCTAAAACAGCTGCTTGAACTGCATCCTTATCCCTTGCAAAATCTCCAATTAAATAACCATAACTTTCTTCATAACCGAATAAGAAAGAATACTCACCAGTTAATTCATACTCCTTAATCTTTTCAGCAATAAATTTAAAGCCTGTTAACACATCAAAAGTAGGAATTTTGTATGCTTCAGCAATTTTTCTGCCGATTTCCGATGTCACAATCGTTTTTAGTACAGCTCCATTTGATGGAAGAGTACCTTTGCTTTGTTTTTGTGTCAGGATGTAATCCAACAATAAAGCTCCTGTTTGATTTCCTGTTAACACCACATACTCACCTTCATGGTTTAGAACAGCGATTCCCAAGCGGTCTGCATCAGGGTCTGTTGCGATTAATAGATCTGCTCCCACTTTTTTACCGTCCCGAATCGCTAATTCAAAGGCAGCATGTTCCTCAGGATTTGGACTTTTCACGGTTGAAAATTCGGGATCTGGCAGTTCCTGTTCTTTGACAACGGTTACGTTGGTATATCCCAATGCCTCTAAAGCTGCACGAACAGGTTTATTCGCTGTTCCATGCAACGGTGTAAATACAATCTTCACATCAATTTCTTTTGAAATCGATGGATTTTCTGAAATGGTTTTTAATTTTTCGTTATAAGCTTGGTCAATCTCTGCACCAATGGTGTTAACTAACCCAAGGGCTCTAAGATTTTCCTCAGTGTCAACCTCAATTATCAATTCATTCGCTATTTCGTTCACCTTCGCAATTACCTCGTCAGCTGCCTCTGGCGGCAGCTGACCGCCGTCAGATCCATATACTTTATATCCATTATATTCTGGCGGATTATGGCTTGCGGTAATAACGATCCCAGAAAAGGCATTCAAATACCTTAATGCAAAGGATAGTTCTGGAGTTGGTCTTAATTCATCGAATACATATGTTTTGATCCCTTTAGAAGCAAGTGTTTTGGCAGCCTCCATACAAAACTCTGGAGATTTATGTCTTGAATCGTATGCAATGACGACTCCACGTTGTTTTGCCTCACTGCCTTGTTCATCTATGTGCGCAGCTAGTCCAGCGGAAGCTTTGCGAACTGTATATAGATTCATCCGATTGGTACCAACACCAATTTCCCCTCTCATTCCGCCAGTACCAAACTCAAGATTTTTATAAAAAACTTCTTCAAGTTGTTTTTCATCGTTTTTGATTTCCTCAAGCTGCTGCTTTAGCTCTTCATTTAAAGCAGGAAACCCCATCCACCTGTTTGCATTTTCTTTCCAACTCATGATTTTTCCTCCTTGTTCCTTCCATACTTAATTATTGTTTGTTTCTCCCAAAAAACTTACACCTACTTATTGTATATTGTATCTTTAGTAGTTCCAAGGATAAATTAATAAAAAAATGCCTGCAATTGCAGACATTTTCCTCTAAATTATATAAGTAACTCATTAGCGGCTTTGATATAAACACTAAATACACTGTTTTTCATATTTTTTGCTTCAACGAATTGCTCAAACTCAAACGGAAAGAAAAGACCGAATTCTTGTAATGTGGAAACATTCTTATTAAATAATGCTTCATATTGATCATCTAATGTTGGAGACTCCAATATCGAAATTACAGTTTGCATACTTGTCATCACTTGAAAAGCATCTTTTAATGTATTAAAGTCATCTGGAGTATGCAATACTTTTAATTCTTCAAATTCACTAATTTCCTTATCCGTAAAGTAGAGTGGAAAAACAGTTGAATAGATATACCTCACAAGTCCACTAATTTCTTCTTCCTGACCCGGCGTCGAGGCAAAGACAATTTTCACTTGTAACCCACCTTTGCGATAACAATAATCTATCGTAATATATATACATAAGAATAGCATATAAAAAGTAAAATTCACGGTGGTAATTATAACCACGTCAAAACTTGCAGGGGTATCCCAGGAAAAAGGAGTAAAAATGCTTACATACACGCGAAAAGGCAATTGGATGGAAATTATTACACCAAGAAAATGGGAAGGAAAAACACTTGAAGATATCTTTCGAACGGAATGGCAGGTCCCGAAGAAACTTACTCATCATTTCCGCATGGAACAAAGCCTATTAGTAAATGGAAATAGAGCGAATTGGAATTTACCACTTACAATAGGAGATAAGATTCTTATTAAATTATTTGCTGAAGAAGAGCAAAATACTATACCTGCCTTCGTTTATGATGTACAAGTTTTGTTCGAAGATGACCATGTTATTGTTTTTAATAAACCACCTTATATGAACACTCATCCGAATGATGATTCTGATACAAACTCACTTGTAAATGCAGCTCAGTTCTATGCCCAATCAAAAGGAGAAGTTATGATGGTTCGGCAGATACATCGATTAGATAGGGATACATCCGGTGCTATCCTTTTTGCAAAACATGGATTAGCGGGTGCTATCTTAGATCGAATGCTTGAGAAGCGCGAAATAAAAAGAACCTATCTTGCCCTCGTCCAGGGTCACTTAAAGAAGAAGAAGGGGACAATAATAGAGCCAATAGGACGAGACCGGCATCACCCGACTAGAAGAAGAGTATCTGTGACTGGGCAAGAAGCTAAAACACATTATCAGTTTCTCAAAGAAGATCATGGGGATTGTTATGTAAAATGCTGGCTAGATACCGGAAGGACCCATCAAATACGTGTCCATTTTAGCCATATCGGCCATCCCTTAGTAGGCGATCGATTGTATGGGGGCAAACCACTGTTTAAGCGGCAGGCACTGCACGCCGCAAAATTGGAGTTCCCCCACCCTATAACGGGTGAAGAAATTATTTGCTATGCCCCGTTTATAGATCAGCCCCCTATATTTAGAGGAATCGATGTCTATCGTATTTAATGCAAAAGGCCCCCCATTTTGGGAGGCCTTTGCTTATTTATCTGTCTGTTTTCTAAATGCCCTCATAATTAGTGATAACAGGAAGACCAACGCCACAGATCCGACAATGGCGGGGATAATCGCAAAATCTGCAACCACAGGTCCCCAATCTCCTAATAATGCAGTACCTAGCCAAGCACCTACAAACCCAGCAATTATGTTACCGAAAATACCACCTGGAATATCTCTACCTAAAATAAGACCAGCTAACCATCCAATAACGCCTCCGACGATTAATGACCAAATGAAACTCATTCAGAACACTCCTTTTTAAAATCATTACTTTAATGACACGGTTTATTATTGATAAACATTGCTGCCGTGTACCCTTAAAATACCCAACATTTGAATTTCCATACAAAGGATTATTCTTTGTTCCGAAAAATACATAATAATATTTGGTCAGGTAACATTAATGAAATAAATAATAATCTATATTGATAGACTGAATTAACAGAATTTTCTTTTGTTAAGTTTTTGTAAATTAGGTTAATTTTTTGTGTTTTTTCGTTCTTTTTCCTATAAAATGTTGTCCGTTGGTCTAATAATTTTTACATACTATTTAGGGGGATTCATACAATGGCGAAAAAAGTAGATAAATTTTCTGGTCTTTTACGTAATATTTCTTCTAATTTAACCGAAGGCGCAGATTACTTTGCTGATTATAAATTAAAAAATGTTAGTGACTTGAAAATTTTCTCCGAAAAGATGAAAGAGATTGAAACGAAAGGTGATTCTTTTGTTCACGAAGTAATTAAACAATTAAATGATGCCTTTATCACCCCTATTGAAAGGGAGGATATTCTTCACCTAGCTAATAGTATGGATGACGTACTAGACGGATTGGAAGCAACAGCTGCATTATTTGAAATGTATTCCATAACTAAAGCGGATGATTTTATGCTTCAGTTTGTTAGCGCCATAAAATCCAGTGTTCATGAAATTGATAAAGCGACTGATTTGTTAGCGAATAAGAAATTACCTCAAATGAGGGAGCATGCAATAAAAATAAAAGATTACGAATCAAAGTGTGATAACATTCTACGTCAATCGATTAAGCATTTGTTTACAGTAGAAAAAGACCCAATTAGAATTATTCAGTTTAAGGAAATTTATGAAAATCTTGAGGATATCGCTGATAGCTGCCAGTCAGTTGCGAATACACTTGAAGCCATCATCATGAAAAATGCCTAAGGAGCAAACAAATGGATATATTAATTATTTTAATTGTCATTGGTGCCCTTGCATTTGACTTTATTAATGGGTTCCATGATACAGCAAACTCAATCGCAACCTCCGTTTCAACAAAGGCTCTAAGACCGCGGCAAGCTATTCTCTTAGCAGCAATCATGAACTTTGTTGGGGCAATGACGTTTACAGGTGTCGCAAAGTCAATTTCAAAGGATATCGTGGATCCTTTTACGCTTGAAAATGGATCACTGGTTATTCTAGCCGCATTACTCGCAGCTATTTTTTGGAATCTATTGACTTGGTACTATGGAATCCCAAGCAGCTCCTCTCATGCTATTATCGGTTCTATTGCTGGTGCTGCGCTAGCTTCTGCAGGTTTTGGTGCACTTAACTATAGTGGATTTTTGAAGATCATCCAAGCGTTAATTATTTCACCACTTTTAGCTTTTGCTGTCGGTTATATTGTTTACAGTATTTTTAAAGTGGTGTTTAAAAATGCAAATTTAGCGAAGACAAACCGGAATTTCCGGTTTATGCAAATTGCTACCGCTGCACTTCAATCGTATTCTCATGGTACCAATGACGCTCAAAAAGCGATGGGGATCATCACTATGGCACTAATTGCGAATGGTTACTTAGGCGGTAATGCTGAAGTTCCATTTTGGGTACAGTTCTCCTGTGCGCTGGCAATGGGACTAGGTACATCTGTCGGTGGATGGAAAATTATTAAAACCGTTGGCGGTAAAATCATGAAAATCAGACCTATTAACGGTGTAGCAGCGGACTTAACTGGTGCAGCTGTTATCTTTGGTGCAACCTTCTTACATGTACCAGTTAGTACAACACACGTTATTTCTTCCGGTATTTTAGGGGTTGGTTCGGCACACCGCATAAAAGGAGTTAAGTGGGATACAGCGCAGCGGATGCTGATAACTTGGGTGATCACTCTTCCAATATCAGCTGGAATCGCAGCCATTTCTTATTTCATCTTAAACCTGTTTTTTTAGCATACTACTTTAAAAGAGGATGGTTTTCCCATCCTTTTTTTATTTTCGGCACTTCTAAATGGAAATCCTCTTCATATTTTTTATGGAGGGACAAGTTTGGAGTGAGCGAAATGAAACAAAAAATAGCCGCCATGCTGATTGGCAGCTTATTATTAAGCCTTGGTGTCAATGGTTTTCTCGTGCCTTATCATCTTTTAGATGGCGGCGTGATTGGTTTAGGATTAATTATTCATTATTTTTATGGATGGCCGACAGGGCTGAGTATGATTGTTTTAAGTCTTCCTCTCTATATCTTGGCATGGTTTTATGAAAGACGTTATTTTTATTACAGTCTGCATGGATTAATTATTTCCTCTTTCTGTATTGACCTGCTATCCTTTATAAATGGAAAAATAGAGGTTGGCATTTTTCCTAGTACAATCATTGGAGGCATTCTTGTAGGAGTTGGAATCGGGCTCATGCTGCGCTACGAAACGAGTACGGGTGGAACTGATTTACTTGCCCAGATACTAACGAAATTTACCTCCATTAATGTTGGAGTTATCATATTTTTAATTGATGGTCTTGTCATTACAAGTGGAATTCAAGTAATTGGATTAGAGAAATTTTTCTACTCTTTATTAACGATTATTTTTGTAGGCTTAATGACATCTCTGACAGTGATTAAAAAACCCCAAACTTATTAATGTAAAAGGAAAGAACCTACTCCATTGTAGGTTCTTTTCCTATTAAACATCGTTAAGTTAGTGATTTTACTTTTTTTGTACAGCTTTCCATCGCTTCGAGGATGGAACCGCGGAACTGCATTTTCTCAAGGGTGGATACGGCTTCAATTGTTGCTCCCCCAGGGGTGCAGACATTATCTTTAAGGACTCCTGGGTGTATTCCCGTTTCAAGAACCATCTTAGCAGCCCCAAGTACGGACTGTGCTGCTAGACGATACGCTTTATCCCTTGGAATACCTTGGAGTACACCACCGTCTGCTAGGGCTTCAATGAACATATACACATATGCAGGTGACGAGCCGCTTATCGACGGAATACCATCCATTAATTTCTCTACGATTCTTTCAGTCTTACTAAAGGTATGAAAAATCTGTTCTACTTCCACTATTTCATTTTCACTCAATACATCATTTGGACAAATTGCACTCATCCCCTCACCCACTAATGCTGGGGTATTGGGCATAGTCCGTATCGTTTTAATCCGAAAACCAAATTCACGTTCAATATCTGCTAATGTAATCCCTGCAGCAATCGTAATGATTATTACATCGGGGTTAATCTCGTTACGAATCTCAGCTATGACCTTTGAATGTAAGTCAGGTTTTACAGCAAGAAAAAGAATATCTGCAAATCTTGCCACTTCTTTATTATTCGTAGTCGCTGCTATTTGGCAGGCGGTTTTTATCTTATCAATCGTTTCTTCAGAAATAGCACTTGCCATAACATTTTCTCTTGCTATTTGATCTGTTTTTAGCATGCCTTCAATCATAGCTTGTGCCATTTTCCCTGCACCGATGAAGCCGATCTTCCTATTCACCAAGCTCACCCTCCAAAAGTATTAAAAATAGAGACAGGGATCACAGCCTGTCTCACGTAAAAAACTTTATTTATTGAAAAAACTAACCATCCAATTGGCAATAACGCCTCCAAAATAAACACCAAAAACCCCAACTACTGCGGAAAATACTGGAGGGGCCGGTAATGGCAGCCTCATAAATTTAAATATGATTCCTACAATTAATCCAGCAATTAGTGCCAATACTACTTCTTTCATTTTTATCCCTCAAATCGTTAATTAATAATTACTTTGAGAAATTTCACCTTTACTAATCGATACTCCAGAACTTGCACCAATACGAGTAGCTCCTGCTTCGATCATAGCAAGTGCATCCTCACGGCTGCGAACGCCTCCAGAGGCTTTCACACCAATATTTGGCCCGACAGTTTCCCTCATTAAACGAATATCTTCAACTGTAGCACCGCCTGTAGAAAACCCAGTAGAAGTTTTTACAAAATCAGCCCCAGCGTTAACGGAAAGTTCACATGCTCTAACCTTTTCCTCGTTCGTTAAAAGACATGTCTCAATAATAACTTTTGTTAATGCTTTGCCTTTCGCTGCCTCAACAACTGCTTTGATATCCCTTTCCACTAAATCATCTTGTTTATCCTTGAGTGCTGCAATGTTGATCACCATATCGATTTCATTCGCACCATTTTCAATCGCATTTTTTGTTTCAAATGCTTTCGTTTCAGATGTAGATGCTCCCAAAGGAAAACCAATTACGGTACATACTTTTACTTCTGGGGTTTCTTTAAGCATATCTGCTGATATTTTTACCCAAGTTGGATTCACACATACGGAAGCAAATGAATATTTCTTTGCCTCTTCTACTAACTTCACGATTTCTTCCTTGGTTGCATTCGCTTTTAATAATGTATGATCAATCATTTTAGTTATATTTTGAGTCATATTTTTCATCCTCCATATTTTAGAAAAGCATAAATTTTATGGTTAATATTCACAAATGTAACTATAACAAAACGGGTAAACAATTGTAAATTAGTTATCGAACTAATGTAATATTCAAATTCTTTTCCATGAACTGGTTCTGATATACTAGTGTAGGGAATCAAAACCTATGATAAAGGAGGGGTAAATTTGGAGAGACTAGGGGGATTCACATACCGTTATCGGAAATGGGTACTAGCCCTTTGGGTAGTACTGATTGGGTTATCAGTGGTTTTTGCATTAAAATTACCTGCCGTTTTAAGTGGAAATGGCTTTGAATATAAAGGTGAATACAACGAAACCAGAATGCTCCTTGAAGAGGAATTTGGACAAGCCAAGTCATCCATCATCCTTGTTTTTGAAAAAGAGCAAACTGTTAACAAAACAGACTGGAATCAATTTATCAATGATACCTTTGAGAAATTAAAAGAGTTCGATGGTGCTAAAAGCATTACCAGTCCTTTAGACAGGGACGGAATGATGAAAGGTGAAATTGCTTATGGTCTGATAGCTTTTGATAAAAAAGCAGAGGATCTCGAAGAGGAAATTGATCAATTAAAAAAAATACTGAAAAACAAACAGGGACTATCTGTTACGATGACGGGTGAGCCGATTATTGTTCAAGATCTAAATATCGCAAGCCAAGAGGATTTAGCAAAAGCAGAAATGATTGGATTACCCATTGCCTTGATCGTGTTGGTCCTTGCATTTGGAGGGTTAATTGCTGCCTCTATTCCAATTGTAATTGGTGTGTTATCCATTTTAACTACAATGGGTGTTGTTTTCTTTTTTAGTTATGGCACCGATTTGACGATCTTTATTTTAAATATTGTCCCGATGATTGGGCTCGCCTTAAGTATTGACTTTGCCTTATTATTAATAAACCGCTACAAAGAGGAATTACATACCAAGTCGATTGAAGAAGCGATTAAAATTAGCGTCGCAACCGCTGGACGATCCATTATCTTTTCAGGTCTTTGTGTTTTTATTGGCTTATCCGCTCTCTGGTTCATTCAAATTGATATCTTTCAGAATGTTGCATTAGGCGGGATGGCCGTTGTATTGATTTCGGCCTTTTGTGCTTTAACCTTTCTTCCTGCCTTGTTAGCGGTTATCGGTACAAGAATTAACAAATATAGCATTCTTCGTTTCAAGGATACAAAAACAAGTATATGGCATAGGTTTGCCAAGTTAGTCATGAGGCACCCCGTTGTTATGGCAGGGTTATCTCTGGTTATTCTTCTAGCAGGACTTGTTCCCGTTGCCCAAATGACTATGTCAATTCCAGGAACAGAATCCCTTCCTGAAAAATATCCATCTAGAATAGCCATCGAAGCCTTTGAAAAACATTTTATCCCGAAAGACAAACGAACTGAAAACAAAGTTTCAATTGTTATAGAAACGCAAGGTAATATGATTGAAACCAGCAATCTTGAGAAAGTAAACAGATTTCTTGAGAAACTTTCGAAGGATAAACTTGTTGATACGATTGATTCTCCTTTTTCTGCAACGGGAGTGGACGACACGTCAATTTTATCGCAATTGCTGCGTTTTGGTCCAAAAGAACAGACAGCACCGATCCTTGATTACTTTGTCAGAGATAATAAAATGCTGGTTGACGTGTATTTAAAGACTACTGATCATTCTGCTGAAGCGAGACAATGGGTCCGTGATTGGTCATCAAATGGAGATGAAAAACTAACGACCCATTTCGGTGGAGCAATTAAGTTTGAACAAGAAATCTTCGATGAGATATTTGAGAAAGCACCATATGGTTTATTATTAATTGTTGTCTCAACCTTCTTCATTCTCATGGCTGCCTTTAGGTCCATTCTCATTCCACTAAAGGCGATCGTAATGAACATCTTGAGCCTGAGCTGTACATTTGGAATTGTCGTCTGGATTTTTCAGAAGGGGCATTTTGGAGTAGAGCCTGTTGATATCGCCTTGATCTTACCAGTGTTTGTGTTTACCCTTGTCTTCGGGCTTTCAATGGACTATGAAGTATTTTTAATCTCGAGAATACAGGAATTTTACTTAGAAACTGGAAATAATACGGAAGCTACCATATCCGGGTTGACGTACACAAGTAAAATCATTACCTCTGCCGCAGCGATTATGATTGTCGTAACAGGAGCTTTTGCCTTTACAGGAGTTATGCCGATTAAACAGCTTGGCGTCGGCATCGCAATTGCCATTTTCATTGACGCCACCATCGTTCGAATGGTCCTCGTTCCGGCGTTGATGAAGTTGTTAGGTGACTGGAACTGGTGGTTCTTTGGAATTAAATATAAAGGTAAAACAAAGAATACAAAGAAGCCAGCATGATTTAAGCTGGCTTTTTCTGTTTAGATCGCTTACTTACTAGATATTTTTAGCATATTCTTCACTTGGTACCTTACTTAAAACTACATATAAGCTTACGGGTTCAGTGCCTGTATGGTTAAAGGCAAGTTCTTCTTCTCCACCTACATGAACTAAATCCGCTTCAGATATCACGGTTTCCTGACCATCAATGATGAGTGTACCGCTTCCTGTTACTACATATAGATATAATTCAGTACCAGGGTGCTTATGCACCGGAAGCTGCTGTCCAGGCATAAAGTTTAACACAAACGCTGTTGTTTCCCCTTTTTTGTAGATAATTCGTTTTGTAAATCTCTCTTCATTAAATTCCTGGTAGGCTTTTACCGAATTTTTTTCCATCCTAAATTCCCTCCTAACGTTGTCTTACTTATATCTTAACTGAAAATTATTTTCAATTAAGTGAAGCGTGTCACTGTTTATTCTTTCTTACATTTCCCTGAACAAACCATAAATAAGCCAGCCTGACAAACTGTCTGGCTGGCTTATCTCACTTTACCGTGACCGAAACCATTGCTGCTCCCTTACGCAGTGCTTGTTTGTTGACTTCGATTAAATGATGCTTGTCTTCTGACAAGACTTTCTTCAATGATTCGATGATGGAGTCACAGGTAACCACTTTTGTAAGTTCGATAAATGCTCCTAATAAAATCGTGTTCGCGACCCGTGCATTTCCAAGGTCCGCTGCTATATCGGTTGCAGTTATTTCAATTATTTCGACATCGCTTCGGTCTGAAACCCTTGTAACTAATGAGGAATTAATAATCAGTAATCCCCCTGGCCGTACACGGTGCTCGAATTTTTCGAAGGAAGGATTATTTAGAACGATCGCAGTCGAAGGATTTGTGACGAGTGGCGAACCCACGGGTTCATCGGAAATAACTACCGCACAGTTTGCCGTACCGCCGCGTTGTTCTGGACCATAGGAAGGCAGCCAGGATACCCCCTTTCCTTCAAGCATCCCCGCATAGGCAATCAACTGACCCATCGACATAACTCCTTGTCCGCCGAATCCTGCAATAATTATTTCTTGCAACATTGTTACTTCACACCCTTCTGTTTTTAAAAACACCTAGAGGGTAAACCTGGATCATGTTTTCTTTTACCCATTCAAGGGATTCGTAAGGATCAAGTCCCCAGTTTGTCGGGCAGGTCGATAATATTTCAACCATTGAAAAGCCAAGACCATTTCTTTGTGCTTCAAACGCTTTCCCAATTGCACGTTTTGCTTTTTGAATATGTGGTACATCATGTGTTGAGACCCTTTCGATGTAGGCAGTTCCATCCAGTGTTGCCAACATTTCACAGACTTTAATCGGCAAACCCTGAACACTTTCATCACGCCCCAAAGGGGTTGTTGCTGTTTTTTGTCCAATCAAGGTTGTTGGTGCCATTTGTCCGCCTGTCATTCCATAAATGGCATTGTTAACAAAGATAACCGTAATCTTTTCCCCTCGAGCCGCAGCATGAATGGCCTCGCTAATGCCGATGGAGGCAAGATCGCCATCACCTTGGTAGGTGAAAACAAAGCGGTCTGGCAAAACCCTTTTCACACCTGTAGCCACAGCTGGTGCTCTTCCGTGTGCAGCCTGTGTCATATCACAGTTAAAGTATTCATACGATAAAACCGAACACCCAACAGAGGCAACTCCAATCGTATCTTCTAAAATATCCATTTCTTCTAAAACTTCACCAACAAGGCGATGAATTACACCGTGAGTACAGCCAGGACAATAATGTGTAGGGGTATCGGTCAAACCGCTTGTCTTTTTGAAAACTGTCTTCATCGTCATACGGTAATCACTCCCGTTACACTCAAAATCTTCGCATAAATCTCTTCCTGCGTTGGTACAACTCCACCTGTCCGTCCATAAAAGTCCACCTCTGCATGACCGTTAACAGCCAATCTTACATCTTCAACCATTTGCCCAGTACTCATTTCCACAGAAATATATCCTTTTACTCTATCTCTTGTTTCCAGGAAAGGTTTTTCAGGGAAAGGCCAAAGTGAAATCGGCCGGATTAATCCAACTCTTATGCCTTGCTGCCTTGCTTTATTAATGGCATTCATTGTAATTCTGGCAACTGTGCCAAAAGCAACCAAAATATAGTCCGCATCATCCGTTTTATAAGTTTCGAAGCGAACCTCATTTTCTTTTATTCTTGCAAACTTTTTCTGTAATGCCTCGTTACGCATTTCAAGCGCTTCTGCATTAAGCTCAAGCGAGGTGATAATCTTAGGAGGACCGTCGCCGCGGGTCCCAGTAGTTGCCCAATTCTTATCCGGAAGTTCAGATTGGGCCTCTTCTTCAAATTCTACTGGCTCCATCATTTGTCCCAGCATCCCATCCCCCATCAGAATCACAGGTGTTCTGTAGTGATCTGCAATATCGAATGCTGCACTCGTCAATTCGACAATTTCTTGTAAAGAGGCAGGTGCCAACACTGGGATATTGTAGTCACCGTGACCACCTCCTTTTGTTACCTGGAAGTAATCAGATTGGGCAGGCTGGATATTACCTAAACCTGGACCACCTCGAACAATGTTTACAACCACGGCAGGAAGCTCCGAACCTACCAAATAAGAAATCCCCTCTTGTTTTAAACTAAAGCCAGGGCTTGATGATGAAGTCATCACCCTTACACCTGTTCCTGCAGCACCATATACCATATTGATAGCGGCAATTTCACTTTCAGCCTGCAGGAAAAGCCCCCCAACCTCAGGCAGTCTTCTCGCCATATAGGCAACCAGTTCGCTTTGCGGTGTAATTGGGTAGCCAAAAAAGTACTTACAGCCTGCTTGGACAGCAGCTTCTGCTATTACTTCATTTCCCTTCATTAATACTTTCCCCATAAAGAAGTCTCCTTTCACGTTAAACGGTTTGCAATACCTTTACCGGTCTGTATACCGATATCACAGTATCCGGACAAATTTGTGCACATTTTGCACAGCTGATACAATGCTCCTGATCGGTTACCGCAGCCGGACGGTACCCTCTTCTATTCAAATAGTCTGCGAGAAAAATAACATTTGCCGGGCATACCTGTACACAAAGCCCACACGATTTACACATGTCCTCATGAAAAACAACCTTCTTTTCCACCTGATTTCATCTCCTATCCTTACCAAGGTACTCTCATAAAACGTTTGATAAACATGACTGGATGATTTATCGCAAAACTTTCTGCTTCCTTTTCTAAGTCGACAGAAATAGTTGTACAAACCAGTGGTATTGAAATCACGTCAGATATTCTGACTCCCAACTCATAACCCTTAAGGATGTCATCCATGCTCGTTTCATTCCCAATATTGGAATTGTTTATGACTCCAGTCACCTTTAGTCGCGATGCCTTTTCGATTTGTTCAATCGTGTAACTCGCTCCTTTCAAGGTGCTGACATAGGGACGATTCGCATTTAAAACAAATAACAGCTCAGGTTCTAATGACTTCCATTCATGATAATATTGCCCTAATACTTTGGCTCCATCTATGTCACCACCTGCGTCAATTATTAATCTATAGCGATCGTCATGTAATACACGATAGATTTCACCAGATACAATTGGTAGATCTGAGGCTGCGAGGCGGTTATGAGGGGCAATTAAATCTACGTCATGCTGCAGAAAAATATCGGATACATCTCTTGAGCGAAAATAAGGGTTAATAATATCTAAGTCATTAATAGCTGTTTTCTCATATAGTTTCTTTTCCTTTAATGCTAAATTAATAGCGATTTCAGTTTTCCCACATCCAAAATGTCCTGTGAGAATAATAATTCTTTTATGTAATTCCAATGGAATGAACACCTCCGCCAGGAATTTTTGTAAACACTTACAACACTATCACGTACCTAGCCTACTTTTATTATAAATGACTTTTTCACCCAACTGTGTTGACCAATGTCACAATTTAATGAAAACGAGTCTTTTCTAATGTATCAACCGAAACCATCTGCCAAATAATACATATAATTAGAAGTTTAGAGGAGGCTCTCATTAGTGAAAATTAAAAAGTTTTTCCCATTACTCTTTCTTCTTACAGTAAATTGGACTTTATTTCCTTCCATGATGTCCGCAGAAACCACTAAAGCAGACAACAATGGAATAATCGATTTACGCATTCTTGAAACAACTGATTTACATGCTGCTTTAGTAAATTATGATTATTATCAAACAAAAACGGACAACAGTATTGGACTTGTAAAGACCTCTAGCCTTATCCATCAGGCAAGAAGTGAGGCAATGAATTCTCTTTTGTTTGATGATGGTGACCATTTAAAAGGGAACCCCCTTGGTGAATACTTAGTACGGATCAAAGGTATTCAAAAAGGAGACATCCATCCCGTTTACCGTGCCTTTAATTACTTAAAGTATGATGCCATTACAATCGGCAATCATGAACTAAATTATGGGTTAAAATTTCTAAAAACAGTTTTGAAGGGGGCTAAAATGCCAGTTGTTAATGCAAACGTTTATTCAGCAATTAAAGCCAAGCCCTACTTTAAGCCCTATGTCATTTTAAAAAGAAAAATGGTTGATAAACAAGGGGCAGCCCACAATATAAAGATTGGTGTCATCGGTTTCATGCCGCCGCAAATTATGAAATGGGACAAAGCAAACCTAGAGGGTAAAGTGATAGCCAGGCCAATCGTGGAGACAGCCAAGGAATTTGTACCAATCATGAAGGCTGAAGGTGCGGATATCATCATTGCCCTTGCTCATACGGGAATAGATAGTGAGCCTTACCATCCTGAAACAGAAAACGCAGTCTATTACCTAAGCGAAATAAAAGATATTGATGTAATATTGGCCGGACATTCTCATAGCGTATTTCCCGGAAGCACCTATAAGGATTTACCAAAGACCAATATTAGTGAAGGGAAAATTAATGGAAAACCTGTAGTCATGGCAGGTGCCTTTGGAAGCCGGCTTGGAATCATTGACCTTCAGCTTGAGGCTAATGCTGGAAAGTGGAAGATCCTAAAAAGCACCTCATTTACTAGACCTATTGCCGATGAAAACGGAAACCCACTTGTGAAAACTGATAAAAAGTTATATAAACTGATTAAACCAGAACATCAGGAAACCGTTGACTTCTTAAAAAAACTTGGTATATAGAAAAACGATAGGTCTTCGCTGACCTATCGTTTTTTACTACTCCTATAAAGTAACTCCTGTTTTAAAAATAGCTATCTCTCTATAATCATTTTTTTCGTTATTTACTAGTTCGCCGCTTGCCACCTGGATAATATACTCAATAAATTCTCGTAATACTACATCTGGCTCCTTCTCCAACAGCACGCCTGCATTAAAGTCAATCCAATGCTGCTTCGCCTCGTATATTGGTGTATTAGTGGAAATCTTAACTGTTGGAACAAAAGCTCCAAATGGTGTTCCGCGACCAGTTGTAAATAGAACGAATTGACATCCTGCTGCAGCTAAAGCGGAAGATGCTACAAGGTCATTTCCAGGGGCACTTAATAAATTTAGACCCTTCTGTTTAATCATTTCTCCGTATTTAAGGACATCCATTACTACCGATGTACCTGCTTTTTGCGTACAGCCAAGTGATTTATCCTCGAGGGTAGTAATCCCGCCAGCTTTATTTCCTGGAGATGGGTTTTCATACACTGGTTGATTATTTTGAATGAAATATTCCTTGAATTCATTAATTAATTCAACGGTTTTTTCAAATACTTTACCATCTGCGGCCCGTTCCATCAAAATCGTTTCAGCGCCAAACATTTCAGGTACTTCTGTCAACACCGTCGTTCCGCCTTGTGATACCAAGAAATCTGAGAATCTTCCTAATAACGGATTTGCGGTAATCCCTGAAAATCCATCCGAACCACCGCATTTTAAACCAACCTTTAGTTCGGATAGCGGCACTGCTTCCCGCTTGTCATCCTTTGCATTCTCATAGATTTCCTTAAGCAGCTTAACACCAGCTTCAATTTCATCCGTCACCTCTTGAGAGACTAAAAACTTTACTCGATCTTCATCATATTCTCCCAAGCTTTCTTTGAATTCATATAAATTGTTGTTTTCACAACCAAGACCCAGTACTAACACTCCACCGGCATTTGGGTGTAGCACAGCATCCCTAAGAATTTTCTTTGTATTTTCATGGTCGTCACCTAACTGTGAGCAGCCATAATTGTGTTTTAGGACAAGGACATTTTCGAAAGGACTAATATCGCCTATTTCTTTTTCAAACAGCTTAATCATTCTTTCAGCCACGCCATTTACACAACCTACTGTTGGCACAATCCACAGCTCGTTTCTTATTCCTACATGCCCATTTTTTCTTTTGAATCCTTTGAATGTTCGGTTCTCTTTTTCATATTGAGTGGTGTTAAGCCTTTGATTATATTGATATTCCTGGATACCCTCTAAATTTGTCTTCGTATTATGGGTGTGAATATGTTCCCCCACAGAAATTCCTTTGATGGCATGCCCAATCGGATAACCATATTTAACAACATGCTCATCTATGTCAAAGTTTTGAATGGCGACCTTATGTCCTCTTGGCACATCTTCCTTTAGCGTGATTGTTTCCCCATCTACAGTAAAAGTTTGACCTTCTTTTAAATCTTTTAAGGCAACCACAACATTGTCTTGATTATGGATCTGGATGATATCCAACATTCGATTTCCCCCCGTTAGTTGGCTGCTTTTTGTCCTAAAATTGCTTCTACTGCCTTTTTCATTCCCTTTGTTTCAATCGTGAAAAGATCATTCGTAACAGCAGCGGTTAGTCCAGGCACTTGGTTTAAATCCATCTCCCAAACCTTCTCGAATGCTAACACAGTAGAAACGATGTTCTTAACGCTGTCGATTGTTCCATTATACTGACTCCACTGTACATTGAATAATTCCAGTACATCCTGGTCATCGGCTAATTGAATCTGTTCTTCTCCTCTTTTTCCCTTATAAAAAGAGATAAGGGCTGCAAGAGAAAAGACAAGTTTTTTTGGAAATTCACACTTCCGCTTGTGATATTCCAATAATGAAGGTAAATCTCTTGTCTTAAACTTAGACATCGAATTAAGTGAAATACTTAATAGAAAATGCTGCATAAATGGATTCCTAAATCGATCTAAAACAGCCTCTGCAAATGAATGCAATTCTTCGATTGGAAGGTCCAGCGTCGGGATGATTTCATCATAAATAAGCTCTTTGACAAATTGCCCGGTCACTTCATCCTCAATTGCTTGGGCTACAGTATTGATCCCGTATAAATAGGAAACTGGTGTCATTGCCGTATGGGCTCCGTTTAAAATACGTACCTTTATTGTCCGATAAGGTGTCAAGTCATCAACTACCAACGTATTTAGTCCTGCCAAATGTGCTGGAAACTCTTCACGAATTGATTGTGGTCCTTCGATTACCCATAGATGGTATTGTTCACCGGCGACTAGTAGATTATCTTTATATCCAAGCTCTTGTGTGATTTCCTCAATCGTATCTCTTGGATAGCCAGGAACGATTCGGTCAACAAGACTATTACAGAATGTATTCCCTTCATGTATCCATGAGATAAATTCGTCATCCAGATACCAAAATTCTGCATATTTTAGGACGATTTCCTTTAGCTTTTCACCATTCCGTTCAATCAGTTCACAAGGAATGATAATAAAGCCTTTTTCCTTATCACCTTGATAAGCAATGTAGCGCTCATATAAAAAAGCGGTTAATTTTCCAGGAAAGCTTTTTTGCGGGCGATCTTCTAAATGATCATTTTCGTCAAAGGCAATTCCGGCTTCTGTTGTATTTGAAAAAATAAATCTCAGCTCTGGACTCTTTGCCAGCTCAAGATATTGATCGTATTCGTTATAAAGATTTATGCCTCTACTAATACTGGTAATTATTGAATGCTCCTGAACTGCTTTACCTTCCTTCACCCCCTGTAAGTAGAGTGTAAACAGACCATCCTGTATATTTAATCTCTCAATTTTTTCTTGGCCGCGCGGTTGGACCACCACAACACTGCCACTAAACATCCCCTGTTTATTCATGACATCAATCTGCCAATCAACAAATCCTCTTAAAAAATTCCCTTCACCAAATTGCAATACTTTTTCAGGGTATTTTTGGCGATCCTTAACTAAGCTATTATTTAAAAGTTCCATGAATGCTCCTCCTTATAAATGGGGCATCTAAAATTGAAAATACTCTTTTGCATTGTCATAAGAGATTCCTTGAACAATCTTTCCTAAGAATTCTGTATCATTAGGAACCTCGCCATTCTCCACCCATTCACCGATGAAATAGCAGACTAATCTTCTAAAATATTCATGTCTTGTATAGGATAAGAAGCTTCTGGAATCTGTAAGCATTCCAATAAAACGAGTAAATAACCCAACATTGGCTAATGCCTGCATTTGATCAAGCATCCCTGATTTATTATCGTTGAACCACCATGCGGTTCCAAATTGAATCTTTCCTGGAATACCGCCGCCTTGAAAATTACCAATCATCGCTGCGATAATTGCATTATCGTTAGGATTGAGAGAATAAATAATCGTTTTAGGAAGCGCATTGTCCTGCTCCATTGTATTTAATAATCTTGCTAATGGCTTAGCAATTTCCTCGTCATTAATAGAATCATAGCCTGTGTCTGGACCTAATATTTTAAACATTCTCGCATTATTATTTCTTAATGCATTAATATGGAGCTGCATCGCCCAGCCTAATTCGGAATAGAGCTTGCCTAGGAAAGTTAATGTATAGCTTTTATATTTCTTTTCATCCTCAATAGAAACCTTTTGACCATTCAAGGCCTTTTTAAAAATCTGTGCAGCTTCTTCTTTTGTTGTATCAGCATACATCATAACGTCAATCGCATGGTCCGAAACTCTTCCTCCAACGGAATGAAAAAAACGAGCTCTTGATTCAAGCGCTTGTAAAAAGCCATCATAGGTATCAAACGGAATATCAGAAACCTCCTGCAGCTTGTTTACCCACTCGAGATATCCATCGCGATTAATTTCTAGTCCTTTATCCGGCCGGAAACTTGGCAGTACCTTTACATCAAAATCGGACTCTTTTTTTAATCGTTGATGATATTCAAGACTATCTACAGGGTCATCCGTGGTACACACCACTTGAACATTCGATTTTTTGATAAAATCCCTTGCTCCAAAGCCATCACTATTGAGTAAAGCATTTACCTTCACCCAAATAACTGGAGCACTTTCTTCATTCAATAGCTCATTAATCCCAAAGAACCGTTGTAACTCTAAATGCGTCCAATTAAACAGTGGATTCCCAATTGTCATTGGAACGGTCTTTGCCCAAGCCAGAAACTTTTCATAATCACTGGCACTGCCAGTAATAAACTCTTCATTAATTCCATTACTGCGCATTAAGCGCCATTTATAGTGATCCCCAGATAACCAGATATCTGTAATGTTTTTAAATTTCTTATTTTCATATATTTCCTTTGGACTTAAGTGGCAATGGTAATCAATGATTGGCATATCCTTTGCATATTCACGATACAAAGTAATCGCTGTTTTATTGTTTAGTAAGAAATTATCATCCATAAAGTTTCTCATCTCGACACCCAACTCTCTTTGTTTTGTTTTATCTCTAACTAGGCATTCGCGTATTTATCGATTAAGAACGCTAGACTTCCATCAACGTATGGTTCCTGTGTGCTTTCCATTAAAATATTGATAAATGGTTTTTTCTTTTTTAATAAGGTAAATAGTAAGTCATAATTTAACAATCCTTGACCGACTGGAACGATTTTGACTTGTTCATCCTCAATAATAAAATCCTTCGCATGCATAATCACCATTCTGTCTCCAAACAACTCAAACGCTTCTTGGATAACTGCTTCTTGATTTGGATAATTATCTATGGAAATAAAGTTGGCAGGGTCATAAATTACCTGAAGATTATTAGATGGAACAAGCTCCAGTAATCTCTTCATCCGCCCAGGTGTATGAATCGGGTGGTTGATTCCTCCTTCGATTCCTACTATTACACCAAACTTTTCTGCTTCCTCCACGAGCTCCTTAACACTCTCCACTACTTCAAGAAACGGCTCTTCCGTAAAGTTCTCTTCTGTATAAACGATTTCAGCCTGAACATTTCCAGTTTCGGTCCCCACAATACAGCAGCCAAAATCCCTTGCAAACCGGAGATGCTCCTTGAATCGCTCCATCCCTATTCTTTTTTCCGCGGGATTAGGATGAATCATGTTGAAATAGCAGCCTAATACAGCTATTTGAATATCCTGGTTATTAAAAACACGCCGTATAGTTTGTACAAAACCGGGACTTAAGCTTCCTAATTCGGAATTGATATTCCTTAAGGATTTGCCTAATGCTAACTGAACAGAACTGAGCCCTTTATTTGCGATTATTTTAACGACATTCTCGATTGATGGGTCCCCAATATCATGTGCCCGGATTCCTATATTCGCCGTCATTTCCATCCTCCAGTCATTTTCCGTTCATTCCCTTACAAGTTGATTATATTAATCCGTGAAAGGGGTTACAATTAATACTGATAAAGTCCTTAAAATCTTAAACAATTTTCTTAAAAATTTCATAATATTAAAAAATCCGCATGGAATCTTCCACGCGGATTTTTTTCGTTATTTATTTGAATTTTTTCTTGAATTCAGCGGGGGTAAAACCAGTATATTTTTTAAAACAGATACCAAAATATTGAGGATTACTATACCCTGCTTGTTCACATACTTCGTACGTTTTCATATTCCCTTCTCCCAGCAGCTCCATCGCTTTTTTCATGCGTAACTCTAGCAAGAAATCCCCAAAGTTAAACCCTTTCTCTATTTTAAATAGATTACTAAGGTAAGGTGTGCTGACATGGATGAACTCAGCAACTTTTTGAAGAGTTAAACTGCTGTCGTGGAAATTCTCCTGCATATACTTAATTGCTTGGTCAACATGACTATAGTAATTGTTTTCTTTCTTTTTATACATAGCTGAAGACCATTCTTCGATTAGACTATGCAGCATTTCTGTCATTTCTGTCAGGCTTGATAATGCCATGATATCTTTATATACATCAGATGAGTTAAAACGATCTGTTGAGTCTTCCTTTTTCCATTTCTCAATTTCAAAAAAGAGCATAGTACTGAATTTAAGTCCCAGTACTTTTAAATCTGCTAGAGGAACCGTTTTTCGATCAATTATAGCGGTGCTTAACTCCACCAGTGCTTCATTTGCCTTTTCTGGTAAACCGGACTTGATTTGATTCTCGAATTTCATCTCTAAATCTTGGATATGCTCTTCTTTTTGGTTACACTTTGAAACCGTCTCATCCAAAGAGATGACACGCCCTGTCCCCATAATATGTCTCATATCCATAGCTACCCTGGCTTCTAGGAAAGACTTACCGACTTCAAACCGATTTGGATAGGCACGTCCATGTGTAATGGTAATGTTATCGTCTATTTCTATGCTTAGATAATTAAACAGAGCTTCGGCTAGCTCCCCTTTCCTTGAATCCTGATCTTTTTCAAGTGATAAAAGGATGACATATTCACCAACTTCTGCGTTCATCACCAAACAAGGTAAGTCAATAAAAAAGGAAGAAGTGAAACTTGTAATCTTATCTTTAAAAAAGTTTCCCTCGAGCTCAAGCTCAATGGTATTCTTAACAAGAATAACCGCATAGAAAGGACCTTCCATTTCAACATCCAGCGCCAGCAGCTCATTCTCGACATCCACTCGGTAATCGCCTTCTCGAGACAACTTTTGAAAGAATTTCTGCTGCAGTAAAGGCAGGGACTCTATGATTCTTTTTTCCTTCACTGATTCTTTTTCCCAATCTGCTGCTGCTTCTTTGGCTTTTTTTAGCAGGTATTCCGAATCAACAGGCTTTAATAAATAGTCAAATGCTCTCAACTTAAGAGCTTCCTGTGCATACTTGAAATCTTCATATCCAGTCAGAAAAATAATTCTTGTCTCAGGGCTTCTTTCTTTAATCTGTTTCGCCATTTCTAACCCACTCATAAAGGGCATATTTATATCGGAAATGACCACTTGGGGCTGTTCCTTTTCGATTAACTCTAATGCCACCTCACCGTCTCCTGCTTCTCCCGCTATAACAAAACCATGTTCTCCCCAAGGGATCGCCTGGCATATGCCCCGACGAATAATTCTATCATCCTCTACAACAATTACTTTATGCATATTCGTTAATCTCCCCTTTTGTTTTGGGAATCCTAATGCTAACTACTGTTCCATTACCAGGTTCACTTGCAATAGTAAGACCATATTCGTTTCCGAAGTGAATTTTAATTCGTTCATTTACACTTTGCAGGCCAATACCGAGATACCTCTTTTTCTCTTGATACGAGGCTTCTATTTCTAGCAAGATATCTTTTAACTTTTGTGGTTCAATTCCGTTTCCATTATCCTCGACCTCTAAGTGGATGGTATCTTTAACCTGAAATCCACGAATGGTGATTTTTCCTTGCCCTCGTTTCTGCTTTACCCCGTGGTAAATAGCATTTTCAATAAGAGGCTGCAATGAAAGTTTAATAATATTATTGGAAAGAATCTCTTTGTCCATTGCAATTTCATAGGAAAAATCATCGCCATAGCGCATTTCCTGTATAAACAAATAATGCTGAATATGTTCCATTTCTTCATGAATGGAAATAATTTCTCTTCCTTTACTGATTCCAATGCGGAAAAAACTTGCAAGTGCACTAATCATTTGGCTAGCGTCTTTATTTAGACCCATATCACACAATCCTTTAATGGAATACATCGTATTATAAAGAAAGTGTGGATTAATTTGGGCATGCATAATGGCGAACTCTAATTGTCGTTTCTCTTCTTGTTCTAAACGGATTTGGTCCATTAAGGTATTAATTCGGATAATTAATTCTTTAAAGCCTGTATGGAGAATTTTCATTTCTTCTGGACCTGACATTTCAATATTTAGGTCCAGATTTTTTTTATTAATCATCGCCATCTGGTTCGCCATTTTTTTAAATGGATGGGTAATATATTTCCCTACTATATTGGTAATAAAAATTGCACTCATAATCATCAAAATGACCAATAGGATGGTGAAATCTTTGATGTAATTGACTTTATTTAAGATTTCATCTTGTGGAATTACAGCTGCTATTTTCCAGTTGTTCGAACGTAATGTATTGAAAATCACAATCATTTCTTCCCCTGCGGTATTTTCATAGGAGAACTCCCCAGCTTCGTCATTAAGGTTTTGCAGCGATTGAAGAGTAGGCTGATCCAGCTTATATTCGGTTTTAACAGTTTTAGATTCATAGATTCCATCTGGACTAATCAGTGTCAGGTATCCATTCTCTCCGATTAACGATTTATTCAATACTTGTTCAAAAAATTCTACCCGTAAATTAAATAAAATAATTCCTTTTGAGGATGATTGATTCTTATCAATCAATCGAAATAACGACATGACCTTATTATCTTTATTAAATTCATGGTCTTCGTGGATATTTCTCCAATAAAAACCCTCTTTGTTACCATTAAATTTTGTAAAATACTCATCATAATTGATCGTTGGATTTGAATTGTAATTGGTATGATACAATAAGAAACCATTTTGCTTATGATTTACGAGGACGGATTCAAGAATGACATTGTATCGTGAATAAATTAGCTTTAAATTATTATCAATCTCAACATAAGATTCCGGCTTTATTTCAGATACATCTTTATCTACTAACGATAATATTCTAGGATCATTCGATAAGGAGACTAACTGCTGAAAAACATCTGCCAGCATATTATCAAGATAATTCTTCGTTTGAAAAATCGTATCATTCACATTTTTATAGGCATTTTCTTCTATTTGTGCGGTTGCTAGCAAAGATGAAACCCATCCTGTAATGAGTATAAAAAGAATAATGATAGGTAAATAGAGAGTATTAATGGTGGATTTAAAAGAATAGAAAAAATGTTTGCGAATAAAGTTTTTAATCTTTACAGCTGTCATAGAAGGAACTCCCTGTTAGTATATAAATTATTAATATCCTCTAATTTAATTGTAACCGTTTTCCGCATTTTATCATAATACAAAATTATTGGTCAATTGGATATAAAAACAGCGGCCAGATTAAAAAATCTAGCCGCTGTAGTCTAGTTTACCTCTGGAGCAATTAATCTTAATGCTTTTACTGCATTATTACCATTTTAAAGTGAGCGTTTTGCTTGGTCCAAAGCCACTCCAACGATAGCCTTCCACTCTGACAAGACCGTTCGGAATGACATCGGATAGTCTTTCTCTTTTTGAATACTTGATTCCTTTTCCGACTGCTTCTACTTTAAATGTATACTCTTTTCCTGGTTCGAGACCTTTTGCTGTATAAGTAGTAGCAGCAGTTGTCATTTCTGCGTTAATTGGCGTAAAATCCACACCTTCAGGCCTAATTGGCTGCCCATTGATATATACGCGATATCCAATTACCTCTTGGTTATTGGCTTTTGCATTGTTCCAAGAGAGAGTCACACTTGCTTTATCTTTTTCGACTTTTGCCCTTAATCCACCATTAAAGCTTGGTGCTCCAATCGCATATGGAGCGGCTGTTTCGATTTCAAGAGTGGTGTTATAAGGTGTCTTGTTTCCTGCAAGATCTACTGCTGCCACTGTTACATCATATTTTGTGCCTGGTTGAAGATTGGATAGTGTATAGTTCCTAGTTTTAGCAAATCCTTGTAATTTGCCATTTGCATATACATTATAACCTGCAATACCAGTATCATCACTTGCGGCATCCCATGTAACGGAAGCCCATGTAAAGCCGGGATATATAACCTCAACTGCCTTGCCGCTAAAAGTATCACTAGCAGGAATCGTAGTTGTTGGTTCCTTAATCTCAGTATTTGCTGGAAGCACTGGAGCAGTTACATCCGCTCCTCCATTTGTTTTTACTTTGGTGGTTGGGCCATCAGAAGTACGATTGCCAATCCCGTCCGTTGCTTCTACCTTAAAGGTGTATTTCTTAGCTGGTGTTAAACCGGAAACTGAAAAACTCGATTCTTTCGTTGTCGTGTAGCCAGCTCCAATCTTCTCACCATCTTTATAGACAGTGTACCCCGCTACCCCTAAATTGTCTGTTGCGGCATCCCAGGTTAAAGTCACACTCTTACCATCTTCAGATGAGACTGCCTGCATCGCAGCACCTTTAGACCATTTAGGCTTTTGCGCGGCATTTACAGGAGCTGCTGTCGTATTTTCAAAAACTAGACCAGTAGAGTTGGTAATTCTCCAAGGACTTCCATTGTTATCTTTGACATTCGTAAATGCAACATTTATAAATTTAATATCTTTCGCGTAATCCATTTTCACGGAATATACATTATCAAATTTCACATCTTTAAAGGTAATATTTTCGTGATAGACTTCTCCGACATCATTATTTCCTTGTAAGAGGATTGCCTGTTTATTGCTGCCGCCTTGGTTGCGTACAGTGGTATTTTCAATCTTCATATCTCTGAATTGCGAAATTTGCTGTGCTGGTTCATAAAGTATCGCAGCATTCGCGTCTTCATATGCAGAAGTAAAAACAAATGGACCATCACCGTCAATTCCTTCTAAAGCATTATCCCGGAATAGGATGTTCCTTGCTCCGCCACCCATCGGGGTATTGGTTTTGCTGCGTAAACCAACATCCGTTTTATACATGATATTGTCTTCGATGACAAAGTCTTGGATCCAGCTGCCAGTATGACTGCCTGTTACCACCCCGCCGTGACCTTCACGAATATAGTTATTGAAGATCCATGCATTTCCAGTCGGTTCTTTACCTGCTGCAAAGTTAATGGCATCATCTCCGGTATCCACAAAGTTATTGAAGACCATAATATGCTGGGAGTCCCCAAACTCATAACCATCCGCATTATTGGCATCGTATGTTTTTGAAATCGTTCCATTTACAACAATGTTTTTACTATGAAGATTCACAATCCCGTGAAAAGCGGGATTCAGTTGTGTAAATCCTTCATAATACATACCGTCTACACCACGTACCGTAATTAAGCTAGAGCGTGTGGAATAAGCGGATTTCACGTTCATCCCCATCTCTTGTGACGCATAGGATTGGGTAGCTCCTAAAATACCAAGTGTATTAGGAGAATTAAGATCTAACGGACTCATCTTTCCATTTTCTACTTTTACATTGCCTGTAACTTTTGAGTTATTGCCCGCAAAGTAAAATGGCAGTTCATTACCTAGTTCATCAATGGTTGGTTTTTTTGACGGGTCTAGCTTCCAGCCATTCCCATCAATCGTTCCTTTCCCTGTAATTCTAATATTCTTAAGACTGCCATAATCATATGTATGAGCATTGATCAGGGAATAGGAACGTTCATCTGTCGAATAATCATATACCCAGAAATTCCTGCTATAATCTTCCGGGTCATTGGAACCTAGTAAGTAACCATCTACTTGTAAAGTCATATCCGATTTAAGCCATAACTCTCCGGAAGTAAACTTTCCTTCTGGAATTAAAACTTTCGCTCCTGTTGATGCTGCATCAATGGCAGCTTGAATGGCTGCAGTATCCTTCGTGTCATCATCTGGAGTGGCACCAAAATCGACAATATTGAAAACCTCTGGTACTGGTGTTGTTTTTCCTTCAATCTTGTTAGAAGGAGCTGATTCAACTCCATCTTTTTTTACGGAAGTGACATAAAATTGATATGAACGGTTTGCTTCCAGATTTTCTACGGTGAAATTATGAATGAGAATGTCGACATGAAAATCATCTTTATCAATATTTTCATAGAAACTATCTATATACTCTTTTGCCGGACCGCTGTTATCCTTTAAAGCACTGCCAATTTTTACCCCATCCATATAAACATTAAAATCAACGATATCCTTATAATCTTCAGGTTTTTCCCACACAAGGGTGATGCTGTCATCGTCAAAAGCAAGTTTCGGTATCTGTAAGTTTACTGGTGCATCCGAAGTAGAAGTTTGTGTTTTTGCCAGAGGTGCTGTTCCCAAATTACTGAATATCAGCAATATTGCAAAAAATAAAGAGAAACTGTTTTTAAATATCTTCAACTCTTTTACCACCTTTTTTCTGACTTTATGGAACTCCTTTTCCTATGCAAAAAAGCTACATAGGAAAAGGTTCATATCTTAATATTCTGAAGGGCTAAAAAAAACGTTCCGTTGAATGCTATTACTTAATTAGGTCGTAGTACGCCATGCTGCCTAAAATAAATGCACCCATTCCATGAAGATCATTTTCGGATGTTGGACGTGATACATAGTAATCGTATGTTCCTGCTGAAGTTCCGATCACGATTCCTTTTAAGGTGAAAGAAGAATCATTCGTTTCCACCATATGCTCTAATAATCCTGCATAGGCTTTATCACAAACTTCACGGTAAGAATCATCAACAATACCATGCTTTACAGCCTTCGCAATAAAATATAAGAAGAGAGCAGAACAAGAGGATTCTAACCAATTGTCTGGACGGTCTCCTTTATCGACCACATTGTACCATAGGCCAGACTGTTCATCCTGGAATTTCACGATAGCTGGAATGAAACTTTGGAGGGATTGAATCCATTCTTCTTGACCACGTTTCTTTTCACCCAAAACCTCTAACAGATCAATCAATGCCGCACCGTACCAGCCAACCGATCGGCCCCAAAAGTCCGTTGAACAGCCTGTTTCTGGATCAGCCCATGGCTGCACTTTTTTCTCATCCCAAGCATGGAAGAGCAAACCAGTACTAGGGTCTGTCATGTGTTTTCTCATTAACTTTTCCTGAAGCAATACATGCTGAACCAATTCTTCTTCTTGAAAATGCTTGCTGTACATAAGCATGAATGGCCCACCCATAAAAAGACCATCTAACCACATTTGATAAGGGTATTTTTCCTTATGCCAGAAACCATTTTCAGTGGTTCTGTTAATGGTATCTAATGCGCTTCTTAATTTCTTTGCCGCAATCATATATTTAGGATTCTTTGTCTTTTCATATAAAGGAAATAAAAGAATCCCCGGCATGATAGAATCTAATTGATCTCTCTCGAAAACGACATTTCCTTCTTCATCAATTAAGTGATCAAAATAACCTTGGATGTAGTTAAAATACTCTTCCTTACCGGTTTCTTCCCATACTCTATACATTCCATATAGAAAGACACCTTGGTGATAATGGAACCAATTTACTGGAGGTAAATCCGCAGCCCGATAAGTATTCATTAATGCTTGGCATGCCTTTTCCGCCATCACCAACGGAGTTTCTGTTCTTATTTTATCTGTTGTATTTTCCATTATCCTATCTCCTTCTCAGCTATCTATTTAATCTTCCATATAAGAAAACTGGGTGTTAATAGAATCAACACCCAGAATGTACTAACTTACTTTTTAAATGTTGCATCATATTTTTCTTTAGAGTCTTCAATTGCTTTTGCCCACTCATCTAGGAAGTCCTTTGCAGACATTTTTCCACTCATAACTGCCTGTACACCTGGGTCTACTACACCATCAAGAATGGCACGATAATCTGGCAGATAGAATGGCGGTTCATATAGTTTTGTATCAGGATTATTGTAAACTTCAAAGGCTGTTTTGATATGCTGTGCATCTTGTACCCATTTATCATCCAACACATCAGAGTTTGTAGGGATTTGGCCCGTTTGTTCATTCCAATAGCTTTGTGCTTCTTCTGAGTTAACAAATTCTACGAATTTCCATGCTTCATCAGCATGCTTTGTTGATTTGAAGATCGCTAGATTAACTGCATTACCACCTTCTGCAACATATTGACCTTTTTCTGTTGTCGGTAGTGGAATTAACTTGTAGGAACCAGCTGGTAACGCTTTATTGTGCTCACCGTAAGAACCAGGATTGTGGTGTACCATTGCTACTACACCTGTGTCAAAGCCTGCAATCATTTCTTTATAACCATTTGTGATATCACTCTTTGGTGTAAATTTGTCATAGTAAGAGAAATACTTCTCAACAAATTCTACGTGTTTCGGATCGTTGATGTTCGTCTTACCATTTTTATCAAAAAAGTCTAAACCACTATAAGCAAACATTGCTCTTTGAATCGTGAAAGATGCACCTGCACCACCGCGAATGGTAAATCCATAACGATTATTGTTTTGATCTTTCATTTTTTCAATAACTGTAAAGAACTCATCCCATGTTTTAGGCTCTTGTACACCAGCTTGTTCAAACCAGTCTGTACGAATCCATAAAGCATCTAAATTCTGTGCATATGGAATACCATAAAGCTTGCCATCTTGAGTAATTTTCTTATTTACACCAGTAGCACTAGGGTTAATTTTCTTACTGATGTCAGACTTTTCGAAATAAGAATCTAGTGGCAGCAAAGCTTCACGAATAGAGAATTCTGGCAGCCAGGTTGTTTGCACAGAGCCAATATCCGGCATATCATCTGCCGCAATTGCAGCATCATATTTTGATTTTGCTGAACTATTCGGAATACCAACATACTCAACATCAATATTAGGGTTCTTTTCTTCAAATCGCTTAATGACTTCTTCCCAAACAGGGGTACGTGCTGGGCCTGCGTTTTCATCCCAAAATTGGAGTGTTACAGGTTCATCCGATTTCGTTGTGTCTTTCTTAGTCGTTTTTGTTGCAGCTTGTTCCTCCCCACCGCAGCCTGCAAGCAGCATACTTGTCGCCATTGCTAATGCAAGTACAGAGGTTGTCATTTTTTTCTTCATCATGGTAATGCCCCCTTAATATTTTTTATAAGTCTTGTTTCTAAAAGAATGGTGTTAAAATCTTAAAGCCGATTTTAACGCGGAACAAACTAGTTTGGTGCTTATAATAAAGGTTGCAAGCTCTTTTCTAAAGAGCCTTTTATAATTAGCCTTTTACAGCTCCACCCATACCGTTTACCAGGTGCTTCTGTGCATAGGCAAATAATATAACTGCAGGAATTAAAGCGATTACACTCCCAGCCGCCAACGCACCATAGTTGATACTAAATTCTCCCAGCATCGTACTTAATCCAACAGGGAGGGTAAATTTGGATTGTTGATTGGTCAGCATTAGTGCGATTAAAAATTCATTCCAAGTGTAGATAAAGGTAAAAACTCCAGTTGCTACAATCCCAGGCAGCAATAATGGAAATACTACATGACGCAGTGATTGAAGTTTCGAGCAGCCGTCAATCATCGCTGCTTCTTCTAATTCCCTTGGAACATTTGAGATAAATCCACTCATCAAGATCGTAGTAAACGGAATCTCAATTGCTGTATATGTAATAATGAGTGAAAGTGGATTACTGATTAACCCAAGATTTTTGAAAATGACGAACAAAGGAATAATCATCATCGCTCTTGGGATAAATTGAGTACATAACAGCATAATCATAAAACTGCGTTTTCCTTTGAACTGATATCTGCTTAATGCATAACCGGACAGAGTCGAACAGACAAGCACAACCAAAACAGTAGAAACTCCAACGATTAAACTATTTTTAAAGAAAGTAGCAAAACCGACATTGGTCCACGCAGTCACAAAGTTTTCAGTTGTCGGGTTTACCGGCAAGTACTGCAGAGGACGTTTTACAATATCTCCTTCAGGTTTAAAAGCTGTATTTAATGTCCAGTAGATTGGAAAGATGGTAAAACTCAACAACATGGTTAAAGGAAGGTATAGAGTTAAAAGTTTGTCGACTTTTTTATTTGCTGTAAACATCCTTCAAATCACTCCTTTTCATAACGTGATAGTTTCAAATAAAGGATGGCGAAAACGAGTAAGATTCCAAATGAAACGACCGTTAATGCTGACCCATATCCAAAATTGCTTCCATGAACAGCTAAATCTGCAATATACATTGTAAGTGTTGTAGTTGAATGTGCAGGTCCGCCACCCGTTAAGTTAAACAAAAGATCGACGTTATTAAACTCCCAAACTACTCTAAGTAATGTAGTTAGGACAATCGTATTTTTTAATTGTGGTAATGTTACATAAATAAACGACTTCCATCTGCTTGCACCATCTACCCTGGCTGCTTCATATAGTTCATTCGGAATACTTGATAATGAAGCTAGTAACGTGATGGCAAAGAACGGAATCCCCCTCCATAATTCAGCTATAATAACAGACGTAAAGGCTGTTGACGTACTTGCTAAGAAAGCTTGTGGTTCATCAACGATTCCCATTTTCATCAGCAAGTCATTGAGTACACCCATATGCTCATTAAACATCAATGACCACATAGTCGATGCCAGCACCCCTGATATAGCCCAAGGGATAAAAGCCACCGCACGTACTACCCCTCTAAACTTAAATGTTTGGTTCAATAGTAGGGCTAGGATCATACCAAACACTAATTGTAGTCCAACTTCCGTTACAACCCATTTCAAACTATTTATTAAACTAGGTATGAACATCTTGTCATTTGTAAATATTTCTTTAAAGTTCTCTAAACCAGCAAAGCCATTATAATATGGTGCCGACACATCATAGTGTTGAACACTGTAATAGAATACAGTCGCTATCGGATAAAATAGAAAACCTAAGATTATCAGGAAAGAGGGCAGTATAAAAAGGTAGGGAACCCATTTATCCTTTTTGATTTTCTTCCGATTCACCGCCTTTTTGCTGTTAATAACCGTTTCAGTAAAACCTTGTGATAAACTCATCTCGTTTCCTCCTCTCTGTTTTTTATAATAAATGAAAACGGTTACTTAAATAATTAAAGATTTTAAGATGATTGATTAAAATTTTAAGATATTTCAAAATATAGTTTAAAATACAAAAAGGCACCGATGCTTATTTGCACCAAATGCCTAAGTTTATCTTAAATTAGCTAATGATTCATCGTATTGCCGCTCTGCTTCTTCCATTGCTTCTGCCCAATTATCTAGAAACTCTTCCACGGTTATTTTACCGCTTAACACTGATTGTGTACCGGTGTCGACGATGGTATTAAGAATGGTTCGATATCCCGTGAGATAGAATGGCGGCTGAAAAAGAATAGTATTCGAGTCATTATAGACTTTCAGAGCTGTCTGAATATGCGGTGAAGTCTTGACCCATTCTTCATCGAAAACATCAGTATAAGTAGGAATTTGGCCAACTCTTTGATTCCAAAAACTTTGTGCCCACTGCGAATTAATAAAAGTGATAAATTTCCATGTTTCCTCTGGATGTTCCGTTCCTTTAAACATACTTAAGCCAATAGTATTGCCGTCTTCCGCTACATAATGGCCTTTAATAGATTTTGGCAAGGGGATCGCTTGGAATTGACCCGGATTCAACGCTTCGCTATGTTCCGCAAAAGATCCGATGTTATGCTGAACCATCGCAATCTTCCCTGAATCAAATCCAGCAATCATCGCCTTATAATCATTCGTGATATCGCTAATAGGAGTATAGGTTTGATACAAGGCAAAATATTTCTTTAAGAATTCCACATGCTTGGGGTCATTGATTGTGCTTTTCCCATCTTTGAAGTATGTTTCAATGCCTGAGTAGGTATACATCATCCGTTGTAACTGGAAAGAGCCCCCTGCTCCTCCTCGAATGGAATATCCATAACGATTATTCATTTTATCCGTTAACCTTTCAACGGATTGAAAGAAATCATCCCATGTGTCAGGCGTGTTCAAATTGGCTTCTTTAAACCAATCCGATCGAACCCAGAGAATATCCAGGTTTTGTGTATAGGGAATTCCATATAACTTTTGATTATGCACGATGCGTTTATTAAACTCGATTGCAGCTTTATTTATTTTTTCCTTTTCGCTCCATTTTGAAAAATTAGTATCTAATGGCATTAATGCGTCACGCATCGAAAACTCTGGCAGCCAGCTCGCATAAACGCTAGCAACATCAGGCATTTCTCCTGATGCAATAGCAGCATCAAACATGGCCTTTGCTGAGTCCTTAGGCAAACCAACGTATACAACATCAATGGTTGGATGCTCCTTTTCAAATCTAGTAATTAATTCGTCCCAAATAGGGGTCCGCTGTGGTCCAGTATTATCATCCCAAAAAATAATTTTAATCAATTTATCTTCTTCTTGGTTTGTCTGTTGGTAAAAGGAGTATTTGCCTTTGCACCCTGTAAGCAGCAATCCAATGATCATGATTAGAGCCATCACAGATGTTGTTCGTTTCTTCCTAAGCATGCTTTACTCTCCTCTTTGAACAGCCGATAATTCCTTAAAGTATAAAATCATTCTACTCATTTTGAACCACCATGCAAAGTTAATTTCATTGAAAAATGAAAAAAACATACTATCAGTCTAAAATTACGATAGTATGTTTTTCTATCCATTCCCTAAAACTTATTTGGCAGGAGATCAGACTGAAATAAAATTTCTTTTATGTTAATAGGTCTCTTTTCTGCTACGGATCGCCATACCGCTTCCCCAACAGCGATGGAATAGGCACCCGCATCCGCACCTGCCAATATTTGATATTTTCTAGCTGGGTCCGGACCAAGGAATAGATCTGCTAGAAGAATAGGATCTCCCCCTCCATGTCCGCCAGACTCTTTGACAAGTTCAATCGTTTCTTTTCCACCAAAAAGAGGAAAATATTCGATCTTTTGTTCAGGATACTCAAAAGGAATTCGAGAAGGTTCATGGTATTCCGTTGTTTCAATTCTTCCTTTCGTTCCATTGATCGCCAGGCGGTACCCCTCATAAGGAGCCGAAAAATTAATCGAGTAACTTAGCATACTCCCGCCGTCATATTTAACTGCAGCCACATACGTATCCTCAATCGAGATGTCTTCATCAAAAATACAAGCATCAGGTCGATAATTCGTATAAGGCACATCCTTTTCATAAACACCTGCTAAAAGATGGTCATCTCTTACGGTAGTCGACCCGCTTCGAGGGTTCCAACGCCTAAAATAACTGCAATCGTTCCGAACATCACAAGTTCCACAAAAACGTCCCGACTCTTTTTGCGGATTCAACTCACTCTCATGACCAAAGTAATTTAAAGCTCCGTATGCAAACACTTCTTCAGGCTTTTGGTCTAACCACCAATTGATTAGATCAAAATGATGGGTAGACTTATGAACTGATAAGCCTCCTGATGTATTACGATTCCGATTCCATCTTTTAAAGTAACTTGACCCATGATACGTATCAATATACCAATTTAGGTCAATGGAAGTGATCCTGCCAACTTTCCCTTCAAGAATCATTTCTTTAATTTTTCTGTGAAAGGTACTATAGCGGTAATTAAAGGTGACAAGGACCTTTCCTTTGCTGGCTGCCTCAGCTTGCATTACCTTATAGGCATCATCTGCGTTTGTCACCATTGGCTTTTCAGTAATCACATTCACCTGTTTCTTTAAGGCCCTTAAAATATAATCAACATGAGTATCATCTCTGCCTGTTACAAGAACATAATCCGGCTTTGTTTGATCGACCATCGTTTCAAACTGTTCTGGGAGAAAGATTGGAACTCCCTCTAACTGCGGATACTTTTCCTTGCAAATCGTAAATCGAAGTGTGTCTGAATCTAGTAATCCTACAATTTCATTCTCTTTTGAAAACTCATGTAAAAGAGGTTTAATAAACATTTCCAATGCGCGATTGCTAACGCCGCAGATTACATACTTTTTCATACAAATCCCTCCAATTTTTAATAAAGGCAGATTTACTTATCCTCATTTTATATGGAAACCCTTTCTTAATTAATTGAGAATCTTTAGTCTTTTGTGTAAATATTTAAGATAATCTAGTTATAAATTTAATAAATATAACTTATAAATATCTCAATATTCTGTTAAACTTCATCCAAAAAGGTTTATAATAGACTTATAGTTTTTTCATTTAATAAAATATAAAGGATTTGGTATGTTTGATTGGATTAGTAATCATTTTAATTTTAGTTTTATTTCTACCTTTTTCCGTGAAAAAAGTGGAACACAATTTGGAGATTTTCTTATTTGTTATGGGGATTGCCGCTGCGACGATTAGCGGTATGATGAACCTTCATTTAATCGAAAAGGCACTTATTGATCCGATTAACATTACACTTGCAGTATTGATTGCTGGATTAGTATGTAAGTGGGGGCAGGTTCAACTCGAAAAGTCGATTCTTTGGTTAAGCAAAGCATTAACTCCAAGAATTTTCTTCGGCTTAACCGTCATTATTCTAGGACTAGCATCCAGTATTATTACTGCGATTATCGCAGCGATTGTCCTGGTTATTATCATCAACGTCCTTCCACTTGACCGTAAATCAGAAATTCGCTTTACCGTTTTAGCTTGTTTTTCAATTGGGCTTGGCGCTGCCCTCACCCCTATTGGCGAGCCATTAGCAACGATCACCATTAGTAAGTTAAATGAAGACTTTTTTTATCTTCTAAAATTAATTGGTCCAGAAGTTATTCCTGCGGTCGTCCTGTTTGGTTTATTGACAATCTTTTTGGTTAAACCCCAAGAAAGCTCTGATGGTTTAGCGTCAGAACAAAAGGTAGAAAGCTATAAAGAAATTTTGGTTCGATCTGCAAAAATTTACTTGTTTGTCATGGGTCTAACCTTCTTGGGACACGGATTTGAGCCATTAATAAATGAGTATATTCTTGGACTTCATCCAATGTTGTTATACTGGATTAATATGATTTCAGCAATTTTAGATAATGCTACCCTTGCAGCAGCAGAAATTAGTCCAGCCATGGACCAAGAAACAATACGTGCTGTTTTAATGGGTCTAATTATCAGCGGCGGTATGCTGATACCTGGTAACATTCCTAATATTATTGCAGCTGGGAAACTGAACATTACAAGTAAAGAATGGGCACGTTTTGGTGTTCCCGTTGGACTAATAACCATGGCAGTTTATTTTGTAGTTCTGTTTTTTATCTATTAATCTTATGGTAAAAAAAGAATCGGAATCCACTTAAAAGTGAAGCCGATTCTTTTTATTTTGCCAACATATGCATGCGGTCAATTGCCTTTTCTTTCAGCATTGGTGTAAACAATGAATAACAGTTTCTCCCTTTCTCCTTGGAGTGATACATAGCTAGGTCCGCATTTATTATTAAGGTTTCCATATCTTCACCATGAATGGGATGCAAGCTAATTCCAATACTAGGAGAAATGATAAACTTTTGTCCATAAATCCTAAATGGTTCTTTCATAGTCTTGATGATCTCTTCACTCACTTCAAATGCTTCATCTACGGATGTTATTTGGGGCATAAAGATAATAAATTCGTCTCCGCCAAATCTGGCTAGGACGTTATCTTCTTTTATTACTTCTCTTAGCCTCCTTGCAACAGATTGCAATAACTGGTCTCCTGCTTCATGACCCAAGCTGTCATTAATTATTTTGAAATGGTCTAAATCCAGCAATAGAATACCTTTATCAGCCGCAGAGTTATATTTATTTAGACAGGACTTAATAAACCATCGATTCGGTAAACCAGTTAGGGCATCATGATAGGCCATATGTGAAATCTTCTCTTCTGCATTTTTTAAATCTGTGATATCCAAACCAAAACCAAGTAAATACTCTTTCTTTGATTCCTCAAGATTTATAATTGTTTTTCCAGTAAGCATATGACCTTTTTTTCCGTTGAATTCTGTGCTTACCTCATTTGTTTGAAGTGTCCCTTTTTTCCATACCTCTAGATCAATTTCACGCAAACTCTCAGCTATAGATTTAGGAAAAAAGTCAAATACTGTTTTTCCAACAAGATCTTCCCCATTTACACCATGTGCTTTACAGACCTGTTCATTTACAAAAATGGTTCGACCTTCCGGATCCTCTAAAAAAATATTAATAGGTAACGCATCAAGAATTTTTAGATGCAGGGACTCGTTTAAGCGCAGGCTCTTTATAAGATGTTTCTCTCTATTTTCTAACTCTTCTACTCTTTTCCGTAATTCTTCTATTTCACTTTCCTCATTAAAATGCGATTTTTGCCGAATCATCATAAATTCCGCCTTTAGTCTGATATCTGCTACTTTAATAACTTAATCATATTGTATTTCTAAATCATTATCTATTAGATTTCTAACAATTTAATGAAAATTTTAAATTTTTCCCTTCAAGGAAATAGACACTGATTGTTCAAGAACTTCACTTTATGTTCAAGAATGTTCAAGTTTTTTTCCTTATAATAATAGTAATGATTGATCTCATAAAAATTGATTGGATGTGTGTTAGGTGGAGAAATTATTATATATCACTGCTAATCCTAAAGGGCTTGAAAAATCAAAAGGGTTAAAAATTGGTGAAGCCTTTATTACCACAGTTAAAGAGGAAAATCCGGAAATGGAAATCAAACATATCGACCTCTTTACATTAGATATTGCTCATATGGATGCAGAATTAGTTTCTGCAAGAGGAAAATTAGCAGGATATGGATATACATTAGATCAATTAACCGATGGAGAAAGAGAGAAAATCCTGAAAATGCATACACTAGCTGAGGAATTCCTGTCTTATGACTATTATGTTTTCGTCTCTCCTATATGGAATTTAAGCTCTCCAGCAGTGTTAAAAGCATATTTGGATAATCTATTTATTGCAGGTAAAACCTTTGCGCATACGGCAAATGGTCCAAAAGGTCTTCTTACTGGTAAAAAGGCAATTCATATCAATACCCGCGGTGGTCTCTACACTGGTACACCAATGAGTGAGTTAGAATGTGGAGACCGTTATTTAAGAATTGCACTTAACTTCCTAGGAATTGAAGTAATGGACACGATTATTGCCGAAGCATTAGACATCTATCCTCAAAAAGTTCCAGAAATTATTGAAAAAGCGAAAGAAGCAGCCATTCGAGCAGCAAAGGAAATGATAAAAGCTCCAATCGCTCAAGCATAGCATGAAAAAAGCTTCCTTATAGAGGAAGCTTTTCTTATGCAAAACGATAGTAAATGAGAAGGAATGTTGATAGGGTAAAGACAAAATTCAAAAATACAAATACCATACGGGAAATTTTGGTACTATGGATATTAATAGGCGGGTCATAAAAGGATACACCCTCTATAATAAAAATCAGCAAAACGATGTGAACCATGAGATGACCAATAATCTCCGTTACACCAAATAGCATGGTCGATGTGATAAAGATTAAGGTCAAAACAAAAGCTAAGAGACGATTCAGAATCCCTACTATTAGCAAATAGCCTACAACAAATTCGATAAACGCAGCAAGAACCACAAAGGTTGCTGGCGCAAACCCAAATGTTGGAACGGCGTGCTGGTGAATAATATCAATACTCATAGCCGGATAGACCCATTTTTCAACAGCCACCCAGCATAGCGACAAACCTGTCCCTAAGTAAAGAAATGGAAATCCCCAATCTTCTAGTTTTGATCTTCCTACTAATAAAACTCCAACAATGGCCAGGTAAAATCCATAATCAAGCATATGAAATAGTCCTGATTGCCCCAGCTGATAGAAGAATAAAATCAGTATAATCAGTGCTCCGGCTTTGGTTGCAAAATGATTTGGAATAAGTAATAGAAGGATTGTTATCCACATTAATATACGTATGATTGAGTTAGTAATCGCAAATTCTGGTGCAAATAGGGTACCCGACAAAACCTGAATAAGGAACGCAAGGGCAGTACCATATTTTAAAATATATCTAGAAGATTTACGATATTTATCTAGGAACCCATCAATTTTTTTGGTGATTGGAATATTATCAAGTATTGGCAATAGCTGCGTTAAGACAGCAAGTAATGCGGCAATCAATAAGGTAATAGATATGAACATCGGCGATAGAATGTTTTCGACTTCCTCTTTTTCCGATGTAACTTCCGTAAACCATTTTACATGTGCATCCACCAAAAAAGGTGAACAAACCATAACAAAAACAAATAATATTACGACTATAGCTTTTCTCTTCTTCATTAGGTCCTCCCCAAAAAGTTTTCATTTATATGTTTTTCGGATACACGCCTAAATATTCGAGCGATAGGAAATATTCGCACCTGCTCATTCACAGATGTATGTTTTTCTACTATAATTAATTGATGGTTTATGTAATGATAGAGTGGACTAATGTTCCAGAAATATAGGAGTTTATGAATGATAAAAGACTTAATATCTAATGCAACAATTTTAATTGCCACATTTACAATGATGGGTCAACTTTTTAAAAACAAGCCATTACATTCCTCCTCACGTGCTCTAACAAAAATTTATTGGGGGATTTGTTACGGGATTCTTGGAAATATCTTAATGCAATATAGCTTTCAAATTAATACAACGACCATAGCAGATTTACGCCACTTGGCTATAGTAATTGCTGCTGCCTTTGGTGGATATATTCCCGCTATTATTGCCTCTGGGATCATTGCTTTAGGGAGATTATTCTTTTTTGGCTATAATGAAACAGCTTTACTTGCAGCTATCGGAGCACTTTTAACAGGGATTGCGTGTAGCATGTTTTCGAAATTAGATTACCATCCTGCAGTGAAAGCCTTTTATATGAACTTAATAGGTTTATTTTTCATTTCAATTGTTTTTGTTACATCTATTGAAGATCGAACAACCTTGACATATGTACTCATTACCCACTATCTTGTTTCATTCATTGGTGGATTTTTGGCCTATCACTTATCCGCGTATATTGCCAATTCAAATGCTGCGGAACGAGAATTACATTTGAGCTTAATAAAATTAAAGGAAAGTAAACAAAAACTCAATAGAGCAAATGAAAAGCTAAATCGCCTTTCATATATGGATGGTCTTACAGGCATTGGTAATAGAAGACATTTTGATGAAACTTTAACAAAGGAATGGTCAATGGGAGCCCCAAGAAATACACCAATTACACTAATTATGTTTGATATTGATTATTTTAAAAAGTTCAACGATACTTATGGTCATTTAGAAGGCGACCATTGTTTACAAAGAATTGCTGAAGCCATAAATAAATTGGTAATCGACAAACCAAACATCACCTTTTGTCGATATGGCGGAGAGGAATTTGCGATGATTCTGTCTTCCACTGAACAGAAAAAAGGAATGCAATTGGCCGAACTGGTTCAAGAGGAAGTTGAATCACTTAAAATCGCCCATATTAGTTCGGAAATATCCAAAATTGTAACACTTAGTATAGGAATGGCCACACTAACTCCGTCTCCTGTAAATACACCCAATCAATTAATTCATTTGGCAGACACGGCCTTATATACTTCCAAAAACAATGGGAGAAATACCATTTCTATTTCATAAAAATACTGAAGGGATGTTGCATACATACCCTTTTTTATGTCAATCTTCTACATTTTCCATCTGTTTTCACGGATTTATTCTAAATAATTAGTAAATTTAGTTGTATTAAGTCGAAGAAGATTGTAAAATTTTCCTAAAGGACTATTGGACGGTGAAATAGATGGAAATAACGAAACACCTTTTCTTGAATCTTTCCATTTTAATAATATTGCTCCTCTTTCTCTTAATTTGGCTTGACCGAAGCAGCAATATATCATTATCAAAAACTGTTATTATCTTTATATCCATCTTAATGTTATGGATTTGTATTCATTTCGCCTATAGTCCTGTTCCATATGCAAGGTATGATTTGCGTATTATTCCCATTGTCATAGGCGGTTTATATTTTGGAATTGGTCTCATTCTTATTGCTGCTATGTTTATTATTAGAATCTTTTACGGTTTTGATGCAGGTCTAATTGAGACAATCATTCTTTATATTCCACTCTCCATCGCTTTTTTCCGGCTTTCACCCTGGTTCTGGAAACAACCCTCAGACCGTCGAATTACCATATCAATTTTTTTAGGAATCATCCTGGGAATCCTTACTGTCGGGGGTATGGAATTTATCAATCAAACCGGAAGTAACTGGTATGATGTATGGTTAGCATATTTAACGATTCCCCCTTTAGGTATTGGACTTATCGCATATTCGATAGAATATATCAAAAAAAGTGTGGAACTTAAACTTCAATTAATCAAAGTGGAGAAATTAAAAGCTGTAGAACAAATGGGTGCAGCCATTTCCCATGAGATTCGAAATCCACTGACTGCAGCAAATGGGTTTGTTCAGTTACTCAATGATGACTACCTTCCTAGACATAAAAGAAGAGAATATCTCTCGATTGTAAAAGACGAACTAAATTCTGCTGAAAGAGTCATTCAAGATTATTTAACATTTGCCAAACCTTCCTTGGTTTCAATTGAAGAACTAAATGTCAAAAATGAACTAAAGCAAATCATTAACATCTTAACACCGATGGCGAATCAAAATTCTGTAGAAATTATCACCGATTTTTCGGTCATTGGATTTATTAAGGGTGATCGCCAAAGATTTCGGCAATGTTTTATAAATATTTTAAAGAACGCTTTAGAGGCAATGCCAACTGGCGGTCATCTTTATATTGAAACTTTTTTCAGCAAGGATTATGTAACCATATGTGTCAGAGATACTGGAATGGGGATGACTTCCGAACAGCTTGAACGACTTGGCGAACCCTATTATTCAACAAAAGGCAAAAATGGGACTGGGCTTGGCATGATGGTGGTTTATAGTATTGTACGAGCTATGAATGGTTTTATCAAAGTGGAAAGTGAATTGGGGGCAGGTACTACCTTTCGCGTAAAATTTCCAACCATCACATCTATTCATAAAAATGAACAGTAAAAAAGATAAAATCGACAGGCATTGTACCTGTCGATTTTCGTTAAGCATACATCTTATTTTCTTCTTTTTGGAAAAAGCTTTTCATCGCATGGAATACATCCGCTTTTTGCTTGAGAATATAGTAGCGGAACTGCTCATCTTTGATATTCTTGTAGGCAGACATTAATGTCGAATGACGGTTATACTGATTAACCTCTCCGTAACCAAACATGTTTGAAACTTTCATTAGTTCTTCAACAAGCTTTACGCAACGAGCATTATCAGATGTTAGATTATCACCATCAGAAAAGTGGAATGGATAAATGTTGAATTTTCGCGGGTTGTACTTAGCATCGATAATTTCTAAAGCCTTTCGGTATGCAGACGAACAGATTGTTCCACCGCTTTCACCCTTTGAGAAGAAATCCTCTTCAGGAACAACCTTAGCTTCTGTATGATGGGCAATGAATTCAATTTCTACAGTTTCATATTTGGTCCGCAAGAAACGAGTCATCCAGAAGAAGAAACTTCTCGCCATATACTTCTCCCATATTCCCATGGATCCACTTGTATCCATCATGGCAATAACGACCGCCTTGGAGTCTGGTTTAATCACTTCATTCCACGTCTTAAATTTTAAATCTTCCTTGTAAATCGGATGGAATGCAGGTTTCCCCGTCATAGCATTTCTCTTGAATGCCGACATCATGGTACGCTTCTTATCAATATTACCCATTAGGCCTGTTTTACGGATATCATTGAACTCGATATTTTCAACCAAATGCTCCTGTTCTTCTTTTCTCTTCAGATTTGGCAGTTCTAGTTGTTTAAACAAAGCTTCTTCTAATTCCATTAATGAAACTTCAGCTTCAAAGTAATCCTCACCGGCTTGATCCCCAGCACCTTGCCCTTTTCCTGGACCTTTTTGCGCATTGGAACCATCACGAGCAATAACGTCACCTACTTGACTCTCACCGTCACCTTGGCCCACGTGTTTGTTTTTATCATAATTATAGCGGATTTTATATTCGTCCAAGGAGCGTATTGGAATTTTCACCACATCGCGTCCATTAGACATAATAATGCTTTCCTCTGTAATGAGGTCAGGAAGATTGTTTCGAATAGCCTCCTGAACTTTTTCTTGATGCCTTTGCTGGTCATCGTGGCCTTTGCGGTGGAGGGACCAATCTTCTCTAGAAATCACAAATTGATGGTTATTGTCAGACAATGTAAACCCCTCCTTATGAATTTTTTGTTTGCTTGAGTCACATTTTCTTTCAAATGTCATAAAATAACCCGAGTGCAAAAATGCATATTATATTGATTACTTTATCCTATGCAGAAACCGCAAATTATTTACAAATTATTATGACAATTAGGCTCATGCAAACAAAAATGGACGAGCATTTGTGATAATTTATATAAGTTAAACCAATTATTGAAAAAAACAGACTGGCAGATCCTTCCGCCAGTCCCTACTATTTTTACCGGTTTAACAAGCTGCCTACATACCTTAATAGTTCATTCGCGGATGTTGAGTTATAGCCATGTTCGTCAATAAGTCTGGCAACCACATCATTAATCTTCTTTAACTGCTGCTCATCAGGTGTTTTTGAAGAAGTAGTAATCTTCACTACGTCTTTAAGGTCAGCAAATAATTTCTTTTGAATTGCTTCACGAAGACGATCATGTGAGTTGTAATCAAATCGCTTCCCTTTTCTTGCAAAGGCTGAGATACGAATCAAGATTTCTTCCCTAAACGCTTTTTTCGCATTCTCAGAAATACCAATTTGTTCTTCTATCGAACGCATTAATTTTTCATCTGGATTGATTTCCTCACCAGTTAAAGGATCACGAAGCTTTGCTTTGTTGCAGTATGCTTCAACATTATCAAGATAATTGTCCATTAACGTTTTAGCAGACTCTTCATAGGAATAAACAAAGGCTTTTTGAACTTCATTCTTAGCGATATTGTCATACTCTTTTCGGGCAACCGAAATGTAATTCATATAGCGCTCACGGAGTTCAGCCGTGATTGATGGATGTTGATCCAGCCCGTCTTTTAATGACCTTAATACATCTAAAGCATTAATGGACGGTACTTCTTTCCGGATAATCGTAGATGAAATTCGGTTGATAACATAACGCGGATCAATTCCGCTCATACCTTCATCTGGATACTCTTTCTTAAGTTCACTTACATCTACGGCGTTAAAACCTTCTACGTTTTCACCATCGTATAGGCGCATTTTCTTTACTAAATCAATATCGCCTTTTTTCGGCTCTTTTAGACGAGTTAGAATGGTAAACATTGCCGCAACGCGTAATGTATGCGGTGCAATATGCACATCCGAAACATCACTTTCACGGATCATCTTTTCATAGATTCTCTCTTCCTGAGAAACTTTTAAATTATAAGGAATTGGCATCACGATAATCCTAGAATGTAATGCCTCATTCTTCTTATTTGAAATAAAGGAACGATATTCCGTTTCGTTTGTATGAGCTACAATCAACTCATCTGCTGAAATTAAGGCAAACCTTCCTGCTTTAAAGTTACCTTCTTGCGTTAATGACAGCAGGTGCCATAAGAATTTTTCATCACACTTTAACATTTCTTGGAATTCCATCATCCCACGGTTTGCTTTATTAAGTTCCCCATCAAACCGGTAGGCGCGTGGATCTGATTCGGAACCAAATTCAGCAATCGTTGAAAAGTCAATACTTCCTGTTAAGTCGGCAATATCTTGTGACTTTGGATCGGATGGGCTAAAGGTTCCGATTCCAGTTCGCTTATCTTCTGAGAAAAAGATTCTTTCTACTAATACATCTTCAATTCTTCCACCGTATTCCTTCTCCAAGCGCATCATATTCAATGGTGAAAGATTTCCTTCAATTCGAATTCCATATTCTTCATAAAAATCGGCGCGCAGATGATGTGGGATTAAATGAAGTGGATCCTCGTGCATTGGGCACCCTTTAATGGCAAATACAGAGCCTCTATCCGTATGAGAATATGCCTCTAACCCCCGCTTAAGCATAGTAACAAGAGTAGATTTCCCTCCGCTTACCGGACCCATTAATAGTAAAATCCTTTTTCTTACGTCCAGTCGTTTTGCTGCAGGATGGAAGTACTCCTCAACTAGTCTTTCCAGTGACTCCTCAAGGCCAAATAATTGATTACTAAAGAAATTATAATTCTTTGTTCCTTTAACGTCCTCAATACCAGAGTCCTTGATCATATTATATACGCGTGAATGTGCAGATTGTGCTACCCATGGCTTCTCTCTTAACAACTGTAGATAATCAGCAAATGAACCTTCCCAACGGAGCTTTTCTTCCTCTTCTCGAAACATCTCAATTTTTTTTAGAATATCCATAAGGCCCTCCCCCTGTGGCGTTTTCAGAGACGATTAATATACTCTATGCACCAAATAACTTGAACATGCGTACCGATGAATGATTCCTGCCTATCTTTTTTGTTTTACAAAAAGATTGGAATATTGCTCTTTTCATTTTTTTAAGATAGGCTATAATAAATGTATATGTGACTAAATAGAGAAATATCTTAAAATTAAGGAGGCTTTACATAAGCATGGGAACATTTATAATTATTTTAGTTATGGTGGCGTTTCTATCAGCTATTTTTACAGCAGGTTATAATGATAAGCCAGGTTCAAATAAATAATTTTCTGCATAAATAGGCTGCCTTCGAGGCAGCCTTTATTTTGTAGGAACGGTATTTTTTTGTTGAAACTGTATGGTTTTTTGTAGAAACTGTACCGTTATATATAAAACCTGTACGCTTTTACGCAGGAACTGCACACCTTATCTCAGATTCATCTTATTTTTCTGAACAAATTCCTTCATATACATACGGGTTTGTTTTTCTAGCATGTTCGCCATCTGCTCGGACCAGCGATCTTTCCGTTTCCCGCCTGTCCTTTCATCATAATAGCTGGAAATTAATTGGTCGTATTCTTGAAGCTGACGTACATAAGTGTCCTTATCCTGCTCATATTCTTCTTCATGATAGATATGTTCAAAGGGAAGTCTCGGCTTTTGGTCATTGATTTTATCTGGATAGCCAACCGTCATTCCAAACAGCGGTATTACTCTTTCAGGTGTCTTTAATAATTCCTTCACTTCATCGAGCTTATTTCGAATTCCACCTATGTAACAAATACCCAGCCCTATGGATTCGGCAGCAATTGCAGCATTTTGTGCAGCTAACGCGGCATCAATGAGGGCAACCATAAATTTCTCTGTACTTTCAATTGAAGGCAGTACATCCTTCCCTTCTAATTCTCCAATCAATTCATGGCGGCTTAGATCGGCGCAGAAAACAAAGAGATGACCATTTTGGGCAACATATTCTTGATTACCTGCAATCTCAGCAAGCTTTCGCTTCTTTTCCATATCTTTAATACCTATTATGGAATAGGCTTGTATAAAGCTGGATGTGGACGCGGCTTGTGCAGAAGCAACAATCATTTTAATTTGTTCATCACTTAATGGTTTGTCCTTAAAATGTCGGATGGAACGGTGGTTTAACATAGTGGTAATAGTCTCATTCATTAAAATACTTCCTTTCACATTACGAAAAAGAGGCCCCTTCGCTTGGCCCCTTACGTCTTATTTTAGATGACGATAGTCTTGCTGGCGCAACGCTTCATAGATTAGAATCGCAGCGGTATTGGATAAATTCAAGGAACGAATATTTTCGTTCATTGGAATTCTCAAGCTGACATCCTTATTCTTTTCAATTACTTCTTTTGGAAGCCCCGTCGTTTCACGGCCAAAAATGAAAAAGTAATCTTTATCTGGGCTGCTATAGTCAAAGGAACTATATGCCTTCTCACCAAATTTCGTGATATAGAAAAACTCTCCGCCTTCATTCTTCTGATAAAAATCATCTAGAGAATCATAGTAAACAATGTTTACAAACTCCCAATAATCCAATCCTGCTCTCTTTAACATTTTATCATCCGTAGAAAATCCTAATGGGCGAATCAAATGTAAGGATGTATCGGTTCCAGCACAGGTTCTCGCGATGTTTCCTGTATTTGAAGGGATTTGCGGCTGATATAGTACAACATGTATTGCCAAGTCACTCACCTCATAAAAAAACTCTCTAAACATTATACCATTAACCACCAGTCAAACAAATTTTCCTACCCATCCACAATTGTGAAAAACTTATATTTCATGTTAGGTGTATATGCGGATGAATCTTCATATGCCCAATACCTCATACGGCTATTGTACGTATTTGCATTTACAAGCGGCATTCCATAGGCATCCTTACCTGTAACAATCGTATTATGATTAAACCTGCCATCCCCTTCGAAGTCATAGCAAATGACATCTCCCAATAACAATTGATCCGGGCTGCTCATTTCCCTTGCCCTTAAGCCACTCTTAGAATTAGCCAAATACAAGCGTAACGAATGGGCCACAGTCCAGCTATAGCTCCAATTATTATTTCGAAGCCACCAGCCTGTTCCCCGGGTTGGATATCCTCTCATCGGTGCTCCGCCTGCGTGAAGACATTGCGAGATATAATTCGTACAGTTGTTTTCAAACGACTTATAAGCAGGATTGTAACTGTTCCACCAGCGTTCCGCATATTGAACCGCCTTTATGCGGTTATATTGATAGCTAATCCGTTCCTCCTGTTCACCAACTACTTCGATTTCTAACTCAGGCTGATTTTCATAAGGATTTACTTCTTCATCCATAATCAAATCATTGTTAAAAAACGTGCACATTCGTACTTCGACTTCTTCTTCTTGATAGAGAGTCCCTCTTTGTTTTATCAGGTATTGGTAATGAACCCGATAGATAGTAGTTTGATAATCCCCATCGAAAGATTGATTGAGGATACCCCCCCGTGCCTTTACCTTTACAATATCTGCAGAACGCTTCGCAAAAGACTCCAGCTTTCGTTCTGCCTTTTCATAATTTCCAGATTGTCTTTTACTCTTTGAAACAAATTGTTCGATACGCGCTTCAAACAATTTTTGGAGTGATTGATCCATCTTCATCTCCCCCTTCTGTTTCATACATATGTGCAGAAGGGAAAATTAATCAAAAAAAATGAGCAAGGACAGAATGTCCATTGCTCATTTAGTTCTTTCGCTTTAGTAGGCTTTTTTCAATCATATTCTTTACTTCTAAGTCCATTTCTTTTGCTGCCGCTTTTTCTAGTACTTCTACTGCTTCCGGACTGCCAATTTTACCTAGAGCCCAGGCAGCGGTTTCCTTTAGAACAGCGCTGGTTTCATTTTCTAAAACACCTTGTAAATCGGGAACTGCGGTTTCATCCCTGAAATGGGCAAGAGCGATGATAGCATTCCGTTGAATCGGCTTTTTGCCTCGCCACGATCCTGCTACCGAGCCAAATTTATTCTTGAATTCACGATTACTCATTTTTAACAAGGGTCTAAGTAATGGCTTCGCGATCTCAGGGTCAGCCTCCATTTCCTCATGGAAGTGAAAATCCTTCCCTTTATTGACTGGGCAGGACGTTTGGCAGGAATCACACCCATACACCCGGTTGCCGATTTTATCTCTGTATTCCTCAGGAATCACAGTTTTTGTCTGTGTCAAATAGGCGATACAGCGCTGAGCATTAATTTGTCCCCCTTGAACCAACGCTCCAGTAGGACAAGCTTCGAGACAGGCTGTACAGGAACCACATTGATCCTCCATTGGAGAATCAGGAGCAAAAGGAATACTCGTAATCATTTCGCCTAGATAGACGTAGGAGCCATATTCCGGCGTCATAACGGCACAGTTTTTACCGCTCCATCCAATTCCGGCCCTCACGGCAACACTACGGTCAGAAAGCTCACCGGTATCGACCATTGATTTTAGACGAGCATCTGGTACTTTTGTGAGGATAAATTCTTCCAGTTTTTTAAGGCGATCACGTAATATATGATGATAATCCAATCCCCAGGAAGCACGGGAAAAAAAGCCTCTCCGCTCGCCCTTTTTCCCTTCAACACGAACCTTCATTTTCGCTGGATAGGCCAGAGCGATAGAGATAATTGACCGCGGTTCCGGAAGAAGTAATGCAGGTGTCACCCGTTTTTCAATATCAGGTTCTTCAAAACCTGATTGATACCCAAGCTCATTCTGGCGAATCAGTCTATTTTTCAACTCAGTAAAAGGGTCTGCCGTGGTAAAACCAATCTTATCAATGCCTATTGTTTTGCTATAAGCAATGACTTCCTCTTTCAATTGATCAACATTCATTTGGAAACCTCCCTTCTTCTCGGCTAAGTTGATTTATCTAAAAAAATCCTTATGAAGGACATATCTTACTTGAAACTCTTCTGTTTTGTCCTTCATCCACCTTATGAAGGACATATCTCACTGGAATCACTTCCGATTTGTCCTTCATCTACCTTATGAAGGACATATCTTACTTGAAACTCTCCCGATTTGTCCTTCATCCACCTTATGAAGGACATTTCTCACTGGAATCTCTTCCGATTTGTCCTTCATCCAACCTTTTATCAAAATATAGTAAAAATCGAATCAGTAAGCCGTTAATTTTCGGTACACATCTAATTATGATAAACTATTTTTATTAAATTTTGGAGGTGGAATCATTGGAAATTCAGCTTTCGTCAGAAATCATTAGCAAGATTCCTCATTTTAAGTTAGGAATCATTGAATATAAAAATATCACTGTAGGCGATTCCCCACAAATGGTTAAAGGAAGACTGCAGCTTTTTCAGGAATCAATTTACTTTGATTTAGAAAATAAAAATTTAACTGAGCTGCCTGGAATTCATGAATGGCGTCGTATTTTTAAAACATTCGGCAAGGATCCTAACCGTTACCGGCATTCAGCAGAGGCGCTATACCGCAGAGTCCAGAAACAGAATTATCTAATCTCTGTTCAAAGTGCCATCGACATTAATAACTTTTTCTCTTTGCAATACCAAGTCCCAATTGGTATTTATGATATCGACCGATTAGAGGGACCTATCACAATTGAGGTGGCTAAGGCAGGAGATGAATACGAAGGCTTAAATGGCCGGATGAATTCATTAGAAAACCTGATTGTTTCATCGGATCAACTTGGACCATTTGGAAGCCCTTTTGTCGATTCCAATAGAGCACCAGTTACGGAAGCAGCCAAAAACGCGGTGCAGATTATCTATTTACAGCCTACAACATCAATGAAAAGTGCGAAAAGGCTGACGGAATCATTGATGAAAATGTTCACCCAAATACATGGCGGTGATGCTACCTGCTATATAATAGGAAACGATTAGCTCCTTCTTAAACAAAGGAAAAAATTAAAAAAACGCAATGCATCGTTCTCAAGTAACGATACACTGCGTTTGGTAATATGTATGGAGCGGGTGATGAGAATCGAACTCACAACATCAGCTTGGAAGGCTGAGGTTTTACCACTAAACTACACCCGCACAAAAATAATTATGAACAAAAAACAAAGAACTTAAACACGTTTATTATAATACATAGTTTTTTCTTAAAGGTCAAGAGGATTTTGTATTTTTTTGTCGAAAAAAATCATTAAACAAAAATATCCATTTGGACATTCTTGTTTAATGATATGCCAGTGTATCCGTATAAATACCAACTATTTCAGCGTATCGCCATTTTAGGTATTACGAAGTTATACTATTTGCTTGGTTAGCCTGTCTAGCATGTATTTTTTCATTGCAAACCCTGCTATTGGCTGAGCAATCAATAGCTCGATCCAAATGCAATACCAAAATTTCTAAACCAACTGTGAAAGAAGTTTTGAAATGGTTCTTAGCTTATTTGTTTCGAACCAACCCAACTCCCTATTATCGTTAAAAGAATGGATAAGACCGAAACATTTAGTAAAGTAGTTAATAAAATTCGGGCATTAAATCCATCTGTTTTTCCTGCGAATTTTGGTACTATCCTGCCAACTAATGGTCCCGCAACCAATTTTACTAACAAAATAACGATTACCCACATAAACGGAATAATCTTTAGGGTTTCTAAATAAATTTCCTTACTAAAGCCGCGTTCCATCCCCATAATAATCGGGGCAATCGTGTTTACTGAAATAATGGAAGTAATCAACAAAAAGACTATGCCTTCTTTTGCATTTTGAGGAAGTCTATCTTCCTTATACATATGTTTACCCTCCGAAATAAATATTTCAGATGGTAGACGTATCATGCGACATATATTTTTGAAAGTCAAAACGACTACCAATATCTCTACACATACTGATTTTAATATATTATCACTTTCTTTAAGTGAGATAAAGACCCTTATTCCATTTTCCCATTTAATACTTCTTTCTGAAAAGATAAATTCCTCCCCTTTACTAAAGTACTTTTTCAACACTAAATATTTTTCTAAATGAAGGGAAATCTATTTTAAAGTGGAATCAGGAGAGAAAGTTAATAGAAAAAATCCCCACAACCTCGAACTTACTTTTTTACAGCTTGTGTTAATGGGTAAATTGCTTATTGATTACTTTTTGGAAAAAATAAAATTGATAAGGGATCGTAGGATTAATGTGAAAAATGCAAAAGAAAAATTAATGTGGAGTATTGCCCTGCCAGGGTTTGGACAATATTTAAATGGAAAACTTTTTAAAGGTACTGTTTTTATATTTTTAGAATTTCTAATCAATGTTCAATCCAATTTTAACGAAGTGATTATTTTAAGTTTTCATGGGGAGATTGAAAAAGCCATTGCACATGCAGATTATCAATGGTTAATGTTTTATCCTTGTTTGTATTTCTTTGCAATGTGGGATGCGTTTAAAGATGCAGGCGGTGGAAAAGAAAAGAATTCTTTCCTTCCGTTTGTATTTTCAGCATACTTTGTAACCGTTGGTTGCATTTATTCCTCGAATTTACGGATATTTGGGATACTTTTTGGACCTGTTTGGCTTCCGATGTTATTTGTCATTCCAGGATTAGCTGTCGGCTTTATCATTTTGAAATTGATTAAATGATATAAAATTAACTAGGGGCAATCGCCCCTTTTTGTTATCCAGCTGTTTACTATAAGAAGAAGTTTTACAATCGATCAATCCAGCTTCTCCACCAAGTTTTCAATTATTGAATTTATATCTGCATAGCCAAAATAGCGTACATACATCACTTTTTTTCCTTTAGATGCAAATACCTCTTTCCTCTCTTCTTCCTCACGAACAATCAAGAGATCCAATCCTGGATGTTCTGTTTCAACAAAATCTTCTTTACTATCTTCATATCTATATCTTTCTATTAAATCATAAATCAGATTATCCGCCAGCGAAGGAATACTCAGCTGATAAAACTGTGTATGAATGGACGGTGAATATTCACCGCTGCCGTCCTTCCACATCTTTCCTGGAACTACACCCTCTTCATCTGTTTCATATTGCACAGGGGCTAATGGACTCCACTCATATGTATACCGGTTGCCCCAATCCACATTGTCACTTACATAGGAAGGTTCCACTCGGACCATTGCCGGATTCTTTTCTATATATGTTAATCTAACAATCGGTAAGTCAAGACTTGCTGCAGGCAAGGTTTTGGTTTCCATTTTTACAAGCTGAACGAATGGAATGATCGCACTCAATCCCACCCCTGCTGTAAAAAGAAATGCGATGGTCGAATGTAATCGGTAGTGCCTCTTCCAAGGTGCATGATGATCAATCGGTTTACCCTCAATAAGATTTCTTCGCAAAGCACGAATTGAAATAGATGCTTGCAGCGAAGTAAAGGCAGAGTATCCCAAGAAGAGAGCCAATATGGTTTGTTGAATAGCAACGCCCTTCACCATAACGAATGTGGGTGCCCCATCAAGAAACCAAATTGCAGATAACATACCGATTATTAATATCATTGCTATGACTACGATGAAAGCATTGGAAGCTAATTTCTTATCCAGTTCCTTTAATGTATAAGACTGTTCGGCGGGGTCTGTATGAAGCTCCGGTGCATCGAGCTCTTCCGGTGATGAAAATACATGAAAAAAACTATAGCTTGTTATGTAATCCCAGCCACTTTCCGCATACATCTGGGTTTGTTCTGGTGTAATCCTCTTCTTTGGAGATACCTCTATTCTGTACCTCATTTTTTCCGGAGTACCCTTAGTAAACTTGGCAAAATGTATCCCCATCTTTTTTAGATGCAGCCCATTAGCCGCCATGTCTGTAAACCAGCTTTCATGCTTACCAATCCGCCAATAATCACTCGGCCGAAGTTTATGGACTGTTTTATTCATCCTCATCACCTTCCTCTAAAATGCTGCTATCTTTTATCAAGGCTTTCAATCGACCATACTCTAAATGAAGAGCTTGTTCCCCTTCTGGTGTTATTCGGTAGGTTTTTCTTCTGCCATCATCTTCTGCTAGTGATATAAGACCGTCTTTTTGCATCCGTGAGAGTACCCCGTAAAGTGTCCCCGGCCCCATTTTTAATCTGCCATTTGATACCTCTGTAATTGCGTGCATTAGCTGATACCCATGGTTAGGACGCATTAAAGCTAGTAGTACATAATACATTGCTTCGGTCATCGGTCCCCCATTATATGCCATTGTTACCTCACTTCTTTCGTTTTTAGAGATAGTATGTAACGCGATATTATGTATAACGATATATCGTATGACATAACAATACATCATGAAATGTCATCTGTAAATATATAAACAGAAATAGTTTTCATAATTTTTCCTATTTGCAACTATAGGAATTCATAAAAAATAGCCTAGTCCTAATTGGACTAGGCATTTAGATTATGAAATCTCCGTAAATAATTCAACTTCTCTTTCTGTAAAAGTCCGTTTAAACGGAATGATCTCTCCTACTATTAACGGTATTTAAATCTCCCTTCCCAAGGTTCCTTCTATTTATTCTTTTGTGCGATCTGTATATAGTTGCCACAGGTATCGTCGAAGACAGCGATTGTGACTTGTCCCGCATCTGTCGGCTCCATCTTAAATTTCACCCCAAGATTCTTTAATCGTTCGTACTCTTTATGTATATCTTCAACCCCAAACATAGTTGCTGGGATGCCATCTGCAAATAGCCTCTTCTGATACTCTTTGGCAGCGGGATGATTATTCGGTTCGAGCAAAATCTCCGTACCTTCTTGATCCTCGGGAGAAACAAGCGCTATCCACCTATATTCTCCTACTGGAACGTCATGCTTTTTTATAAAGCCCAGGGTTTCAGAATAAAACTTCAGTGCCTTGTCTTGGTCTTCTACAAATATACTGGTCACAATGACTTTCATATTAGTTTGCCTCCTTTGATTTGTCCATGTATCTAGCCTTCCATAATCCTACTTCGTTCTATTATTAAAAGCAACTTTCACGATTAAATCACCATGACTAATAGTAGTTTTGGTCATCATCAACATCATCAGCTTGGTAATGACCACAAGCAAGATTCCTAATATGAACAAAATCCCTTATTTCAACGAAATCTTTACTAGATCATCCAAATATTTTATCGCATTATATCCATAAATCTCGAGTCTTTTTGGATTTACTTTTTCTCCAGTTCTGTCATTTTGTAATTCCACGCTAAGAACGGTAATAAAATGGCGGGGCTGCTCAATTTCTTCATATATGACCGGGTTTTTATTGTAATCGTAAACGACCCCGTTTTTATCCATGAGCACTCCTTCCGTATACATCTCCATTGAATTTATGGCATTTTCGTCCTCACCGAAAATTTGGAAATGAAGAGTCTCATATGCACGATTCTCAATTCCATGATCGCTTATGACCACTTTAGCCGGCTGCCCTGCTTCTACCTTATCAATAGAAATTGTACTGCCAGCATATTCAAAGGTTTGAGGATAATCCTTTGAAGAATCCAGCTCAATGATATGATGGTCATCAAACGTTAACTGAGCGGATTCGAGTTGAACGTTAACCTCCTTTGGCTTCTCTCCAAAAAGAGGGGAAAAGTGTCTTTGATAAGAAATCCAATTTACATCTAGTTGTGTATCGAAAAAGGACCTGGCATACAAATCTACTTTCACTTTTTTATCATTCACTTGCAGATGATTAAAATTAAGATTGTCAATCTGCTTATTGGGTTGTTCCATATTGATGTCATAGTGCAAAACCGTCGCTGTTGGCGCAATGGTTAGCTTATCAAATCGAACCGGTATTCCTTCGACTTGTGTTTCTCCTTTCAATGCATATTCGACGGAAGGCTTTTTGGTTACAGGGATTTCGAAGGTCCACTTCCCTATTTTATCCCCCATGATTTGGAAACCCATCCCACCATTCTGTTCAGCGGAATCACTAATTATTTTTTGAAGCTTGGAGATCTGCAGTTTAATTGTCCCGTTATCAGTATTGATTGGCTGCAGACTAATTTTTCCATGATACACATTCTTCTCTTCTTTATTCATATCCGATTCAAGATCAGGGGGATAGAACCCTTGGTACCCTTCACCATCCATGATTTCATGTTGGTTCTCCACAAAAACACCATCAAAATTATCCATCATATATTGGGAGTCTTTTTTTGTATCTTCTATTTCATAAAAAACGAGCGTCTGAACCTCATCCGCAATCGTACCCTTAATCTTGATTTTCACTCCGTCGCTCTCATCCTCAAGGTTCAGCCTTTCACCCAGGTCATGTTGCAGAAAGGCACGCAATTCCTGATTTTTTTCTGTCCAATTATAGTAGAGGTTGGAAAACGCCCCAGTGAAAAAATCGATTCCTATTAATAAGACGAATATACCTGCAAAAACAAATCCTTTTCTTATTCGTTTCTTGTTCCTCTTTTGTCTGTGCTTTTCCTTTTCTGCCAGCCTAGCTTCGAGGTTCTCTATGAAATCAACGGGCACATGAAAATCTTCCAGCCTATCAGGTAGATTTAACATAGTCAACATGACATCCTGAAAGCTGGCCAAATCCTCCTGACAATCTTGACAATGATAAAGATGTTTTTCAAAATCTATCTTTCTGGGCCGATCCAGGGTTCTTTCTAAGTAATTGATGTAATCCTTATGATACTCCTTACAACCATTAAAGGTTGGTCCGTACCCCATCTCAATTCGAAGTGACTGGATTCCGGAAAACAAAATCCCCTTTATCTTATTCTCTGAAACTTGGAGAAGATGTGCCACTTCCTCCTTAGACATTCCTTTAACATATGTAAGGACCACCGCATCTTTCTCGTTCTCTTTTAAGCAATCTAGTGCTTTGAAAAAATCCTGACGAGGTTCAGTTTCTACTCTAGCTAGTAAACTTCTATCATAAGAAAGCTCCCTGTAAATATGTATGAAAATGGATGTAACCCACGTTTCGAATGATGTATCTCTTTTAAATCGGGGCAATTGCTTATGTACTTTAATAATAGTCTGGTAAAAAAGCTCTTCCATTTGCTGCTGATTGCTAAGATAGGACAAACCAAGTAAATAGAACGATTGTTTATGCTGATCGAACCAATCGATAATGGATTCCACGTCTCTTTCTCTTATCGGTGCGATTGAATTGGAATCTATTTTTGCTGGGATCATAAGTGTGTTCCCCCTTTAAACATATTAACCTACTTTTAATATAACAAAAATTGGATATGAAATCTCTTTTTTCCATCGAACAAAATCCCGCTAAATTGGAAAAACAGCCGATCGCTCATTAAATTACATTTATATATGAAAAAAGCCGAGATCCAGATAGGAAGTTCGGCTTTTCTTGTGAAGGATTGTACGTAAACAAATTTATTAAGTTAAAGCATAGCATTCATACTAGCCTTTTCTTTCTTTCCGTGTAGAAAAAAGTAAAGACCAGACGTTCCCAACACGACAACTCCTAGAATCATATAAAGAGTACTAAAGCTCGAAAATGGCAGGAAGAATCCAAGTAAATAAGGACCGAATCCAAGCCCTGCATCAAGAAAGATAAAGAAAGTCGATGTGGCCAGTCCCATACGTTGAGGAGGAGTCACCTTAATAGCGATTGCCTGAGAGCATGACTGCATATTACCAAATCCGAGGCCAATAAGGATTCCCGCTAACAACAAAGTAAAACTGCTATGGGCTGTACCTAATAGAAGCATTCCAGCTGCAAATAGGACAAAGGACGGATACATCACATAGTTCGCCCCTTTTACATCCATTAAACGTCCTGTGAATGGGCGTGAAAACAATACTGCTATGGAATACACAAGAAAGAAGAAACTGGCTGTACGAACCAGGTCAATTTCAATGGCATAGAAACTAATAAAAGAAAGAACACTAGAGTAACAGAAACCTAATATTAAAGTAATCATTGCAATGGGAATTGCCTTTGGTTCAATAAGTTGAGAGAGTTTGAATCCCTTTATTCCATTTATGTTTGTGATGCCTTCCAATGCCGGCACATTCACAAAGAATGCTGTTATTAAACTGAAGATACCTAAAGCTAGACAAAGACCAAATATGAATTGAATGCTTGCATGTTGGATCATATAAAGACCAAAGAAGGGTCCGATTGCTGTAGACAGTGTCGAGCTCATACTGTAATAACCGATACCTTCTCCTTTTCGTTTCTTCGGTATAATCTGAGCCACAATTGTTCCTGCTGCGGTACTCGCAATACCAAGTGCAAAACCATGTAATAAACGGGTAATAAGTAAGAAGGTGATACCCAATTGAATAAAATATAACGCTGTTGTTAAAACAAAAAGAATTAATCCGATGAACAACGTTCTTTTTAAGCCAATTGAATCCATACTGCGGCCAATTAGGAGACGCCCTATTAATGTCCCAACAATAAAAATTCCAGTAATCAACCCCGCCTGGCTTGTGGTTGCATGATATTCATTTACCGCATAAACACCTATAATCACGATTAATAAATAAAAGATTAACGATAACAAAAAATTGACGCCGGAAACAATAATAAAATCCTTCGTCCATAATTTAGGTTTATTCACGTTTGTTCCCCTCGCCTACGGTAATATTTTCCTGTATTTTAGGAAGAGTTTGAAACGTAATCAGTTGATCTTCATAAGAAATACTTTCCATCACACTATTTTCTAAATTCGTAATATTTTTTCTACATGCTAAGTAAATCTCTTCTCCAAATTCTGTCAACTGAATAACTTTTTCCCGCCTATCCATACCAGGAATTTGTTTCACCATTTGTAATTCTTCTAAACGGTGAACCCTTCTTGTAATGGTTGGTTTTTCTACATTGTATTTATTGGCAATATCTACAAGTGTCGATGGCCCATTGGTTTTTATATAAAAAATAACCTGCCAAAGAGAATAAGAAAGCTCATACGTACTCATAAGTTCATTCAATTTGGTTATCAAGGGTCTATAAAGACTTAAATAATGCTGAAAAAAACCTTCCAATTCATTCTCCCCTTCCAACCAAATTAGTTACCATGGGTAACTATTACCTTAGATAACCATAAATACTTTTTAAAAGGATGTCAAGGGAAATGTCTTTAACTAAGCTTTGATTGCTTATTAAAAAGGGAGTAATTAAGGTAATAAGGAGATAACGATGATAGTGTATTTCTACTTGATAAAAAGATGGGTAGCTAAAATGAAATTCAAAAAAGAACATAAGGACCGCGTTGCATGGAAATGTCTATCAGTGACCAATTCCTAAAGAAGTTGTCCCTGCTTGTAATAGATAAATGGATTACAAAAGTCATTTAAATAATCATACTGAAAAGGCTTCTTTGTAGAAGCCTTTAGTCGTCCACCATGACGTATCTGAATGAAGTATCGAGTTATCCTCGCGGTCTAGTTTTTCAATAATACTGCTTTTCAAAGTGAGAAGTGCGCTTTTATTCCATGCTCTTATGCTGATATCTTGATATTTTTATTCTTTTTTCTTCTATTTGAATACAGCATAAATAATAGAATAAACCACAGCGGTGTCAGCAATAACGCAGGACGTGTTTCTTCCGCAACCAGCATGATAATTAGAACCATTGCAAACAATGTTAGGACCGCATAATTGATAAATGGTGTGAATGGTGCTTTAAATGTTGATTTTGCATGTAATTGCGGCTGTGTTTTCTTGTATTTAATATGGCAAACGAGAATGACACCCCAAACCCAGATAAAACAAATCGCACTAATCGTTGTCACAATTCCAAAGGCTTGTTCTGGAATGAGTTTACTCAAAAGTGCGCCCGCTGATACGACAAGCGTGGATGTAAATAGCGCATTACTTGGTACATGATTTTTATTCAGTTTTGCCAGATTGGATGGTGCCTGGTCATTTTTGCTTAAGTTAAAAAGAATCCGGCTTGTTGAGAACATCCCGCTGTTACAAGCAGAAGCCGCTGACGTTAATACGACAAAATTAATAATGCCTGCAGCAATCGGAATCCCGACTAAACTGAAGGTTTTAACAAACGGACTTTCCCCTGCATTTAGCTCCGTCCAAGGATTCACGCATAATAGGACAATCAGTGCACCCACGTAGAAAAATAGAATTCTTAAGGGAATTTTATTAATAGCCGATGGAATACTTTTTTTAGGATCGGATGTTTCCGCTGCCGATACCCCAACTAATTCCACACCGACATAGGCGAACACGACCATTTGGAAGGAAAGTAAGAAACCTGTAACGCCGTTTGGAAAAAGCCCTCCATGGTCCCAGAGATTTTGAACTGTAACACTTCCTGCTTCGGTTTTGAACCCCATTATCAGCAAAATAACCCCAATGGCAATTAATACGAGAATCGTGATGACTTTTATTAATGCAAACCAAAACTCTAATTCTCCGAAAAGCTTTACCGTTAGTAAATTGAATCCTAATAAGATAATTAAGCAGATGATGGCAGGTATCCATTGCGGAATATCAAACCAATATTGGACATACACACCAACCGCAATCACATCCGCCATCGCCACCATAATCCAGCAAAACCAATAGGTCCACCCGGTTACGAACGCTGCCCGAGGTCCAAGATAATCTTCGGCAATGTCAGTAAAAGATTGATACCCTGCTTTTGACAACAAAAGTTCTCCCAGTGCCCTCATGACGAAAAAAATAGCGATACCTACAAGTAAATAGGCAAATATAATAGATGGCCCCGCCAGTTGTATGGCTTTACCTGATCCCAGAAATAATCCGGTTCCGATAGTCCCGCCAATGGCGATGAGTTGAACATGCCGATTTTTTAAATCCCTTTTTAATTCTTGCTGTGCCATACCAAATTCCTCCCTATAACCATTTTCACTGTGAATCGATGAGCAATAAATTTACCCATCAAAAAAGAGATTGGAAGTTTTCCAATCTCTTAGGTCATAAGAATAGCAAATAATAGTTGTAATGCTAACGGATATCAGCACCACAAATAAATATTTAGTACTCTTCTGTCCTTTTGCCTGAGATAGTGAACCCTTCGGCGCCGTGGAAAATCCAGCGGTCTCTCCAGAAGCTGCTCCTGCTATAGTGTGATCCATAGCAATCATAGCTGCTAATTATTAAATTTTTAAAAGTGAAATTATTTTTGAATATTTTCTATATATTAATAGTAGTTTATTATTTTGTCAATATATTTTATTATTGTTACTTCAGATAAGGTTCATCTAAACCCCTCACTTAAAGGAGTTACTAGGAACAACCTTTTTTTCTATTTATGATATAATAATTTGATAGTTTTTTGCTCCAAGGAGGTATCATCATGAAAGGCAATAAAGGGATTTTATTTATATTAGTAGGTGCTGGCTGCTTTGGTTTTACACCGATATTTGCTAAATTGGGATTTAACTACGGCTATTCTCTTGGCCAAATTAATATCGTTCAAATGATCATTTCCTCATTTTTATTATGGTCTTTGACTCTACTTAAACGCAGCAGCTTTAAGGGACTTAATAGGAAAAATATTCCCCAAATTATGGTAACTGGTTGTTTTATCGGCTTAACAAGTATCTTTTATTATGGTGCGATGCAATATCTGCCGGCCTCATTGGCCATCATTTTAATGTTCCAATTCGTTTGGATAGGAATAATTTTAGAATGGATTTTTAGTAAAATAAAACCTGCTCCTATCACCATATTGTCCATCATTTTAATTTTGATCGGGGTCTTTTTTGCTTCCAATTTATTAAATGGCGATCTACAGGGACTACCTTTGAAAGGCTTCCTTTTTGGAATTTTATCCGCATTCACTTATGCCGGATTTATTTTTTTCAGCGGAAAGGTAGCTGTAAATGTAGACCCATTGACTCGGACTTCTTTAATGGCAACAGGGTCAACTATCTTAGTACTTGTCCTATTCATGCGTGACATTCCATCCGTACTGCCATTCGAGGCAAATTTGCTAACAACTGCACTTGGTGTTTCGCTATTTGGAGCAGTCCTTCCCCCGCTATTTTTCGCTGTTGGCGCACCATTGGTTTCAGGTGGAATCGCCAATATACTTACATCGATTGAATTACCAGTCGCTATCCTATCTGCCAGCATTATTTTGTCAGAGGAGATAACTCCGCTTCAGTGGTTAGGCACGGCTATTATTCTAGCAGCCATTGCTTTAAATGAACTTGGCAGTAGTATTTTTAGGGTCAGGAAACATCTTAAGGGGTAGAGTTTTTGGATGCTTTTATTATGAAAAAGGGTCAAGCCCCTTTTTCCGTTCTGGGGAATATCTTTTTATGAATTAATCATACACGGCACTGGCTCATATTTCATAGACTACCTTAAAATGGATGTGGAAAAGGGTTAAAAATAACTTACTATCAACAAAGGCGCAGATTAGTGATCTGCGCCTTCTGTAATGGAACTGCGGAACTAAACCGCTAGTTTATTATCAGCTTTTTCATCGAGTAAAAACTTTAGTAGATTTTTAGACTTCGGTAAGGAAATTCCTACAACTGGTCCTAATAGGAATGCAATGATTACTGTTCCAATGCCCACTGGCCCTCCTAATGCCCAACCAAGTAGAAGTACTAGTACTTCCATTCCACTGCGAACCCGTTGTATACTCCAGCCTGTTTTCCCTATAATCAATAGCATGATTCCATCACGCGGTCCAGAACCCAAACCAGCCGACATATAGATTCCTGTTCCAACACCCATAAGAACTGCACCTATGCTAAAGAATATGACAGCACCAATTACACTATTGGTACTTGGCAAAAGCCAGATAAAGAAATCCGTAAACAAGCCAATCAACAGCATATTTAAAAACGCACCAATTTTAGGCAGTTTTTTCGTTGCAATGAAGGTAACCATTAATAATAGCAAGCCCATAATGATATTCCATGTGCCAATCGTCAGTCCGATTCGCAAAAACAGTCCATAGTGAAACACATCCCAAGGCCCTATTCCTATTACTTTTCCTTCAACTGTTAAGGCAATGCCCAACCCAAATACGATTAATCCAAAAATAAAAAAAGACCAGCGACAAATCTTTTCTTTTCTCATAACTGCTCCTTTAAATGCATAAATTTTCTCTTACGTATAATACCATAACTAGCAATCTAAAAGTATATTTAATATATGGAATCCAGTGTAAGACTAATATATTTAAGGTTGATTCCCCCAACTTCCATGGATAAATAACCCGTTTAAAAAACAAACGAAAATAAAGCTAATGTTATGTTCTTACAAAGTGTGACACCTTCTCGAACCAAGTTAACTCTTGGATTTTGGCTTTACTCCATCCAATTCGTAAATTTCTATGTAGTGGTTACATAGAGACTTCACGACCTGAAACTTCCAGAAGACTTTCCTTAATCATTCTCTACATACTCCTGTGATAGGCACCTATATAGTATTAAATTCCTATTTTAAACCTGCCGAATATTCGTTATGGTAAAATATAGGGATTTTTCATAATGATCCAGGGTGAAGGTGGAATGGAATTGTCTACAATTAAGGTGAATTTAACAGGTATTCAACAAACGATTCCCGAGGTTCATACTTGTTCAAATAAACTTTCTAACATTAAAAATCAGTTAACCGGTTTAAAGTCGGGTATCGATACAAGAATAATAAACCGCCGAGGAATTGGCGCCAGATTAAATCATACGGTACAGGCAACAAATGAATTGGAAATGAAACTTAAAGCACTCGAAAACTTCCTTCGTATTTCAATAGAAAAATATGTACAAGCCGAACAAATTATAGAGCGAAAGTCCCAATCACTACAAGGTGCGGATTCGAAAGCGGCCACTACAATCGGAATCCATCTGGCACTTGGGAATTCCACTTTTCGATCGAATAACGGACTTAGTGCATTAGGTTTAGGAACTTTTCAAAATGCTGCTCTTTTTAGAGGAGCACCGGCTTGGAGCACTTCCATAAATGGAAAATTCCCGAGTGTATCGAAGAACGCGGACATAAGCTGGGGTCAACTTTTATTAAAAAAATGGAATCAGGCTGTTGGTGAAACAACAAATGCTTGGACCCGCGGGACGAACTATATCGGAAATCAAGCCACCCATGCTTGGAATCGCAGCACTAACTATATTGAAAATCAGGCAGGCGATGCTTGGAACTATGTGGAAACGAAACGCAAGCAAATGATCACTACTTATGAATTTGCAAAAGACAATAAAACAGATATTTTTAATGCTCTGCTAGAAACTGGAGTGAGAAAGACTCTTGATATCACCCCGAGTGGACAGGATTTTAGGGAACGGCTGGAGTATTTCCATTATGAGCAGAGAAAAGAAATGAATGGCCCCCCTCCAATCTATGAAGAGGTAAAAGACCCTGCATCGGGATGGATCAGACTCCCTGTGGAGATGTCGATTTATCATGATAATAATCAAGGCGAGCCTGAACTGAAATTCATCCATCCTGATGGCAGAGAAGCTGTGTTTAATGGAGACGATCATAGCCTTGTAACGGACCCCCGGTATATAGGAACTTATAATTATATTAATCCATCCCTGCAACCTGAAGGTTTTCCGACAAACAAGGAGGAGTTACTAGAATGGATAGAGTTCGGTAAAACTGGAATTGGCCATGTTGCTACAGATGTTGTCCCTTATTATATGGTTGGACAAAAGAACGAACGGGATCAACAAAGATTTTTAAATGATTAGGGGTGGTTAAGTATGTTTAAGAGGTTAGTAAAATTTTTTACGATTGGAATGCTTGCTATAAATCTTGCTGGCTGTCAAACAGCTACCATTATCGATTTATTTCATGCCAAAACAGAAAAGCTTCAAGTAACGGAAGTTGTTTTTTCAAATCCTGCCTATGAACCCAATAGGGTGGGTACTGTTTTCTTTGCTCCTTATACTGTACAAAATGAGTCTGATACCGATCCCGTCTATTACAAGTATTCTTTATATCTTAAAGCCTTTAGACTCGTGGAAAATAGCAATCCGGTTACCATCAATAGTGTTAAAGTGAAGGGAACGAAAGATGTAACCTTTAAAGAGCTTTCTAAAGATTTGTCCATTCCTTTGGAGTTTTCCGACTGGGAGGGCTCCATTCAAAAGAGTGACAATCTTCTTTTTGAAGAAATAAACGAAGAAAATATGAAACTAACGGACGACAGTATTATTACGGTTTTAGTCAACGTAAGTGTAGAAGAAAATGGAGAAACCATTACAAAGGATTTAACCTTTGAATTAGAAACAAGATCCCGAACCTATTCGGTTCAACAGTAATTTCTTAAGGGGGCTGAAGTGTGTTTAAGAGATTACTTAAAATTCTGAGTATAGGTGTGCTTTCTATTAGTCTGGCCGGCTGTCAAAAGGACTCAATCATCGATCTGATTCATGCTGACACGGAAAAGATGAAGATTTCGGAAGAAGTTTTCTCTGACGATGCCTATAAGCCTTATGTTGTGGGAGAGGTACTCTTCATGCCCTACATGAGACATGCTGGCTTTGAAAAGGATGAGGAAGGCAATGATTATACCAATTTCACGCTGAAATTAGCCGCTTATAAACAGCAGGATAATATGAATACTATTTTGATAAATAGCATTAAAATCGTTGGAACTAAAGATGTTAATTTCGAAGAAATAACGAAGGATTTAGCACTTCCTCTGGAGTTTACTGCGGATGAAGAACTTCCATCTATCCAGCTAAGCGATAATGTTCTTTTTGAAAAAATAAACGGCAATAAAAATTTAAATCTCACCGATAACAGCATGATTACCGTTGCTATAAACGTAAGCGTCACAGCGGATACCGAAACGATTACCAAGGATTTAACGTATGAGTTTAACACAAGAATCCGAACTTATTCGGTTCAAAGATAAACGTCCCAAAAAAGGGAGTGTCACTATTTATGGATATTAGGTTATCATCAAAGGAAATTTATTTTTTGAGTGAGCTGCTTCATATAGAAGTAATTGTAGGAATGACGGATCCTTTTGCAGGAAATACCCAAAGCGAGTTAAAGGAAGCTCTTTTTCAAATACAAGAGGATTTGATCGAAAAAGAAATTCTTTTTGAAAAAGAAACCTTTGAAATCGAACGAAGGGTTGCGATTCTGATCAATGCGATGCGACCACAGTCAGTTTACCTGCGATTGAGTAGGATTGAGCAACATCAGCAGGAGGACACCCATTATTACTTTACACCTAAGCTTGTAGTAAAAAGAACTAAAGCTCCCGATGCAGATATACATAAGATTGAATTAATCGGAACCCCTCTCGAGGCATTTACAGAAATCGTGGAGCGGTTTTCTCTGTCTCATGTGGAAAAAGTAGATTCTAGGAGCATTTATTTATCGAGGGATACCTTTAACCAATTGTTACAGAGTCAGCCCGTTGATATGGGCCCTGAAATAGAAGCATTCCTTTATAGTTTGAAAACACGGAAATTAGCAGGACAAGTCGAGGTCATCACATGGGATGATCAACGAGGTAACTGGGATACCGCGGATTTAAGTTTTATTCACGGTGAAAACGGTGTTTGGCTCACCACTCCAGAAACCGTCGAAGGCGTGAAAATAGTCTATATACAGCCTGTTGCTGGAGTGGAAATTGAAGAACAAATAAAAAAATTGATTTTAGAGTGAAGAAGCTGTCTCGAATAATTTAGGGACAGCCTTTTTTGTAAGAATATCAAGCTATCCACCAGAAAAACCCTGAAATTGTAAAATTGTTTATCTATTTTAATATAAAAATAGATATCCTGCCTGAATTTTTCGGTTCTTCCAGGAACAGAATAATTCCATTTCAATGGCTGCTTACCATTTGAATTGAGCACTTATAAAAGCTTTTTAAAAAAGACCTCAAGTTCCATTGATTTTTTTAACGTATTGTAAATAGGGGAATTTTTAAGTGCCCTGAAGCACAAGTCATTAAAATCTTTGTCCTCAAGATCTAAAAATAAAAAAACGGTAACGGTTATTTTTTTGATAAACGGTTCTTGATCATATCCTTTTACACCTACCAAGTACAGAGGATTTTCCAGTGTTAGGTTCAAAACCCCTTCTATTTCTTCAATCTTGGAACCCCTTTTTTCCGACTGCTGCAGTAGAGTCAATAGTATGCTGCTTAAAACTGAACCAGCAAAGTATTCAATACTACTAATTTGTTGGTATTCTGAGTCAAAGCTGATTTGCTTCTCGATTTCAAAGCTATTTTTACTTGTAAAAATTTTTACAGTTGAAAGGTCATTTGACGTTCCCCTAAAGCTCATGTCAAAAATCCTAGACTCATATAAAGTGTTTAATTCAGCTTTCGACTTTTTATTCATATTTGCTCCTGAGTATGGAACTTGCTTCTGTTAATGAGCGTATTTTTCTAGAGATATTCTCAAGTATGTTAACGGGACTATTTGAGAAGGTTGCAAAACCGCAATCCGTATTCAGCCACACTTTTTCTCTTGGAAGATAATTTATTGCCTCTTCCGCTCTAGTAAGGATGGAGTCCAATGTTTCAATTTCATCTGTACGTGGGTTTATCACACCTAAACCAAGTGTTGTGAGCTCTCTGATTCTTGAATCAGTCAATAATGAGCTTAACTCCCCTGCTCTTGGTGTTGAAAATTCAAGTGTTAAAAGGTCCGGGTTCACCTCTGCAAATAAATCAAGCAAAGGAGTATAGGATCCTGATAATAAAATGCTCTCATTCTTGCTCCAGTTTCCTCTGCAGACATGTAAAGAAGCAACTGTCTTTGTCCTATCTATATGCCCCATAACTTGACCAATCAAGGAGCAGGCAAATTCGAGCTCCTCTTTAGGATCCTTTCTCTCGGAAAGAGCAGCACACATAAATGACCTTGGCTTTCCCTCTGTGAAAACAACCTCAGTCAAAACTGGTTCGTCTAATTGAATCACATCAACCCCTATGTCCATAAGATGGTCTATCTCTTCCTTCATGATTTTTATTACGTCTTGCCCTAGTTCTTCCTTGCTCCCATAAATCTTACCAGAGAGAGTAGGAAGCCACATTGATCTGGTAAGAAGATAGGGACCCGGCATGGTAATTTTAATGGGTTTATTGGTGAACTTCTTCATCGTCATAAGCTCATTTGCAACAATATCACCATTGTAGTTCAACTTACCAACACAAATAGCATTTTTAATACTGACTGCTGGAACATCAAGCGTGGTTAAAATATTCTCAAAAGCTTTTTTATCCTCAATATAATCGAGCATTTCACTCATGCTCATCATTCTTACTCCGCCAATTTTATCGGAAACAAAGGACACATAGTTATCCCGTCCGATCTCTCCACTTGTAATGATATCAATCCCTAAATTCTCCTGAAGCTTGACGACCTTTTGCGTTTCACTCTCAATAAGCTTGTTGAAGTCGTTTCGTCCAATCGTTCCTCTTCTATTCATTCTAAGGGCTTTTAGAACCTCTTTTGATCTTGGCATACTTCCTATTAACGAAGTGGGAAATAGCGGTAATGACCTTATCATGTCATTCAACTCCAAAACTCAATGTAAAGTACAAGAGAAGCAGCGGAAAAACCACACGCTTCTCTTTTTTATTACCGATTTCATTAGTCCTCTATTTATCTAGTAAGCACCCTTTTAAGATAGTCATGAGCTTCACATAATTGCTGAAATCCTGTGATTCTGCCTTCAACCCATTCCTTTAACCCTTCCATATCCATCATCTTTTGATGGGCTTCATTGGAATAGTCCATTCGATGGAGCACCTTTTGCCATTCTTTAAACCTTTCATGTGAAAACTCAGGATGAGCGACGAAAATACAGTGGTCATACAAATCCGTCGTGTCTATGCATACCAATTGATTTTCATCAATACTTCCATCCTTCTTCCAAGCTTCCCAGTTCAAATCCAGCGTGACAGAAGCATCTACTGTTCCCTCCAACAATGCTTTAATAGCCTCTAGCTCACCTCCGATATGGTCTCCATGGAGGCCGATGCCAATATCAAATCTTATCTCTGTGTAATCTTCTCCATACTCAAGTCCATTTTTATACAAATGGTTGATTGGGATCAATCTTGCTTGCGGAGAGTCAATCGCTCCAAAACCAATCGTCCTGCCCCTAAGTCCATCAAGATTGGTGACGCCGCTATCTTTTCTAACAATAAAGCAGGACTTTCTGTCTCTGTCCGTATCTCTCATGGATCCCATCTGGCATTTGCCATTGGTTCTCGTATACGCATCCAGCCATGCTAAGGGCGAATTCCAGGCGATATCAATCTCTCTGTTCATTAGACCGTCAACCTGTTTTTCATAATCCTTATAGAAGATACATTCGATTTCAAGCCCTTCCTCTTTGAAAAAATCTGCGATAATGCCCCAGATCACTGTAACTCTCGGATCATAAATAACTGCACTGACTTTTATTGTATCATTACTCAATGCGCTCACCCTTTCCTTATGGAATCATCTGACCAGTTAGTGCTTTTCCTAGCCAAACAGCCAGAACGTCGGCACTTGGGGCCATAATTTGACCGGCATATGCATCTCTCAGAAGTCTTTCTGTAGGGAGTGCCTTATTGTATGCTTTCCCTCCTCCCACTCTCATGGCAAGTCTTCCACATTCGATTGCAGCTTCTGATGCCACGATTCTTGCAGCCAGGATCTTTGCGAGCGCGTCGGCTTCCCCATTTGCACCTGCTCTGGCAGCATCTAGCGTGATAGCTTTGGCAGCAGCTGCATGTTTATAAATGTTTCCAATATGCACCTGGACTGTTTCAATATTTGAAAGTGTCCTTCCATCAGGATATTGCCTATCAACAACATGATTGCTGGCGATTTCAAACATATGCAATGCGGTACCGCTGTAAACTGCTCCAAGCCCTGTAACAAAAAATGGAGCTACTACGTTAAATACCTGCTCTTCGCCTGAACCTTCTTCGCCGATCCGCAAGGATGAGTCCAATGTCACATGATCAATGTTCATTGGACAGGATGAATTACCTCTCATTCCAAGACCATTCCATTTGGCCATTTCAAACGATAGACCTTTTGTTTCCAGAGGAAATACCCAGTTATTAATTTTTCCTTCTTCCACAGATGGTGCAAGAACGAGGTAGTAGGAAGCATATGTAGCAGAGGTTACCATGCTCTTACTTCCATTAAATGTTGTGTAATCTCCGTTAATTTCCGTAGTCATGCCTGAAATATAAAAGTTTGTCCCTGTTCCAAACTCGCTGTATGCCAGTGCCATGAATTTCCCATTTTCTATAATGTCGGTAAAAATTTTCTCCTTTAACTCCTCACTGCCATGAGCTAAAACACACATCACCGCAACATTGTGCATCATATAGCAAAGAGCTGTAGTGGCGCATGATTCTGCAAATGCCAGACAGGCCTGTGCATGCTCTTCAAGCCCTTTCCCGTGTCCGCCATATTGTCTAGGTATGAGCAGTTTTAAAAAACCCTTTTCATTTAGCTTTTTAAATGACTCTTCAGGAAATATCGACTCCTTGTCAATCATTTCTGTATAAGGCAGTATGTAGGACCTTGCAAATTCCTTACCTTCAAAATAAACATTGTTCAAGCTATCTCCTCCTTATTTTTTCATGTCCTATAAAAATCTATTAATCTAATTGAATATTATGTAGGATATTTCCAATTATTTTTTTGAAAATTAGAGTAAGGACTAATCCTTCTAGCTGCTCGTTTCGTTTTGTCCTCAAGATCTCGCATTGAGGACTAATCCTTCTGGCTGCTCGTTTGGTTTTGTCCTCAAGACCCCGGATTGAGGACTAATCCTTCTGGCTACTCTTACTGATTTGTCCTCAAGACCCCTCATTGAGGACTAATCCTTCTGGCTGCTCGTTTTGTTTTGTCCCCAAGACCCCAGATTGAGGACTAATCCTTCTGGCTGCTCTTACTGATTTGTCCTCAAGACCCCGCATTGAGGACTAATCCTTCTGGCTCCTCTTACTGATTGGTCCTCAAGACCCCGGATTGAGGACTAATCCTTCTGGCTGCTCGTTTCGTTTTGTCCTCAAGACCCCGCATTGAGGACTAATCCTTCTGGCTCCTCTTACTGATTGGTCCTCAAGACCCCGGATTGAGGACCAATCCTTCTGGCTCCTCTTACTGATTAGTCCTCAAGACCCCGGATTGAGGACTAATCCTTCCGGCTGCTCTTACTGATTTGTCCTCAAGACCCCGCATTGAGGACAAATCCTTCTGACCTGTCTTGGTGATAAGTCCTCAAGCGATGTTATGATGACCATCTCCACGACTTTCCTAGGAATTCTGTTCATCATCGGCATAATGAACTCAACAAGAACAAAAAAGGTGCATACTAATAAAAAGTACACACCTTTTCCATACCATGTATTAAGCTTTTTCCCTTGCTAATCTGTCTTTGATTTCCTCTAGTGCAGGCAGACCCGTCATGGCGCCTTTTTTGGTCGTGGCTAAACCGCCGGAAACACTTGCAAATTGGATAACTTCACTTATTTCCTGTTCCGAAAACTTATCTAAGGCTTTTCCAGCTTCATTCACCGAATAAAGAATTCCGGAAACAAATGCATCACCGGCCCCAGTTGTATCAACCACCTTGCATTCCAATGCAGGCACCTTTCCAATCTGGCCTTTAAATCGGTACATACAACCCTCTCCGCCTAATGTCACCAAAACCAGCGGCAAATCAGGTAATTGCCCCATCCCTTCTTCTAAATGGCTGCAGCCTGTTAAAAAGATAAGCTCTTCCTCGGAAACTTTTAAGATATCTGCATGGGAAAGAGTAGCAAGGATGGTCCCCTTCGCCTGTTCTTCAGAATCCCACAAACCCAACCGAAGATTCGGATCATACGAAATCAACATACCTTTTTCCTTCGCCAGCTCAATCGCCCGAAGTGTGGCTGATTTAGCCGGCTCGCTGATTAATGAGATTGAACCGAAATGAAAAATCTGATGCTGTTCAAATAGTAACGGATCCAATTCTTCTTTTCTTAAAAATCGGTCCGCACTCGGATTGATATAAAAACTGAAACTCCGCTCTCCGGAAGACTCCAATGTAACAAACGTAAGCCCTGTTCTGGCTTCATCTGTAAACTTCATCGATTGTGTATTGACACCGTAATCTATCAACGTCTTCTTAAGGAAATGCCCTAGGACATCATTTCCGACCTTGCCAAGGAAAGTTGCCTTCCCTCCAAGCTTTGCAATTCCAACAGAAACATTAGCCGGTGCACCGCCCGGAGCTTTTTGATATGTTAAATTGTCGGAATCAAGCGGGATAAAATCAATAAGGGCTTCGCCTAAACATAAAACTCCGTTCATCATCGTCACCTCTGTCTAACCAAGATTCCACTTGGTCCATTTAAATTCTGCTTCCCCTTCAATGCTAATCATAGTATCTTTCGGTTTTGGAAAATACCGTGCCGTAAATACCTCTTCACCGTCATTGATGAAAATCTCCAGAGAGGAATGGTCCATAAAAATTTGCAACGTAGAAACTGAATCTATTTTACAGGATCTTTTTTCGAATTCTCCTGTCTTTAAACTTCTTCTTTTTAACGTAAGCTTATCAGAATCAAAGCTTAGGTAAGCTTCATTACGAAATGAGATTTCAAATGGACCGGCTTTTACAAAGTCCACAAGTAATTCTGTTGAAGTCCCTTCGCATGTATTCCCTTCCACAACTTCTTGAGTCTTTCGCAGCTTCTTTAATTCGTCCACTGGCTTTTGAAAAATTTTCCCGTTATGAAGCTGTAATTCTCTTGGGATGGTTAGGGCATGGACCCAATGATTCGCGATGGTCGGCTGATAAGCTTCCTGCTCATCAGTTATTCCCATCCAGGCATATAGAATCGTTCTATCTGACTCATCCTTAAAGGTTTGCGGTGCATAGAAGTCAAAGCCGCGGTCAAGTTCGGTAAACGGGCCATGCTGGAACTTTATGCTCTTATTATTTAACTCTCCAATAAAATATCCAGATTGAAACAAATTATGATAGAGATCCCCTTCTGGCTCAAGCCCCTGCGGCGAAACCAACAAGACATCTTTACCATTTAAATGAATCAAGTCCGGACATTCCCACATATAGCCAAAGTCCCCGAGTCCATTCATACCGGAGCCTGCAATCGGGCCCGCTTCCTCCCAATGATACAAGTCTTTTGAGTGAAACAATACCGCTATACCCTTTTCATCCAAGGTTTGCGCCCCGACTACCATATACCAGGTATCATCTTTTTTCCAAACCTTTGGATCGCGGAAATGGGCTGTATACTGTTCTGGAAGCTGTAATACCGGGCCATGCTTTTCAAAAAGCATTCCATCTTCAGACACCGCAAGGCATTGATACGTTTCTCGAGTTCCATCTTCTTGCTTCACATTCCCTGTATAAAAGAGATACAGTTTTCCATCCGCTTCTACGGCGCTGCCAGAATAACAGCCGTTTCTTTCATACCACTCACTTGGGGCCAAGGCAATCGGCTCCTCCCGCCAATGGACCATATCCTCGGACGTAAAGTGCCCCCAAAACTTAGCACCATGCGTTGTATCAAATGGATTCCACTGGTAAAAAACATGATAAATCCCTTTAAATTGAATTAATCCATTAGGGTCGTTTAACAATCCAACAGGCGGCATGAGATGATAGTCTAACCGGTAATGATCGTTTATTACCTTATTCTTATATTTTTCTACTTCATTGTACGCTGTTTGAACAAGGATTTCTGTCATTTCAGAACCTCCAATTAAAAAGAAAAGGCAAGTTAACCTTGCCTATTTCTCCACTTCTTTATCTGAATAGCCGAACATCCAAGTTAAAATGAAGGCTACGGCGATTGCAACGACGTTTACTAAAATATATTGTAAAATCTGCCCATTTAGATAAAGCAGGGTTCCAGGAATAACGGTAACCGCCATACCTGTTGCCTTTAGTCCAAGAATGGAAGCTAAAAATCCTCCTGCAGCACCGCCAATCAGTGCCATAATAAATGGTTTTCCGTAACGAAGATTTACCCCGAAGATGGCTGGCTCAGTGATTCCTAAAAATGCTGAGAATGAGGAAGGCAGAGCCAGTGCTTTTAATTTTGCAGATTTTGTTTTTAATCCTACTGCCAGGGCAGCACCGCCCTGTGCCGCAACCGAACACGTTATAATCGCGTTGTAAGGGTTGTTTTTGAATTCAGCCAGCAGTTGAATTTCTAACATATTGAATACATGGTGAACACCTGTGATTACAATCAGCTGGTTTAATCCGCCAATTAATAGACCCGCCAATCCAAATGGCCATGAAAGGACATTGGTCGCAACATTTAAGATACCTTGCTCAACTGTATGGAAGATTGGGCCGAGGACTAATAGTGCAAGAGCACTCATCACAAGTAGCGTAACAAAAGGAGTAACAATTAAATCCAATGCTTCAGGAACACGTTTTCTAATCGCTCTTTCAAGCTTCGCTCCAATAATACCGGCAATAAAGGCTGGGATCACAGAACCTTGATAACCAACTACCGGAATAAAGTCGAAGAAACGTAGCGCTTCTTCACTGCCGCCTGCAACTGCATAGGCATTAGGCAAGGCAGGTGAAACCAGCATGAGTCCGAGAATCAATCCAATAATTGGAGTTCCGCCAAATACTCTAAACGTTGACCAGGCAACAAGAGCCGGCAGGAAGATAAAGGCTGTATCCGTTAACACCTGTGTAAAGAGCAAGAAGTTTTGTGATACATCCTCCGGCTTCATTCCAAATAAAGCTAATAGTTGGTCCTGCATCACCAAACCGCGAAGACCCATAAAGAGACCTGTTGCCACTAGAACCGGAATAATCGGTACAAATACGTCCCCAAAAGTACGGATTGCTCTTTGAAATTTTGTTCCGCTTTTTACTGCTTCTTTTTTCTGATCAGTTGCGGACTTTGTATCGAGTCCTAAGTTGGATACTTCTTCGTAAATTTTATTTACTGTACCGGTGCCAAAGATAATTTGGTATTGACCGGAATTATAGAAAGCTCCCTTTACTTTATTGATTTGTTCTACCTGTTCTTGGTTGATTTTTTCTTTATCATTGACCATGATTCTTAGTCGTGTTGCACAATGGGCTACTGATTGGATATTCTCCTCGCCCCCAACAGCTTCGATCACATCTTGCGCAATTTTGCGATTTTCTGACATCGTATTCACCTCAGTTTTTAGTATGGAATCGATTCCAGATAGTAAAAAAAAAATTTCTCTTATTTTGTGGAATGTATCCTACATTTATACCTTGTGGAATCGATTCCCTTTTTTGAAAAAATAAAGTGCAACCGTTGTGGAATCGATTACACACTAATTATATACTGGAACGTTCCAGAAGTCTATACTTAATTGTCTTAACGGTTTCATGATAATTTTCACCTTTTATTTGCGCCAATAATAAACTGGCAGCCTCGCGCCCTGCCTCTTCCACTGAAAAATCAATTGTGGTCAAAGGAGGAGAAATATGTCTTGCCAGCTCTGAGGCACCCATTCCAGTAACAGCGATATCCGTTGGGATGGAAAGTCCTTTATCTTTAATGTAATGGGACGCACCTATCGCAAGCCGGTCCGTCACAGCCACCACCGCATTAGGTGTTCGTTTGGAGGTTTCCATGATGGTCTTCATGCAATCATAACCCGAATCGACATTAAAAATTCCTGTTTGCACCCAGCTTTCCTCAACACCTAACTGATTCTCTTTCATCGCATCCAGGTAACCCAACTTCCGTAAATACCCAACTGAATAGTCTTCCTCCGTTACGCCGATAAAAGCAATATTTTTATAGCCTTTTTTAATCAAGTAATAAATCATATCTTTAGATGCCTGATAATCATCAAACAGGACATTGGCCAAACCGGAGATAGGCTGCCCAACAGTAACAAATGGAATTTTTAACTGATAAATCTCTTCCACTAATGGCGGGTTAATATTGGTCGCCGACAGGATCATGCCATCGACATGTCTGCTTTTTAACAGCTTTAAGTATTCAATCTCTTTTTCCGGATTGAGATTGGTATTGGCTAATAGGATTTGATAACCCTCTTTTGCGAAAATTTCGTCCAATCCACTTACAAGCCGGCTCGATGTTTCCGTACTGATTTTAGGGAGAATCACACCAATAACCTTTGTCTTTTTCGTCCGTAATGATTTAGCATTTTCACTAGGGATATATCCGGTTTCTTCAATTACCTTTAATACTCTTCTTTTCGCGTCCTCACTAACATACCCCGTATTATTTATGATTCTTGAAACGGTAGTACGCGAAACATTTGCCCTTTCGGCTATTTCTTTAATGGTTACCATCCATGGATCCTCCTGGACTCAAATTATCCTATACCTATTTTATTTTAACACTCTTGTTATCTTTATCAACAAAGTGCGGAACCAGGATGATTAACTGATAGTTAGTTAATCATCCTGGTTCCGCTGGAAACATGTCCGTTAAACTGCTAGTTTATTATCTGCTTTTTCCTCGAGTAAAAACCTTAGCAGTTTTTTAGACTGTGGTAAAGAAATTCCTACAATTGGTCCTAAAAGGAAGGCAATAATTACTGTTCCGACACCAACTGGACCTCCTAATGCCCAACCAAGTATTAGTACGAGTACTTCCATTCACTACGAACCCGTTGAATACTCCAGCCTGTCTTTCCGATAATCAATAGCATGATTCCATCACGCGGTCCAGAGCCCAAATCAGCCGACATGTAGATTCCCGTTCCAACCCCCATGAGAACTGCACCTATGCTAAAGAAAATTACAGCTCCTATTAAACTATTGGTACTTGGCAAAAGCCAGATAAAGAAATCTGTAAATAAGCCAATCAACAGCATATTTAAAAACGCACCAATTTTAGGCAGCTTTTTCGTTGCAATAAAGGAAACCATTAATAATAGCAAGCCCATAATGATATTCCATGTTCCGATTGTTAGCCCGATTCGCAAAAACAATCCATAGTGAAACACATCCCAAGGACCTATTCCTATTAACTTTCCTCCGACTGTTAAGGCAATGCCCAACCCAAATACGATTAATCCAAAAATAAAAAAAACCAGCGGCAAATCCATTCTTTTCTCATAATTGCCCCTTTAAATACGATATTTTCACACTGGTACTATACCATAACTAGTAAGCTAAAAGTATATAAAAAACATGGAATCCTGAGAGACTACCTTTATCTTAGGTTGATTTCCTGTTTTTATAGCATAAAAAACCTCGTTTATTTTCTAAACGAGGTTGGTACATTTAAATAAACATTACCTTCATAATGCAATAGGTTTCAAGTTGAAGTAGTAAGTCTTCCTTCTCTACCCTAATACTAACTTTGTTGCTTTTACCCATGCTTTTGCCATCAGCATATTCCCCAACGAATTCATATGGACACCATCTATTGTAAGAGGATTATCATTACTAGACTCCAAAAATCCAATAAACGCTTGGTGTGTTGGGACGACAGTTGCATTATATTTATCTGCTAATCGATGAATAGCTTCAATATATGGGATGAGCAATTTATTTCCTAAAGAGTGAACATCTTCTTCAATAATCGTTGGCTCCATTAGTACAATAGAGGCTTTTGTTTTTGTTGTAATGCTTGTAAGGAGAGAATCATAAATTTTTTCAAATTGCTCTGGATATACTTGATCTATCTCAGGAGAATCGACTTGTCGCCATACATCATTAATACCGATTGAGATAGAAACAAAATCCGGATTTAAGGAAATAACATCACTCTCCCAGCGATTGGCCAAATCTGTCACACGATTCCCACTGATACCTTTATTAAAAATGGCCAAATTCCGATTTGGATAGGTAACCTTTAAATAATCATGAAGCAAACGCACATAGCCAGTACCTATTGGATCATCTTCACTTATTCCCCACCATGTAATACTATCCCCAATAAAGACAATTCGTTGTTTCATATTCTTACTCCCACCGTTCCATATCTCATTTTTACTTATCATTCCACTCAGATAGGTACTCTGCTAATTTTTCGTTTAAGTACTGTATATAAAAGCAAATCATACTATAAGGATCGACAATTTCTTGTACAGCATTGCCCTTCAATTGTTCAAGATCCTTTTTCCATTTTAATAAATCATTACAAACTAACTGTAAGTCTTTATGACCTACTACTTTTTCTGGATCCATAATCCGATTTGGAAATAATGGCACATTCCATTTAGAGACTTCCGATAGTATAGATTCAATCTTTCCTAACGCATGTTTGACTTCAGCTTCATGTTCATCAAAAACGGAAAAAAAGTCTGTTTCTACATCTTCAAAAACATCTCCCCAACTTAATCGAGCAAAGTAATAACCATTCATTAACTGAGTTGATTTCCATGGATACAAAAAATCTAGTTCAGTTGCATGTTCTTTTGGAAGATAAGGAACAATCAAATTAACAATATTTTCTATTCCTAGCTGATAAAAAGACTCGATATCTTCATGAATCCGTTTGAATAATGGTGGAAATAAATCACCAAGCATAAAATGATCACTATAGTATTCAAAAACGGCTAATTCCTTATTCCATGCTTTTGTTGCATCACACCATTTTTGTAGTACATCCATTGCCCTTTCTTCATTTCTGAAAGATTGCTGATAGTTTCTACCCCAATAGGCGAATAATGTATTCACAGATTTTGAGTTTTCCACATCGTCCGTTAACTCTAACATTTTCCACGATAGACCCGCATTGTAGGCAATATGTTCAACGTGAATTTTGGGAAGTTCACTTTGGATTTGTTCAGTAAACGCGATATAATGAGCTAAAAACGGTTGGTCATCTTCTACTCCAATATCAGCAGGCCATAATGATACTCTTTCTATCGAGCTGGTTTCAGCACAATAATCCTTTATTTTTTTGATGATCAAGTCCTTCCAACTGTCATCTGCAAAATTGATCTGTTGTTTTTCTATAACAGAAGTTTCCTTTAATAAGTAGTGCATACTATGACCGCCCAAAGTGATTGACAATCCACGTTTTTCAATCTCTTTTACCACAATATGTTTCACTTTATCCCATAACATGAATGTAAAAAATAGTTCATTTAGATAATGTTTGGCTGCCCAGTCGATTAACTGTACTAGAAAATCAGGTTCATCATAGTTTTCAACAACCAACCCTCTCCGTTTCATTTTTCCTTTAGATATAGCAGGAACAAGGATTCTTTGATCATCAAATGTGATTTTTTCATTTGGAAAAAAACTAACCCACTTATAACCAAAAAGATTTTTACAAAGATGATAAACACCAAATAGGACTGAACGTGGGTTTGCACCAACAATATAAATTACACTTTCTTTTTGAATCAGTTGAAATGCATCGATTGATGCGCCATCTTGAAATAATGGTTGATCAATGAAGCCAATTTGAAGAAAATCTTTTTCCACCCCTAATACAAATGAATAATGGATGGGCTGTTTAACTTCTTCTGCATATTTGTGTAACTCTTCTTTCGCAAATTTAACAGGGGTTTCATCCGTTAAAATTGTACAGTTAATGGTAGACATATAAACATCTCCTTGCTTTAGCTTTACATCAAAAATCTAGTAGCGACTGATCCAATTCTTTCAATAATAATCCTGACACAATGATAGCATTCGTCCAACCGCTCTCCATTACATAAGCACCCCAGCCTGTATCGCCATTATTGCCATAATACTCGCCACGCTCCAGGTGAAAAGAACGCATCCAACCGCCATCAAATTCGCATTTCGGAGCGGAGATTTGAATGGAAGAGATAAAATGGACTATTTTTTCATGGAAATCTTTTAAATCAGAATTTCTAGTTGCTTTCACGGCTTCCCAGGCATTTACACATAAGAAATTATTAGTATATAACTGATCAGCAATACCTTCTTGATTCAAACGAAAAACACCGGTATCTTCCGTTCCATATCGTTCTGGATCAGGATTATCCGCTTCCTCAATAGCTCCGAGTTCATGTTGGTGTCTAGTTAAATAATCAGTAACTTCATATAGACCTTTACGGATTTCTTCATCTTTTGTTATGGCATACAATTGCGCTAATGATAATAGGAATCTGCTGTATCCTGCTGTTTTGCTATACATAAACTTCAGTTTCTCTTTATTTTCCAACAAAGTTAACGTACCCTTAGAGGCAGTCTGTAGAAATTCACCATCATTTGAAACAAGATAGGCTTGTATAAATGCAGCATGAACAATTGCTTCGAAATGCGGATTCATACTGGCTTCCGTTGAAGTTTGAAAATAAGCCTTTCCGTTATCTACTAATTCTTGTTCTCGGATACATTCTGGTCGTAGACCATTTACATTTTGAGTGTTTAATAAAGCATAAGCTGTTAACAGACCTCTTTTTTTGTATTCTTCAATACCCGTTTTTCGATAAAGATATAATAGAACAAGTGCCACCCAGCTATTATCATCTGAAAAGATTTGATCAGGTTTGCTTCGAGGACTTTGATACCACTTCCAAAAACCATAAGTTATCGAATTTGGGACAACGTCCTGATAGCCTGCTTCGAATAAGTAAGTTAGCAAGTTTGCAGACATGTTTTCCCATTTACTATCCTTGGTATATTCTCCATACAAATAAAACATTAAAGCGGTATGAGCATGACAATCAGGCCGTAAATCATTGCTAATATCACTTCGAATCGAATGAACATTTTCATAAACCCCGAGACTTCCATCAGCCTTCGGCAAAATTCCTGAATGTAAAAACCACTGCACACCCTTTTCAATGGTTTTTTCAAAATCACCTTGTTTTGATAGCTGAATAACCGGATTTATCATCTTCAGTGGCATTTGATAATCCTTTATCAGCCATTTTATAACATCATTCCATAACCAATTAGGTCGCAGCGTCCAGATTTGTTCATTTCCTAAAAAGGAAAAAGTAGAAAAAATAGCTTTCCCTTTACCATGACTTTTTACAATTATCCCAGGATATGCCCCTTCCTCTTCTGTCCTATGGGTTTCTTTAAAATGACCGATATCCAATAATCTTTCCGTATCAAATGTAAACCCAGTTAAAAAGGGACCTTGCCATTCGAGCAGCTGACCTTTTTTACAATAGAGGTTATCGGTGGAAATGACTAATTTCTCAAGACGGCGATTGGTCACAGCAAAATCTTGTTTGAATCCAAACAGTCTTGATGTTGGGAATTCCTCACAATTAATTAATTCTCCATATAAGGTCCCGCCCTGCTCTATAAATTCCCATAACTTTTCTATCATTCCATAAGGCAATTTCATTGGTATCCCATTGTCGTTACCATTGATGATAATAAACTCATACTTTAACAGATTTTTTTCTTGTAACTCTTCAATACTTGAAAAGTAGTTTGTAACATCCACAAACGGTTTCATTTGCTTACTGTTGTCAACAAGAGCGATCAAAGCTATCCACTCCATTCTAAAATAGGAATCAGACTTTATGAATTTTTGGCCATTCTAATTCAATTCCTGCTTGTACCAATCGTGACTGAAAATCCTTTAAAAATGATTCTTTATTTCTCACTTCATGTGGAACTATGTTTTTATCTATACAATAAGAGGCTAATTGCCCCGCCGCTTCTCCGATATTCCACTCAACGGGATGAAGCCGGTAACAACCATTGGTTAGATGAGTGGTACCGATATTTTTACTAGCAGGCAAAAGATTTCGAACTCGAATCGGAATTAAACTGCCAAGTGGAATCTGGAATGGATGGGCTGCTATATCAATGTAACTATTCATTCCTGTGCTTGGATGAAGGTCTAAACGGTAACAACCAATCCCTACACTATCTTCAAAAAAAGTGGCAGTATCCTTTCCATCGATTTCACCACTAATATGCTGTTCTTTCACCGTGAACTCTGCTTTAATTCTTCTTGATTCCCGTATATATGGGTACATCGCCAAACCATCTTCTGTGCCTAAAACATCTTTTCTTAACCGTAAACCAGGATACCCGCTGCCTCCATCTGGACGCGGGGCTTCGGTTTGCATCCAATATAGTAACGATAAACTTAATTGTTTTGCATTAAATATATGCTTTTCCCTTTCTTCATCCGATACATCAATAATAGGACCTAACCAATAATCATTTTGCGGCCAGTTTACAATGGTAATATCACTTTGAAATGTTCCTTGTTCAAAATTTGTTTGATCAATAATTCTCCGGTAATTCCATAATGAAAAACGGTTTGGCTCGTAAAAAAATGAATACTCAATGGGTTCCAATGTATGTGGTACTAGACCCCACCAGCTTAATTGCTTTGCAGGCCAAAAGTGCGCCTGGTAGTCTTTCCAAAACTCATATTGGGCAGGTTTTTCGATTGTATGGTCTTCCCCCTCAACATAATCAACTGCAAAACAATACGTAAAAGCCTGCATATTGAAAGGTTCTGCTTCCATACTAACCGCATGGTCTTCACCGGTTTCTGCTTGTGATTCGGCTCCAGTTACATACTCAACATTCGCAAGAGGCAATACATCACCTGTTTCCGTTGCGTCCAAAAAATAGTTTCCCTTTAGTAGAAGCAAATGTTTTGTTATTGGATTATTAACGGTTAAAGCAAGCACCTGATCCTTTTCTGTTTCAGCACAAATTATTTTGTACTCGATTAACAATGTGAGCTTCCCACTACTTAAAAAAGGAGCCAACATATCATTTAGAACAGTTAATGCCACTCTTGGTTCGTGGCTAATAGTACTAACTAATGCATTACCAGGATTAAATTGCTGATTGTTTCGTTGGTTATTCTTCACTGGATAGTTAGTAAAATAGTAGTCTCTAATTTTTCTTCGGAATGTTCGATAATTTCTTGTTGCACCGAAACTTTCAATCCATGGATGTTCATCTGGCGGTACCCCTTGGTTGGTAATTTGACCACCAATCCATTTTGTTTCTTCAGTTAAAATTACCGTTTTTCCAGTCTGCAGTGCAGCAAGTGCAGCTGCACAACCTCCCAGACTGCCGCCAATAATGACAAGATCCGCAGATATTTCTTGTGAAACTTTCAATGTATTCACCCCTTCATTTTGTTCATGTAAAAGCAATCAAGGAATCAAGTAACCCCCTTGATTCCTATCATTATTAGTTCAGTTTTATTGGGGTCTTTTTTTCATTAGACTGATAGGCTGCAAGTGCTACCTCAACTGCCTTCATACCAGAAAAGCCAGTTGCCAGCGGAGACTTCCCTTCTCTTACACTGTTAACAAAATCTTCTATAAGCCCTGCATCCATATCATCACCCCAGCCAATCCATTTGACACCATCGTGATCAGAATATAAATCAAGCTTTTGTGAAAAGGCATCCACCTTTAACGTTCCATTCGTTCCAATAATTTCTAGCGTTACATCGCCCCATGTAGGATAGCAGCTATTCCTAGACCAGCTGCAATCTAAAGTGGCAAACATCCCATTCGTAAATTCCATCGTAATAATTCCGCAATCATCAATGGGATGATTCGTATAAACACTACCAATTTCCGCATATACTTCCGTCACTTCGGCACCTGTGAACCATCTCATAATATCGACAACATGAACAGTATGGTCAAGCACAGCTCCACCACCCGACTTCTCTTTTTCAATAAACCAGCCTCCAGGATTAGTTCCACGATTGGTTCCTTTAATCGCTAAAATTTCTCCTAGCACGCCCTGTTCAATCATCTTTTTAGCCTGTTGAATGGGAGTGTTAAATCGAACTGGAAAAGCTGTCCCTAACAAAACTTGATTTTCTTCGCATACAGTAATCATTTCTTCCATATCGTTTAAATTCGTTGCTAATGGTTTTTCACACAGAACATGTTTGCCAGCTTTGGCTGCTGCCAGTACATGTTGATGATGTAAACTGTTTTCTGATGTAACGATCACAGCCTCAATATCGCTTTTTAGCAAATCTTGATAGTTTTGATAATAGGTCGTGTCAAAAAACTGAGAATACGTTTTGCCTCTTTCTTCATTATCATCGGCTATTCCTGCCAGTGTCACACCTTCCATACCTTTCAATACGGATGCATAACTATGTGCATGCATATGGGCAAAACTGATAATTCCAATTTTCATTTCAGATCGCCCCTTTCTGTATCAAGTGATACAGGTAAACCTGTTTTTAAAGACTTTAGTGCAGCCACTGAGATTTCCATAGCTTTATAGGCATCTTCTGCTGTTACAATAGGCGTTTCATTGGTTTGTAAACATTTTAAGAAATGTTCAAGTTCAATATAATACGGTGACTTTTTCAAAGGACTTTGAGGTACGGGTACACCGCTATTTTCCTCATTTGATTTTCTAACTGAAAGTAAAACGGGCTCTTCTTTTAAACTATCATATTCGAGAATGCCGCTTTTTCCTGCAAATTCAAATTGTGAAGAAAAGGTTTGATGTGCCCATGTTCCTTCTACATGAGCAATAATTCCTGATTTAAAAACTACCGTCACTAACGCATAATCAAGGTGTTCGATGTTCCGTTCAGAAAGGCCTTTTGCAAACACTCTCTCAACCTCTCCAAAGGTCCAGCGCAAGAAATCAAAATCATGAATAATTAAATCAAGAATCACTCCTCCACTTTTCGTATGATCGGCATACCAATCGCTCCATCCTGCAGGAAAGTTCCCTCCCCTTTTCGTTCGAACGACACCTATATCTCCAATCGTTCCATTCGATACGAGTTCTTTTGTTTTTGAGTATTGAGGGAAAAACCGAACAACATGCCCAACGAATAATCTCACATCTTTCTTTTCACAATAATCAATCATTTCTCGTGCATCTTGAAGTGTATACGCTAACGGTTTTTCACAGATTACATCAATTCCATAATCCGCTGCCTTCATCACATATTCTTTATGTAAAAAAGTAGGAACACAAACATCGATAACATCAATATGATCTAGATTATCAACTGCTTCCTCTAAGGTTTGAAAAATCTTTGTATCATGTTGACCAATAATTAGTTCAGCTTGTTCTTTCCTTAAATCAACAATCCCGACTACATGAACATCTTCCATAGAATAATAGGAAGTGGCATGTTCCATCCCCATCGTTCCTGCACCAATCAATACTATCTTTTGCATACGATTAATCCCTCTTTCGATATATTCAGGATTCTGTCAGCCAATTTATATTTCCATCCAGCCATTAGAAATTACTTTTTTATACCAGTAGTAACTATCTTTTTTTATCCGTTCCGCTGTATTGAAATCTACATAAACAAGACCAAATCGTTTTCCATATCCTTCTGCCCATTCAAAATTATCGAGTAATGACCATGCCAGATAACCTATAATATTGATTCCTGAATCAATTGCTCTGCTTACCGCTGTTAAATGCTGTTTATAATATTTGATCCTATCTAGGTCTATCACTTTTCCATTAACAAGTTCATCAATACAACATGCCCCGTTTTCTGTAATAAATAATGGAACATTGCCATAGCGCTCTGCAAGATATTGAAACACTTTATAAAAGCCGTCTGCATAGATTGGCCATTCAATATAGGTCTGGTCATAATCGATTTCAATGTTTTCAATATCCAATAATCCAGCATTTTCTTTATAACGTGCAATATTTCCTGAATAATAGTTAACACCTATAAAATCAATCGGCTGATGAATGATTTCCATATCCCCTTCTTCAATATGGAGTTCTGCGCCTTTCTTTTTAAACCACTCCACCAAATAGTCTGGATAACGCCCCTTTAAAATGGGGTCTAGAAACCAGTCAATATTATGTCCAATTTCTCTTCTGCAAGCTTCAATGTCTTCCCGCTTATTGCTAAATGGTTCTCTCCACGTTGTATTGGTTGCTGTGCCAATTTGACCTTCTATTTCCATATCTCTAAATAACTTGACTGCTCTTCCATGTGCTAAAACTAAATGATGGGAAACATCAACAGCTAGCTGCAGGTCTTTAAACCCGGGCGCATGAACACCTCGATAATTGGATAAAAAGGCTGCACACAAAGGTTCATTAATTGTTTGCCAATACTTTACTTTCCCATTAAATTCTTTAAAAATCGTTTCAGCGTATTGACTATAGGCTTCAACGGTTTCTCGGTTTGCCCAGCCTCCATTATCCTGTAGAGCCTGTGGGAGATCCCAATGGTAAAGGGTAAGCATTGGTTCAATCCCTTTTTCCACTAAATGATCAACAAGGTTATGGTAATATTCCAACCCTTTAGGATTGAGTTCTCCTTTTCCGTTTGGATATATCCTTGGCCAGGAAACTGAAAAGCGATACACATTCGCCCCTAATTGGTCCAATAGTTCAATATCCTCTGTATAACGATGATAACTATCACATGCGACATCACCGTTATCTCCATTTTTCACGTTTCCCGGGGTACGGGAAAAGGTATCCCATATGGATAACCCTCTCCCATCCTCGAATGCTGCCCCTTCTATTTGATAAGCAGCAGTTGCACTTCCCCACTTCATATCTTTCGGAAACTGAATAATTGGCATATGTCTGACCTCCTAAATTAAGTTGCCCGCTGTGACAATCCGATGATAGAAGTGGTTTCCTAAAGAACCTTCTTCAATACCATTTGGACCATCATGTATTAATCTCTTTTCTTCTAATTCTTCAATGATTGTAATCTTATCTTCTAGCCATTGCTGTATACGGAATTGTGCAGTTTCCATCCGCGCAATTAGACCACCATAGCGAAGTTCCAATACTTCCCATCCAAATGGTTTATATAAGGAAAACCATACTTCTCTATGCTTGTGTCGAAGAAACCCGGCCTCTTTGGTCAGTTCGTTACTTTCTTCTAAAAGAGATGTCATTTTCTCCTTATCTTTTTGGTCATAGGCAGACTTTAACTGTATTCCCATTTCTGCCTTTACACTTAAAACACGAGCTAATTGTTCATAGAACTCAAATAAAAGCAATGCGTTAGGGTTTCTATCCTTGGCAGCATTTAATTGGGGAACTAGTTTTTGAAAATGCTCATTCATTCCCAGCCCGCGGATATTTTCATCAAATAAACCTAACAGTAAATCCTGCCACAGCAAAAATTTTGAAGCATTTGATGAATGTAGATTTTTTTCCATTACACCTGGGGTTTCATCTAATTGATTTAATAAAAGAAAATCCTCTAAATGATTACCAGTACTGAAATGGAATCGGTCTGCTAATTGATTTTTCCCAACCTTTTCATGATAGGTATGTTCAGCAAAAAGCTGAATGACGGGTAATGCAGTAGATAGTGGTGTTTCTGCTCCATTGTCACCCCATAATGTAGTGAAAATTTCTTGAATACCTTCTTTTTTACATGCCGTTAAAGCTGCTTCCGTTGTCGCAAACGCTCTTCCATAATTAGGTGATATCCCATTCCACGTCCATGCGCCGCCAGCAAAAACAGTATTTGTTCCCAACTCTCTATGTTTCTCAAAATAAGCGCGGTAAAAGTCTTCATCATCATGATAGTAGTCCCAATAAACAAGCTGAACATTCTTTGGAATGGATTCAATCGCTTCTTTTGGAATACTAACATCTGTATCATAATATTCCCCATGCTTTGAGCCTAATCGGAAGTACATATCACTCCAAATCATTGGCTTTAAACCATGAAGTTCCGCGATGGAAACAACCTGACTTAAATGTTTGTTCATAATCTCAAAACGATTTTCATAACCATTTAAGTCTAAATAACGCCCGAGCCCAAGCTGATGGGCTTCATCCATCCCAATATGAATTCGTTTCGATTTAAATGGTCTCGAGGCAGCTTCGATCATACTTTCGATAAATTGATAGGTTTTCGGTTCACCGACTAGTAATATATCAGCTGTATCTCTTATATCTGAAGCATAGCCCCACTTTAAAGCCATTATTAAATGGGCTAGGGTTTGAATGCAAGGAATCATTTCAATGCCAAAGGTATCAGCATATTCATCGCAAGCTTTCAGTTCTGCTTCTGTATATCTTCCACGCATATAACCAAAATACGGATAATCTGGAACTTCATATGTATCCTCTGTATAAAGCATAACGACATTTAAACCCATTACTGCCATTTTCCTAAGCAGTCCGTTTACTTCCTCTACTTTTAAAACAGCATTTCTAGAAACATCCAGCATCACACCACTGGTTTGAAATTGAGGGTGTTCTTTCAGTTCAAATTCACCATTCTTCCGGTAGTTTTCCAACCATAAACCAATGGCTCGAAAGAAATGAATTTTTTCCTGATAAATGATTTCACCTTTGCCACCTTTATTACTAACTTGAATAGGACCGACCCTTTGTGTGACAGAAATCGGGTACCCTTTTTCATGTAATTGAATGTTCAACTCATCCGATAAAAGCTGTAATCCTGTTAAAATCGAATTAGATTCGCCCATTAAATTTATTTGCATATGGTCATACCTCATTTCACCAATTTCATAATTTCAGTAAGTACGGTGTAGATAAAACCCATTGCATAAATACAATGGGTCAAATCTATTCCTTCAAAAAGTGAATTTTATTTATTTACTTATAGTGAATTAGTTTAGTAAGTGTCGTAGATTCCTTATTAAACAATTTTTCAAATTCTTGTGGTGCTTCATCAAATTCAACTACTTCAGTAATAAATGCTCGAACATCAATCCGTTTTTCTTTGACAAGTCGAATATATTCTTCTACGTTTCTACCTTCCGTCCAGCGAACATATTCATATGGATAGTCAATTGCTTCATATTCATATACTTTGTCATATCTGCCAGGTCCGCCTGCTCGAGAAATAAGCAGCTGTGCTTCTTTAGCAAACATTAAATCTCTCGGGAAATCTGGTTCAATATCACCAACAATTACAGCCTTTCCTTTATTGCGGATCCATTTCAAACATTCCTGTGTTAGTGGTGAACGTTTGCCTCCCGCACATAATAGAACCGCATCAGCGCCATGGGATTTCGTTTCAACCCGAATGGCCTCTTCCATCTCTTCAATTGTCGAAAAGGATTTAATTTTTTCTCCCTGCAGCATTTCAACTCTGCTTTCGTGAAGATCATAGGCGATGACATTGTAGGCAGCAGCATTAGCAATTTTGGCAATTAATTGTCCGAGAACGCCTAATCCTACGATAACCACCGTTTCACCAAAATGTAGATTCGCAATACGCAGACCATGAATGGCAATAGCACCGAGTCCAGCAAGAGCCGCTTCTTTTGGATCAACTGATTCAGGAACTTTCGCATATAAAGTTTTCGGAACTAACAAATATTCATCATGATGAACATATGGAGCTCCATAACACGCTACCAAATCCCCTTTTTTCACATCGGTGATTTCACTTCCGCATTCAACAACCTCACCCATCGCACTATAACCAAGATGAATCTGTTTATTTTCACTATTTGAAAGAATCGTAAGTTCAGTTCCTGGCGAAATGACAGAATATAACGTTTTAACTAATATATAAGAAGGCTTTCCTTCTATTTGCGGTAACTCGTCTTCAATAATTTCAACCTTCTTGTTGTGGGCTACAATTCTTTTCATTTGAACTCTGCCTTTCGTCTATTATTTAGCGAACCACTTTGATAAATTTGCTTTCACAAAATCATCATCGTGCAAGTGTGGATAGCTAGCATAAACCCGATTCAGCTCTTCTGCCTGCCCCGGACTTAATACTTCACGATCAAGCAAACACCAATTCCCTTGTAACAATCCTTGTCTTGCTAAAATTTCATTAATTCCAGCAATACTTCCTTTAAAACTATTTCTAGAATCAAAAATTGCTGCATTTGCATCTGTAATCTCTTGACCAAGAGTTAGCAGCTCTTTTGGAATCAAATCGTGATTTTGCACTTCTTTTACTTGATCAAAAATCTCAACTACTCGTTTTGTCCAAACGGACCAGTGTCCAAGTAGACCGCCGACGATTTTCTTTTCCACTTTTTGATTTCCAATATTGAATTGAAAAGTTGTAAGCAAGTCATTTATGATGTTATCGTCATTACCAGTGTACAAGGCAATTTCTTCATTACGAGGAGAATGACAAACGGCACGTACAACGTCTATCGAACAATAGCGATCAAATGGTGCTATTTTTATTGCATAAACATTCGGGATGGATGCGAATCTTAGCCAAAAATCATATGATAAAACTCTTCCACCCACTGCCGGTTGTAAATAAAACCCGAATAGTGGAATGATTTCTGCTACTTTCTCTGCCCGGTCAATTAAATCATCTTCTGACAGATGGTTTAATCCACCCATACTTAGAAGTCCTAAATCATAACCGGCTTCTTTACTAAATTTTGCTTCAAAAAGAGCCTGTTCAGTTGGTCCGCAAATCCCTGCCACCTTAATAAATTCATCCGGAACATTGGCCTGTTTTGTTTCTTCTATCGCAAGAGATAACACTTTTTTATATAGATTATATTCAGGTTCACGAATTTCAAATTGGGTGGTGTGAACCCCAACTGCAATCCCACCTACACCAGCATCAATGTAATACCGTGTTAATGCCCGTTGACCAGGTTCATCCAACTGTCTATCCTTCGTCAATGCCAGCGGATGTGCTGGTATAACTGTACCTGCATGAAGCTTTTTCTTAACAGCCTCTTTCAGCATTAAAATGCACCTTCTCTTTCTTGGAAATGAGTTGGTTTATTAATGGTCTGCCCATCACTGACAACCCAGTCAGCAATCATATCAATCATTTGTTGTGCCGTTACTTTTGGATACCCAAATAATTTATGTGCATGTGATGCATTGTTAAGCAGCGCAGTTGGGCTTTCTGTATGAACAAACACTGGTTTCTTATCCATCCGTTTTCCGAACTCCGATGCCAGCCATCTTACAGATAATGTTTCTGGTCCTGTCACATTTAAGATTTTCGGAGGGTGATTGGTATGTAATAATGAGCGAATCGCATACTCATTCGCATCTCCCTGCCAGATTACATTTACATTTCCCATTGTCAAATCAATTGGTTTTTCTGAATACACACTTTTTGCAATTTCTAGTAGTACTCCATAGCGTAGATCGATTGCATAATTCAATCGAAATATAACCATTGGTGTTTGATTTTTATGAGAAAAATAAGTAAGCACACGTTCTCTTCCTAAACAAGATTGAGCATACTCTCCAACCGGATTTGCCGGTACATCCTCCGTGCAACTATTGCTTAAAACAGTTGAAAATGGATATACATTTCCTGTTGAAAAAGCAACAATACGTGAGTCTTTAAATTTTTCCGCTAACCGACCTGGCAAATAGGCATTCATCGCCCATGTATAATGCTCATTCCCTACTGTTCCAAATTTGTTTCCTGCCATATAGATAATATTGTTAACATTAGGCAAGTCCTGAAGATCTTCTTCTTTTAAAAGATCAGCCTGTATCGTTTCAATTCCGAATCCCTCTAATTCTTCTCTTAAACTACTATCGGTAAATCTTGCCACACCAATTACCCTTTTTTGTACGCCTGCTTGATCAATAGCTCTTTTTGTCATTTTCGCTAACGTTGGCCCCATCTTTCCACTAACACCTAATATCATAATATCGCCATTTACCTGTGCGATGTCTTGAATTAATTCTTGGCTGGGTTTGGTCATAAAATTGTCTAATTCTGCAATCGTTTTCATACTGATCCTCCTAGAATAAATATTAATGTCTTCTGTTATGAAACTCATATATTACTAATTTGATTTCATTTTATATTTAGCTTTATTAAAAGACAAGTCACTTAAAGGTCTTTTAATAGCCATCACTTTTCAGAAGAAAATTTTATGTTTGACAATTAGAAACGTTCATCTTAATCTAGTAGTAAGATTATATAAAGACATTTCTTTAATGTGTCTTTAAACAGGAGATGACAAGATGAAAACTAACCAATTATCTAACAACGTCCCCGAAATTATTATTGGAATCGTTGGTCCTGAAGCACTTGACAAAGAAATAATGAAAGCGCTTGAAGCCTTCCCGAATTTTCATCCCATTTTTTTAAATGCAACACCATCAACAATCGTCCCTGAAGTCATTGTTACCTTGATTAATAAAGTTGAAGTACTTCTATTCACCGAATTTCCCACTTACTTTAAAGCAAAACAGCTTATGGACTTCTCAATTCCTTCTCATTATGTTCCTTTAATGGGGACAGGTCTTTATCGATCATTGTTTCTAATTAAAAATCAATATGATTCAAAATATTTATCTATCGATACAGTTGAGGAAAAATATATTCAACATATTTTTTATGATTTGGGTGAAACCAAATATGAATATAAATCCTTTCCTACATATAATCAGGCCGAACCCATTCACTCAATCGTTCAATTTCATCAAGAAAACTATCGAGAATTTGGTTCCATTGCGATTACGGGTATACAGGAAGTTTCACTGGAATTATCAGAAATGGGCATTCCTAATGAATGGGTTACACCAACCTATCAGGATATAATTGTTTCCCTTGAACGAGCATTACTCGCTACGGAAGCTCGCAAAAATAAGGAATCGCAAATTGTCTTTGGAATCATCGATATTGATAAATTTGATAAAGCCACTGAAAAATATACAACTGAACATGAAGTACAATTATTAAAGCTGAAGTTTCAACAAATGATGCTGAATTACACAAAACTCCTTGATGGCCATTTAATCAATTCAGGCGGAGAGGAATTTTCTTTTATAACTACACGAGGTATTTTCGAAAGAGAAACACGTGGTTATAAATTTATTCCATTATTAAATGCCGCCAAAAGCGAACTTGGTGTGTCATTAAGCATTGGCGTTGGATTTGGACGCTCAGCAGCTGAGGCAGGCAGCCATGCAAGGATGGCACTGCGTCAATCAAAAGAATTAGGTGGTAATGTATGTTATATCGTTCGAGAAGACCAAAGTGTCATAGGACCGGTTGACATTATAACCGATACCCAATATGAAAAATATGATTTATCAATCACAGATGCAGAGCTGCTAGAAAAAGCAGAAAAAGCAGGAATGTCTGCAGCCTATATGACCAAATTAATGGCAAGAGTGGCACGTCATAAAAAATATGATTATACGGCCCAAGAATTAGCTTCAACATTAACCATTACAACGAGAAGTGCCCACCGGATCCTGTTAAAATGGATGGATGCGAATTTGGTAGATATTGTAGGTGAAGAAAAAATCACCTATAAAGGCAGGCCAAGACGCATTTATCGGCTTAGTTTTATAATGGATAGCAATAAATAATAATAATGATAGGATGAAACAGCGGGAATAGGAAAGTGACCGCTGTTTCACATTGTTTCTATCCCAACTAAAATCAAATCCATATTTGTTCCCCAGTCACTTTGCTGTCATTGGCCGCTTCAATAAAGCGAATTATTTCTTGCGTTTCAGTTACTGGTACACTCTGTTTGCCTTTTCTAAAGAAAAGGATAATTTGTTCTAGCAAACTAGCATAATACGGTTTTGATGCCGAGTCGATTAATACATATTCATTCCCGTATTCATAATGAATAACTGCACCAAAGTTATTATTGCCTTTTCTATTCCCTCTTGCTGTACCTATTCTGCCATCTTCCCATTGTGAAATAATCAAATCATAATCTTGATTGGACACTGTCCGTACATTTTTTGCCCCGCGCCCTAAAATGGCATAAAGCATTTCAATTGTATGTATCCCATACCAAAAGTACCCTGGCTGCGTTTCAACTATTTCCATTGGACCAAAACAGTCTGCTCCAATTATTTTTCCTTTATCTTGTATAGAAAGTGCCTGGCTCAAGGCTTCAGCAAATCGCAACGCAGAAGTGCTCATGATGGGAGTATTATATTTTTCTGATAGTTTCACCATTTTAGCAGCATCAGAGGAACGTAAACAAAATGGCTTATCAATGAATATTGGTTTATTAAACATGACCATTTTACTTAATTGTTCCAAGTGTACTCTGCCATCTACAGACTCTAATAAAATGGCATCACATTGCTCTGCCACTGCTTCAATGGTCCGAACGATTTTTACCCCATATTGTTCAACTTCCTTCGTTATCCCATCAATCCGAGAATAACTTAACTCAAAATCAAATGATCCAGCGGGGCATGCCATTATAACCCTTCCACCTGGTACATGAAACTGGTTTTTCGGATCATTTAATAATTTTGTAAAAGCAACAGCATGAGAGGTGTCTAAACCAATCATTCCAATTTTTAAATTCTCCATATTCCCTCTCCTCAATTAAACTAAAGAGACTATTTCAACCCTGACATCTGTATGCCTTCTGTAAAATATTTTTGGAAGAACAAAAAGATTAAGAAGGTCGGAATAAAGGATAAGGTGGCACCTGCCATTTCAATTCCAAAATTCCCTTCCTTACTCAAAGTAGAGGCTAAACCGACTGTAATTGGATACATTTTTTCATTCGTCATATAAATTAAAGGCTGAAATAAATCATTCCAGTTACTTACAAAAGCAAATGTCCCAACAGTTGCAATCGATGGAAATGCTAATGGCATATAAATTTTCCGAAAAACATGAAAGTCATTGGCTCCATCCATCCGAGCAGCTTCATCTAATTCCATCGGAATACCTTGCATAAATTGGCGAACTAAAAATACACCCATAATGGCCCAAAGTTCTGGAATAATTAATGCTTGATATTCATTAATCCAGCCAAATTTTGAAAACATAATAAATTTAGGAATGATTAGTAATTGTGGCGGAATCATTATGACTGCCATAAATGTCCAGAAAATGACTTCCTTCCCAACGAATTGCTTTCTAGCAAAAATGTAACCTAAAATACCTGCAAAAAACATTTGTGAAAAAACAGGAATGATTGTCACGATTACTGAGTTTAAAATCCAGCGCAGAAAATTATCATTTCTAAATAAGTAAATAAAATTATTCAAAGATGGATTATCTGGGAGCCAAAATAATGGATCTAAGGATGCAAATGTAGTTTCTTTTAGTGAACTTAACACCATGATTAAAAACGGAAGGAGAAAGCAAAATCCTAAGAAGAACATGACAAAATATTTTAATATTTGCTTTAACAAGTTATTTCATCTCCCTTACATCACGCTGTCTCATTAGTAAATACTTTGATCATTTCCAAAATATTTTTTCTGAATTAGCGAAATGACTAAGATAATAGCGAATAATACATAGGATAATACGGCTGCATAACTAAAATTCAAATTCGTGAATCCAATCGTATATAGGTAATACACAATCGTACTTGTTGAGAAGTTCGGTCCGCCACTCGTTAATAAATAAGCTGAGTCGAATATTTGGAAAGATCCGATGGTTGTAATAATTAATACATAAAAATGAATTGGTTTTAATAACGGGAAGGTAATCATCCAAAAGGATTTAAAAGGTGAGGCACCATCGATTTTTGCAGCTTCATACATTTCTTTTGGTACCGACTGCAATCCAGCAAAATAATAGATCATTGTACTTCCGGATACTTTGAAAATACTTAATCCAGCTAACACGATCAGTGCTTGTGTAGAATCGGATAAAAATAATTGGGGATTCACTCCCAAAAAGCTTAATAAATAGTTGATAAAACCTGATTTTGTTCCCGAAAATAACCATTCCCAAATTCCGGCTACAACAACAAACGATGTGACAACAGGAAGGAAAAATATGCCTTTAATCAATTTGGTGAATCGAATACCAGACTTGATGATGAGCGCCAAAATTAATCCAAGTGCCATTGTAGGAACAATATAATAGAAGGAAAATAATAATGTATTCCAAATAGACTTCCATGCAATGTCGTCATTAAATAATTGCATCCAGTTTCTTAGCCCAACGAATTCTGAAACACCGATAATTCGATAATTTAGAAAGGTTAATATAAAACTATAAATAAATGGAATGACTTGAAAGACAAGGAAATGAGCTAAAATTGGTACAAGTATAATATAGACGAGGGCATTCTTTCTCCATTCGTCTTTGATTCTTTGCTTTAGAGGACGCTTCACTTTTTTTTCATTTTCTAAAGTCATCTTGTTTTTGTTTACCATGACCTTTTCCAAGCAATCACCTTATTTCCTTTTTTGTTAAGTAACAGAGAGTTTTATTCACGTTGGAATAAAACTCTCTAATTAAAGAAACTATTCGTTTACGGCTTAGCTAATTCGGCTTCGATCTTTTTAGCTGCTGCGTCTGCTGCTTCTTTAGGAGTTTTTTCTCCAGACATCATTGATTGAATTTCTGCTTGAATAAATGGCATGATGGCACGACCTTTAGGGTGAATCACACCAGGTAATGCATATTGTGTATATGTGGATAGCTGTTTCATATGTTCATTGGAATCAAATATGTCTTTCGCTTCTTCTTGTGTTGGGATATATTGTGTCACATTATTGAAAATTCGTTGGTTTTCAGCATTGGTAATTGCTTTGACAAATTCTGCGGCTGCATCTGGATTGTCAGTATTGGAAGGTACTACAAACATTCCCGTCGTACCATACGTTAATTGTTCTTTATTCTTTAATGGTTCTGCAATGGCAAACTCAAACTTACCCTCTTTTTGCAGCATTGTAACATCAATACCTGAGCCTAGAACTGCCATGATTTTCCCACCAAACCATAATTCATTTTGGTTGGTTGCTGTAATCGAATCTTCAGGAATATATTTATTTTGGTACATCTTGTTAACAATTTCGAACGCTTTAACACTATCTGCGCTATTGATTAGAACTTTATTATCTTCTGACACAACACCGCCGCCAGCTTGCCAAATCCATGGATAAATGGTACCGTTCATGGAACCTCCGCCAGAATAAGCTAATGCATAGAAATCCTTTTCTTTTGCTTTTGCTGCCCAAGCTTCAAATTCTTCCCAAGTCTTTGGAAGATTAGCTGGATCTTCACCAATCGCTTTAACAACATCTACATTATAGAAGAATGTATAGGCTTCTTGTAAAATTGGTAATCCGTATTTCTTATCTTTCCATGTTGTTGATACTAATGAAGATTCAACGAATCCATCAAGATCACCCTCATCTAAATAGGGATCTAATTCTAGAAGCATTCCTACATCTGCATATTGTGGCATTTGGTCAGGAATGGCATAGAAAACATCTGGTCCATTGTTAGCAGCTAATGCAGTTAACACTTTTTGATCACGATTGGACCAAGGAATGGTTTCAATATTTACCTTTACATCAGGAAACTCTTTATTATAGTTTGCAATAATGTCTTTCCACATTGCTTCTTCTTTTTTCGCATCACTTGTATAAGGATGTACCCAAACGGTTATCTCACCATCAACTTTATCTTCACCTTTGTCATCACCTGGTTTTGAACTTGTTTTATCACTGCAAGCTGCAAGAATTAAACTAAATGCTACCATAAGTATCAGTAACCATTGACTTTTCTTTTTCATGTAATAAACCCCCGTTTAATTATTGAAATAAAAATCTTAAAGTCCTTAAATCTAATAAACTTTTATTTTTTATTGATCCCCTCCTTACATCCCTTATCCCTTTTTTGTAAAAAACATATAGTTGGAAGCGTTAACAATAGGTGCCGAAAAAATGAGCACCCTTAATTCTTAATAACTACATTTTAGATTTTTTTACATATTGTGACAAGTCTATAAAGTGTCTTTAATATAATTCATGAATTAATATAGTCTCTATACAAATTCAGATTGATTAAACATAGTTTAACCCTTGTGGAAATGGAAAGGGAACTGGAAAAAAACTATCTAAATATGGATCAAACCTTTTGTTCCCTTTTAATATTAGCTCCTCTAATTCCTGATTATTTATTACTATAGAAGTTTGTTTAAAGATAAGTTTTTTATGATCTTCATCTTCATCCAAAATTTCTAATTTTCCTTCAAAATATGATCGAAGCTGTTTCAATAGTAAATCCAAATTCATAATCTTCACTGTTCCCGGATACGGTTCTTGCACTTTCTCCAGTGAGTCCAGCTGTTGGATAAGGGCTGTTTCAAATGCAGGAATATTGACCAACAAAGAATTTAAACCGTATTTTATGGCCTCTGCAAGTAAACCTCGAATGGCTAAAGGGTCTCCTCCCCATTCTATCACTCGAGAATCTATATTTTCTTTTTCCTGATATGGCATTCCAAACACTAAAAATGCTTTTAATTCTTGATTTTCTTCCGCTACAAGAACTTTATGATTCATTTTAAAAATACTAGCAAAACCAGCGGCCTCATTAAGGAGAGCTATTTCATAAATACTTTGTTCATATCGAATCGATCGATTTTGACTTAGTTTCCTTAACTGAAACCAGTCATAAGGTTGCAGCTCGCGAACTGTATAGTCTTCATCTATTTGAAGATCATTTGGATGAATTTTATATTGATTCATTTTTCCATAATAGGTACATCCTTGTTTCATGTAGATGGGTAAATCTCCAGAAATAAATAGTACAGAAGCGCCTGACTTATTGACATGTTCAAAAATTATTTGTAAAAGTGTATTCGCTAGTCCTCTTTTACGATAATCAGGCTCCGTACAGACTGCACCAATTGAAAAAGCCTGCAATTCTGCACCCTCGATATGAAGAACTGATGGAACTAATCCAATAAAAGAGACTAATTTTTCATCGATAAAGGCTCCATATGATTGATTTAAAGCTGAAGAAAACACTTGAGGGAAGGCTTTTCCCATAGACACATGTCCTTCTTTACGAAATACTTTATCTGCTAAATCAAAAGCCTGTTGAAATTCTCCCTTTTGTAATAATCGGTATTCTATCATTCTTTTCACCTCAGTTTTTATTTAGTTAACATTTTGAATTATGCTATACTACTACTAAACTATATAACCTACTTTTTATTATTTATGATGTGACACGTCTATTAAATGTCTTTAAATAATTCCATTACACTATTTTTACATGAGGTGGTTTATTTGACTGGATGGGAAAAATTTAATACTTTTGCAATTTGGATGTTAAAGGTGGCTTATTTAAATTTACTTTGGATTGGTTTTACTCTACTAGGTGTGGTGCTATTTGGTCTGTTCCCCTCCACTGGTGCCATGTTTTCAATTGTACAAAAGTGGCTGCGAAAAGAGCCTGTCGAGAAAATTTTCCATACTTTTTGGAGCATCTATAAGAAAGAGTTTATTTCCCTGAATAAATATGGGATCTTTTTTATCATGATTGGCTATATGTTAGTTTTTGACTTCTTATTTTTACTAAAAAATGCTGAGAAATTACAATGGCTCTATCCCGTTATCGGATTTATTACTATTTCATACATCGTTACTTTACTGTATTTCTTCCCTATCTACACACAATTTGAAATGAAGTTCTTTCAATATATCAAACAATCCTTTTTAATCGGCGCCAGTGCTCTATTAGAAACGATACTAATCTTTACCTCCTGCATGCTTCTAATGATCATTATAAGATTCATACCAGGCATCATCCCTTTATTTACTGGAAGTGTTTTAGCAGTTGCAATTACTTGGTGTAGCAATCGTGCCCTTCACAGAATTAATAGTCGGAAAAAATTCATTGTCTAGTTCATTCGTTTAAGAGTGCCCATATGTGTGCACTCTTTTTTCTGGCCAAAATACTTAAAGTCCGTTAATAGTCTTGCTTATTCCAATGATTATTTTAAACTTTAAGTAAAACCGAGGAGGTAATCAAATGGATTTCAGTGCATTACATTATTACTTACCAACTACTAAACCAATAAAACCAAAGATAATTGAAAGAAATTTAATCGTATATGGTGCAACTCCTGCTGGAATCACAGCAGCCATACAAGCGAAACGGATGGGCTTGTCTGTAACAATTGCAGAATTTGGTACCCATATTGGCGGTATTACAGCCAGTGGTTTAGGTGCCTCTGATAGTGGTGCTAAAGAAGCAATTGGAGGTTTATCAAGAGAATTCTTTCAAGAGTTAGGAAAGTATTACCACACCGATGAACAATGGACTTTCGAACCAAAAGCCGCAAAATTTGTATTTGATAATTGGCTTAAAGATAATGAAATTGATGTATTTTTTAGCCAGCATTTAGAAGTTGTAAAAACAGAAAATAGCAAGATTATCGAAATAGTAATGGAAGATGGCACTACATATAAGGGATCATTCTTCATTGATGCTAGCTATGAAGGCGACCTAATGGCTAAAGCAGGTGTTTCGTACTTTGTGGGCAGAGAATCGAATGCCACGTACAAAGAGACCTATAATGGAATTCAGTTTGGACATCCCCACCATCAATTTGAAAAATGGATTGACCCATATGTGGTCGAAGGAGACCCTTTAAGCGGGGTGTTACCAGGCATTACAGAAACCACGCATGAAACTCTTGGGTATCAAGGACAAGGAGATAACCGAATTCAAGCGTTTAACTTCCGGGTTTGCCTAACAAAAAATCCTGATAACCGTGTTTCTTTTCCTAAACCACCTTCTTATGACCCGGAACGATATGCTTTATTGTTACGATACATCAAGGCTGGGGTTTGGGATGCAATGAACCTTCATACATTTCTCCCAAGCAGAAAAACTGACTTAAATAATTATGGCGGATTTTCCACTGATAACATTGGGATGAATTATGAATGGCCAGATGGAAACTATCAAACGCGTGAAAAAATTTTCCAAGACCATTTCACATATAACCTTGGCATGCTGTACTTTTTAGCAAATGATGAACAAGTTCCACAAGCGGTTCGAGACGAGGTAAGTGAGTGGGGATTGGCAAAGGATGAATTCGAGGAAACTGGGCATTGGCCTCATCAGTTGTATATACGAGAAGCAAGAAGAATGCTAGCTGACTATGTTATGACCGATCATAATTGTTTAGGGGATCTTTCAGTTGAGGATTCGATTGGCCTGGCCTCCTATCAAATGGATTCCCATCATTGTAGAAGAGTGATTATCGACGGCTGTGTATACAATGAGGGGGATGTTGAAATCCCCATTTCGCCATATCCTATTTCATACCGGAGTATTCGACCTAAAGCTGATGAATGTACCAATTTACTTGTTCCAGTTTGTTTATCTAGTTCACATATCGCATATGGTTCGATTCGAATGGAGCCTGTTTTCATGATATTAGGCCAATCTGCAGGAGCCGCGGCAGCACTAGCCTATCAGAACAATACAACTGTACAAGACATATCTTATGAAAAGTTGAAAGATCAGTTAGTTAATTACGGACATGTACTCGAGTGGGATGATTCCATAGAGGACGACCCTATCTTACGAATGAAATCGACATTTGGAAAGCAATAAAAAAATGACTACATTACCATTTTGTGTAATGTAGTCATTTTTTATCTTCATTTAATCTTGTTTCCTGACTTTACTGGCTGCTTCCCCTTTACTGAAGGTATAATCTTCACCGTAATGGATTGATCCTTTCCAGTGATTACGTCCTCATCACGGTCCACATTAGATACCACAGATTCAGCCAATAGTGAAATACTAGTTAAATCAGTTTCTTTTTTTGCTTTGAAGCGGAGCACAATGATTTGAGCGTCTTCAGTTAGTGATTTACCGTCAGTCAAAGCAGATTCAATTTTTAATTTTCCAGGTTTTTTAGTTACTTGGATTTCTGAACCCTCTTCACTAAATGTACCAGCCAACTTAGCTGATTTAAATATAAGGTTTTTTGAATCATATCCCATTTGAGCGATAAAGTGATTAAGATTATTGACTTGATTTGCATGAAGCGTTACTTCAAATTCTTCCCCTCGTTCAACACTTAATGGACCATTCAAATTTAATTTCCCAGGATGTGTTTTATCTGTAATGGTTACCTTGTACATTAACGTTCGATTTGAACGTGGTGAATAGTAAAGATGTCCATCCTCACCAATCGTAAAGGCTTCTGAATCCTCAAAGTAAACAAAATCAAGTGTAGTTGGATCGATGGCTGCAAGTCGGCGGCCGAGCTGCAAATAAAGGATATCGTTATGCCATTCGGCATTATACGCTCCCCATTGTCCCCAAGAACCATCTGAAGGGAACAAGTTTTTATATTTAATTAATGCAAGTGATTCTGGATCCATTGCAAACACAATTCCATTTACAGCACCCCAAAGCAATCCATCTGATCCAATGGTAAGTCCACCAATAGCAGGAGGGCTATAAAGACCAGGAATATTTAATGAGATTTCCTTTATTTTTTCTTCTTTTTCTATATCCCACACAAAGATTTTTGCTTCCTTAGCGCTGGTCTCAGAACTAAGTCCACCGTTAATACTTGTTGATCCATAAATTTTCCCATCCTTATATGCTAAAGAAATAATGCTTTGATTTTCTACAATATTGCGGTATACCTTGTGAGATTCTTCTTGGTTTTGAGCAGATGGATCATAAACCATTAAAGCTCCACCAAGTTCACCATAGTCTGGTATCAACCCAACAAAGGTTTTCCCTTCGGCTTCAATCCCACTTATTGGGCGATCTTGTTCATCCCCAATCTTAAATAGTTTCCTAGGATTATTGCCGCTTGCTGGAGTATATTCCTCAAAACCAGCACCCGGATAAACTCCAAAGTAGACTTTGTCTTGGTAAGGAATGACGGCTCCAGCTTGCCCCATAGGGAAAAGCTTTAAATCTTTCGTAAACACATCATATTCGGCTGCCTTAGAAGCTTGCATGCCGGTAATATAGATTTTTCCATTCTCCCCCTTCTTAAACACATGGGTGATAGAAGGTGAAGGAGGCAAGAAATTATTGATTGTTTTAATTTTTCCAGTAGCTGGATTAAAGAATATATAACTTCCAGCAAAATTCATCGTCACCAAACTTACCCCTGGGAGGTCTGGATCAGATGATTCTACCCAATCGGCACCTCTAAATCCTGTACCATAATCAACAATTTCTACTACCTCAAATGTATTGACATCAAAGGAAGCTATTTTCCCATTAACCGGCATATAAATTTTTCCATCTTGTGAAGTTTTCGGCAGCTGAAGACCGGAAGTACTGTTTTCAATTTTAACATCTAGCCATTGTTCTGACTGTAAATCATACACATATCTAGTTTGGGACGTTTCAAAACGGGCAATTAACAGCCTGTCATCGACAATATCTAAATCATATACATAACCTTCTTCATTTAGCGGCGAAGCAATTTCAACCTTCTCACCAGTCTTTACATTGATTTTATAAATCTCTCCGAGGGAAGTTCCGCCATATACAAACCCATTACTATAATCAATAGAACGTACATATTCTTGGCTAATATGTCCCATTAATCGACCATAATCATGTGCTGTTTGTGTACTTGGGTCATATTTAATAATTTTACCCAGTGGACCTGTTGCAATATAAATATTGCCAGCTTCATCATGTTCAAGTGCCCAAAATACATTCTCTGTACTATGCGTATAAACTTTTTTAATATCCTGTGTTACAGGAGAGTAGACCCAAAGCTGTCCACCTGCAGCAACATATACATCTCCATTCGGTGCAATCGTATGGCTCCAAACGTCCCCTGCACCTTCCATTGGCAAACTGCGAATAAGCTTATGGTCATCTATATTCATAACATGAAAAACTGGAGGAACTCCTTTTACTGTCGTATACATGACATTGATACCGGATTCTTTTCCTGCATGTCCATCAAACAATCCAAGAGTATCCGCAATCGGTGCATTAAGGTTTTCGGGCTCACCAAAAACTAAGTTACCGAGTTTCCCATTCACTTCTCCAATACTAATCAATGAAGTTTGATCACTTTCTAACTGAAATTCATTGTTCAATATCGTTTCTTTACTCAATACCGCCCAAGCTTGTCCAGAGTCCGAAATCGCTTTGAACTGCAGTTGTACAATCCCTGAATCACTATCTACCGGCTGCTCCGGATTGGTAGAGGCTAAAATATTTATTTTCCCATTTGAATCTTCTGCTGTTACCGATGCATTTTCTGTTGAAAAGGAACCAAGTGGTTCAAATCCTGTAAACTGTAAATTCTGACGATCATAGATAAGATAGGCATTTATCTGAAAAAGTTCTTTTACCCTTGCTGCTTCTAAATTAATTGTAAATGTCTCACCTTTTTCTATTTGAGCAGGAGCAGTAATCGTTAGTGTTGCTGGTGATGGATCTGCTTCATGTATAATCGTAACATCATCAAAGTATGCTTCAGCAATTTGGTACGATGTTGTATACACTACCATTCTTGCATAAACCGCATTATCCGGTGCAACTACTTTTCTAGTATAAATATCACTCCATTCTACGACTGGAACGTCTTTTCCTGATTGATAATGCATTTCAGTTGCACCTACATCAATTCGGGTATTATCTGCATTATAAAAACGAATATCGATGCTTGCCGTACCACCATCTTTTAAATACAACTTGCTCGAACCTGTATAAAAATCCCCTGGTGTAACAGAAACATAATCACTAATTAAGGCAACTGACTGATTTCTGGATTGATCATAAATCTTTAAACTATGATCTCCAGTTGAACTAACCTCTTCATTCCATTCATAGTTATAATCAGCTCCCACATTAAATAACGAATCCCAGTACTGGATTTTCCCATTATATAATGGTTTTTCAAAGCTCGAATTTCTTATATCTTTTCCGATTGGTTCTACTACTATTTCACCCTCAATGGCCACATCATCAAAATAGGCTTGTGCAATGGCATAACTTGTTGTAAAAACTACTATTCTTGCAGATTTCGCATTACTCGGTGCCTTGGCAGATGGTGTTGACACCTTTGACCATTTTTCGACTGGAAATCCCTTAGACGTTTCACTGTGTGTAACATACTCTACTGTTGGAATCTGCTTGTTATTTTCATCATAAAATTGTATACGTAAGCTTGCAGTACTATTGGCTTTCAAATACAACATCGTTGTACCTGTGTACGAATCCCCTGGTTGAACGACAATCGGTTCACTTAGCAAGCCGACTGATTTTCCCCTATCACTATCGGAAATATGAAGACTATTATCTCCTGTTGCACCTTGTGCATTTGATACTTCAAACGTGTATCCCTGCCCTGTCGCGAACAATGGTGTCCAACTAGGTATTCGTCCATCCACCACCGCCTCTTCAAAACTACTATTTTTTACTAAGATCGATGTTGATGTTGTAGACGCACTAGCATTTTCTAAAAATAGTGATAATCCCTGAAAAGTTCCAGAAAGCGCTAACAGAATAGATAAGAATAACAGCATTACCTTCTTTTTCGCTGCCACAGTAAAACCCCTCTCCCTTTTGATTGGTAGTAAAGCTAACATCCACTTAATCTTCCCCATTGTATTTCTATCGCAATAGTGTAACAAGTCTGAAAATTGTCTTTAATTGGGTGTAAATAAATTTAGGTAATTATCATCATTTCTCCCCACCTACTAAAGTACTAACTTCTTTATCGTCATATTAAAGACTAGTTTCCTTATTTATCCTTTAACTGAAATTAGAAAATTTTTAATAGTTCTAATGAATACCAATTTATACTCCAACTTACAGTCAGTTAGTGAGTAGAGGAATCGAGGTGTTTTGACCTTAAAATTTGTAATCGTTTTCAAATGTTGTGAGTTAAACAACCAATTATTTACAACATCAGTCTCCCTCCCCTATCAAAAAGCGAAAGGAAGGTAAGCTATGAAAAGAAAAACATTTACTTATATTTTGTTTACAGTAATATTCTTTTTATTATTTTCAAGTGTTGTTGGAAGTCCTCCAGCAAATGCTGAGGAAAGTAATGTTCGTGAGATTGGTACTGTTCTGAATTCAGTCTCCGTTCCCGCAGCTGATTACGGAAAAGGTCCAAATGGTGAAGATTGGATTTACGCAGTCGCTAACGGTTCCCCTGCTGTTTTTAATGTTCTTGATGCAAAAACCGGCGAGCGCGTTGCTAGCTTTCCACTAGATGGTGCAAGTGGAGCATGGGGGGTAACGGTTGATCCGATGGGAAATGTCTATGTCGGAACAAACTCAAAAGCCTCTTTGTTTAAATATGTTCCAGGCGCAGATCATGTAGAGAACTTAGGGAATCCGATTCCAGGTGAATCCTTTATTTGGCGAGTAAAATCCGATGACGATGGACGCATTTATGGGGGGACCTTCCCTAATGGAAAGGTATTCCAATATGATCCTGAAACCAACGAGTTTCGGGATTATGGACAAATCATGGAAGGACAACAATATTCTAGAAGCCTTGCTGTCCATAAAGACAAGCTTTATGTTGGCATCGGAACGAATGGAGCAAATCTTTTCGAGGTAGATATCCAGTCTGGTAAAAAGGTGGAAATCCCTCTGCCTGAAAAATATGCAAAAGGAACCAATGTATATGATATCGATGTAGTTCACAATAAAATGTTCGCGCGGGTAACCGGTTCTAGTAATACGATTCTAGTATTTGACTTGAAAACAATGAAGATCGTGGACGAGATTGATGGTGCAAATGGACTTGATGTTTCTGAACCTGGTCCAGGTAATTTGGTTTATTTTATCAAAAATGAAGAGCTGTATTCCTATGATTTGAACTCATTGAAGCTAACACCAACTGGTTTTAATAATCTTTTCTCAGCAAGAGATTTCGGCTGGGCAAAATTTAAAAATAATCAATATCCGGGCAAAACATTAGTATCCATTGCTTGGGATGGAAAAATTCGTCATTACAATCCGATTACCGGAAATCATCAAATTTTACAGGGGCAATTGAGCGGTCAGCCTGTTGGTATCCAATCCCTTACTCAAGGTCCTAACGGAAACATATTTGTCGGTGGATATTTATCTGGCGGGCTAGCTGAATTTAACTATCTAACAAACCAAGTAACAGAGAACAAGGGTCTAGGACAAATCGAAGGAATGATTACCCATCAAAATCGTTTATACATGGGGATCTATCCTGGGGGGTTCTTACATTCCTATAATCCGATGCAAAGCTATGAAATGGGTGTAAATCCAGTTCAACATTTTAGCTTAAAATCTGAAGGTCAAGATCGCCCCTTTGCTTTAGAGTCTGCAGGTAATCTATTGGCCATCGGTACGGTTCCGGATTATGGACAACTCGGCGGGGCATTAACTATATTTGATCCAGCAGCAAATGATTATACCCTTCATCGAAATATTGTTCAAAATCAAAGTGTGATCTCATTAGCGTATCAGGATGGGCTGCTATATGGCGGTACTTCAGTTTGGGGCGGTTTAGGTATTTCGCCTACAGAGGAAGAAGCAAAATTATTTGTCTATAATATGGAAACTGGTGAAAAGCAGTTCGAAACCATCCCTGTACCTGGTGAAAAAGCCATTTCTGCCCTAACCTTTGATAAGGAAGGCAATCTATGGGGGCTTACTTCAGGTATTTTATTTAAATACGATACTAAAACAAACCAAGTTGTTGCTACAAAGGAACTATATTCAGTGAATTGGGATTCAATTGGACATCTATGGCGCGGTGGTTTCTTAGAATTTGATGAAGATGGCTTTCTATATGGCCAAGCTCACGGAGAATTATTTAGAATCAATCCTGATACGTTGGATCAAGAGGTATTAGTAGAAGATGCCAACCTTTTTGCAATGGATCCTGATGGAAACATCTATTTTGCTAGAGGACATAAGCTTTATCAATATGAAAGATAGATTTGTAGATAAGGGGGAAAAAATATTGAAATATAAAATTAAAAAACTTTATAGCTGTATTCTAGCAGCCATTCTAGTTCTATCATCACTTCCCTTTAACCAGCAACCTATCTCTGCAAAGGCTGCAGATGGTTGGAAAGAGCTAAATATAGAAAACGGTGGTTTTGAAGCAGAAACAGCCTCTGAAACAAATCTGCCATCATGGGTTTATTGGACAGGCGGACTTAAAACTGGAATGAAGATAACAGAGAATGTAGTTTTTGCTGGCAATCAAAGTCTTGCTGTGGATAATAAAGGCGCGGTTGGATTATTCAGTAAGGAAATTGATATAACTCCAGGAAATCAATATAAATTATCAGCACAGCTGTATGTTGAAGAATTAACAGGTAAACCCGGAATTTGGCTGCGTTGGTATAATGATGAAGGAAAGAATTTTTCTGACACACCAAAATATTTTGATGTTCCTGCCTTCAATAAGTGGCAAACAGTAGAAATCGAAGCAACTGCTCCAGCCGGTGCAACGGGAGTAAAGGTTTTTATCTATCAACCAACCACCTCCAACATGAAGGGATATTATGATGATGTGAAGCTATTTGAAAAGGAATCAAATATTTTAGATTTCCCTATTGAATATGGTAAACCTATTAATCATGGTCCTGCCGCATTAGCTGCTAAATCTCAAGGGGTAGCCATAGGTGATGGCGAGCTCTACTATGCAACGAACGGTTCACCAGCCACCTTTTATGCAACGGATTCTGTAACGGGTAAGAAGATATTTTCTCAAGACTTGCCGGGCAGTGATGTCGTTTGGGCAATGGTCATCGGTGCAGATGGCAATGTTTATTTTGCAGGCACCTATAATGGAATTTTATACAGATATGTCGTCGAGGAAAAACGCCTTGAGCAGCTTGGAAAAAATCCATCTGATAATTGGGTCTGGCAGCTAGAGGCTTCTGTTGATGGGAAAATCTATGGCGCTACCTATCCAAATGCTAAAGTGTTTGAATATGATATTGAATCTGCCCAATTTAACGATTTAGGTACTTTTTATGAGGGTCAACAATATGCACGTGGACTTGGAATCACTGAAGAATCTCTTTATGTAGGTACTGGTACAACGGCTTATTTAATGAAAATGGATCTTGCAACCCGTGAAAGAACAGAAATTAAACTTCCAATTACTGGCGTTGCAACACAAATATCAAATATTTGGGAGTATGGAAATAATATCTTTGTTGCTTATGGAACTTCAATGGTTACTATCGACAAGACAACAGGCGAAGAGAAAAGTACCATGAATTGGCAGGATGAGCATACCTTTGATGGGCTTATATCATCTCCATCACCATATGCTGAAAATATTATCTACTATATTAATAAAAATACGCAGCAATTATGGACATACGATATGACAACACATGAAACGGCAAAAGTAGAACCGACTGTTCAATTGCCTGCCACACCGGCAAAAGCGATGAGTTGGATAAAAGATGAAAGTGGGAAAGATGTATTAGCCATCTTACATCATCAAATCGAGTATTCTATCTTTGATCCAACTACTAATGCTGTAAAAATAAGTTATCCTGAAGTAGATATGCAAGGACTATTAATGCAAAGTTTAGAAATTAGTGAAGATCAAAAAATTTATATGGGCGGATATCAAGGTTCCTTTGGAGTCTTTGATACTTCTATCGATGAATATATCCTGCATGAACGGGATCCTCACCAAATAGAGGGAATCGGATTTTTGAATGGCGATGTTTATTTAGGTACCTATGGGGGCGCCAGAATTTTTAAATATGATCCAGACCTTCCGTTTAATTATTCAGGTGGTGTAAGTGGTGATAATCCGGTGATGGTTCAGGACATCGGGGATGATCAAAGCAGGCCTTTCACTTTTGCATCAGGCGACAACAAGCTGTTTGTTGGTACCATTTCTGATTACGGAAGACTTGGCGGTGCATTAACTATTTACGATTCTGAAACGGACCAATGGAATACAATCCGTAATATTGTTAAAAATCAAAGTATCATTGGATTAGCTTATTTGGATGGTACCGTGTTTGGGGGATCGACTATTTCTGGAGGGCTCGGTATTGACCCTACCGAACACAAGGCAAAAATGTTTAAATATGATGTTGAAACAGGTACGCACGAAGAATTCGACCTTCATGTGGATGGATTAGAGAAACCAGAAATGATTGGTGAACTAACTGTAGGGCCTGATGGAAACATTTGGGGAGTGGCATGGGGATTAGATAAAACCGGTGCCCATAACACAGTGATTTTTGCGATGAATCCAAAAAATAGAGAAATTATTAAAAGCATGGAACTTTATAAAGGTGTAAACAGAGGAAGTCAATGGCGACCATTTTTCATACGCTGGGATAATCAAGGATATCTTTACACAACAGCAGGACGCCAATTAACAGTCATCGATCCGAAAACAATGAAAAGCAAACAATTAATTACCGGGAATGTTCAATTAATGGATCTTGATAATGAGGGCAATATTTACTATACAGCCGACCATAACTTATATCAATTACCAGTTCGACTAGACAAAGGTACATTGACGGTAGCAAATGATTCATTACTTCAAGGGGCCGAACAGAACATTGATTTGTTTGTTACACTCGTAAATGGAAACACAATCGATTTAGCAGGTGCTGAAATAGAATGGGTGAATTCAAATCCTAATGCTGCTATCGTTGAAGAAGGTAAAATCATCGGTAAAAATGCTGGAACAACCGAAATTTATGCAAAAGTTGCTTACAATGGAGAAGTTGTCACTACCAATAAGTTAATTGTAACTGTTGAAGTCACAACTGATACTTTATCAGCGCAAATTTTTGAGTTAGAAGAAGCAGGTGGCATTCCCCATTCATTGGCAAAACAATTAACAAACAAGTTGAAACAAGGGGAACATCATTACCAAAAAGGTAATACCAAACAAGCAATGAAGCACCTCGAAGATTTTCGTAATCATTTAGATAACAGCAACATTGATGAAACATTGAAAAATGCATTACACAACAATGTAGATTCAATTGAAAAAACTTATTCTAATTAACAATCGTTAAAAGAGGGTGTCCCCAAAGTTGGGACACCCTCTTGATTTTACTATTTAATTTTTACCTGGTTTCTCTGGTTTCTCTGGTTTCTCTGGTTTTCCTGGTTTCTCCGGTTTTCCTGGTTTATCCGGTTTTCCTGGTTTATCTGACCAAACAATGGTATACGTTAACGTTGATTTTCCATCCGTACCAATGACTATAATTTCTGTTTTATCGGTTGAATGGACGATATCCAAAATAGCACCTGATTGATTCGCTTCAACTAGAATGTTTTCAGTTGGCTTAGCATTTACTGTATAGTTTAGTACTCCCTGTTGAAAACCTTCCAGGGCCTCCCCATTAATCGTAACCGATTTTAACGTTGCATCCGTTTCAGGTACAGCAATTTTATGAAGCTCACTGCCTAGGGCATAATAAATACTTCCATCCATTCCAATCGTCATGCTGTTCATGAAATCCTCTTCAAGCACTTTGTAATCCAACGTTTCAGGATCAATAGCAATTAGGCTGCGGGCCAATGTTGTATATAACATTCCATCAGGTCCCCAACTTAGTTGGTACGGAAACCATTTGCTGCTGTTATATAAGCTAGGTCTTATCACTTTACTATCTAATACTTCATAGGTATCAGGGTCCATTTTAAAAATAGTTCCTTCTATGGCTCCCCATAAGAATCCATCAGGGCCTATTGATAAATCACCAATCATTTTCGGTGTTACATCGATTCCCGGGATTTCAGGAGTGAATTCGGCAATTTTTTCACCCTTTTCAACATCCCAAACAAATATTTTGGCTTCATCAGCTGCAGGATTAATTCCTAAACCACCCCATATCGATGTACCTCCAAATAATTTACCATCATGATAGGCTAAGCTAATAATACTTTGATCCTGAACTACATTTCTTTGCTGAGACCATTTCTCTGTATCTGCATCATAGATAGCAAGGGCCCCTCCCAATACCCCATAATCTGGGATTGTTCCGACAAAGAGCTTGTTATCACCTGAAGTGATCGCAAAAGGACGATCTTGTTCATCGGTAATATCATATTCAAGATTCGGATTGCTGTTTAAATCTACTGGCTGTGTTGGGTCATAGCTGTACATAATGGCCCCCACGTATGTTCCAAAATATACTTTATCATTCAAAAATCCAATTCCTTCTGGCTGTGCAAAAGATGGAATATTAACTTCGATTTCATTTGTAAACGGATTATACACACTCATTCCACGCTGATATCCACCCATATAAATTTTTCCGTCGGGACCAGCTTCTAGTGATTGAATCGCCACAGATGTTGCCGCAAGATTTAAAGCAACAAAGGTCAACTCATTTGAATCCGGATTATACAGCATATATTCCCCATATTGCGTTACCATCGCCAATACGGTTTCACCATTTGATAAGGTAATCCAAGACATATCCTTTACCCGCAATGTATCTGGTAGAAGTGGAATTCCTTCAATCAATGATGACTCATTGGTATTCATATCATATTTGTACAATTGTGATTCATTTTTATAATAGAAAATATTAGGTTGGTCAGGGTCCGGTTCAGAAATCATATTACTAAACACAAACGAATTTTCCACTGTCTTTGTAGCTGGATCAATTACTAACATATTTACAGTTGATACAGCAACTAACAGCTTACCATTAACAACCCAAATGTCTTGGATAATCCCGTTTTCACCGGATTGACCTTCAATAATAATCTCTTCTTTTTCCCCTGTGTGTCGATTAATTTTATAAAGATGTTTGGTTGTTCCGATTCCAACATAGAGAAAATCTCCATCTACCGCCAATCCACGAGCATAATCTTGGTCAACAACACTGCCGAAGTCTTTAAATTCACTGGTGTTGATGTCATACTCGAACACTCCTGTACCTGGATAGGTGGCACCATATATTTTACCATCATCGGCAGCTTCCAAATCCCAAACCCATGCTGCGGAAGGGTTGGCTCCAAGCTCCTGAACTTCTTTTAAAGCTGGGACATAACGATACAATTTTCCATCAGAAGTACCTGCAAAATATACGTTTTTATCCAGACCAATGCTAATTGCCCAAACGGCCTCTGTATTTGGGATCACTTTTGAAAACTTGAGTTCCCCTGTCTCTGCATCTAACACTGAAAACGTTCCAGGGTGCCCATTGGAATGATAGTATACTTCATTCTCTCCAAGGCTATTTTCCTGAATAGCACCAGCTTGACCTAATTGAACACTAACCATTTCTCCAAGATTAGTAGACGGTCCATATTCTCGGTCTAATTTGGAATCGTCAGTCACTTTTTCTAAAGTAACATCATCGAAATAGGCTTCGGTAAAACTAATTCCTCCAGAATAAAATGAGAGTCTTGCATATGCTGCATTGTCAGGTGCATCACTAAATACTTTTAAATCCTTCCATTCGTTTCTAGGCAAATTCCCATTAAGTTGTCTATGTTCTATAATTCTATTATTGTTTGCATCAAAATAGCGGATTTCAGTCACAATATTATGTGTTTGATTCACAACATTGGTATAGACTGTTAACAGGTAGGATTCACTAGGCTCAATGGCAATTTTATCACTTAAAACACTGACTCCTGCTTTATCAGTAGTATCATGCAGATGTAAGCTTTGCACTCCAGTGCGAGCCCTCTCTGAACTGATTGTAATGCCTGGCCCAGCAAATTCAGATATCCAACCCGGAATGTCTCCATCCTGTAGTTCAGCTTCGAAGCTAGGATTCATGATTTCGCTGTTTGGTATTTCTACAGGCGGACCCTCACTACCTATACCTACAATGGATACATCATCAATGAAGGCTTCAGTTATAGCGATAGTCCCAGAATTGAATCGAAGTTGAACCTGTGTTGCACCCGCCGGGACTGTAAATGGGATACTGATCTCGCTCCATTGATTCGTTCCTATATCAGCTGATTTAAAGTTAATAAAGGTTGGACTACCAATCTTTTCATTTTGATCATTGTAGTAATGAACCTCGTAACCAATACTATGGGACTGACGAATCACATTAACCCAGGCTTTTGCAGTATAGGGTTCACCTGAGGTAACGGGAATCATGTCGCTTGTTATTTGCAATTGTTCTAGATTACTTGGATTATCAAAATGAAGACTGCTAAATCCAGTATGGACGCGTTCCTCACTGATAGAAATTCTGCTTAATGAATTTTGAGTTACTGGACTCCAACCAGGAATAGCGAGTTCCTCTTCAAAGCCTGCATTCACAACGGCTAGTCCATTTTCTTCAAATCCTGTATTGATTGCTACATCATCTATGTAGGCCTCTGTGATCGCCACTTTTCCTGAATTAAAGCGAAGTTGAACCTGTGTAGCGCCAGCTGGAACGACAAAGGGTACACGAATTTCTGTCCATTGATCTTTTCCTAAAGCTGCAGTTCCAAAATTAATAAAAGTTGCACTTCCCACTTTTTCATTCTGTTCATTAAAATAATGGACCTCGTAACCTAAACTGTGAGACTGATAAACTACGTTCACAAATGCCGCAGCCGTATAGGATCCACCTGGAGTTACAGGTAGCATCTCACTTTTCATTTGCAATTGTTCTTCATTACTTGGATTATTAAAATATAAGCTTTTCGAACCGGAGTGGGCTCTATCTTCACTAATGGAAACCCTACTTAATGTATTACTCGTAACAAGGCTCCAACCAGGAATCTCAACTTCTTCAAAGCCCCCATTGTGAACATCTGTAGCAGCAGCTTCGACAGCAATTGCCTGCGAATAAAAACCCGTGTATGGAGCAATTAAGGAGAAAAGTAGCATAAAACTGAATGTAAGCATTTTTGCCTTTTTGTAACTTCGATTTTGCAAACAACAAACCTCCCCTTTTTTAATATTCCGACTTCTTAAATCAATATTTCCCATTTTCATCCCCTTCCTTTTACATATATTGATTCTACTTAAAAATTCTATTTAGACATATAGTTTTTACTGACGAGAATTGGACTTTAAATAGGCTTTTAACCATGAAGTCTTCATGATGACTGGAAAAGATAGAATTACTAAAATACAGTCACGGAGATCCTATATATAAATTAACAAAGTAAAAAAAAAACGTTTCTTACTTAGTGTAAGAAACGTTTTTTTCGCCTGATAAGCGATTGATGATACCGGTGGTCGGGGTCGAACCGACATTCCTCACGGAACACGATTTTGAGTCGTGCGCGTCTGCCAATTCCGCCACACCGGCATAATAAAATTTTAGATTTGTAATGCCGAGAACCGGAATCGAACCGGTACGGTAGTCACCTACCGCAGGATTTTAAGTCCTGTGCGTCTGCCAGTTCCGCCACCCCGGCAAAATATAAATGATATTAAATTAAATAAAGGCGCCAACCGGATTCGAACCGGTGGTAAAGGTTTTGCAGACCTCTGCCTTACCACTTGGCTATGGCGCCGTATTATGGAGCGGAAGACGGGATTCGAACCCGCGACCCCCACCTTGGCAAGGTGGTGTTCTACCACTGAACTACTTCCGCAAATTGGCTGGGCTAGCTGGATTTGAACCAACGCATGTCGCAGTCAAAGTGCGATGCCTTACCGCTTGGCTATAGCCCAATGAAAAATGATTTAATGGGGCGACTGATGGGAATCGAACCCACGAATGCCTGAACCACAATCAGGTGCGTTAACCACTTCGCCACAATCGCCACAATAAAATTATTTGGCAGGGGTAGTAGGAATTGAACCCACACCAAAGGTTTTGGAGACCTTCGTTCTACCTTTAAACTATACCCCTATATATAGAATGTTATTTTCACTATCGTGAAAAACATTGGTGGAGGGGGACGGATTCGAACCGCCGAACCCGGAGGGAGCGGATTTACAGTCCGCCGCGTTTAGCCACTTCGCTACCCCTCCACATAATATGAATCTTTCACCTAATGGTGCCGGCTAGAGGACTTGAACCCCCAACCTACTGATTACAAGTCAGTTGCTCTACCAATTGAGCTAAACCGGCAAGCATATAATCAATAGAATTAAAATGGTGGCTCAGGACGGAATCGAACCGCCGACACAAGGATTTTCAGTCCTTTGCTCTACCGACTGAGCTACTGAGCCACACTATTAGGCCTCTTTATTAAAAACCAGTAGGTTTAAAATATAGATGGCGGTCTGGACGGGACTCGAACCCGCGACCTCCTGCGTGACAGGCAGGCATTCTAACCAACTGAACTACCAGACCGTATTGCGGGGACAGGATTTGAACCTGCGACCTTCGGGTTATGAGCCCGACGAGCTACCGGACTGCTCCACCCCGCGACAATAAAAATACTATGGAAAGTTATTTTCGCTATCGCGAAAAACTTTGGTGGAGGATGACGGGATCGAACCGCCGACCCTCTGCTTGTAAGGCAGATGCTCTCCCAGCTGAGCTAATCCTCCATATTACAGGAAAGTTTTTTTCACTATCGTGAAAAAAATCTGGTGACCCCTACGGGATTCGAACCCGTGTTACCTCCGTGAAAGGGAGGTGTCTTAACCACTTGACCAAGGGGCCATACAATATAGATAGTGTTTTTATGGCGGAGAGCAAGGGATTTGAACCCTTGAGACAGGGTTACCCGCCTACACGATTTCCAATCGTGCTCCTTCGGCCACTCGGACAGCTCTCCATAAAAGAATGGCTCCGCAGGTAGGACTCGAACCTACGACCGATCGGTTAACAGCCGATAGCTCTACCACTGAGCTACTGCGGAATAATAAAATTGTTACAGCCTGGCAACGTCCTA
>NZ_JBALNB010000015.1:0-297422 GCF_036962345.1 Neobacillus vireti
ACTTTCTTGACAGAAGACCAGAAAACTTGAAAATGGGGGATTTTTCTTTGCATAGTCGGAAAATATCCGCTTATTTACCCCGAAACGAGCACCATTCTGCATTTAACCGGAAAATCTCCGGTTATTTTATCTTTGCTGGTTACTCGATAAAGGACAAAGACATCCTATTTAAAAGAGAGTGAGTTTTTTCTCAAAATTCCAAGGAGAACCTCATATTGATGCATTACGGTGAACCGTATCACAAGTAAGTGGGGTTTTATATAAATAGGGTTTTTATCATTATTATCAAATCAATGGTTTTTTCATAAGAAGCAATTAAGCCATAATTGAATAAATATCTTGAATTCGAGATTTTTTTCTTGCATTCTATTCACTTGAGGTGTAAAGTGATAGTAACGAAAGGAAATGAGTCATATTGAGAAATAATACACTTGGTTCACTAATTTGGCTGCGTATTGCACGTTTTACACATCAAAGTAATTTATTATCAAATGATTTCTTGAAACAGTTTGGGATCACAGCTGCACAGTTTGATGTATTAAACCAAGTTTCGACTTATCAGCCGATCACACAAAGTCAACTTGCCGCGAAAGTAACGGTGTCGGAGGGCGGAATTTCACGTATGCTCACTAGACTTGAGCAAGAGGGATATATACAGCGTAAGCAGGACTGGAAAACCAAATGGATAACACTTACTTCGAAAGGGGAAGGTAAAATGCATGAAGTTTTTAAACATCAACTTACTTTCCAAACGTCCATTCTCAGTGAGTGCTTAGCAGAGGAAGAGCAAAAAACACTATACAAACTGATGACAAAGCTCCAAAAGCACACTGAGATTAAATTAGAAAGATAAGGATCCTTTTAATTGGGAATTATTATTTTTTCACAGTCACTTGACTAGTTAACTGAAGGGGATGAATAATTTTATGTATAAAATTCCAGGACATCATCACATTTCAATGATTACAAAAAATGCAAGTAAAAATAATCACTTTTACCGTCATGTGCTTGGGCTGCGTCGTGTGAAAGTGACGGTGAACCAAGATGATCCATCCATGTATCACTTATTTTTTGGAGATAAAACAGGCAGCCCGGGTACTGAATTATCATTTTTTGAAATTCCACTAGTCGGTCATACACATCGTGGTACAAATGCCATCACAAAAATTGGTTTACTTGTACCATCAGAAGCAAGTTTAGCCTATTGGAAAGCACGTTTTGAGGAACACGGTGTGACCAATAGTGACATTACAACGTATGCCAATCATCCAGCTTTACACTTTGAAGACTCTGAAGGTTTACGTATGGTACTTCTTGTCTCAAACGGTGCGAGAGTACAACACTGGGAAACGTGGGAAAAATCCGATGTTCCCAAGGAGCACCAGATTCAAGGAATGGGCTCTGTGGAAATAACGGTACGAAGAATTGATAAACTAGCAAGGACACTTACAGACATGTTTGGTTATACAGAGATAAGCCGAACAGATGACGAAGCGATTTTTCAATCCATAAAAGGAGAGGTTTTTGGAGAAATCGTTGTGAAATATTTAGAAGGCCCTTCTGAAAAACCAGGTCGCGGCAGTATTCATCATTTAGCGATTCGTGTAAAAGACGATGAAGAACTCGAATTTTGGGATAAGAAAGTACGAGCACGCGGCTTCCATTCATCTGGCATTGTGGATCGCTTCTACTTCAAGAGCCTGTATTTCCGTGAATCAAATGGAATTCTATTTGAAATTGCAACCGATGGGCCAGGGTTCACGATTGATGGAGATATTGAAACCCTTGGAGAAAAATTAGATTTACCGCCATTTTTAGAAGACCGCAGAGATGAAATTGAAAAAAATCTAACACCTATTGAGAAGTTTTAATGAACAAACCAGCTTACCATAAAAATTTGAATTTTTTAGGAGGAAATTATAATGAACCATCTAAAAGGAGTACACCACGTAACTGCGATTACAAGCAGTGCAGAAAAGAACTATGAATTTTTTACTTATGTTTTAGGTATGCGTTTAGTTAAAAAAACAGTCAACCAAGATGATATTCAAACCTATCATTTATTCTTTGCCGATGACAAAGGCAGCGCAGGCACAGACATGACATTTTTTGATTTCCCAGGTATTCCGAAAGGTGTACATGGTACAAACGAGATTTCAAAAACCTCTTTCCGTGTACCGAGTGATGCTGCATTAGACTATTGGCTAAAACGTTTTGATCGTCTAGAAGTCAAACATACTGGAATCAAAGAGCAATTTGGCAAGAAAACACTCTCTTTCGTTGATTTTGATGATCAGCAATATCAATTGACTTCAGATGAATTCAATAAAGGCGTGGAATCTGGTACACCGTGGCAAAAAGGTCCCATTCCACTAGAATATGCCATTACTGGTTTAGGTCCGGTATTTGTTCGTATTGCGAACTTTGATTACTTTAAAGAAATGCTGGAAAAAGTTCTATTATTTAAAGAGACTGCACAAGACGGTTCATTCCATTTATTTGAGGTGGGCGAAGGCGGAAATGGTGCCTCAGTTATTGTAGAATATAATGCGGTTCTTCCTCAAGCCCGACAAGGTTTTGGTACGGTTCACCATACGGCATTCCGTGTAGAGGATCGCGCTGTTTTAGAAGAATGGATTGAACGACTAAGTGGTTTTGGATTCCAAACATCCGGTTATGTAAATCGTCACTTTTTTGAGTCATTGTACGCAAGAGTGGCTCCGCAAATTTTATTTGAGTTTGCTACCGATGGTCCTGGTTTTATGGGAGATGAACCTTACGAAACACTTGGTGAAAAATTATCGTTACCTCCTTTCTTAGAGCCTAAACGTGAAGAAATTGAAAAATTAGTTCGTCCAATTGATACAGTGAGAAGTACGAAGGAACTCATCAAGGAATAAAAGGTAAAATATTCAACCAAACAGCTATTTATGAATAATCTCTAATAATGTGTTTAGCATGCTTTTAAATGTATCAGATGGTTCCCAGTGGATGACTAAACCACGAAAAGATGAGGCACAAAATAAGTCGGACATATATTAACTATTATGTGTTCGACTTTGTGTCAGCTTGCCTAGATTGTAGTATTAAAGCTAGGGAAAGGGTGAAACCGTAAAACTTTTCTAAAAGAGAATCCTTAGGTAGGTAAAAACTCTTTAAAAAAACAAGGTGTTCCAGAGTATGTCGCGAAAAGGAAACTGTTTAGACAATTCGCCCATGGAGAGTTTTTTCGGTTTATTGAAACAAGAAATGTACTATGGTGAACCACTGTGCTCTTTTGAGGAATTAAAAAAGAGAATTGAAGTATATCAATTATTATAATAACAAGCGTATAAAGCAAAAATTGGCAGGTATGAGTCCGGTTCAATACCGTAACCATACCTGCCAATAGCTGCTTAATATAAAACTCTAACTTTTGGGGGTCACATCAATTAGTAGGCTCTTTTTTCCTTTTTTCAATAACTTACTTGTGAAAACCATTTAAATGAATTTTCTTTCTTATTGTTAAAATCCGCATGACCGCTTCTGACAGCACCAGGCCAACAGCAATGGCACCTGCTGTCATAATGGCTTTTACGCCAATCTGAATTCCTAAGTTATAATGATCTTCAACAAAGTTTCTTGTTGCATCATAGGCTAAGCCACCAGGTACTAAAGGAAGGATACCTGAAATACTAAATACAATAACAGGAGTCTTGTAGATCTTCGCAAATATTTGGCTAATTACGCCAATGGAAAAGGAGGCGATTAAGGTAGCTTGCACTGTATTATAATCATGGTTCATCAACGTACTGTGTAAAAGTCTGCCTACCATACCAACAATGCAACATTGCAAGATATTCTTTTCTGGTATATTAAATATTACAGCAAAGGCCCCTGAAACAATAAAAGTACTCAATAGTTGTATAATCATGTCCATCTATTCCTCGATCTATTTAAAGAGTGAAAAAACAATCGCTGCACCAGCCCCAATGGCAAATGCAGTTAAGGCTGCCTCTGCACCTTTTGATAATCCAGAAACAAGATGCCCTGCCATTAAATCTCTTACAGCGTTCGTAATCAGAAGGCCAGGTACTAGCGGCATAATACTTGCGACTATAATATTAGATAGGTCCTGTCCCAAACCAATATATTTGAAGAAATAAGACATTAGACCCACAATTAGCGCTGCTAAAAATTCTGTAAAAAATTTAATATCTACTAAACGATCAATATAACTCACACAAGAAAAACCTGCACCACCGGCGAGGAATGCGGGAAAAAAGTCATTCCATTCCCCATTAAACATGACGAGGGAGAAGCCGCTCACGATGGAAGCTGAAATAATCTTTACATATAAAGGATATTTTAGGTTTCCTTTCTCGATTTTTCTTAAAGTAGAGTAGGCCTGCTCTGCTGAGATTTCCCCGCTGCTAATTTTCCTGGATATACTATTTACGATAATGACTTTGTATAAATCCGTAGACCGATTTGAAATTTGTACTAATTTGGTTTGTTCAGTTCCACTTAATGAAAATATAATTCCAGTCGGTGTCACATAACTGTTTGGGTTGTTTTTCCCAAAAGAACTAGCAATTCTCATCATTGTATCTTGAACTCGGTATGTCTCTGCTCCGCTTTCTAACATAATTTTTCCAGCAAGTAAACACAATTCTCCTAATTCATTAGTATTCATTCTTATATCCAACTGTTATCCTCTCCATTAAATGACATAAGACTATTGTTATCTTTCAACTTATTTGGGATTATATACATTTCAAGAAAATAAAGAATATATATATAAACACATGTTTGATTTGGTGAATATTCGGTGAAGATTTAGTATAGAAAAATAATTGAGATACTTAAATATTCGAAGGGTAATATTAAAGTTACTCCAATTTATTTGTTTTATATTTAGATTTATTAAGATAAAAATGGGGAGACCCCCAACTTTTTAGAATACCTCTCGAGGAAAGCGCCCGATTGTGGAAGACCGATTAATTGATTTCAACTGATGTTTATTGCAGAACTTTTTAGAATCAGATGTTTAAAAAACGTCTGATTTTTTAGTTAACAAAACTTGATGTTATAGGAAATTCAAAAAAATATTGGTTATCGTTTTAAGACAAAAAAAATTTCTAAAGAGGAAACAAAAGGAAGACGGGAATTCTTCTTTTTGCTTTATATATGAGAGGATTGAATGCTAAGATAATGATAAATACATTTATAAATCTATTAACATAATCTCAATTCTTCATTTTATAAAACTAAGAATTTTATAACATTTATTAGTTCAACACTCAACTAGACTGACGAAATATATGATCTGCAAGTCTAATGGCTAAAGCAGAGCCAGAAAGTGTGGGACCAGCTGCTGTAAGGGTTGGAAGAACACTGTTATCTGCAACATACAGACCCTGAACTCCATGTATTTGGCCATGACGGTTTGTTGCCGATGTTGCAGGATCATTCCCCATTCGACATGTGGAGGCCTCATGCATATCAGCACCCGGAGGTCGGAGCACTAATGAAGACTCATCAAGAGTCACTCCCATAGCTGCTGCCGATCGTCTAATTCCTTGTTCCACTTGTTCAGCTGTTTGACGATCTTTATTACTTAATGAATATTGCACTTGCTGCATTGGTACACCATATTCATCTTTTTGACTTTGTTCAATATATACACGGTTTTCACGTCTAGGTTCTACTCTTCCAAAGGTTGCATAAACAATCATCAACTGGTCTTTCAACTCTTTATCTTCGAATTGCTGGTAGGACCAATATTGGTCAGGACCAAGAATCTGAATTTGATAAGGATCCTCTTCAGTCTCAAATTTCAATATCGATAAATTACCGAGTCTATCAGAAAACTCTCTTCGACTTACTGTTCCTATTCCAATCATCGATACATGACCTGTTAAATAACGACCGATTGCATCCCCTTTTATGTTAGAGTTAAGCAATAAACGCGGAGTTTCTAGAGTACTTGCAGAAACCACTACATTTTTTGCCCGAATCGTATGGGATTTTTTATTAGCGTCATAAACATCGACACCAGACACTTTTGCCCCCTGAGTTCTGACTCGATAAACATAAGCGTCTACAGCAAGATCATAAGGGCGATCAAACAAGGCGGCAGCCATCGCATTAATCGAACTATACCAAGCATTGGAATGAACTTCTCCCTGCCTGGAAGGTGCTAAATCAAGAGCAAGCGGCATATCTTTTGCTTCCAAAATTCCAGCAGCATGGAGCCGCCTTAACATTCGTTCTTGTAAAGATGAACCTTTCGCCCAATCAGTTGTTACATTTAGTAATCTTTCTGCCATCCTATAATAAACATCTAGTTCATGGCGATTAATTGGCCATTCTCTCAGTTCTTCATCAATCGGTCTTGGAGTTGCGCAATTCCAAAGCAACGACCTTCCTCCTAAAGCATATATCATCGTAGCGCCAGAAAATTGAGGCAGGCGCTTACCTAGAGGTGTGGAATTGTATGCAATAAGTTGATCACGTGACGTGTTTACATTTTGTGTAGGGATATTTTGTCCATGGGAATGAAATAACTTATCTCCCTTTTCCAATATTCCAATCTTTTTTGCTCCTTGGTTTTTCCACAGCTGACAAAGTCTTTGTAAAGCAGCTCCCCCTCCAGGACCAGAACCTACAATTAGAACATCATATTCTGAGACTGACATTTCACTGAGAGTTTTGGTTGGAATCCAGTTATTCGCATATCGTATTACCACAATAGTCACTCCCTGTTCATGTTTTTCTTTTCATTAAAAGGTATGTACTACTGTTTATCCTATATACCAATTAATCTCCTGGAAATCCTAACTGCAAGTTTATTCTCTCGTATTATAGGAGAAGAAAAGTTCAGCATGAAATTTATAGACGGAATAAAAATATCTTTAATTCGAGATATTTTTATCGCCTTTTATTAACTTGAGGTGTAAAGTGAAAGTAACGAAAGGAAGTGAGCTGAGAAAAAAATACACTTGGTTCACTAATTTGGTTGCGTATTGCTCGATTTACACATCAAAGTAATTTATTATCGAATGATTTCTTAAAACAGTTTGGGATTACAGCTGCACAGTTTGATGTATTAAACCAGGTTTCGACTTATCAGCCGATCACACAAAGTCAACTTGCCACTAAAGTAACGGTGTCGGAGGGTGGAATTTCACGTATGCTCACTCGACTTGAGCAAGAGGGATATACAACGTAAGCAGGACTGGAAAACCAAATGGATAACCTTGACGAAGAAAGGGGAAGATAAAATGCATGAAGTTTTTGAACATCAACTTACTTTCCAAACGTCCATTCTCAATGAGTGTTTAACAGAGGATGAGCAAAAACACTATTCAATCTGATGACTAAGCTACAAAAACATGCTGAGAATAAATTAGAAAAATAGGGTTCTATTACTAGTGGTAAATGCGCGTCTATTAATTTTTTGCTTATCACTTGACTAGTTAACTGAGTGGAGGGATCATCTATGTATAAAATTCCAGGACATCATCATATTTCAATGATTACAAAAAATGCAAGTCAAAATAATCACTTTTACCGGCATGTGCTTGGGTTACGTCGTGTGAAGGTAACCGTGAACCAAGATGATCCATCGATGTATCATTTATTTTACGGAGATAAAACAGGTAGCCCAGGTACTGAATTATCGTTTTTTGAAATACCACTAGTTGGTCATACACACCGTGGTACAAATGCTATCACAAAAATTGGTTTACTCGTACCATCAGAAGCGAGTTTAACTTATTGGAAAGCACGTTTTGAGGAACACGGTGTAACCAATAGTGACATTATAACGTATGCCAATCACCCAGCTTTACACTTTGAAGATTCTGAAGGCCAACGTATGGTACTTCTTGTCTCAAACGGTGCGAAAGTAGAACACTGGGAAACTTGGGAAAAATCCGATGTTCCCACCCAGCATCAAATTCAAGGAATGGACTCGGTGAAAATGACGGTACGAAGACTTGATAAACTAGCAAGCACACTTACAGACATGTTTGGCTATACCGAGACAAGCCGTACAGATGACGAAGCGATTTTTCAATCCATTAAATGAGAGGTTTTTGGAGAAATCGTCGTGAAATATTTAGACGGCCTTTGTGAAAAACCAGGTCGTGGTAGTATTCATCATTTAGCGATTGGTGTAAAAGACGATGAGGAGCTTGAATTTTGGGACGAGAAAGTACGAGCACGTGGCTTTCATTCATCTGGCATAGTGGATCGCATCTACTTTAAGAGCCTATATTTCCGTGAATCAAACGGGATTCTATTTGAAATTGCAACCGATGGACCAGGTTTTACCGCTGATGGAGATGATATCGAAACACTAGGTGAAAAATTATCGTTACCTCCGTTCTTAGAGCCTAAACGTGAAGAAATTGAAAAATTAGTTCGTCCAATTGATACAGTGAGAAGTACGAAGGAACTCATCAAAGGGTAAAAGGAAAGGCTGTGTTATTATCAATTGTTGATTTTCGTGTAGGTATGAGATTGCATAGGCGGAGAAATTCCTGCTATTTATATAGAGGAAGCTTAAGAAGCAGAAATAAGCGGAGACATTCCGATTAACTGCTCTAAATAAGACAAAATCTAAAGACTTGGATAATATAAACGGAAAAAATCCCCTTATCTTTAAGGAAATATGGGTATTTCCCAATTTAGCCGGAATTTTACCGTTTATTTTCAAGCACAGTGAAATCAAGATTCAGTTATAACAAAGCCCAAGGAAAAATAGTAAACTTATTCAAACACAACAGGGTGGCTTTTAAAGGAGAGAAATAGAAATGAATAGTAAAATCATGAAAATACAAAAATTAGGATTTCCATGGGAGGCCGAAGATCCGTTTCTTATGACAGTACATCATAAAGATGCATATCCTTCAGGAAATGATCAGCAGGGTCCTAACGTTTCATTGGAAGGCAGAAATCTTGGCGAAGATTTTACGCTGCGTGATGGTTTTAGAATGTATCATGGCAAAACGGTTCCGGGATTTCCTGTACATCCCCACAGAGGTTTTGAAACGGTAACCGTCGTTCTTGAAGGTCTTATTGATCATTTTGATTCATATGGGTCCGTAGGACGATTTGGGAACGGAGATGTTCAGTGGATGACAGCAGGTAAAGGTGCACAGCATACTGAAATGTTTCCGCTCGTCCATCAGGACAAAGGCAACCCGCTTGAATTCTTTCAGATATGGCTGAATCTACCTGCAAAAGATAAATTCGCTGATCCTGAATATAAAATGTTATGGGCTGAAGATGTACCGGAAGTACAATCAGCGGCTGCTAATGGACAGAAAACGACCATAAGATTGATTGCCGGAAGTATGGAGGGCAAGTCTAGTTTAGAACCAAACTCTGCTTCTTGGGCAAACGATAAAAATCATCATGTGGGGATTTACGTTATTCATATGGAGCCGGATGCAGTCTTCACCCTACCATCAGTTTCAGAGACAATGACGAGAAATATTTACTATTATCAAGGAGATAAACTAAATATAGACGAAACAGCGATTGAAACGTACAACCGTGTAAAGCTTGCCGGTGATCAGGAAATCACGATTACTAATGGATCATCTGATAGTTATATGCTGCTCCTAGAGGGTGAACCGATACAAGAACCTGTCGTAAGCTACGGACCGTTTGTAATGAATACTGAGCAGGAAATTCGCAATGCATTCAAGGATTATCAAACTACACAATTTGGAGGCTGGCCGTGGGACCGTCCAGATCCTGTAAATAAGCGTGAGTCAGGAAGATTCGCACGCCATGCGGATGGAAGAGTTGAAAAAAGGTAACTACTATACATTGCAATTCGAATATCAGATACTATGTAAAAATAGTGTTTAATATTCGTTTTTTATACCCATTTTTTGAATTCGAATTACAGTAAGAACTATCCCAATTAAAAAGGAGAAAAGCCCGATAACCGGGTTTTTCTCCTTTTTATAAAACTAAGCTATTTTTTCCATTCTAATCATGAATTTTATATCTTCATTACGAACGTTTAATAATCTTTCTAGCACAGCCAGCTTAGCGTTTACTTCCTTGACTTCAAATACAGTAACAACATTTTTTCTCTTTAGGTTATTAATCATTTCTGATACCACTTGTTTAAAAGTTTGTGAATCAACTAATAAATATTGAATTAATTCGATTGCTGCTTCTTTTTCTTGTTTATTTTTAATGGCAAAAATACTTTGGACATCAGGCTCTATTACAAAAAGAGATTGTAAATCTTCTGAAATTCTTATAGTAACGTAACTTGGTTTATTTCCATAATACTCATTATCCCTAATTCGAATTAGATCAAGTCCTATCATAAATTCATAAAAAGAAGTGTTCTTATCAATACGAAACTCGTTAATTTCAATGTTTGATTTTTCTTCTATAAATATTTCTTTTTCAAATCTTGTTTGAATTACTTTTGATTCTAACATATTCATTTTTCTTACCTCGCTTTAAAAATATGATTATATAAAAAGTAACATGTATACTTTAAGTAACCTAAATACATTATAGTAAACATGAGAAAATAAATCAAATAAAGTTGCGTGAGATTATGTCGGAATGCTCATAAATAATTTTTAAACGCCAAACTAATACTATTTCTAACAAGTACTGTAAAAATGGAAGGGTTGTATTAAAGGCTTTTAGCTAATGGTTGGAGGAATATCTAAATGGAGAGTAATTGTGATTTTTCACCATTAAAGCAAAATTTGGAGGATGGTATTAAAAATATAATTAATTTACTCGAATCCAATTTAAATGTCTTAGATAACGAAAACTACTGTGTATTAGGAAGTCTAGAGGATGTAAAAGAACATTTAATGAAAATTGAATCGATGGCAGCCTCCTTTTATTTAAATTGCTATTTATCATCCTTTACTGATAAATATGATGATTTATCTATCGCTGCTCAAATCCTATCGAAGAACCGACATGGTGCACTTATTGTAGTGGAACGTAGTGATCCTGTTGGCACTCTTATCCAATGGGGAACAACAATAGGAGCACAGGTAACACCAAAATTATTGGGATCCATTTTTTATCCTGGAAATCCATTACATGATGGGGCAGTTTTAATACGAGGAAATACAGTCGTCTCTGCAGCAAATGTACTTCCGCTGACAACAGCAGTAACTGGAGATAAAAAAGTTGGAACGCGCCACCGGGCAGCCCTAGGAATATCCGAAAAAAGCGACGCACTTGCTCTTGTCGTTTCTGAAGAAACAGGGAAAATTTCATTTGCGTTAGATGGGAAACTATATCCAATAAACACAAGAAACCCTATTATGTTTCAGGCGTGAGAATGATTTTAAGGAATTAGGAGATAAATTTATGGTGAAAAAACTTAAATTGTTATTCATTGCAGTTTGTATCATTCTGTTGACCCCAAGTTTGACCAATGCTCAAGTCTTACATGAAGTGAAGCCTGGAGATAGTTTAAGTAAAATTTCAAAACAATATAAAATAAATAAAGATGAACTTGCAAAGGTAAATGGTGTAGCTAAAAATATTGGACTCGTTCCTGGACAGGCAATTCTAATACCGGGATCTACTTACATCGTACAGCCAGGAGACAGTTTTTGGGAGATAGCAAAACGCCATGCGATTAGTGAACAAACGTTAATGAATCAAAATGGTTTGACAAGTCGAGTCATTGTTCCTGGACAAAAACTGACTATCCCCCGTCCACCCAAAGTGGATGTTTGGACTGGAACCTACTTTGTTCCAAAAGATAAGAGTGCGAATACTTGGATGATTAATAATTATAAAAGTACCCTTTCTAGTATTTTTGTGTTTGAGTATAAACCTGATGTACAAGGTAATCTGATTGAAGTGCAAGAGAATGAAGCACATAAAATTGCATGGAAAAAGAATCTGGCTCCATATGCGACTTTATCCAATTTAAGTGAAAAGGGATTCGACCCTGAGCTAATCCATAAATTATTTAGTACGGATTGGCTGAGACAAAAATTTATTAACAATATCTATTCCCTATTGGATAGCCATCACTATAAAGGTGTTGTTATCGACTTTGAACAAGTTAGACCTAAAGATCGAAACCTCCTTAACCAATTTATTAAAGAATTAGCAGATAAACTCCATCCAGCAGGAATGGAGGTCATGATGGCTGTCCCGCCTAAAAAAGGAGACCAGGAGCCATCCTATTCTGCAGGTTATGATTATCAAACGCTTGGGAAGTATCTGGATCGATTATTTTTAATGACGTATGATTGGCATTGGCCGGGTGGACCATCAGGCCCAATCGCTCCCATTGATGAAGTAAAAGCAACACTTGATTATGCTGTATCCGTTGTAGATAGAAAGAAGTTAATGCTTGGAATACCTCAATATGCTTATGATTGGACAATAAAAGAGAAGAAACAGTCTGGAAAAGCTTATTCTACTCAGCATGCTTTAGATTTATTAACAGGCTATCAAAGTGCTGTTCATTATGATGAAAGGGCGGCAGCACCATGGTTTCGTTATGTAGACAGTAAGGGAGTATTACACGAGGTGTGGTTTGAAGACCCACGAAGCCTGCTTACTAAGTTCCGGTTAGTTGGACAATATGGACTAGGTGGAATGGGGTGCTGGCACTTAGGTCTAACGATGCCTCAAACGGAGAAAATGCTGCTAGAGGAATTTAATGTGCAATAAACCTGCTCCCCTTTATGAAAAATTACATAAAGGGGTTTTTATTATTATTTTATTATTTGCCGTTGACAAATGTATAAGGTGATATATAATAAAAATATCTCTAATTCGAGATAAAACAATTCGAGATACGCTGATTTAAGATAAATGGGAAAGCTAATGGATAGAAGTCGAACTGACGAAAAAACATAATAGGAGAGTGTTCATAATGGTAACTTTATATCTATCACCTAGTTGTACTTCATGCCGAAGAGCAAAGGCATGGTTTGACGAACATCAAATTCCTTACAAAGAAAGAAACATTCTTTCTGAAAAGCTTTCAGTTGATGAGATAAAGGATATCCTTCGTTTTACAGAAGATGGCACCGATGAAATTATCTCGACAAAGTCAAAAACATTCCAAAAGTTAAATGTAAATATCGATACGATTTCACTTGGAGAATTGTATACACTTATCAAAGAGAATCCAGGGCTATTAAGAAAACCTTTAATCCTTGATGAAAAAAGATTACAAGTAGGCTTTAATGAAGAAGAGATCCGGAGCTTTTTGCCGCGTAAAATGCGTGTATTCCAACTGGATGATGTCTATAATTTTGAAGAAGCTCAATAGAGAAAATTAGATAACAGCAATTTGTAAGTATGTATTGACAATATCTTTAATTCGAGATATATTAATTAAGGATATTTAATCAGGAGGTGTAAATATGGAAAGAAAATGTACAAATCAGCCTTTTTTACTGCTCATGCAAACCTCAAAAGCCATACAGGAACGGCTAAGAGATGAAATGTCCAAATTTAATCTAAGCATTACAGAGTTTTCAGTCTTAGAAGCACTTTTTTACCAAGGAAAACAAACCATTCAGCAGATTGGAAATAGAATCTTGATCTCTAGCGGTTCTATGACATATGTAATAGATAAACTTGAACAAAAAGGGATAATAAAACGAAATGACTGTAGAGAAGACAGGCGGGTTATTCATATTACTTTAACGGCTGATGGCATGAACATGATGGAAAACATCATGCCGAAGTATCAAGAATTGGTTGATTCTTTTTTTGGAAATTTAACAGATGATGAATCCGAGTTATTGGTCAACGCTTTAAAAAAAGTAAATAACAAAATTTAATCGTATTTTTTTTTGGTAAATATCTCGGAATCAAGATAAAAAGAAAATAGGAGGTCTAATTTAATGATAGGTATTGGATTATTAATGATTAGGTTAGTGATTGGGCTGTCGTTCATGGCTCACGGAGCACAGAAATTATTTGGCTGGTTTGGCGGTTATGGTTTAAAGGGTACAGGAGGATGGATGGAATCACTCGGATTAAAACCAGGTGTGACAATGGCTCTCATGGCTGGTCTGGCAGAATTAATAGGAGGATTATTGTTTACTTTAGGATTCCTTACCCCGCTTGCAGCGATCATGATTGCAGGTACAATGGTAATGGCAATTGTTAAGGTTCACGCTCAAAATGGTTATTGGTCCACACAAAATGGCTATGAATATAATTTGACAATCATTGCCGTTGTCATTGGGGTAGCATTGATTGGACCTGGTAAATATGCTTTGGATGCATTATTCTTCTAAATTATCTCGAATTAAAGAATCTCAATTTAAAATGTTTATCAATAAATTAATTAAAAAATAGACATCATACTATAAAAGGAGTGTCTTCAAAATGAGTAAGAAAACTATGGGAATACATCATATTACTGCAATTGTAGGTCATCCACAGGAGAATGTTGATTTTTACGCAGGTGTTCTAGGGCTGCGTTTAGTAAAACAAACGGTAAACTTTGATGATCCTGGCACGTATCACCTCTATTTTGGTGATGAAGGAGGAAAACCTGGAACCATCATCACCTTCTTCCCCTGGGCTGGAGCTCGTCAAGGAAAAATCGGCGGTGGTCAGGTAGGAGTAACCTCCTATGTTGTTCCCGAAGGTGCACTAGAATTTTGGGAAAATAGATTAGAAAAGTTCAAAGTCCCTTTTACGAAGACAGCACGATTCGGCGAACAATATTTGCAATTTGATGATCCACATGGTCTTCATCTTGAAATTGTGGAGAGAGAAGAAGGGCCAGTGAATGAGTGGAATTTTGGCGGAGTAACTCCAGAAGTTGCCATCAAAGGGTTTGGCGGAGCCACTTTATTATCCACTCAGCCTAATAAAACGGCTGACTTGTTAGAAAATGTTATGGGCCTTGAACTCGTGGGAAAAGAAGGAGAATTTGCACGTTATCGTTCTTCAGCTGATATCGGAAATGTCATTGATCTAAAATTAACTGTTAATGGACGCGGGCAAATGGGTGTGGGAACTGTACATCATATTGCTTGGCGGGCTATTGATGACCAGGATCAATTGGATTGGCAAAAATATGTTGCAGCGAATGGTTACGGCGTCACTCCAGTACAGGACCGAAATTATTTTAATGCCATTTATTTTAGAGAACATGGGGAAATCTTATTTGAAATTGCAACCGATCCTCCAGGCTTTGCGCATGATGAATCACAAGAAACAATGGGCGAGAAATTAATGCTGCCTGAACAGTATGAGCCACATAGAGGACAAATTGAACGTGGGTTGCTATCATTTCAAGTAAGAGAACTAGACTAATTTTATTAGGAAAGGGTATGATTTCTTGCTTTCAATTGATCCAGCCTCATTGTCCGAAAGAGAAAATTATAAATTTTTAACTGGCAGTATTATTCCAAGACCGATCGCTTTTGTTACCACGCTTTCAAAAGATGGAATTTTAAATGGTGCACCTTTTAGTTATTTTAATATTGTTTCATCAAATCCCCCGATGGTTTCGCTATCAATTCAGCGTACAGAGGGGCAGCCAAAAGATACAGCGAGAAATATTCTGGAGTCCAAAGAATTTGTGATTCACATCGTTGATGAACAAAATGTTGAAAAGATCAACCAAACAGCAGCAAGTCTTCCTGCTGATGAGAGTGAAATAGAATTAGCTCAACTAACACCTATAGAAAGTGTGAAAATTTCTGTACCCGGCGTAAAGGAGGCCAAAATTCGTATGGAATGTTCATTAGAGCATTCCCTTGAATTAGGCGGTTTGGATTCACCTGGGTGTGACCTTATAATAGGAAGAATTGTTCAGTTTCATATTGAAAATGACATTTATGAAAAGGGAAGAATTGACCCTAGGGGCTTAGCGGCTGTTAGCCGGCTGGCTGGAACCAACTATGCAAAAATCGGCGAGCTGTTTTCTATTAAAAGACCTAAATAAAATAGTAAAAAAGCCTGAGGTGAAACGGAGGGAATACAATGCAGAAGACATCTGGCATCCATCATATCACAGCGATGGTCAATGACGCTCAAAGAAATATTGACTTTTATGCTGGTGTACTTGGGTTAAGGCTTATTAAGAAAACAATCAACTTCGATCGTCCTGAAGTGTATCATCTCTATTTTGGAAATGAAATGGGTGAGCCGGGAACGGTTATTACCTTCTTTCCTTGGGAGAAGCAGATAAAAGGGCGAATTGGACAAGGGCAGGTCGGAGTAACAAGTTATCTCATCCCAAAAGGCAGTTTTCCGTTTTGGGAGAATCGATTGAAAAAATTCAATATTGAAACGCATGTCTCTAATCGCTTTGGAGAAAAGTATCTTTCCTTTCAGGATCCAGATGGCTTGCTGCTGGAACTTGTGGAAAGAGAGGAAGGACCGATCAACTCTTGGAGTTTTGGCGGTGTCCAAGCAGAAAACGCAATTATAGGTTTTGGTGGTGCGATTCTTTACTCTGCTCAGCCGCATAAAACAACAGAAGTCCTAGAAAATGTAATGGGCTTAGAATGTATTGGTCAAGAAGGTGATTTTCTAAGATTTAAGGCAGAGGGACATATCGGAAACACTGTCGATATTCAGCTGAATCCAACTGTGCGGGGCCTAATGGGGGCTGGCACTGTTCACCATATAGCCTGGAGAGCGAAGGATGAAGAGGATTTACTCAGATGGAGATCACTTCTCCAAGACAAAGGCTACTATCCAACAGAAATTCGGGAACGAAACTATTTTAAAGCAGTGTATTTTCATGAAGAAGGTGGCATTCTTTTCGAAATTGCTACCGACCCGCCAGGTTTTTCTGTAGATGAACCTGTCACTGAACTTGGAGAAAAACTTATGCTGCCATCTTGGCTAGAATCTAAACGAGAAGAATTAGAAGAGACTTTACCGCCGGTAGAGGTTCGAGTTCTGGAAGGAGATAAATAATGAAACATATATTCAATAAGGGAAAAAATCCGTCAAAGCCAACGTTGTTACTGCTGCATGGTACAGGAGGAAATGAATTAGACCTGCTGCCACTTGCAGGAATGATTGATGATGAGGCAAATGTATTAAGTGTTCGTGGAAACGTATTAGAAAACGGCATGCCTCGGTTTTTCCGCAGATTAGCAGAAGGTATCTTTGATGAGGAAGATTTAATTTTTCGAACAAAGGAATTGAACGAGTTTCTAGATGAAGCTGCCCAAAAGTATGAGTTTGACCGCGATAATATTCTTGCAGTGGGTTATTCAAATGGAGCCAATATTGCTGGAAGTTTATTATTTCACTATCAACATGCACTAAAGGGCGCGATTCTTCATCATCCAATGGTGCCGCGAAAAGGAATTGACCTGCCTGATTTAACAGGGAAAGCAGTTTTTATTGCAGCCGGGACGAATGATCCGATTTGTTCTCCGATGGAATCTACAGAGCTTCAGTCTTTATTAGAAAAGGCAAATGCGAAGGTAGAACTTCATTGGGAAAATAGAGGGCATCAACTAACGAGAGAAGAAGTAGAGGCTGCTGCAGCTTGGTATCAAAAGCATTTTATAACTAAATAAAAAAACTAACGGGGGAAATACTAGATGTTAAAACATGAAATTGGAGCACTTTTATTACGCATTACATTAGGAGCAATCTTTTTTATTCATGGAGTTGTAAAGTTTCAAGGCGGAATAGAAAACACGGCTGGCTGGTTTGAAAGTCTTGGCTTACCAGGAGTAACTGCATACAGTGTTGCATTACTCGAAATAGTTGGGGGCATTCTATTAATCGTTGGATTGGCAACAAGACTTGTAGGAGCTTTATTTGCCCTATTAATGATTGGGGCAACAGTAAAAGTAAAACTAGCAGTTGGATTTTTAGGAAATGGTCAAATGGCCGGTTATGAATTAGACTTAGCATTTTTAGCAATAGCAGTTTACCTTGCAATCAATGGGAGCAAGCTATTATCAGTTGGTCAATTGTTTTTTAAAAAGGAATCGAATGAGATAAAAAGAGCAGCTTAATAGTGAATGGAAATTTTAAAAAAAGAAAACAATAGGTGGTGTTACAAAATGGGTTTCTTATCTCGATTATTTGGTAATAAAACTGAAAAGGAGGAAGAAAAAATGACAAATGTAAAATTAGCCGTGATTTATTACAGTATGGGTGGAACAAATTATCAATTAGCAAGATGGGCAGAAGAGGGTGCAAAAGAAATTGGTGCCGAAGTAAAAGTATTAAAAGTGCCTGAACATGCTCCGCAATCTGCTATCGAAGGAAATCCTGTATGGAAAGCTACAGTTGAAAAAACAAAAGATGTACCAGAGGTTACATTAGATGACTTAGAATGGGCAGATGCGATTATTTTCAGTGTGCCTACTCGCTTCGGTAACATGCCGGCTCAAATGAAGCAATTCCTAGATACAACTGGGGGTCTCTGGTTTAATGGAAAACTAACGAATAAAGTGGTAAGTGCCATGACTTCTGCACAAAACCCTCACGGCGGTCAAGAGGCAACTATTTTATCTCTTTATACATCGATGTATCATTGGGGTGCCATTGTTGCTGCTCCTGGTTATACAGATCCCGTTACATTTGGAGCTGGCGGTAACCCATATGGAACAAGTGTAACAGTTGGTCAAGATGGAAAAATGATTGAAGATGTTCAAGCAGCTGTTAAACATCAAGCAAAGCGTACGGTTACCGTTGCTGAATGGGTGAAGAAAGCGAACCAATAAAATCTAAATCAAATTAAAAAGCTAATCGAAGCCTTTCGATTAGTTTTTTAAATGGAAAAGTTTATCTGTGTATTTCAATTTACTTTTACCAAGTATAATCAGCTTGGTATTGTTTCGAGTTGGTCAACCCATAGTATCGTTAATAAATTCGGCAGTGTGGACATTTCATTATGAATCTGAATATATCTATTACACTTCACAGTCGCCACACACTCAATAAAAGAATGCCGATCTTCAATTAATACTTTATAGCTGCCAACATTCGGTAACGAATAATTCGGCAGTAAACCGTTCTTTTGACAATACTTAGTTTTATAAAAATCACCTAATAGACTTGGTAATTCACTAAGCTTTCGTTCTGTTAAGTAGTTTCTAATTAAAGTCGAACTAATTTTTTTATTATTCCACTTTAGTTCTTCAACAACAGTTAGGCCTGCTCGCTGTTTAGCAGCATAAACTGCCAGTGTTTTAACAGTACCACTTGCTTTTGCTCCATATGTATAGTCGAAGCCGCAAATAATTTCCTGGGCATTCATACCTATAATATAATCATCTAAAAAATCGTTCGCTTCTACTTTAGCTAATTCCTTTGTAAACTCTACGATATAAAAAATGTCTACTTCAAGCCTTTCCAACTTTTCAACCTTTTGTTCTAGCGGCTCTAGATATGAGACTTCTTTGTCCGAAAATAACACACTTTTTGGATGCGGGAAAAAAGAGAGGACAGCTAATGATAAATTTTGTGCTTTTGCTTTTTCTTTAGCTGTTTGAATTACTTTTTGGTGCCCTAAATGCACACCATCAAAATAACCAAGTGCCATCGCTGCATGGGGAGCTGATTGTTTAATCTCTTGTAAGTTATTAGCATTCACATAGATTACCCTCATTGCGATTCTCTCCTTTTTCTTTTAATTGTGTTACACCATAAAATTTTTATTTTTTCACTACTGCCTTCGAAATGTTAATGCTTACTCTCCCGAGTATACCGAAGTCAACTTCAAATTCATCGCCTGTTTCAAAGGAAACAGCTTTTGATAGAGCTCCTGATAAAACAAACATGCCTGGCTCGATAGAAATGCCAAATGTACTCACTTCATTTGCTAGCCAAACAACTGCATTGAGTGGGTTACCTAACACGGCAGAGCTCGTTGCCTTGTCTAAAAATTCACCATTTTTCTTCACAACCATTGGGATATTAGTAATGTCTTCAATATCTTTAAGCAGCGTATGCTTTTCGCCTAAAATTGCACCTGCTGAAGAACCATTGTCCGCAACTGTATCCTCGAATTTTATTTTCCAATTTGCGATACGGCTATCGATTACTTCTACTGCTGGTATAACATAAGCCGTGGCATCGATTACATCTTGCGGTGTCACTTTTGGCCCTTTTAACTCTTTATTGAAAACAAATGCGATTTCAAACTCTACCTTTGGTTGAATAAAGGACTCAGCAACTAAACCATCTGCTTCGTCATATACCATCGTATCTAAAATAAAGCCGTAGTCTGGTGTATATACATTCAACATTTCCTGCATCGCTCTACTTGTTAAACCAATTTTTAATCCTTTTACTGTCGCCCCTTTGTCAATCTTTTGCCGAATTTGCGCTAATTGCACTGCATAAGCATCAGCAACTGTAATATTTTCATAGGTTTCAGTTAAGGGAGCGATTGGCTGTTTCGTACGTTCTGCTTCAAGCAATGCCTCAGCCATTATTTGAATATTCATAGAAAATTCTCCTTTTATGACTTAACTGTTTCTACCTCAATCAATTCACGATATTTACCACTGAAGAATAATAACGGATTTTTATCCTCAAGACGTAAATCGACTACTTTACCAATGAATAATGTATGGTCACCTTCTACATGTTGTGATACAACTTCACAAGCGATTTGAGCGATAGCCCCTTTTAGTACCGGCAGCTCAGCTAACGTTTCAAATTCTACTGCTTCACCAGGCTTCCCAGCAAAATGACGTGAATAATGCTCTTGGTCTTCCGCTAAAATATTTACAGTATATTTTTTAGACTGTGAAACTTTCTCTAAAAATTTTGCTTTATGTCCAATTGAGATTAAGACAAGCTTCGGCTCCAATGATACGGACATGAAACCGTTTGCAGTCATTCCATGTGTTTCTCCCTCGTTCTCAGTTAAAAGAACTGTTACGCCTGTGGCGAACTTTCCCATTGCATCTCTAAATAATCGATCATCCATCCCAAATTCCTCCATTCTTAATCGAATGATTTAATCATAACGGAGTCTATTTAAAATTGTCATTGCTATTTTTATTGAAAATTGAGAAAAAAACAATAAAATTTATGCGAAAACAGATTTGAATTTTTTGTGAAAGATTTTTTAAAAAAGTCAGATTTGTCAATATATCTTAATGTAAAAATTTCAACTTTTTGGAATTAGAAATTTAATCGTTTCTTTCTTGTTCTCTTTCAAACCCAAATTAGTATCAATTTTTTTTTCTTGTAAATCTCTTTTTTTTCAAATAGAATTCATTTCATGGAAGATTCGTATACTGAATTTTCCCATTAAACACCATTATTGTTTTAAAGAAAGTAAAAAAAATGCTGAAATGAATGCATTTCTAGCAAAACAAATGGAGGTGTGAAATTATCCTAACATTTTATTGAAACCGCTAACAATTACCTTAAATAATTTCAGAAAAATCTAACAACTTGGTTGCGAAATGATGTGGATGGGAAAATACAGTAATACAAGGGGGATTTACATGCATATGCGTTGGGTTGTATTAGGATTTCTATTCTTGCTATCAGTTTTAAACTATACGGATAAATCAGTTTTAGGATTAGCCGCAGAACCAATCATGACTGAACTAAATCTATCTTACGATCAATTTGGTTTAGTAGGAAGCAGCTTCTTCGCTGCATACGCTGTCGGTAGTATTGTTTTAGGTACATTAACGTATCGCTTCAACTCAAAATATTTATTAATGATGATTGCTTCTGGATGGACAATTTCATTAGCAAGCGCTTATTTTGTAGAAACGTTAACACACTTAATTCTACTGCGTGTTGTCTTAGGTTTCTTCGAAGGTTCTACGCTCGGTTTTTGCCTGGTACACCTTGCACGCTGGTTCACTAGTGCACAACGTGGTGTCGCTACAGCTATTATGACTTCTGGTACAACAGTTGGTACGTATTTAGCTGCCCCACTCTTAGTTGCGGGGATTACAAACTTTGGCTGGCAGCATACTTTCGCATTGTTAGGGGTAGCAAGCTTTGTATGGGCACTGTTCTTCTTCTTTATGAGAGACGAGCCAAAGCAGCCGCTGGTCGAAGACGTAAAATCCTTAGCTTCTAACAAGGAAGTACCATTCAAGTATATTTTAAAAGTGTTAATCAACCCGTATGTATTGTCAATTTTAGTTGTAGGTTTCGTGTCAATGTGGATTACAACTTGGGTTCTTACATGGGCACCAACCTACTTAACACAAATCGTTGGTCTTGAGCAGCAAAGCATGAGCATAATCTTCGCTGGAATGGGAATTACAGGTACAGTTTTCGCAATTTGTGCAGGTAAATTTACAGACGTCTTATTCAAGAAAAATAAAAGCCTTATCAAATCTTATGATCGTGTATTGGTTACAGTATTACTTGTTGGTGCGGCCTCTTACTCAATGACAACAATCGTATCTTCACCAGTCTTAGCATGTATCTTCTTAGGGGTGGGCTTAGTAATGAACACAAGCTTATTACCGTTAAATGCTGCCATTAAAACGTTAATCATTCCGAAAAACTTAGTAGGCAGTGTAACCGGTATTTCATTATCTATTGCAAGTATGGCTGGTATAATTGGACCATGGATTACCGGTTACTTAATTACTCTTGCAGGCGATGACGTTCGCTCTGGCTTCAACTCAGGGGTATTAGTGATCGTTAGTTTATATGTTGTATCCGCAATCGTGTTATTAGCTACACGTAAATTAAAAATTACAACAACTGAAAATGAAGAGGCACTTCGTACTACGGAAGAAAAGAAAATGAGCCTAGATGTTTCTGTAGAACAATAAACCCCAACATGATTTTTCCCATCAAAAAGACTGTAGACGAATTTAAAAAATAAGTTTGTCTACAGTCTTTGTTGTTAATAGGGGAATTCACTATTTGCAGCTAATATACCCACTTTAAACCTCGTTATTTTATCGTGCAAATTCCTCAAAGCATAAACTATCTGACAATATTAGCGCTTGAATCACTAATAAAGTATACGCTGCCGTTGAGGCGTTTTTTAGTGAAATTTGCAGCAGCTCTTCAATTTGCTTTATACGATATTGGATACCGCCGATTGATAACGTCAACTCATCCATCGTTTCTTTTAAGCGCTGGCTATTTAATAAATAGACGTAAAGCGTGTACAATAGCTCCTTTTTACGAGGATCGTCGAAATTGTATAAGTCTTTTAACGTCTTTTTCGCCATTTCATGGAGCTGTTCGATACTCATGTTTCTTACGATATCGCCAAGCATTCCTAAATCTTCGTAATCTGTCAGCAACTTTTGATTTGGGAAGCGCTGTGCGACACGCGCCTCTTGCAGGGAACGTTCGAAATCTTTAAAGTTGCTAAACGTTCCGCTAAGGCCGATTGAATATTTAAAATTGCTGTTTTGCTTCTCCATTTTTTGAAAAATTTTCGTGATTTTCTTTTGCCAGCCTTGTTTATCGCTATTTAGTGAGTTAAGGAGAGCAATTTCTTCCCCGAGTACTGCAAAAATACAAGGTAAATCCGACTCTTTTGCCAACTTTGACAGCTGTGTGAGCTGATCATGAATGTCAATAATTTCGTTATTTTTCTTTTTCTTTTTCACACTAATAATACCTGTCGAAAACGGCGGCCGAAACATAAACGGTAAAAACTTATAGTAAGATTCGATATCTTTAATATTTCGATTATGAATTAAGCGCTCTAATAGCGAGCTGCGCATACGCTGTTGCTCTTCAAACTGCGCCTCCTCGTATAAAATACATAACGCCACGACCGTCGAAATACGCTCTAAAAATAAGTGATCGTTTTCATCCATACTCTCTTCATCAAAGTAAAAAAAAGAACAAGTGGCATAATTTTTTTTATTAATAAGAACGGGTGCCGTCAACTTCCAATATTTAGTGCCTTTATAATGCGAAACGTTGTGCTTATCATCAAAATGCGATAATTTCGCCTTATCTTTTTTAATTACGATCTGCTGTTCTTCGGTTAAACCAATTTGACTTAACGGACTGCCGTGAATATCCTCAATTAAAACCGGGATGTTCAACAGCTCATACGCTGCCTGTACAATTTCATCCATTGAATGCTTATCTGTTACTTTTTGTGTCAGCTGACCATGAAACATCGAAATTTTTTCGAGCATTTGCTTATGATGCAAAAGTGCATCATATGTCATTTCAAGCTCAGATAAAATGTTGTCGTTTAGATAAAGGTGAATAAGATCCTCCTTCTCTTTGAGCCAATCGCGCTCCAAACGCACTTTAAACTCGCAGCATGGATCACCTTTTGCGACGCACTTGTACTCAACGGCAATAATTGACTCGCCAAACTCATATGTCAATGCACCACTCGCAAAGCCGCATAACATATGACAAACACATTCATTTGCTAAACCGTAATTTTTAAGGTGTAATGCTGCTTCGAATGATTCTATCCATTGTCCCCACGTATCGATACATTCAATTGTGCCGTCCGGATGGCGCACAATTTCCCCCATGAAAATAACATCTTTTACGTGACCTAAGCGCGAATGTCTTTTGCCGACAGGACTCATCGAGTTTTTATTTTGCATTCTATTTTTTGCTGATTCCATCCCAAACTCTTTACCAAATCGGAATAAAAAACCTTTCGTTTTATGAGAGCCAATGTTGTTAAATAAATTGTTTTTTAATGTGTGGAAGGCATTTGCCGACATTAAAATATTTTTTGTTTCGCTAGAATCAAATGCAATTTCACTCATTAAAGTCACATCCCCTAGGTTTTTCTATTTACCATGTTACTAAAGGTAAAAACACTTTTCAATAAATTTTAATGATTCAAACTATTCATTCAATAAAAATCGCTATTATGTTTGGATTTTTTTACAGTTATACTCAAAACAGAAATTAACAGCCAATCAGCACAAGGAGGAAAAAGGATGACAATTTTTGAAGGATTTCATAATAGTTACGTATTAGCAAATGGTGTACGTACACATTATTCCTGGGCAGGAACAGAAGGACCAGCTGTAATTTTATTACATGGTGCAGGACCTGGAGCCTGCGGCGCAGCGGGTTGGCGTTTTATGTTGCCTGTATTAGCTAAAGCTGGCTTCCGTGCATACGCAGTAGATCAACTATCAATGGGATTCACAGATGCACGTCCTCACGCGTGGCCGGTAAAAGGTCATCAAAGTTTAGTGGATCATGTACATGATTTTATTGAAGCATTATGCCTAGATGAAGTATCACTTGTCGGCAACTCACAAGGTGCTTACGTTGCAGCTAAATATGCAATTGACCATCCTGAGAAAGTAAATAAGGTTGTTTACATCGGCAGTAATACAATTTATCAAGCAATGCAAGAAGTACCAATAAGAAAGCTACGTTCATTCCTAGAAGTGATTGGTTACGATTATACAGAAGAATCATTACGTAAATTTATGTATCGCAATTCAAGTGAAGACACAGTCATTCCTGAAGAACTAATTCAACTGCGTCATCAAGCAGCCACTCGCCCTGGCATAAAAGAATCAAATCAAGCGTTCGATGCTTACTTAGCCAGAATGAATGAAGAACCAAAGCTTTGGGATCGTTACTGCATTAAAGATGCTTTACCAAAATTAAAAATTCCTGGCATATTCATTTGGGGTAATCAAGATACTGTCGCACCAGTGGAGACAGGTTATAAGCTTGAGAAATTATTACCGAACATTAAATTCGAATATATCGAAAACTGTGGTCACCAAGCACAAACTGACCAGCCAGAAGTCGTGAACAAACTTGTCATCGATTTTTTAGCAGTTGAAAAAGACCAAGCAGCTACAGTACAATAAACTATTTTTGAAAGGAATGATCAGATGTTAACAGTAGTTGAAAATAAAGCTACTTATGAAGAAATTATGCAAAAAGCAAAGCGTATCGGTGAAGCTGCAGAGTTAGAAGCAATCGAAGCCGATTTAAACTCGACCATTTCTTCACGCCTCGCGGACATAATCCGCGAGGAGGAAATTCATCGTTTAATTTTACCGAAAGAGTTCGGCTATCCTCAACTTAATTGGCGCACATTCGTTGATATGGTAAGCACAGTTGGTTACCACAACTTATCTGCTTCGTGGTTAACATACTTCTTCTCCGTGCACAACTCTTGGGTATGCTACTATCCGAAGCACATTCGCGATGAAGTCATTAACCAAGGCGGCTTCGTAGCTGATGTATTTGCACCAATCGGCAAAGTAGAACCAGCTGAAAATGGCTATATTGTTTCAGGTAAGTACAATTTTGTAAGCGGAATCAACTACTCCGATTGGGTTGGCGTTGGAGCAATGATGAAATTCGAAGACAACGACAAGCCTGAGCGTGTAGGTATTTTATTAAAAGTTTCTGACTTAGAAGTTGTGAAAACTTGGGATTCATTGGGTCTTCGTGGATCAGGCAGTAATACATTAATTGTCGATAATGTTTTCGTTAAGCCTGAGGCAATATTACGCTTTAACAAAATTATCGAAAAGAGCCAGCCACCGTATGAAGATTTCGATCAAGACTACTTATACTACAACACACCATTCTACCCTGGCTTTTATGTAGGGTTCGCAGCCATGGCCGTTGGCGGTGCAGAGCGTGTACTTGACGAATTCGAAAAGCATACAGCAGGCCGCGTACGCTTCTCCGGTATAAACGAAAAAGATTCTCCAACGAGCCAACGTGTGCTTTCGGAGTTAAAGCTTGAAATGCTCTCGGCTAAAAGTCTATTAAATGAATACATCGCAATGATGGAAAAGGATAAAGGCGGCCCATACGAAGGGGCAAAATATAAAGCGATCCGTGCAATGATCATCGATAAGTGTACACAAATCGGCGTAAAATCACTACTTACTTTAGGTGGACACGCATTATTAAAAGGTCACCCAGTAGAGCTATTCACTCGTGACTTAATGGCAATCGCAGTACACATTACTTCTTTATATGAAGACGGCATTTTAGGTTACGGCAGGCATTTATTCGGCGTTAATACAAACATTCAAGGGTAATAGAAGCATTCGAAAATGATTCGTTTTTCTTATATTCTTTTATAAAAAAACAATTAAACTATGAGGTGAATATAATTGGAAAAATTTCTTTACGCACCGGAAATTGCAAAATTAGGACACGTAGCTTTAGTGTCAGAAGATCTTGAAAAATCTTTATGGTTCTTCCGCGACACAATCGGCTTAGAAGAAACAGAGGTTATAGATGGCGTACACTACTTACGAGCGTGGGGGGACTTCGAACACCATACATTGTCCATTACAGCTGGTGAAACTTCTTACATCGATCACATCGGCTGGCGTACTAAACGCCGCGAGGACGTAGCAACGTTTGCAAAATTATTAGAAGAAGCTGGAACAGAAGTCCGCTGGATAGAAGCTGGTGAAGAAGTAGCGCAAGGTGAAGCAATCCACTTCGACTTACCAAGTGGCCACCGCTTCGAACTTTACTACGATATGGAAAAAACACCTGCTGATGCAACTCGTAAATCAGTACTTAAAAACCAAACTTATAAATCGTGGGCGAAAGGTGTATCTCCACGCCGTATCGACCATGTAAACTTACAAACTTCTCACGACAATGCTGAGATTGTGAAATATTTACAAGAAGCATTAGGGTTTAAGTTGCGCGAATATTTTGTAAATCCAGACGATGTACAAGTAGCAAGTTGGTTATCAGTAACAAACTTAGTACATGATGTAGCAATTATGTCTACTTCACGTTCAAAACAGCCAAACGAAATGCACCATATCGCTTACTGGTTAGACAACGCACAAGACTTACTGCGTGCTGCTGATATTTTATGCGAAGCTGATGTACAATTCGTAGGTCCTGGTAAACACGGTATTTCTCAAGCGATGTACATTTACGTAAAAGATCCAGGAAGTGGCTTACGTCTTGAAATCTTCACAAACGGCTACTTAATCTTCGAGCCGGACTGGGAACCAGTGAAATGGACTTATGAAGAATATTTGAAAAATGGTTCTGCATACTGGGGTGATCGTCGCCGCGATGACGTAGATCGTGAAGCACAAGTAAAAGAATTAGTGAAATAATATAACTAAACCACCAGTATTCATGATAATGAACGCTGGTGGTTTCTTAAGTAATAAATATAGATAGGAATATTTTTATAGGAAGGGGTGTTACGGTTGAAGGCGATGTTAAAGGTGTTAATCTTATCTTTAATTGGCGGTTATATTTTTAGCCTGCTGCACATCCCTATTCCATGGATGCTTGGCCCAATTGTTGTCGTCATGTTAGCCCAATTTTTTTATAAAGGACCGCTCAATTGGTCCGGCCAAATGCGTGATATAGGTGTCGTCATGGTTGGTACCGTAATAGGTGTACAATTTAACACCGATTTATTCGGCATGATGGGCTCAATTTTGTTTTATATGATAACGTTAAACGTTATTTTAATCGGCGGTTCAATCGGCATTGCCTGCTTAACGAGCCGATGGGCAAAAATTCCGATGAAAGCAGCAGTACTAGGCGCTATTCCAGGCGGTTTAGGTCAAATCGTCGTATTTGCAGAAGAAGAAAAAATTAAAGAAATTGGCGTTATTTCTTATTTTCAAGTAATTCGGTTATTGCTAGTCGTTGTATTTGTACCATTTATTGTCTCTGGTCAAGTAATGAGCAAGCCGCCAACTGATGCGAAGCTAACGATTAGTTTAGTATTATTAATTGCACTTGCATGGGTTTGCTCATATTTAACGAAACGCATCCATTTGCCAGTCGCATTTTTCATCACGCCAATTATTTTGTTAATTACGTTGCAACTCGCAACACCCATCGCAATGCCACAAGTACCTGGTATCGTCATGGACGTTGCACAGCTGCTCATCGGCGCCCATATCGGCTTAATGCTCAAGCCGCATATGATTAAGCTTCCAGTACGTGTACTTGCAGGCGGCATTTTCAGCGCATTCGCACTGATTGCACTAACATTCGGCTCAAGCTTCTTAATGTCATTTACATTGGACACAACATTCGCGACAAGTTTCCTAAGCACAGCCCCAGGCGGCTTAGATCAAATGGTATTATTAGCAGATGCAGTTAATGCAGAGGTCTCACTTGTTTCGATGTTCCAAACGTTCCGGCTGCTGTTCATCTTTATAATAATTATGCCTTTGATGAAAGTGTTTTACCGTTGGCGAGGAAAAAAAAAGATTGTCTACAACCAAGAAAGAAGTGTAGTAAAGTATTAATATGTAAGGGAAATTCGAAAAGTTTTTATTAGAATCAAGAATTATGACCAAGGCGCTCTAATGATTGAATTTAAATCAGTGGGGCGTTTTTTTTTGATATTAATTAGGATGAAAGTTAATCATAAATAATAGAAGGAACTCGTCAAAAGTTTAATATTTTGGGCTTGAAGCTTAACCAGTTTAAAGAGGGTCCGCACTTATTGGGTGGGGAATCAGGTTAAGCACAAGCTCTGTGATAAATAGACGGAGAAATTCCGCCTATTGACTCGAAATTTAATAAAAATGGAGATTTTGCTTTCCATAACCGGAAAACCTCCGCTTATATATCCCTGAAACGAGCCCCATTCTGCAGTTAACCGAAAAAACTCCGCTTATTTATTTTACATTGCTGGTGGACAGGACATCTTATGTAAAAGAAAAGCACCCAAAACGGAACCACTTATTAATCAGTTTGGAGCAGCTTTTTTTGACATTGAAATTTACTTCGAATACAATTATCTTGAATTAAAAATAGATGAAGGAACAGTCCAATTCTTAAAATCCATTCGTCCATGCGTTTGTGGATAAAATATCAGGCATAATGCTAAGTAAGATGGAGTTGGATTATATAGCAGAAGAAATCCTGTTATATGTTCCAACTTTTTGTTTTTTGAGGACAAATCGCAAGAGTATCCAAAAAGATTTGTCTTTAATCGAGGGTCTTGAGGACAAATCGCAAGAGTATCCAGAAAGATTTGTCTTTAATCGAGGGTCTTTAGGACAAATCGCAAGAGTGCCCAAAAAGATTTGTCTTTAATCGAGTGTCTTAAGGACAAATCGCAAGAGTGTCCGAGAAGATTTGTCCTTAATCGAGTGTCTTAAGGACAAATCGCAAGAGTATCCAAAAAGATTTGTCTTTAATCGAGTGTCTTAAGGACAAATCGCAGAGTGTCCGAGAAGATTTGTCTTTAATCGAGTGTCTTAAGGACAAATCGCAAGAGTATCCAGAAAGATTTGTCCTTAATCGAGGGTTTAAAGGACAAATGCATGAGTGTCCAGAAAGATTTATGAATAAAAAAATTAGATAGGAGTGTTAAAAATTGATTCAACTTTATCCTGCAGTGACAAGATACACAGTAAAAAATGAATGGCTGGAGAGTAATCTAAGTTTTTCTTTTGGTGAGTATTATGATACTTCCAATATACGATTTGGTCCACTGCGTGTTTTTAACGACGACACAGTTCAAGCTGGACGCGGCTTTGGTATTCATCCACATCGAGAGGCGGAGATTGTTTCTATCGCATTGAAGGGACAGCTCAAACATGAAGACAACTTGGGTAACTCGGGAATTATCAGCTATGGAAATATTCAGCGTATAAGTGCTGGAACAGGAGTACTCCATTCAGAATTTAATGCTTCTAATGAGGAAGAGGTACGATTTTTACAGCTATGGTTTACACCAAATGAAAAAAAGTTAACACCGTCCTATGAAGATATTTCCTATGATGTTGAACAATTAGAAAATAACTTATTACCTGTCATCTCCCATACTGCCTCCGAAGGTGTGGCCGGAATCCATCAAGATTTAACCCTTTATTTATCGAAGTTAGATGGAAAGAAGACCTTAAACTTTCAGCAGGAAACGGGCAGGAGGATTTATGTCTTTACGATAGAGGGGGAGATTTCAATTAATGGAGACACTGTTTTAAAGTCCCAGGATGCTGCTCGGATCACAGACATTCACGAAATTACGATCCAGGGAAATGAAGATAGTTTCTTTTTATTAATTGATTTACCAGGGGGTGACTTCTAATGTTGATGATTCGTCATTCTATTGGCAGCCGATTGTTGTGTCAGACGAATGTATACTATGTTGAAAAAAAGGATGACCGATGGCAGATTTCACTTCCTATTGATGAGGAAACCGCTTCAAATGTGTTGGAATTTAGGGATGAGTTAAATATATTTGATGCAAAGGAGAACGAAAAGACTTGGTATTATTCGTCTGATGCACAAGTAAAATTTCAACCTAATGAAAATAAATTGGTAATCCTTGCAGATCATAAAACTGTTTACCCGGTATAGTGATTAACTCTATTAAATTGAATGAAAATAAAAAAGTCTGATGGGAAATCATTCCACCAGACTTTTTTATTTGGATCAAACTATTTAGCATTTTTATTATTTTGAGGATTTCTCGGCATGAGCAGGTTTTCCAGTTTCGCCAGCATGCTCAGGTTTTCCTACTGCTTTTCCTTGATTGTAGGAAAGTCCAAAACCAAACCAATACTCCTGTCCAGCTTTGTTTTTGTACACATAAGATGGGTCTTCTTCATATCCAGGAATGTCCCCATTTTCATTCGCTACTGCCTCTTCGTCCGCAGGGATTGTAAATGGAAGTTTTCCAGTTGGATTAAATTTACCACGGATCACATCAACTAATGCTTCAGCTTTTACTCCAAATGTACTGATTACTGCTGCTGCATTTGGTTCAATTTCATCAATTAACCATGGGTTTGTCATGTTAATCGCAGTAATTGTTGGAACTGTTTTTTGAATTTCTACAATGCGATCTACATTTGCAATTCCTGTTTCAGGCCCTAATTTAATGGAAGGATTTGCTGTTGTATTGTTTGGATGTACCCAAACTAATGCATGTGTTGCTTCCTCTAAATTATCGACAACCTGAATCGACTTGTCATAGTTTGCAATTGTTTTTCTTAAAGCTTCTGAACTGCCTGCTGCATTATTTCTTGTGAATACTTCCACATAAAGCTTAATCTTTTTGATTTGGCCATTATTTAATGGAAGTAGTTTTTTATCATTACGTAAAAGAACGACTGATTTACGGTGTGCTTCATCTGCAAGTTTCTGAGATTCAGGATTAGACGCAACTTGAACTGCATTTTCAGGATCCACATAAGGATCTTCAAACAATCCTAATTTCATCATTTCTGTTAGTAAGAATTCAACTGAATCATCCACAAACTCGATTAATTCAGGTTCAGCAGCGATTGCCTGAATAATATATTGTGGATCTGCTTCACCAGAGAAAATATTCACTCCAGCTTTTAATGCATAGGCAACTCTTTGGGCACGTGTTAAATCTTCAACACCCCAAGGCATTGCAGTTGTAATACCTGTATCCGTGTTCACATAGCCTTTGAAACCGAGCTGGTCACGTAATAGATCGCCAATAATCGCTTTATTATAAGCAAAACCAACTTCTTCGAACGGTTCATCAGTGCCTAATTGACCTGGTGCACTATGTTCATTGCTTGGATACGCATAGTAAGGCATGATTGATGTCGTGCCTGCTTCAATCGCAGCTTTGAACGGAGGGATATGGTACTTAAGTAAGCTTCCCTCTGTTGGATATGGATTAAAGTTCCCATCTAAGTAATGTGGGTCCTTCCCATCATCACGTGCTCCGCCGCCTGGGAAATGCTTCGTTGTTAAAGAAACACTACTTGAAGTTAATTGATCTCCTTGGAATCCTTTCACAATTGCATAAATCATATCTGCCGCAAGTTCAGGGGACTCACCAAATGTTCCATTTGTCCTACCCCAGATTGGGTCTGTAATGATATCAGCCATATACATATAACCCTTTTGGATTCCAGAAGCTCTCCATTCTTTTGCAGCAATTTGACCGAATTTCTTAACCAACTCAGCATCTCTTGTAGCTGCTAGGCCAAGTTCACCAGGCCATACAGAAAATACTCCACTTGCTTCCGCAAACCCAAATGCCAGGTTATTATTGATATGGTTTCGTGGATTAGACGTCATCACGACTGGGATTCCTAATCTTGAGCCTTCTGCTTTTTCCTGCAGTTCGTTTGTCCATTGTGCTAATACATCAGCCTTTGGATTATCACGAATGATGAAATAGCGCAAGTTTCGCTCAAGGATCCCTGTTGTCGCTGCAGATGCATCTAACACTGGCTCATCAAAATAATAATTCGGGTCACCAGGCTGGGCCCACATATTTGTATCGCTCCATGTATCTGTCTCACAAAGGAGTGTACCTTCTTCTGGAGGGCATTTAGCTGTTCCAAAGCCGCCACCCTGCATAAACTGTGAGGAAATGAGCATTAAACCAGCTTTTTCTTCAATGGTCATTTGTTCTAATAAATCTTGTACTCTTACTTCTACTGGTAATCTCCAGTCTTCATATTTATCTAATTGTTTATTCGCATTTAAATCTTTGAATTTTTTACCATCTACCTCTAAAATTCTCTTTGCTCTCGCCTCTACATTCTTTACGATTACATCCTCGTTTGCACTCGCTTGCGGAATAACGAGTGGTACGAATAACAACGCTGATAATAACATAATCGTAACCCTTTTCCATTTGGACGATTTCGCCATCATAACTATCCCCTTCTATAAATGATCATTTAAAAAGCAAAATAATAGTTTTCGACACCTATCCTCCTTTTCAATTGAAGTGCTGCCAAAAAACTAGGAGATAACGCTTTCATAAAATGATTGTATAATTCATAATGTTCTGCCTATTAGGGAATTTTTTCAGGTTTTTTTGTGTTTTTTTTACTTTTCATAAAAATAGGAAAAAGGTCTATAGTCCATTCTGTTTATAATATTGTGGAAGCTCTAACCTCTTATAGACCTATTATCCTATTTGAACTGTTTAAAGATATTGATTTTTTACTCATTTGAATTTCTGATCTCATGCAGATCCTAAAACAGTATATCCGATATAGTAATTAACACGACTAAGTGAATAAAAACAAAAAGGTCTGATGGGAATTATTTATATATCAAAATTTATGGAAAGTACTAAAACAGGAAATATCTACTATGGACAGGAATACTAGAATCATATATTATTAATTCGAGATAATTAATTTCAAAATAATAAACTTCAAGATAAAAGGAGAATAATATAAATGAATATATTAGTAGTGAAAGCAAACAATCGTCCAGCTTCTGAGGCTGTATCAAGTAAAATGTATGAAACTTTTATGGAGAACGTAGAGGGTGCAAATGTAACAACTTTTGATGTTTTCGCTGAAGATATGCCTTACTTTGGCCAAGATTTATTCAATGCTTTCGGTAAATTGGAGTCAGGCGAAGAAATGACTGATCTAGAAAAACGTCTTCTAGCTGCAAAACAAAAAGCAATGGATGCTCTTACAGCAGCAGACTTAGTTGTATTCGCATTCCCATTATGGAACTTAACCATCCCAGCACCATTACAAACGTTTATTGATTATGTATACCAAGCTGGTTTTACATTCAAATACGATGAAAATGGTCAAGCAGTACAATTAATGACACACAAAAAAGCAATCATCCTAAGTGCTCGCGGCGGCGTTTACTCAACACCAGAAGCAGCACCAATGGAAATGTCTGCAAATTATATTAAAAACGTAGTTGGGGCTGTATTCGGTATGGAAATCGTAGACGAAGTCATTATCGAAGGTCATGCTGCAATGCCAGCTCAAGCTGAAGCGATTATTGCTGAAGGACTAGAAAAAGTAAAAGAAGTTGCAAAAAAATTATCACCAGTAGCTGTATAATAGTAATGTAAACAATGGCGCTTGGATCTATCCAGGCGCCTTTTTTTGTGTGTTGAATTTTGGGAAAATAGAGGAAATGCAATAATACAGAAATTAATAATTGAGAAATTTTCAGGGAAGAATAATTGACAGGTTATTATTTCAGTACTTTATGGGAGAGGTAGAAAGTGCATACGCACATACAGCCATTTTAGCTCATGAAGGAATTGGAGTAGAGGATGTGGCTGAAGCTACGGTGAAATTTAAAGACGGCAGGTTAGGAACCATCGTTGGAACGACAGCTGGCTACATAGATGGTGATGAAAAAGAAAGTATTAGAATAGCATAATTAAAATAAACGTGAGGTAATCAAAGTGAACTTGTTAGAAGCCAAAGTTATCCAAACGAAGTTAGAAAAAGAAATATTTATAGATCAAAGCTCAAACATTGAAATAAAGATATTACAATTTCTTGAAAAGGACTTACCCTATTATGAGTTTATGATTGGGTTAGGGTTTCTTCGTATAAGGGAAAATGAGTATTTTGGAACAGAAACAAAGTATTTTGGTATTCGCTTTACAAATCACATGGAATCTTTAATCGCTTTTGAACCTGATAAACATAGTATTTTTGCCACAAAGAACGAACAGGAAAAAAGTGCAGTTACGGAATTAATTATGTATGTATTAACTAAATCCTCCTTTTTTAAAGAAGTGGTATCAACTATGTTTAATAATCTTCAACATGAAAATGTAGTTTGTGAAAAGGAAGAGAATGAAATTGACGCAAAACAGGTACAGTTAGAAAAATTGTTAAATGTACAAATTGAAAATGTTAAATTTCATATTGATATGAAAGATTAAGTATTGGACCCTTAAAGATTTTTAAGGGTTTTTGTTTTGATCTTAATTGGGCTTGGATTAATTTTCCTATTCATATTATAGGATCGCAAACAAATACTATTTATATGAAATGAAAAGGAGAGTCAGTATGGTTAAACCTATCTCAATGTTTTTGATATTTTTAATTTTATCTTTCAATTATTCCAATGCTGCATTTGCTCAAGTCATTCATAAAACCAGATTGGGAGACACCTTAAATAAAATTGCCTCCCAATATAATAAGAAAATCAATACAATAGCAAACTTAAATGGTTTACAAAAAAACCATCATCTTGTATTGGGACAAGCTCTCTTGATTCCAGGTTCTTATTACATAGTTCAACAAGGCGATAGTTTGTTCGAAATTGCCAACCGTCACGCTATTAATACAAAATCTTTGATGAATTATAACAATCTAAAAACATCATTTATTATCCCTGGGCAGAAATTATCTCTTCCTCCTTCTTCAAAAAAGAATATTTGGACTGGAACTTACTTTATTCCAAAAGATAAAGATACAAATACTTGGATGATTGAAAAATATAAACGAACCCTTTCAGGGCTATTTGTATTTGATTATCGGCCAAACGAAAAAGGACAGCTTATTAGAGTCAAAGAGAATGAAGCTCATAAAATTGCATGGAGAAGGGATTTATATCCTTATGCCACCCTAACAAACGTGAGCAGTAAAGGGTTTGACCCAGATCTAGTTCACAAGGTAATTAGTGATCCTGCATTAAGAAAAACCTTTATAAGTAATATTTATTCATTGTTGGATAGTCAAGATTATCAAGGGGTAGTTATAGATTTTGAGATGGTAAGACCTGAAGACAGAGAAAATCTAAATCAGTTTATAAAACAATTAGCTGCAAAACTTCATCGGTTTAAAATGCATGTTTTAATAGCCTTGCCTCCAATGACAGGTGATAAAATACCACAATATTATAGTGGGTATGATTATCGAACACTTGGAAAGTATGCAGATAAATTATTTTTAATGACCTATAACTGGCATTGGCCAGGTGGTCCTTCTGGTCCCATCGCACCGATTAGTGAAATTCGCCCGGTGTTAAATTACGCAATTTCTGTTGTGCCAAAGTCCAAACTTATGCTGGGCATACCACAGTATGCCTATGATTGGACAATCAACGGTGAAAATCGCAAAGGGGCTGCCTATTCTACACAGAATGCCATTAATCAGTACATTAAGCATGAAAGTGAAGTTTTCTATGATGAAAAGGCTTCATCACCATGGTTTAGGTATGTAGATGAAAATCAAAAATTACATGAAGTATGGTTTGAAGATCCTAGAAGCCTTCTAGCTAAGTTCAGGCTTGTTAAAGAATATGGATTAGGAGGGATGGGGTGTTGGCATTTAGGTACCTCGATGCCACAAACAGAAGAAATGTTACTCAGTGAATTTAATGTTGAATAGGAAATAGCTGAAAAAATCTCATCGGATCATTCATCTTTAAGAAAGAATTCAAACCTATTTTAAGGGGAGGATAGATATGCCCAAAATCACCGTTATTGGATATAGAACTTTTGAAGTGGAAAAAGGAAGAAAGCTGGTACTAGCATTAGAAGACAACGGTGTAAATATTCTCCACCAATGTGGAGGGAAAGCAAAATGTACAACTTGTAGAGTAGAAATAATGAGTGGTGAAGTTTGTGCCGAAACAACTATCGAAAAAAACGCTTTTAGTAAGAAGGGAATATTTGAGGATAATTTACGACTATCTTGTCAAGTTCGAGTAGATGGAGATGTAGAAATTATCCCAATTATGACAGTGGAAAATTCAGGACTAGAACCAGGGCCAAGACCAGAGGAATGAAATTATACTAAGAATAGAAAAAGTAAAAGAAGCAGCAAGAAATTATGGGCACTTTGTTAAGTAACTCTATTGTTTTTTTAAAATATAGCTTGGTGATCGATAACCGACAATTTTCATACAATCTGAATGGTATGGAATACTTTAACAAATACTGATGGTTGAAGATGTTTTTTCTGCATCTAGTGAATTTTTTAAATAAATATATACCGTAAGAGGAGGATTCAAATGAATTTCCCAGTTTTAGAAGGAAAAGTAGCAATTGTTACCGGTGCGGCAATGGGGGTGGGTGAAGCAACAGCGAAGTTATTCGCAGAAGCAAAAGCTTATCATAGCAGATTTTAATGAAGAAAAAGGACGAGCAGTGACAGATGCTATAAATTCAAGTGGAGGAGAAGCTGCCTTTGTAAAAGTAGATATTTCAAAATCTGAAGAAGTGCAAAAAATGGTTAGGTTTGCAGTCGATACATTTGGGAAATTAGATGTAGCAGTAAATAACGCTGCTTTAACACCAGATGACAAACCAGCACCTGAATTTGATGAAGCGTACTGGAATCGCTTAATGTCAGTTGATTTAACTGGTACTGCACTTTGTATGAAATATGAATTACAACAAATGCAAAAACAAGGAAATGGTGGCTCTATTATTAACATTTCATCTGTTAGTGTATTCCGTCCACAGCCACATAATATTGCCTATGTTGCGGCAAAGCATAGTGTAGTTGGCATGACAAAAGTGGCTGCATTGGAAAATGGTCCACTTAACATTCGTGTTAACTCGGTTGCCCCAGGTGCAATAGATACACCAATGCTTCGTGGTGCATTAGAGCAATTCGGTTTGAAAGAAGAAGAATATGCTCCTCAGCTAAGTTTATTAAATCGTTTTGGGCAGCCAGGAGAAATAGCATAGGCTAGTCTTTGGTTAGCATCTGACGCATCCTCTTTTGTGACAGGCACAACAATTCATGCAGACGCAGGTTATACTTCTCGCTAATAGGTGCAAAAAAACGAAGAGATTGCTTCTTCGTTTTTTATTGGATATAAGTGATGGTGTAATAAAGCAAACATAAAAATTTGCGTTTTGCAATAGAAAAAGGAACCTGTTAGTATCTTGCTACTTATCTTTATTAGAAAGAAAGGATGTCTATAATGACAAACCATTTATATGATAAAGGAAATTTAAAAAATCTTAGTAAACTTAAAGACTTAGCACCAGAACAGCTGCAAGCCTTTTCCGAATTTAATACCGCGGTAATGACAGAAGGTGCACTTAGTAAAAAGGAAAAAGAAATCATAGCGGTTGCAATTGCCCATGTAACGGAATGCCCTTATTGTATTGATTCACATACACGTCGTGCAAAAGCAGAAGGTGCTTCTCTAGAAGAATTAGTGGAAGCAGTCTTTGTCGTAGCTGGTGTAGAAGCTGGTGGAGTTGTAACACATAGTACACATATACATAATGCGATGGACCCAGAAGCTGATGATAGTCTTTATCGACGATCTAATCTTAAAAAACTTGTAAAATTAAATAAATTTGCTCCTGAAGGCTTTAGGAGGTACTCCGCGTTTAGTAGAACAGCGTTGAAGGACGGAAAATTGGGTGGGAAGTTTAAAGAGATTATTGCTGTGGCAGTCGCTCATGCTACTCAATGTCCATATTGTATTGATGTCCATACGAAAAATGCAGTAAAGCTTGGAAGTACTAATGAAGAGCTTGGTGAAGCAGTAATGGTTACGTCCGCATTACTTGCAGGAGGAGCTTATGCTCATCTAGCAAATTTGATCCAAAGCTATGGTGAATAACGATAAGGTATTAACATACAGTGAAAAACCTCTCTGGAAATTAGAGAGGTCATTTAATTTATAACCATTTTTCTGCCCATTCTTCTAAAGTTTTGAGCGATCGTCCGAGTTCTGTTCCTTTTTTTGTTAATGAATATTCTGTTCGTACCGGACGGTCTGCAATGACATTTCTTAATACAATTCCATTTTCCTCGAGCTCTTTCATCCGTTCATTTAGTACTCTTTTACTTAAGTCTGGAATAAAGGTATGGATTTCACTAAATCTTTTTGGCTCCTCCATTAATGTATGAATAATGAGACCTATCCACTTCTTTCCCATAATATGATAGCATTCTTCAACTTTATTGCATAACTTATGTTCTGTCTCCATCTTTTTACACCCCCCCTAATTGTATCTTGGTTATTTTTAATAACTGTATATTAATAATAACAAAATCAGTTGTTAAAATAAAGTATTTACTGGAATAAAGTTACCAAATAAATAGACTACGCCCTTATTTGTTCACGAATTTGACACATATTAATTGACAGCTAAATTTAAAAAAGTTATTATGGTTACATTAAGTTACCAAGTAATAAATAGATAAAAGGTTATCATGTTTAAGCGATAAAATTAGATTGTCGGGGGTGACACATTAGGGAAGGTAGGCATTATTTTTTTTATCTAATATCTCGAATTCGAGATTACTTAATTCGAGAATAATAAATATGGAATAAATTTAGTAAGAGAAAATTATTTTTAACAATAAATGGAGGTAGTAAGAATGGATAGAAATTTATCAATGGAACTTGTTCGAGTAACGGAGGCTGCAGCACTGGCTGCCGGACGGTGGTTGGGCAGAGGTAAGAAGGAAGAAGCAGATGCAGCAGCGACACAAGCTATGAGGGAAATGTTTAATTCAATTCATATAAAAGGGACGGTTGTTATAGGGGAAGGTGAAATGGATGAAGCACCGATGTTGTATATTGGAGAACAATTAGGTACATGTGATGGGACAGAAGTTGATATTGCTGTAGATCCTTTGGAGGGAACCAATATTGTTGCTGCAGGTTCTTGGAATGCTCTTGCTGTCATTGCCGTTGCAGAGCGAGGAAATTTATTACATGCTCCAGATATGTATATGGAGAAGATTGCTGTGGGTCCAGAATCAGCAGGGAAAATTGATATTAATGCACCTGTGATGGAAAATTTAAAGGCGGTTGCAGCAGCTAAAAATAAAAAAATCGAAGATCTTGTTGTGGCTATATTGGATCGAGAAAGACATGAAAAAATGATTGAGGAAATCCGAAATTCGGGAGCAAGAATTAAACTGATGCAAGATGGTGATATTGCTGCTGCAATCAATACAGCATTTGATAATACAGGTGTTGATATCATGCTTGGCTCTGGTGGTGCTCCTGAAGGTGTAATTGCAGCAGCTGCACTCAAGAGCTTGGGTGGAGACTTTCAAGGCAAGCTGATTCAACAAACGGAAGAAGAAAAAATTCGGTTAACTAAAATGGGCATTACCGATTTTAATAAAGTTTTGTTAATGGGTGATATCGTAAAAGGCGATGATGCCTATTTTGCTGCAACAGGTGTAACCAATGGGGAGCTTTTAAGAGGTGTGCAATATAAAGGGAAAGTTGGAACAACACACTCCGTTGTTATGCGTGCAAAAACAGGGACAGTTCGTTTTATCGAAGGGCAACATAGTTTGGAGCAAAAATGATAATCTTTTTTGGGATTAAAGAAATGAGGGATTTAAATGAGTCAAAGTGCAAGTCAAAAAAGGATAGATGCTGAAACAGTCTCTTCAAGTGACAAGGTTAGACCATTTGGATTTAGAGATAAAATTGGCTATATGTTTGGGGATTTTGGGAATGATTTCTTCTTTATTTTAGTAAGCTCCTTCTTAATGGTTTATTATACCGATGTTTATGGGATTAGTGCAGCTTTTGTTGGGGTTCTCTTTTTAGTAGCACGGTTGTGGGATGCCATTGCAGATGTCACCTGGGGGAGGTTTATTGACACTAGAAAACCTAGTAAACATGGTAAATTTAAACCTTGGATTTTTAGAATGTCATTTCCTCTGGTTATTTCTGGAGTATTAATGTTCGTACATATCCCTGGAATGTCTAACGGGTTTTATGAAGCATATGCTTTTGTCACTTACATTCTATGGGGAACGTTATATAGTACGGTTAATATTCCATACGGTTCAATGGCCTCAGTCATAACCAATGATCCAATTGAGCGAACATCTTTATCAACATACAGAACGATGGGTGCGATGTTGGCAAGTTTAATAATTAATGCAGTTGGACCTTTACTTATTTTTGTGGACAATCAGGCAAGTGCAGATGGGTTTTTAATGGCAGCTGTAATTTTTGGTATTCTATCTTACGCGTGTTACCTTGCCTGTTATAAATTAACGACTGAACGGATTGTGCTGGATGAAAATGAGTCAAAAGCTAAGCTAGGTCAAACAATTAAAGGACTATTTAAAAACAAGCCATTAATTTCAATCCTTGGAGCATCACTAATATTCATGATGAGTACGATGCTGATTGGTGCAGTTAACGTCTATTTGTTTAAAGATTACTTCAGTAATACAGCCGCATTAAGTATTGTAGGGATCATTCAATCTGTAGCTGTATTTATTGCCATTCCCTTAGTAAAACCGTTGGTGAACAAATTCGGCAAAAAGGAAACAACTTCAATAGGTATGTTACTTGCAGCAGCTGTATATATTCTCTTATTTTTCCTGCCGAATATATCTACAACTCAATACATTGCCTTATCAGCTATTGGAATGTTTGGATATGCCTTCTTTAATACGATGATATGGGCATTTGTTACAGACGTCATTGATTACCATGAATTTTTAACTGGACTAAGAGAAGATGGGACTGTATATTCATTCTACTCCTTTGCCCGCAAAGTTGGTCAAGCCATTGCTGGTGGAATTGGCGGGTTTGCGATTACAGCCATTGGTTATAATTCGGCTCGTGAAGTACAAACAGAGGGTACCTTGGAAGGAATCTATGCATTGGCTACCATCGTGCCTGGTATTATCTATCTATTGATTTTTTTAATATTAGTCTTTCTATATCCATTAACGAAGCAACGGATGAAACAACTTACCATTGATTTAACCGAACAAAGGAAGAATAAAAAAAGATAAAGATTTCAATAGGGTATTCATATTGGTATTCAGGAATTAGTAGGTATGATTGGGTAGTGAGCATCTTTTCGCTTTTCCTAATATGTGTTATTATTTTCCATAACATATATTAGGAAAGGATGGACAGGATGTCAATCGAAAGTGTAAAAGCTCATTTCAGGCAATGGGACAGAGAACAAGATGTGAGGGAATTTGACACATCGAGTGCAACAGTGGATTTAGCAGCCGAAACAATTGGAGTTATTCCAGCCCGCATTGCAAAAACATTATCCTTTAGAGGTGAAGGGGAAAAAGCCCTTTTGATTGTCGCGGCGGGAGATGCGAAAATTGATAACAAGAAATTTCGTCATACCTTTGGGTTCAAGGCCAGAATGCTGACTCCAGAAGAGGTGCTGGAGCAGACCGGCCATGCAATCGGTGGAGTTTGCCCATTCGGGTTAAAAAATGAACTAGATGTTTACTTAGATGTTTCCATGAAAAGATTTGATACTCTTTTCCCAGCCTGTGGCAGTACCAATTCTGCAATTGAACTAACGAATGTAGAGATTTATCGCTATTCATATGCAAAAGAATGGGTGGATGTTTGCAAAGGTTGGGAAGAGTCTGAGCAAGAAGAGAAAGTAAAAAAGAGTATTATTTACGAGGTATAACATGATAGAAGAAAAACGTGAAGTCATCTATCGACAAGCTAAAAGATGGATTTTAGAGGCAGGAGAATTAATCCGCAAGAAAATAAATGATCCACTGATTGTAGAGACAAAATCAAATCCGAAGGACCTCGTTACAGAAATTGATAGAGAGACAGAATATTTTCTAGCAAAAAATATCAAGAGTACGTTCCCAGATCATTTTTTATTTAGTGAAGAAGGCTATGGCGATGATTTAAAAACATTAGACGGCGTGGTCTGGATTGTGGATCCAATTGATGGCACGATGAATTTTGTAAAGCAAAAAAGAAATTTTGCCATCTCGATTGGGATTTTTTATAACGGGATTGGCGAAATCGGTTTGGTTTATGATTGTATGGGTGGTAATCTTTACACAGCTATGAGGAGGAAAGGCGCCTATAAAAATGATGAAAGATTACCTGAATTAGCCCCAAATCTTACGCTTGAAGAATCGATTCTCGATTTTAATCATTATTTGTTATGTGAAAATGATGTAATCGATGAAACTGTTATGCAGCGGTTAGTGGAAAAAATCCGCGGAGCAAGATCGTATTGTTGTGCCGCTTTAGCACTTGCTTACGTTGCAGAAGGAATTGTCGATGGTTATTTGACCAAGAAACTTGCCCCATGGGATATAGCGGGAGGAATGATTATCGCCAATGAAGTGGGTGCTGTTACAACCAAATTGGATGGGAATCCCGTCAATCTGTTGATGAATCAAGCTACTTTAACATGCCATCCTGCTATCCAGAAAGAAATCATTCATGATTATTTGAGAAAAGGGAAGAAGTAAATAGGAGATTTGCGATGGGATATTAAAAAAACTCGGATTTGGGGCTTTGACAAGCGGACCCAAATGGCGAGTTTTTTTGATAAATGAAGTTTTCCAACTTTATAGGTTACGAATGCAAAAGAAAACTAGGAACAAATCTATGAACCCTTAATAAGCAGCCAGTCTCACTTTTCTGTTATATTAAACAAGACCGCTACTTTAATAGCTAAAGTTTGAATATTATAGTGATGTAATTTTGAATAAGGAAATTAGGGGTGGACCAATTGAAAGACTTTCTTTTAGGAATAATTAGTATTTCATTAACAGTTCTTATCTACGAAGGGGTAACGACACGTATGGGTTTTAATTATGAGTTGTTTAGTGATGAATTTAATTTTTTATCATTATTGATTGATATAGGTATTTACGCTGCAATTTTTATGCCCATTTATATAGTTACAAAAAAAGTGATATTTAGAAAAGTTAATTAATCTTAGTCAAAAGAAGCTTTAGGATAAGGTTAACTTATTCTTGGTTTCTTTTTTTTTTGAGAAAAATAAAGAACTTAAAAACTTCCTGCCCTGTTACATCGTCAAAGTATAGGAAGGAGTGAAGGTAGTGGAAGAATTGATTATAGATGGGCTTTTAACAGAAGATAAAGAACTCCTAATGGATGGAATCATGAATCAATATGGACAGGAGATCCTACAGCTGACCTATTCCTATGTTAATAATAGAGCAATTGCAGAGGATTTAACGCAGGACATCTTTGTTAAATGTTATAAAAGCCTCCATACATATAGCGGTAAATCTAAATTGAGAACATGGCTGTGGCGGATTGCCATCAATCATTGCAAAGATTTCCACAGAAGCTGGTACAACAAGAATGTGGTCATAACGGGTGAAGAGATTCCTAGTAACGGTACCAAGAGAGAACTAATCGAGCAGACTGTGATTCAAAAGGAAGAAGATGATGAATTATTAGCCGCAGTAATGAATCTCCCGATTAAATATCGGGAAGTGATTTACCTCTTTTATTATGAAGAGCTTCCCCTTAAGGAAATCGCACTGGTCATTGATGCAGGGGTGAATACCGTTAAAACCAGACTAAGACGGGCCAAAGAACTTCTAAAAGAAGAATTGGAGGAATAGGTGTGGAAGATCGCTTAAAGAATTTAAAGAAAGTCATGGATAAAAGAACATTTACAGACTTGAACTTTTCAGACAAGCACCAAAAGGCAATACGCAAAAAGATAAACCATTTGGAAGTGAGTGATGAGGAAATCCTGTTAGCACTTATGCAGCTTCTTGTTCAAGAAAAAACAGGGCATGAATTAACTTCACTTCTACGGGCAAGAGGAATACAAAAGTTCGAGAATAACGAAGGTTTTTTGTATACCCTGTTACATCGTCTAGAGCAGTCTGGGAGCATTGAAACCAACTGGGACGAGAATGGGGCTAAATATTATTGGTTAAAGGATAAAGGCAGGAAGTTATTAAACAAAGCTGAACAAAAGCGAACAAAACGCCGATTTGTATTTAAGGAATTGTTAGAGGGGTAAATGATCATGACCAATAATAAAAAACAAATATTCTTAAATGAGGTCACTGACCAAATACGATCAAAGGAAGCCAAAAATTATGTGGCGAACGAATTAAATTATCATTTAAGTGAAACAAAAAGGATGTGGGTGGAGAAGGGATTATCAGAGGGTGAGGCGGAAGAAAAGGCCGTTGAGCATATGGGCAGCCCGACAAAACTGGGAATCCAAATGAACAAGCTGCATCGTCCGAAGGTGGATTGGCCGCTATTAATTCTGTTAGCTGCAGCTCTAGGACTAAGTTTCTTGCCTATGATAACTTTGGGCTATTTGGATAGTCGTCACTTTTTAATTAATAAAATTCTCATTGTCGTTCTCGGAATCATTGCTACAGTGGGGGTAATGCTGATTGATTATAGAAAATGGAATAAGTATGGTTGGTTGTTTTATATAATGGGTATTTTCTTGTTGGTGATTATACGTCTTTTTTCAAACACGGTGATTAATGGGCTGCATCTTTTAAGTCTGGGACCTATTACAATTGAAGGTTTAATGGCTTTGCCCTTCTTCATTCCTGCATGGGCTTCGTTTTTCAATCATAACAAATTAAAGGTTTGGCAATTCTTTCTATTATTCGTGTTCCCGATTTTTCTATTTCTCTCATTACCGAGTTTTTCAACTATTTACATTTATTTTGTGATGGTATTTGCAATGCTTTGGTGGAGTAAATTCAGTAAAAAGATAAAATGGTTGGTAACAACAGGCACATTTGGCTTACTATTATTAACTGGCATAGTAGCTTGGCAATTTATTCAGCCTTATCAGATGGCAAGAATGCTAGCCTTTATAAATCCAGAAAAATATGCGGATGGCGCGGGATTCACCATTCTAAAGATTCAGGAACTTCTGTCAAAAGCGGGCTGGTTTGGAAGCACTTCATGGGGATTTATTCCTGAAGCCCATACTAATTTTGTCTTTGTAAGCTTTACTTATTATTATGGCTGGCTTTTAGCGATTGTACTAGTGTTAATCCTTTCGCTTTTTGCTGCTAGAATGATGGTAATCCTTCCAAAGGTCAAAGATTCATATGGGAGGCTTCTGCTGATTGGTGGAATGGCCCTTTATGGGGTGCAGTTCGTTAGCAATATTGGCATGGCTTTGGGAGTATTCCCATTAACATCGATGTCTTTGCCATTTTTGAGTTACGGGTTAATGCCCACTGTTCTAAATGCCGTAATAATAGGTGTTGTGTTAAGCGTTTATCGCCGTAAGGATTTGGTATTTTTACGTTAAAAGAGAAGAACCCCTGATACCGGACTGTTATCAGGGTTCTGCTTTTTTTATTATGGTGAAATTTGATAAAAAGTATATGGGGTTCTGCGAACCTTTTATAGTGACCGTGCTCCCCGCATTTATGTGCATTCGGTCGCTATAGAGGTCTTATAGTGACCGTGGATTTTATATTTTTAAGTTACGGTAACTATAGAGGTCTTATAGTGACCGTAGCTTCTGCATTTTTGAGGTTACGGTCACTATAAAGTTCTTTTACTGATTCTCGCTCTTTCTTTTATAAGTGCCTTTATTTAAGCGGAATCCAAATTTCAGAGTAATATTCAGGATTAGATGGATTGCCATTTGAATAGACCTCTAAGTCTGGTGTACCAGCATGCTCATAATGACTTGATGGAAACCATTCTGAGAATATTTGTTTCCAGGCATGATGCATAGCATCCGGCATAGCTCCGTGAACTTCGAAAACTCCCCACTTTGACGCAGGGATCTCCAGCTCCAAGAGACCTTTAGGTGTATCACCAGTATGATCTGTTGCAATCCAGTAATCCATAAATTGGGACTCTGAATCTCGTTTATCCACACATACGCCAAGGACTCCTTTGATTTGTCCATTATTCAACTGGAATAATAAATCATTGGTTCCATCTTGATGAACATCAGCCCACATTTTTGGTATCATAACTTGATTTTCTCCATTGACGCATGAAAACTCACGCTTTACGCCAACGACTTTAAAGCTTCCTTTTTCCACAATTTTGTAATTCATAGGTTCCGCTCCTTTCAAATTTACCTGAATGGTCAAGCGATTGTATGATGTTAACTTTCCGCTGTTACTTCGTGCTTGACTTGGTGTCAGACCGTGCTGCCTGCGAAATGCCTTTGTAAATGACTCTGGAGTGTCATAGCCATATTTAAGGGCGATATCAATCACCTTACTTGTTGTTGTAGATAGCTCTTGTGCTGCTAATGTTAGACGCCTGCGCCGAAGATATTCACCAACAGGTATATCCGTAAGGATGGAAAAGATACGTTGAAAGTGAAATTCCGACATATTCGCCTGTTTGGCAATTGTTTCAACGGAAAGTTGTTCTAGTAAATGTTCTTCTATATAGTCTAATGCTTTTTGTAAAGATTGAATCATCCCCATATCGCTCACCCCTAGTGTAAATAGTAACACCCATTCTTATTGCAATCCTGTCATTTTCTGCTTTGTTTAAACAGATTTCCTTCAATTTTATTTTTCGGTATCTTTCGCTAAAAGTCCATATTCGTTTGAAAAATAAAAGATGAGCAAGATTATTAACGGGATCCTTTCTCTATCACAAACATTTGAAAAAATGTACTTAAGCTAACTAGAAAAAATATTATCTGATATTCAGAGAAGGAAGATTTTTAAAAAAGCGAGTACCGTAAGCCATTAATTAAAGGCGAGAACATACTGACTAAATATTGAGTTATAAACTTCTATTGCTGACCAAAAAAGAAAAACAATCCTATAGAGCCAATTTACATATAGAATTTTGCTTGGTTAAGGTAAGTTTATATTAAAATCATAAATTTTTGCAAAACGGTAAAACATATATCCTGTCTCTATGTTTTTTAAAAACTTTCCATGGAGACAAAATAAGATGTAAGGGAAGGAAAGGAAAGGGATGGATAAATATATACTGCCAGTTATAGTTGGCACCTTGTTGGGTTTTGTGGCAAGAATCATATTGTTACGTACAGATTTCCGTCAATACCCTACATATCCGACAGGGAGAATTATACACCTTTCATTTGGATTTATCGCTGCATTTATTGGAGCTGTAGCTGTACCCTCTATTATGGAATCAGATTGGGCTGCCGTCACATTTTTGGGACTTGCCGCTACACAGTTTCGGGAAGTACGAAAAATGGAAAGAGAAACACTTGAAAAGATAGACTCCATGGAATTGGTAAAGCGTAGGGTAGGGTTTATTGAAGGGATGGCACAGGCATTTGAAGGTCGAAATTACGTAGTTATGTTTTCTGCTCTTATTGCCACATTGTTTTCTGTTTATAATATTTGGTTTGGAATCATAATCGGACTTATCCTTGTACTATTTGTAAGAACTAGGATAAAGGGGAAACTGTTAATGGAAATGGCCGATATTTCAGAGGGTGATATTCGGTTTGAGGGCCCAAATTTGTTGGTAAGTGATATTCATATTAAAAATGTTGGATTAGAGGAAAGCCGCAAGGTTATTATGGAACGAGCAGTTGGGGCTATTATTACCCCTGAAAATGAAAATAGCGTTGTAACATTATCTCATCTTGGGCAGAGACAGGCCATGTTGCACCATTTGGCAAATGTACTAGGTTCCTATCTTGATTCAGGAGAACCGGATTTGATTCCCCTTTCCAAGAGAAATATGGATGATGGAAGAGTTGCCTTGTTTTTCCTACCAAAAGAAAAAGATTTTAAACAAATTAAAGAAGTTTTAAAACATGTTCCTATCCTTGATAGCGCCATTCGTTTACCACGTCAATCTGATAAGGGAAAAGGAAGCAGTTAAAAGAAAAAAAGAAGAAGGAGCAACAACATGGGGCAACCAACGAAAATTCTTGCGGTTATTACAACAAAAAAGGAGAATATCATGCCTGGTGGTGCACCGGTTTTTATTACGGAGAATAGAGAGACACTGCAAAAGATGGGATTTTCCTTATCCAAAACCCTTAATGCATCTGCACATGAGGTGGATTTAGACACAATGATCATCGTAGCACATTAGTGTTTTATTCAAAAATGGAGCCTTAAGCTTTGAACTAGTTAGTTTAAGGCTTCTATATTTGTGTGTCCATGGATAAAATGGTTCCTATGCTAATGGGCATAATTATAATAGTTTCTAATTTTTGGTAGTGTTGGAGGAATGAAACATGGAACGGATCTCTGTTGGGTAGTCACATATATGAAAAACAGTCATCATGATGCAAATCAAACCAACCCACTTAAATTTCAATGTTGATAAGTGTAAAAATCAAACTTGTTTTAAATAAGGAAGAGAAAAGATGAGCAGGGTACCACTCAAATTCCCTCTCAATTCTTATTTAAGGTAGACTAATATATGTTATCCCCGTTAAAGATGGAACTTTTAACGACGACATAATCAACATAGCGAATGGCTTCCAACTTATTTCCCCCAGCATAGGAAATAGAGGATTGAAGATCTTGCTCCATTTCGGTCAGTGTGTCTTGTAAAGAGCCTTTATATTCAACAAACATTTTTTTACCCTCTACATTCCTCTTTTCACCCTTTTGAAACTCGGAGGCCGAACCAAAGTATTCTTTAAAGCACTTCCCATCCTGCTCATATGTTTCTCCTGGAGATTCTTCATGACCAGCAAATAAGGAACCAATCATAATCATCGATGCCCCAAACCGAATAGATTTGGCAATATCCCCATGTGTCCGGATACCTCCATCTGCGATTACTGGTTTACTAGCTGCCTTTACGCACCATCTTAGAGCCGCTAGTTGCCAGCCTCCCGTTCCAAATCCAGTCTTAATCTTTGTAATACATACCTTCCCCGGCCCGATACCCACTTTGGTTGCATCTGCCCCTGCATTCTCTAATTCTCTGACTGCTTCCGGGGTTCCAACGTTTCCTGCGATTACAAAACTATTAGGAAGGTATTGCTTAATATGTTTGATCATCTTTACTACTGCATCAGAATGTCCATGTGCGATATCGATCGTTATGTATTCTGGAGAAAGTTGTTCATCTGCTACCTGTTGGATAAATTTATACTCCTCCTCTTTCACTCCAACACTAATAGAAGCGTATAACCCGCGAGAATTCATATCTTTTATAAAAGAAATTCTCTTCTCTGGCTCGAAACGGTGCATAATATAAAAGTAATTATTTTCTGCTAAATAAATGGCGATCTTTTCGTCAATAATCGTCTGCATATTTGCAGGCACCACTGGGAGCTTAAATCTACGGCCGCCAAAGGATACCGATGTATCACATTCAGAACGGCTTTTTACAATACTTTTGGCCGGAACCAATTGAATATCTTCATAATCAAATACATTATCCATAATACTCCTCCTCAGGACACGACAGGTAGACTTAAATTGAATAAAAAACATAGTCTTTGCAACAATAGGTTTTGAGGTTTCAGGGGATCTTATACATCAGACAAGTTTAAATGTGTGTTGCTAATGCTAGTAGAGAAGCTGTATACTGCTATAAAATGAAAGGACTGGTTGCATACCGGAGGATGTCCGGTGAAATTAGGGTACCAATCGAATCCTAAGGAGATGCTTTTATGAAATTCGGAATCAGGAAGCCAAGCTTGAAGAAAAGAATTTCAGCTAGAACGAGTATCAAGAGACAGATTGTCCATCGTGCAGGATTGAAAATGCCTCGGGGTTATGGATGGCTGAGAAACCCCAAAAAGTATGTCTATAACAAGGTTTATAATCGTACAACGTTTGATATTTTTAAATTGATTAAAAAGCTATTCAAATAAGAGAGAAGAAAGGGTGAAAGGAATTAGTAGAAATCAACCACTATCTAATTATCCTTAAGAAGAACTTATTTGAAGTATTGGGAAGATGTACGACTATGAAGTCGCGTATGTGTGATAGGAACTGTTCGCATTATAAAATGAGTGTCCAACTTTAGTGGAGGACACTTGTTGTATTTTCAAAAAAATATAGGCGTGGAATATCATTATGAAACGATAAAAGTTGAGTAGCAACACAGGCACTGAGATTGTCGACTAATTAATATTTCTGTTAGTAATGATACTTATCTGAAATATTTGTTAAATGCAGCCACTCATCAAAATGTTGTCAAGTCTTGAAATGGTAATAATTTTTGGTAGATTTTCCATTAATTATTACATGCTAAAGTAGAAGATTTTTGATTAAAAAATAACTGTAAAGGCTTATCTTTATAGTCTAAATACAATTTAGGGTTCAGTAAAAAGAGCAAGTAGTGTTTTTATATGTAAATTCTTCCCATAAATATGACAAAAATCGTATGGTACGATGAATCTGTAAATACGGCATTTATTTTAGGAGGATGTTAACATGATCAATAAAAAAGCACTTCTAACCGTAGCAGCTGCTGCAGCTGTACTAATGGCAAATCCATCATTAAATAAAGCAGAGGCTGCTTCCTATAACCCAGAAGTTCAGCAAAAGGTGTATGTTTATCAAGGCTCAAATCTGAATGAGATTAATAGTATCATTGAAAAATATCTTGCTAGTTTTGGCATAACAATTCCACAAACTGTCGAAAAGCAGCCAGTGCCGGCACAAACAACTCAACCAGTACCAGCACCAACACAACCTGCACAGACAACAACTCCAAAACCGGAGCAGCAGCAACCTGTAAAAGCGCCGCAACCATCTACACCAGAAGCAACAGGTACTTTAAGTGCGTATGAGCAAAAAGTGGTTGATCTAACCAATCAAGAGCGTGCAAAAAATGGTCTACCTGCGCTTAAAGTTGATTTAACACTTAGTAAAATGGCACATGAAAAATCTCGTGACATGTCTGCAAATGGCTATTTTAGCCATACAAGCCCAACATACGGTTCACCGTTTGATATGATGAAAAAATACGGAATTACCTATCGTTCTGCAGGTGAAAATATTGCGATGGGACAGCGGACTCCGGAAGAAGTGGTCAAGGCTTGGATGAATAGCGAAGGTCACCGCAAAAATATTCTTAGCTCGAACTTCAACTATATTGGTGTTGGTTATGTCTCACAAGGTAACTATTGGACACAGGAGTTTATCGGTAAATAAAACGTTTAGCTTGGGGTAAGTATTCCCCAAGCTTTTTATATGAAATTAGCAGCAAATGTGAATCTATTTGCAATGTTTGTAGGTTGGAAGTAGTAAAGGACCCCTTATTCGACAAGATATTTTCCAGGAAATAAACAAAAGCTCGTTTTTCAAATGGTTAAGGGGAATTTTGCCGATAAACTAGCAAATATGTAAAGGAAATTACCACAAATCGACATCTTCCTGTAATTTCATTGACACAACTCTTTGGTAATCTAATGATAAAATGCGGATTTTGTTAAGGAGGACCATGAAATGAGAAAGAGAAAAAGGAGGAGGCTTAACTGGCGTAATATAATAGGTTTGTTACTATTTATTATACTTATCGTCGGAAGCGTCTATGGGTTCTCTGTATATAAATCTTTTAATAAGGCAGCAGCAACTATGCATGAACCGCTGGATGGCAAACAACGTAAGGAGAAGCAGCCGGAAGATTTAAAAAAGAAAGAACCCTTTTCCGTTTTAATGCTGGGTATTGATGAACGGGAAGGAGATAAAGGCCGTTCCGACACGATGATTGTCTTAACAGTAAACCCAAACAATCATTCAGTCAAAATGCTGAGTATACCAAGGGATACCCGAACAGAGATTGTTGGTAAGGGGAAAGAGGATAAGATTAACCATGCTTACGCATTTGGCGGGGTTTCGATGGCGGTAGATACAGTGGAGAATTTCCTTGATATTCCGATTGATTATTATGTGAAAATCAATATGGAAGGCTTTAAGGATATTGTTGATACTGTTGGCGGAATTGATGTCCAGAATGATTTTGCTTTTAAAGTGGATAAATTTACTTTCCCTGCCGGAAAGATTCACCTGAATGGCGAGGAAGCATTAAATTATACAAGAATGAGATACGATGATCCGAATGGGGACTTCGGACGTCAAGAACGCCAGCGCCAGATCATTCAAGCCGTAATCAGTGAGGGTGCAAGCTTATCAAGCTTATCAAAAGTTCCAGATATTCTCCAGGCCATTGGCAGTAATGTCAAAACGAATCTTACCATTGAAGAGATGATTTCCATCCAAAAGAATTATAAAGATGCTAGTAAAAACATTGAGCAATTAGCTATCCATTCAGAAGGGAAAATGATTGATCATATCTATTATGGAATTGTAACGATTGCTGAACAATTGCGACTTCAGGATGAATTAAAATCACAATTGGAAATTGATAATGAAAGCTGATGATTCAACATATTAATAATGACGATCGAGTTTTAAACGAGCGATTAAAGGACTGAGTTTACTATTCTCAGTCCTTTTCTTTTTTCTAAACTATGAATTGTAACCATGGGGAAAAGAAGGTTATATTTAACTGAAAGAGAACCAATTTAACTACTTATAGAGTGGAGATGATAGATTTGTATATACCTAAACATTTTAAAATTGATAATGATGAAGTTATCTATAATTTTATTGAAAAGAATAGTTTTGCGACCTTGTTTTCTCAGCATAATGGTGAACCTTATGCCACTCATCTGCCTCTGCTTTTAAATAAAGAAGAAGGTTTTTTGTATGGACATTTTGCCCGTCCGAATGAGCAGTGGAAGGATATTGAAAATCAAAATGTTCTTGTAATCTTTCAAGGACCCCATTGCTATATTTCTCCATCCTGGTACGAGACCAATCAAGCAGTACCAACTTGGAATTATGTTGCCATTCATGTTTATGGTCAGTTGGAGATTGTCGAAAATGAGCAGGAAGTCTATGAATCGTTGCTGGATATGGTAAAAAAATATGAAAAACCAGGCAGTTCCTATCATTTAGAGGATGTTGATGACAAGTACATAATGGGAATGAGTAAAGGAATTGTAGGTTTTAAAATCAAAATCAGTAAAATAGAGGGGAAGGCAAAACTAAGTCAAAATCACCCAACTGAACGGCAAGAATTAGTCATTAAGCAACTGGAAAACTCTTCAGATCAAAATAATTTACAAATTGCTGAACTTATGAAGAGAAATCTGTTAAGTGGAAAATAAAATTTCACGAAATAGAGGCAAGGACCGATAAGATGAAACACAGTTTAGAGGGCAAGAGTGGATTCGTATTCCCCATTTTATGGAGCTTAAGTTTAGAAAGAGAATGTCCTTCAGGTCTAAATGAGGGGCATTTTATTTTACCTGCCTAATTGGTTTCCAACCATTGACAAATAGGAGTGTATTCATTATGATTTATTTATTAATCAATAAATAAATAAATAAATCATGATAAGGATGGTAGCAAACGTGGCAGTCCGAGAAGATAAGAAAGAAATCATTATCGAAAATGCAGTAGGGGTATTCGCTGAGAGGGGGTACTATAAAGCAACTACAGCAATGGTTGCAAAAGCTGCTGGAGTGACACAGCCGTATGTGTTTCATTTTTTTGAAAACAAGGAAGAATTATTCAAGGCCGTTATTGATACTGCATTTGGCCGTATTTATGATACTTTTAAGGAAGTGCATGCACCAGCAGACCAATTAATCGAAACGATGGGGCAAGCATTTGAACAAATTATCCAAACACATCGTGATGAGGTTTTAATGGTCATGCAAGCTCACGCTATTTCCGATACAGGCATTCGCGAACACGTCAGGAGCTTATTTCTCCAAATGTTTGAATCATTAACATATAAGTTTGAAAATGCGGGTATTCCAAATGCCAAAGAGACAGCCGCACATTTTATTGGCACAGGATTATTAATTACAGTTGCAGAAGTTTTGAATCTGCCGCAATTAACGACTGGAAAAGATCATTGTTAAAAATAGGAGCAATCTTGCTCTCCTTTTTTTAATAATGCATATATTGATTAATAAATAAATTTTTTTGATTTTTTATTTATTGATTGATAAATAAATAATATAAGAGAGAAGGGACTATTTATGTTGAAGTTTTTGAAGGCTAATGTAAAAGAAGGTGTACCATCTGTTAAGCTTTTTGAAGGAGAACAAGCTCTAGTAATCACGGGTTTAATTGGTTTTATCCTATCAGCTGGCATTGCTATTTTTATCTTTTTTAACGGGCATGCCATTGCACCAGAAGGAAATATGAGAGATGCCTTTTCCTTTAATGCTGCGATAGGCATGTTTATACTATCGATAGCTGCAATCATGCCGCTTGCGGGATTTGGATCAAGGAAAAGGAAGACTGTACGTTTTTTTTTTATCATAGCAACCATGTATTCCTATGCTATTGAAACCATTCAGAACTTCCGAGGCATTAATCCAAGGTTTTCTCGTGAAGGAACGGTAGTCGATATAGGTGCAGGAATGCTATTTGGGGTTATTTCATTAGTACTTGTAACTTTAGCCATTGTGCTTATGATCCAATTCTTAAAGATGAAACCGCCTTATGAACAACCCTTGCTTATACAGGGAATTCGATATGCATTTCTCTCTGTCTTTGCAGCAAATATGGCAGGTATATGGATGATTTTGTTACAGGACCGCCTTACACAGGATGGAGGTAATATCATTATCCTGCATGGATTAGGTTTTCACGCGCTTCAGACATTAATCTTGCCTGCATGGCTTTTGGAAAAAGTCCATGTACAGGACCGCTTGAAAAAATGGCTGATCCAAACTGGCAGTATGGCTTGGATGCTGTCCATTTTACTAATCGGCATCCAAACTGCATTAGGTCAGACTGTTTTTGAGTTAACCTTATTACCAATTCTTGCAGGCCTGTTATTGCTTATTTGGTTTGGAACAGTAATGGTATCGTGTGGGTTATTAATGAAACAATTGAGAATAGAAATACAGATTACAATCACTAAAAAAGAATTGGTTAAAACTAAAAGTTAATGAAAAGAAACCTAGGATAACCAGATGATTAGCTATTCTAGGTTTCTATATTGTTAGTTAACTTATTTTAGGCAAAGAAGTGATTTATGTATCCTTCAAAAAGTGGGTGATCCACTTTTTGTTAATAATGGCTGTTTTAAGAGTAAAGGGCTATTCCGACCAGCCCTGAAAGTAAAATAACATAAACAGGATTCCAACGAAGTTTTAATAAGGCAAATAAAGATAATCCAAAGATGATGACATAGCTAATTGAACGGAAAGTGATACCCATGGTTATCATGTTATTGGCAAGTGCAAATTTTATTGCCGCAAAAATGATTAGGCTTGTAACTAAAGGTTTCAATCCATAAAAAATTCTTTCGACCAAAGGATTATGATGTAATTTAACAAAGAACGCTGCTACCGTGGTGACTAGGAGTAAGGAGGGCAGCAAAATTCCAATGGCTGAAACAATAGCCCCTCTGATGCCTGCAGCTGAATATCCTATAAGAATCGCACTATTCGCGGCGATTGGTCCCGGGGACATTCCTGCAATTGCAAACATATTTGTCAGCTTTTCTGCAGACATCCATCCGTATTCCGTTACAGCCTTTTCAATAATTGGAATCATCGCATAGCCCCCTCCAAAGGAGACAAAGCCCGTGATAAAAAATGTTTTAAAAAGTTCCCATAATACCATTTCTTTGCACCTCCTTCTCCTTAGATTCCAGCACCCATGAAATAATCGGGGTTAATGGTTGGATCATCTTCCTTCCTCTTTTGCATGTCAATGCTGTAGCCCAATTTTCTTTTAAGGGGGACAATAATTAATCCAGTTATGGCTCCAAAAAGAATGGCGATTACCGGATGGATGAAAAACAATACAGGCACCCCAGCAGCCATAATAAAGAAGGTAGTCTTGTCGGAAATGGCTGTTTTTGCTATTTTAATCGCGGCATATACAATGATTGCAACAATTGTCACTCGTATTGATACGAATGCTGCTTCTAATTTTGGATTATCGTGAATGAAATAATAGGAAACACCTAATGTAAGAACAATAAAAAAGGTCGGCAGCGAAACCCCCAGCATAGCTGCTAGTGCCCCTCTGATTCCACCTATTCTGTGACCGATAAATGTTGCTGTATTTACAGCAACCGCTCCCGGTACAGTTTGAGATAGGGCAATCACATCGTTCATTTCATCATTTGTTAACCATTTTCGCTTATCTACAATTTCCTTTAAAAGAGCCGGGATCATGGCAAAACCCCCGCCAAACGTCAAAGGACTAATCTTAAAAAAAGTCCAAAAAATATAAAACAACAACTTCCATTCCACGTGCATCAATACCCTTCTTTCCAAAAGGCCTTAGAACAAACATCCAATTCAACCTATAAATATAGTAAATAGTTCTAGCAGTCTATAATAAAGGTACCAAAATAGAGAGGAACGGTAAATGGCAACAAATGTAAATGATAACAAATATAAACGATAATAGTTATAATTTGGTGACAGGCACCACTAAAGTACAACTGTCCACCTCGGGTGGACAGTAAAGGGCGGAGAAAATTGGATTCTCACAATCCATTTTCATATCTCCTTGGTTTTATTTTAGATTCCAGCGCCCATAAAATAATCAGGGAAATTAGAATGATCGTCTTTTTTATTATGTTTGATTTCCTTGGTGTCACGGCCCATTTTTTTCTTAATAAAAGTCGCTGCTAAGCCGATTAAAGCTCCAAGAAATATGGCGACAATTGGATAGATGAAGAAAAGTGCGAGAACTCCTGCAATCATAATACAAAAGGTGGTCTTATCAACAATAGCTGTTTTTGCTATTTTAATAGCTGCATAGCCAATTATCGCTACAATGGTAATTCTAATGGAGGTAAAGGCAGCTTCTAGCTTTTGATTATCATGAATGTATAAATAGGAAATCCCTAATGTTAGAACAATTAAAAAAGTCGGAAGCGATACACCAATCATAGCTGCTATTGCCCCTTTTATGCCTCCAAGTTTGTGGCCAATAAATGTTGCAGAATTAACCGCAACCGCTCCAGGGACTGTTTGAGATAAAGCTATCACATCTGTAACTTCCTCGTACGTGAGCCATTTTTTTCTTTCAACAATAACCTTTATGATTAATGGTACCATTGCATAGCCCCCGCCAAACGTAACAGGACTAATTTTGAAAAAGGTCCAAAAAATGTAAAACAGTTTTTTCCATTCCCGCATTCTATACACCCTCCTTTTCACTTTTTAGAAATGTATATCTACTTATGGATTGAGTTTCTTTCTACCCATAACGTTACCAGAAAAATGTTAGATGTGAAATTGCAACAAATTTATAGGCTATAACAAAAACGTATAGCTCAACTGATTCTAAACCATTGATTATGATACTATAAAAGCATAGTTGTCTTTGGAGGGAATTCTGTTGAATATTGAAAGCTTAAAAATGTTTTGTTTAGTGGTGGATGAGGGCAGTATTAGTCAAGCCGCTCGATTAAGCTTTGTTTCTCAGCCTGCGGTTACAAGGCAGATTCATCAATTAGAAGACTCATATGGAACATTGTTATTTGACCGTACGGATGGAAAGCTCAGGGTAACTGAGGCGGGAAAAATGTTATACCCTTTTGCAAAAGCAATTGTTGGTGATTATAGCCGTTCTAAGGAAGTCATTAAGCAGGCAATGGGGCACAACCAGTCTAACCTTAATGTAGGTGCAACCTTTACCATTGGAGAATATTTATTACCCAGTTTGTTAGGGAAGTTTAAAAAACAACAGCCTGAAATAAGGGTAACGTTGACAATCAAAAATACTCCCGGTGTGTTAGAGGATTTAGCCAATGATGTCATCGATATGGCTTTAGTGGAAGGGATTGTTGAGAGGAACGACTTTATTGTTGAGGAATTTGCAGATGATGAGCTCATTCTTGTATGTTCACCTGACCATACTTGGGACAAACAGATTCAAATAGAAGAGTTATTAACAGAACGTATGATATTGCGTGAATCGGGTTCGGGAACACGATTGATCGTCGAAAACATGTTAAGAGAAAATGGAATATTAGAAAAAATCGATAGTTATATGGAATTAGGCAGTACCCAGGCAATCAAAAGTGCTGTAGAAGCAGGCCTAGGAATTAGTATTCTTCCAAGATTAACAGTAGAAAGAGAGCTTCAACTTAATCTTCTCCGTGATATAGACATAGATGGTGTTACAATCATGAGAAAATTATGGCTGGTCAAAAAACCCCAGCGCTTTAACAAAGCCGGCGTCTCCCAATTTTTAGAGTTCATTCAAAATAAATGATGTAGTTTCAAATGAACTTTGATCTGTTCCTGTTTGAAAAAACGAAACGTTTGATTGGATTGCTGCAAGTTATGGTAAATTAGGTTTTGCAGAACGAATCAAACGTCGTTTTACTAGGGATTAATGTTGCCCTTTACTGTTAGGGTCCTTAATCGATACATTCTTCGGTCGTTGTGGATAGGAGGCCTTGCCTTCATCATCCGGACCCGTGAGCTGGTTTCTTTGATTTAGGACTTTCCCTGTATATTCGATTGGATTATTCTTTGACATGATTAACACCTCCATGTCATAGTATGCTTGAAAAGTAAATGACAAATACAAAAAATGGGACTTGTTATGAGTGGGGGGAGAAAAAATGGCAGCACCAAAACATATCGTTTCAGCGGCATCCATTGTATTAAATGAAAAGAATGAAATTTTATTAATAAAAGGTCCGCGACGAGGCTGGGAAATGCCTGGGGGACAGGTAGAAGAAGGGGAATCCATAACCGATGCCGTAATCAGAGAAACAAAGGAAGAATCAGGGATAGACATTGAGGTTGTAAAGTTTTGTGGGATTTTTCAAAATATAGGGGACTCCATCTGTAACACACTATTCTTAGGGAAGCCGATTGGCGGAGAATTGACGACCAGTCCAGAGAGCCTGGAAGTAGGTTTCTTTCCACTAGATGAAGCCTTAGAAATGGTCACATGGAATAACTTTAGACAAAGGATTGAATATTGTTTAGATGAGAAACAGCATCCTTTTTACATTGGATTTTAAAAGATATACATAAAAAAAGCGGCTTCTATATTAGAAGCCGCTTTATATAGCTTAATGGAGACTATCCCGCCCCTTTTTCTTGTTCTTTTAATCATCCACCAAAAAATAAATCAAGGATATTGGAAGCCTTAGATGATTTTTTATTATAGAATTCGGAATAACCACAGTTTTTGCAGAAGATAACTATAAATGTGTTATGTTGAATATCAAGTATTTTGGAAATGCCAGTTCCAGTCATAGCCACTTCTTTTTGTCCCGTATCTCTAGAACCGCATTTTATACAACCTTTTTGGCTCATTGCAAATCCCCCCTGTTTAAACTATTCCATATATTTACGCATGATATATTCAAAGGGTTTCATAATAATCAAAAACTTAAGCTTGTCCCCATATGAGAAAAAGGTTAAAATTCAATAAAACTAGAAAAGAGGGATGAAAGTGGCATTTGATATTTCTATGTTAGGCATGGGTTATTTTAGCCTTGATGCAGCAGCAGTCGATAAGAGTCCAAGTGAAATGGTGATCACTGATAGTAAAGAGGAAACATACTACATCGTATCACGGGAAGTATACGAAAATGGACCACAGCAAGAAGGATATAAAATTATCGTGAATGAAGGAGAGTAAACGACTTTCCATAGGAATTACATATATGTTCATTGAATGATTGTGTAAAAGGAAGGAAGGCTCGATGGGATTCGAGCCTTTTTTCTATTTTAAAAGTTTTATTTAACATCGTGAGTAAGGAATAAGAACCAGCTTTGCGGTTAAAATGATGTAGAAAATACTCTAGATGGAGGGGCTTTCATGAGTGAAAAACCAACGGAAAAAGAGTTACATGAGGTTATTGAAAGAAGAAGCACAGGAAAGACAAGCTTTGCTGAGTTTTTGAAGGAATTATATAAAATTGGAATTATTCAATACGATATTGATGTTGCCACAGGTCAAGCCACATATAAAGGCGAGCTCTCAGATATTAAAACAGAACCCCAAGTGAACTTTGTAATATCAAGTCAATTCAATAGAAATCAGGCAATACAAGCAATCACAAACATTACACTTCCATTTTTAGATTTTCTAAGAGAAATTGGTAACGCAGGAATTGCAGCGTATAACGTAAATATTACTGAAAAAAAGGCTACTTACGCGGGGATAAATGGCGAACAAATAGTAGAACCACTGCAACTTTAAAATTTGACGAGTGCGAACGAACGTTGAGTTAATTTTTTATAAAGGATTAGTCCTCTAGGGAACTCTATAGATAGATGGGATGTGCAGGTGATGTTTTCTTTAAAAGGGGATGCTCACAAAGTTTTCTTACGATTGAAAAGAACATTACATAATGGCGATACCATAATAGACATGAAGGAATATAAGGAGATTGATGAGATACAATCTCTTTATCGGTCACTTGATAGCAATACCTTGCAATTGATACATTACCGTATGATTAAAGAATACAACGGGTCGGGAATGATTCCTATTTTGGTTTCCTCTGCTCCCTGGTTGTTACTGTTATTTTCAAAGCAATTATCTGCCTATTTGTTTAAAGAGGGGAAATGGTTGTGGGCTGTATTTAGTACTGTTTATATCATTGCCCTTGCGGTAAGTGTGATTCTTCACTTTCGCGAGAAAGCATGGGCTGCTTTTCATATGGAAATCATCCAAGATATATTAAAAGAAAGAGGAAATGCAAATAATAAGGGTCAGTCTAATTCTTAATGTCCCTTATTATTTGCATCCAGAATTAAACTTTTTTAATTCATTGAATATCTGATATAGTAGTCTTTGAGAAAGATAGAGGAGATGAAGACTACACGATGAAATGTTTCTCCATTGATTTAGACGGGACGTTATTAAATTCTGAACATGATATATCTGAAGCAAACCTTCAAACAATTCATGAATTACGTGAACAAGGTCATGCAGTGATTCTAAATACAGGCAGGGCATATGCCGATGTTATAAAACTTAAAGCACTAGAAAATGTAGAGATTCCGATATTTTGTGTGAATGGATCGGTATTATTCTCGGAAAAAAAAGAGCTGCTCTATGAGGCAACGATATCGATTGAAACGTATAAACAACTGTTTCCGATATTAAAGGGATTAGGTGTAGGAATTTTAGTTTACACCAATTATGGCGGCTTTCCATCGACATTGCCCCCGCTTCATAAAAAAAGTAAAGAAGAACTTAATACTCTTTTTGAAGAATTCAATTATGCCGAAATTCTTGAAAAAGATCAGTTGAAAATCTATAAATTAATTGCTCTGACACACCATGATCAACTAGAAAAAGTGGAAGAGGTTAAGATGGCACTGGGGGATAAGTTTGATATTTCCATGGCTTCTTCGTTCCCAAATAACGTTGAAATCACTTCAAATGAAGCACATAAAGGAAAAGCGTTGTTACGCTATCAGAAAATGTTGAATTTGAACTTTGAGGAGATTATTGCCTTTGGCGATGGTGGTAATGATCTTGCTATGTTCGAGGTAGCGTCTACTTCTGTTGCAATGGCAAATGCCCCGCTTCATGTACAGCAAAGAGCAAACATCGTTACAAAGTCTAACGACGAAGATGGTTTTGCCTATGCAGTTCGTCATTTGTTAAATCTTCAAACAGCTGCAATCGTAATATAATCAAAAGCCCAGTTTCCCATTACTGAAGGGAAATTGGGCTATTAATTATTCGTTAGAAACTGGCTTTTTTAAGAAGCCCAATAAAAATGCAGAAACTAGTGCACCAATCACTACTGCAAGTAAATACATCAACCAGCTGCCATCCACGAGTGGGATAACGAACAATCCACCATGGGGAGCACGCAGTCCAATACTGAACACCATCGATAATGCACCTGCAATGGCTGAGCCGACCATGACAGAAGGGATGACACGAATGGGATCAGCTGCTGCAAAAGGAATTGCTCCTTCTGTGATAAAGGATAGTCCCATAATATAGTTTACTTTCCCTGCTTCTCGATCTTGTTTGCTGAATTTCTTCTTAAAGAGTGTTGTAGCGATGGCAATTGCTAATGGAGGAACCATCCCTGCAGCCATAATTGCAGCCATTGGTTCATAAACACCATTTGCCAGTAATCCAGTTCCAAATACATAAGCCGCTTTGTTAACCGGGCCGCCCATATCAAACGACATCATTAAACCTAAAATAATGCCAAGTAATACCGCATTCCCCGTACCTAGACCTGATAACCACTCAGAGATAGCAGTATTCAAGGCACCAACAGGTTTATTCACAACAAACAACATAATAAATCCGGTTAAGGCGATACCTAATAAAGGATACAGCAGGATTGTTTTAATCCCTTCCAAGGAAGAAGGCATACCAGCCAATACCTTTTTCAAACCAACCACTAAATAACCTGCCAAGAAACCTGCTACAAGTCCTCCTAAGAATCCGGCACCGCCGCTAGTTGCCAGCATACCGCCGACCATACCCGCAGCAAAACCTGGGCGATCCGCAATACTCATTGCAATAAATCCTGCTAGAATGGGAACCATTAAGGCAAAAGCATTTCCGCCGCCAATCGTCATTAACGCCTCAGCGATCGGATGATAAGTTGGGTCATTAGGATCTGCTGAATTAATGCCGAACATAAAACTGATAGCGATTAAAATACCGCCGCCAACAACGAATGGAAGCATATTCGATACACCGTTCATTAAGTGCTTATAAATAGTTGATCCAATTCCTCTACCGCTTGTTTGTTCACTTTCCTGATTAGACTTTCCACTGCCGCTATAAATAGGAGCATCTTGCTTTAAAGCTCTTTCGATTAGTTCCTTTGGTTTACGGATCCCATCAGCAACAGGTGTTTCTAATACATGCTTGCCATTGAAACGATTCATTTCAACCTTTGTGTCAGCAGCCACAATAACTGCTACAGCATTTTCAATTTCATCTGCTGTTAGGACATTTTTTGCCCCGCCAGAGCCGTTTGTTTCAACTTTTATATCAACACCCATTTCTGCTGCTTTGGCTTTTAACGAATCAGCAGACATATAGGTGTGGGCAATACCAGTAGGGCAGGCTGTTACCGCAACAATAAATTGTTTCTTCCCAGCCATAGACTGTTCTTCTTCTTTTTCTTCTTGGTCATGAGAATTAATAATGGATAAAACCTCATCAGCGGTACTCGCTTCTAAAAGCTGTTTGCGTATTTCATCTTTTAATAGAATCGTTGAAAGTCTTGAAAGTGCTTCTAAATGTGTATTGTTTGCCCCTTCTGTTGCTGCAATCATAAAGAAGAGGTGGGAAGGCTGACCATCAAGAGCTTCATAGTTTACGCCAGTTTTCGATCTTCCAAAGGCAATCGCCGCTTGCTTAACTGCGTTTGTTTTCGCATGAGGGATGGCAATGCCTTCTCCAATCCCAGTTGTACTTTGTTCTTCTCTTTTTATAATGGCGGCTTTATATTCAGCGCGATTGTTTAACTTGCCTGCAGTGTCTAGAACACTTACCAACTCTTCAATAGCATCGGTCTTTGTTGAACTTGTTAATGAAAGGTTGATGGTTTCTTTGGTTAATAACTCTGTAATTCTCATCATCATTCTCCTCTTTGGTTTGTCTTTTCTACTATTACTTGAGGGAGCAAGCCTTCCATTTTTTCGCGTGTGCATAATCCGATTGAAAATGCCGTCGCACTGCCAGCAGCCACACTAAAGCGGAAGGCTTCTTCGAGTGATTTTGTTTTTTCATAGGTTGCAATAAAACCAGCTACCATGGAATCTCCTGCACCCACAGAGCTTTTTACTTCACCTTTAGGGACTGTGGCAATCAAGGCTATGTCCTTATTGATGAGAACAGCACCTTTATCAGCAAGGGATACAATCACGTTTTGCGCACCTTGTTTCACAAGCTCTTTCGCATAGGGAATGACTTCTTCACAAGATGTAATAACTGTATTGAATAGGTCACCAAGTTCATGATGATTTGGTTTAATTAGGAATGGTTTTAATGGAAGTACCTTTTTAAGTAGTTCACCTTCCGCATCGACAACAAATTTCGTGCCATTTTCATTACATTGTTTCACAAGCTCCTCATAGGTACTCTCTGGCATAGTGGATGGAATGCTGCCAGCAAGAACAAGTATATCTTCATTTGTAAGATTCCTAATTTTATCTTTTAAGGCTTCAAAATTTTCTTCGGAAATATTGGGGCCTTTTGCATTAATTTCCGTCTCTTTTTCAGACTTAAGCTTTATATTGATTCGTGTATCCTCAGCAACATTCACAAAGTCAGTGTGAATTCCATTGGATGATAGGAATCTCTCAATATAATTTCCGGTAAAACCTCCAATAAATCCGAGGGCACGACTGTCAACATCTAATCGTTTTAATACTTGGGAAACATTGATTCCTTTTCCACCCGGGAATTTAGTTTCCTTTTTTGTTCGATTTAATTCTCCAAGTGTAACTTGGTCAATTTCTACAATGTAATCAAGTGATGGGTTTAACGTAACAGTATAGATCATGATGAAACCACCTTAATTTTAGTCTTACTATGGTATTGCTCCTTCGTATCAGGGTCTAACTCATTGGTAATAATTGTTGCCAGATGAAGGTCGGTAATTTTAGCAAAAGCAATTTCCGAGAATTTTGATTCATCTGCCACGACATATGCTTCGCTCGATAATGAAATGGCCAGTTGTTTGACCATTGCTTCTTCAGGGTCGGGAGTTGTATAACCGAATTGTGAATGGATTCCATTTACTCCCATGAAGCACTTGTCGAATCTGTAATGTTCCAGGCTGTCTAATGCACCGCGCCCAATCAAGGCTTTAGTGGTTGGTTTTGCGTAACCGCCTATTAAAAATGTTTTAATATTTTTTTCCAGAAGTTCATTTGCATGTGATAGGCCGTTTGTTACAACGACAATGTTATCGGGAAGAAAAGGGATCATTTCAACGATTGTTGAACCTGCATCCAAATAAATGCAGTCACCTTCGTTCACTAAACCCGCCGCATATTGGGCGATTTGACGTTTTGCTTGAAGGTTTTTGGATGATTTCTCACTCATACTAGGTTCCTGGAGCTTTCCTTGTAGCCTGGCAGCACCCCCGTGCACGCGCTTGAGAAATTTCCCCTGTTCTAACTGTATGAGATCTCTTCGTATTGTTGATTCAGAGGAATTTGTTAATTCGACGAGTTCCTGAAGCTTTACAGAACTCTTTACTTTTAATGCATCTAATATGATTTGATGGCGATCCGGCTCTAACATAATCAATGCCTCCTAAAACGCTTTCAGGTTTTCCTGCTTTCATCTTACAATTAAAAGTGATTAAAATCAATCATAAAAATTCAAAAACATTCATTTCCGTTCAAAAAGTGGCAAATAAAAAAGGATGCTTATTTAGCATCCTTACAAATAGTGTTCCCCTTAGAATTAGTAAAAACAAAGCATATTTCATAGTTTAATAATACTAATTTCTGGAAGGAAGAACGGTGAATTCTTTCTGAACTTTTTAGACTCTTTGCACTTTTAAGTAATAAAACAGTTTTAGTTAAAAATATAGATATATTTGAAACCTTATTGAGTATAATACGTATATGAACAGTAGAGGAATTGAAAAAAATTTATAGATAGGAAGAAAAAATTTGGGCACAAATATTTTGGTAATAGCAAATTATATCTATGATATTTATTATTGGTTAATTTTGATTAGTATTTTTGGTTCTTGGTTCCCGCAATTTCAAACATCCAAAATAGGGATGCTGGTTGGAAGACTCGTTAACCCTTACTTATCTATCTTTAGGAAATTTATCCCGCCGCTTGGAATGATTGATTTTTCACCAATCGTTGCGATATTAGCTTACAGCTTTATAGGGAGATTTGCTTTAGAAGGTCTTCGCCAATTGTTAGTCATGTTAGGTGCATTCTAATTAAAAAATTTTACTATATAGGGCCTTACTTACTTTTCATCGTAAGTAAGGCCCTATTGCTGTATTTTGAGTATCATTCCACTGGTAAATTAAGTTAAAATAAATAGAAAGGACAGAGGAGAGATTTGGTATGAAATCGGTATTAATACTCGGGGGAACGCAATTTGTTGGCAAGAGGCTGGTACAATTATTAATCGATGACGGGGTTGAAGTTACTATCGCAACAAGAGGTCTGACAGCTGATGCCTTTGGTAATCAAGTTTCTCGATTGATAATCAACCGAGAAGACTCAGAGTCTCTGTATACAGCTTTTAAAGATAAGGAGTGGGACGTAGTATTTGATCAAACGTGCTATTCCTCTCAAGAAGCACTTGATACTTTGAACGCATTAACAGGAAAAGTTCAAAAGTATATCTTTACATCGAGTCAGGCAGTATATGATTTTGGCATCAATCATAAAGAAGAGGGTTTTAACCCTTTAGAATTTACCCCAGTTTTAAAAACTAGGAGAGAGTACATAGGGTATGTTGGCTATCAGGAAGCAAAGCGTGCAGCAGAGGCAATTCTATTTCAAAAAGCTGCAATTCCTGTGACTGCGGTGCGTTTTCCAATCATTTTAGGCCAAGACGATTATACGAACCGCTTAAAATTCCACGTAGAGCATGTGAAAGATGGAAAAGCAATGTTTATCGAAAATCCTGATTTAAGGTATAGCTTTATTGATTCTGGTGAAGCAGCTTCGTTTTTATATTGTATCGCTCAATCCGATTTTCATGGAAGTATCAATCCAGGATCACAAGGAGACTGCAGTTTAGGCGAACTAATTTCTTTAATAGAAGAACTTGTATCCGTTAAAGCAATTCTACGTGAGGATGGTGAGCTATCACCTTATAATTTTCCTGGTTCTTGGTCTGTGAATACGGATCTTGCTCAGTCATTGGGATACAAATTTACAACATTAGATAAGCTTTTAAGAGATTTAATTATTTACTATTCATAAAGGGGGGATACCATGAGTATTCAGAGAGCTACTATAAATGATCTTAATTCTTTAGCAGAACTATTTAATTCCTATCGAATATTTTATCAGCAGGAATCGAATCTAGAAGGTGCAAAGAATTTCTTAAAAGAAAGATTAACGAACGGGGATTCGGTGGTTTTTATTGCTTTTGATGAGGGTAATCCGGTAGGTTTTGTTCAGTTATATCCAACCTTTTCGTCTGTAAGTATGAAACGATCATGGATCCTTAACGATCTATATGTAAAGGCATCTGCTCGTAAAAAGGGACATGGAGATAAATTAATTAATAAAGCGATAGCATTTGCAGAGGAAACAGGTGCAAAAGGAGTATCATTAGAGACAGGGAACGATAATATAACTGCACAGAGTTTATATGAAAGAATCGGCTTTAAAAAAGAGTCCAATTACTTTTACTATTTTTCGCTCTAATTGTACAAACTACCTCTTGAGGCAAAATTAGTCAATCGGGAGGCAGTCAATATGAATACTAATAATGAAACTTCAACGATTATTTCAAACGACGCATTGCGCGGTAAACCTTATCTGGATATTGACCGTGTTATTACAGAAGGAAAAAATAGGAATGACCTCGCAGGAAATGATGATCAATTGGATACGTAAAAGGATTCTGAGTAGAGCCAAACCTCTATTTAAAAAAATAAGAATAAATTTGTCACTGCCACAGGACTTGTTACTGTGGCATATTTTTGTATGGGGAGAAGTGGTCACCATGAAAGGACGTTGAATTTATTATCTATCTATTTGAAATTTTAGTAATATAGTAGATATACCATTTAAGTGGAAAGGGAGGGTGTCCTATGGAAATTAGACAACTAACCTCATTGGATGCAAAAAAATACTGGGATCTAAGGCTAGAGGCCTTGAAGCAAGCCCCGGAGGCGTTTTTGACTAGTTATGAGGATGCCATTAAAAGAGAGAATCCGGTCACGCAAGTTGCAGGGAACTTCGCAGATGAAGGAAATTATACGTTTGGGGCTTTCGAAGGTGACAAGCTAATTGGTGTTGTAACACTCTTACAAGAAAAAGCGGAAAAAATCCGGCATAGAGCAAACATTTATGCGATGTACGTCACACCAAAGAAGCAGGGAATAGGTGTAGGCAAAGCATTGCTTACAGAAGCGATAAATAAAGCAAAATCAATTGAAGTAATTGAGAAAATTAATTTATCGGTGGTTGCAACGAATGAGGCTGCAAAAAAGCTATATTTGAGTTTGGACTTTAAAGTATATGGACTTGAAGAAAAAGCTATGAAACTAAATGGTGTCTATTTGGACGATGAACATATGGTGCTGCATTTAAAAAGAACATAAAATAGGGGTGTAAGTATAATGACAAAAAATGGGCAAGGAAGCGTTGCGGCTGAAATCAAAGCTGATGGTTCGTTTAATCGCCAAAAAAATAGATTTAATACTCCGTTTGGATTCGAGGATGGTGACCTTCCAGTTGAAGCAGGACGATATCGTCTTTTATGGTCTGCAGTCTGCCCATGGGCGCACCGCTCGGTAATTGTTAGAAGATTGCTAGGTTTAGAGGAGGTAATCAGTTTAGGTACTGCAAGTCCCATGCGTCCAAAGCTGCACCATGTAGATTGGGAATTCTCATTGGATGAAAATAATGTAGACCCTGTCTTAGGAATCCGCTATATGAGTGAAATATATAAGAATACCGATCCTGATTATTCAGGCAGACCCACTGTTCCTGTCATGGTAGATGTGAAGGAAAATAAGGTTGTGAACAATGATTATTTCAAACTAACAAACTATCTAGAAACAGTTTGGGCACCATTCCATAAGGAAAATGCACCGAATTTGTATCCTGAATCTCTACGGAAAGAGATAGATGCCCTGAATGATGTCATCTTCCATGATGTGAACAATGGGGTCTATAAATGCGGCTTTGCGCAAACGCAGGAAGCCTATGAATTCGCATATGATACCTTGTTTGCCAGGTTAGATGAATTAGAGGAACGTTTATCGAAACAGCGTTTCTTATTTGGAGATTATATTACTGACTCCGATGTTCGTCTTTATGCTACGTTGGTTCGTTTCGATGCGGCGTATTACTCTGCTTTTAAAACAAATCGAAATCGGATTATTGACTTTCCAAACCTATGGGGTTATTTGCGAGATTTATATCAAACGCCAGGTTTTGGTGATGCAACTGATTTCGACGCCATTAAAAGGCATTATCATTTATCAAACCATATCGCAAGTAATGACCAAAAGGGGCATAATAGCATTCTGCCAAAGGGGCCGGATCTATCTGGACTCCTATCCCAGCATAACCGTCAAGCACTTAGTAATAAGGAAGAAAAGTTTCTTATTAAGGAAAATTTGATTATTCGTGAAGCTGTAGAAAGTGAATTAGCTTTCATTCGAGAGCAGAGGGTCAACGCTTATCAGGAGCATGCAGTAAAAATCCCGGAAGGTCATTGGCAGGTTCTGAAGCAAGGAATCTCCTCCATTGCAGATATACAGTCAGGAGTTGAACTGCTCGTCGCGGAGGAGGCTGGTAAGATTGTAGGCAGTGTAGCATTGTTTCCGGCAAAAACCGATGCCTATGAGGGGTATGTTGAGGAGTTGGACTATCCTGAAATCCGAATGCTCGCGGTTTCACCAGAAGTACGAGGCAAAGGGGTAGCGGCTGCCTTGGTTTCAGAGTGTATCAACCGTGCTAAGGAGAAAGGGCATAAGGAAATTGGTCTTCATACAGCGGATTTTATGAAAAGTGCGATGAGTTTATATGAACGGTTAGGTTTTGAGCGATTGCCACAATATGATTTCGAGCCTGCTAATGATGGAATCATTGTTAAAGCCTACCGGCTCACTTTTAATAAGTAGAGTATATTTATGATCAAAATTTGTAAAGCAAATCCAGAGCATGTACAAGGAATAGCTAAAGTTTGTAGTGATGGATATCGAGCCACATACAGTGAAACACATTCTCGAGAATATATTGAGAGAATCATTAAAGAGTTTTACAACATAGAAAGAATACTAAATGAGGTATCAAACACTAGCAGACATTGGGGAGGTTACTTTGCAGCGGTCGAAAATAGCGAGGTAATTGGTGCCGGCGGCGGCGGGATGATTAGCGATTCTGCAGGTGAAGTTTTTGTGTTGTATCTGAATCCTAACCGGCGTAATGAAGGAATTGGATCCAGGCTGTTAGAAGCTATTACGAAACAACAGAAAGATGAATTTCATGCAAGAGAGCAATGGGTTTCCGTCCAAAAAGGGAACAACAAGGGGATTCCTTTTTATGAAGCAAGAGGATTTATTTTTCAAAATGAACAACATGGATATGGGAATGCAGAGGGAGAAAACTACTTATCATTGAGGTATTGGCGTTCCATTTTATTGAACCAAAAACACTTGTCATGATTGTATGACAAGTGTTTTTTAATGGCTAGTAGCAGGAGCTTCACGTATCGTTTTTATTTTATAAATAAAATAATAATATTTATAAAATACGATTAGTACGAGCAACACTTTGACGATCAAGCTATCAAGGATGAAGAAGGGAATGGCAATCATCGCATCTGCAAATAACAGAATCGTCAGCTTCTGTTTTAACGTCATTGCTTTTTCTTTTACGAAGGTCTCCAAATGGCGTTTATAAAGTTTTGTCCCTTTAAACCAGACTTCAAATCGTTTTGATCCTTTTACAAAGCAGTAGGATGCTAATAGCAATAAGGGAGTTGTCGGCAAAACAGGCAGTACAAGTCCCACAACCCCTAAACCCAGGGATATAAATCCGATGATGATATAAACAAATTTAACGATTTTTTTCAAGTAAGTTACCCCCTTCGACCAGGTTTCTCTTTATTATATCACTAAAAAAAAGGAAGTTTTATGACAGATTAAGTACATTAAAACCGTTTTAACCACCATTATGTTAAAATAGTGATGTCTAGAAGAAGGGGGTTGATCGTAAAAATGATTACTTTTTATAAAATAATTGTAGTTATACATATTTTCTCTGCGATTTTAGGAATGGGACCAGGTTTTATCTTAACAACTGTTGTAAAATCCGGAAAAACAATGACAGAATTAAGACATTCCTACGCCCTTAGACATAAACTGCATATCTTTGTTATGGTAGGCGGCACACTCCTGCTCGTAACAGGATTAATCATGGGCTTTATGAATCCGAGCCTATTTCGGATGGGTTGGTATGTTACTAGTTTAATCCTTTTTTTAGCAGCGCTTGCGAGCGGTCCACTTTTATTATCACCAAGGTCCAAACCGGTAAAGGAATTGTTAGCAGCACATAAGGGTGAGGAAATTCCAGATGAGTATTTCCGATTATCAAAAATTTTGTTCCGTTATGAATACCTAGCAAACGTAATTTTTATTATCATTATTGCCTTGATGATTTTGAAACCATTTTAATAGGAGTCGATTATTTTAGGTAGTTTGGTAATGTGGATAAAATCAGAAAAAACATTTCAAATAGATATAAAAAAGCCGTCAAAATTGGCGAGCTTTTTTTATATCATTCCAATCCTTTGATAATAAGCTGTAAGTAACCAAGTCTTCATAATGGTCATATAGCCATTGCCCTTCCCTTTTGATACCTTCTTTGACAAAACCAAGCCGTTCTGGAATAGAAATACTCTTATGATTATTTACAGCACATTGGATTTCCACTCGATTCATATTCATCGTACCGAAGAGATAGCTCAGCAATGCCGACACAGACCTTGTGATGATCCCTTTACCTTGAGCTTCTTCAGAAAGAAAATAACCTATACTCGTTGAACGATTTTTCCAATCAATATAATGAAGCCCTACCATACCAACTAATTTATCATTATATCGAATACCCGCATCGAAACCGTTGTTATCTGCGTAATTTCTTATCCAGATAGGGATTATCGGTTCAAAGTCTTCTGATGATTTTCTTTTATCAACCCATAATAACCATTTTCTTAGATGTTCACGGTTTGTATGAATGAGTTCATATAACTCTTCCTTATGGTGCTGCTGTAATAATTCGATTGATATTTCTTTTTCTACTCTAAAGGAAAACAATATTACTCCCCCTAAATATTTTCAAAGTTATAAGGTTTTTGGATTCATTTTTTAACAGTGATCCGAAAAAAGATAGGCTAACACATGAGGAATCCTCTTTCTAAATGAAGTATAGTTGTGCTCGCCATTTTCAATTGTTTGATAGAGGGTATCTGCTATTTTACTGTCCAAGATTTCATAAATGGTTTGAATCATTTCTGTGAACTCTTTGTTCCGTTCCTTATCATCAGCGATTTCATGGGTACCAAAATCCATATAAAACTTCTCTACCCCTGATAAGTCGGAGTTCTTTACAAATTTCTCAAGTTCCTCTTGGTTCCGATAATAACCTGGTGAGATCGCAGCAATCCGCTTGAAAATACGAGGATAGCGGCAAGCTGCATATGTAGAGATAAGTCCTCCTAGTGAAATTCCGGCCATTGAAGTCTGATTTTCTAGCGTTCGGTATTTACGGTCTATCAATGGCTTCAGTTCGTTTACAATAAAGTCTAAGTATTGCTCACCTTTCCCTCCGACGGAACTTGGATGTCCAATCATTTTCTCTGCGATTGCACCCGTCACCCATGGGCAGTATTCGTTAAAACGTTCTTCACCTTCGGGATTTAAATCAATGGCGACCACGATTATTTCTAGATTTTTTTTATCTAAATAATCCTTTAACCCTAAAGAAACCCCTTTAATAGCACCTTCATCTTCAAAAACATTTTGTCCATCATGCATATAAAGAACAGGGTAGCGTTTATTGGACTCTTTGTAACTATCAGGGAAGTATACGCGTATCATTCTTTCTTGTTTAAGGGATGACATATAAACATTAAATTTCTCTAGCATTTATTTTACCTTCTATTCTCGTAATTTTTTATTTTAATTTTACCATTTTTTGTATTTTTTTGAAACAAAAAACAAGCTGGCGAGACCTATTTATCTCACCAGCCTGTGGGAATTGAAATTATCCCTTTAAAGAATCAATTAAGACCAGAATCCCCTTCTGTCATCTCTTCTTCTATCATTCTCGTCAACAATGTTAACTCTATCAGCACGGATAATAACTTCTTCTGCATTGATCACAACTCTTCTGTCATCTCTGCGATTATTACGGCGTCTTCTGTTGCGATCACTAACACCTGCGACATCATCATCACGGCGTCTTCCACAATTGCACATTCCATATCCCTCCTTTCACATTCGTACTATAAAATATACTTGTACAAAATTATGTGATTGGACCATAACACAAACTTTGTCAATAAATGTTCTATCTAGCAAGGAATTATGTTGATTTTTGTAGAAATAAGGAAAAATAGAACTAAGACGAGATTAGTAATATGGAGGGATAAAAAGATGAATGTCATCGAAAAAGCACTGCAAACAGCAAGCAAATGCCATGAAGGACAATATCGGAAAAACACGGATATTCCCTATATCACACACCCAGTATCTGTTGGAATGATGTTGTTAAAAGCAGGGTATAGAGAGGAAATAATTGCGGCAGGAATCCTTCATGACACAGTTGAAGATACGCAGCTTGCACTGGAAGAAATCGAGAAGGAATTCGGACTTAAAATAGCAAGAATCGTTGAAGGTTGTTCGGAACCTGATAAGACGCTGCCATGGAAGGAGAGAAAGGAGCACACCATTGAATACTTAAAAACGGCTTCTGACGAAGTTCGGGCTGTGGTTTGTGCAGATAAACTTCATAATATCCGTTCTATCATAAGCGATTATGAGGAAGTGGGTGAGGCAGTTTGGAGGAGGTTTAATGCAGGAAAGGAACAGCAAAAGTGGTACTACTCAAATATCGTAGAAAGCTTAGGCACCAAATCCAGCTTTGATTTATTAAAAGAATTGCAAAAAGAAGTAGATAGGCTTTTCAGGATGATGGCTTAGGATGATGGATTATAAGGGTTCATATAAAAAAGGCAAGCAAAATAATTTGCTTGCCTTTTTTTATATCAATGTGAATGTAGATGATACTTTATGAAATACCCAATGCTTATGTTAAAATTTGCTTTCTTAACAAGGACTTTAATTTAGCATCCATCTTGTCAAAAAAGAATGTAGCTTTAACTAACAAAGTAATTAAGGCTGATAATAAGCTAAGAAGTAGATTCAAAGTTTTTCCTCCACATTGAAATTTAGTGTTAATTTAACACTAATGTTAGTATCTGTTCAAAGACATTTTTTATTATTCATTTCTATTTATTAATTGACCTCTATCTTCTGTTTGCGGTGGTTCTTCATACCATCCGTTTTTAAACATAATCTCAAGACCTTCTTGACCGTAAAAATAGACATCTTTTGCTAGTAACGCTGTTTTTAAGGATATATCATTTCTCAAAGTAAAGAATGTTCCGAAACTTCCCCCAACAATGCTAAATCCATTTAGTAGGTCGACGCAATATATCATAAGTTTGTCAGAAAATGGGGCAACTGTTGAAGTCGTTACCGTACTCCCAGTGGTAGCTGAAACCTGTGTATCGTTATCTAAAAGAATTTCCTGAAATGTTTTTATATGCTTTTTTGAAAGTTCTTTTCCCTTTTCAAAATATTGTCTAACCTCTTTGTTCTTTGCACATTGCGCAAATCCAGTAATAAGCTGCATCCCGATATTATTCGATTCAATTCCATGATGAAGAAAACCTAACTCAATAGCATTTAATGCTCTTTTTTCATTAAATAGTTTAAATCCTTTCATGTAATTTTTACCTTCAATAAATTCAGTTCTTTTAGGCGGTGTTATTATAGGTGGACGAGTTAAAATCCCTTTTTTTAGTAAATACACGTTAGCCAATTTAAAAACCTTGTGGGTTACAGTGGTTAAGCCTTCATAAATCGTCATTACATCTATTCTATATGCCATATTCATATTAATTGAGTACATACCCATACTTACTTCTTTTAATATTCGAAGAAACATAATGTCGAATCCATTATCGAATAAGTTTGGGGCACCTAAATTTACATCTTCTTTTTTGAATCCTGTTGGAATAACAACTCCTTCACTTTCAAAAATCCCTTGAATCAATTCCACGTAATAATCCAATTCCTGCCACAACATACCCATAATATTTTTTGCTTCTTGGTCATCCGATTTTTCTAAAAAGTATTCTAAAATTCTTAGTATCATTGTTTTTTCTTGATATGTAAGCCAGAGTGTTCCTATTTCTGATGAACTTAACGGTTCTTTAACCTTCAATTCTTTGTTCCTCCAATAACATTTGTTAATCTAAGTATGTTTAAACATAAGATGAATTATTCCAATTTATACGATTGATGGAAATGATCTCACTCCCTTTTAGGTCGACTGATAGAAGGAATGAATCATAATGATTTTTAGACAAAAAAAGAGATAAACCATTAAGGTTATCCACTATACTAAAATTCTTCCTTCATTTAATGTTTGCGATAGGTGACGAAACCTGTTATAGAAATAATTTCCTCTTTTTTATGTACAAGCTGTTTCCGTTTGGCTCAATCCTTCATATTTTATATAAAGGCTGTTTTCGTAATGATTGTTGTTAAAATCTTAAAGCCGATTTTAACGTGGAAATAGTTATTTCGCACTTTAGAATCTAGTTTGCAGGCTCTTTTTTTATAAATTGATTCTATAATCCTGCTGAAACTTAGCACAATCATTAACATTTTGTTCCAAAGAGGCAACACAGTATAAGAAAAGAGCCTTATATAAAGGAGATGAGTAAATATGAGATGTCGTAAAAACCGTCCTTCTTTCTGTGTTTTTCCAGGATACAAATGGTGCGGGCCAGGATGCAGCGGACCAGGAGCTCCGATAAATGATGTGGATTCCTGTTGTTATAAACATGACCGCTGTCTAGAAAGTGGTTTTTCCCCTTGTTACTGTGATAAGCGATTTATGGATTGCCTATACCCCAAAAGAAATCCTCGAACCCAAAAAGGCCGGCACGCCAATACCATGTTTAGATTCATGAAACTCAAAACAGCGTTTACCTGCAGCCATAAAAAACGCCGTAATTGTGGTTCATAAATTAACACTTTTAACCATTCATACTCTATAGTTTTACTTACACTATGTTTGATATAATAGTCTAAAGAAGTAGTGTCCTATTTTGGCCGCTGCTTTTTTCGTAAAGGCATATAAAGATAGGAGCTATGGTCACAGCTGTGATTATTTCAGACAGCTTCATACAGCAGGCAGGACTAATCGATTTAGATTAGTTGGGAGATGAAAAATACAGATGGTAAAAAGGTTTGAATCATTAAATGAGCTTAAGATCCGCATTTATCTTTGGGTTGTGCCATGTATTATTATTTCTCTCATCTCTAATACACTTTTACAAAATATTCATGCCGCAAGTACATTTAATTTATCGATTAATAATACCCTCACTATTTGGTTTTCTATCAGTTGGATTTTACTATATAAGCGATTTTTTATTCAGTTCACAGAATACTCCAATTTAGCTTTAGTCAGTTTTTATCATGTTACGACCTTTTTTGACACAGTACGCAACTATATGGTTGTTGACGGAGGTTCTCTGGGTGATTTTATCATTTGGATGCCGATTATTACTTTGTTCTTTTTCTTAACGCTGGGGACTAAGCGGGGACTCTACTTTTCAATTGTTATATTTCTAACAACTTTTGCAATGGGAAGCATGTATTTAAACCATCTAACATCAGAATCGATTGATTCTTTAGGGCAATATTACTTTGCCAATCTCGTATACATTATTGTTCTCTATTATGCTCAACATGTGTTTAAGACCTATGCAGATCTAGAAATGTTTAGAAAGCATGCCTATTATGATTCATTAACGAGAATCGCGAATCGGCTGCAGATTGATGAATGGCTTGAAAAGAAACTAAAGCTATCCGCAGAAAAGCATGAGGTATTTTCAGTCATTTTTTTTGATATTGACCACTTTAAGGAAGTAAATGATAACTAAGGGCACAAAATTGGTGATGAAGTCCTAGTAGAGTTAGCATAACTCATCCAAGGCAGCCTTTCCAATCGAGAGCTTTTTGGTCGTTGGGGAGGGGAGGAGTTTATTATCATCTCTCCTTCAACTGGAGAAGAAACGGTAAAGCTTGCCAAAAGGCTCAGAAAGGTTGTTGCAAACCATTCTTTCAAAGGGGCTGGACATCTTACTGCTAGCTTCGGGGTCACAGATTCCAAAGCAGGGGATGGCATTGATTCTTTATTGAATCGTGCGGATAAAGGGCTATATCATTGCAAGTATTGTGGTAGAAATCAAGTTTGTTATATTAGATAAAAAGGGTTAGTGCACTGGCAATAACCCTTTTTATCATCGGATGGGGCGGAGGATTTCATTCGTAAGATAGCGGGAGGGTAATCTCTACTTGTGTCCCGGCGTTTAGACTGCTTTTAATAAAAATTTTCCCGCCAAACGTCTCAATTATTCGTTTACATATGGTTAATCCAAGACCTGAACCCTCTTTTTTCATTGAATAGAACGGAGTAAATGCTTTTTTTAACTGTTCCTTTCCCATTCCGACTCCGGTATCTGCTACATGAATCAGACAAGATTCAGCGTTTTTTTTGAGAATAATAGTCAATTTTCCCCCATTCGGCATGGCTTGAAGGGCGTTTTTTGCTAGATTAAGAAGTACTTGCTTCAGATTGTCCTTCACGCAAGAAATCGGCAAATCAACATCACCATAATGAATCATAAGCTCTACATTCATGAAATTGGCTTCTGAAAGGATAATTGGCTCGATTTCTTTCACGATCGTGTTTACATCAAAGGTGTTTAATTTATAGGCTGTAGGTTTTCCAAGAACAAGCAGTTCACTTACAATTGCATTAATCCGGTCGATTTCCTGCTGGATCACCTGGAAGTAATACTGCGATTTTGTATCAGAATGTTCCTCACTTAACAGTGTAACCAACCCTTTTATTCCTGTTAGGGGATTCTTAATTTCATGAGCAGTACTTGCTGCAAGATTTCCTATCAACTCAAGCTTTTGCAATTCTGTTTGTTTCTTTTCTTGTTCTACCTTTTTTCTTAAATGTAAATATTGAGCTAGCAAATAAAGAATATTTGTTAGTATAAGAAAAATAAAAAAGTATTGGAAATAGGTATTCCTAAATATATGTTTACTTTCAGGAACAACCATGGCCGTAATGGTCCAAGGAACTTGGGTCATGTGTATACTTGATTTCACGGTATTTTCTAAAGGCAGCTTTTTACCTGCCTGAATTAAGGTCTCTTCTTTTTGATCAGCAACAATGATTTGTTCATCGTTGATTAACCCTATCATCGACTTTTCAAATTCATCAATTCGCAAACTGGCCAAAAGAACACTTTTTATATTACCATGGTCTACTATTGGCGTAGCGATAGTTATGACATATCGCCCTGTGACCCGTCCAATATGGGGTTCTGATATACTGGTTTGCTCTGTTCTAATCGCTTGATGGAAATAGTCTCGATCACCAACATTGACTAATGAGGAAGTAGGGTTTGTACTTATGAGCAAATTACCTGTTGAACTGGCAAAATAGAACCCAGAAAAACGTAAATCCTTTGCTTGAGTTTCCTTAAGGATTGTTTCAATATTAAATAGATTGCTATGTTGAGTTTTAATGGAGGAAGCAAGCATTTCTAGCCTGCCGACGGTTTCGCCTATAAATTTTTCAAGATTCATCGCATGAACATTTGCATATTTCTGGGCTTTATTTTTAGTTGAAGTCTCAACAACTTTTACTTCGTGCTGGGCAAAATAGTAACTAATTACCAGCGAAGGGATTAGGGTAATGACAATATATATGAGTAACTTCTTTGAAATGGATTGCAACTGGTAATTTGAAAACAAAAAAATCTTCCCCTCAAAAGTAGTTTCATTGATAGTTTACCATTACTTTGTACGTATGGAAAAACAAAGAAACGAATTAGGGAAAGATTTATAAATAACACAAAAAAAGTGCCTGGTACTAGAAGTACCAGGCAAAATTATGGGAAGTTTTTAAGAATAAGGTTCCTAAAACCTAAGTCTCAAATAAGTTATCTTTATAATAAGATAAACTTTTGAAGAAGTTATAGAGAACTTATGTGGAAATTATGAAGATGAAAAAATTATTTTTAGTAGAGTGAAATTGGACAAAAAATCGAATAATAAGTTTGCCAGATTCGATTTATTAAAGGAGATGATTTTTTGAACAAGCATTTGTCCAAATTTATGTTTTTGTTCCTTTCATTTGTATTAATCTTCCCTGCATCCATGAGTGCGGAAGAGACCAGACAGGCGGAGCAGGTAACCGCAGAACGGCCGCTAAGTCAGAAAACTGTCCAACTTAGGGTTGATTTGAGGCATCTATGGAATGAACAAGCCTTTTGGACTGAAAAGTATATCGTAAGTTCAATTGAAGGGCTAGAGGACCAAAAAACGGTGCTGGAAAGATTTTTGAAAAACCAGGACGATCTTGGGAATGCAATAAAGCCCTATTACGGAGAGGAAGCAGGTAACAAGCTTGCACAATTGTTAAGAGAGCATATTTTGATTGCCGGCAAGGTTGTAGATGCAGCGAAAAGCGGGAATCAGGCTGACTTAAAAAAATACAATACGGATTGGTATAAAAATGCAGATGATATTACAAACTTTTTAACTGCTGCAAATCCAAATTACAATAAAAATGAACTAAATGACATGATGTATATCCATCTAAAACTGGTCACAGCTGGTGTAGTTGCCAAGCTTCATAAGGATTGGAATGCGAATATCACGGCCTTAGACAAAAATCAAGAACATCTAATGCATTTGGCAGATTTCCTAACAAACGGAATTATCAAGCAGTTCCCAAATAAGTTTTAAAAAGGCTGTTTTCGTGGAAATTGTTAAAAAGCAACAAAGTTTAAGAAAAATGGAGCCCAACTTCTTGTTGGGACTCCATTTTTTAATGCGGTAAGAATGCAAGTTGATAAAAGAATAGTACGGCGAAAACATATAAAAGCGGGTGTACCTCACGCCATTTGCCTTTTACTATTTTTAGAAGCGGATAGCTGATGAAACCAAGTGCAATTCCAGTGGCAATGCTGGATGTTAACGGCATGCTCAGAATCACAAGGAATGCTGGAAAAGCTTCATCTATTTCGTTCCATTTGATCTTTGCAATGCTGCCCATCATCATACTGCCGACAATGATAAGGGCAGGAGCGGTAATGGCAGAAATACCTGAAACTGCGCTGACAAGAGGTCCGAAAAACGCCGATAACATAAACAAAGCTGCTACAGTAAGGGATGTTAATCCTGTCCGGCCGCCAGCCGCAACTCCTGAAGTAGATTCAATATAAGCAGTTGTTGGACTTGTACCAAAAACGGCACCAATGGATGTTGCAACAGAGTCGGAAAGCAGTGCATGGCGGGCACGCGGCAATTTTCCATTTTTCATCAAACCCGCTTGATTGGCAACACCAATCATGGTTCCAGTGGTATCAAAGATGGTTACGAGAATGAATGAAAAGACGACTGCATAGAGACTATTCTGAATCACATCTGACAAAGCCGTAATGGGATTGCTTACCATTAATCCATCGGGGAGAGAAGGTAAGGATACAAAACCTTGATCAAAGGAAAGCTGGTTGGTAAAAAGGGCAATTAAGCCGGTAATGATCATTCCAATAAATAATGCTCCATTGATTCGGAGTGCCAGAAGAATTAGCGTAATTGCTAATCCTGCTACCGCAAGCGAGGCAGATGGCGAGCGCAGGTCCCCTAATCCTACCAAATTAGTAGGATGAGCAGTAATAATATGTGTAAGTCTTAATCCAATAAAAGCAATAAATAATCCAATTCCCGCTGATATCCCATGCTTAAGGTTTTCTGGTATTGCATCTATTAATTTTTCTCTAAAAGGTGTTAAGGACAAGATGACAAAAATAATCCCCGCTATAAAAACTGCCGCGAAGGCTGTTTCATAGGTAATATTTTGTTGACCGCCGACAACGGAATAGGCAAAGTATGCGTTTAGTCCCATTCCCGGTGCGATGGCGATAGGATAATTTGCAAATAATGCCATCCAGAGTGTCCCGACAACTGCGGAAATGATGGTGGCAGTGAAGACCTGTTCAAAGGGGACACCAGCATCGGCAAGAATGACTGGATTCACAACAACAATGTAAACCATTGTGAAGAAGGTGGTAATACCTGCGAGTAGTTCCGTTTTTGTGTTTGTTTGATTTTCTTTTAGCTTAAACATAGTGGTTCCTCCAAAACACGAACATTTTTTGACAACTTTTATATAATATTCGTTTTCAATGTGATTTTCAAGCTTTCAGGGAAGAAAAATTCGAAGTGGAGGAAAAGCGAAAAAATTTTTTTATTCCCAAACTTCAATGAGGGTTTCACGAAATACCTGATTTAAGAGTTCGGTAGGATCGGGTTGATTGACTGTTAATTCCGTTACATATTTCTCTAGATGCTCCATTTCATTTTCCAAGAATGGATTCATAATCGCAGGCTGGGGAGTAAGGTCAAGGTCATTCCCCGCTATTTTCTGCTTAATAGCAGCGTCAATTATCTTTCTAATCTCGCCGTTTGGAAGGATTTCTTCCACTAGCACAGTAAATGAAACAGGTGGAAATTCCTTGTGCTTTTCAATCCATTTAGCTGCCAAAAGCGGGCGGAATATATTGAAGTATCTTTTAATTTTGACTTCGTCCCGATTCAAATAATCACGATAATTACCTTTTGCCATTTTTAAATAGTGGTGAATGCAAGAAACAGGAGAAAAAATGTGGTTCTCCAACCCTTGGATTTTTTGTATGGCAGAGTACTGCTTATAATAAATAATATTTGAATGGAGCCATTCCAAAAGAGGCGGATTGGATTTGCGAAATAACCGCAAGGCTTTGGTAAGTTCCCAGCCATTTAGGTCGAGGAGATTGTCCACTGAAATTGTAAGCCTATCATGCTTTGGAACCTCCAGCACATCACGCCTTTGATCAATCGAGAGGTACCAATCCCTCTTATGAATATAAATAAATCGAACATCAAAGTCGCTGCCCATCGACGGAAATCCCCAGGAACGGCTTCCCGATTCACATGCATAAAGGATTTTAACTTCATATTCAATTTCGATTTGGTTTAGTACTTCTAAGATGTGTTCTTTCATTCACAAAACCTCCTAATAGTACTATTTGTTTCCTAAAACAATCCAATCTATATTCACCAAAATAAAATCTAAGAAAATAAATGTTTAATGTTGTTTTTCCTGTAAAATTTGCCCTATAATAGATATATAAACGTTCACAAAATTGTCAAAAATATATTTTTCTAATTTGGAGATAAAATAAAATATAAGAGCTGGTATGGAGGGGAACAGAAATGATTCGAATGGCTGTTGCGGGTGTTGTAGGTTTTATTCTAATTTTCATTGAATCTATGATTGTAATGAAAATTAAAGGGTATCATGGAATTGAGTTCGGAGGCTTAGCACCTTTCATTAACGTATGGGCTATGAATTTCTTTTTTGTATTTGCTATACTCACTCAAATTACAAATTGGTATCAAGATCGCGTAGGATTTGAACACGGTGAAGACAATAGTTATTAAATAAAAATGCCTCAATCACATTGTGACTGAGGCATTTTTACTGTCCAGCTCCAGCGCCCTAGCGGCTAGTGTCCTTCGCTCTCCGCGAGTAAAAATCCCTTTAGGATTTTTACCTACCTACGATAAGTCAAGCACGAATGCGCCCAATCTGCTCCTGCGCAATAGCAAATTCAGAGTAGCGGTTGTTCAGCTCGTCGCAAAGCTGCAATGAAGTAATTCAAGTAGCGGCTTGGCTCTTCGTGTTTCCTTTATCTCAGTTGGAGCGCTCCACAAGGAACTCTTCGGCAGCATAGGCTTCGCACGAAGGAAAAGCGTTAGCTTTTACGAGGAGGCCATACGCCGCTGAACACTAAGGAAAGCTCCTTCGAATAATCATCGCAGGACCAAGCTGCACTTTGGCTTGGTCCGAGGGCGCTTGCGCTTTTTTATTTATGCATGTTGTTTTGCTGTTTCTTTACCTTTAAGAGCAGTTTTACGGATGAATGGTACCACCCAGCGGTCAAGACCAATGCGACCAGCGTTGTAACCTGCTGTTAAGATGATGAATCCTAAGAAGATATCAGTTGGGTTATGTGATACTGTTCCTGCTAAGAAGAAACTGAAGTTCATTACAAGACCAAAAAACATTGCAGCTGTTGTTAAACATCCAAGCATAAGACCTAAACCGATTAATGTTTCGCCCCAAGGAACGATGAAGTTGAACACATCGATGTTTGGTAACGCAAAGCTTTCTAAGAAATTAACATACCAGCCGTAGACCACGCTGCCATCAGGGCCTTTTACTGGATTAGCGATTGCTCCTTTTAAGAAGCCAGAAGCATCGAAGGCACCGCTTTGTAATTTTCCTAGTCCTGCAGTGAACCAAGCATATCCTAGATATAAACGTAAGATTGTTAAAATACCAGTTGCAATTTTATTTTCTCTTAAGAAGTTATTAAACATAAAGCATTCCGCCCTTCAAAATTAATTAATTTGTATTTGATAGTTACACTATAAAAGATTTTTTAAGTTAACTACATGAGTGTAGTGATAAGTTCACATTTTGTTAGAAAAGTTTTGTCAAACTTTTGAACAACCTTTTTTAGGCAGCTGATTTTACTTTTTCTTTCAAACCGTTTGCTCTCATTGTCTTACGAAGAAATGGAACGACCCAGTGATCAAGACCGATACGACCAGCATTAAATCCTGCAGTTAAGATTATAAATCCTAAGAATATATCCGTTGGGTTATGAGATACTGTGCCTGCTAAGAAGAAAGAGAAGTTCATTACCAATCCAAAGAACATTGCAGCTGTTGTTAAACATCCAAGCATAAGGCCTAAACCAATTAATGTTTCGCCCCAAGGAACGATTAAGTTGAAGACATCAATGTTCGGTAACGCAAAGCTTTCTAGAAAGTTTACATACCAGCCGTAAACCATGTTGCCATCTGGACCTTTAACTGGATTTGCTACAGCATTCTTCAGGAAGCCAGAAGCGTCAAATGCACCGCTTTGTAATTTCCCTAGCCCTGCAGTGAACCAAGCATAACCAAGATATAAACGTAAGACTGTTAAGATTCCAGCCGCAATTTTATTTTCTCTTAAAAAGTTCATAAACATTTTTAAGCCATCTCCTTGTTAATTACGTTTTTAATATTTATTACACTGCTAATATATCAAATTAATCTCGAGTTCAGTGTAGATTGTTCATTGATTCACATATCTGTAAAAAAGTTGTGAACAAATTGCGAACACGGAAGGGATTGACAAAACTAATATCATTAGTTAATATTAAACTAATGATATTAGTTAAGGGGGATGGCCGCAATGAAAGTGATCAAGAATGGATATTTATATCAAGTCACATTTTTGCCGAATTTTTTTCCTGTTAATTGCTATTTGGTGGAGGAAGAGAAAGAACTAACCCTGATTGACGCTGCACTGCCCTTTAGTATGGACGGTATATGTAAGGCGGCTGAAATCATTGAAAAGCCAATCACTAAAATTATATTAACGCATGCACATGAGGATCATGTTGGTGCACTAGATAGGATAAAAGAGAAGCTGCCAAATGTGCCTGTTTATATTTCTGTTAGGGATAATAGAATTATGAATGGTGACCTTTCCTTAGATCAGCATGAACCTCAAACCCCGATAAAAGGCGGAGTTCCAAAAAAATTGAAAACGAGAGCGAATGTACTATTGAAGGAAGGGGATCTTGTTGGATCATTAGCAGCCATTGAAACACCTGGACACACACCTGGATCGATGTCTTTTTATGATACCCGTACACATGCGTTGATCGCAGGGGATGCTTTTCAAACACGAGGTGGTATTGCAGTTGCTGGGGATGTTAAGCCATGGTTTCCTTTTCCAGCGTTTGGAACTTGGAGTAAAGAAACTGCGTTGGAAAGTGCAAGGAAATTAGCTGACTATAAGCCAGATCTTCTCGCAGTGGGACATGGGGAACTAGTGAAGAATCCAACTGGAGTAATGGAGCAGGCAATTCGCAGTCTTGAGAAGAAATTAAACTAAGGAGTTTTGATCAATGTCACCAAGACCTAAAGTAGGATTAGAAATAAATGAAATTCTAGAAGCGGCGGGGGAGATTGCCGATGTTTTTGGGATTCAGGAAGTTACATTGGCAAATCTGGCGAAAAAACTTGGAATTCGGCCTCCTTCGTTATATAACCATTTTGATGGTCTTGGAGGCTTACGAAAAAAAATGGCCATTTATGGAATAAATCGTCTTTATGAAAAATTAGCCACAGCTGCTATTGGCGTGTCTGGAGATGAGGCATTACTGGCAGTTAGTACAGCCTATGTGAATTTCGCCCGGAAACATCCGGGTATATATGAAGCAACCTTAATGGCACCTGATATGGAGGATAGAGATGTGCAACAGGCAGGTGCTAAGGTGGTTGAACTATCTGTTCGTGTATTGCAGGCATACGAATTAGATGGCGATCATGCTTTACATGCAGTTAGAGGGTTGAGGAGCATCCTACACGGCTTTTCTGCATTAGAACAGCGCGGTGGATTTAAGATGGATTTGGATTTAAATGTGAGTTTAGAGGTAATCATTAAAGCATTTATTAAGGGGATGCGTAATAGCTAGGGGTCGTTTTCGGCTGTAATGGATATCATGATATATGGTTTACCGCAGATATAATCACTTTAACGCAGATATCCGTTAACCCAAACTACAAATCTCAAGTGACTTGCTAAATTGGCAAGTCTTCTTTATGAATAATGATGTTATAATGATAGTAATATTAAGATTTAGATTAAAAGGAATGAAGATATATGAGTAAACTTGATAAGTTTGGCTTAGTTTTGGACGTTGAAACAACCGGGCTGGGCCCGACTACGGATGAAGTAATTGAACTTGCAGTGAAATTGTTTTCTTATAGAGCCGATACAGGAGAAATTCAAGAGATTATCGAAGAAGAATCTTTTTTAAGAGAACCACTTTCCAGTACTGCTAGAAGAAACTATGACCGTGCGTACCAAATTCATGGAATTCCCTATGAATTAGTAGAAGGGAAGAGTTTCTTAGATGGAAAGATTAAGACCTATTTCCATCGTGCTGATACTGTCTTTGCACACAATGCCTCTTTTGACAGAAGCTTTCTTTATCATATGTACCCAGAAGTAAATGATTTAAAGTGGTACTGTACAATGAGAGGGGTCAAATGGAAGAATTATGGTTTCCCTAATGGTAAACTCTTAACCCTTTTACAAGCGCACCAAATCACAAACCATCAAACACATAGGGCACTTGATGATATTACATACCTCATGGACTTACTCAGAAAAACCAGTCCCAATGGAAACCTGTATCTACAAGAAGTACTCGAAAATGGCCCGATGAGAAAATACCAGCCAGCAGCCACACGATCTAGATTGGGATAATTATACTGGGAACCTGCAAAATGAAAAAGAGCAGTCATTCATAAGAGGGATGAGAGCCCGAAACCCACAAAAAGGGGAAGGGACGGTCACTCATAAGAATGATGAGAACTCAAGGAATACTACTATAGATCAAAAAAAGGTAGAAGCCCTAAGATATTTGGGATTTCTACCTTTTTTTCTGATTTAAGTGCGTTAACAATACACTGTCCACCTGAGGTGGACAGTGTCCACGAGCAGTGCCTGTCACCGGGGGGTGTCACTGCGGTGACACACCACGGTGACAGGCACCAAACTACATGAAATTATAAATATCTATCTTCCACAATCTTGCAGTGGTGCATTTGGTGACCGGCTAGGATGTAGGCGATGGCTCTTGTGGTGATTTCTGTTTCATTTGCGTTGCCTTTGTTTTCCCATGCTTCATCTGGCAGGTTCTGAATTAGGGTGATGGTTGCGTTTCTAACTGCTTTGAAGTCTTCCAGGATGGTTTTCAATGGCAGGTTATTTGTTTGTGCTGCTTGGACATAGTCGCTTTCATTAAATCCTGCTAGAGGTGTTTGATCCCCGCGACCCACACGTAATAGCCGGTAGCTCATAATTCTTTCTGTATCGGAAATATGCCCTAACACTTCTTTAATACTCCACTTTCCTGGAGCATATCGATGTAAACTAACCTCTTCTGAAATGCCTTCAAAAAGTGTGATCGTCTTTTGGAGATTCTCTTGCAGCAGCTGAACTAAATCAGCTTCAGGAACTAGATCTACATAAGGTACATAATAAACAGGATACTCATTTTTCGTAGGACGTTGAAGCATTTTTCCATTCTCCCCTTTCCATTACTACATAATGGTGAATTTATGATGGGGCATTGCAGCCTGCCATTCTTTCCACCATTTAATCATACATCGAAAACTTTGAATTGTTAATTATCTATTAATGCCGTATTTTATTAGACAAAAAAATAATTAAAAAAACGTTTACAAAAAGTTGTTGACGAATAATGTCGAGGGTGATATTCTATGTTTACAGATAATTTGTTAGTTCATTAAACAAATTAATTGTACATTCTCGAGATGAAATGATTTATAAGTATTTTAGTAAAGGGTTACAAAATAAGGGACAAAGGAACAATTTGAATTATTAATTATGTAAGGGTTTTAATTTATTATTTTAGAAAGATTTTACGGGAGGGTTAACAATGGCTCAAGCATTACAAAAGAAAGCAGATTCCTCACAATCAGGTGGGAAAGCAGTTCGTCCATTTGGAATGAGAGATAAGTTAGGATATTTATTTGGTGATTTTGGTAACGATTTCTTCTTTATTCTAGTTGCAGCGTTCCTTATGGTTTATTACACCGATGTATATGGTCTTAATCCAGCTGCTGTCGGTGGTCTATTCCTAATCGCACGTTTATGGGATGCAGTTGCTGACATTACATGGGGCCGCTTCATCGATACAAGGAAAGCAGGAAAGAATGGGAAGTTCAGACCATGGATTTTTAGAATGTCATTTCCACTTGTTATTACTGGTGTATTAATGTTTGTTCATATTCCAGGAATGTCTGATGGATTTTACCTTGCTTATGCATATGTAACTTATATTATTTGGGGAACATTATATTCTACTGTTAATATTCCTTATGGCTCTATGGCTTCTGTAATCACAGCTGATCCTGTTGAGCGAACTGCTTTGTCAAGCTGGAGAACAATGGGTGGTAACTTAGCAGGCTTAATCATTAACGTGGTTGGACCAATGATTTTGTTTGTTGACAATAAAGCAGATGCAAATCGATTCCTTTTAGGCGCTATCATTTTTGGTGTTCTTGCAATCGCTTGTTATATGGCATGCTATAAATTATCTGTTGAACGTATTGTAATAGATGAAACAAATAAACCAAAAGCGAACTTTGGCAAAACGGTAAAAGGTCTTGGTAAAAACAGACCACTCATTGTGTTCCTTACTCTTTCTTTACTGTTCTTGGTTTGCTTTATGTTAATTGGTACTGTAAACGTGTATTTATTTAAAGATTTCTTTGGAAACGCTAAAGCATTAAGTATGGTTGGTCTTCTTCAATCAGTAGCAGTATTTGTTGGTATGCCAATGATAAAACCGTTAGTTTCAAAATATGGTAAAAAAGAAGTGGCTTCAGCTGGTCTCTTACTTGCAGCAATTGTATATGCGGTTTTATATTTCTTACCTAACTTAACAGCAACACAATTTATCGCAGTTTTAACAGTTGGTATGTTTGGTTATGGAATTTTCAACCTAGTGATTTGGGCTTTCGTTACAGACATCATTGATTACCATGAGTATTTAACAGGACTACGTGAAGATGGAACCGTTTACTCTATCTACTCAATGGCTCGTAAAATTGGACAGGCAGTTGCTGGTGGTGTTGGTGGTGCAGCGATTGCAGCAGTAGGTTACACTGCAGGTGCTGAAACACAATCAGCTGAAACTTTACAAGGAATTCATGCACTTGCTACATTAGTACCAGCAGTAATACTTACTGTTATATTCTTAATGATTGTATTCCTGTATCCATTAAACAAAAAACGTACTGAACAACTTGCAATAGATTTAGCAGCTAGAAGAAAAGCACAATAAAACTAAATTTTATCAAAAAGGCAGCAAACACCGTTTGCTGCCTTTTTCTATCTAAAAATCCCTTTTTTGCTTATAGAGGATCAAAGGTTATTAGGCTAAAACCGGAAGTTGCTTAAAACTTATTTGTCTCCTCGGCAATTTCCAAAAACAGAAAACATTTCCACGCTAACCGCTTACAAAAATTATTGACGAATAATTAATAAAGGTATATTCTAAGTACACAGAATTTGTTAGTTTATTAAACTAATTAATTGCAATCACCAACCAATCTCTAGATGACAATATTTGTTTTTGTGTATTTTAGTAAAGAGTTACACAAAATAAGCAACATAGCAATTCGAAATTATGTAAGGGTTTTAATTCATTATTATTATTTTAGAATGATTTTATGGGAGGGTTAACAATGGCTCAAGCATTACAAAAGAAAGTAGATTCCTCACAATCAGGTGGGAAAGCAGTTCATCCTTTTGGGATAAAAGATAAACTAGGTTATTTATTTGGTGACTTTGGAAACGATTTCTTCTTTGTTCTAGTTGCATCGTTCCTTATGGTTTATTACACGGATGTATATGGTCTTAATCCAGCTGCTGTTGGTGGTCTATTTCTAATCGCACGTTTATGGGACGCATTTGCTGACATTACATGGGGCCGTTTCATCGATACAAGGAAAGCAGGAAAGAATGGAAAGTTCAGACCTTGGATCTTTAGAATGTCATTCCCGCTTGTCATTACTGGTATATTAATGTTTGTTCATATTCCAGGTATGTCTCATGGATTTTACCTTGCGTATGCATATGTAACCTATATTATTTGGGGAACATTATATTCTACTGTTAATATTCCTTATGGCTCGATGGCTTCTGTCATCACAGGTGATCCTGTTGAACGTACGGCATTATCTAGCTGGAGAACATTAGGGGGGAACTTAGCCGGGTTAATCATTAATGTGGTAGGACCAATGATTTTGTTTGTTGACAATAAAGCAGATGCAAATCGATTCCTTTTAGGCGCAATTATTTTCGGTATTCTTGCAATCGCTTGTTATATGGCATGCTATAAATTATCTGTTGAACGTATTGTAATGGATGAAACAAATAAACCAAAAGCAAACTTTGGTCAAACTGTAAAAGGTCTTGGTAAAAACAAGCCACTTATTATTTTCCTTGTTCTTTCTTTATTATTCATGATTTGCTTCATGTTAATTGGTACTGTAAACGTGTATTTATTTAAAGATTTCTTCGTAAATGCTAAAGCATTAAGTATGGTTGGTCTTCTTCAATCAGTAGCAGTATTTGTTGGTATGCCGCTGGTAAAACCGTTAGTTTCAAAATTTGGTAAAAAAGAAGTGGCTTCAGGCGGTATCTTACTTGCAGCAATTATATATACAGTTTTATATTTCCTTCCAAACTTAACAGCAACGCAATTTATCGCAGTTTTAACAGTTGGTATGTTTGGTTATGGAATTTTCAACCTTGTCATTTGGGCTTTCGTAACAGACATTATTGATTACCATGAGTATTTAACTGGACTTCGTGAAGACGGAACCGTTTACTCTATTTACTCAATGGCTCGTAAAGTCGGTCAAGCAGTAGCCGGTGGTGTTGGTGGTGCAGCGATTGCAGCAGTAGGTTACACTGCAGGTGTCGAAGCACAATCAGCCGAAACTCTGCAAGGAATTCATTCACTTGCAACTTTAGTGCCTGCCATTACACTTGGTATTGTGTTCCTGTTGCTTGTATTCCTATATCCATTAAACAAAAAACGTACGGAGCAGCTTGCGCTTGATTTAGCTGCAAGAAGAAAATAAATTTTATTTGAAGCTAGAGGAAGTAAACACTGTTTGCTTCCTTTTTTATATTCTATTTTTACAAAGGGGATTGAGGTTACTTGGACGAAGACCGGAAGTTGCTGACGATCTTTCTAATGTTCCTAAATGAACTTTAAATTTCAAAATCAGGAACTGTAAACACAAGAAAACGCAAACAAAATTATTGACGAATAATAAAAATGGGTATATCCTAAATTATGCAATTAATTTGTTAGTTTACTAAACAAATTAATAGATTCAGTAAACGTTTACGTGATCTAAGACTTTTGTTAAGAGTATTTAAGTAAGGGGTTACACAAAATAGTGTTAATGACATTTTAGGTTATTTATTGGGAGGGAAAGAAAATGGTTCAAGCATTGCAAAAGAAAGAAGAAACCCCACAATCAGGTGGGAAAACAGTACGTCCATTTGGTTTCAAGGATAAATTAGGGTACTTGTTTGGTGACTTTGGAAACGATTTCTTCTTTACTCTAGCGGCCGCTTTCTTGATGGTTTTCTATACGGATATTTTTCATATTAATCCTGCTCATGTCGGACTATTATTTACAGTCGCTCGTCTTTGGGATGCATTTGCTGATGTAACATGGGGACGTTTTATAGATACTAGAAAAACAACTGCACAAGGCAAATTTAGACCCTGGATTTTAAGAATGTCATTTCCAGTAGTAATTATGGGTATATTGATGTTTGTAAAGATACCCGGTATGTCTCAAGGGTTCTACCTAGCTTATGCATATGTCACATATATTTTGTGGGGTACATTATATTCCACTGTTAATATTCCTTATGGCTCGATGGCTTCAGTGATCACAGCTGATCCAGTAGAACGTACCTCACTATCTAGCTGGAGAACTTTGGGTGGGCAATTAGCAGGTTTAATTATTAACGTAGTTGGACCGATTATTTTATTTGTGAATAATAAACCGGATGCGACTCGCTTCATTATTGCAGCATTAATTTTCGGTGGTCTTGCGATTGCTTGTTACTTGGCTTGTTATAAATTATCTGTTGAACGTGTTGTCTTAGATGAAACCAATAAACAAAAGGTCAATTTTGGCCAAACCATGAAGGGGCTTACGAAAAACAAACCGTTAATGGTGTTCCTTGTAGCTGCATTGGCATTCATGGTTGTCTTTATGTTAATTGGTACGGTAAACGTGTACTTATTTAAGGACTATTTCGCTAATGCTAAAGCATTGAGTATGGTGGGGCTTCTTCAAGCGGTTGCGGTATTTATCGCCATGCCATTTATTCAACCATTGGTTAAGAAATTTGGTAAAAAAGAAGTGGCTTCCGGTGGATTATTAGTCGCGGCGCTTGTATACGGAGTTCTATATTTCCTTCCGAATTTAACAGCAACGCAATTTATCGGTGTATTAACAGTTGCGATGTTTGGTTATGGAGTTTTTAACCTTGTAGTTTGGGCGTTTGTTACAGACGTGATCGATTATCACGAGTATTTAACAGGTCTCAGGGAAGATGGTACTGTTTATTCAATTTATTCAATGGCACGTAAGATTGGTCAAGCTGTTGCCGGAGGTGTCGGGGGTGCAGCGATTGCGGCAGTTGGTTACCATGCTGGTGCCGAAGCACAATCAGCTGAAACGCTGCAAGGAATTCATACACTTGCAACTTTAGTACCTGCACTTACACTAGGCGCTGTTTTCCTAATAATCGTCTTCCTATACCCACTAAACAAAAATCGTACGGAACAACTTGCAATTGATTTAGCTAAAAATAGAAAAGCTTAATTATTTAGAAGGAAAGGTTGTTAAGCTGGGGCTTAACAACTTTTCTTCTTTACGAAAAACCCCTTTCAATTATAATTGAGAGGGGTTTTGGTGGAAAACGGTTTCAGTTTTCTTGATTCTCAAGTGGTAAATTTAACATTGGAACACCTAAGAAATGCTTGATAGCAAGAGCGCAGGCACCAAGTTCACATGATTTTTTTCCAATAGAAGAGATCAATAATTCCCGATAATGACTAATAGATGAATGAAGATTTTCCTTTATTTTTTCAAGTGCATTCGGATACATCCGCAGGAGCTCACTATCTAATACAAGCACATCTGGGTTGTACATATTAATCATATTATTTAACCCTATAGATAAGTAAAAAATAAATTCTTCCATTAAGGCATGAACTTCTTCATCACCTTCATCCAGCCATTCTTGGATGTGTTGATAGGTTAAATTCTTTATTTGTCTTTTTTTGGACAGATATTCAAAAATACTGGACTCGGAGGAGTATTTCTCCCAGCAGCCTTTGTTTCCACAATTGCATGGTTTACCTTTTGGAACAACAATCATATGCCCAATCTCACCGGAAAAGCCATCATGACCACGGAAAAAGTCATTATTCATCATCATTCCGAGTCCGATTCCTGAGTAGAGAGTGGCGGACAATAAATTATCTGTTTCGTGATGAACAAATACTCGTTCAGCAAATGCACTCAAATTCGCATTGTTTTCGAGGTATACGTTGATTCCAACTTGTCTTTCAAGGTCTGTTTTTAATGGAATATTATTCCATTTTAGTCGTGGAATATAGTGAATCACTTCATCTTTTCCGACTAGACCATGAATGGCAATCACAATCCCGATAATCCCATAACGACTTTCAGCGAATTCTGCTTTATATTCTTCAATTTGATTAATTAGGATTTTTACTATTTCAGAATAGTCGTCCGTATCGATTTCCGTTCTAGTAGAGCGGACCGGAGTACCCTTAAGGTCAGAAACAGTAAAAGATATATGATCGTAATCAAGGTCTATGCCAATCGCAAACCCGATATCACAATTTAAGGAAAGCATGATTGGCTTCCTGCCAACTGTAAAGTGATCAAGTTGTTTTTCTATAATAAGACCTTCATCAATTAAATCAGCTACCTGTGCCGAGATGGTCGCTCGGGTAAGGGCTGTAACCTTCGATATATCGGCTCTAGATATTAAACCCTCTTTAACAATTTCTTTAAGAATAATCGAGCGATTGATTTTTTTTATATATGCCGCATCACCGGTAATCATTTATTTCCCCCATTTCTAAGTAAACGCTTTCCTATATCAATATTATAACAGGTAATTCTCTTAGGGTCTTGTTACTTTTTAATTAATTCATAAAATGTCAATTGACTTAACAAAATAAACATGATAAGTTAAAAATATCATTAATTTGTTTACTAAACAAATTAAGAAAAGATAAAATTAATTTTTATGATTTGTAAGGGTTTTCAGTGAAATACTAAAATAGAAGGAGGATTTAAAATGAAAAACTTTTTAGACAAAGACTTCTTGCTAGATACAGAAACTGCCGTTAGGTTATATGAAAATGCAGTAGAGGGATTACCGATTTTTGATTTCCACTGCCACCTTGACCCTCAAGAAGTATGGGAAAATAAGTCTTACGAAAATATTACTCAATTATGGCTGGGCGGCGACCATTACAAATGGCGTACTATGCGTATGAATGGTATTGGTGAGAGATACATAACCGGTGATGCTAGTGATTGGGAGAAGTTCTCAGCATGGGCTGAAACTGTACCAAATTTAATTGGAAATCCACTTTATCATTGGACGCACATGGAATTAAAAATGTATTTCGGGATTGAAAAAAGGCTGAGCCCAGCTACAGCACGAGAAATCTACGATGAATGTAATGAAAAGCTTAAAACAAGTGATTTCACTGCAAGAGCATTTATTAATCGTTCAAACGTGAAGTTTATTGGAACAACGGATGATCCAATTTCTACATTGGAATATCATAAATTATTGAAAAATGATGAATCCTTTACTCCAATCATTGCACCTACCTTCCGTCCAGATGGAGCTCTTTTTATTGAGCGTCCTACCTTTGCAACCTGGATTGAAAAATTAGGGCAAGTTTCTGGGATTAAAGCTGACACGTTAGAAGGTTTCTTGAACGCGCTACAGCAACGGGTTGATTACTTCCATGAAAATGGCGGCCGAGCATCCGATCATGATATTCAAAAATTAGAAGTATATGTAGAAACACCGCAAGAAGAAGCGGAAAGAATCTTCAATAAGGGATTGAACGGAGACCAGCTTTCCGACAATGAAATCAATGCATACCGCTGCTTCTTATTAACGAAGCTTGGAAAAATGTATGCCGGAAAACAATGGGTTATGCAGCTTCATATGGGTGCAATTAGAAACAACAATACAAGAATGAAAGAGCTAATTGGTCCAGACACTGGCTTTGATTCTGTCGGTGAATCTAATTTTGCTCTAGGTTTGTCCCGATTCCTTGATGCGTTAGAACAGCAGAATGCATTACCAAGAACAGTATTGTTTAACCTGAATTCTAAGGATAATCCTGTACTTGCTGGAATGATGGGTAACTTCTATGAAGAAGGCGTTCCAGGTAAGATTCAATTCGGTTCCGGCTGGTGGTTTAATGACCATATTGATGGAATGGAAAGACAAATGAAGGATCTTGCGAATGTAGGACTCTTGAGCCACTTTATTGGAATGTTAACAGATTCTCGCAGCTTCTTATCTTATGCACGCCATGAATACTTCCGTCGTATCCTTTGCAATATTTTAGGTGACTGGGTAGAAAGAGGATTAGCGCCAGATGATTGGGAATACCTCGAACAAATGGTTAGAAACATTGGTTACAATAACGCAGAAAAGTATTTCTTGGAGCGTTAATTAGGCAGAGGGAGGGCCCTTTTTTAGGGCTCACCTGCTTTCTTACATAGGATTTAAATGTTTTTATTTTGAGCAAGCTAATGTTGAGAGCTATATCTTATGCTCTACATCAGAAGTAGAAAAAATTATCGAATTATTTGATGTTCTCACATTTAATCGGTATTATGGATGGCGTGAGTTACTGAATTTTGACTAAAAGAAAGAGGGATTATCAAATGTCTAAACAACAAATCGGTGTAGTAGGTTTGGCCGTAATGGGTAAGAACCTTGCGTTAAATATTGAAAGCAGAGGGTATTCTGTCGCTGTTTTTAACCGTTCTTATGAAAAAACAGAAGAGTTTTTAAAGAATGAGGCAGAAGGAAAAAACTTTGTCGGTGCTAAAACGGTAGAAGAATTCGTTAATTCATTAGAAAAGCCCCGCAAAATTTTATTAATGGTTAAAGCTGGTACTGCAACAGACGCTACGATTGATTCTTTAAAACCATTTCTTGAAGAAGGTGATATCCTGATCGACGGCGGAAATACTTTCTTCCAAGATACAATCAGACGTAATAAAGAATTAGAAACTGCAGGATTCCATTTCATTGGAACAGGCGTTTCAGGCGGAGAGGAAGGCGCATTAAAAGGTCCTTCTATCATGCCAGGCGGTAAAGAAGAAGCATATAATCTTGTTAAACCGATCTTAGAAGCCATTTCTGCAAAAGTAGAGGGCGACCCTTGCTGTACGTATATTGGTCCAAACGGCGCAGGTCATTATGTGAAAATGGTCCATAACGGAATTGAATATGGTGATATGCAATTAATTTGTGAAGCTTATTTTATTCTAAAGAATGTTCTTGGATTAGAAGCGAAAGAGCTTCATGAGGTTTTTGCTGAATGGAATAAAGGCGAACTAGACAGCTATTTAATTGAAATTACGGCAGATATCTTTACAAAAGTTGATGAAGAAACAGGTAAACCAATGGTTGACCTAATCCTCGATACTGCTGGTCAAAAGGGAACAGGAAAATGGACAAGCCAAAATGCTTTAGACTTAGGTGTTCCACTTCCAATTATCACAGAATCAGTATTTGCCCGCTTTATTTCTGCTTTGAAGGATGAGCGTGTTAAGGCAAGTAAGGTTCTTAATGGACCTGAAGTTAAGGCTTTTGATGGCAACAAAGAAGAACTAATTGAAGCTGTTCGTAAAGCTTTATATATGAGCAAACTTGTTTCTTATGCTCAAGGATTTGCGCAAATGCGTGCTGCGTCTGAAGAATACGATTGGAATCTTCGTTACGGCGATATCGCGATGATTTTCCGCGGCGGTTGTATCATTCGTGCACAATTCTTACAAAAAATTAAAGACGCATATGATCGCGATCCTGAATTAAGAAACTTATTATTAGATCCTTACTTCAAAGAAATCGTTGAAAATTATCAACAGCCATTGCGTCAAGTTCTTGCGGTAGCAATTGAACGTGGAATTCCAGTTCCATCCTTTGCAAGTGCAATTGCTTATTATGACAGCTACCGTACAGAAACGTTACCTGCAAATCTTTTACAAGCACAACGTGACTACTTCGGTGCACATACGTATCAACGCGTTGATAAAGAAGGCGTATTCCATACAAATTGGATGGAATAAGATTTCCTCTTTTCTAAATATGAGACAAAACTGCCAGGGAAATGGCCGGTTTTGTCTCTTTTTTTGCTGGAATAACAATTCTAAAAGCAATACCAGTCAAAAACTTCAAAAATGAAAGCAGTTTCAGTGAATGCTTTTTTTATCATGCAGGGGTAAAATATAAGTAAGCTTAATAACGCTTAAGGAAGGCGTGAGGGCTGTGGAAAATTTATTCAACCTGCCTTATAAAAGAAAAGTATTAGATGAATGGATTTATGCAAGTTATCGAATGCAGGGAGTGCATTCCTATGTTTTCCAGTTTCACTCACATCACGAGTATGAGATTTATTTCTTCGGCGGTGGTGATTGCAAGTATTTAATTAACAATCGGATCTATGAATTAGTGCCCGGTGATATTATTCTTTTAGATGGCATGACCCTGCATAAAGCCAACCCTGGGAGCGAGAGTACTTATACAAGAAGTGCGCTTCATTTTTCACCAACATGGCTGTCTGATTTGATATCCACACTCGGATTACCCAATTTGCTAGATCCGTTTAAGAAACTGAATAATCCGCTTCTACGTACACGCTATGATGAAAATGGCCAATATGTGGACAGGCAGATGAAAAAGATTTCGGGTCTTTTATCGGAAATCGATGAAGAGCTTCAGCGTACGGGAAAAAAGAATGAACTATTAGAAGCTGAGGTGAAGCTTGAACTGATTCAGCTCCTCTTATGTATTTATAAAATGAGCCAGCAGGACTTAGCGCAGGTTACTAATAAGAAAACAGAAAAAGAATTACATGCAGAGGCAATTGCTTCCTGGATAAGAGACCACTTTAAGGAGAAAATTAGTTTAGATCGTATTTCGTCTGAACTTAATTTAAGCAAATATTATGTTTCGCATGTCTTTAAGGAAGTTACGGGTTTTACTGTAATGGAATATGTAATGGGCTGCAGATTAAACCAAGTTAAGTACCTATTAGAAATGGAACCAGACCTTAGTATAGCTGAAGTATCGTCTTCTTCGGGTTTTGAAAGTCTCGCCCATTTCAGCCGGTACTTTAAGGAAAAAGTAGGGTTAACCCCTTCCAAGTATCGAAAAAATAAACTCACAACCGGCAGCCCCTTAATATAGGAGGAATTCGTTTACATGAATCAAGATTTAATGATTTCAGGATTTTCAGATGAAATTTCATCTGATTTTGATACCCAGCTTGAGGTGGTATCAAACTTAGGTATGAAATATATTTCGTTACGCGGCATTGATGGGAAGAATATTGGTGATTTTACTGTCGATGAAATTAAAGAAAATGTTCAGCCAAGACTGCAAAAAGCAGGAATTGGTGTTTCTTCCATTGGTTCGCCAATCGGAAAGGTCTTCATTAATGATGAAGAAGGATTTGCAAAGCAAAAACTTATGTTGGACACGCTTTGCCAAATCAGCAACTTGCTCGATTGTAAATATATGCGTATTTTCAGCTTCTATATTCCTAAGGGTGAGGATGCAGATCAATATCGCAGTCAAGTTGTCAGTAAGTTAAAGGAATTTGCTGCAATTGCAGAAAAATACAATGTAATTTTGCTGCATGAAAATGAAAAGGATATCTTTGGTGATATCGCTAGACGCTGTCATGAGATTTTGACAGAGGTTGGCTCTCCGTATTTTAAAGGAATTTTCGACTTTGCGAATTTCGTTCAGTGCGGTGAGGATACACAGGAGTGTTACGATCTCTTAAAAGATGAGATTGTTTATATACACATAAAGGATGCTGTAACATCAGACAGTCAAAACGTTGTCTGTGGAACGGGTGAGGGTAAAATACCTGAACTACTAGCTCAGTTTATTAAGAGCGGCTACAAAGGCTTTTTAACTCTTGAGCCACACCTTGTGCTTTTTGACTCTTTAAAAGATTTAGAGCTTGAGGATGCAACTGAGATTATTAAGGACGACAAAGGGCTGGATGGTGCCGGCGGCTACAAGCTTCAATATGAGGCATTATTAGAAATTCTTAACAAAATTGAAAGCGAGGGAATTTAATTATGGCAGATGTAAGATTAGGGATTATTGGATTAGGTGCAGAAGGTGGTATGTACGCTAATTTGATTACTGAAGGCAAAGTTAAAAATATGGTGATTGGTGCGATCTGTGATAATGATCCTGCTAAAAAACAAGTAGCAGAAGAGAAGTATCCTGGTGTTCCTTTCTATGATAATTATATTGATATGCTTGAAAGTGGTGACGTAGATGCGGTCGTTACAACTGTTCCGCACTACCTCCATCCGGAAATGGGAATTGAAGCATTAAAACGAAACCTTCATGCATTAGTGGAAAAACCAGCTGGTGTTTATACAAAACAAGTGAAAGAGTTAAACGATTTTGCAGCAACAAAGCCTGAACTTAAGTTTGCAATCTTCTTTAACCAGCGTACAAATCCACTTTATAAAAAACTAAAAGAACTTATTGATAATGGTGAGATTGGCAGCCTTCGCAGTACCAACTGGATTATTACTACCTGGTGGAGACCTCAAGGGTACTACAATCAAAGTGAATGGAGAGCAACTTGGGGCGGAGAAGGCGGCGGTGTCCTTGTAAACCAAGCGCCACACCAAATTGACTTGCTTCAATGGATTTGCGGCATGCCGAAAAAGGTTTATGCAAAATTAAACTTTGGCTATCAAAGAGATATTGCGGTTGAAGACGACGTAACGGCAGTATTTGATTATGGTAACGGTGCTACTGGTGTATTTGTAACGAAGACACACGATGTAGTAGGGACAGACCGTTTAGAAATCCATGGCGATAAAGGAAAAATCGTGGTTGATGACAGTAAGAAGATCACCATCAAGCGCCTGAAACAATCTGAGAATGAAATGAGCAATTCCATGGATATGTCAGATGTTATGAAGCTGTTTATGGGCGGCGGTGCTGGAGATATATTCACTGAAGAAGTAATTGAGTTCGAAAGCGTTTGGGGCAAACAGCACGCTGATGTATTAGAGGACTTTGCTTCTGCGATTGTCAATGGTACACCACTATTAGCTCCAGGCAGCGACGGTATTAATGGTGTTAGACTTGCAAATGCTATGCACCTATCAAGCTGGTTAGGCAAGGAAATCGAAGTACCATTTGATGAAGATTTATTCCTAGAAGAATTAAATAAACGAATTGCAGAAGAAGGCAAATATCCGGTTAGAAAGTAATCATACACATGAAACGAACTCGGAGCGCTAATGCGCTTCCGAGTTTGTTTCAAAAAAGGGGAGAAGCAGATGCTGAAGGTGGCAGTTATAGGGTTGGGAACCATTTCACACATCCATATTCCAGCAATAAAAGCAAACCCAAATGCTAAGTTGGTGGCTGTCTGTGATAATAATGAATCATTATCAAATTCAGTACCAGGAGCAAATTTTTACAGTGACTATGAAATAATGCTAGAAAACGAGGACTTAGATTGTGTTCATATCTGTCTGCCTCATTATCTGCACTACCCTGTTACCGAGGCTTGTGTGGAAAAAGGTGTTCATGTTTTTCTAGAGAAACCATTGGGCCTGAACAGTGATGAAGGGCTGGCTCTAGTGAAACTAGAGGAAGAGTCTAAGGACGTTAAGATTGGTGTCTGCTTGCAAAATCGCAATAATGAATCATTTGAAAAACTTCAAGAAATCATCAGCACTAATGAATATGGCCCTATTAAAGGGGTTAAGGGTCTCGTTGCATGGTTTAGACCAAAACAATACTATGACGTCCAGCCGTGGCGCGGGCAGTGGAAATATGCCGGCGGTGGAGTGATGATCAATCAAGCACTGCATACGTTAGACCTCATGCAGTTGGCTGGCGGTGAAATTGAGTCAATCAGAGGCTCAGTAGATCAATTATTGGATTATAACATTGAAGTGGAAGATACAGCTTCTGCCCGTATCCAGTTTAAAAATGGTGCTAAGGGATTATTCTTCGCTACCAATGCAAATGCAGATAATTCTAGTGTTGAACTTGAGGTTCTTTTTGAAAAAGAAAGGTTCATCATTAAAGATAGCATTCTGACAAGAGTGAATGAAGCAGGGGAAAAGGAAGAGTTGATGGAAGACGCAAAGCTGCCAGGTTCAAAACATTATTATGGGGCAAGTCATGCAAAAACCATTAATCAATTCTATTCCGCTATTACCGAAAACACTGAAGACTATATCCATGCAAAAGACGCGCTGGCGTCCATTGCGATCATTGATGCAATTCACTTGTCATCAGAGAAAAAACAATCAATACAAATGGAGGTATTTAAATGAAAAAGGGAAAAATCGGCGTTCAAATGATGATGCTTAAAGGCAAAGTCGAAGAACTAGGTGCCTATGAGACAATGAAAAAGGTTAGTGAGCTTGGTTATCACGCTGTTGAAGTATCTCAAATCCCAATGACGGCTGAGAACGTAGCGGAGATAAAAAGGGCGAGTGCAGATTTTGATATTAAAATTGCGGCAATGTCTGCTGCTGTAGAGCCAATGCTTCCTGGAATGCCTGGTGAGACATTGACAAGTGATTTTGAAAAAATCGTAAACGATTGCAAAACACTTGATTGTAATTATTTGCGAATTGGCATGATGCCGTTAATGGCTATGGGGAATAAAGATAAAATTATGGATTTTATTTCCAAAGCCGAAGAGATGGCTCACAGATTAGCAGAACATGGAATTGAATTGTATTACCATACACATCACTTAGAATTCCAAAAATTTGATGGTGAATATTTATTAGATATCATTAAAAATAACACCACCAAGCTTGGGTTTGAATTAGATGTTCACTGGATTCAAAGAGCAGGCGTAAATCCTGTGGAATTTGTTAAAGGATACGCCGGTCGTATTTCACTCTTACACTTGAAAGATTATCGAATTGGACAAATGGATTTAAGTGATATTGACTTCCAGAAAGATATGGCTAAATTCTTTGACAGATTCACGAATACAATTCAATTTGCTGAACTTGGTGAAGGAAACCTTGATCTCAAAGCAATCATGGAAGCGGGACTTGAGAGTGGTGCACAGTATTTCTTGGTAGAACAAGACGATACCTACGGACGTGACCCATTCGAATGCCTGGAAGTTTCAGCTAACCACTTAAGAAAACTAGGGTTTGCTGACTGGTTTTAATTAATTGAAATAGAAAAGGCAGTGGGTGTCCACTGCCTTTTGCGTTGTTGAAAGATAGTAAAAGAAATTCAAAGGGATTTTTTTGATATAAATAAACCTTTCCACATTATATTTTTGTGAAGTGGTTTTTGTATTTTTAAATGAAAACAATATGAGACAAAAAATTAGAATTATAAAGCAGGACTAGAGAATGATTAATGTATCTTGGTGCAATATAATGACAATATGCAAACTGATAAAGAAATAGCTGCCAGCTGTAATATATTGTCAGCTGAATATTGCGAACCAGCACCACTTCTTAGTAGAGTAGGATGATATGTATGGGCGCGATCCATTTGATTGTCTAAAAGACTCTCTGCTAATCACTTAAGAGAGCTAGGGTAATCTGTTTGTTTTTAATATGGTAAAAGAATAAAGTTTCGATTCTTTTTTGCATGGGGAAATTTGGTTCGTATATCGCCTTTTTAGGTATTTTTATACGAAAAAAGCTATACTATCAACATAATTTTCAAAAAATTAAAAACTTATTGACTGTATATTGCAGAGATGTTACTATATGTTTAATAATTAGTTTATTAAACTAATTAAAAAATAGAATAATAGTTTACATGTAATTAAATATTTATTTAACTGTTTATGAAAGGGGTTTCAAAGAAGAGAGAGGTTAAGTAAAAGTTATTGTTTAATTGGTGATGTTGATTGGAATCAGGGGATTAGCGGGTTATAAATTTTTGTAATATTTCGAGTAATCTACTAAGGGGTTACATGAAGTGGTGTCAATAAAAAATTACTATTCTAAGAAAATAATTTATTGAAATGTGACAATCTATTGACAGTGATAAATGTAGATGTTATCCTTTATTCATAATTAGTTTATTAAACTAATTATGAAATAGAATAATATTTTCTATTAAAGAAAACAGTTTAAAAGGTTGGAGATTTTTTTAGAATTTAAATGAAAGGGTTTCCAATCGAAAGAGCAGGTAAGTAGAAGTATTGGTTGTGAATTAAGTTTTTGATTAAATAGGGGTAAGTGGGGAAAGTTTTTCTAATATTCAACAAAATGAAAGCGTTTAACTTCAAGGGGGCGAAATCATGTCAAATGTAAAAGTGGATAAAGGGAATCAATACAACACAGCGAAATTATGGCAAATTGGTTTGTTTACACTAAATAATACTTCAACAAACCTCCATTTGTTTGTATTAGGTTTTGTTACTTATTATGCAACAGGAATAGCTGGCCTCGCCGTAATGGTGGTAAGTTCGTTATTAATGGCGGCGCGGTTATTTGATGGAATTATCGATCCGGCGATTGGCTATATCATTGATAAAACAGAGGGGAAATTTGGTAAGTTTACGCCGCTAATTGTTATAGGTAATATCATTTCCGCAGGTACAATACTCATTATCTATAATGTGACACATCATTTACCAGCGTCTGCACAATTTCTTTTCTTTACAGCCATGTTAATTGTAAACAAAATTGGTTATTCATTACAAACAAGTGTTACAAAGGCAGCACAAACAGTTTTGACTAATGATCCAAAGCAGCGTCCACTATATGCAATTTTTGATGGAGTCTATAATGCAGCACTTTTCACTGGCGGACAAATTTGGGTTTCTTCTACTTTGATGGCAAAACACGGTGGCTTTAATCTCGGGTTGTTTACAGAATTAAATACCTATGGACTTATTCTATCAGCAGTATTTGCGGTACTAGCAATCGTAGGTATTTGGTCAAAAGATAAGAAAGAATACTATGGATTAGCAGAAGAAGGAACACAAACTACACTTCGTGAATATTGGGGTGTTATTAAAGGAAACAGACCATTACAATTACTTTCTCTATCGGCGTCTTTTGATAAACTAGCAACTAGTATAGCTCGCTATTCTGTAGTCGGAGTTATGTTGTTTGGTATTTTGCTAGGGGATTATGCATTAAGCGGTAAAATCGGACTCATTACATTGGTACCAACATTGTTGATTACTTTCTTAGTAGTTGGAATTGCAAGGAAGACAGGTTTAAAGAAATCTTATGTTACATCAGCCTGGATTGGAATGCTATCTTACTTGGCATTGATTGCCCTATTCTTACTCATTGATCCTGCAGCCATTTCACTCTCTAATATTGGAATGACTACGATACTATTCTTAGTGTTATATTCCTTAGCTGTTGGCTTCTCAGGAATTCCAACAACGCTTGTTGTACCAATGATTGCTGATGTTTCAGACTATGAAACACATAAATCAGGCCGTTATGTACCTGGAATGATGGGCACGATTTTCTCATTCATTGATCAGCTTGTTTCATCATTAGCTCCAACCATCGTTGGTGTTATGGTAGGTATCATTGGTTACAAGGAAAAATTCCCTGAGGTTGGGGAAGCTTTAACATCACCATTGTTTGCGATGACGTTATTAGTAGCATTCGGTTTACCAGCACTATGTTTGGTCGTATCAATAACAGCAATGAAATTCTATAAACTAGATAGAAAACAAATGGAAAACATTCAATCTGGTATTGCAGAAATGAAAGCAAAAGGAAATAAGGATCAATCTGCTGCCGTTTAAAAAAGAAGAAATTTGGAACCCTGGCGAATGCTGGGGTTTTTTTATGAAAAAAACCAATTCACTTTTTACTTGTGTGAATTGGTTTCTTTTTGTTTATGGTTTTCTTGTGGAAGGTAGTTAACCCATTCAATTGTCTCGATAATCGTTTGCCATAATTTTTTCATGTTCATTTCCTCCTAGTGATTTGATACCTTTATTATGGAGGATTAGGAGAATTTTAACAATGTTGCTGAAAACGTAAACAATGACCGTGAAAACGAGAACAATGTTGGTGAAAGCGTAGATCACCCCTTATTATCTCACTCATTCGCCTTTTTTCTCTGATTTTCTCTCGTTTTCAAATTCCGGCCCAAAAAAAGGAAAGAAATAGTCCTTATCAGGAGCTATTTCTAGTTGCTTATCCGTATTCAAATTGAAATATTCATTGAGTCAAACTTAACTCAGAAACATCTAAAAACCTCTTGATGGCCAATGCACAAGCGCCGCGGCTGCATGCCTTTTTGCCGAAATCAGAAATTAGCAGCTTCCGATAATGACCAACAGTAGAGGTCAGATGCGTATTTATTTCTATTAAAGCGTCCGGATACATTTGCAATAATTCACTATTAATTACTAGAATCTCTGGGTTATAAAGGTTAATAATATTATTAAGACCTACTGACAAGAACTTTATATATTCTGCCATTAGTGTGGTGGTGATGGGGTCTTTCGTTTTGAGCCAATGGTGGATCTCCTCATAAGTGATCTCTTCCTTATTTTGTCTCTCAGCTAATTGTTTGATAAAACTTGACTCAGAGGCATATTGTTCCCAACAGCCTAAATTTCCGCACCTGCAAGGACGCCCGTCGGGAACGACAATCATATGACCAATCTCACCCGCAAAGCCGTCAAACCCTTTTAGTAATTTACCATTTACCATGATTCCTAGACCGATTCCTGAATATAAACTAACCGATAATAAGTTCTTGCTTTGATAATGTTTATAGACAATCTCGGCAAAAGAGCAGAGGTTTGCATTATTTTCTAAGTAAACATTGACACCGGTTTCATTCATAAGCTCAGATTTTAGAACTTTGTTATGCCATTGATGATGAGGGACAAAATAGATCATTTCATCATTATCCACAATTCCATGAATTCCAATGACCACACCGATTAGTCCATAACGTTCTTTAGAACATTTCTGTTTATAGTTCTTAATCTCTTTGATTAACATCTCACGGATCACATCATAATTAGTGGTGTTCATTTTCAATGATTTCGACTCAAGCGGAGTTCCATTTAAATTGCATAATGTGAAAGAAACATTGTTTTTATCAAGGTCTATCCCTAAAGAGTATCCGGCTTGTTCGTTAATCGAAAGCATGATGGGCCGTCTGCCTAAATTCTTATGCTCTTGCTGGGTTTCAATAATTAATTCTTCCTCTAATAAGTCAGCTACTTGGACTGAAATGGTAGCTTTATTTAGGCCAGTTATTTTTGCTAAGTCTGCTCTTGAGATCATCCCGTGTTCAATGATTTTTGAAATGATGTGTGAACGATTTATCTTTTTTATAAATGCCGCGTCTCCAGTGACCATATAAAGCACCTCCTTGTGAAAATTTCAATATAATAAGATTAAAAAATATTGGTTTTTAATGGCTGCATATTAATTGACGTAAACTAACCATAATGATATTATACAGGTAATTAGTTTGTTTGGTAAACAAATTAAAATATTTTCATAAAATTTTAGTACATAGTAGATTTTGAAAGGGATTACAGGGAAACAATAATCCTGGATTTAGTGTTATTACCATACATGGAATTTAATTCCCTGTGGAACACTTAGTAGTATAAAAAAAAGTGAGGTAATGTTATGGGAATTCTTCAGGACTTATTAAAAGATATTCCAGTGCCAAAGATGGCAAAAGTGAAAGTGAAGTTTGATGATCAGAAAATCGATCAATTAGAACCAGTCCTAACAGAAAAGTTACAGCAAGAACATATACGGACCCAAATCAAACCTGGAATGGAAATTGCTGTTGCTGTTGGGAGCCGCGGGCTTGACAGACTTGTAGAATTAACGGCAGTAACAGTTAAATTCTTAAAAGACTTAGGAGCGAAACCGTTTATTGTGCCAAGTATGGGAAGCCATGGCGGAGCGACAGCGGAAGGGCAGCGGGAAGTATTAGCGCATCTTGGCGTAACAGAAGAAAGTGCCGGCTGTGAGATTCGCTCTTCAATGGAAGTAGTGAAAATCGGGGAGCTGCCAAATGGTTTGCCAGTCTATGTCGATAAATATGCTTCAGAGGCAGACGGGATCGTGGTAATCAATCGTGTGAAGCCGCATACTGCATTCCGCGGCCCAGTTGAAAGTGGAATTATGAAAATGATTAGTATTGGTTTAGGTAAGCAAAGAGGTGCTGAAGCTTGTCATCAATTAGGCTTTAAGTATATGGCGGAAAATGTACCTGCGATGGCAAAAATGATTATGGAGAAAAAGCCATTTTTGTTCGGGGTGGCAACCGTTGAAAACGCCTTTGATAAAGTCACAGTCGTTGATGTTCTATCACCTGAAGAAATTATTGAAAGAGAAGCTGATTTACAAGCAAAGGCAAAAGAATTATTGCCAAAGCTCTTTTTTGAACAACTAGAAGTTCTTGTTATTGACCAAATTGGCAAGAATATCTCTGGCGACGGTATGGATCCGAATATTACCGGTAGATATCCAACTCCTTATGCCCATGGGGGACCAGATGTAAATAAAATGGTTGTTCTTGGCTTAACGCCGCAAACAGAGGGAAATGCCAATGGTGTTGGAACAGCTGATTTTACAACGCAGCGTTTAGTTGACAGGATGGACCTAGAAGTAACGTACGCAAACGGCTTAACTTCAACAGTAGTAGCACCGACTAAAATTGCGACTACACTGCCGAACGATCGTGAAGCCATTCAGGCTGCAGTAAAAACAAGCAATATTTTAGACTTTGCAAAAGTGAAAATGGTTCGTATTAAAAATACATTAGAGCTTAGTGAGATTGAAGTATCAGAAGCTTTACTCGACTATGTAAAACAACATCCAAATATGGAAGTAGTCTCAGAACTTTATGATTTACCTTTTGATGAAAACGGAAATTTATTTTAAAAACTAGGGAGAGTTGAACAAACATGACAAATTTATTCGATTTAACAGGTAAAACAGCGGTAGCAGTTGGAGGAAATGGTGTATTAGGTTCTGCAATGGCGAAAGGTTTAGCTGCGCACGGGGCTAAAGTAGCAATCGTCGGACGTAACTTAGAAACTGCTGAAAAGGTAGCTAAGGAGATCATTGAAAATGGCGGCGAAGCGAAAGCATTCTCAGCAGACGTTAGCTCAAAGGATTCTCTAGTACAAGTTGCAAACGATATTGAACAATGGTCTGGCGGCTGGGATATCCTTTTGAATGCTCCAGGGACAAACAGCCCAACTCCGTTTTTTGATTTAGACATGGATGAGTATGATAAAATCATGGATATTAACTTAAAAGGAATTGTAATGACTTGCCAAATCTTTGCAAAACGCATGATTGAACAAGAAAGAAAAGGAAGTATTATTAATATTTCTTCTGTTTCTTCTACAACTCCATTATCAAGAGTATTTACGTATTCTGTTTCAAAAGCTGGGCTTAATAGTGTAACTCAATTCTTAGCACGTGAATTTGCTACTAGCGGCATCCGTGTCAATGCGATTATTCCAGGATTCTTCCCTGCTGAACAAAATCGTAAAATTTTAGACAAAGAAAGAATTGAATCCATCATGGGCCATACACCTATGCAACGCTTTGGAGAAGCGGAAGAACTTCAAGGTGCTACCGTTTTCCTAGCATCAGATAAAGCATCCAGCTTTGTTACAGGTTCATTACTCCGTGTTGACGGCGGATTTGGAGCTATGACAATTTAATTCTTGGACATAAGCTTATTGTCCAATTAATATGTTAAAATAGGGGATTATTTAGAAAGTACGTGGGGAGATGAGACCTTGCTAACAGAGAAATATAATAAATTACAGTCTATTCTCCGTGACATGGAATCAGTCGTTGTAGCATTCTCAGGTGGTGTGGATAGTACATTTTTGCTAAAGGCAGCTGTGGATACATTAGGTGCGGAACGTGTATTGGCCGTTACAGCGGATTCAGAAACGTATCCTTCTAGTGAGCTGGAAGAGGCTAGGGTTTTAGCGAATAAAATAGGCGTTAAGCATCAAGTGATTGAAACATCTGAATTAGCGATTCCTGGCTATGCAGAGAATAATAAAAATCGGTGTTACTTTTGTAAAAGCAGCTTATTTGATCATTTGATTCCGGTTATGGAAGAAAAGGGATTTCAAAATGTGATTTATGGAGTTATTGCCGATGATATGAATGAACATCGACCAGGAATGCAAGCGGCTAAGGAGAAGGGAATCCGAGGTCCGCTGCTAGAGGCTAATTTGTTTAAACAGGAAATTCGAGAGCTTTCTCAGAAGTTTGACCTGCCAACATGGGATAAACCTTCATTCGCCTGTCTTTCTTCCAGGATTGCATACGGTGAGTATATAACAAAGGAAAAGCTGACGAAGGTTGAGAGAGCTGAAGGCTTTTTAAAAAGTCTTCGAATTCGCCAAGTACGAGTTCGAACACATGATGAAATAGCACGAATTGAGGTAGAACCGAATGATATGAAAACGGTTCTTGAAAATCATGATTTGATCGTCAAGGAACTTCAAGAGTATGGATATAAATACATCACCTTGGATTTACTTGGTTATCAAAGCGGCAGTATGAACAAAGTTTTATCGTAAAATTAAAGAAGAAGGCTTTGGAAATTTCCAAAGCCTTTTCTACTAAGGCTCTTTTCTTAAACCTTATTGCTTTTAGGAACAAAATAATATTTGCGCTGTGTTTTCGAAGAAAATAGCAAAAGTTTATTAAGAAAAGAGCTTGCAAACTTAATTCAAAGGCGCAAAAATAACTATTGCCACGTTAAAAGATTTTAACAACAATCGTTACGAAAACAGCCTCTACTAATAAAAATGACAACATGATAGTGGAAAAGGAAGATGTATATGTCAAGAGAGTTTGTAATGGGACTAGATTTTGGTACCACTAGCGTGAAAGCATGCATATTTGACATCAATGGTAAATTAATATCAGAATACGAGAAAATGAACAGCTTTCATTATCCAGAGCAAGGATGGTCTGAACAAGATCCGGTTGAAATCGAACGATCTGCTGTATTGGCTATCAAAGGGGCCATCCAAAAAGCTGCCATTGATAAGGATAAGCTGATAACAATAGGATTTTCGGCTGCCATGCACTCACTCATTTGTGTGAATGAAGAAGGCAGTCCAATTTCACCTGCACTTATTTGGGCAGATGGAAGAAGTTATCCTCAGGCAGAAGCTGTGAAAAAGACAATTGGAAGCAGCATTTATGCAAAAACAGGAACACCAATTCATCCGATGACACCATTTAATAAATTATTATGGATGAAAGAAACAAACTATCAACCCTATAAAGATGCTGCCTATTTCATGTCCATTAAAGAGTATGTCATCCAGTGCTGGTTTGGCGAAAGAGTCATTGATTACTCTATGGCGTCTGCTACTGGATTATTCAATCCAGCTGCCCTTGATTGGGAGCCTGAGACGTTAGAAATGACTGGAGTTTCCAAGGAACAGCTTTCGGAAATTGTTTCTCCAACGAAGGTACTGACAGGCCTAAAGAGAGAAATTGCTGAGGAAATGGGAATTAATCAAGAAATGCCATTTGTTATGGGGGCAGCGGACGGTCAGTTGGCAAACCTAGGAATTGGCGCTATTTTACCAGGAGAAGTTGCTGTTTCAGTTGGGACAAGCGGAGCGATTAGACAATTCAACAAAGGCGTAAAAATCGATGAAAATCAAGAAACTTTCTGCTACTCCTTTACAGCAGATACATCTATTGTAGGCGGACCGACAAACAATGGTGGAATCGTCTTGCAATGGTTAAAAGATCTCCTACACGATCAACGAAGTTTTTCTGATTTCCTTGCCGACGCAGACAAGGTTGCTCCTGGTGCAGACGGAATGCTTTTCCTTCCTTATCTAAATGGAGAAAGAGCACCAATCTGGAACCAGCAGGCAAAAGGCAATTTTTACGGAGTTTCGATTACGCATAAAAAAGAACATTTTATCCGTGCAGTACTTGAAGGTATCACGTTTAATCTCTATCAAATCGGTAAAGCGCTGGAAAGAATAGCGGGCGCGCCGGAAAAAATCTATGTGAACGGCGGATTGGCAAGGTCTCCGCTTTGGCTGCAAATGATGGCCGACGTCTTTAATGCGGAAATTTATGTTCCTGAAAGCCATCATAGTGCTGCATGGGGAGCGGCGTGGACCGCTTTAGTTGGTATTGGCAAGGTAGATTCTTTTGAAGAAATCAAAAAGAATATCCCAATGGGAGAAGCCGTATTACCAAATAAAGAAAACAGCAAAGTCTATAAAGAAATTTACGAAAACTACGAAAAGCTTGCTAAGGATATGGTGAAGTTTTTCTAAAAGGGCCTCTGAAGGACAAAACTCGTTGGGAAACCGAGGGATTTGTCCTTCATCCAGGCTATGAAGGACAAAACTCGTAGAGAAACCGGTGGATTTGTCCTTCATCAAGGCTATGAAAGACAAAACTCATTGGGAAACCGGGGGATTTGCCCTTCATCAAGGCTATGAAGGACAAAACTCGTTGAGAAACCGGGAAATTTATCCTTCATCCAGGCTATGAAGGACAAAACTCATTGGGAAACCGAGGGATTTGTCCTTCATCAAAGCCAAATTATAGAATTACACTAAGATTAAAGGGGGGAATCATGTGCTTGAAGATATTTTAAAACAAGTTCAAAGTGGAACCCTCAGTATTGCGGAAGCAAAAGATCAATTGGCCACCTTTGAAAATTTGGGATTTGCAAAGGTGGATCATCACCGGAAGAAACGCCAGGGTTTCCCGGAAGTGGTCTATGGTGAAGGGAAAACGGCTGAACAAATAATTTCAATTATTAAGGCATTAAGGGCAAGAAACAATCAAGTAATGGTAACTAGAATTTCTGAAGAAAAAGCAACAATCGTACGACAGGCTTGCCCTGAATTTACTTATCATGAAATCGCTCAGATTCTTTTTTGGAAGGACCAAAAGGAAGCGCTGAAAAACACTCATGGTTATATTGCTGTTGTTGCTGCAGGAACCTCTGATTTACGGGTTGCAGAAGAAGCGGCGGTTACAGCGGAAATAATGGGCAGTATTGTCCACCGTATTTATGATGTAGGCGTTGCTGGAATTCATCGACTTTTGAATCATGCTGAAGAAATTCAAAACGCCACCGTTTCTGTGGTTGTTGCTGGGATGGAAGGGGCGCTGCCGAGTGTTGTTGGCGGACTCGTATCACATCCAGTAATCGCCGTTCCTACAAGTGTCGGTTATGGAGCTAACTTTAATGGGTTATCAGCTTTACTGACGATGCTGAATTCATGTGCTTCAGGAATTAGTGTTGTTAATATTGATAATGGCTTTGGCGGTGGGTATAACGCTGTATTAATTCATCAACTTGCACAAAAAGGGGAAAGAAATGAAGACACTATATTTTGATTGTTTTTCAGGCGTAAGCGGAGATATGGTAATCGGAGCACTTATTGACGCGGGTGCTGACCCGGTCAAATTAGTAGAAGAGCTAAAAAAGTTAAACATTGAAGATGAATATGAATTAACATGGAAAAAGGTCGTTAAGAATGGGATTACGAGTACAAAATTCGATGTGCTGCTAAAAAATCATCGCCACGAGCATGAGCATACCCATGATCACGCGCATACGCACACTCACAATCATGACCACGAACACGCGCATACGCACACTCACGATCATGACCACGAACACGCGCATACGCACACTCACGATCATGATCACGGACACACACATACGCACGAACACACTCATACCCATGATCACGATCACGAGCATGGACACGAGCACGTACATACCCATGATCACCATCACCATGACCATCGATCATATAAAGATATCGTACAATTATTAGAAGAAGCTGATTTCTCGGAACAAGTGAAAGATACTGCATTGAGGATTTTTAAAAAAATAGGTGAAGCAGAAGGACTCATTCATGGTGTTCCATTGGAGCGAGTTCATTTCCATGAAGTTGGTGCGGTAGATTCTATTATTGATATAATCGGAACAGCAATTCTGATTCATCAGTTAGAAATAGAAGCTATCAAATCTTCACCAATTCCTGTTGGAACAGGAAAAATTCGTATTGACCATGGTCTCTATCCAGTGCCGGCCCCTGCAACACTCGAGATTTTGAAAGGTGTTCCTATTGAACATTCAGAGGTTCGATTTGAGCTGACAACGCCAACGGGCGCAGCGATTGTTGCGGTACTTGCAGAGGAATTTGGCTCAATTCCTTCTATGAAAGTTCGTTCCATTGGCTATGGTGCTGGAACGAAAACTTTTAAAGACCATCCCAATGTTGTGAGAGTTATCATCGGTGAATAAGGCTTCCTGTCCTAATAGGTATGCTATAGTGCCCCAAACTCTTTCAAAAAGAAGTTTACGGTAACTATAAACTCTTTATAGTTACCCAAAACCATTTGAAAACAAGCTCAAGGTCACTATAGACATGCTATAGTGACCCAAACTCTTTCAAGATCAAGTTTCCGGTCACTATAGAGATACCCAAAAAGCCAATTACCGATAAATTTGAAAAACAACCAGTAAGAGGAGTGTACCCGAATGAATGCTCACCCTCCTAATCATGAACATATAGACGACCAGATGATGAAAATGGAAGTAAATCTGGATAATATTCCTGGTGAATGGCTTGGTTATGTAATGGACTTGCTTTTCGAGGCGGGTGCCAATGATGTTTTTTATACCCCAATTTATATGAAGAAAAACAGACCGGCTATTTTGCTCCAGTTACTCTGCTCTCTAGAGAATGTTAACAAAATAAAAGAGGTCCTTTTCAGGGAAACAACTACGCTGGGTGTGCGTTATTACCCATTAACCGTTCACCGGTTAGAAAGGGTATTCCGTAAAGCTGACACAAGGTGGGGACCCGTCACCGTAAAAGAAGGTATACTAAATGGCCAAGTTGTGCAGCGGGCACCTGAGTATGAGGATTGTAAAAGCCTGGCACAACTCCACAACATCCCGTTAAAAAAGGTATATGAACAGGTTTGGCAGGCGTTGGATAACAAGGAGTAATAGTTCGAAAATAGGGTCAAGGCTGTCCAAATCGGGACAGCCTTATTTAAGTTTGTATTTTATATTACATAATCTAAACCTTTATTGACGGGAAAGAACTTGAATGCTAAACTGATTTTTGATAATTCGTTTATTAAACAAACAAAAATAAAAAAACGTATTAATAGAGCGAAATTAAAAATGAAAAGGCTTTCTGGAAATTCCAAACCTAAAAAAATCACAAATACTTCTAAAAAAACAACATTTTAAATGTTCCTTCTAATTCGTAAAATGATAAGTAGGTAAACGGTTTCAAAGAAGAGGGGGGATTCACTTGGATTATATCAAGAAGTTAATTAAAGCTATAGACACTATTTTCGAAAAATTCACTTTACTGTCTTTAGTGGCGTTAATTTTAGTTGTAACCACACAGGTTATGACACGGAAATTATTTAATTTTGTATTCTTTTGGTCCGAAGAAATTACACTGTTACTGCTTGCATGGTTTGCCTTTATGGCTATAGCGATAGGCTTTAGGGAGTATATTCATTTAGGAATTGATTCCTTTACCAACCTATTTCCTAAATCTTTTAATAAAGTCTTAGATAAAATCATTCATGCTTCGGTTTTTGCTTTTGGTTTTTACCTCGTAGTTCAGGGGTGGGAGTTTACATTGTTGACGGCGGAATCGACTCTACCCGCAACAAAACTTCCAAGCAGTGTCACATATGTGGCGATGCCGGTCACAGGTATTATGATTTGTGGTTACTCGCTCCTGCAATTCTTTAACATTAATACATCTAGACATAAGGATTTGGAGGAGGATATGTAAAATGGATACAAATACAATCGGAATTATCATCTTACTTTCCAGTTTTGTTATTTTAGTGCTGCTTCGCTTTCCGATTGCTCTTACGCTTGTGGCGTCATCCTTGCTAACAGTAATCTATATGAAAATTCCGCTGCCGGTTATCGGTCAGCAAATGGTCCAAGGAATGAACTCTTTTTCCTTGCTGGCCATCCCATTCTTTATCCTAACTGGACAAATAATGAGCGAGGGTGGATTAGCACTCAGAATCGTAAATTTTGCGAGTTTACTAGTTGGTAGAATCCGCGGTGGACTTGCAATGGTAAACAGCGTGGCAGCTTTGTTTTTTGGAAATATTTCTGGGTCAGCTGTAGCAGATGTTTCGTCCGTCGGATCCGTCATGATTCCCATGATGAAAAAGAAGGGCTACGAAGCAGATTATGCTGTTGGGGTTACCATCGCTTCCGCCATCCAAGGTGTTGTAGTACCACCGAGTCATAATCTCGTCCTATACTCTTTAGCAGCAGGGGGCGTATCCATCGCGAGTCTATTTATGGCAGGTATCGTTCCTGGATTCATCATGTTAATTTCACTCATGATTACAGGCTATATTATTGCTAGAAAAAGAGGATACGGGAAAGCAGATCCTGTTCCAAAATCACAAATCGGAGGAATTATCTTTCATGGAATGCTATCACTAAGTCCTGCCGTCATAATATTAGGCGGGATCATGAGCGGATGGTTTACGGCTACCGAGTCAGGTGCATTAGCATGCTTATATTCTTTTATTCTAGCATTCATTGTCTATAGAGAAGCACCCATTTCAAGTATTGGAAAAATATTAACAAGAACAATGAGAACGGTTTCGATGGTATTTTTCTTAATCGCCGCCTCCGCTTCATTTGGCTGGATACTGGCGTATCTGCAAATTCCTGCAATGGTAACCGATCTGTTCTTAAGTATTTCAGATAATCCGCTGATCATTTTATTAATTATTAATATTCTATTGCTATTACTCGGTGCACCAATGGATATGGCACCAATGATATTAATTATGACACCGATCCTGCTTCCAGTGGTAACGAGCTTTGGAATGGATCCTGTCCATTTTGGAATCGTCTTAATCTTAAATGCGGGAATTGGTTTATTGACACCGCCAGTTGGAACCGTTTTATTCGTTGGGTGTGCGATAGGTAAAGTATCCATCCAACAGGGTACGAAGGCCATGATGCCATTTTTCTATGCATTACTTGTTGTTCTGTTAATTATCACCTATATTCCTGAGGTTGTTATGTGGCTTCCTAATATGTTAGCCAAGTAATCTGGGAAAATGGTGAATATTATATAAAAAAAATTTAAAGGGGTGTTGATTTTGTTAAGAAAGAAAGTTACTGGCATTTTAGCTGCATCGTTATTAATGGGTACAATCCTTGCAGCGTGTGGGAAAGAGGAAGCAAAGCCGAGCAATGGCGGTACCAAGGAAGAGGAGAAACCATCCTATACGTTCCGTTTAGCGGACAATCAGCCGCCTGATTATCCAACTGTCCTTGGTGACAAAAAGTTCGCTGAATTAGTGGAAGAAAGAACGGATGGACGTATTAAAATTGAAGTTTATCCATCTGCTCAATTAGGAGATGAAAAATCAGTTCTTGAACAGGTTCAACTTGGAGCTATCGAATTTACACGTATCAACTCCAGCCCGCTTGCCGAGTTCAATAATCAATTTACTCCAATCGGACTTCCTTATGTCTTTGAGAGCGAAGATCACTTATGGAATTTCTTAAATGGGGATATGGGAACAAAATTACTAGATGGTCTTGAGCAATCTAAGATGAAGGGATTAGCTTATTACGATTCAGGTTCACGTAGTTTTTATTCTACGAAAGAACTTAAAGGTGTAGAGGATCTAAAAGGATTAAAGATTCGTGTTCAGCAAAGTAAAATCAATATTGATTTCATGGCTGCTTTAGGTGCAAGTGCTACTCCAATGCCATATGGAGAAGTTTTCAGTGCTCTTCAAACAGGTATCATTGACGGAGCAGAAAATAACCTGCCAAGTTTAGATTCATCTAACCACTATCAAGAAGCTAAGAACTTGATTCTAGATCATCACCAACGTATTCCTGAAGTCCTACTAATTAGTAAAGTAGCTTGGGATAAGCTTGACAAAGAAGATCAAAAGATCATTAAACAAGCAGCTCTTGATTCAGTAGAAACACAAAGAGCTGAGTGGGATAAATATGAAGAGAAATCTACAAAGAAATTAAAAGACGCAGGTGTTACATTTACTGAAGTTAAAGATCTTAAACCTTGGACAAATGCTGTAAAGCCTATGATTGATGAATATTCAAAAGAGTATAAAGAGGTAATGGATGCGATTGAAAAAGCTCGTCCATAATCTGTAGGTACAGAAATACCTAGCTGGTTATTTTCTCCATTTACCAGCTGGGTCTTTTCTGTTTTTATTATAGGTAAGAATAGAAATAAGGAGGTGGAAGAATGCAGACGCGGCGGAAGAAATTAGATGACTTTATTGAACGATATATTCTCTTGAAAAATCAATCTCTAATGACGAAGCTTTGTATTTTTTCCAGCTTTCTCGTTATTTTTCCTGTCCTTTCAGTGGCAATCATTTCATATGCCCGTTCATCAGTTGAATTGGAAAATGAGCACAGACAATACAGCGGACAAGTTATTGAACAAGTAGAATCCCATATTGAATATTATTTACAGGAGTTTGAGATTACTAGCTTAAAAATTATTAACTCTCCAGAAGTATCAAGTCTTTTTAAAAATGAAAAGAATGCTAATGTAGTGGAAGCGGCACGGAATACCTTGAAATATGCAGCGTATTCTCGTGCGGATATATCGAATATCACGGTTTTAGTGGATGATGATATTGTTATTGATACGCTCGGGCTAAGGAATTTCTATCCTTCGGTAAAAATAAAAGGAGAATATTGGTATTCATCTGTTCCGTTAAACGGCATGCCAATGTTAGTAACCCGAACTCTAAAACTTAAAAATAAAGAACAGCCTGTGATTTCACTTGTCAGAAGATTATACAATCCGGAAACTCTGCTCCCTGTCGGAATGCTCATTATGGATATAAATTTTAGAAGAATTGAAGAAATTTCAAACAAAGTAACCATTAGTAGAAACGGATATTTCTTTATATTAGATGCCAAAGGGCATTATGTCTATCATCCCGATTATACAAAGCTAGGCACAAAGGTTGAGTTCAGCGAGCTCTTACAGCTTCAAAATAAAGAAAGCAGGACACAAATATTAAAGAATAAGCGGAAGGATTTTGTTACCTATACATATTCCCCAAATCTAGGCTGGGGCTTCTTTACAGCAGTACCCTATAAAGATTTGACGGGGGGAATTATACAAATTGGAAACACCATTATCGTGACAATCTTAATCTCGTTGACCATTGCTTATTCAATTGGTTTTATTTTTGCCACTAGCATCATTCGCCCTATCCGGCGCCTAAAGCGGTTTATGAAGGAAGTAGAAATCGGAAATCTAAGCGGTCGGGTACAAGTGGAATCAAATGATGAAATTGGGCAGCTATCAGCGGGTTTTAATAATACAGTTGAAAAACTCTCTAACCTGCTTGAAGAAGTATATGTTTCTAAATTACGTGAAACGGAAATGTCACTTAAACAAAAGGAGATTGAAATTAAGATGCTTCAGTCCCAAATGAATCCGCACTTTTTATACAATTCCTTAGAAACCATCAGAGGGATGGCATTAGAAGAAAATCAGGAGAATATTGCCATTATGTCTTTTTCTTTGGCAAAGCTTCTCCGCTATAATCTTAAAAATGATTCGTCAACTGTAAGTCTAGGGGAGGAAATTAAATTCTGTAAAACGTATCTGCAGATTCAAAAGTTTCGCTTTGAGGAACGTTTTGAGTATGAAATAAATATTCCAGAATGGGCGATGCAGCTGCAGGTTGTAAAATTTTCACTTCAGCCCTTAGTTGAAAATTGCTTTGTCCATGCCTATGGTCAATGTAATCAAAAATTCAGGATTACCATTTCCGTCGTTCTCCATTCTGAGTCTTCTTTTACCATTCGAATTGAAGATACAGGTACTGGGATACCAAACCATATTTTAGATGATCTTACAAAAAAAATTAATCAAAAAACAGCAAACTATGATGGACAAAACATCGGTATCTTAAATGTGCAGCAAAGGATCCATCACGTGTATGGCCCTGATTATGGACTAAGTATTAGGAGTCAATTGGGAGTAGGAACAGTGGTAGAGATGGTGCTGCCTATGAAGGAAATGAGTGATGAAGGTGAGATGTAATGAAAAGAATCTTGTTAGTTGACGATGAGAGATGGGTACGGACTGCTCTTAAGTGGACCATAAATAAATTGAATCTTCCCTTGGAAGTAGTCCACGAATGTCAAAATGGATTGGAAGCCCTGGATTGGATTAAAGTGAATGACGTGGACCTAATACTAACGGATATCCGAATGCCAATTATGGATGGACTTACTTTGGTTAAGGAACTTAGTAGTCTAAACGGGGCATATAATGTTATTGTGATCTCTGTCCATGATGAGTTTCAGTTTGTCCAGCAAGCAATGCGGAGTGGTGTTACGGATTATCTCCTTAAACCAATTGAAGAAACGGAATTAAAGGTTTGTTTGGAGAAATGGTTAACTAAAATCAGCAATGAAGAATTAACGAGTAAAACGATTGTTTCTGAAAAAGAAAATCTCCCATTATCGACGATTGACCGTGTCTTGGAATATATAGAGAAAACGCCTTTAGATCAAATCACGTTAAAAGAAGTAGCGGAGAGTATTCATATCAATCCCAGCTACCTTAGCCAGCTGTTTAAACAACAGCTCAATATAAAATTTGTTGATTATATAACAGAATTAAGAATCGAAGAGAGTAAGCGTTTATTGCAACATACAACCTTAAGGATGTCAGAAATCGCTGAAAGAGTAGGATATTCTGATTTAGCCTATTTTAGTAATAATTTTAAGAGAATAGTAGGATGTTCTCCATCAGAATACCGGAATATCAAAAGCAAAACGGGTGATGGAAAATTAAATAAGATAAGATGAATCAGAAACTTATATTCTGATTCTTTTTTTGACTGTTTTGACTAAGGTTGTTGTTTTTATTATAGGTTATTAATTTATTATTTTTGTTTAAGCCGCATATCGTTCGGACACCTTGACTCGGAAATTCATCAGGCTTGTCTGAAGTTGCTTCAGGTTCGGACACCTTGACTCGGAATTTCATCAAGCTTGTCTGAAGTTGCCACAGGTTCGATACATTCCTCTTAGATTCATCAAACCTTTTTAGAAGTAGCCTTTTAATTTAAAGGTAAATCGTACAAAAAGCAACAAAGTTTACGAAAACAGCCCTTTTTTAGGCTGTGTTTAAAAGAAGCTATCTTTAGTGGAGAGGAACTCAATAGATAAAAATAACTACAGCGTTTGCATAAGAAGGAATAAAGTCATAGGTCTTATTATCTAAATATTCTAAATATAAAAAAACTACAAATATACCTAAAAAAACTCACTACTTGGCAGACTACTCTAAATTATATCATTGGACATAGATAAGGGTTGTAAACGCATTCAATAAAAAAGGGGGAAGAAAAATGGCTTCATTATCAAAACAAATTAGAAAGTCTTCTAAACTAAGAAAAAAACTTCTCGCAACCGCACTAACTCTATCATTAGTTGCTCCAGTTATTGGACCACAGGCTAGTTTTGCAAATGAAGATTTAGGGTATGTTGACCCAACTACGACTACTAATCCGGGAAACTCAGGGGCAAACACAGTTACTTATCGTGTACAAGCTGACCCGGCTACAGGGCAACCGGAAATCGAGGCAGCAAAGAAAGTTGTCCTTAAAGTCGATGGCAAGCAGTTCAGAGATTTGGATGGGGACAAGAGCCTTGATACATACGAAGACTGGAGATTACCTGTTGAACAACGGGTAGCCGATTTAGTATCAAAGATGACACTTGCTGAAAAAGCTGGATTGATGCTGATTAACACACACACTCCACTCGCGAATCCTGTAGACGGCAGATATGTAAAAGCTGATGATTCGATGATTGTTGGCAAAAACATGCGATACGTCATCTTCCGTCAAACACCGACTGTAGATGTGATCGCAAAATATACGAATCAACTGCAAGAACTAGGTGAGGCATCAAGATTAGGTATCCCGGTTGTTGTTACATCGAACCCACGGAACCATGCCTCCACGGATTACACTAATATTGCTGCAAGTGAAGGACAACATTCTTTTTGGCCGGGCCCATTAGGTTTTGCAGCAGCTGGTGACACGGAAGCTGTAAAGGAATTCTCTGAAATTGCTGCACAGGAATGGAGAGCTGCCGGAATTCGCAAAGTCTACGGGTATACTGCGGATATCGCTACAGATCCACTATGGGCAAGAATTGAAGATACATTTGGCGAGGATCCTAAAGTTGCTTCAAATATGATTTATAACGTTATAAAAGGATTTCAAGGTGATGAGCTTGGTAAAGACAGTGTTGCAATAACTGTAAAGCATTTCCCTGGTGGCGGAGCACGTGATAATGGTCTGGATCCACACTTTGTGGAGGGTAAATTCAATCCATACCCGACTGAAGGAAGTCTGCTTGAGTATCACATTCCTCCTTTCGAAGCAGCTATCGCAGCGAATGTATCGTCCATCATGCCTTATTACGCTTATCCAAGCAATGATAGTGCCGACCAAGGATTACCTTGGTACAGTGAAGACCAGCAATTTGAAGAAGTTGGTTTTGCATTAAACAAATCGATCTTAACGGATTTCTTGCGCGGTCAGCTTGGTTTCAAAGGATATGTTAACTCCGATACGGGTGCCGTTGGAAATAATGCCTGGGGTGCCGAAAATTTAACAGCGGTTCAAAAAATGGCCAAAGCAATTAATGCAGGAACAGATATTATTTCTGGATCATCTGATCCTACTCTTATAACTAAAGCCGTTGAACAAGGCTATCTTACAGAAGATGAAATTAACAAATCCGTTACCTTATTGCTAACAGAAATGATGAATTTAGGTCTGTTTGAAGACCCATATGTAGATCCACAAAATGCTCTTGATGTGGTTGCTAAGCCAGAATCACAGCAACTAGCAGATGAAGCACATCGTAAGTCGATTGTTCTTCTACGCAATGACAAAAATCTATTGCCTTTAAAAGATGCAAAGCTTAAAGATGTAAAACTTTACGTCGAGATGTTCCCTGGTGGAACCGATGGAGCGAGCACCAAGGGATTAATCGAGACCATTAAAAAGCATGATCCTTCTGTTACAATTACGAATAATCTTGCAGAGGCTACACATGCATATGTTTATGTTAAACCAGTTCAGTCAAACTGGGATAATAATCCTAGAATCACTGTAGGTCCTGAAACAGGAATCACAAATGTCGATAGAATTATCGATATTCAAAAAGCGGTTCCGACTATTACTGCAGTAAATATGACCAATCCTTGGGTACTTGATGAAATTGAACCAAATGCAGCAGCATTAATCGGTACTTTTGGTACAAAAGCTGAGGCTATCGTTGATGTTATTCGAGGAGAATTTAATCCTATTGGAAAACTTCCATTCGCGCTTCCTGCTAGTATGACAGCAGTAGACAACGAAGTCGGAGATGTTCCTAGTTTCGCACCAGAAGAAGATCCTGCATATGCTTATGTGAATAAATCTGGTAATGCATATAAGTATGGATTTGGTCTTTCCTACAATCAAGGTAAAGCGATAGGAAAACCTGACCATGCTGGTGAAACAGGAAAACCTGCTCATGCCGGAAAATCCTCGAAATAATAAACATTAGCACAATATAAGATTGAACAAAAAAGATGCTGCTTCATTCCCTGAAGCAGCATCTCTTTTATCTATACTCTTTTTTCGAAATGAACTCGTTTGTTAATAAAATATATGATCGGCATACCCACGGCCATGACAACAAATTCTCCAGCTGCTACCGTCAGCCAAGTAAAGAAGAATGGCAATTCAAATGCCAAGTTTAGTTCAAAGGCAATAATAAACATCGTGAAGGTGAATACTACCGTATTGAGTATCATTCTGGTCCAAATTCCTTTGATAAAACGTGAGGATAGGATGGTAATGGTCAAGGCAATTACCGATTGTCCGACACCGAAAATGAGGTCATAGGCAACCATTGGTGAGAAGAAAAGATTGCTAAAAAATACACCCAAAACGATGCCGAAGATGTATTTTTTATTGAAAACGACTAGATGGTTAAACATTTCGGATACACGAAATTGCACATTTGTGAAGCCGAAGGGTGCGATGAATCCGGATACAGCAATATATAAAGCCGCCAAAATCGCGTTTACGACAAGTGTTTTTAATTTCATATTCAATTATCTCCTTAGTTTTTTTTACGTGGGAGGTTCTCGAACCACGTTTTATTGACAAAATACTATACTAGTATATATCAATCTACTAGTCAACAAGAAGTTAAAAGTTTATCCTCATTTAATAAATTATGTTAGTAAAGTATATTTTATGTAAAAATTCTGGATAAAATTTCCCCTTTTGTGCATTCTAAAAGGTAAAAAAGGATGTGTGATCGATGGATTTTAGAAGGAAGCTTTTGCTGGTTATCATGATATTGCCGTGGCTGACGGTACCATTCCTAGGAAGGCAGGCATTAAAAAGATTTTCCCTTACTTCACTGTTTATTGGCATTTTATTTGGGGGCCAGTGTGTTTATGCTCACAGAAAGAGCTGGTGGAGAGTTTATCCAAAAATATTCCCGAATTCAATGGCGGAAATACCATTTATCGCAGGACCTTTTTTTGTAGGAGCAATATGGATCCTAAAATATACATATGGTAAATTTCTGCGTTATACGTTCCTTAATCTTGGAGTAGATTTTTTTCATGTCTATATTTTTGTCGCTTGGTTAAAAAAGTTAGGCGTTGTATCTCTGATTAAATTGAAAGAATATCAAGCTCTACTTTTATTAACAGTCAATGCCGTCGTTATGTATGGATTTCAATGGCTGATAGACAGCAAAGTAGCACCTAATAAAACGAAATCACTGCTTACAAGAATCTTTTCGTAACTTATTATCGATAGGAAACTCAAAAGATTATGATTTGCTACTATTTTAAAAAATAATTTAATACTTCAGAATACCCCCATTGAAGACTTCGTGCTATTATATTTCTAATGAAAACATAACTATGGTTGAATAATATTCAGAATATTAATAAAGTAAAGTGAGAGGGGGGACTGGATGAAACCGATTATTGTTTTTGATGATGTATCTTTTTCATATAAGATCAATGAAAACTCTTCTGTTGATGTTTTAAAAAATGTCTCTTTTTCCATTTTTCCAGGTGAATATGTAGCGATTATTGGTCATAACGGATCTGGTAAGTCAACGTTATCCAAGCATTTTAATGGGCTATTGACGCCGGCTTCGGGCGATGTTTGGGTGCAAGGCTATAATACCAAAGACGAAAGCAAAAAGCTCGCTATTCGTAAAGGTGTTGGTATGGTGTTTCAGCATCCAGATAATCAAATTGTTGCGACCATCGTGGAGGAGGACGTAGCCTTTGGGTTAGAAAATACTGGAGTACCAAGGGCAGAGATGAAACAAAGAATTGATGAAGCGTTAGAGGTCGTAAAAATGTCTGAATTCCGGAAAAGACCGCCGCACCACCTATCTGGAGGACAAAAACAAAGAGTAGCTATAGCGGGTGTGCTCGCGATGAAACCGGATTGTATCGTATTTGATGAGTCTACAAGCATGCTTGATACGTTTGGCAGAAATGAAGTCCTTCAGGCGATACGGCAGCTGAATAAGATGGGAATGACGATTATTACCGTAACGCATCGCATGTCCGAGGCAGCGGAAGCAGACCGAATTATTGTGGTCGAAGATGGTAGAATTGTAATGGACGGTAAACCTCGTGATATTTTTAAACATAAACAAGTACTTATGGATCTGCAGCTTGATGTACCAGCCGTTAACCAGATGGCTGAAAAGGTCCATCAGCAAATTCCATCTTTTTCAAATGAGTTAATCCAAGAAGATGAACTGATTAAAGAAGTAAAGAGAGTATCACAAGCAAGGAGCAGGGAGATGGTTTAATGCCTGGAAAGCCAATGATAGAGATAGAAAATCTAGGTCATACTTACATGAAAGGAACTCCGATGGAGCATAAGGCTTTAAAGGGGACAAGTATGGTCGTGAATGAAGGGGAATGCATTGCGATTATAGGGCATACCGGATCAGGGAAATCCACCTTAATTCAGCATTTTAATGGTCTAATCCGCCCCGATTCAGGGAAAGTCATCATTGATGGGGCAGATTTATCAAAAAAACGAATTGATATAAAAGCGTTAAGGAGAAAGGTTGGACTTGTTTTTCAAAATCCTGAGGACCAAATATTTGAGAAGTTAATTGGTGATGACATTGCCTATGGACCGTTTAAGCTTGGTTTGCCCTTGAAGGAAGTAAGGGAACGAGTTAAATGGGCGATGGAAATGGTCGGGTTGAATTTTGATGAAATGAAGGACAGGCAAACATTTGCCTTAAGCGGAGGGCAGAAACGTAAAGTTGCACTCGCTGGTATCTTAGCCTTAAAGCCTAAGATTTTGGTTCTTGATGAACCGACAGCAGGACTTGACCCAAGATCACGAAATGAGCTGCTTGATAAGATAAAATTCCTGAATAAAATGGAAAACCTGACAGTCATTTTTGTTTCACACAATATGGAAGAAGTCGCTTATCTAGCAGACAGAGTGTATGTGATGGCGGACGGCTCGGATGTATTATCTGGGACGCCAGAAGAAATCTTTACTGACAAGGATAACCTTCAGCGATACCAAATTGGAACACCCGAAACGGTACATGTTTTATATCGGTTAAAAGACTTGGGTTACCATGTAGACACTGCTGCTTTTACGATCTCGGAAGCAGCAAACGAAATTGTAAAGGTTCTCACCAATGATGGAGAGGTGGAGAATCATGGCTAGTGAGTTTGAATTATCACGAAATATTACCATTGGGCAATACGTTCCGACGGGTTCCTTTATCCATCGGCTAGACCCGAGAATAAAGCTATTCGTGTTCACCATTCTGGTTTTAGCCATAGCTCTCAATACTAGTTATTTGGGAAATGCTTTCGGTCTGCTATTATCTATTTATTTATTCTGGGCATCCAAAATACCAATCAGTTATGGCTTATCGGGTATCAAGCCGGCTATTCCCTTTATCATTCTATTAGCTGTACTGCAGCTGATCTTCCAAGGAAATGTTTTTTCTGGCGGAACAGTATTCTTTGAATATGGATTTATCTTAATTACGAGTGAAAGTATTCGATTGGTAATCGTTTCAGCGGTACGGTTTGTAGAAATTATTTTACTAAGCAGCGTTCTTACTCTATCGACTTCAACAACAGAATTAACACATGCCATTCAAAGTCTCTTAAGCCCTTTGAAGAAAGTGAAGTTTCCTGTCCATGAAATGTCATTGATTATTACGATCGCGATTCGCTTTGTCCCAACCTTTGCGATTGAAATGGAAAAAATGATGAAGGCACAAGCATCAAGAGGAGCAGATTTTGGTTCAGGAGAATGGTGGAGAATCATTCAGAGAACGAAGGACATGTTTCCCATTATTATCCCTTTATTTACGATTGCTTTATCGAGGGCAGAGGATCTCATCTTAGCGATGGAATCCCGCTGCTACACACCAGGAAATGATAGAAGTGCCTATTCGGTTTACAAAGCACTTGGACGAGATTATATAATATTAATAATTGGTATACTAGTATCTTTAGTATTACTATTTTATCCGTTTCCATATTAGATAAAGGCTTGTTTTCGTAATGATTGTTGTTAAAATCTTAAAGCCGATTTTAACGTGGAAATAGTTATTTTGGGCTTTAGAATTTAGTTTGTAGCTCTTTTCTCACTAAATGTATTCTATTTTCTGCGGAAACTTAGCACAATCATTAAATTTTGTTCTAAATAGCAACAAAGTATAAGAAAAGAGCCTAGATAAATTTTAAGGGGAGAAAGAGAATGAAGGGTTCATTAACGGTTAGAAATATTGTTATTGCTGGTGTCCTTGGAGCGATTGCCATTCTTTTAGGGGTAACCCGTATTGGATATATTCCTGTCCCTACGGCGGCTGGAAATGCCACCATCATGCATATTCCTGCCATTATTGGGGGGATTATGCAAGGACCAGTTGTGGGTGCAATTGTTGGACTTATATTTGGTGTTTCATCTTTCTTAAATGCAACGGTGCCATTATTTAAGGATCCATTAGTTGCCATACTGCCGCGGCTTTTTATTGGGGTTATTGCATGGCTTGTGTACGTGGGGATTCGCAAGAAAAGCGAGTATCTTGCTATTGGTACGGCAGCATTTTTAGGTACTTTGACCAATACAGTACTTGTGTTAACGATGGCTGTTGTAAGAGGTTATATGGCGGCCGGGGTAGCTTGGACCGTTGCCATCACCAGTGGGATTCCAGAAGCCGTTGTCGGTACGATTGTGACACTTGCTGTCGTCCTGGCATGGAAACAAATTGGTAAACGGAAAAAATCTAGAATTTCAGAGGATTTATAATCCAGTATTCTTCAGTGTGATACCATTTTCTATTAATGGATTGCGTACTTTTTTAAAAGATGATAGAATTTCTATAAATTAAATTATTTATATTTAGGATTGTTACTGATAAATCAGGCAAAACCTAAGACTAATAAATCCGTTTATTAGTCTTAGGTTTTATTTTTTTACAAATATATTCACAATGGGTGATTAAGATGAAAATCGCAAAGGTAATCAATAATAACGTGATCAGTGTCATGGACGATCACAATAAGGAATTAGTAATCATGGGGAGGGGTATCGCGTTTCAGAAACGCCCTGGTGATGCTGTGGATCAGACAAAAATCGAAAAGATTTTCAAATTGGATAATAAAGATGTCTCAGAAAAATTTAAGACCTTATTATATGATATTCCATTAGAATATATGGAGATTGCCGAGGGGATTATCAATTATGCAAAGGAAACGTTAGGTAAAAAGTTAAATGAGAGTATTTACGTTTCATTAACCGATCATATTGTCTTTGCTATTGAAAGAAATAAAAAAGGCTTATTGATTTCGAATGCATTGCTTTGGGAAATTAAACGAATTTATAAGGATGAGTATGCAGTTGGTTTAAAGGCGATTGAGAAGATTAACAATAGGCTTGGGATTTCTTTACCTGAAGATGAGGCAGGATTTATTGCTATGCATATTGTAAATGCAGAATTAAATGAAGAAATGCCGAATGTTGTAAATATCACCAACCTTATTCAAGATGTTCTTAACATCGTAAAATATCATTTTAAAATTGATATTGACGAGGATTCATTAAATTATTTTCGTTTTCTTACGCACTTAAAGTTTTTTTCACAAAGGCTATTTAGTGGAACCTCACTAGGAAGTAAAGATGATTTCCTATACGAGATGATGAAAGAAAAGTATAAAGATGCGATTGCTTGTGTGGTAAAGATTAGAGATTATATCCAGAAAGAACATAGCAAGAATATAACAAAGGAAGAAATGGCTTATCTAGCTATTCATATCGAACGGGTAGTTAACCGAAATTAAGACTCATAATAATTTAAAAAGAAAACGTTGACAACGAATGAAAGCGCATGCTATTCTAAACTTATAAATTACCAACTTAGTAATTTTGTTAGGATTGTTACTGATAATGCAGGCAAAACCTAAATTGTAATGTCATATTTTTGACGTGCAATTTAGGTTTTTTTGTACCAATGGATCAATTAAATGTTAATAATAATTCTTTTTAGGATTGTTACTGGTAAAGCAGGCAAAACCTAAATCATGGCTGCCAATGGGTATGCTTTGATTTAGGTTTTTTTATTAATCGTTGTTCCTTATGTAAGGAAATTGCAGTGTGGCCAGCTGCTAATATTTCGTGGAGCATTGCCAAAACTAAATACAACAAAACAGGATTGTTACTGGTAAAGCAGGCAAAACCTGAGTAGCTGAAGTGGAGATTATATGTCCATTTCAGATACTCAGGTTATTTTTTTGAAAAATAGGAGGGTTAAACGATGGATTTCAATAAAACAGCCAACGGAATACTTGAACATATCGGCGGAGAAAAAAATGTGCAGCATGTTATTCACTGTATGACGAGATTACGCTTTAACTTGCATGATAATAGTAAAGTGGATCGCAAGAAAATTGAAAAAGTTCCTGGCGTAATGGGAACGAACGTTAGTGGTGACCAGTTCCAAATCATAATCGGGAACGATGTATCAAAAGTATATAATGCGATTTTAGGAAATAGCTCTATAAAAACAGAAGGTTCAAGTAAAAAGTCAGGTAAAAGTAAGAACGTTATTAATACAATTCTCGATGTGATTTCAGGTACATTCACTCCAATCCTGCCTGCGATTGCCGGAGCCGGTATGATTAAAGGATTGTTGGCAATTGCGCTTACATTGGGTTGGTTATCAGCGGAAGACCAAATTTACATTATTTTAAATGCGATAGGTGACGGTGCCTTTTATTTCTTACCAATATTGTTAGCAGTTAGTGCGGCAAGAAAATTTGGAAGCAATGTATATGTGGCAGCAGCAATTGGAGCTGCGCTTTTACATCCTACCTTAACAACTCTGTTGAGTGCAGGTGAAAAAGTTAGCTTTTTAGGATTGCCTGTAACCGCTGTAACGTACTCTTCATCGGTTATTCCAATTTTGCTCGCAGTTTGGGTCGCATCTTATGTAGAAAAATGGATCGATCGAATTACACCTAGTGTGGTTAAACTCATTGTGGTACCAACTCTTACTCTAGTAATAGTTGTTCCGGTAACGTTAATTGCATTAGGGCCAATTGGTTCAATTATTGGTAACTGGCTTTCTGTTGGAGTTGGCTTATTATTTGAACATGGCTGGATATTTGCAGGTTTAATCTTAGGAGGTACATGGTCATTAATCATTATGACGGGTATGCACTACGCGTTTATACCAATTGCCATGAATAACATTACGACAAAAGGCTATGATGTTATTTTACCATCCATGTTTATGGCGAATTTAGGGCAGGCGGGTGCAGCTTTTGGAGTAGCATTACGTTCAAAAAACAAGTCATTTAAATCTCTTGCCATGACAACAAGCTTAACAGCCGTTATGGGTATTACAGAGCCAGCGATGTACGGTGTTAACATGCGCTTAAAGAAACCATTCATTGGTGGATTAATCGGTGGTGCTGTTGGTGGAGCTTATTACAGCGCTGTTGGAGTAAAATATTTTATTCTTGGTGGTAATGTTGGTTTACCGGGCGTAGCTTCATTTATTGGTGAAACATTTGTGTTAGCGTTATTAGGATTACCAATTGCCTTCGCAGCGGGTGCCATTTCAACATATATTATGGGATTTAAAGATGTAGATAGTGAAGAAGAAGTAGAGACACTGGAATCCAATGAAGTAGATGTGAATGAATCTAAAACGGATGGAATTGTTGCAGCTGAAAAAGTGTACAGCCCAATTAAAGGAGAAATGAAGCCTTTATCTGAAGTGAATGATCCTACTTTTTCAAGTGGAATTATGGGAAAGGGATTTGCTATTCAGCCGGCAGAAGGTAAAGTAGTTTCTCCTGTTGCAGGCAGAGTGACCACTATTTTTAAAACAAAGCATGCTATTGGTATTACGAGTGATAATGGAGCAGAAATACTGATTCATGTTGGTTTAGATACTGTAAAACTTAATGGTAAACATTTCACTGCATATGTTAAAGATGGTGACTTTGTGGATGTAGGTAAGACCCTTGTCACGTTTGATATGGAAGCAATAAAAGCTGAAGGGTATGACTTAATTACTCCAGTGATTATTACAAATCCTGATCGCTATCAAACGATTGAACCAGTAAAACAAGGCAAGGTTGAGGAACGCGAAGCATTTTTAGCTTTACTAGTGTAGTTGTAAAAGGAGGGGAGAAACTCTCTCCTCTATATAAATAAATCAAAATAATAATATGAGGTGAAAAAAATGGTTGAAAATTATAAGTTTCCAGAAGGATTTCTATGGGGCGGGGCTACTGCTGCAAATCAATTAGAAGGTGCTTACCGGAAAGGCGGAAAAGGTATGAACTTGGCAGATGTAATGCCGGGTGGAAAAGTAAGATTAAAAGTTATTTCAGAACCTGGTTTTGATTTTAAGATCGATAATGAGAAATATGTTTATCCCAATCATGATGGCATTGATTTCTATCATCGGTACAAAGAAGATATCGCACTTTTTGCTGAAATGGGATTCAAAACTTATCGCATGAGTATAGCATGGAGCCGAATTTTCCCTAATGGTGACGAGTTAGAACCAAATGAAGAAGGTCTAGCTTTCTATGACCGTGTATTCGATGAACTAAAAAAATATAATATTGAACCAGTTGTAACTATTTCTCACTATGAAATTCCCCTTTATTTGATTACAGAATATGGCGGCTGGCGCAACCGTGAAGTTATTGGATTCTTTGAGCGTTATGCAACTACCTTATTCAAACATTATAAAAGTAAAGTGAAATACTGGTTAACCTTCAACGAAATCAATGGGGCAACACACATGCCGTTATTGGGACTTGGTTTTTCTCCAGAAAGCGAAGAAACTAAGTTACAAGATAGTTTTCAAGGTCTTCATCATCAATTTGTCGCAAGTGCAATGGCTGTAAAAGCAGGACATGAAATTATTCCGGGAAGTCAAATCGGTTGTATGCTTATTTATGCACCGACATATTCTTATGATTGCAATCCTGATAATGTAATGCATGCACTGCAAGAGCAACGTTTATTTAACAATTATTGTGGTGATGTACAGGTCAGAGGAGCTTATCCAGCTTTTGCAAATCGTTTCTTCAAAGAAAATGGCATTAACCTTGATATTAAAGATGGCGACTTAAAAATTATTAAAGAAGGTACTGTTGATTTCATTTCTTTTAGTTACTATATGTCACGCACAGAGAAAAGGAATAAAACTCCGGAAGAAGTTGGACAAGGTAATTTGATTGGCGGTGTAAAGAACCCATTCTTAAGTGCTAGCGAATGGGGCTGGGAAATAGACCCTGTTGGTTTAAGAATTGCTTTAAATCAATTATTTGACAGGTATCAAAAACCACTTTTCGTCGTAGAAAATGGACTTGGTGCTTATGATAAGGTTGAAGAGGATGGCTCAATCAACGATGATTACCGTATCGATTATTTAAGAAGCCATATTGAAGCAATGGGTGAAGCCATTGAAGATGGTGTTGAATTAATGGGATATACAAGCTGGGGTTGTATTGACTTAGTAAGTGCTTCTACTGGTGAGATGTCTAAAAGATATGGTTTTATCTATGTAGATAAGCATGATGATGGCAGTGGTACATTAGAACGGAAAAAGAAGAAATCATTCTTCTGGTATAAAGATGTCATTGCAACTAGCGGTGAAAAACTATAAAACTTTTTAAGGGTCTAACCTGTCACTTTTGAACGTGAGTGCAGGTTAGACCTTTTTTAAAGAGTATTTTAATGCTAAAATATCTTCAATCTTGAGAAAACGTTAAATGAACGATAAATGGGGAATAGTATGCTACATCATGTTGAGATATATGTTTCAAGCCTTCCTAGAAGTATCGAATTTTGGGGCTGGTTGTTACCTAAATTAGGATACGAACAATTTCAAAAATGGGACTCCGGTATTAGCTGGAAATACCGGGAAACCTATCTTGTCTTTGTGCAAGCGGAAGAAAGATTTTTGAAGATTCCCTATCATCGCTGCAGGGTGGGGCTAAATCATCTTGCATTTCATGCAAAGTCAAAGGAACATGTTGATGATCTCACGGAAGCTTTACGGGAGAAAGGAATACAAATTTTATACAAGGACAAGCACCCATATGCTGGTGGAGATGACTATTATGCTGTTTTTTTTGAGGACCCCGATCGTATTAAAGTAGAACTAGTTGCTCCAAGCATGTATGAAGGTATTTTTTAAAAGTGTGATATAAATCACGAAAGTTCATCGCTTTTATCTTTATAATCTAAAGAAAGTAAAGGGGTGTGTGACTTGGAATATAATTTTAAATCATTATATAGCGAAATTGGCGGTCAGGAAACGATTGATAAGCTTGTAGCTGCATTTTATCCTCGTGTTTATGCAGATCCTGAATTGAGACCCCTGTTTGAAGGGGACATGAAGGAAATAATGAGGAAACAGAGAATGTTTCTTCCACAATTTTTAGGTGGTCCGGCGCTTTATAGCCAGGAATTTGGACCTCCTGCGATGAGACATCGTCATCTTCCTTTTGAGGTTACTCCAAGAAAAGCAGAGTGCTGGCTTCGCTGTATGAAGGAAGCTTTTCAGGAAATAGGACTTTATGATCAACCAGCAGGTCTAGCTTTTTATGATCGGTTAACACAAGTAGCTGGTATTATGGTGAATAGCCCCGATAGAGAATAAAGGATCAAAAGGGTATCTGCAAAAATTAGGTACCCTTTATTGGTGAATAAAAATCATTTAGCTTCTTAGAAAGCCACCTTCTGAATTCAATATCTGCCCTGTAATCCACTCTGCTTCTTCGCTGACAAGGAATGCAACGACGCGGGCTGCATCGTCTGGAATTCCAATACGCCCTAATGGAAATTTAGGCAGCAATTCTTTTCTAATTTCTTCGTTCATCCATCCCGTGTCCGTAGGACCAGGATTTACGGCATTAACTGTAATTCCAAGTGGTGCAAGCTCTGCGGATAAGGAAAGGGTAAAGGCAGAAATAGCCCCCTTCGTCGCCGCATAAGCTAATTCACCAGGCATTGGTCCAAGCCCTTGCCCGGATGTAAGGTTAATTATTCGGCCATTTTTCTTTTGAGACTTTCTAAACCGACGTGCAAATTCTGCAGATAGTAGGAAAGTAGCTCTCATATTTACTGCATAATGGTTATCAAGTGTTTTTGCATCTAAATTCAAATATCCATCTCTTGTGGAATGTGCTGCATTATTAATAAGAATGGCAGGAGTACCTAATTCGGAAGTTACGACATCCATCAAATTAAATGGTGCGTTGGGATCAGCCAAATCAACTTCATAGTTTGCACAACGAACACCATATTCCCTGATGTTGTCTTCGAAATATTTAACCCAATCGGTATTTGAACCCCAATGGGTAAAGAAAATATCTGCACCAACTGAGGCTAGTTTATTGCAAATAGCAGCTCCAATTCCATTTTCATGACTTACACCTGTAATTAATGCAATACTGCCATTTAGATAATAGATAAAAATCCCTCCCTTAAAGTTTGATAAATATAGTTGCGCATAGCTAAATTTGGTTTCGGATGCATGATTTTAATGTGGATAGCTTGAAAAAAAAGCACATCAGACTCTATTGATGTGCTTTTTAGTATTTTTATTTTTTCAATTTAGCCCAGGTTGCATCAAGTGCTTTCATGGCTTCTTCCTTTGTTTTTTGGCCGCCTACATATGCTTGCAGGGTTGCACCAAATTCTTGACCTGCTCCATCAGGATACTTCATAAACTGCCATTGGTAGGCTTTTCCTTCTTTTGAATATTTAAGAAGGTCCGCACCTAGAGCACCAATATCTTCTGGGGCTGCTTCAATTGTTTTAAAGGCTGGAATGTATTTAAATTCCTTCGTCAATGCTGTTTTACCTTCTTCAGATGTAACCATCCAGTTTAAGAAATCTTTGGCAGCTTTTTTGTCTGCTTCCGGTGCTTTGTTATAGATAACCCAGTTGCTTGGTACATCAATCATTAATTTATCTGATTGAGCTGGGTCATCACTAAGTGCTAATGGAATGAAACCAACTTCTAGGTTTGGATCTAATTTATCTAGCATTGGCTGAATCCAGTTACCTTGCTGAATCATTGCCGCTTCACCTGTAGCAAATAGTGTTACTTGAGTGTTGTAGTCTGTGGTTAAAGGATTTTTGTTGCCGTATTTCATTGTTAAATCTAATAGCTTAAAGAAATTATCGAATTCTTTATTTCCTACTATTTTCGCTGTGCCTTCATTTAAACCTTTGATAAAAGAATCTGGATCTTCTTGGTATGCGAATGGAACATTCATCCCGTGGTTAGCTAATACCCACCATTCAGCATATCCAATTGAGAATGGTGTAATGCCTGCTGCATCAAGCTGTTTCGCGGCTTCCTCTAACTCAGAAAATGTCGTTGGAAGTTTCGTTATCCCAGCTTTTTTAAATAACTCTTTATTGTAAGCAAAACCATATCCCTCCATATTAAAAGGCATACCGTATACTTTTCCATCGATCGTCATTCCATCTAAAGTACCTTCAAAGGTATCCTTTATCCAAGGCTGGTCAGATAAATCTTCAAATTTATCTTGCCACACTAGAGCTCCTTGGTCACCGTCATTTGTAAAAATATCAGGTGCTTGATTAGATGCGAATTTAGCTTTAAGAGCTGCGGAACCATCCGCACCGCCGCCTACTGTTTCAATATTAAACGTCACGTTTGGATTTTGTTTTGTATATTCATCTGTTAACGCTTTTAACTGGTCGGCAATTTCTACTTTCCCTTGGAAGATATCAACTACTACTTTATCGTCCTTACTACCGCTGCTTTTTTTATCTCCAGATGTACTGTCACTAGAACATGCGCCTAAAAGTAGTGAAGCGGATAGTAAACCTGCAACGATTGAATACTTTTTGAATGCCATTTGGTTTTCCCCCTAGAATAATAATGATATATTTTTATATCTCTGCTGTCTGGTATTTAAGACAGCAAAAAGGTGTTCCCCGAACAAATTACTTAATAGAACCGCTGGTAATTCCTTGGATAATGTGTTTTTGCATACTAAAGAAGAAGATTAATAATGGAATAATCCCGATTACTAATGCTGCAAGTGCTAAATCCCATTGCTTTGTATACTGCCCAAAGAAGAAGAAAGTTGCCAATGGAATCGTTCTTAACTCTGGATTTTGAAGCACTAAGGATGGTAATAAGAAGTCATTCCAAATCCATAAGCTGTTTAAGATAACAATGGTGACCGTAATTGGTTTTAATAATGGAAAAACAATTCTCCAGAACACGCCAAACCGTGAACAGCCGTCAATAATAGCAGCTTCTTCAAGCTCTAACGGAATTCCTTTGATAAAACCGTGATACAAGAAGATCGTCATACCAGAGCCAAAGCCAAGGTACATAAAGACAAGTCCCCATAAGCTGTTTAAAAGTCCCAAGTTCCCCGCCGTTTTTATAAGCGGAATCATAATCGATTGGAACGGAATGATCATCGCAGCAACGAATGTCATGAAAATGATATTGCTGATTTTCTTTTTGGTTCGAACGAGCATGTACGCAGCCATCGAACAAAAGATTACGAGAACGATATTACTGCCAATGGTAATGATTAATGAATTTTTAAATACGGTTAAAAACTCTAATTTTTCGAATGCGTTTACATAGTTATCAAACATCAACACTTTAGGCAAGGCTGATGTGTTGGTTAAAATCTCAGCAAATGGTTTCAAGGAGTTTGAAAACACATAATAGAATGGGACTAAGAAAATAAGACCGAGCAGGATAGCTAGGATTTCAACAATAGATGTTCTCCATGTGTACCTGTTGCCCATTAGGATTCAACCTCCCTTTTCTTAGAAATCGTAACTTGAAGAATGGTAATCGCTGCTACAACAATGAAGAAAATTAATGCTTTTGCCTCACCAATCCCGTAGCGGTTATTAACGAACGCTTCTGTATAAATGTTAAGCGCCAGCATTTCTGTTGACTTAAATGGACCACCGTTTGTCAAAGACAGGTTTGCATCAAAGACTTTAAAGGATGATGCGGTGGTTAAAAATAAACAAATGGTTACGGCTGGTGCAACAAGCGGCATTGTGATATGACGAAGGACTTGGAAGCGATTCGCTCCGTCAATTCTTGCTGCTTCGATTAACTCCTGCGGTACGTTCTGCAGGGCAGCGATATAGATAATCATAATGTAACCTGCACCCTGCCAAACACTGACGATAACGATTCCCCAAAATGCAGTCTTCGCATCCCCTAACCATGCTAGCTCAAAAAGAGGGATCCCCGTTAACTCACCTATGGAAGCAAAACCTTTTACAAAAATAAACTGCCAGATAAATCCTAAAATCAATCCACCAATTAAGTTAGGCATGAAGAACACAGTACGTAAAACGTTCTTAGTTTTTAACTTCTGCGCTACTAGTAAGGCCAATCCAAACCCGATAAGGTTTGTTAAGATAATGGCAACGACTGTATATTTTGTCGTAAGAATGAAGGACTGTTGAAATTGCTTGTCCTCGGTAAATAAGTATTTGAAATTATCCAGACCCACCCATTTGACCGAACCTGTAACTCCGTTCCAATCGGTAAAGGCATAATAAATGCCTGTAAAGAAAGGGATTAAAACAATAAGGATAAAAGCTAATAAAACAGGTCCTACAAATAAAGTAAATAACCCTGCTTCCTTCCATTTCTTCTTATTCAGAAAAGAAACAGACTCAGCTGCTTTCGTATTTTTCTGATTTGCGAGGGCCGCCCCCTTAACTGTATCCAGCTTACTTTCGTTATTCATTCCCTGCACCTCCATACCCTTATTTTAGTGATTGCAAAAAAATATGAAATGGCTTACATTGACCACTAGGGTGGAAAATATTGAACAGGTCAAAATGTTGCACGATGAAAGAGAGCTAAATGTTGTGCTACAATGTTCTAAAAAATGACACAAGGGGGAAAGGTTCGTAACCGTGATGAAATGAGATGGGGTATAAGAAAAAAGCTAATCTTCTTTTTATTGTTGGCAACGGTTCTCCCTTTTGGGACGGCCATTACCGTAACTTATTTTTATACAACGAAGTCACTTAATGATCGGTCTGTAACATTGAATCATGATTTGATGTTAAAAGGTCAGGAAGAGCTATCCGTATATTTGGAAGATGTTGCCCAAATGTCATCTGTCCTATATCGGTACACTCCTTTTATTAATGTGATGCGTAATGGGGTCTCCTCGAACTTAGTTGTAAATCAAGAAGAAGTCCGCAGGGTGCTAGCTTATTTGTTTAATTCACGTCCGGAAATTGAACAAATGCATTTATATATTCATGAAGACAAGGAGTCCTACACCAACTATCATTCAAGAATCAGCGGCAGGGCAAAGTATGAGAATATATTTTCCCACCCCTACTATGGACGGTTAACTGCCGTTGATGGTTATTCTCTTATTGAACCTCCGCATGAGATTTATAGTTATAACAATATATCCGTTATTCCTAATTCTCAAAAGGTCAATGTTTTAAGCTTCCACAATGTGATTCAGGATGTACCATTAGCAGATGTATTAGGGTTTTTATCAATCGATATCAATCTTTCTAAAATTAGTGCAATAGCCGATCGATTATATACGAAAGACGTCGAAGACCTTTATATTATGAATGAAAAGGGAATGATTATTTACTCTTCCAATGAAAATGAAATTGGAATGGAAAATAAAGAAAAGTGGTTTGAGCAAGTGAAAAAGGAGCCGGAAAGCGGGAAAAGCCTTGAGTGGAAGGATGATCATTTTTCCGGTGTCATCGTTTACGGGAAATTTACGGATTCGTTTAAGGACTGGTCAATTGTGAAAAGAATCCCATACGATGTGCTTTATCAAGGAGCTAGAGAAACTGCCCTAATTAACATTTTAATTGGATTTGCTACACTCGTATTTGCAATGCTCGGGACCATGTTTGTTTCCTTTAAGCTTACAGCTCCTATAAAAGTGTTAATTGGCAATATGAAAAAAGTCGAGAAAGGTGAATTGAAGGCAGATTTCGATTCATTAGGTACCGACGAAATCGGAATGCTTGGAAGGCATTTTAAACTAATGCTTGCGAAAATTGATGAGTTGATTGAGAGTGAGTATAAATTGGAGATAGAAAATAAGGCGTCACAGCTGCGAGTGCTGCAATCGCAAATCAATCCTCATTTCCTATATAACGCCCTTCAATCAATAGGAACGTTAGCGCTCAAGTCGAATGCGGTCCCCGTGTATTCCTTGCTGACATCGTTATCGAATATTATGAGATACAGTATGAATATGAAGGACGATATTGTTTCATTTGGATCAGAGCTGAACCATGTAAAATCCTACCTATCCTTACAAAAACAGCGATTTGACGAGCAGTTTGAATTTAAACTGAATATCGAGGAAGAAGTCAAAGAGATACATGTTCCGAAAATGATTTTACAGCCCATCGTAGAAAATTGTTTTAAGCATGGATTTGATCAGCGCATAGAAAATGCATGGATTGAAATTGAGGCCCTTTTTGAGAATGACAATAGAGTTGTTATCCATGTGAAGGATAATGGGATTGGTCCAAGTAATGATCAACTTGAAAAAATCCGCCAGGAACTGTTTCATGGTAATTCAAAGACAGACAAGCAAAGAGAATCAATAGGATTAAAAAATATTTATGATCGTTTGCAGATTTATTATCACAATCAGGCAAACCTGATAATTAACCGGAATGAGGAAGGTGGTTTTACGGTTACCATCCAAATTCCAAAGGAAATGCCAAAAGAGGTGGAGCACTCATGAAAGTGTTAATCGTTGATGATGAAAAACATGTTCGGGAAGGTATTAGGCTGCTTGGAGAATGGGAAGAGAATGGAATTTGTGAAATTTATGAAGCAGGAAATGGTGAAGAAGCCATTTTGCTGGTTGAAAAGTTAAAGCCTGAGATTATTTTTTCAGATATGAAAATGCCAAAAATGGATGGGACACAGCTTCTTGAGTGGATAAAAGAGCACCATCCTAATAGTAAGACAATTGTGGTCACCGGTTACGATGATTATCAGTATATGCGAAAGGCTATTCACTTTGGCAGTTCCGATTATCTATTAAAACCAGTTGACCCTAGTATTTTAAATGCGACGCTAGAAAAAGTGGTGAAGGAATGGAAAAAGGAAGAAGCGGAACGGAATAGCAAAGTAAGCAGTACACAATTAATCAATGAAATGAAGCCTGTTTATCGTGATCGTAAGCTAACCCAGTTGATGAATAGCTTAGTTCTAAAGGAAGCTTCCTATGAAGAATTTGGTTTTCATCTATCTCATAATTATACCGTGGCACTGGTTCGAGTAGGCGGAAAAACGATTGAGACGTTTCAAGGTGACCGGGACTTAGCCTACTTCACCGTTCTAAATATCATTAATGAAATTTTGATGGAAAATGAATGTGGGATTGGCTTTCGTTACTTATCCAATAAGGGAGAAATTGTGATTATCTTTTGGGATAAGTTCCCGCTAATAGAAAAGCTTTTAATCCAAATCTATAGGACGCTAAAGAATGGATTGGGAATCTCCTGTCCGATTGCTGTTGGGAAACAGGTGAACAATAGTTCTATGTTAATGGATTCCTATGAGCACGCAAAAAAAGTTTTATTAAACAGTAATATTTTAATGGTTAAGGAAACTAGAGTTTACATGCCGGATACGAAACCTTCCCCGTCCTTAAGAAGCCTAATTGCGTATTCCTCAAGTATCGAGCTCGCGGTACAAGCGGGAGAAATTGAGGCTTTTGGTGACGTGATCCAGCAAATCATTGGAGATTTTACCAAAGACGGGTACCTATCCCTCCATCAGCTGCTCCATTTTGAAAATGAATATCTCGTTATAAGTCGCCGCTGGTATAAGAATTTCAATATTTCGATTGAAATTTCAGACCAGATCGAAAAACGAGTCGATATATTTTTCGATCAAAACGGTTCCTTTCAGCTGGAAGAATTTGTGAAGCGAATTAAGCGCGAGATAGTGGTTTTTTTGAAAAAAGTAAAGCGAAGCTCGATCCAGAAAAATAGTAACATTATTTATGACATAGAAAAATATTTGCAGGCAAACTTCGACCGAGATGTAAAGCTGCAGGAAATTTCTGAGCAGTTTTACATCAGCAGAGAATATATCTCTAGGAAATTCAAACAAGAATTCCAAGTGAATATCTCCGATTATCTTGTAAGCATCCGAATGAAAAAGGCAAAATCATTATTAAAAAATAGTCAGCTAAAAATCTATGAAATTGCTGCCATGATTGGCTATCAGGATGACAAGTATTTTCGAAAGGTATTTAAAAAGGTTGAGGGCATTACGCCAAATGAATATCGTGCAGAATATGTGAAACAGTGATAAGCAGAGATAGGATCCTATGCTCTGCTTATTTTTTTTACAATAGGAAATAGAATGAATTTTTTGTAAATTTATCTATGAGTAATTCACTATGTTTATTTACATGACTTTAATTAAGTCTAAATGGTAACTACATATTGGCTAAACAATTCTCCCGTACAATTTTATTTGTAGTAACAGCATATAAAAGGGAGATGGAGAAAAATGAAAAAAGCATTTGTAATTGGAGCGAGCCTGGCTTTTAGTTTATTATTTAATCCTTTTCAACAGGCTTTTGCAGCTGAAACAACTGGGGAAATACGACAAGTGGATCTTGTTGCCCACCGCGGAGCAACAGGGTATGCACCGGAAAATACGATTGCCGCTTTTGATAAAGGCGTCGAAATGAAAGCAGATTATATTGAAATTGATGTCCAAAGAAGTAAGGACGGGGAATTGGTTATCATTCATGATAATACGGTTGACAGAACAACAGATGGGACGGGGTATGTGAAGGACTTGACCTTTGAACAGATTAGAAGTCTTGATGCAGGCAGCTGGAAGGGCGAACAATTTACTGGTGAGAGAATTCCTACATTCGATGAAATTCTTGACCGCTATCATGGAAAAACGGGTATTTTAATAGAATTAAAATCACCTGAGCTTTATCCTGGAATTGAAGCACAAGTAGCCCAAAAATTAATCGAACGAAATCTAGATAAGCCGCAAAATGAAAAAATCATCATTCAATCTTTTAATTTTGAATCTATGAAACTAACTAACAGCCTGTTGCCGAAAGTACCGATTGGTGTCCTTACATCCAATAGAGCCCACACAACAGAACAAGCGTTGAAAGAATTTGCAACCTATGCGGATTACTTTAACCCAAGCTACGGAATCGTATCAAAAGAATTGGTTGATCAAGTGCACTCTCTTGGAATGAAAATCCAATCCTGGACAGTTCGCAGCCATGAAGCAGCTCAATTTCTTTTAGATATGAACGTGGACGGAATTATTACCGATTATCCTGATTATGTAGATCCAAGAAAATAGGACAAACTATTACAAAAAGAGGGAAAGCTTTCATCCCTCTTTTTTCTAATATTCTTGACGTCTGTATATCCCGGGAGCAACGCCATATCTCTTATGAAATACTCTATGAAAGTATGGATAGCTGCCGAAGCCGCAATCCACGGCAATTTGCTCGAGTGTCAAGGATGTGTATTTCATTCGCTCAATTGCAGCGGATAAACGGATTTCAAGGGCATATTCAATCATCGTTTTCCCAACGCTGCTTTTGAAAAGATGAACGGACCGCGAGATGCTAAGACCAGCATGCCTAGCCACATCCTCGACTTTAAGTGAGGTCGTAGCATGTTCTTCTATATATCGCATCATCCTTGTCACAGAATAGGGAGCGTTGAAAGAAGGCACTGTTTCATTAATGGCCCGTTCTAAAGTTAAGCAGAGAGCTCGCAGCAAATAGCTTGTGAGCTCTTCGTTTTGGCTGGAAGAGGGACGACGTTTTTCAATCATGATATGGCGCCATAGAACCAGCAGCTTATCATCCAAATCGATACTGGAGACATCCGGTTTTTCGGAAGTGTTCCACCATTCGTCTATCCATGTGCCTTCGCAGACTAAGTGATAGTCGCCGCTTTTTTGGCCAGCATTTACTAGAAGTTCATAGTGATCCCCTGGTTTTATAAGCAGCAGGTCCCCTTTTTCGAGCTTCATTTTTCTACCTTTCACTACTACCTCACAAAGTCCATCTGTTTGCAAGCGGAATAGATAAGAGGGGTATCCGGATTTATGCTGCGAATGATATCCATTTCTGTGAAACGAGTAGCCGCAAAAAAGTATATTTGTGGTCATAACCATTCCTCTTTTTTTATAAAAATAGCAAAATAATAGATGTTTTAATTATATCATCTATGTTTAATTGCAGAAACAGCCGTTAAGATGTAATCAAATAAGGAAGGTTCCAAGAAATGGAGGAGAAGTTATGACCAGCATTCCAATAGCTGTCCAAATGTACACCTTGCGGGAAGAGTGTGTACAAGATTTTGCTGGAACGTTAAAAAAAGTAGCTGAACTTGGTTTTGATGGTGTTGAATTTGCGGGGTATGGCGGATTGACTGCCAAAGAGGTAAAGGGGTTATTGAATGAATTTGGGCTAAGGGCAGCAGCCAGCCACGTGCCGCTGGAAGAATTGGAAAACAATCTGTGTCAAGTTATTGAAAATCAGAAAATATTAGGAAGTAACTATGTGGTCTGTCCGTACTTGCTGCCAGATCGCCGCACGAAAGAGGATTACAAAGCACTAATAACATTTCTAGATCAAGCTGGTGAAACTTGTCATCAGGAAGGCATTATCCTTTGCTATCATAACCATGATTTTGAACTAGAGCGCATATTCAATGACAGAACAATCCTTGAAACTATTTTTGATAAAACAAACGCGAACAATCTAAAGGCAGAGCTGGATGTTTATTGGTTGACGAAAGCGGGTGAAAATCCGGTTGAGTGGATCGATCGTTATAAAAATCGAACACCGCTTATTCATTTGAAAGACATGACGACAGATGATGAACAGTTTTTTGCTGAGCTTGGAACTGGTGGCGTTGATATTGAAGCCGTGATCCAAAAAGGAAAGGAAAACGGAGTCGAGTGGTGGGTAATCGAGCAGGATGTTTGCCGCCGTTCACCCTTTGAAAGCATTGAAATCAGCATGAATTACTTAAAATTATTGAAGGATAAGTAGGTATTGAGTTCAATATTTTCCACCCTACGTGTCAATGTAAGCCGTTTCAATAATTGTTTAATCTATTAAAATGAGAGATAAAGTAAACTGAAAATGGAGATGTTTATTATGGTAAACGTAACAGTATGGAATGAAAACCGTCACGAACAAAAAAATCCAGTTGTAAGGGATATTTATCCTAACGGCATCCACGGTGCAATCGCTGAATTTCTTAAGGCTGAAGGATACGCTGCAGGAACAGCAACCTTAGACGAACCGGAGCATGGCTTAACGGATGAAGTTCTGGAAAATACAGATGTATTAGTTTGGTGGGGGCACTTAGCACATGGTGAAGTAAAGGATGAAATCGTTCAAAAGGTTCAGCAGCGTGTCCTTAACGGCATGGGTCTGATTGTTCTTCATTCCGGACATTTCTCCAAAATCTTTAAAACCTTAATGGGAACAAGCTGTGATTTAAAATGGCGGGAAGCAGACGAAAAAGAAAGACTTTGGGTCATAGATCCAAGTCATCCGATTGTAGAAGGTATCTCTGAGTATATTGAATTAGAAAAAGAAGAAATGTATGGGGAACATTTTGATATCCCGCAGCCAGATGAACTGATCTTTACAAGCTGGTTTGAAGGAGGAGAAGTGTTCCGGAGCGGATGTACATACCAACGCGGGAACGGAAAAGTATTCTATTTCCGTCCAGGTCATGAAACCTATCCGACTTACCACAATACAGACATTCAACGTGTCATTACCAATGCGGTGAAATGGGCAGCGCCGGTAAAGCGTGAGCGTCCGGTTTATGGAAATGCTAAACCACTTGAAGTAATTGGAGGAAAGTAAACATGGAAAAGTTACGAGTAGGTGTAATAGGCTGTGGCAGCATTGCTCAGCACCGTCATTTACCTGAATATCAATCGAATAAAAATGTGAAGCTCATTGCTGTTTGTGATATCAATGAGGATCGTGCACTTAGCGTGGCAGAAAAATATGGTGTTAAAGCCTATACGAACTACGAAGAGTTAATAAGCAGCGGTTCAGTGGATGCAATCAGTGTTTGCACACCAAACTATCTTCATGCCCCAATTTCGATTGCTGCATTAAATGCAGGTATTCACGTTCTATGTGAAAAACCAATGGCTACTTCAAAAAAAGAAGCTGAAGCGATGATTGCAGCGTCAAAAGAAAGCGGCAAAAAGTTAATGATTGGGCATAATCAGCGGTTTGTACCATCTCATCAAAGGGCACGCAAGTTAATCGAGGACGGAGAAATCGGTAAAATTTATAGTTTCCGAACAGCATTTGGTCATAGAGGACCAGAAGGCTGGAGTGTCGAGGGTAAAGAAGGCTGGTTTTTTCAAAAAGAAAAAGCATTTGTTGGTGCCATGGGTGACCTGGGAGTTCATAAGACCGATTTACTCCGCTATGTTCTAGGTGAAGAAATTACAGAAGTAGGTTCTTTTGTGGAAACAAGCGCAAAAGATTTCGCTGATGTTGATGATAACGCGGTATGTGTCCTAAAAACCGAAAGTGGTATTATCGGAACCCTTGCGGCAAGCTGGGCTTATGTAAGCAAGGAAGATAACTCTACGATTATTTATGGAGAGAAGGCCATTCTTCGTTTAGAAGATGACCCAACGAATTCTTTAGTGGTTCAATATGCGAATGGTGAAGTAGTGAATTATCAGCTTGGCAAAATTCAGTCCAATGACGCTGGTGGTCAGAAAAATTCACATGTGATTGATAAATTTGTGGATTCAGTTGTTCATGATCAAGAAGTACCGGTAACCGGTCAGGAAGGTATGAAATCATTGGAGGTTATTTTGGCAGCACTCGAGTCCAACAAAACAAAACAAATTGTAAGAGTGAGAGAACGATGAAAAAACTTCGTATTGGAATCATTGGGGTTGGCGGTATTGCTCAAAGCCGCCATATCCCTGCGTTTATTCAACTAAATGATTGTTGTGAAATTACAGCACTATGTGATATTAACATTGAACGAGCCCAGGAAACTGCAGATAAATATAACATCCCTCAAGTTTTTGCGGATTATCATTATCTTTTTTCACAGGTTGATGCAGTATGTATTTGCACACCAAATAAATTCCACGCAGAAATCACAATTGCTGCTTTTGAAGCGGGAGTCCATGTATTGTGTGAGAAGCCGATGGCGTTAAGTACGGAGGAATGTGAGAAGATGGTCGCCGCATCTAAAAAGGCAGATAAAGTTCTTGCCATTGCCTATCATTACCGTTTTATGAAAGAAGCCCAAGCAGCCAAAAAGGTCATGCAAGATGTAGGGAAACCGCTTGTGGTAAGGGTACAGGCGTTAAGACGCCGCAAAGTACCCGGATGGGGAGTGTTTACCAATAAAGTCTTGCAGGGCGGCGGCAGTTTAATTGATTATGGCTGTCATCTGCTAGATTTAGCTCTTTGGCTGATGGGCAATCCAAAACATCTCACGGTGACAGGCACTGTCTATAACACGTTAAGTAAGACACCTAATCAAGTCAATCAATGGGGTTCGTTTAATCATGAAACCTTTAATGTTGATGATCATGTGACTGCCTATATTCAATTTGAAGGTGGTCCCTCTATGTTGTTTGAAACATCATGGGCGGCCAACATAAAGGATGACGCCGAGCACCTCAGTATTTCAGGTGTAGACGGAGGCCTAAGTGTTTTTCCATTTGAACTTTACACTACGAAAAACGGAATGCTATTTAATAGTGAGCCAGCTTGGTTACCTGGTGATGATGAACCAGGTCTTCTTCAAGCAAAGAATTTTATCAATACTTGTCTAGGTCTTGAAGAGTTGGTAGTGAAGCCAGAAGAGGCACTTCAGGTTTCACAGATCATTGATCAAATATATGAGAGCGGGGGAAATCATTTATGAAACTAGGGGTGTTTACCGTCCTATTTGCGGAAAAGTCGTTTGAAGAAATGCTCGATACTGTTAAGGAAGCAGGCCTTCATGCTGTTGAAATTGGAACTGGCTGTTACCCTGGAAACAGTCATTGTGATTTAGACGGATTAATAGAGAGTGAGGAAGCCCGCAAGCAATTCATTAAAAAAGTCAAGGAACGGAATCTAATCATCAGTGCGTTTAGCTGTCATGGCAATCCTATTTCACCTGAAGAGGCATTCGCCAAAAATTCTCATGAAACTCTTTTAAAAACGATTAAACTTGCTTCACTTTTGGGTGTACCAGTTGTTAACTGTTTTTCCGGTACTGCTGGAGATCATGAAGGAGCGAAATATCCAAACTGGCCGGTCACCCCATGGCCGAACGAATATGGCTCAGTCTTACAATGGCAATGGGAAGAAAAATTAATTCCATATTGGAAAGAAGTTGGCCAATATGCGAAGGAACACAATGTAAAAATCGGGCTGGAGCTTCATGGCGGCTTTTTAGTACACACACCTTACACACTTTTAAAACTTCGAGAGGAAACTTGTGACGCCATTGGTGCAAACTTAGACCCAAGTCATTTATGGTGGCAGGGGATTGATCCCGTTGCAGCAATCAAAATATTAGCAAAAGAAAATGCAATTCACCATTTTCATGCGAAAGACACATACATTGATCAGGAAAATGTGAATATGTATGGATTAACGGATATGCAGCCTTATGGAGAATTAAGAACGCGCGCATGGACCTTCCGATCAGTTGGCTGTGGACATAGTATAAAAGAATGGTCAGATATGATGAGTGCGCTTCGGACCTATGGATATGATTATGTTGTTAGTATTGAGCATGAGGATGCAATCATGTCTATTGAAGAAGGCTTCAAACGTGCGGTAGCCAACTTGAAGTCTGTTTTAATTGAAGAGCCTGTTTCGCAAATGTGGTGGGTATAGGTACAGACATCAAGGAAAGGGTGCAGATATGAATAAAAAGTGGTGGAAAGAAAGTGTTGCTTATCAGGTGTACCCCAGAAGCTTCATGGATAGCAATGGCGATGGGATTGGAGATTTAAAAGGAGTAGCCTCTAAATTAGATTACTTAAAAGCATTAGGAATCGACGTAATTTGGTTGTCACCGATGTATAAATCACCTAATGATGATAATGGTTACGATATATCAGACTATCAAGATATTATGGATGAATTCGGTACCATGGCAGATTTTGATGAACTGCTTGAAGGCGTTCACAGCCGGGGAATGAAATTGATTCTTGATTTGGTCATCAATCATACGAGTGATGAGCACCCTTGGTTTATTGAGTCCCGCTCTTCAAAAAACAGTCCAAAACGAGATTGGTATATTTGGAGTGAGGGCCAGGATGGGAAGGAACCGAATAACTGGGAATCAATTTTCAGCGGTTCAGCATGGAAATATGATGCTGCCACTGAGGAATATTTCATGCATATTTTTTCAGAAAGGCAGCCTGATTTAAACTGGGAAAACCCCGAGGTTCGCAATGCTTTATACGATATGGTGAACTGGTGGCTGGACAAGGGAATCGACGGTTTCCGAGTTGACGCCATTTCACATATCCGAAAAGAACCAGGATTTCCTGATATGCCAAATCCGGAAAACTTAGATTATGTACCTTGTTTTCCTTACATGATGAATGTGGATGGAATTGATGAATGGTTAACGGAGTTTTCTCAGAAAACCCTTAAAAACTATGACATTATGACGGTTGGAGAAGCAAATGGTGTTGGGCTTGATGACGCCGATAAATGGGTAGGCGAAGAAAACGGTTATTTTAACATGATTTTTCAATTTGAATTTCTAGGCCTTTGGGAAAAAAATGCAAAAGGTGAAGTTGACATTCGTGCGTTAAAAAAGAATTTAACCAAATGGCAAAAAGGATTGGATGGTAAGGGCTGGAATGCCTTGTTTATCGAAAATCATGACCAGCCTCGCCGGGTTTCAAGCTGGGGAAATGACAAGAAATATTGGAAGGAAAGCGCGAAAATGCTTGGAGCTATGTATTTCCTTATGAAAGGGACTCCGTTTATCTATCAGGGTCAGGAGATAGGGATGACCAATGTCCAATTTCCTTCTATTGAGGATTACGATGATGTTGGGATGATTAACTTCTATAAGGTTGAAACAGCGAAGGGCAGATCTCATGATGAAATCATGGAGATTATTTGGGAGCAATGCCGCGATAATGCTCGCACTCCTATGCAATGGAATGCCGGCAATATGGGCGGTTTTACAATGGCGGATCAAACATGGCTGGGCGTTAATCCGAATTATCGTGAGATTAATGTTGAAGCACAATGGGATGACCCGGATTCTATTCTATCTTTTTATAAAGAGATGATCCAATTACGCAAAAATCATCCATTGTTTGTATATGGAACCTATGAATTATTGCTGCCAAATCATCCTAAATTGTTTATCTATACCCGTAAATTAGGAGGGAAAAAGGCGATCGTCATCAATAATTTTAGTGGTGAATCAACAAGGTTCCAGGTTCCAAAGAGTGTGTCTTATTCTAAGTCGGAACTCGTCCTTCATAATTATCAAACCGCTGATAAAAAACTGCGGAAGGAATTTACACTTAAGCCTTATGAAACAAGAGTATATTTACTGAAGTGAAATCAGGATCGGCAGAGATCTATTAAGAAATATATTTATTAGTTATAAAACATACAAAAAACGTAAGGAGTAGAAGCCCCTTACGTTTTTTGTATGTTATTCTATTACCAATCTAATGCTAGTTTTTTAAACCGCTCCCAAGGTTTGGACTGCCATCGCCTTAAGGCAAAACAGCCGCGCAGCCATTCATCTGCTCCTTGAGCAAGCCATACTCCTAAAAGTCCCATGCCAAAGTGAACACCAAATAAATAGCTAAGAAGAACGGCTACTCCCCACATAGAAATAACCCCAATTACAACTGGAAATCGAACATCACCAGCTGACTTTAGTGAGCTCATTAAGACAATATTCATGGCTCTTCCAGGTTCAACGAAGACAATGGCCCATAAAACCGGAAGACCAATCATAATAATGGATGGGTCTTTCGTAAATGCATTTAATATGGAATCCCCGCCTATGGCCAAGACGAGTGAGGCAAGGGTGGAAGCAACCATTGCAATTTTTAATGTGCGAATTCCTCGTTTTAAGGCACGGTCATATTGTTTACCCCCAATATAGCGTGCGACTAGAAGCTGGGTACCTTGTGCAAGCGCGAGTGTGAACAAAAAGCATAGCATACTAATATTCAAAATATAAACTCTTGCAGCTAAAGAGGCTGTACCCATTGTAACTACAAAGCTCGTAATAACCACCTGGGATAATTGGTAAGAGAGATTTTCCCCTGCGGACGGAATTCCTATCTGGAGCAATCCTCGAATATCTGCTTTTTTTACGTTGAATATGTCCTTGAAAACTATTTTTAAAGAAAGCCGGCTATACAACAAATATAATAGAGCGATAACAGCAAAGAACCGTGCTGCAAAAATCGCCCAGGATACACCCGTCACACCTGTAACCGGCAGCCCAAATATACCGGTAGTGGCAATAATATTTCCGCCAATGCTTATTAGATTCATATAAACGGTGACCATCATGGATTCTTTGATAAATCCATTACTGCGAAGGATTGCGCTTAAGGCCAAAGAAATAGATTCGAAAAAGAGTGATAGTGCACATATTCGTACAAAGGTAAGCCCATAGTCAAAAACCACTCCTTGAACATTATAAAGACGAAGCAGCGGTTCTGCTAAAACAAAAACAATAATGGCAATCAAAATTCCAAACCAGAAGTTCAATCCAAAAACGGAGTAAGATAATTCCCTTGCGCGCTTAAGTTTTCCAGCACCAAGATTTTGACTGATTAAAACAGTTGCACCAATGGATGTGACATTAAATACCAAAATAAAGACGTTTAACAGTTGGTTCGCTACACCAACACCGGCCACTGCTTGATCGGAGTAATTACCTAACATCAATGTAGCCACAATTCCCATTCCCATATGAAGCGACAGCTCAATTAAGAGCGGCCATGTAATCGTAAAAAGTGTTTGTTCTTTAAGATTCTTATTTTGTTCCTGCACGAGATTCTCCTAGTCCTAAGTCGTTTTATAAACTATGTTTTATTTTACTCCTATAGGATGGAATTAGAAATAGTAAAATAATAGTTTAACAGGCTAAAATGATCTGCATATGGAAAAATAATAGATTTGTTATCTATCCAGTTATTTGCTATTTATATAACTTATAACACCCAAAAAAATATTAATAACACCAGGAATAGAAAAACTATATGGCTATAAGCTGCAAAACTTTTATGACAATACAAACCTGTGGAAAGAAGTTATTTATCCAGGGGATTTACATGTACTTGAGGAAAGAGGGCGGAAACTGGCCATGCAAGAAACGGTCACAAGCCTCTATCGAATTATTCGTCCTGATGGTGAAGCAGAGGAAGGCGTGGAAGGACGCTGGTTATGACGATTTTCCCATTGCGGTAAATGTTTCTGTTCGGCAATTTCAAGAGAACTTACGTCCTTTTTTGTCCCAAAAAAGAGACCTTCATTTGAAGGTCTGTTAGCTTCCCCATTGTAATTCTACTCTTAAGGTACAGCAGTTCGGGGGTGCATGTGGATCTGTGTGTGCTTTAAGTTCAAATGTCACACCAGTTGGCGTATATTTTGTCTTCACAGGCACTTTTAGTCCAATCGATTTAATTAACCTATCCACTTCTGAATTGTTTCCCTGCTGGGCAGCTGTCATTAATTTAACATCAAAGCCTGGATCGCCTAATCTGTCTAACAGGAGGCTGCCTTGGTCCATTAATAGCCGATAGGTCTTAATGGACTTCTTGAAAACATTTGGATCCACCTGCGGATATTGGCGGTGCATTGGCTGATAATAATGATTACTGGGGTAAACGGGCGGCTGAGTGTGTGGTGGGTTTGGATAATGGTAATAGTACATCATAACGCTCCTTCCATAGTAAAAGCACGAGGCATTATACGTTATGACAATTGAACTTTTTTGGTTACACGTAAAAAGCGCATGGATGACGAAGTCCATGCGCTTTTTATAGAATTAGTTAATAGTAACAGTGCCGCTTGAAACGGAAATATCTATCTTATGCTTACCAGATCCATGGGTTCCTTTAAGGCTTTTCTTATCACTATTAGTAGTGGTTAAAGGAAATTCACTCGAAATATTTCCACTGCTTACGTTTCCATTTAAAGTAAAATCAGCGTTATCGGGCAAATCAAGGTTCACATTTCCAGAACTAAGATCAATATCAATTGAATCATTTAATTTATCCATTTGTACGGAGAACTTTCCAGATGAAACATCTGCATTAAGAGAGCCGGTATAGTGTTTAATATCTAAATTTCCAGAACTAAGATCGAAAGTACCTGTTTTTGTAGTTAAAGTGTCAATTTCAACATTGCCAGAAGAACCATCATGTGTAAATTCATCCACTTCTAACTGATCAAGATTTACATTCCCTGAACCAATATCCAAAGAAAGTTTATTTAATTTCATTGATTTGCCGGAGAAATCCAAGCTGCCTGAACCAATTTGAATGTTCATATTACGGTTAAAGTCTTTGGGAATATAGACTTTTAGCTGCCTTTTTCCTGAAAAAGAGAACCAATTAAACATTTCCTTTTTCGTTTCAACTAATAACCTGTTGCCTGTTTTTTTAACGGTTAATGAGCCTTTGCCAGTTAACACCGCTTCTACATCATTTCGGTCTTCAGGAATAATCGTAGTCCTAACGCTGCCCACATTAATCTCAATACTGTCTATGGTTTTTGACAGCTCAGCCCTGCCATCCTTACTTCCTCCAAAAGCAAAACCATTAAACTGGAATGACTGATAAAAAACAATATATAACCCTGTGATAATTAATAGGAGAACCACAATTCTCTTCATCATAAATCCCCTGCCTTTACTTCTTATAGCTTAATAATATGGGATTTCCTGAAAAATACGAATGAACTTGAGATTTATTTATTACTAAGACTTGAGACGTATTTAGACATTAATATCAATATAAACTTTTCAAATACCGAAAGATTAAAAATGTGATATTCTTTGTAATGGAGGTGTTACCATTGAAAAAAATTAGTCCAAAAGAACTTCATGAGAGAATGCAAGGTGAAGAGAAAGTGCTTCTTCTAGATGTTCGATCAGAAGAAAAATATAATGAATACCATATAGAAGATCAGAAGTGTCTAATTCTGAACATCCCGAAAACAGTGATTTTCATTCTGGAAGAAGGAGATGTGCTGGCACAAATATCGAAGGAACAACCAGTCGTTGTTACTTGCACCACTGGAAATTCCGCAACGAAATGTGCTGATATTCTGGACGGTCTCGGCTACCAAGTCGAAGTTTTAGAAGGTGGTCTTACGGCTTGGAAGGAATTTAGAAAATAAGTTTGGGGAGAAAGCAACATGCTGCAGAAGATAAATAAACAACTAGAAAAAATCATGCCCTTAATCACTCCCACAAGTGTCGTATTAGGAGTGTTACTCTCTGTATATATAACAGACTTTTCATATTTAATCCCTTGGATCTTTGCGTTTATGACATTTGCAGGAAGTTTAAACTCGAATTTCAAATCTTTATCAGATGTGGTCAAGCACCCGCTTCCCATACTTGTTGCGATGGTGCTATTACATATCCTGATGCCAATATGGGCCTGGGGTGTTGGTCATGTAACGTTTCAAGGGGATATTTTTACGATTACTGGCATTGTGCTGGGTATGGCGATTCCAACTGGGATAACTAGCTTTATTTGGGTTTCAATTTATAAAGGTAATATCCCGTTGACCCTTTCGATTATTCTTATTGATACCATCCTTTCTCCATTGATTGTTCCGTATTGTCTGTCATTCCTAATCGGTGAAAAAATTGAAATGGACTTTATGAGTATCATGCAAGGATTAGTTGGAATGATCGTGCTGCCTTCACTTCTAGGAATGTGGTTAAATCAGAGGTCAAAAGGGAACACGGTGAAAAAACTAAGCGCTGCATTGGCACCTTTTTCAAAAATCTGCCTAGGCGTTGTGGTCATGTTAAATGGTGCAGTAATCGCACCTTATTTAAAAAATATAAATTTAAAACTAATTAGTATTATTGTAGTGGTCTTTTTTATTGCCTTAACGGGGTATTTATTTTCATTTCTACTAGGTAAACTAATCAGAAGTGATCGGGATACAATTGTATCGTTGACCTTTTCTGGTGGAATGAGAAATATCAGCGCTGGTGCTGTTATTGCTGTCACCTATTTTTCCCCGGCCGTTGCTGTACCGGTAGTGGTTGGAATGCTTTTCCAGCAAATCCTCGCGTCCTTAACCGGAAATTTTTTAGCCCGTTATTATGACAAGAAGACCATTTATTTTGAGCAGAGTCATAGGATTTAAAATTTTGGCACTTCCTTCTGGAAGTGTCTTTTTGTATGGCAAACGGTTGTAACGGGAAAAGTAAATGAGAAAATTTCGTATTGACATGAAACCAAAAGGTTTTATATAATTCAAGAAGCGAAACCAAAAGGTTTTATATTTTATTGTGAAGGCAGGAGAAATCAATGGAAAATACATTACAAGATATTAAACAAACAGTTGTCATTAACGCGCCTATTCAAAAGGTTTGGGAGCAGGTATCTTCTGCAGAGGGCATTTCTGCCTGGTTTATGCCAAATGATTTCAAACCGGAAGTGGGAGCAGAGTTTCATTTACAATCCCCATTCGGTCCATCTCCGTGTAAAGTGACTGAGTTTAATCCTCCTCATTCACTTTCGTTCAAGTGGGATACAGAGGGCTGGTTTTTATCGTTTAGCTTAAAGGATTTGGGTGATAAGACTGAATTCACCGTTATTCATGGCGGCTGGCCTCAATCTGACGCAATGATTGGCAAGGCTAACCAAAAGGCCTCTGATATTAGAGAGCATATGTCTCAGGGCTGGGCTGGTATTGTTCAAAAACTTCGTACTCTTTTGGAGAGCTAAGTGTCATCCTCCGCACAAAAGCATGATGTATTTCAAGCGATTGCTGATCCCACTCGGAGAGAAGTACTAAAGTTACTTGCGGAAAAAGAGCTGCCGATATCAGAAATAACATCTCATTTTTCCATCAGCCGAACAGCTATTGCCAAGCATCTTCAAGTTCTTTCCGAAGCGGAACTGGTAAGCGGACGAAAGGTTGGGAGAGAAAAAATTTATCGGCTGCACCCAGAGCCGTTAACAGAGCTTAAGCAATGGCTATCCTTCTACGAAAAATTTTGGGAAAACAAGCTATCTATCCTTAAGCATATTGTGGAAAACCCTGAAGATCATAGGCTGCAGGTAATCAAATCAGAAGAAACCGACAAAAAGTAATGTCGGTTTTTTTGTGTGTAGATTTATAGTGACTGAATGAAGAAATATTAAGGTGTTTGGGTAACTTTGAGAGGTTCATAGTTACCAAGAGATGGAATCATAAGGAGATTGGGTAACTATGAGAGGGTTATAGTGACCGAGAGATGGAATCATAAGGGGTTTGGGTAACTATGAGAGGTTTATAGTGACCGAGAGATGGAATCATAAGGGGCTTGGGTAACTATGAGAAGGTTATAGTTACCGAGAGGTGGAATCATAAGGGGCTTGGGTAACTATGAGAGATTTAAAGAGTACCGAAGAGCATAGAGAAACAGCATTTGGGTAAACGCAGGAGGCCTAGAGTGACCGAGGAGAATTCAGAATATGCATTTGGGTCAATGCAGGGGGCCCTGAGTGACCGAAGAGCATTCAGAAAAAGCATTTGGGTAAATGCAGGAGGGCTAGAGTGACCGAAGAGCATTCAGAAAAAGCATTTGGGTAAATGCAGGAAGCTGGAGTGACCGAAGAGCATTCAGAAAAAACATTTGGGTCAATGCAGGAGGCCTGGAGTGACCGAAGAGCATGGGGGATCAGCAAATGGGTAAATGCAGGAAGCCGTTGGAAGAGAAAAGTTGTAGAAACTAAGCATATTCCAATCCAAAGTCAAAAAAAAGACAGGCGGCACATACAAAAGTGTGCCGCTATTTTATTGACATCGTCATAGAATTTATGATATTTAATTAGTGTCGATGTTAGCACTCTAAAGTCGAGAGTGCTAATCGTTAAAAAATAATTGAATCCAAATAAGTTAGGAGAGATTTCAATGGCAAAAAAGCAGTTTAAAGCTGAGTCAAAAAGGCTGTTAGAAATGATGATTAACTCTATTTATACCCATCGTGAGGTATTTTTAAGAGAGTTAATTTCAAATGCAAGTGATGCAATTGATAAAATCTATTACAAAGCATTAACAGATGATTCGTTAAGCTTCAATAAGGACAGCTACTTTATTAAAGTAATTGCAGATAAGGAAACGCGAACCTTAAAAATTATTGATACCGGTATTGGTATGACGAAGGAAGAGCTTGAGACAAACCTTGGTACGATTGCAAAAAGCGGATCTTTAGCTTTTAAAAAGGAAACAGAACTAAAGGATGGCTATGACATTATTGGTCAATTCGGAGTCGGCTTTTATGCTGCATTTATGGTGGCAGACGTAGTTACTGTAACAAGCAAGGCATTAGGCAGCGAGGAAGTCTACAAGTGGGAATCAAATGGAGCAGAGGGTTACACCATCGAACCAGCTGAAAAGGATTCGGTTGGAACTGAGATTGTCTTACAGATCAAAGAAAATACCGAAGATGAGAATTACGATGAGTTTTTAGAAGAGTATCGTTTAAAGTCAATTATCAAAAAATACTCAGACTTCATACGCTATCCAATTAAAATGGATGTAACTGGCAGAAGACCAAAAGAAGGCAGTGAAAACGAGTTCGAGGACTATGTGGAAGAACAAACACTTAACAGCATGGTTCCAATTTGGAGAAAGAACAAAAGCGAACTTACAGATGAAGATTACGAAAATTTCTATACAGAAAAACGTTACGGATTCGATAAGCCGCTTAAACATATTCACATCAGTGTTGATGGCTCAATCCGCTACAATGCGATTTTATATATCCCAGAAAAAACTCCATTTGACTTCTATTCAAAGGAATTTGAAAAGGGCTTAGAACTCTATTCAAATGGCGTTTTAATTATGGACAAGTGTGCAGACTTATTACCGGATCATTTCAGCTTTGTTAAAGGGATGGTAGACTCTGAGGACCTGTCTCTAAACATTTCAAGAGAAATGCTTCAGCATGACCGTCAATTGAAGCTAATCTCAAAAAACATTAACAAGAAGATAAAAAGCGAATTGCAAAGTCTGTTAAAAAATGAACGAGAGAAGTATGAAGAATTTTATAAATCATTTGGACGCCAGTTGAAATATGGGGTTTATAGTGAATTTGGTGCCAATAAAGAAGTATTACAGGATCTCATCATGTTCTACTCTTCAAAAGAGAAGAAGTTCGTAACATTGGATGAATATGTATCAAGAATGCCAGTAGATCAAAAATATATTTATTACGCTTCTGGTGAATCGATTGAACGAATCGATAAACTTCCGCAGGCTGAGTTTGTTTCTGAAAAAGGCTACGAGATTCTTTACTTCACAGAGGATATCGATGAATTTGCCATCAAAATGTTAATGAACTATAAAGAGAAAGAATTTAAATCTATCTCCAGTGGTGACTTAGGAATCGAAGGAGAAGAAAACAAGAGTGATTCCGAAACAGAAGAGAAGGAATACCAAGAAATCTTTGACTATATGAAAAGTATTTTAGAGGGTAAAGTCAAGGATGTTCGCGTTTCAAAACGCTTAAAGTCTCACCCTGTCTGCCTGGCTACCGAAGGTGACATCTCTATCGAAATGGAAAAAATTCTTGCTGCCATGCCGGATAATCAAAATATCAAAGCCGATAAGGTGCTTGAAATTAATAAAAATCATGAAGTATTCCAATCTTTAAAAGAAGCTTTTGAAAAGGATAAAGGAAAGCTAGATCTTTATACGAAGTTACTCTACAATCAAGCGCTCCTGATAGAGGGATTGCCAATCCAGGACCCTGTTGAATTTACAAATGATATCTGTAAAATAATGGTATAGACTAGGCTTTGGCTTTAACTATTGCTGGAAACTCAGAAAATTAAACTTTGCCGTTCTCATTTTTTGAATGAGGGCGGCTTTTTTCTTTTTGGAGGCGTCATTGATTGTGTGAATTTTTCAAGTGCGACAGCCTAAACATTTTTCTATATAAATTAAAAAACATAATTTTTTCATAATATCTTCACGCTTTTGCCATTATTTCGCCCTTATAATTAAGACTTTTAATATATACTCATTTCATAAGTAATTGTACTATATACATTATAAAATTATGGGAAATGTTGGTTTATACCTTAAAATTCATTATTCTACACCATTGGAGCTTAAAGTTTATTTAGATCAATTAGTTTGATCACTTTTTCACAAAGTATTTTTAAAACAAAATTTGAAGGGAGTTAAAGAGATATGAAAACTTTTCTTTGCCTATCAATAAATTTAATGATTGTCCTATCCCTGTTAGGCTGTGAACAGCAAGCAAAAGAGAGCATAAAAGAAAAAGTTCAAATGGTTCCAAATGAAGAATATGTGGGTAATCCAAATCCTTCCATAAAGAAAGAAATGAAATTAACGGATGAGGAAAAGATAGAATTTGAGAAGCTTCAGAAGGAAATCCAGTCTAAAAACGAGGTTGAATAATATGACCATCAAACAAGAAAGTGTAATGAAACATGAAGAACGATTATTATTCTACCAGATGTTTTGTCATTACTATCGAGGGGATTTACTTCAACTGACTCGAGAACAGTGGAAACAGTTAGTCCAGATTATAAAAGAACAACAAAATACTAGTTTAATAGACGAAGTGGCGCAAAGCTTAAAGATGTTAGAAGAACTAAAAGAGAACACCATTCAAACTCTTGAACATGATTACAATCGTTTATTTGTGGGTCCCAATAAGCTATTAGCGTCACCATTTGAATCGAGTTATCGGAACTATGAAGGAAACGTATTACAACAGGAAACGTTGAATGTACGGAACTTTTACCGTTATGTTGGACTTCAAGTGGCGAATGAAGGTCAGGTTCCAGATGATCACATTCAATTTGAATTAGAAATTATGCTGCACGTATTAAGTCAACCAACGACCGAAAATCTACAAATCTACAAAATGTTTTTAGATAAGCATCTCTTGCAATGGGGATTCAAACACTGTGAGCGAATCCTGCAAAATAGTCAAAATCCCATTACCTATGCGATGGCCGTTATATTAAAAGAATTTTTACAAATGGAAAAAAGGATGGAAGGTGGGAATAAACATGTTAACTGAAAATGTTTCTCGTCGAACTTTTCTAAAAGGTTCTGCAGCATTAAGTACCCTTTTAGGACTTGGGACCATCGGAGGTATAGCAGCGAATGGCCTTGTCCCAACAGCAGCTGCGAAGTCCAATAGCCAAAAACAACAATTTTTCAATGCCTGCCCCCGAAATTGTTATGACACATGTTCGATTGTCACAACGGTAGAAGACGGCAGAATTACGTTTGTTACTGGGAACGAAAAAAACCATTACACAAAAGGAAGACTTTGTGTAAAAGGAAATACGTATCCACGAATCGTCTATTCTCCTGACCGAATTAAATACCCTATGAGGCAGAAAGGGCGCGGAACGGGAAATTGGGAAAGAATTAGTTGGGATGAAGCTTACACAATCATTGCCAAGAAAATTCTTTCCATCAAAAAAGAGTACGGAAACACACTGCCAATTTGCTTAAATAAATATTCAGGAAACTTCAATATTTTAAACTATGCAACGGAAGGGATGCTTTCAAGTATTGGGTATACCACACGTGCTCAAGGAACACCATGTGATCCAGCCGGTTCGGATGCCCAAGCATTTGATATGGGGACAGCCTATAACAATGATCCTGAGCAATTTATGGACGCAGAGTATATCATTCTTTGGGGAGCGAATCCAGCGTGGACATCTGCCCACTCAATGTATTTTATTGAGCAGGCTAAAGAAAAAGGGACAAAGCTTGTTGTCATTGACCCATTGATTACACAAACCGCTTCGAAGGCGGATGAGTATATTCAAATTAAACCAAGTACAGATGGGGCCCTAGCCCTTGGAATGATTCGTTATATTATGGATCAACATTTATATGATGAAGAATGGGTAAACAACCATGCGATTGGGTTTCATGAATTTGTGTCATATGTAAAAAAGAATATTACCGTTGAATGGGCAGCTGAAAAAACAGGTGTACCACAATCCCTGATTGAAAGAATTGCCCGTGAATATGCAACTTCGAAACCTGCTAATATTTGGATTGGTTTCGGAATGCAGCGTCATACAAACGGCGGTTCTATGGTTCGCGCGATCGACGCACTTGCTGCTATAACAGGAAATATCGGTAAAAAAGGCGGCGGTGTCAATTATATCGGCGGGGAAACGTGGGGATTTAACTACCATACAATGAGCTTTGGAGCACCTGAAGGAACCGCAGGCGAAGCTGATCGTTATGTCAATATGAACAACTTTGGTGCACAAGTCCTTGAGACACAAGATCCTCCGATTAAGATGATGTGGATTGCCTGCCGTAATCCAATTGCTCAGGACCCTGAGCCAAATGTAGTCAAAAAGGCATTTGATCAAATGGATTTGATCGTTACAGCAGATCTATATATGAATCAAACAGTAGAATATTCGGATATTGTCTTACCTGTCACAACTCCGTTTGAGACGGTTGGAATCAATGTGAGTTACTGGCATTACTGGATGAATGTGAATGAGCAGGCGATCAAACCATTATATGAAACGAAAAGTGATTTAGAAATTGCCATGGGGCTTTCGAAGAAGTTGAATGAGTTAGAATCAGGTTCCTGTACATTCCCAGTTTCAGGAGATCTTGTTGAATGGGTTGAAAAAGAATTTAACGATGACATTAGGGAAATGTTCGGCGTTAAAAGCTGGGATGAATTACGAAAAAAGGGTGGAACAGTTAAGGCAAACGAAAAGGTAACCGTTGCCTGGGAAGACTTAAACTTCCGAACTCCATCTGGTAAATATGAATTTTACTCAGAAAAGGCCGTTGAATATGGTCACCATCCACTTCCGGTATTTGTAGAGGAATATAAAGCACCAAAAGAATATCCGATTCGCTGTATTTCACCACACTGGAAATTAGGCATTCATAGTCAATTTCAGCATATCGATTGGTTAGGCGCCATCCAAGAGCATCCATTTGTTGAAATGCACCCGGATTTGGCCAAGAAACATTCCATTCGTGAAAATGATATGGTCAACATCCTAAATGAAGCAGGGTATTTGACCCTTCCAGCCAAACTAACAAAGACCATTCCGACAGATACGGTTGTGATGTATGAGGGCTGGTGGAAAGATGTGAATTATACCGAAAACTTTAATGTAAAGGCATTGCCTTCGGATATGGGTAACTATAAAAAAGGCCAGCTTGGAATCGCCTTCCATGATAATTTTATCAAAATAGAAAAAGCGTAAAGAGGAGGGAGAAACAATGGCGAAAAAACTAGGGTTTTTAGTAAATATTGAACGTTGTATCGGGTGTCATGCTTGTGAAATTTCTTGTAAAAGCTTTTACCAGCTTGAACCATCTATGAGACGGAGAACAGTACGGGAGCTGCCGGAGGATCTTGTGGGTTCTCCCGTCCGTGCTTTTGTATCAACTGCTTGTAACCATTGTGATGAGCCTGCCTGTAAAAAGGCTTGTCCAGTTGGAGCTTATACGAAACGTGAAGAGGATGGAATCGTTGTTCATAATCAAGATCTTTGTATCGGATGTCAAATGTGCGGAAAGGCATGTCCATACGGTGTGCCGCAATACAATCCTGTTAAGAAAAAAATGGACAAATGCAGTATGTGTTATGATCGATTGGATGTAGGTGAATCGCCAATTTGTGTATCAAAGTGTCCGATGGAGGCTATTGAAATTGTGGATTACAATGAAGCGAAACTTTCTGGTGCGGTGAACGTGGTGCCGACATTTGCTGATCCTTCCATTACTCATCCAACTACTCATTTTATTTTGCCAAAACCGGGCAAACAGTTTAGGAGGGTATAATCATGCATGATCTTCCACTTGTGATCTTTACCATTTTGTCACAGCTTATATTAGGAGGATTTGTGACACTATGGTGGATAGATCGAAAAAAAGCTGGTATAACGCAAAAAACGGGATTACTGATATCGATTTCTTTGCTTATCCTTGGCGGTTTTTCACTAGTAGTTTCCATGCTCCACTTAGGTCAACCTTTTTTCGCGTATCGTGCAATCTTAAATATTGGAGTCTCATGGCTAAGTCGTGAGGTAGCATTTTATGGAGCATTTGTAGGGTTACTATTATTTTATACTTGGTTTTGGTACAAGGAAGATCGGGCAAAGCGCAGCATGCTTGGCTGGATCTCTTCAATTATTGGGGCTATCGCCATCTTTTCATCAGCCAAGATCTATATGATTGCAGCCATTCCTGCTTGGACTGGAGTCAGTACTCTTTTCGCTTTCTTTCTAACATCACTTTTATTAGGTCCTCTATTCGTGGCTGCTTTTTTAGCAATTAGAGGAGAACTAAACGTTAATATTACAGGGTTTTTAATTTTGTCGCTAGTTGTTTCAGCTGTGGTGATGGTTGGTTATTTTTCATCACTGCTTGCTGGTCTGCCAGAGGCAGTTGAAACTGCTAGATTAACGTTCAAACATGTATTCTTTTGGATAAGGATTACGATGTTCATGGCAGCTTCTGCGTTATTATTCCTATCCTATAAAAATAGCAAATGGAGAAATGTAAAAATCTATTCTCTAGCATTTGCAGTTTTACTCGTTAGTGAATTTTTAGGCAGGGTTTTATTTTATGAAACAGCTATTCATTTGTAGGTAACTGTTTGCGAGGGGGGGAGCAGAATGGATTTGTTAAAATGGGTAAAGGTAATGGATCAAAAAATGACGTCATTGAGGGTCGAGCCAAATTTATGTGCGCATTTGATATCCCCGAAAAGCACTTGTCAAAGCTGTGTTGACCATTGCCCAACAAAAAGCATTTCTTTTTCGAAAAAACAGATTGAAATAGATGATCATTGCTTGGAATGCGGGCTTTGTTCAACCGTTTGCCCAACGAATGCACTGCTATTTAATCGCCCCCCTCTCAATCAAGTCATTTCAGAACTTGTTCATCTATGTGAACAAAATGAAATAGTGTACTTGCATTGTGAAAAAATGACCGTATCAGATAGGGATGTGACAACTTTAACGGTGCCGTGTTTAGGAATGATTCCAAGAGAAGCATGGGTTACTGTATTGAATAAGTGTCAAAATCTTACTATCTATCATTCTGATACAAGTTGTACTTCCTGTGAAATAACAACAGGTGAAAGAGTTTGGAAAAAAGAGCTTCATGCTGGAGAGAAGATGGCAGGTTCTTCTATAGAAATTACTTCCGATATCACTTATTCTGCGAAGCACAAATCGTTTGATCAAGATCGACGGGCCTTCCTATCCGGCTTTTTTAATGAAATCAAAGCCACGAATAAGTTAGCTATTAAAGAACTATTAGGAAGTTCTGAAGTTTCATCCTACCAAGAAAGAAGGCAGGAGAATACACATTCAAAAGTTAAAAGAGAGTTGGCGGGTGTGTCTCATCATTTATATGAGAAGATGACCGGTGAATCTGCTCTTCCTTATATGAATAAACGATTTTTTCTTTTGACTCAATTAGAGGAAAATGAAACCTTGCAAAAACAAAAGGATATCAGGCTGCCAACTATTACGGATGATTGTAATTTTTGCGGTGCTTGTACGATTTTGTGTCCAACTGCAGCGTTGAAAATGGATACGGACAATAACCGGAAATCGATCACACTCGATCCTGCCAAATGTGTAGACTGTTCATTATGCGAAGATATCTGTTTTACGAAAAGTATCCAATTACAGCACATGCAAAACAGAACCCTTCTCAAAAAGGAGCAGCGACTTCTCGTAAAGGGCAGCAATCAGTAAACCCTATCATAGTGCAAAAAAATAACAGCCCAATTCGGGGCTGTTATTTTTCTTGCTTTTCTTTATCAAACCAAAGCAGTTCTTGATCTTCTTCATCACCATTATAGTTAATCAGTAGCTCTTCGCCTGCTTTAATATCTTTGTAAGCAAAAAAATCAAACGTATGGTTTGGAAAATTAATCTCATAGGTGGCATTTGGCTGATACGAGTGGTTAAATAGCATCCCGTATCCCAAGAGAATGCATGTATGGTTAATACCATATTCAAATGCATAGTCGGCAAGCAATGTTTTTTCAATGTGTTCATGCTCTGCATTTGGATATGCGATAACAGGTGCTTCATGGATCAGTTCGCCTTTTTTTATATCACGTGTCGCAAATACGCCTCTATTGAACTCTCCGTCACTAAGCTGTGAAGATTTTATTTCTATCATGTTGGTCACCTACATTTACTTTCTTTGAAATCAATTTTCAGGGCTCATTTCTTAAGCTTTGTTACCTTTTTTAGTTTGACAGGTAATGGCATTGAAAGCAACCATTTTAGGTTTCTCGCATGATAGTTTGTCTAAAAACCACAAAATTTAAACGCAGCTTATGTCAATATGTTCGAACTTTGATACCTTAAACAAACCTTTGTCGGTTAGTTTTAATTCTGGAATGACTGGCAGAGCTAAGAAGGAAAGAGTTAAAAAGGGATTGAATTGATCGTTTGCCCCCAGCTGTTCAAGGGCGATGTGAAGGTTATTGAGCTTAGCATAAACCTCCTGAAATGAGCTGTCAGACATTAATCCTGCAATGGGCAAATTTAATGATGCCAGAATTTGGCCATTTTTAATGACAACAAGCCCGCCCTGCATTTCTTTAATGGTATTTGCAGCTAAAACCATATCTTCATCATTCGTCCCGGCCACTATGAGATTATGCGAGTCATGGGCAATTGTCGTCGCGATGGCACCATATTTTAAACCTAAGCCTTTGACAATGCCTAAACCTATTTGCTTGGTCAAATGGTGCCGCTCGATTACGGCAAGCTTTAACTGATCAGCACTGATTGAGGGTTGGAAGAATCCTTGACTGCAAATATCCACCTCTTCCACGATATGATGAGTGATAAGACTATTCGGGATAACTTCGATGATATTGCTTTTTTTTGAGGGTAAGGAAATGGTGAAATGGCTTGCCTGAATTTCATCAAAATGAACTGATTTTTCCAATCCATGTTTATGCTTGTTACTACAATCAACGATTAATTTGCCATCTTGTACGACTGCAACCCCGTCCTTATATACATGTGATATCCTGACACTATCTAGGTCATCGACGAAGGAAAAATCAGCTTTGTAGCCTGCAGCAATCGCACCCTTATCTTCAAGCCCAAAACATTCTGCTGCATTGATGGTAGCCATTTGAATTGCAGTTATCGGGGATATTCCGCCCTGGATTGCCAGCCGGACATTGTGATCAATACTGCCCTCAAGCACAAGGTCATCTAAATGCTTATCATCTGTAACAAAAAGGCACCTTCGCGCATTGTGATGATTTATGATGGGAATTAACTTCATTAAATCTTTTGCAACAGTGCCTTCGCGAATCATTAGATACATTCCGCTCCTAAGGCGTTCTTTGGCTTCTTCAGCCGCGGTGCTTTCATGATCTGTGCGGATGCCGGCAGCCATGTAGACATTTAAATCATTACCTCTAAGCCCCGCCGCATGTCCATCTACTTTTTTACCGAATCGTTTGGCGTCAGATAATTTATTCAGCATATCATCCTGAGCCTGAAGAACTGCAGGGAAATTCATAACTTCAGCTAACCCTAAGACGCGTGGATGGTGGTAGAAGGGAAATAAATCAATTGCGCTCAAAGAAGCACCAGAGTTTTCAAAGCTTGTAGCTGGAACACAAGAAGGAAGCATAATATAAATATCAAAGGGAAGGTTTTCGGAAGAATCAAGCATGTATTGAATGCCGGCAGTACCTAAGACATTGGCAATTTCGTGGGGATCGGCAATCACGGTCGTTACACCATGGGGCAGAAGAACTTTTGCAAATTCACTAGGTGTGACCAAGGACGATTCAATATGCACATGACCATCAATAAAGGCAGGAACAACATAACTTCCCTTTGCATCCACAATATATTTTCCATCATATTTCCCGACACCCGCGAAATAACCGTCCACTATGGCGATATCACCTTCAATGATTTCTCCGTTAAAAACGTCAACAATTTTTCCGTTTTTAACGACGGTATCGGCAGGTACTTTTCCTGAGGCTACTAAAATTCTGCGGGTTAATTGATTTCTCTCCATTCTAAACACCCTCTATTGTCAGATTAGTAATCTACTTTATTCCTCGAACTTTCCCATGTTTGAAAAGGAAGATTGGCATCATCTGTGGAAATCTGTTTCATTGGTATTTTTCTAGATTGCATTGGAAGTTCAAGCTGCTCATAGATGAAATGGTCATCAAACCCTATTTTTGCTGCGTCCTGTTTAGTGCAGGCATAATAAACAGCTTTTGGTCTTGCCCAGTAAATCGCACCAATACACATGGGACAAGGTTCACAGCTCGTATAGATTTCACAATCAGTTAGTTGAAAGTTGTTTAAATAACGACAGGCTGCACGAATGGCCTGGACCTCAGCATGTGCTGTAGGGTCGTTCGAGGCGGTCACTTCATTACGTCCTACTCCAATAATTTTTCCGTCCTTTACTACAATGGCTCCAAATGGCCCCCCGTGGCTGCTAAGAACATTATTGAGCGCTTCCTCAATTGCCTTTTTCATAAAATGAATTTCGGACATATAACCTCTCCATTCTGTGTTAGTTTTTAAGGCATGTAATCCTATGAATTAATTTGTGGCTGGGTATATAAGTTATTCTCATTATTCTCTATCATCGATAGAAATGCTTCAATGATGGCAGGTTTGTTTACATGATTTTTTTATCAGCGGTTATAAAATAACTTGTTAGATTATATGACACTAATGTAGATACTATTTCGGCAATTCGATATTATGGTCAAAATTGGCAGGACAAGTTAGCTGTACCACCGACAGTTGACAAATAGACGAGCCATTTATAAAGATTCATAAAATTAGAGATAGAACAGGTGGGTATTTTTAGGAGGTCTAGAATATATATAGTTTTAATAAAAAGTAATAGGGGAGACGGGGCTGTGTTTTCAATAGACGATATCAATCTAATGAACAAAGAGGAATTTGTTCGAAAAGTTGGCTGGGTGTTTGAACATTCTCCTTGGGTGGCTGCGGAGGCCTGGGGACATCAGCCGTTTCTATCGCGTGAAAACCTCTTGCAAAGAATGATTTCTATTGTTCAAAGTGCGGACGAATCCAGGCAGATGGCATTGCTCCGTGCACACCCAGATTTAGGAACAAGATTGCAAATTTCGGAGGTCTCCCAGAAAGAACAGGCTGGTGTGGGGCTTGATAAGCTTACAAAGGAGGAATATACAGAGTTTCATTTGCTTAATAAATCATATGTAGCCAAATTCAATTTTCCTTTTATTATGGCGGTAAAGGGGCAAAGCAAGGAAAATATTTTATCCGCCATGAAACAAAGGGTTCTTCATTCTTACGAGGAAGAATATAGCATAGCCTTACAAGAGGTGTATAAAATTGCTGGCTTTCGATTGAGTGATATTTTCATAGGATGAAAGGGTCATGGTGACCGAAGTTTAAAAAATAGAGGTAAGATTGTGCCCATAATCTCGCAGAACCGAATTTACGGGCACAATTACGGTTGAATTGTGCCCATAATCTCGCAGAACCGAATTTACGGGCACAATTACGGTTGAATTGTGCCCGTAATCCCGCAGAACCGAATTTACGGGCACAATTACGGTTGAATTGTGCCCGTAATCCCCGTTTAACATATTTACAGGCACAATCTTTATTGCCGACCATGATGCGTTCTGACAATCAACATCAAAAGGAGGCTGACTTAATATGAAAAGAACAATGAGCTATGGGAAAGCAGATGTGTGGGTCTATCGAACATACGCAAAGCCGTTAACCGGGGTTCGTTCCATTCCCGAATCCACCTTTTCAGGAAGAAAAAACATTCTCTTTGGGATGAATGTAAAAATCGCCGTAGAAGGGGAAGCATTTTTATCCTCCTTTACAGATGGTGATAACACGTTGGTTGTTGCAACCGATTCGATGAAAAACTTTATCCTTAAGCATGCAGGTGATTATCAGGGAGCCACCCAGGAAGGATTTCTTGAGTTTGTCGCCCGCCGTTTTCTTGAGACATATTCACATATGACGGGAGTTAGTATTTCAGCTGAACAGATTTCTTTTGAAGAGCTTCCTGTCCCAGCAAATAACAGCTTCGAACCAAGTCCGCTTGTATTTCGCTACTCAGTAAATGAACAGGCAGCTGCTTCAATTGAAGTGAAACGGGAAAAGGATAAAATCCAGACGACGAATCATGTAAGCAGTTTGAAAGGTCTTAAGCTTATTAAAGTTAAGGGCAGCTCATTCTATGGCTATGTGAAGGATGAATATACCACATTGCCGGAATCCTTTGACCGCCCGCTGTTTATTTTTCTAAATATTGATTGGAAATATAACGATATCGAAGATGCAAGAGGAGATAAACCTGATAGGTATGTGGCAGCAGAACAGGTTCGAGATATTGCCTATACCGTCTTTCATGAGGAGAACTCTCCATCCATCCAAAATCTTATTTACCGAATTGGCAGTAGAATCCTAGAGCGTTTTCCACAATTACTAGAGGTCACCTTTGAATCCAATAACCGAACTTGGGAAACGGTGCTGGACGAAATTTCTGCCCCGCAGGAGGGGAAAGTGTTTACTGAACCTCGTCCACCATTTGGCTTCCAATGTTTTTCCATGACACATGCTGACCTCGAAAGTGAAGGAGAGTCAAGCAAATGACCGGAAAGCTGACAACACATGTCCTTGATATCAGCATCGGGAAACCCGCTGTCGGTGTGTTAGTCGAGTTAGTACGGGTCGGTCCAGACAAAAAAATAAAAACCATCCAAACTGATTATACCAATGAAGATGGCAGATTAAATCACCCTCTTTTAGAGGGAGATACTATGAAAAAGGGGATCTATGAACTTCATTTTTATGTCGGAGACTATTACCGAAGTCGCGGAACATTCACTGAAGACCCCTCATTTTTGGATTGTGTTCCCGTTCGATTTGGTATTTCTGAACCGGGTTCCCACTATCACGTACCGCTTTTGATCTCACCGGGAGGGTACAGTACCTACCGAGGGAGTTAGGAGGGAAAATGAGTACAGAACTTTGGGTGAAAAACGGATATGTTTTTACAGAAGAAGGGTTTCGGTATGCAAGTATAAGAATTATAGATGGCAAGATTGATGCTCTATACGAGTGCGAACCTGAGCCAATAAAAGAAAACAAAAATTCCATAGATGCAAGTGGCTGCCTAGTCGTTCCTGGATTTATCGATGCACATGTTCATTTTAACGATCCAGGCCGTACCGAGTGGGAAGGCATTGAAACGGGAAGCCGTGCAGCAGCCATCGGCGGCACTACAACGATCTTTGATATGCCCCTAAATTGTTCTCCTTCCATAACAAACTTGAAAAATTTACAAAGTAAAACAGCGTACTTAACCTCTAAATCACATGTTGATTATGCTCTATGGGGCGGAATGACTGATGATTCCGTGAAAAATAAAGCGGAACTAGACCAGATGTGTGAGGGCATTATCGCATGGAAGGCATTTATGTCTGAGAGCGGTATCGATGATTTTCCCTTTGTATCACCTGGCCAATTGGAGCAGGCAATGAAAATCGCAGCACAACAAAGGAAGATCCTTGCCTTGCATGCAGAATGGGAGGAAGAGATTCAACCCCTTACCACTTTTTATAAAAGACAAAATAGCACCAATGAGCGTAAGGCATTTCTTGCAAGCAGGCCGATTTCTGCGGAAGAAAAGGCGGTTAGTTATGCATTAGAGAAGGCTGCGAAATATGGTACATCACTCCACTTCGTTCATATCAGTTCTGCGAGGGTTGTTAAACTCATTCAACAGGCAAAACAAAGTGGAATGGATGTGACAGTCGAAACATGCCCACATTACTTACTTTTTGATGAAGAAGATTTCCTTCAAACCGGAGCCATCCTGAAATGTGCCCCGCCGCTCAGGTCAAGAGAAGTAGTAGAGGGACTATGGGAATGTATTGCAAATGGCTGGATTGATACGGTTGGATCTGATCATTCCCCCTGTCCTTATTACATGAAAAACACGAACTCAATTTGGGAAGCATGGGGTGGAATCCAAGGAGTACAATTTACATGGCTTGCCTTACTCGATGAGGCGATGAAAAGGAGTGTTCCATTTAAAGATATCCTTCCTCTTGGCACTGCTAATGTTGCAGATCGGTTTGGAATATCGGGACAAAAGGGAAGGATTCAAACAGGCTTGGACGCGGATTTAGCCCTGATTTCATTAGATGAGACCACGACTGCAAATCAACAATGTATTGCATTTCGAAATCAATATTCCCCCTATGAAAATAGAAAATTTCTGTTGAAAATAAAAAAAACGCTGCTGCGAGGCAATGTAATTTACGACGATCAAACCGGAGCAGCCACAAAAAAGTATGGTCAATATATACAGCTAAGGGAGGAAGCAGATGGCTCAGTTCCCCACTAATCTAAATGAGGCAATAGAATGGCTGGCCTCATTTGGAGGTGAGCCGGATGGAGGTGTAACTCGGACACTTTATTCCCAGTCTTGGAAAGACGCCCAGCAAAACTTAAAGGGCTGGATGGAGGAAGCAGGGCTGCTCACAAATTATGATTGTGTTGGAAACTTATTTGGGAAATTGCCTTCATCGAACCCGAATGACCAAACGATCTTGATTGGCTCACATGTCGACACTGTTAAATCTGGCGGTAAATATGATGGGGCTTATGGAATCATTGCTGGAATTCTAGCATTAATTCAGTTGAAAAATCAGTTCGGGCAGCCAAGTATCAATCTTGAAGTGGTTTCTTTTTGTGAAGAGGAAGGCAGCCGCTTTCCAATCGCTCTCTGGGGTTCAGGGATGATGACGGGGGTTTATTCATATAAAGATATTCGTGATATCAGGGATTCAGAGGGCATCAGCTTCGAGACGGCGATGATGGCAGCAGGATTTGGACGTTCTGAATACAGGGTCCGGGATGATATCCAAACTTTTATTGAACTACATATCGAACAAGGACCCACCCTTGAAAAAGTTAATAAATCAATAGGTATTGTCAAGGCAATTGTCGGTCAAAAGCGGTTTCGAATCACAGTGAACGGCGAATCGAACCATGTTGGTACAACTTCAATGAAATGGAGAAGAGACGCTCTCCACGGAGCAATCAACATGATTCATGACTTATATGAAGGTGTAAAGGAATACGATGAAGATCTTGTAACAAGTGTGGGACAGTTATTTGTGGAGCCTAATGTACCAAACGTTATTCCTAATCATGTGCAGTTTACTGTCGATGCCAGACATCCAAACGAATCGGTCTTGAGCTCTTTTTGCCAGCAATTAACCAGTAGGTTTGAAACCCATGCCAAAAAACATGATCTAGATATAAAGATTGAGATGTGGCATGAGGTTCATCCGGCCCAGATGGATCGTAAACTAAATGAAATGATAGACAGCATTTGTACTGGCAGCAGTATTGCCTCCCATTGGATGAATAGTGGTGCCGGCCATGATGCACAGCTATTTGCTCGCATTTGTCCTACAACTATTCTTTTCGTTCCCAGTAAGGGGGGGATTAGCCATTCACCACTGGAGTTTACCTCAACCAAGGATTTAGAAACAGGTTTAGATGTACTCATTAAATTTTTACATCAATTAGCGTACAACCGCTGAGGAGTGATTTTATGACTGATGATAAAGCAAAGCTGGTGCAGTGGATAGAGGACCATGAGGAGGACCTAATCGCTTTTTTAAAAAAATTAGTCCAGACGCCATCCGATAATCCAGCTGGAGATTGTTTGCCGATAGCCAAAGTTCTAGAAGTACAGCTTTCCGAGCTTGGGTTTAAAGATGTAGCTTTACTAGAAGTAGACGAGGCGAGTGTAAAAGCCAACGGGATGATTAGTATGGCCAATGTCCTTGCTCCTACAGTCTTTGGTGAAGGGAGCAATGTTGTATTAAATGCACATGGAGATGTCGTTCCTCCTGGGTTAGGGTGGAGTGTCGACCCGTATGGAGGAGAAATTGTGGATGGGAAAATGTACGGGCGTGGGGTAGCAGTGTCAAAGTCTGATATTGCAGCTTACACCTATGCCGTACTTGCATTAAAACAGGTCAAAGAAAAACTGTCTGGAAGAGTAGACCTTGCGTTTACATTCGATGAAGAAACAGGAGGAGAAATTGGTCCGAAGTGGCTTATCGACCACGGTCATATCAAACCTGACCAAGCCATTGTCGCGGGATTCAGCTATTCAGCTGTGAATGCCCATAACGGCTGTTTACATTTTGAGGTTAAAACGATCGGTAAATCAGCACATGCAGCCCTGCCGCATACAGGAATGGATGCGATTGAGGCAACTACTAAAATTACAACAGCTTTATATGATTATCGTAAGATCTTGGCGGAAAAAAAATCATCGATTCCAGGAATAGATTTTCCAACCTTGAATGTAGGGCTGATTTCAGGAGGAATCAATACCAATGTCGTTCCAGATGAATGCACCATTCGAGTGGACAGACGATTAATACCAGAAGAGGATTTTGTTGAAGCAGAATCTGAGTTTCGGGAACTCGTCAATCAAGCTGTTTCGGATTTTCACGGGATTAATGTAGAAATAAGAAAAATCCTCCATGCCAAGAGCTTTGGCCCCGTTCCAGAGAATACACCATTGATTCGAGCGTTGGCTGCCAATTGGAAAGAAATATTACAGGAGGACGAAGAGTTACCAGTCCACGGAGTACCGTTATACACCGATGCCCGCCATTTCTTTGCGGCAGGAATTCCTACCATTATGTTTGGTGTCGGTCCGAAAGCGTTAGAAGAGGCAAATGGACATCGGGCAGATGAAAATATTCGTCTTTCCGATTTACAGGCTGCCACAAAGATCATTGCTTGTACACTTTATGATTTGTTGCGTACGTAAAAAATTACACGTAAACTTTATCATCAATAAAATAAGCCAACGATTACGTTGGCTCTTTGTGTATTAAAAGGTATGTGCTAAATCTTTCGCCCGAGCAATCGCGTTTTCCTTAATTTCTTGGGCTTTGTCAGGCATTGCATTGTGACCTTCTACAAATAATCCTTCAAATGATGGGACTCCATAAAATTGCATGATAATCTCAAGGTAGCGGTGACCCATTTCCATTGCTGCAGCAGGCCCATCGGAATAAATGCCGCCACGCGCTTGGATATGAAGGGCCTTCTTGTCTGTTAATAGACCAATTGGTCCCTTTTCCGTGTATTTGAAGGTTTTTCCTGCAACCGATACGGCATCTATATAGGCTTTCATGACAGGTGGAAAGGAAAAATTCCATAATGGTGTTACAAAAATATATTTATCTGCAGTAATAAATTGCTCACAAAGCTCGGATAGCCTGCCAACCTTTGCTTTTTCTTCGTTGGAAAGTTGTTCGAAGTCTGAACCTGTTCGGAGTTTCCCCCAGCCGCTAAAGACATCGACATCAAGTTGAGGGATATCTTCTTTATAAAGATCCATATTAATAATCTCATGATCAGGATTTACTTCTTTGTAAGAATCAATAAATGCTTTCCCAACTGCCATACTATACGACTGTGTATCGTCATGAGGATGACCTGTTATGTATAATACTTTTGTCATTTTCGTATCAATCCTTTCTGTATCTAGCATGCATTCTAGTTTGTGTAATGAAGGTAAATCTTATGCAGATACAAAAACAGATACAGACCAAAAATAAAAGGAATTTGCGCTTTGCAAACTCCCTTTATTTTTTAGTTATTATTTTCGCTGAAGTAAGGGTTTCCGCTAATGTTTGCACGCATTTCATCCGTTATTGTAATCGGCACATTTACAGCAGAATTAGCAGCGGAAGTTTCATTGTTTTGAATACTTCCATCATAATGAATCGGGTTATTTGTCATAGGTAAATTCACCTCCATCAATCTAGTTTATACATAAATTTTACTATTTATTTACTTGTATTCATAGGTAATTTTTATTATTCTAAATGCTATTTCCACTGGTAATTATTTACTGTGATTGCTTGCTGGTATTTGAGTGTTTAGTTTTTCCTTCATTTAACCTTTCCTTGTTATTTATGATAAAATTTTTTACAAAAGGAGGAAGCTCTCTATGAAACTAATTGACCTGCATTGTGACGCATTATTAAAGCTTTCTGAGGGAAATGGCACGCTGCGTTTTGCTGATGCGAAAGAATTGCAGACAAACAAAGCTCGTTTACATAAAGGGCAGGTTAAGGTTCAATGTTTTGCAATCTTTATTGAGCCAGCCATCCCATCGGACCTGAAGTTTCAGGTGGCGCTTGAACAAATAGATTATTTTTACAAGGAAGTCCTCGGGAAAAATCCAGATATCATTCATATTAAAGAATGGTCCGATTTTGAACGAATCAATATTGGCCAAATTGGTGCTATGTTAACCCTTGAGGGGATCGATGCCATTGGCAATGATTTAATGAAGCTTCATATTCTTTATCAGCTGGGGGTTCGTTCCGTTGGGTTGACATGGAATAATGCGAATTTAGCTGCCGACGGAGCGGGGGAACCGCGCGGGGGCGGATTGACGCTGTTTGGAAAGGAGATTGTAAAGTTTAATAACGAGCACCAGATTCTTACGGACATTTCTCATTTAAGTGACAAGGGAATCTGGGAGGTAATCGAATTAGCTAAATATCCCATTGCCAGCCATTCAAATTCACGTACTCTCTGTAACCATCTTCGAAATGTTACGGATGAACAGGCAACGGCGATGTTTAAGAGAAACGCAATGATTCATGTGGTCTATTACCCCCCTTTTATAAAGGAATCCGGGGAAGTCACCATCGATGACCTTGTGAAACACATTGATCATTTCTGTTCATTGGGTGGAGTCAGGCATATTGGATTAGGTTCAGATTTTGATGGAATATCCATCTTTGTTAAAGATTTAGAGGACGCCTCGAAAACTCAAAATCTAATCAATGAATTATTAAAGCATTTTAAAGAGGATGAAGTACGAGGGTTTGCCTATCAAAACTTCCTCGACCATCGGCCAGGTGTGTTAGGATGAAGGTCAGAGAAACTGGTATAACTGTAGGAAAGCTGCCGATAGGTATGAAAAATTGTATTACAGATGTCGAGGGTGTTATGGTTGGCCATGTAACCCTGGATTACCCATTAGATGCTGCTGGTGAGGAATATGCGTGTACAGGAGTGACCGCGATACTCCCTCATCAAGGGAATGTATTTAAACAAAAAGTAACAGCCGCGAGCTATGTGATTAACGGCTTTGGAAAAACAACAGGGCTCGTTCAAATCAATGAATTGGGTCAAATTGAATCACCGATTATGTTAACAAATACGTTCGCTGTTCCGGCTGTTACCCAAGGAACCTTAGAATACATGCTGGCTGAAAATCCTGAAATTGGTGAAACAACAGGTACGATAAATGTTATTGTGGGTGAGTGCAATGATAGTTATTTGAATTCGATTCGGAAATTTCCAGTTAAGCCGGAGCATGCGATTGAAGCAATTCGTAACGCTTCGGGTGGTCAGGTTGAGGAAGGTGCTGTTGGCGCTGGCAAAGGGATGATTTGCTTTGGTTACAAAGGCGGGATTGGTACGTCTTCACGTACCACCGGTGAATATACAGTTGGATGCCTTGTTCTCACAAACTTTGGAAAGAAGGAAGAATATCAAGGGTTTCGTTTTTCTGAAGTGGAGGGACTTTCGGAGACTGCAGATGGATCCATTATTATGGTGCTGGCAACAGATGCTCCTTTGAGTGACAGACAGCTTTTGCGTGTCGCAAAGCGCTGTGGAATCGGACTGGGCAGAACTGGAAGCCACTTTAGCCATGGCAGCGGTGATATCGTAATCGCCTTTTCAACAGCACATAAAATTGATCATTTTTCTGAAGTAAGTACGGAACAGCGAATTCAATTGCGAGAAGATCATCCTCAAATGAACCAGTTATTTACTGGAGCAGCTGAAGCTGCCGAGGAAGCCATTTTAAACTCACTTTCTCAGGCAGTGACAACAAAAGGAAGAGCAGGAAGAGTAGTAAATACTATCACCTTTACGGACGGGGAATGAAATAAATATGTATCTAACCATAAAAGAAACAGCAGAATATTTATCAATGCCAGAATCAACCATTGAAGACCTAATCAAACAAAAAAAAATCCGTGCCATCCATGACGGAGAAAACTGGATCATCAACAAAGAACAATTCAACACCCACCTAAAACAAATAGAAAAATACAAACACCTAATCGAAGAAATCCTAAACGAACCCATCCCCGAAGACCTGGATATAAAAGATGAGGACTAAATGAGTTGGTGAGTTGGTGAGTTGGTGCCTGTCACCGCCCGTGGACACTGTCCACGTGGAATGGACACTGTTATCAGAAGACTAATAAATAAGGAGGGAACCCTTCTGAATAATCTCTTCCTGAAAAGGATTTATGAGCCATTTGATGAGTTGGATGGTTTTCGGATCTTGGTGGATCGGCTTTGGCCGCGTGGGATTTCGAAGGATGCAGCCAAGTTGACGGCATGGGAAAAGGAGATCGCTCCTAGTCCTGAGCTTCGAAAGTGGTTTTGTCATAAGCCTGAGTTGTTTGAGGAATTTCGAGTAAAATACATTGAGGAATTACGTACAGATGAACAAAAACAGATGATAATCAATCAAATCATAGCCATGACTTCAAAGGGGAGAGTTACTCTTCTTTATGGTGCTAAAGATCCTGTATATAATCATGCGATTGTACTTCAAGAAGAGCTAAACAGAATTATAATGAATTAATAGCCTAAAATGAGGAGCTCCGCGATAAACAGGGGCTCATTTTTTTATTTATATCTCTCTATTTCTAAGAGGATAATTACACAAATTTCTTGAATATGTAGGATATACAATCTTGGAGTTAAACTCACAGATACTACCAACATGAGTCTGGGTGTAACTGGGAAAACTCCTAAATAAATCAGCAAAAATAGGAGTTTAAAATGAAATGAAAAATTATATCCTTTTCTTCTGTATTATTTTAGTAGTATTCGGTATGTATACCGGTATTCGTAGTTCTTCGGCCAGTACAAAGGTTATTAACCTTGTAGCCCTCGGTGATTCTATCACACATGGAGTAGGGGACCCTGCAAAAAAGGGGTACATTGAAGGCCTTAAAGTATTATTGGAGGATGTACAGAATACTCCCGTCAAGGTGAGTAACTTTGCTATACCTAGATATTCAACTGATAAAGTTCTCGAGCAACTGCAGGATAAAAAAATCAATGCGCAAATAACAAATGCAAATTATATTATTCTTTATATCGGAACGAATGACTTTAGAAAGAGCGCAAACCATCAATTTAACCCACTTGATGTAAAAAAAGTAAATGAGGGTAAAATTAACTTCACTACAAACCTTAATAAAATCCTTGAAATCGTTAGGAAAGACAATTCTGTGGCTCCTATTTTTGTTTTAGGTTTATATCAACCCTATATAGAATACTCGAACCGCCAAGAAATCCTAAGCACCATTGAAGATTGGAACAATGAAATTGTCCAAGTGGCAGGTCATTTTGATCGCACTTACTTTGTTTCCACGCTTGACCTATTTCAAGATAAGCCCAAAAGCACCTATTTCAGTGATTCCCTACATCCCAATCCTGCTGGCTATAAACTAATTGCTAATCGATTATCTGAAAAAGTATTAAAGGAAATGAGTATTAAATCATCATCAAATTAGAAACCATAGTGAAATAAGCTATGATTAATGAAAAAGGGAGTATTTGCATGATAACACTAAACGAAAAACCCATTGTAAAAGCAGAAATGCTTATTCGCAAACCAGTTGAGGAAGTATATGAAGCTTTTATCAACCCTGAAATCACGACAAAATTCTGGTTCACCAAAAGCAGCGGCAGATTGGAGGAGGGAAAGCGAATCAGATGGGATTGGGAGATGTATGGTGTTGGGGACGAATTAGATGTAAAAGAAATAGACCCAAACAAGCTTATTCGCATTGAATGGTCTGACGGAACAAAGGTAGAGTGGAAATTTACTTCCCGAAACGACAATCAAACATTTGTATCGATTACCAACACAGGTTTTTCAGGTAGCGGAGATGAAATGACTGCACAGGCCATTGACTCAATGGGTGGATACACGATGGTCCTCTGCGGGTTAAAGGCGCTCCTTGAGCAAAATATTATTTTGAATCTTGTATCCGACAAAGCCCCTGATGCGATTGTTCAAAAATAGAAATTTCTTTTATACAAGGTACTACAAGAAAAGCCTCCATGGATTGGAGGCTTCTCTCGTAGAAATTCCCGTTTAACCATCATCTAGGTGTTTCTTTATAGGTGACCTTAATAACTTTTTGGGTCTGATTATTAAATTCAATATCGACAAAGACGCCAAATTCCTTTTGGGTCCCTTTTAACCATAGTTTGAATTTTTCTGTTGATGAAACTTCGCCCGGTACCTTTCCAATATGAAGATAATCCACTACCTGCGCATTGGGATATTTTTTTTGTGTTTCTTTGACAGCAAGTTGCCCCCACTTGGCATAAGAAGGAATAGGTTTTTGCTGGGCATAGGCAGTGTTGCTAAAATAGCTAGTATATAAAGGACTTGAGAAGAAAGTCATTGTTGCGCAAATAAAAATAAATAGGATTCTCACGGTTTCCAACTCCTTTTTTACTTAATATGCGAAAACGAGTCATGGCTTATGTAATTTACGTTCAATCTATACGTAGGGAAATACTTGGAGGGTAGTAAATTCTATAATGAAAAATGGAAAATGCCTCTACAACAACAGAGGCATTTTCCATTTTAGATAACATATAAAAACACACATAAAAAGTGAGACAAGCTGCCAAGCATAATGAAAATGTGGAAAATCTCATGAAAACCCATGTATTTTGATTGAAGAAATTTTGGTTTAGCTCCGTAAATGACTCCGCCGATTGTATAGAAAATGCCTCCCAGTATTAATAGAAATAAGCCAGCCGGGTCTAAACTACTTGCTAAAGGAGAGAAGAAAAATACAATCATCCAGCCCATTACAAGATACAATGCCGTTGAAATCCAGCGTGGGCAATTAAACCAGACCATCTTGAACACCACTCCGCTTAAAGCCACCGCAGCAATGATTGAAAATAGAATATTACCCGTGGTGCCATTCAAACTAATAAAGCAAAAAGGTGTGTAAGTACCTGCGATTAAAATAAAAATCATCGAATGATCAAGCCGCCTTAGAAACGCGATAACGTGATCACGTGCAATTACCATATGATAAGTGGCAGATGCAGAATAAAGGAGGATCATGCTGACGCCAAAGATAATAACCGCAGCAATTGCCATCGCTGAAGTGGTTGTGCTTGACACTTTCACCAGCATTGCGAGGAGTCCGACGAACGATAGCAGCGCCCCTGTTAAATGCGTAAGTCCATTAATTGGTTCCCGAATATAATTGCTCAAAATAAAACCCTCCTAACACAACATGTAGTTTCAATAACTACTTATAATGATAAAGGTAATTCAACATCTAGTCAATAGATATTTCTTGGGATATACTAGTAAGAAGAACATGCAGGAACGGGGTTTTACGATGGAAAAAATCCATGAAGTTATGGAAGAACTTGCTCTAGAGGCAAACCTACTGTTAGATGAAATACCGAATATTGATTTATATATGGACCAGGTCATTCAGTTATTTGAAAATAAATTTAGAGATACTAAGCGAAATGATGAGGAAAAAATTCTAACCAAAACAATGATCAATAACTATGCGAAAGGGAAGCTTATTTTTCCAATAAAAAATAAGAAGTATTCCAAGGAACATTTGATTTTGATGAGCCTAATTTATCAGCTTAAAGGTGCTCTGTCGATTAACGATATTCAAGTAACGCTTGATGGAGTTAACAAAAAGATTATTAAAGAAGATATCGAGTTAGATTCTTTTTATACGAGTTACTTATCTCTTTCTCAAAGAAATGTAGAGGTTTTCAATGAGGATATCGATGAGAGAGTGAACGATGTTAAGGAGGAAGTAACGAAAATGGGGGAAAAGCATTCTCCGTATTTAGAACAGGTGCTAATGATTTCTTCGCTTGTACATATGAGTAATTTATATCGAAAAGTCGCAGAAAAGCTGGTAGATGAAATTGTTGTAGAAAAAGAAGAAAAGCGTCATCGATGATTAAATCTTTGACGCTTTTATCGTTCTTTCACATTTTCAACGATTATATCTTGTACACCTGCACCAATATCAATTGCTTTTGTACCAGAATTACGAACCTCAACGTTACTTATTTTGACAGAGTCCGCAAGGTTTTTTCCTCCGTAAATTTTTATGGCTGCACTAGCACTTTTAAAATCCTTGATTGAGATGTTTTTTAGAACAACATTCCTAGCGCGATACTGAATCGCAATAACAGGGTTTCCATTATAGTCGTATTCCCGGTCACCGATACATGTAAAGTAATTAACCACAACATTTTTATAGGCAGAAACAACCAAGCACCGTGGAGTGGAATATTTATATAGATCTGTAAAAATTGGTGCAATTGCTGCAAGATTTATTGCTGAAATATTGTAGGCAGATTTAGACTCTGAATCTGTGCTTTTGTGGTGTCCGATATGACGGAAATTGTAACTGCGGTTATCGTTTAAAGAAATATGCCCAACAATTTGCACATTCGATGCGGCAGACGAATCTTGGTGAGCCTTAATTTCAACTCCGCCAAAACACCTCGCAGATGAATTATTAACTAATAAAATATTCCTGGAACCATCATCAATTTCAATCCCATTTGAATTAGAAAAACCTTTCTGGTGAGCGCGACCGCTTGGGTCACACATATGAGAGCGAGAAATAAAAATGTAGTCGCTATGATGGGTGGTAATTCCATCATCTCCGAAACCATAACCATTTAGATTATCGAGCCAAACGTACTTACTACCACCACATGCTCTGTAGCCGTCTCCAGCATAATTGTACAAGGTAGAGGAAATATCAAAGCAATGCAGACCTGGATTAATGCCTTCTACATCTTTTACCCAGCCATAGGTGACATTTGCATAGGTTAAACAGCTGGAATAGTTACCCCAGGTACTAGTCTTTGTTACATTCCCAAGCCTTTCAACATTCCAGTTTAAACTCATTCCCTGCACAAATAAATGATGATTTCCTTTCCTGTGGTTTGCGTTGGTAATGAGTCTGGTTTCCTTTGCTGCTTGGTCATGCAGCTTGATTGTTGTTTTGCCTTTTCCAGCACCAACGAGAATGGTCCAAGAAGGCATGCAAATACCTTTTGTAATAAAAACACCCTCGGGAACGATAACTTTTACTCTTCCATTTCCAAACGCTCTTTTAAAAGCTTCCGTATTGTCTGTTTTTCCATCACCTATACCGCCAACGTCTAGAATGTTTACTTCTTTCTTAATGGTATTTAGCAAATGACTATACTCGTCATCCAGCTTAGTTTTCCACTTAGGGTATACATTTCCAACAGAATCAACCAGAATCTGAGTTGGTTCTAGCAGGATGAAGGGTTTTGCAAAACAGCGATAAAACCCCTCAAGCACCTTCTTATAAAAAGGAACGGGAGTAAATTTATGGTTTATCTGAGGACGAGGCTCATGCTCACTACATTTCTGGAAAAGCTGTTCCGTTTCCTTAATGACGGCTTCGATATCAAGCTGTTTTTCAGTAATTTTCACTAACAGTTCTCCATTTTTTCGAGGATCATGATATTTATCCAAATACAGCATAATTTCTCACTCCAATTATTCAAGCTTGGTAGAACTATTATTACCTAAATAAGGTAAAAGCTCTTGAAACAAAATGATTTTAACTCCGTCTATAGAAATAAAGGGGGAATGATGTTTGAGGAATAAACAAATAAGTATCCTTTTCATTCTTATACTAGTTCTTACTGCTTGCACAAGTAAAGAAAAATCAAAAGAACATTTAGGTGAGATTTACAGTATTGCGTTGGATGCGATGATGGAAAAAGACAAGGCATTAAATAGTGAGATGGAATTTATCGCAATCAATATGAGCACTATGAAGGAACTAAGCAGCAAGGATAAGGAAGAAATAATAGAGTTTTTCGAGGGAAAGTATGGGGTTGAGGTCATGGATGCTGACTTGGAGAATCTTAAAGAGCAAGGTTTATACGAATCAGAAAAGATGGCGATAAGAGGTGTTCTGCTGAGTTTTGAAACAGTGATTTTTAAATATAATAATACCGTAGTCTTTGAAGGTTCTAAATATCATTCTGCACTAGGCGCGATTGGAGTGGAAATTACCGTTCATTTTAAGGATGGAAAATGGCAAATAAAAGAGGTAAATGAAACTTGGATAAGTTAATACAGGCGTCCTAAACATCATAAAAAAAGAAGCTGTTATTGTTACATTAAACAACATTAACAGGTTCTTTTTATATATTTATCCCTGCTGCAAACATCCCAATAGGGTGGGTGCCAGCAACACAAAGCCTAGAATTTGGGAATTTTTTGTAGGTTTTGTGTACATTTGAATATTTTCTAACCGTTAACCACAAAATACTAACATATGTTCGGAGGTGGAAGGATGGAAGAGAAAAATTTTGAGAAAATTTATGAAGAATACAAGCAGCAAAGTGAGCAGCAGGCACATTTAGAGGCGGCTCAAAGCACCCCAGGTGATAAAGAGGAAATTGTTGCTGTGAGAAAGAATGATGATGGGGACATTATCGCTTTTAAAACAAGCTCAGGGCGAGAGTTGGATTACATTACCGCTCTAACAGAGGCAAAATCAGGTCAGATTGCCCATGTTGATGTTTTCCACAAATATGGAAGAGATATCATCCGCAGTGAACCTGACGGGATAAAAGAAAACAATCTTGATCAACTGCCGGAATTTTAAGTGGAAATAAAATGGCAACATATTCCGTTGGTAAGCCTTAAGAATGTAAATTAAAATGAGTGCCGAATTGCAGGATTTGGCACTCATTTTTCTTTGTTGTTTCTATATGATAAATATTCTAGAAATTTCTTGGATGCAAGGGAAAGTGATTTTTGTTCTCTCATGGCAACACCAATATTCCTAAAAGCAGGAACTTCAAGCTCTTTCGCTATAATTTTGTGAGGAATACGCTTTAATATCAATTCCGGTAATATACTGATTCCTAGTCCATTTTCAACCATGGACATAATGGCATAGTCATCCCATGTTGTAAAATTTACATGTGGCGAAATTTCGTGTTTCTTAAAAATTTCAGAGATTTCTGCTTTTGCTCCCTTTTCCAACAGCATAAACGGACTATTCAGTAAGCCGTTAATGGGAAACTTTTCGCAATTAGCAAGAGGATGATTTTGTGGAATCACTACCAGCAAACGGTCTTGTTCCAAAAAGATAGTTTCAAGTTCTGCTGTTGTAGGCAGCCGCAAAAATCCAAAGTCAACACGTCCATTTATGATCCAGTTTTCAATTTCTGTATAATCACCTAGAAGAAATTCGAAATCAATCTTTGGGTAATCCTTCTTAAAAATTTTAATCATGTTAGGGAGCCAATGAGATGCTACGCTGGAAAAGGTCCCAATACGAATCATTCCAGATTCCATATCGTGTAAGTCTTCGATCTGCTTCATTAAGATTTCATACTCATTGCAAATTCGCTTTAATTGGGGCAGTAGCTTTAATCCATCAGAGGTTAAATTGATACCGGCATGTCCTCTTTCAAAAAGGAAAATTCCCCATTCCTTTTCTAAATCGTTAATCATACGGCTAATCCCAGACTGTGAATAGTCCAATATTTCGGCCGCTTTTGTAAAACTACCGTATTCTACTGCTTTGACAAATGCCATATATTTTTGGATATTCATTTCTCTTTTCTCATCCCATCTGATTTTATCATACCTCTCATGATAAACATTCGTTTTTGTAATGTGTGTAATAATGATATATTTTTACTATTAAATATTCAAGTTCGGAAAGGAAAAGGTTAAGCATCTGCGAAATAGTTGTTTCACAGATGCTTTTGGGGGAAATGATGAAATCAAAAATTCAGTTTATATTATCCATGATGATTTTCGGTACGATTGGTTTAGTGGTTCGATATATTGATCTATCCTCGAGCGAAAGAGCTTTACTAAGCAGTTTCATAGGTTGCTTATTTTTACTGTTAATATTCTTCATGATGAAGAAAAAAATATCATGGAATTTAGTTAAAGCTAATGCTTTATGTTTGATTCTTTCAGGTATTGCTTTGGGAGGAAATTGGATTTTTCTTTATCAATCGTATGACCATACGACAATTGCCAATGCAACCCTAGGTTATTACTTTGCACCTGTATTTGTAATGATTCTTTCTCCCTTTGTACTTCGGGAACAGCTATCCATCAAGAAAATGGTGTGTATTGGTGTAGCGATCATTGGGATGTTAATGATTTTAGGAGAAGGCGTGAGTGCCTCCGGATCAGAAGATCTACTTGGACTAACCTTTGGATTAATCGCAGCTGCATTTTATGCTGCGTTATTACTTTTAAATAAATTTATTAAAGATATGGGAAAGTTAGAGCTGACCATCATTCAGCTTGGAACAACCACTTTACTTCTAATGCCATATGTTTTCGTGACCTCTGGCTTTGGTATTTTTGAAGTATCAAGCTCTTCCATTCCTTTTATTTTAATTTTAGGGATTATCAATACAGGGATTGGGTTTTGGTTGTTTTTCTCTGGTATGAAAGGATTAAGAGGACAGAGTATAGCTATGCTCAGTTATGTGGATCCATTTGTAGCTATCTTGATCTCTGCCATTATCCTGCAAGAACAAATGACAATTGTTCAAATGCTTGGTGGTGTACTGCTATTAGGTTCTACATGTGTTAGTGAAATTAGATCAGACAATAGTTTAAATCAATTAATGAAAACACGGCTGAATAAAGTTAATAACAGTGATGGCAATAAAAGAAATGGCTCAGTCTTATAAACTGAGCCATTTCTTTTATTACAAAAATAAAAAACACGTACATGTTTAATAGAAAAAGGTTTTTTGCCTAATAAATGGAATATAATTAAAAAAGTACTTCTTAGGGGGATAAGCAGTGAGGATTTTGAGAGTAATTGGGGCAGTTGTTTCGATTGGAAGCTTTCTATTTTGTAGTTTCATTTTACTTCAAAACCCATATACCCATTCAAGTGTGGAACCAGATGTGTTTATTTCCTTTACTATAATGTACTTAATGCCTGTTATGGTTGCAATTTATGCTAGTATTTCTAGAAAGGCCAAACTGCTATTGGTATGTTCTATCTGGGCATTGCCGCTTAGTTTGTATGGTTTAGCCACACCTAGTGTATTTGAATTTTTTGTAATAGGACCTATTCTTCTACTGATTGTAGGAATCCTAATGTTAAAGAATACGAGATTTAAAGAATGAAAGGTGACATTTATGTTTTTTCTTTTGCTCACAGGAATGATTATTCTATTTGTGGTCGGAACTACATTGTTGGTGAAAGGTGAAATCCTATATGGTTCGATTGTGACTGGCGCAGGTATTCTATTGCTGCTGACTGTATTGATTTATTATGGAAGGAAGAAGTACCGAAAAAAGAAATATGACTGTACGCCAGACTGTGATTGTGGCCCAGATTGTGATGGAGGACCTGATTGTGATTGTGGACCAGATTGCAATTAATCTAAAGCGGATAACCGACATTGTTCCTTGTCACCGGATGAAATCAAGGAGTCTAACCATTAACGGATATACACTGCCATTATGCGCAAGATGCACAGGTATCTTAGCTGGCTATTTATTTTTTCCATTTTTTTTGATCCTGAATTTGAATTTTCCTTTATGGCTGGGGATAGTATTAAACCTTCCAATGGTGATTGATGGCTGGACACAAAAAAGGAAATACAGAATAAGCAATAACTCATTAAGATTATCAACTGGCATCGTGAGCGGCTTGGGTCAAAGTATGATTATCGTAAGTGTGAGTCAAAAGATTATTTCTATTTTTTTATAACAAAAGTACACGCTTATCCATTTCAAACTCGTCCAATAAAGCATTAAATAATATAGAACGATTTTGAAGGGAGTGAGTGTGATGTTAGACTCCTTATTTGAATTTATAAAACAGCTGATTTCACTGATTTATCAATTCTTTTTAACAATTTTAGAAATGCTGCAAAATATATTATAAAGGTCGAGATTTAAGGCCTTTTTTTGTTAGAGTAAGAGTATTAGAATTTCAAAAAGGTTGTGTTTAAAATGGCCTGCTTAGGTTGTAATTTGGCTAATAAAATTCAGCCAGTCTATGTTGTTTACGAGGATGACTTTGTTTGCTGTTTTTTGGACCATGAACCATTCAATGAAGGTCACGTGTTAATTTTGCCGAAGAAACATATTTGTGACCATGATGAACTTGACGGTAAAACAGCAAATTCAATTATGAAAGCATCCATTCTGTTATCAAAAGCCATAAAAAAACTGTTTCATCCAGATGGGATCATGATCTGCCAAAATGGCGGGATATTTAATGAATTAACACACTACCATATGCACGTGGTACCTAGATATAAAGATCAATCATTTGCCGATTTTTATTTAGATGATGAGATTATCATAGAAAATGAAACGAAGTTAAAAGAGACAACTAGAAAACTAATTGAAGCAATAAGTGAAATAAGGAGAGACCGATTATGATCACACTATACATAACAAGGCACGGAGAAACAGAATGGAACACTGAAAAAAGAATGCAAGGCTGGCTGGATTCAAACTTAACCGAAAGCGGGATAAAAAATGCGGTATGTTTAGGTGAAAGATTGAAAGAAACAGAGATAACAGCTATTTTCTCAAGTCCAAGCGGGAGGACGAAAGCCACTACCGGCTTGATACGGGGAGAAAGAAATATTCCTGTAATTTATGATGAGAACTTGAGGGAAATTAAACTGGGTCAATGGGAAGGTAAGACTCATTCATCCATTAAAGAAATGTATCCCACAGAGTTTGAGTCATACTGGAATGCACCGCATCTATTTACGACTATTGGAGGAGAAAAGTTTGAAGAAACACGAGCAAGAGCCATTCAGGTATTAGATCGAATAAAAAGAGAATATAAATCTGGAAATATATTAATTGTTACTCATTCTGTAGTCATCAAATGTTTGTATTCATTTTTTAAGAATTCATCAATTGAAACCTTATGGGACCCTCCTTATATTCATGATACGAGTCTTACGATTGTTGAAATGGATGAGAGTGGTTATAAGCTTGTATTAGAAGGGGATACAACTCATCTAGGATCTATGAATTATATATAGAAGATGATTTACTTTTTATAAAAAATATGGGGTGTTGAAGATTAAGAGAATGGAAGCTTACAAAGCTGCTGAATTATTTACCTTAAACCATTTTCCCGACTGTCATGGTGCCTTATTAGCTGGAAGTGTCGTTCGAGGTGAGGCCACCGAAACATCTGACCTTGATATCGTGATATTTGATAAGTATCTTAAATCAGCATATAGAGAATCTGTCATTGAATTTGGCTGGAATATAGAGGTTTTTGTACATAACTTAACTTCTTATAAGGATTTTTTTACAAGTGATTGTGAAAGAGCGAGGCCTTCCTTGCCTAAAATGGTTTCAGAAGGAATCGTGTTAAAAGATAGTGGAATCATGGAGCACATTAAACAAGAGGCAATAGATTTATTAGAAAACGGTCCCCAAGAATGGTCAGCTGAAACCATAAGAATCAAGCGTTATTTTATAACAGATGCTCTTGATGATTTTATAGGTTGTACAGATAGAGCGGAAGAAATATTTATAGCGAATACACTTGCTGAATTAGTTAGTGAATTTGTCTTGAGAACGAATCGACACTGGATTGGTGCTTCTAAATGGGTAATCCGTTCATTGAGAAACTATGATGAAAAGTTTGCAGAGTGTTTTGTGAATGCCTTTGATACTTTTTATAAAACTGGGGATAAAAATAAGGTTATTGCATTGGTTGATGATATCCTGCAGCCATTTGGCGGAAGGCTATTCCAAGGTTTTTCCATAGGAAAGTAGTAAAAAAGAGCTTAGACTAAGCTCTTTTCATTTTCTTTATATTTGAATTTCTTTAATAATCCTTGCTGGATTCCCGCCAACGACAACATTGTCTGGTACATCTTTCGTCACGACTGCACCAGAGGCGATAACGACATTATTGCCTATATTAACCCCAGGATTAATGACCGCGCTCCCGCCAATCCAGACATTGTGGCCGATATAAACCGGAATTCCATATTCGGCTCCAGAAATTCTCTCAGTTGGATTTATTGGATGGGTTGCTGTATAGATATGTACACCAGGGGCAATAAAACAGTTATCACCAATATGAATTTCACAAACATCTAAAAATACACAATCAAAATTCGCATAGAAATTCTCGCCAATATGGATGTTGTACCCATAATCACATCGGAATGTTGGTTCTACATAAAGACTTTTTCCAGTTGAACCGAATAGTTCTTTTAATAGAATAGTCCTTTGCTCCTCATCGGTTTCAATCGTTTGATTATATAATCTGGTAAGTCTTCGGGCATTTATACGTCCTTGTAATAATTCAGGATCTGCTGGATTATAAAGTTCACCAGCCAGCATTTTCTCTTTTTCAGTTGTCAACTTCAAACACTCCTCATTCAATAGCCAATAAGACAATTGTATCATATTGTGCGAAAACGTTAAAAAATACCACATATAATGGGTTAATTTTACACATACTTTCCTCATTATGACTTAATATAGAGGAGTATAACAATGCATTGGTATGAGAAATTAAATCAGTATTTTCCCGTTGAGGAAATGAAATCGAGAGAGCATATGGAAACACTGCTAAAAGAGCGTTCTGATATTTATCATAAAGATGAGGGACCTAATCATGTGTTGATGTATGCTGAATCGGATGATTTTGTATTTATTGATTATCTTTTTGTTTCAGGAAATGCCCGTGGCCAGGGACTTGGTCATAAGTTGATCGAAAAAATGAAACATAAAGGAAAGCCCATTATCCTCGAAGTTGAACCAGTGAACTATGAAGACAGCGATAGCGAAAAAAGGCTTCATTTTTATAAGCGAGAGGGCTTTGAACACGCAAATTCTGTTGGTTACGAAAGAAGATCGTTAGCTACTAATGAGCTTAATAAAATGGAAATCCTCTATTGGGCACCAAATAACGAGTCTGAAGAGCAAATTTTTGAAGCGATGAGAAAAACGTATGATAAGATACATACCTATAAGGATCGACATTTTTATGGGGAATCCTACGAACCAGTTGATGATGTATTAATCTTTAGCGAAAATCCACAAAATCAAAATATATTAGACAACCTATGAGAAATGCTTTACTCCATAATGGAGTAAAGCATTTTTGAAATTTATTTAAAAACTATCTTCCTAATAGAAACAGGGGTATCTTTGTATGCTTGTAAAACGCCATTTTTCTCAATTTGTTCTTTGCTTACAGCTCTAAAGGGCAATTCTACTTCCATTTCACCTTTCAAAGGGGAGAAGGAAAGCGAAACACTTTCTTGGTTTTCCCAATGAGCGACAATTGGTTGTTCCGTAACAAAGGAAAATAACTGTGGAAATCCATTGCGAAAAAAAGGGTGGATCCCTTTATTATCGCCAGGTTCATTTAGACTGATAAACAGGGATAGGTAATCACAAAACTTTAATAGATCTAAGTGGTACATCAGGGTTTCTTGTTTGTGCTCATTACCGGCTAATTGTAATTCCTTTGAAAGCCTTTCCTGTCTTTGCTTTTCTTCTTTCCAAAATTCCCTGACAGCTGGCTCGCTAGGATCCTGAATGAACGAGGTATAGTGCAAGCTGCATAATAACCCTGCGTACTTGCTCATTTTTTCTACCTCATCTAATCCCTTTTTATAAAAAGTAATTTTGAGTGATAGTGGGTAATCAATAAAAGAGTATGGTTTCTCGGTTTGATCATTCCATACCGGAGACGAATCCAACTCAATCCAGCCTCGGTCATGTTCTTCGATTGCAAGGAGTATTTCTTGGGTATGATTATCATCAAAGAAATACTCCCCTTTGCAATTTCGGGCAATAACGCCAGCAATTTTTGCGTGGTCATTCTGAGTTACCAAAGAATAGTTTTGTTTCCGTTCTAGTACAATCATTCTCGTAAATCCCTTTCTTTGCAAAACCGAACTTGTCCGGTTTCTCATGTTACCTACTATATTTCCTTTCATCAGTAGATTTAAACTACAAAGTTAAGAAAAGAGACATTTACAAAAGAAGGAAAAAAGCGATGTAATAAAGAATTTACTATTTCTGCTATATATATTTTAGGCTAGAGTATTTTCACGTAAAAAGTTCGTGTGCGTGGTCCGTCAAACTCGCAAAAATAGATACCCTGCCACGTACCTAACAGCAGTTGTCCGTTTGCAATAATAATATATTGTGAAGCCCCGACAGTACTAGCTTTCATATGGGCTGCGGTATTGCCTTCCATATGGCGATCAAGTTGGTGGTGCCATGGATAGACTTCGTCAAAGCGCCGAATCATGTCGCGTTTCACATCCGGATCTGCATTTTCATTAATGGTAATGCCTGCAGTTGTGTGCGGACAATACACAATAGCAGATCCTTCCTGAATGTTATTTTCTGAAATGAATTCCTGAACCTGATCGGTGATTTCTATCATTTGATCACGGGTGTTTGTTTTTACCGTAAATTTTTTAAGCATAGAATACTTCCTTTCGAATCTTTTACAAATTATTATAGTCGATATCTTGAATTTTTCATCTAAAGTATTATCAGTATTATAATAGGGGGGATTAACCAATGAATCACATACATATCCGAAAGTATCAAGAGAGTGATTTTAATAGAATTCAAGAGTTAAACGAGGAAGAGGGCTGGAGTAACTTAGTAGAAAAGAACGAAGATACAAAAGAAGCATGGAAAAATTCAAATGTTTCGTTTGTTGTGGAAGCAGAAGATGAAGGAATAGTTGGATATATTAGAGGTTTTACCGACACGCGTATCACTCTATATATTTGTGAATTGCTAATTGATAAAAAGTACCGTGGTACGGGTATTGGCAGAGAGTTACTCCGATACGTTCATGCTCAATATCCAAGTACTCGAATGGAACTTCTTGCTTCAAGTACCTCTCATACATTTTATGAGGCTCAGGGATATCGGCCATTTTACGGGTTTAGAAAAACATTTGAAGAATAGGGGCGAAAACATTATGAAGAAAATTTATCTTATCAGGCATTGTGAGGCTGAAGGGCAACCGGCGGAATCAGCATTAACAGACAATGGTTACAAGCAAGCTAACCATTTATCTGAATTCTTTAGAGGGGTTCCGATTGATCGCATTATTTCCAGTCCATATAAGCGTGCTGTGCAAAGCGTAGAGCCACTTGCAAAAAGAATGAATCTTGAGCTTGAAACTAACGAGCTATTAACAGAACGTGTACTTAGTTCCAAAAATCTTTCTGATTGGCTTAAAAAACTAGAAGCCACCTTTGATGATTTTGATTTGAAATTTGAGGGCGGAGAGTCTAGTAATGAAGCAAAGAAGCGAATCATAAAAGTAATGGATGAAGTTCTACAAAGTGAAGAGCTAAATACCATCATTGTCACACATGGAAACTTACTGTCCTTACTTTTAAATCATTATTACCATCAATTCGGCTTTGAAAATTGGAGAAACTTACGAAATCCGGATGTGTTTCTTTTGAAAATAGAGAACGAAACTATAACATATGAAAGATTGTTACTGGAATCCAACCATCACTTATCATTAATTAAACCAACTGTGGAGTTAAAGAATGAATATCTCGCATTCTATAACGAATGGGTAGAAAGCAAAGAAGATATGGTCCCATGGGTTATTCAAAAGGATCCATCGGACTTTGAGGCAATGGTCCAATTTTTAAAGGGTAATGAGCAAGGACGTAATCTGCCAGAAGGCTGGGTGCCTGATTCAACGTTTTGGTTAATAAACCAAGACAAAAGAATAATTGGTGCTGTAAATATAAGACATCAATTAACACCTTTTCTTTTAAATCGTGGAGGACATATTGGTTATGGTATTCGCCCGTCAGAGAGAAGGAAAGGTTTTGCGACCAAATTATTGTCATTGTCTCTTGAAAAAGCAAGAGAGTTAGGGATACGAAAAGCCCTTGTTGTATGTGATGAAGAGAATACAGGTTCCTTTAAAACGATAATTTATAATGGAGGAATACCAGATACCGACTTTATTGAAGAAGATGGAAACATTATAAAGAGATTTTGGATAGAATTATAAATATATCAATATGAATTTCAATAAGGAAGGAACAACCATGGAAGCAAAAAAAACAATTAATTCTATCGATGAATACATCATTCAATTTCCCATTGAAGTGCAAGCAATACTACAAAAGTTAAGGGATGTGATCAAGGAGTCAGCACCAGAGGCAGTAGAAAAGATAAGTTATCAAATGCCGACTTTTTACTTACATGGAAATCTAGTACATTTCGCAGCCAATAAAAATCACATTGGATTCTATCCAGCTCCTAGTGGGATCGAGTCTTTTAAACAGGAATTATCACAATATAAATGTTCAAAAGGAGCCGTCCAGTTTCCTAAAGACAAACCGTTACCATATGAAATAATTAGTGAAATCGTCAAATTTCGGGTTACAGAAAACAAGGTGAAGGCAGAAGCAAAAAGTAAAAAGAATAAATAGAGTGAAACCCTGAGTAACAGAAATGAGGACATAACTATAAAATTATAAAAGTAGAGGAGTTAGTATGAAACGAATGCCCTTTGAACGACCAACAGAACATTATGATAAACGTATCCTTTCAATAGATGAGCAAATTTGTGCATTACTGAAGGAGAGAAAGGATGTATCTAACAATAATCCAGGATTTCCCCCGTCAGAACAAATTGAGGAATGGGCAATAAAGTACAATCAGTATGAGGATGTATTAAATTCGATATTTTCGACATTAAGAATGGAAGAAGAATTTAAACCTGGAGTTGAGCCTGAGAATTTTATCAAGCATTTACCAATCCTAAAATCGGTTGAAAAAAATGATAAGTTGTACACGATCACTTTTATTCGACAATTCGAGAATGCCAGCGTTGTCCAATTAAATATTGATTGGGAAGAAAGAGCGGAAGATATAGATGACCGTCACCACCTGCGGCACATGAGTCATCACCCATTTCTCGAGCTAAGTTTAGGAGAAAATTACGAATGCCGACAAGATAGTGGAAGCGGCTCTGAAGGACACTTCCGACAAAATTATATTGTATCTCCACCCATTCCAGATGATACTTCTGGGCTTAAGCTAGTATTTAAAGAATATCATGACTATTTCAAGGGCAAACCAACTGGTCTTGATATAGTATTCCATTTGGATTAAGTCTTGTCCTTGATCAGTGTAATGAAGGACAAAACCAATGGGATATTATAAAGATTTGTCCTTCATCGGTGTTATGAAGGACAAAACCAATGGAATATTATAAAGATTTGTCCTTCATCGGTGTTATGAAGGACAAAACCAATGAAAATTTATAAAGATTTGTCCCTCATCGGTGTTATGAAGGACAGAACTAATGGAAAATTATAAAGATTTGTCCTTCATCGGTGTTATGAAGGACAAAACCAATGAAATATTAAAAGGTTTTGTCCTTCAACAATATGAAAACATGCTTATCTGTTGTTAAGTCAGCTTTTCTTCCCTTGGTATTTCATCTTATACTCGGCTTCGCTCATATTTGGGTTCTTCCTAGGAGTAGTTTTGCTTAGCGCCTTCTTCATTTCCTGACTTGCATCATCGTTCGTATTATATTTTCCATCCATATAAATCCCTCCCTTTCTTTTTGTTACTTATTATCAAACTTGGTAGCTTTATTCATTCCTGAAATTTAAAAGAAGGAGGAAAGATGGATATGTATATCGAATATTGAAGTGGCTTTATTCAAATACAATATATAAGGGGAAAACATAATGAAAAGCTGGAATCAAATGCTTGTTAGCACTGAGCGCGGAACTTTTGAGATATTTACGAAAGGTGAGGGGGAACCTATCTGTGTCACCCATCATTATTCTGAATTTAATGAGACGGGAGATTATTTTGCTGAAACTTTTACAAAGACACACAAAGTTTATTTAGTGAACTTACGTGAAGCAGGGAATTCAGTAAAGGCAATAGAACCCTATCAACTTAGTATGCTAGAAACCATTTTTGACTTAGAAGCAATTCGTGAAACATTAGGATATGAAAAGTGGGGATTTGCTGGTCATTCTACTGGAGGAATGTTAGGAGTCATTTATGGAATCTTTTATTCAAGCAACCTGAAATTTAATGTTATTGTCGGTGCAGCAGCTAGAGAATATTCGACATTTTCCTCAGATTGTATTTATAATAAAAATCATCCAAAGTACAAAAGAATGCAAGAATTGATGGAAGTGTTGAAACGTTCAGATTTATCTTTGGAAGAAAGAAACAAGCTTTCAGGTGAACGAACAAAATTATCATTACATAATCCGGAGCGATATGATGAGTTCTTTAATTTAAACATAAGGAAGAAAATATCCGCTTCCCGGCTGAATTTTTTTAGCCGAGAAATTCAAATTTTTGATGTTACAAAAAAATTAACGCTCATTTCAACCCCAACGTTAATTATGTGTGGAAAATATGATGTTCAATGCCCACTGCCATACTCATTAGAAATGAATGAATTAATACCTGATTCAAAGCTAGTTGTTTTTAATAATAGCAATCATTATCCTTTCCTAGAGGAATCATATTTATTTAAAAAGGAATTTAACAACTACATAAATGAACTTAGTTAGAGAAATAAAAATGCTGAATCGATATTTCCGATTCAGCATTTTGCTACTCTCCTGGGTCATCGCCACCATAGTCTATGTCATTATCATCATCATTACTATCATTGAAAAAATAATTAATTTTTTCAATGATAGTTTGTTTAGGTTCCAGAATTTCATTATCAGTACTTGCTCCCATAAATGTCGAAATTGAATAGGTCTGAATCATTTGCTACTTATTATTTGTTAAGATTAAGAAGAGTATAGTTATGGAGAGAAGTATGAGTAGAATAATGAACACTAGTTTAAGCAAATAACACCACTCCTTAACATGTCTATTATTAACACTATGATATGTAAACTTTTTTATACCGAGCGGCTGTATCAAATTAGATCGGGGCAGTTCTCTGATTACCGCTGAAGTGACTTTTAAGGTAAAACGGTAATCAGAAGCCGAATCTGATTCCCTCAGGAGTGATTTTTAAGGTAAAACGGTAATCAGAAGTCGAATCTGATTCCCTCAGGAGTGGCTTTTAAGGTAAAACGGTAATCAGAAGCCGAATCTGATTCCCTCAGGAGTGACTTTTAAGGTAAAACGGTAATCAGAAGCCGAATCTGATTCCCTCAGGAGTGACTTTTAAGGTAAAGCGGTAATCAGAAGTCGAATCTGATTCCCTCAGGAGTGACCTTTAAGGTAAAACGGTAATCAGAAGCCGAACCAGATTACCTTAAGAACGACTTTCAAAGGTAAAAGGTAATCAAAGTCAAAAGGATGTGATGGTAATGATTCAAGCAACAGTATTGTTTATTTTAGCAGGACTAGCAGAAATAGGAGGAGGGTACTTGATCTGGCAATGGCTGCGGGAGGGGAAGCCATCCTTCTGGGGACTAATTGGAGGAGTCGTGTTGGCCTTGTATGGCGTAATAGCAACCTTTCAGGCCTTTCCATCATTTGGACGAGTTTATGCTGCATACGGGGGAGTATTCATTGTGCTTTCACTCTTGTGGGGATGGGGCATCGATAAAAAGACTCCAGATTTATATGACTGGATCGGCGGCGGAATATGTTTAATAGGTGTTTTGGTGATATTATTGGCTCCAAGACAATAGAAAATGAGCTTGGATATCCAAGCTCATCGTTTTATTTATGTGCTAACTCATACTGAGAAATCTTATCTTCATAGTTTAAAGTAACACCAATCTCATCCCAACCATTTAGCAGCATTTCCTTAGGATACGGAGCAATATCAAATGAAAACTCCAACCCCTGATTATCGGTAACCACTTGGTCTTCGAGATTCACAGTCAGCGCGTAGCCTTCCGTTTCAGCATTACGCATAATAGTTTGAACTTGTTCTTCACTCGCTACAATTGTAAGAATCCCATTCTTGACGCAGTTATTTTTAAAAATGTCTGCATAGCTTTGGGCAATAATAACCTTGAAACCAAAATCTTGAATCGCCCATGGGGCATGTTCACGAGAGGAGCCGCAGCCAAAGTTTTCACCTGCTACCAAAATAGAGGCATCCTGATATTTAGGGTGATTCATCGTAAAATCCTTACGAAGGTTACCTTCGTCATCAAAGCGCCAGTGATAAAATAAAAATTGACCAAAACCGCTTCGTTCAATTCTTTTAAGGAATTGCTTTGGAATTATCTGGTCTGTATCAACATTACTCCGATTTAACGGGCAAACGATTCCTGAATGAATGCGTAACGGTTCCATTATAATACCTCCTGAGCTGTGAACTGACGAACATCTACGAAATGGCCTGCAATAGCGGCAGCTGCTGCCATTTCAGGGCTGACAAGGTGGGTACGTGAACCGTTTCCTTGACGACCTTCAAAATTTCGGTTAGAAGTGGAAGCACAGCGTCCGCCTGGAGGAACAATGTCATCGTTCATGGCCAGACACATACTGCAGCCAGCTTCACGCCATTCAAAACCTGCTTCTATAAAGATTTGATCAATACCTTCTTTTTCAGCAGCAAGTTTAACACTAAAAGATCCAGGAACAACAATTGCTTTTACCTTAGGATTAACTTTGTGCCCACGAATTACGTCTGCTGCTTTGCGTAAATCACTTATGCGAGAATTTGTACATGAACCGATAAAAACATGGTCAATCTCTACATTTGAAATCGGCTGGCCGGCTTCAAGGCCCATATATTGAAGCGCTCGGGAAATTTCATCTTTTTTATTCAATTTTTCTTCATCTTCTGGATTTGGAACAGAAGCCGTAATCGGAATACACATACCTGGATTTGTTCCCCAAGTGACTTGTGGTTCCACTTCAGATGCCTCAATTTCAACCACCGCATCATAGTTGGCACCTTCATCTGTAGCAAGGGAACGCCATTTTGCCACTGCTTCTTCGAAGGCCTCATCTTTTGGAACATGACGGCGGCCTTTCATATATTCAAAAGTCGTTTCATCAGGAGAAATTAAACCTGCTCTTGCACCAGCCTCAATGGACATATTACATACGGTCATACGCTCTTCCATTGAAAGGGAGCGGATCGCTTCACCTGTATATTCCATTACATAGCCAGTTCCAAATTGAACGCCGAATTTACCGATAATCCCTAAGATTAAATCCTTTGCAGTTACGCCAGTTCCAAGCTTTCCATTTACTTTTACATTCATTGTTTTTGGAGGTGCTTGCCAAAGTGTTTGTGTCGCTAGGACATGCTCCACTTCACTTGTCCCAATACCGAACGCTAGAGCACCAAACGCACCATGTGTAGAAGTATGACTATCACCACAAACAATCGTCTTACCAGGTTGTGTCAGACCAAGCTCAGGACCAATAACGTGAACAATCCCATTGTCTGGGTGCTGACGATCGGAAAGCTCGACACCAAATTCCTGACAGTTTTCTTTTAATGTATCAATTTGTTTCTTCGAGACAGGGTCTTTAATAACATTCCTGTCACGTGTAGAAACATTGTGATCCATCGTTGCATACGTAAGATCCGGCCGGCGCACTTTGCGTCCGTTCATTCGTAATCCTTCAAATGCCTGAGGAGAGGTTACTTCATGAACAAGGTGCAAATCAATATAGAGTAAATCTGGTTTTCCTTCTTCTTGATATACAACATGCTGGTCCCAAACCTTTTGGATAATATTTTTTGGTTTTTGCATAATGTCCTTCCTCACGTTCATAGATTTTGTTAAAAACTATTCAACCAAATATACTGGAGATTAATCCGCTATATCAGCGCTAAATCAAATATATCGGCGACAAAACAAATATCAGCGATAGAAAACTTATAGGTAGGGGAGAAGCCGCCGGACTGCTCGAGCCCGACGGCTTCTTAATCGCCCCGTTATATTTTATACGTAACAGCTCATGATACATTTAGAAGCGTTTTGCGACTTAATATAATCAACAATTAGACGAGTCATTTCGTCTGTGCCCACTTGTCTGCCTTCAGGAATATGAAGATCTGCTGTATGGACTCCACTATCCAAAATCGACTGAACGGCATCTTCGATTAATTTCGCCTCATCGTTTAATTGGAAAGAGTAGCGCAGCATTAATGCAGTTGATAAAATCATTGCAGTTGGATTGGCAATCCCTTTGCCGGCAATATCCGGTGCTGAACCATGAACAGGTTCATATAAACCAACACCATCCTCACTCAAGCTAGCTGAAGCAAGCATTCCCAATGAACCTGTTAGAACAGAGGCTTCATCACTAAGAATATCACCGAACATGTTCTCAGTAACAATAACATCGAACTTTGTAGGATTTGTAATCAGTTTCATTGCAGCTGCATCAACCAGGACATGCTCAACAGTAACATCTGGATACTGAGCTTTTTTCTCTTCGACAATTTCGCGCCACATCTTACTTGACTCTAAGACGTTTGCTTTATCAACAGAGGTTAGGTGTCCACGCCGTCCTTGTGCTGCTTGGTATGCTTTGTCTACGATTCTTTCAATCTCTTTACGCGTGTAAGCAAGTGTATCAACCACTGTTTGACCGTTGTCGCGTCTTTCACTTGGGGTACCAAAGTAAATCCCGCCTGTCAGCTCGCGGACGATTAATAAATCACTGCCTGCAACAATTTCCTCTTTAAGAGGGGAAGCATGCAGTAAATTTTTAAATCCTTTAATTGGTCTTAAATTTGCAAATAAATCAAGTGCTTTTCGAATACCAAGTAATCCTCTTTCAGGGCGTAAATGGGAGGGGTTGTTATCCCATTTAGGGCCGCCAACTGCACCTAATAATACAGCGTCCGCCTGCTTACAAGCTTCAACTGTTGATTCTGGCAGCGGAGTGCCGTATTGGTCAATGGCTGCCCCTCCGATTTCATGGGTTTCGAAGGTAAAACTATGATTAAACTCATCTGCAATTGCATTCAAAACGTCTTTCGCAGAATTAATAACTTCCTTGCCAATCCCATCACCAGGTAGTAAGACAATACGTTTTTTCATTCGAAGCAACCTCCTCATCATTTTTTACATCGCCTCAGAAAGACTTTTAAACTTGCACAACAGCTTTTTGGTTAAAAAACACTCGATTTACAGTGTTCAAGAACGCTTTAGCCGAAGCTTCTAATACGTCCTGAGCCGATCCACGGCCGCTTACTTGTGCACCATCGACCGTCATTTTTACATGTACTTCGGCCAATGCGTCTCGCCCTTGACCAACTGAATTTAATTTATAATCAGTAAGATGAATTTCTTCTTTAATTAGAGCTTCCAAAGTATTCATTAGAGCTTCAACGCTGCCTGAACCCGTACGGGCAGTTTCCACTCGAACACCTTCTGGGGTGTGGAGTGCTACTGTTGCAGTAGGGAGGTTGGCAGAACCATAATGGACCTGGAAAGCCAAAAGCTCATATTTTTTAACATCAGCAACGGCTGTTTGGATGTCTGTTAAAATGGTAAACAAATCTTCATCGGTTACTTCTTTTTTCCGGTCGGTGAGCTGTTTAAAAGCTGTAAATGCTTCTTGAAGCTTTTCAGCTGATAATGTGAAGCCCATATTTTCAATTTTATCCTTAAATGCATGACGTCCTGAATGTTTACCGAGAACTAAATCATTTGATTGAATCCCAACCATTTCAGGAGTAATAATTTCATAGGTTAAGGTGTTTTTTAATACACCATCTTGATGAATTCCCGACTCATGGGCGAAGGCATTCTTTCCTACGACTGCTTTATTGCCAGGAACAATCATTCCTGTAAAGCGGCTGACTAAATCACTAGTACGCTTGATTTCTTTTAAAACAAGATTCGTAGTATATGGATATTTATCTCTTCTAATATTTAAAGCAACAGCAACTTCTTCAAGTGAGGCATTTCCTGCACGCTCACCAATGCCATTAATGGTACCTTCCACTTGGGTAACTCCGTTTTCAATTGCAGCAAGGGAATTGGCAACAGCCATCCCTAAATCATCATGACAATGGCAGGATAACGAAGCCTTGTGGATATTTGGAACATTTTCTCTGATATAACGGAACATGTAACCATATTCTGATGGAGTTGCATACCCTACAGTGTCAGGAAGGTTAATGACGGTTGCTCCGGCATCGATGACCTTCGTAATGATCTTGACAAGAAAATCTAGATCAGAACGAGAAGCATCTTCTGCTGACCATTCGATATGAGGGAATCTTTGTTTTGCATAGGCTACCATATCGACAGAGGTTTGAATGACTTCCTCAGGTGTTTTAAACAACTTATATTTCATATGAATAGGGGAGGTTGCAAGAAAAACATGCAACCTTGGTTCTGCAGCATCTTTTAATGCGTCCCACGCAATGTCAATGTCCGATTTGGTTGCTCTTGCCAGTCCAGTAACAGAACTATTTTTAATCGCCCTGGCAATTGCTCTTACTGCCTCGAAATCCCCTTGGGAGGAAGCCGGAAATCCGGCCTCCATTATATTCACGCCAAACCTTTCTAGTTGTCTAGCGATTTCTAGTTTTTCAAGCTGATTTAAATTTACCCCAGGAGATTGTTCACCATCACGTAGTGTCGTGTCAAAGATGTTAACGTGAACCATTTACCACCACTTCTTTCTTTTGGTTTACAGGGTTTTTAATAAATGGCATTAAGGCACGAAGCTCACGGCCAACCACTTCAATCTGGTGATTGTTTTCACTGTTGTTAATTGCGTTAAATTGTGGACGGTTTGCTTGGTTCTCCAAGATCCAGCCCTTCGCAAATGCACCAGTTTGAATATCTTTTAATACTTCTTTCATGCGTGCTTTTGTATCTTCGTTAACAACACGTGGTCCAGAAACGAAATCTCCCCATTGTGCAGTATCAGAGATTGAATAACGCATGTTTTCTAATCCTCCTTCATATAGAAGGTCAACGATTAATTTCAATTCATGTAAACACTCGAAGTAAGCAACTTCTGGCTGATATCCAGCTTCAACAAGAGTTTCGAAACCAGCTTTGATAAGGGCTGTAGTACCGCCGCAAAGAACTGCCTGCTCTCCGAATAGATCTGTTTCTGTTTCTTCTTGGAAAGAAGTTTCCAAAACACCTGCACGAGCAGAACCGATTCCTTTCGCATAAGCAAGAGCAAGTTCACGTGCTTGACCTGTATAGTCTTGGTATACTGCGTAAAGTGCTGGAACACCAGCGCCTTCTGTATACGTACGACGTACTAAGTGCCCTGGACCTTTAGGAGCAACTAAGAATACGTCAACATCAGCAGGAGGAACGATTTGTGTAAAATGAACGTTGAAGCCATGGGCAAATACTAATGAGTTACCAGCTTCAAGGTTTGGTTTAATGCTTTCTTCATATACTTTAGGCTGCATTTCATCTGGAAGTAAAACCATGATAACTTCAGCTTGTGCAGTTGCTTCAGCAACAGATGTAACTGCAACTCCATCTTCAACTGCTTTATCCCAAGATTTTCCTTCGCGTAAACCAACAACAACGTCAAATCCGCTTTCCTTTAGGTTTAATGCATGGGCATGACCTTGTGAACCATAACCAATTACTGCAATCTTTTTCCCTTGTAATACTGCCTCTTGAATATCTCCGTTATATAATACTTTTGCCATTATAATCATCCCTTCGAAAATGTTTATTTTATTTGAGAGTAGGTAGTTAACTCGTTAACCTGTGGTTGATGTCCGCGCAAGAAGGCGGTTAGTCCTGTTCTAGCAATCTCTTTAATTCCATATGGACGAAGCAGATCAATCAATGCGTCAATTTTATCTGGGCGCCCTGTAATCTGAATCGTTAAGCTGTCTTTGCTTACATCAATGATCAATGCACGGAATGGATCGATAATACCGTTGATCTCACTGCGAAGCTGTGAACTGCCCGCTACTTTAATTAAAGCAAGTTCACGTGCGACAATGGCTTTATCGGTAATATCCGAAACCTTTAAAACATCAATTTGCTTGTTTAGTTGTTTTGTAACTTGTTCAAGCCGCTGTTCATCCTCGACTTCAACGACTAGGGTCATTTTTGATATCCCTTCCGTTTCAGTTGGACCAACTGAGATACTTGAAATATTAAATTGTCGTCTTAGTAATAGACCAGTGACTCGATTTAAGACACCGCTTCGATCCTGAACGGTTAAGGAAATAATCCGTTTCATGAAGGTTTCACCCCAATCATTTCGTGTATACCTTTGCCAGGAGCAATCATTGGGAATACTTTTTCCTGCTGAAGCACTCGGCAATCCATTAAAACAGGACCGTCATAAGCAAATACTTCAGGAAGCTTTGTAATTAATTCTTCTTGGCTCTCAATCTTTAAGCCTTTAATTGAATAGCTTTCAGCAAGCTTCACAAAGTTAGGCTGCGTTTGAAGGATGGACTCCGAAATACGGTTGCCGTGTAATAATTCCTGCCATTGTCTAACCATACCTAGGGCACCGTTATTAACGATAATGATTTTGACAGGAAGATTCTGTTCATAAATGACGGATAATTCCTGTAACGTCATCTGGAAACCAGCGTCACCGACAATGGCTACTACTGTGCTGTCCGGAGAAGCCATTTGTGCTCCAATTGCTGCAGGGAACCCGAAGCCCATTGTTCCAAGTCCGCCAGAAGTTACCCAGCGATGAGGTTTATCAAAATTGTAATATTGTGCTGCCCACATTTGGTGCTGACCAACGTCTGTCGTAACAACGGCTTCACCATTGGTTACTTTATGAATGGCTTCAATCAGCCATTGCGGTGACATTCCGTTTGGATCATGCTTATACCATAATGGGTATTCTTCTTTTAGCTTCGTTAATGTTTCTAACCAATCCTCAGAATCTGGTGATTCCGTTGTCTGATTCATTAGTTCAACTAATGCTTCTTTTGAATCTGAAACAATTGGAATTTGAGTTGGAACATTTTTACCAATTTCAGCAGGATCGATATCAATATGAGCAACCTTCGCATTTGGAGCAAAGTGCTTTAAGTTCCCGGTGAGTCGGTCATCAAAGCGGGCACCGATATTAATGAGTAAATCTGCTTCGTACAATGACATGTTAGCTGTGTACGTTCCGTGCATGCCGGCCATTCCAAGAGAGAGAGGGCTGGCTGCTGGGAAAGTCCCAAGACCAAGAAGGGTGGTTGTAACCGGAATCTTATGCTTTTCTGCAAAAGCGGTTAATTCTTTTGATGCTTTTCCGTGAAGAATGCCAGCACCTGCAAGAATGACCGGCTTTTTTGACTTTGCAATCGCGTCAGCAAGTTTTTTGATTTGCAGCGGATTTGGTTTTGTTGTCGGCTGGTAACCCGGAAGATTAATCGTTCCTACTTCAGGCACCTTAGATAATTCTCCAGCAGAGATATCCTTTGGAATATCAATTAACACTGGACCTGGACGGCCCGTCGAAGCGATATGAAAGGCTTCTTTTACAATCCTTGGTAAGTCTGAAATGTCTTGTACCTGGTAATTATGTTTGGTGATGGGTGTTGTTATAGCCATAACATCCGCTTCCTGGAATGCATCTGTTCCAATGACACTTCGTGCAACCTGACCGGTGAAAATCACTAGTGGTAAAGAATCCATCATTGCATCTGTAATTCCGGTAACCAAGTTGGTTGCGCCAGGTCCCGAAGTCGCTAATACGACACCGGCTTTTCCAGTAATGCGGGCATACCCTTCAGCAGCGTGAATACTTCCTTGCTCATGACGGAAAAGGACATGATTGATTTTGCCTCTTGCACGATAAATTGCATCGTATATTGGCAGAACGGCACCACCTGGATACCCAAAAATGGTATCTACTTCTTCATTAATTAATAAGTCAATGAGCAGGTCTGCACCAGTTTTTGATGCCGTACTTGTTTGGGAGTCCGGCTTTGCTTCTACTTTCACCTCGTACCCCTCCTTGTAAATGTTTTAATTTTTCGAAAATATATTTAGGATTATACCTGAAAAATATCGGAATTTGTCAAAAAATTTGAATTTGGTGATAAAAACCAAAAAGGTAAGATTTCTAACAAAATAAAAGAAGGCCATAATCTCCCCAAATAAACTGCAGTCAAAAAAGAAAAGCAGAATAGATCGGGGAGAAATGGCCTTCCATTTCTCGGTACCACCCGGTTTTACAGCATTCTCACGAATACTGCCTCTTGAAGCGATTAACACATTCTAAAACCGCTTCTTTTTGTAACAGGTGCCATACTGGTCACCCGATTGAGCCTAATTAGATAGGACTGTTCAGCTCAATACTCAGGGATGATGTCGGAATAAGGTGTATTACTGGGCTTCCAGCAACCCCAGCTCTCTGAAAATACATGTTCTTATTCCTTTATTCCCGTCATCGATTTGTACTATAAACTTTTCAAAAACTACTGATAGGTCTTTAACCTCGGCTATTAAAAGGGAGCCTAAACCCTGAATAGGTTAAAGTGGCAGCAATTTTTATTTAAATTTTCATAACCCCGCCAGTGTTGGCAGATGTAACTAACTTTGCGTATTTGGCTAGGTAGCCGGTTTTGATTTTTGGTTCTGGCTTTTGCCATTGACGGCGTCTTTCTGCCAGTTCCTCATCATCTATAATTAGTTCGATAGATCTTGCTTCTAGATCAATTAGGATTTTGTCACCATTTTCAACAAGTGCAATAGGTCCGCCTTCCGCTGCTTCCGGTGAGATATGACCGATGGAGATTCCTCGACTTGCGCCTGAAAAGCGTCCATCAGTGATTAAAGCAACTTCTTTACCTAAACCGCGACCCATAATAGCGGAGGTAGGGGCAAGCATTTCTGGCATTCCGGGTCCGCCTTTTGGACCTTCATAGCGAATAACTACGACGTGCCCAGCTTTTACTGTGCCATTATTAATGTTTTCTTGAGCTTCATCTTGTGATTCAAAAACAATTGCCTCACCTAAAAAGGTTTTAATTGATGGATCTACAGCTCCAACTTTGATAACTCCGCCATCTGGTGCAATGTTTCCGTATAGGATGGATAGTCCACCAACAGGGCTATACGGATTATCTTTTGTCCGAATGACAGCTTCATTTGTTATTGTTGCATCCTTCACATTTTCAGCAAGCGTTTTTCCTGTAATACTTAAGCAATCTTGATGGAGTGCTCCTTCCACTTTACATAACTCATTAAGAATGGCACTAACTCCTCCAGCGCGATGTACATCATCCATAGAGTAATCAGACGCAGGCATAATTTTTGCTAAATATGGAACTCTTTCAGCAATTTTATTAATTTCTCGTAAATCATATTCAATGCCTGCTTCATGAGCGATAGCCAAGGTATGAAGAACGGTGTTTGTCGATCCACCCATAGCCATATCTAAAGCAAATGCATTGTCTATTGCTTCACGAGTGATAATATCACGTGGTTTAATATCTTTTTTTACTAATTCAACTAAGTGTTTCGCTGCTTGGCGAATTAACTCATGTCTTTCTTCAGATGTTGCAACGATTGTTCCGTTACCCGGAACCGTCATTCCTAATACTTCCATTAGACAGTTCATTGAGTTTGCAGTAAACATTCCAGAACAAGATCCGCAAGTAGGGCATGCTGCAGTTTCAATATCAAGCAGCTCCTGCTGAGTCATTTTTCCGCTATGGTAGGCTCCAACACCTTCGAAGACAGAAGTCAAAGAAAGATTCTTTCCGGTAGAGGATACACCTGCTTCCATCGGCCCGCCTGATACAAAGACAGAAGGGACGTTGGTTCTAACTGCAGCCATTAACATTCCTGGTGTAATTTTGTCACAGTTCGGAATGTAGAAAACACCATCGAACCAATGTGCATTAATGACAGTTTCTGCACTATCAGCTATAATTTCACGGCTTGGAAGGGAGTATCTCATTCCGATATGTCCCATTGCGATTCCGTCATCAACACCAATGGTGTTGAATTCAAATGGAATTCCGCCAGCCTCTCGAATGGCTTCTTTTACGATTTCACCGAAATGATTAAGGTGTTTATGTCCAGGGATAATTTCAATAAATGAGTTGCAGACCCCGATAAATGGTTTGTCTAGGTCCTTCACTGTTACCCCAGTTGCGTATAATAGGCTGCGGTGGGGGGCTCGATCGATCCCCTTTTTAATCATATCGCTTCTCATTGTTTTATCTCCTAACTAACAACTGCGTGGTTTGTAGATTCTGGGTAACAAGCCACTCCGTCCGTTGTTACGATTTTTCTGAATTCCTCTAAAAGGTCGTTTGTAATGACTCCAGGCTTTCCATCACTAATCTTGCGGCCATCGACACTTATCGCGGCAATGACCTCAACAGCTGTTCCGGTTAGGAACACTTCATCTGCAACATACACATCGTGCCGAGTGAAAGGAGATTCTCTAACCTCATAGCCTTTCGCCCTTGCTACATCAATAATAGCGTTTCGGGTAATACCTTCTAACGCCCCTAAGTAAACAGGAGGTGTGAAAATTACTCCATTTTTTACGATGAATATATTATCTGCAGAACCTTCTGTTACGTAGCCTTGATCATTGAGCATTAAAGCTTCTTGGACACCAGCTTGGTTGGCCTCTAATTTAACAAGAATATTATTTAAATAGTTTAATGATTTTATTTGTGGACTTAAGACGTCCGGGCGATTTCTTCTGCTGGGCACCGAAGCAATTTTAATTCCATTTTCATAAAATTCCTTTGGATACATGGTTAGTACCTCAGCGATAATAATAACGCTTGGCTTTGAGCAGGAGGAAGGGTCCAGTCCGAGGTTTCCTTTACCTCGTGAGATAACAACACGAATATAGGCGCTGTCCAGTTCATTTTTTCTAATCGTATCGACAATTAATTGTGTCATTTCTTCCTTTGTATAAGGAATATTCAACATAATGGATTGTGCTGATTCGAACAGTCTTTTTAGGTGGGCATCGAGTCGAAAGACGTTTCCGCTATAAACACGAATGCCTTCAAATACTCCATCTCCATATAAAAATCCATGATCAAAAACTGAAACTACAGCATCCTCTTTCTTGACAAATTTATCGTCAAGGAATATCCATTGACTTCCCAACCTAACCACTCCTTTTAATGATGAAACGCATTAGATAGTTAAAAACTGTTTGTAAAAAAATATCTATGCCTTATCTCCTATGTAAGGGATGCTTCGAGGCATATTTGATTGTAAGAATTTTTAATACAAATTATATTTTCAGTTATCTTACACCCAATCTAAATCTTGGTCAACATAGAAATCTGACAATTCAAATAAATCGGATAAACTGGTAGCGTTTACAACGTTGATAAATTAAGGTTGGGAAGAAATTAAAATAGTAAAAAAATTTTTTTTGAGGTTTTATTGTACAGGGGAATCGGAGAAATCTAGCGAGGGGATTCTACTATAATCAACTGATAAAACAGCTTGGATTAATCAGTTAATGAATAAATATAGATATGAACAATAGTTTACTACTATACTTATTTTTTAACGTGCTGCTACTTAATTTTTGCCAGGTATTCATATACTTCTCGTAAATTCTTATAACCTAGGGACTGAGCGAGTCCTAAATAATTGCCCCAGACATGAGCAGTCAATTTTGCGTCCTCCAGGGCATGGTGCCGGTTGATTACTTCAATTCCACATTGTTCGCATGCCTCTTCTAGTGGAATTGATCGAATTATAGGATTTGATAAACGCATCAGAAAGGAGGTGTCAATGATTCTGTGTTCGAATCTAGTTTTTAATACATCCCATGTTAGTTTTTGTATAAATGACTGTTCATGCCTGGCGTGATGGGCAACAAGAGGATGATACTTAACGAATTTGAAGAAATCTATTAATACATCTGAGGCTGTAGGTGCAAGATGTAAATCTTCATTGCAAATGTTGGTTAAGGCAGTTATTTCAACTGAGATAGGGTATGGAGAATGTACCAATGAATAAAAAGTTTCTGTTTTAACTATTTGGCAGCCTTTCATTTTGATCGCACCGATGGATATGACTCGATCTCCTTTTTCGGGATAAAAGCCAGTAGTTTCTAGATCAAATACTACAACCTCTAAATCTTGAAGGGGTGTGTCTAAGCAGTTGTTTTCTTTCATTTCTTTTTGAAGATGTCTGATGAAGGAAATATTTTGCATATTGGTTTGTCCTTGTACACCAGCATAAATGTTGGAACTAAGTCTGCCTGATATCTGTCTAAAAAATTGAATCATTTCATTCATTCCCATTAGGTATCCTCCTTTTCTATTAAATTTCGTACATAACGATACAGTGCTGCCCCATTTTTTAGTATTTCCTTTATTTCCTCCTTTTGCTTTTTGGAAAGAGGGCAGATAGGCAGATAATGACTATTTTCGTAATTGTCAGATTGTGATAATGATAGACGAAGGATAAGTAATTTCATAAATTGCTGTTTATATAATTCTTTCATATTAAATGACAGTTCAAATTCTGACAGTTTTTCCAGCCTTGTAAGAGTAGAAGTTTCCATTATATTCCCTTTTAAAGCCAATAGACGAATACCGTTTACATATGGAAAGAGGGCTGTCTCTTTTATATTCAAGGAGCCTGTATGTGGTCCGTGTGTTTCCACTAGAATTTGACCAAGTACACCAATTCCTTTCTTTCGGTATAGTGTATTATTAAGTATTTTTTTTAAGAGGTCCTCTTTATGGATCAACTGATAAACTTCTAGCTTTACATTGTTTAGAAGGCTTGCTTCACCATAAAGGGATCGTCCATCAATAAATATCAATAAATGGCGAACGGATTCCCAGTTTGAGTTGTTGGACCAGTTTGTTACTTGTTGTCTCCATTCGGGAAGTGATTTACACCATAAAGGATTACTTGCCATAACACCTCCATCACAATAAGCATACCCTGCTAGCAGCAAGCCGCAGGCAATTTCTTTTCCTAATTGCAAAAAATAATCATTTATTTCTGTGCCTCGCTGCTGATAGATAATGCCGTGGTCCTGATCACTCCAAAGTGATTGCTCAAACCGTCCAGCACTGCCCATCATAAAAAAAGTAAAGGGGCAGGGAAGGGAGCCGTATTTTTCTTCCGTTTGTTTTACGGATACAGAGATGACGCGCTGTATGATTTCATTGTGAAGATGATTTAATTGAATAGGATTATCAGAGACCCAGTTGATTTGGTCATCACGAAATCTTCTAATCTCTAAGTAGCTAGTCATCCATTTCCGTACCTCCTTTTTAATAAACAGTCTTCTATCNNGATAGAAGACTGTTTATTAAGCATTTAGCTTTGAATCTGAAGGAATTATTGTTTTATCCATTTTTACCATTTCAGGGTAACCGTAGCTTCCATGCTCACTCATGTCAAGACCGATAATTTCTTCTTCTTCAGTAACACGTAAACCATTCATGACTGCCTTCATAATGGTTAAGAGGATAAAGGAGACAATAAAGGCGAAAGCCCCGCTCGTTACAACACCGAGTGCCTGAACACCAAGTTGGTGAAACCCGCCGCCGTAAAATAAACCCGGCTTACCAACTGCAGCCAATTCTGGTGTTGCAAACAACCCTGTTGATAAGGTTCCCCAAATCCCTGCTGTGCCGTGCACAGATAAGGCAGCGATAGGATCATCAATTCCTTTGCTTTCAAAAAGTCGAATGCTATAAAATACTAAAAATCCTGCAATGAAACCAATTAAGACTGCGGCCCAAGTATCTACAAATGCACAGGAGGCTGTGATGGCAACTAATCCTGCTAAGGCTCCATTTAACATCATTGGAACATCTGCTTTGCCCATTACAATCCAGGAAATTATCAGCGCTGCAATCACGCCGGCACCAGCCGCTAAGTTTGTGTTTAGTGCAACGAATCCAAAGAATGCACCATCCACAGAAACGGTACTTCCTGCGTTAAATCCAAACCAGCCAACCCATAACACTAATACGCTTAACGCAGTAAAAACTTGGTTATGTCCAGCCAGATTGTTGGCGGAACCATCTTTATTATACTTTCCGATACGGGGCTTTAGAATGATTGTCGCTGCAAAGGCTGCCATCGCACCTGTTAAGTGAACCACTGTCGAACCTGCGAAATCTTGCTTGCCATGATCTGCTAACCAGCCGCCGCCCCAAATCCAGTGGGCAATCGGTGGGTAGACAATGACGGAAAATAGTACAGCGAAGACGAGGTATGCTCCTAATTTTGCTCTTTCAGCAAAGCCTCCAAAGGCAATGGTTAATGATATCCCTGCAAAGGCTAATTGAAATAAAAAGAAAACAGAACCGGAAAGTGCCAAACCTTTGATTTCGTATCCAGAGTAGAAGAGGTCCGAAAGTCCGATAAGTGGATTTCCTTCACCAAAGATTAACCCAAAACCTACTGCCCAAAATACTATCGATGAGATTCCAAACGTAAGTATCGTTTTTCCGGCTACATGGCCTGCATTTTTCATGCGAGTAGATCCAGTTTCCAGCAGAATGAATCCTCCGATCATTAAGATGACAAGTACTGCTCCAACCATTACCCATAAACTATTCATTAAGAATAAAGTATCCATTTCTTTTTCCCCCTTTGAATTCGTGTTAATATTCTTACCGTTCGGCGTATTTGTATTTTTACATGGATGCAGAAGGGAATCTACAATTATGTAAGGTTTCCTACCATGGTTTTTGAGGAGATGTATAAATCAATAGAAAAAATCCACCTTCTGCTTAAGAAGATGGACCTTTTCGTATGCCGAATTGTGCATTCAATTGTCCTTGAATCATCTTTCTTGTAATATCCTTCTCATTTTGCTTTTTCTGAGCCCGAAGCATTTCTTTTCTAATTTCATGTGTTTGAACACCATCCTCGATCTTGTTCGCAATTTCCACTAATAACTCAACATCTGCAAACGAATATTTTCTGCTTCCGCCTGCAGACCTTTCAGGAAAAATTAATCTTCGTTCCTCATAATAGCGTATTTGCCGCTCTGAAAGGCCGGTTAGGTCCCTTACAATCCCAATCGTTATCACCTTTTTATCTTTATAGGAAAAGTCATTTGTCATTTATTTCCTCACCTCTCCTTTTGTTTATTTTATTACAATTTTGAATCTTTACAATATTATATGTTAGATTTTCTAACATTGTTTTAGGTTTACGCCTCATAATAAAAAAACCGAGCTTGGCTCGGTTCTTTAACTTTCTTTCTTAATATTCTCCATCAAAAGGGGTGAATGGGAAGTTAAAGCGTCTTTCCACTTGACGCAGACGTTGGTTGACACGTTGCAAGCGGCGCTGAAGTTGATTGATTTCTCTTTCTTGACGTTGATTTTCCCTTTCTAGCTGATTGACTCTGCGCTCAAGTTGTTGTGGTTGTCGATCAGGATCAAACTGATCTTGTAGGACAAACTGGTCTTGTTGGACGTATGGATCATACGAATTGTAATCATACTGAACTGGCGGTGCTTGATAATAGCCATAAGGATACATTGGGCAACTCTCCCTTTTTGATTTAATACCCTATAGATTATGTAGGTATATGCGGAGAGTGTGGGCCAACGCCTAAGTAGCCCATAATAAATAAGAAATATAAAGTTATGTTGAGCAACCTATATCCCTAACCACTGGAGGAAAGGAAGCTCGCCACAGAATGATGAAAGTAAAAGATGGAGGCAGAAATGCCTCCGCTTAATTTATCCATCTTGCTAAGTAATTTAAGGCTTTGTATTCAAATTGATATATAATTGAAATAAGAATAATAAAAACGTTTGGTAGAATCTTATAATTAGGACTAAAAATGGATACTTTGTTCGAAATGTATAGAGGAATAAATCTGCCTCTTTTCCATATGAATGCAAAGAAGTGTGAAACGGGAGGGTATCAGACATGACATTGGAAAGTCAGTTAATCAACAAAACATATTATCAAATGTATATAAATGAACATGAAAAGGCGCAGCCGATACGTGTGTTGGGTGACGCGTATCAGGAAGAACTCCAGAAAGATTTACCTGATTTAACTTCAATCCGCTTTGCACAGGGTGAAATTTATTTTCACAATCGAGATTTTGAAGCAGCTATATTCAAATGGGAAAACATTGCAGGAGACCTTGAACTTTGGGCGCGGAAAAATATAGCGGATGCTTACTATGAATCAGGGCTTCTTTCCAATGCGGAGGACCTTTACCTGTCTATTGATACAAACAATCTTACCTTAAAAACGGAAGTGGCACTTCAGCTGTTTTCTCTTTATATTGAACGAGGCAAGCAAGAGGCATCAGTAGAGATTATTAAAAAGACGATTGATTCAAACCCAGATTATCCTAATGTGACATCAATTGCCCGTGCCTATTTTGAGGAACAACAGGACTGGGAAAATGCCATTGAGCTGGCGGTAAATGAAGCGAAACGAACTAGCTCTCTTGAATGGTTTGATATCGTGAATGCTTATGTTCAAAAAGGGGTTACAACCAATTTACATCCAACCTATTTCTTACAAGCCCTATTTGAGCTTTATCATTTAGATAAGGGGACGTTTGAAGAACTGACAACATCCCTTTGGAACAGCTACAAAAATGAAGAATCCTATTTTACGTGGTTAAAAGAATTGAATCAGCTTCTGCTGAATCTTGATATCAGCCGCAATGATCAATGGCAATTGCTATCAAATCTGCATCACGAATCCTATTTTAGTTTATTAAATGGAAACTACTTTATTAAAACTCTTGAGGAACTTGTACCAGAACTATTAACAAATTGGCTTCGATTATCTGTCAGAGAGCATACCGTTATGGTTTCAGCTGCAGTATTATCATGGAATGAACTTTTCCCTACAAGCATTAGTAAGGCAATTGTCAGTGAGGCTGAAAATCTTATTGGTGAAACAGAATGCCATATCGATGAATTAGAAGAGTGTTTAGCTCTATTTGAAGCAATAACGAATTGGGCGCAAATGCATGATATGGGTGAAAATAATCGCTTGAATTGGGTTGTAAACCAACTGAACGATTTTGAAACCCATCACTTGTTCATTACAGGATTAGCCGGCAGTGGTAAATCTGCTTTTGTTAATACCATTCTTGGAGAAGAACTGCAGGATAGCCCTACTTCTTCACTCGTGATGTTTAAGGACAACGAGGACGTAAATATACTAGAAATAACTGATCAAGAAACCCTTTCACTCGAAGACTTTACTCAATTTCAAGAGAGAATGGACCGACGCCGAAATGCCCTGGATTCGATTTTTGAATTTCAACAGCCGTTTCCTTTTTTGTATGAGCAGAAACTGGCATTAATTGAAACACCAGGTTTAAGCGGAAACCACCGAGATCGTTATGAAGTGCTACAATATCTTCAAATGGCAGATACATTATTATTTGTCTTAGATGCAAATGCTTCGTTTACGGATAAAGAGAAAGCTGCTCTTTCACAAATTCAGGAGCTTGCTCCTGATATTCCAGTCCATTTTCTTTTGAATAAAATGGATACGATTGCGAATGAACAGGAAGCAATTAGAATTTTCGATGAAACAAGTTCAAAGATTCATAGTTATTTACCTGAGGCTCAAGTATTTGCTTTCTCCTCTCAATATGAAAGGGGACAGCAATTAGTCGATATGAAAGATTTCCTTAAATCGATTAAAGATACTAGAAATCTCGCAGATAAACGGTTGGCGAAGCTTTTATACTTTATCAGGACAACAATTTCCAGACTGTTGCAAAAGAGAATTGATGTTGAAAATCAATTAATTGAATCTGTGCGTTGGAATGAAGAAGTGGTAATGAAGTTAAATGGGGCACTTAACCAATTTAAAGATGCGGAGTCACAAAAGATAAAAGTTATTACAAGATCTTTCCGGACCATTAAAGAATCCATCCAAAACGAAATTACGAACTCTGTACCGAAGCTGCTGCAAGAATGTTCCGAGTTAATTAAGGAAGACAGCAATCTTAGCACGATTCATATGGAGCTCAATGATGTAATGAACAGTAGAATACAAGATTTCTTGGAGAAAGAGGTAATGGCAAAATACTATACATTACTCCAAGAATGGATTATTAATAGTAAAGAAGAATTTGAGCAAGGTCAGGAATTTTTAAATGAAATGGCAGAAGGTTTGAATAGCTTGTATGGGGAAGAAAGAATTAAGATAGAATGCGACTTTAAAGTTCTGGATGATTGGCGCCGTGATACGGATAGAATGACGAGCAGGGTCCAATTAGAAAAGGTCAATATATTGCTTCGTAACACTCCATCACAATTTTTATTTAAAAGTGCAGGGAAACTATTTGGCGCCTTATCTCAAAATAAAGCTATGCTTTATAACAAATACAAAGCATTTGTTAAAAATGATAACTATTCAGAACCAACTGCAATTGTCACGGAACGGTTCTTCCAACAGTTTGAGCTATTTGAAAAATCATTGGAACGAGACATCACCATGTTTTTCAGACAGCCAATGAATATTCTTAATGAAGCAATCGAGGAATCACTTTTGCATATATCTACCAATCAAGATGTATTGAAAAAAATGAATACCAATCCCGAAATGTTCCGCGATCCGTTAACATTATTTGAGGTAAGACTTCGTCAATTTGAATGGACTACAGTCGCAGGAAAGGGAGTACAAACCGCGTATTAATTAATAGAAAAAGGGTGCCTCAGATTATACATGAGGCACCCTTTCTCTATTAGACAAATGCAGCAATGATGATTCCCATAATCGTTAAGGACACGATGTGATAGCCTGCACTGATGAAGAATAGAGTATAGTTTCGGCCTTCAAAAAATGTTGGGGATAATTCCCTAAAAGCAGCAATTAAACCGATTAAAAAGCCAAATAATGCTCCATCTAAGATCGTAACTCTGTCCAATAATTGAATGAACAAAGAAATAACCACTGCGGTGAAAATTCCTCCAAGTGTGGTTAATCCATAACCCACGTAGGCACCCTTCGGATCAATATCCTCCATTTTTTCACCTAAGGCTTTCATCCATATGTTAGAAAAAAGTACTGGAGAGTACCAGAGTGCTCCAATGATCATATTTGCGATAACTGCTAAAATAATGGCAAATATACTTATATTTGAAAAATCCATTCCAAGTACCCCTTTATAGTATTCAGTGAATTCTAACATAAGTTAAATTCAATATAAAACGTTAATCTGTATTATCAACCTAGTTCCACCCTTTTCTTTAAGAAGCTTTAGTAATAAATCAGGTCGATTCGTCAAGATTCCATCAGCACCTGTGTCAATGAGTTCTTCCATTGTTTTCGGATCATCAATGGTCCAGTAATGGATGTTCATTCCGAGCCGGTGCGCCCCATTGATTAATCTTTTGTCAGTTAAGTCAAAGCCACTGTCTTCCATAGGTAATTGAAAAGCATCTACTTTCGGTACATAAAGATTTCGTAAAAAGAATTTATGAAAGATCACAAAGCTTTTAACCTCTTGTCTTCCGGCAGATAAGGCGACCCGGCCTTTAGCATATTTATCAAATGTTGTTAGAATATCTTGGTCAAAAGCTGCAATGATCATTTTATCTTCCATTTGATATTTCTCAATCAGGCTCCATAATTTTGAAGCAATTTCGTTTATTCTTTCAGGAGGATTGTCGTCTTTGATTTCTATTTCTATTTTCATCTTTCCGAATGCTTGAAACATTTCATCGACCGTTGGGATATAGACACCCTTACCGCGGAAGCTATAGTTGCCTTCTAAATCAGTAAAATGATAACCAGCATCAAGCCCTTGAATTTCTGCTAAGGTCAGGTCTGACACTGCACCTTTTCCATTTGTTGTTCGGTCGACCGTTGGGTCATGAATAGCAACTAAGTGACCATCTTTGGTAATATGTATATCCGTTTCGAGGACATCAACCCCCAAGTTAACGGCATTTTCAAAGGCTGTCATGGTATTAGAGGGTGCTAACAGCTCCCCGCCTTGATGGGCAATGACTAATGGACGCTTTGGATTAAAAAAGCTTTTTTGTTCAATCGTTTTAACTGGGAATAAATTAATCACCAAAAGGAAAATAATGATCGCAGAAACCATCATCTTAAAAGAGAGAAATACTCTATTCCCTCTTGTCACGTTTTCTATATTGCTTGGCTGCATCGTACTGATCCTCTTCTAATAGCCCTTTAAAAAGTCAACAAGATTAACAGAAGGCTGTTTACCAGAGAGATAGTCTAGTAAATTTGGGATGAGAATATTTTCAATCACTCTTTGATTATAATGCTCAGTTGAACCAGAGGTATGAGGGGTAATGATTACATTTTCCATCTCCCACAATGGACTATCCACACTGAGTGGTTCTCGTTCAAATACATCTAAACCCGCACCAGCAATGATCCCCTCACGTAATGCATGTATCAAAGCTTCCTCATGAACAATTTCGCCACGTCCAATATTAATAAAGAACGCAGTAGGTTTCATAAGGTCGAATTGCTCGGAGCAGAATAAACGGTGGGTCTCCTTAGTAAGAGGCAATGTGACCACTACATAATCGCATCGGGGAAGAATTTCATTTAATTGATTTGTAGTATACATCTCATCGACAAATACCTGCTGTCTTCCGGAATGGCGAACGCCAAGCACCTTCATTCCAAATGCCTTTGCAATTTTTGCGGTTTCTCTTCCAATGGAACCCACTCCAATGATTCCAACCGTTTTTTTATGCATTTCCAGCTTCATTCCCGAATGGTCCCATTTCCTTGCTTGTTGGTTTCTTAAATAGGTATGAACCTTACGTGTTAAACCAAGCATGAAGGAAAAAATAGTTTCGGATATTGGATAGGCATGTACTCCATTCGCACTTGTAACAGTAATATTTCTTGATTCTAGGAGTTCTAAAGGTAAGCTATTGACACCTGCACTCCAAGTTTGAAGCCATTTAAGCTTTGAATTAGGTGCTAGACATTCTTTCTCTATACCCTTTTTCCAGCCCGCTATGATTTCTGCATCAGATAAATGATTCTGCCAAATCTCTTTATCTTTTCCAGTAATAATATTCCAATCAGGAATAATTTCTTTTATTTGATCGATAAGATTCTGCTCTATGTTTTGGGTAATGACTATTTTTCTCTTTCCCATAGGTTCCTCCATATTGATATCGTTTACTTATATTCATGATAACGGAATTTAGTAAAAAATGATAACGATTCTCGCTGATTTCATAATTTTCTTTTAATTGGTTGTATGCTATTATTTAGTGAAACGAAATAAACATAATTATTCAAATCTTCAGTAGGAAGATAGATAGGCGGTGTTACATTGAAGGAGCGTTTGTGGACTAAATCTTTTGTTATGTTGATGGTTGGGAATCTTTTTGTTTTCATGTCTTTTCAAATGCTTATTCCTACGCTACCGCCTTATATTAAATCTATCGGTGCCACGGGATTAGAAATTGGACTTGTTACTGGGTTGTTTGCATTCGGTGCTGTAATTATTAGACCTTTTATTGGGTATATGCTTGAATACAAACACAGGAAATCACTTGTCTTAATTGGGGCAGTTATTCTTTTAGCTATTACTATTCTTTATCCATTATCAAGAATCGTCATGATATTCCTGCTTATCCGTTTTGTCCATGGTCTTGCCTGGGGTTGGTCAACAACCGTGAATGGTACAGCGGCAGTCGATGTCATTCCATTTTCTAGACTTGGTGAAGGAATGGGCTATTTTGGGCTATCAACCACGATTGGATATATCATTGCCCCTAGTTTAGGAATCTTTCTATATAATGTCACTACATTTACGAACCTCATTGTAATTTCAAGCCTATTAGGGTTTATTTCTGTCGTATTGCTTGCACTGGTTCGCTACCAAACACCAGAAGCCGTTATTAAAACTAAAAAGGAGAATCTTAAATTTTCCTACCTTGGTTCATTAGTGGAGAAAACGAGCTGGTACCCATCACTTATTACCATCATTATTTGTCTTGGGTATGGCTCGGTTTCAACCTTTATCGTTATCTTTGGGGAAGAAAGAGGCATGGACCAAATCTTTTTATTCTACATTCTTAATGCGATTATTGCTTCGGCAGCTAGACCGTTTGCAGGAAAGTGGTTTGATGAAAAGGGTCCGGTCGCTATTGTTTACTTCTGTATTTGTGCTACATTTGTTGGATTGTGGGTTCTTTCTTACGCGCAAACCAATTTCATGCTTGCTATAGCTGGAGGGTTGTTTGGACTTGGTTTTGGCTGTGCATTACCAACCTTACAATCCTGGACACTTTCCATAACACCATCCAATCGAAGAGGTGTAGCCAATGGGATGTTCTTTTCATCGATTGATTTAGGGATTGGCTTAAGCGGTGTAATTTTTGGTTTATTGGCTCAATTCGTCGATACAGCCAGCCTCTTCCGCATAGGAAGTCTATTTCTGATAGCAGCGATCATACTAACGGTAATCGAGGTACGGAAAAAAAGAGTCACTCCAAAGGAAAGTTCTGTTTAATAAAGAAAGGTCAGTTCCTCTAAATTAGTGGGTCTGACCTTTTTTTAAAATTAAACTCCTTGTCTACGTCTTTTTTGAATTTGTAATGTAACAAAACCTGCTAATAGGATTACTGAACCTATTGCAACAAAGTTGTAGGCAGGGGAAGCTGTGTTTGGAATAGCATATCCAGTTGCTTTTACTGCCGGTGTTGGTGCTGGTGTAGTTGATACAGGTGTTGGAGTCGGTGTAGGTTCTTTAACTGGCGGTGTCGGTGTTGGATTTTCAGCCGGCGTTTTTTCTTTAATATTTTCAATTGTTATCGTTTGAACTACTTCAATGCCGTTTCCATCTAGGATATAAATAGTGTAGGTTCCATTTTTGGTTACCTCGAATTTATTTTCAATGATTGCTGTTCCTATTGGGAAACCATCCTCATTGTAGAAATTATCAGCTGTTAAGGTTCCTTCCAACCACATCATTGAAAGAACTTCTTCTACATTAGTAAGAACTTCGATCGTAACAGGACCAGTTGTTTCTTCCGTTTGAGCTGGAGTTAATTCAACAGTAGGTTCTTCAGGAAGTAAAGGAATGAGTATCTCCGTTGCTAATCCAGCAAGTACAGCTTGCCCTACTGAAGTAGGATGGATGTCGCCGGGAATAATATATGTCGATTGATTGTTATCAAATACAGTTTTTGCGTTTGCAACAAAAGTGCCAGGTACATTTGAAAAAGGCGAAATAACATTTGTATTTACACCCGTTACAATTTGCTCGCCAATACTATGTAGGAAAGCATTAAATTGGTTGTCAGTACTTGGACCAAAAGGATTGTAAATATTATATAGGATAATAGGTGCATCAGTGTTTAAGCTTCTAATTTTCCCGAAAATGGATTGCAAATTTTTACCTAATTGTGCAGCAGCTAGTTCTACTTTAGGCTGAAGTGCAGCTGGGTCTACTGGAGTTCCATTATCAATAATAGTCCTAAGGCCTACGGCTCCCATTAAATCATTACTACCAATATTCAGTGTAAATACATCGGCATTCTGAATTGCTGCTTCATTAGCAGGATCATTAACTTGTGCTAAAATGTTTGAAGATGTCCATCCTCCGCCGCTAATATTGGTTACATTGAAAAATCCTTGTTCTAGTATTAAGTTTGGAAATGACTTTGATGATTTTTTTGTATTTCCATTGGTATCATCAAGATTCCAGCCATAGGTAATCGAATCCCCTAATGCAACAAGATTAGGCTTTTCTACGTTTTCATCTGCAAAAGCAAATGAGGAAAAGAAGGTGCTAAAGGCAAACATGAGTGTTAATAAAATTGAAAATCTCTTAAATTTCATTTTAAATCCTCCAAACTATTATTTTCTATTGCCAAATTCTATTATAATCTCCTGTTTTTCGAATATTCAATATATATAATTCTACAATTTATGCAAAAAGACCTATGACTTTTAGAATGTAGAAGAAAGAAATGTAATAAATGTCTAGTTTAATATTCAAAATATTCTTTACGTTTGGTACAATAGGTTGGGGAAGTAATGTCCAAGATGTAATTACGATTGGAGAGGAAAAAACGTAAGCTATCCCTTTTATTGAAAGCGCTTTATTTACTAGCAGAAAGTGAGGCGACCATCATGAAGCATCCATATTTAACGGACGATCATGAAATATTTCGAAAGTCATTAAGAAAGTTTTTAGAAAAAGAGGCTGTTCCATTTTATGATCAATGGGAAGAAGATCGAATGATTCCCCGTTCCTTGTGGAGAAAGATGGGGGAGCAGGGATTCCTGTGTCCTGATTTAGACGAGAAGTATGGTGGCAGCGGTGTTGATTGGGGGTTTTCCGTTGTCATTAATGAGGAATTAGAACGGGTAGGCTCTAGCTTAGTAGGTATTGGGCTGCATAATGATATTGTTGTTCCTTATATCCATACGTTTGGTTCAGAGGAACAAAAGCAGCGCTGGCTGCCTCGGTGTGTGACCGGAGAAATGATAACTGCCATTGCAATGACAGAACCCGGAACGGGGTCAGACCTAGCTAATATTAAAACAACTGCCAAACTTGATGGGGACCACTATATACTAAATGGACAAAAGACATTTATTACAAATGGAATTCAATCCGATCTCATCCTTGTAGCGTGTAAAACGGACCCGAATGCGGTACCAAAGCATAAAGGTGTCAGCTTGCTCTTAGTTGAGCGGGATACTCCGGGATTTTCACGGGGAAGAAAGCTAAACAAAGTTGGTCTTCATAGTCAGGATACTGCTGAGTTGATTTTTGAAGATTGCCGAGTAGCTAAGGAGAATCTGCTTGGTGAAGAAGGTAAAGGATTTATATATATGATGGATAAACTCCAGCAGGAACGGCTTGTGGTTGCGATTGCGGCTCAAACTGCAGCTGAGGTTATGGTTCAGGTGACAATGGAATATGTGAAAAGCCGTGAAGCCTTTGGAAAATCAATCAGCCATTTCCAAAATACACAGTTCAAGATGGCTGAAATGGCGACAGAAGTTGAGATGGGAAGAGCATTTTTAGACCAACTAATAGCGGAGCATATGGATGGTCAAAATGTGGTGACCAAGGTTTCAATGGCAAAATGGAAGCTGACAGATACTGCAAAGAAAATCGCGGGTGAATGCCTGCAGCTTCATGGCGGCTATGGATATATGGAAGAATATGAGATAGCAAGAAGATTCCGTGATATTCAAGTTTCAAGCATTTATGCTGGTACCAACGAAATCATGAAAACCATTATTGCAAAAAATCTAGGTTTGTAAATGGGGGGAGATTAGATGACAACCACTATTGGGAAAATTTTTGAACTAACTGTAAAAAGATACCCGAACAAGGAAGCTATTTACGATGTTAGAAAAAATGTTCGTTATACGTACAAAGAGTGGAATGATCAGGTAAATCGCCTTGCAAATGCATTGTTAAACGAAGGAGTAAAAAAAGGTGACCGTGTTTCCACATTCATGTTTAATACCGAAGAATTAGGAACTGCACTTTTTGCCTGTGCCAAAATAGGTGCGATCTTCAATCCAATTAACTTCCGCTTAATGCCTGAGGAGGTGGCTTTTATTCTATCAGATGCAACTCCAAAGGTAGTTCTGTTTGAAAAGGCGTTAGAGTCTGTCATTTCTGCGATTGAAAATCGTTATGATTCTACTGCCTTTTGGTTTATTGATGAAGAAACGCCAGCATACGCAGTAAGTTATCATGATAAACTTGCGGGTTCGTCAATTGAAGAGATTCATGCGGATGTTAATGAAAATGATATTTATGCGTTCATTTATACAAGCGGGACAACGGGAAGGCCAAAAGGGGTTATGCATAGTCATCGAAATATGGTTGACCAAAGTATGCTATGTATTGCTGCTCAAAAGCTAGATTCAGAGGATGTTGGACTTGTTACCGCTCCTATGTTCCATTGTGCTGAGCTTCATTGTGCCTTTTTGCCAAGAATTCAGACTGGAGCACGAAACGTCATTCTTCATCAATTCAATCCAAAAGTCATCTTACAATTAATTCAGCAAGAGAAAATCACGAAGTTTTTTGCTGCACCAACTATGTGGAACATGCTGTTGCAAGAAGAACTAAGCCAGTATAATACGGAAAGTCTCAAGCTTGGTTTATATGGTGCTGCTCCAATGGCGCCGAGTCTAGTTCACGCTCTCCACGATCAATTCGGTATCGAGTTAGTTCAGGCCTATGGAATGACAGAAATGGGTCCTGCTATCACCTTCTTATCAGAGAAGGATCAGCTTAGAAAGGCTGGATCAGCTGGGCAAGCAGCATATAATCATGATATTCGTGTGGTTCGTACAAGAGAGGACGGACCATCTGATCCTGATGATATCGTTCCAGTGGGAGAAACAGGTGAAATTATTGTGAAGGGCCCATGCATGATGATCGGCTATTTTAACCGTATAGAAGCAACTGAAAATTCGCTGTATAAAGGCTGGTACCATTCTGGTGATATAGGGTATCTAGATGAAGACGGCTTTCTATTTGTCAATGACAGGGTGGATGATATGATCATCAGTGGCGGGGAGAATATCTATCCGCGTGAGGTTGAGGATATTTTACATGCACATGAAGGTGTACTCGATGTTGCTGTCGTTGGCCAGCCAGATGACCGCTGGGGTGAGACGGTTACCGCTTTTGTAGTGAGAAAAAATCCTAAGCTGACTGAACAAGACCTAGAAGACTATTGTAAAAACAGTGAAAATCTAGCGAACTATAAACGTCCACGTAAATACATTTTTTGTGAAGCATTGCCGCGGAATGCAAGTGGGAAAATCCAAAAATTTGTTTTGCGGAAACAGTTAGAAGAGCTGTTTACACAGGGTAGATGATAGGAGAGGGCTGCCGGGATATGTCTCGGCAGCTTTTTATTATAATTATTTGCGGATGGCAAGAAATACTGGCGGATGGCGGGAAAATACTGGCGGATGGCGGAAAATACTGGCGGATGGCGGAAAATACTGGCGGATGGCAAGAAATACTGGCGGAGGCGGATAGCGAGAAATACTCTCGGATAGCGCGAAATACTTGCGGTCATCAAAAATTGCATCGAACTCATCTAAAAAGAGGTATAATGATAGAAGATTATTTAGTAGAAGGGTGGAGACGTTTTGTTGTTTGAGAAAGCCCAACAGTTATTAGAATCTCATTTTGGATATTCATCTTTTCGAAATGGGCAGGAGCTTGCAATTCAATCTGTATTAGCCGGTGAAAATACGATTTGTGTCATGCCCACTGGCGGCGGTAAATCTATTTGTTATCAAATTCCTGCACTTGTTCTGCCAGGTACTACGATTGTAATCTCCCCGTTAATCTCACTGATGAAGGATCAAGTCGACGCCCTCGTACAGGTAGGAATTCCTGCAGCTTTTATTAATAGTTCATTAAGCTTTAGCGAAGCAAATCAAAGAATCTGGGAAGCAAAGCAAGGTATTTACAAACTCCTATATATAGCCCCCGAGCGGTTAGAATCAAGAGAATTTATTGAAGATCTGAAACAAATGGACATTCCGTTAGTTGCTGTCGATGAAGCCCACTGTATCTCACAATGGGGGCACGATTTTCGCCCAAGCTACCGGCATATCCAGCAAATGGTCCACAGTCTGCCGCAGAAACCCAACGTCTTGGCACTTACTGCCACTGCCACACCAAGGGTTCGGGAAGATATCTGTGAAACATTAGATATTGACCAAGAGAATTCAATTCTTACAGGTTTTGAACGAGAGAACCTTACTTTTTCGGTTATTAAAGGCCAAGACAGACTGCATTTTTTAAAGGATTATTTAAAAAAGAATGAAAAAGAGGCGGGCATCATCTATGCTGCCACCCGAAAAAACGTAGAACAGCTTTACGAAAGACTGAAGAAAGATAATATCAATGTTGCCAGGTATCATGCAGGGATGGGGGATGCAGAGCGTGTACACGAGCAGGAGCGGTTTTTAAAAGATGAAGCATCTGTTATGGTAGCAACTTCAGCCTTTGGGATGGGAATTGATAAGTCCAATATTCGATATGTTCTTCATTTCCAACTCCCCAAAAATATGGAGAGCTACTATCAAGAGGCGGGGCGTGCTGGACGAGACGGGCTCGAGAGTGAATGTATTCTCCTATATTCCTCACAAGATGTGCAGGTTCAGCGCTTTTTAATCGATCAGTCCAGCGACCGAATCCGGACAACACAGGAACTTGAAAAGCTGCAGCAAATGGTGGATTACTGCCATACCGAGGACTGCCTGCAAGAATTTATATTAAAATATTTTGGAGAAACCGAGACGGAAAAATGCGGGCATTGTGGGAATTGCCTCGATTCGCGCTCTAGCGTCGATGTTACAAAAGAAGCACAAATGGTAATGTCTTGTGTGATTCGGATGGGGCAGCGATTTGGCAAAACCCTGACGGCTCAGGTTTTGACAGGTTCAAAAAATAAAAAAGTAACAGAAATGGGTTTTGACAAACTAACAACATATGGAATCATGAAGGAAAAAGGGTTGAAAGAAGTCACCGATTTCATGGAGTTTCTAATTTCACAAGATTTAATTGCAATTGAACAAGGACAATTTCCAACACTTTATGTATCTTCTAAAGGGAAAGACGTCTTGGTAGGAAAAGAAAATGTCCATCGTCGGGAAAGTGTTAAAGTTAGAGAGATTTCAAAGGATGACCCGCTATTTGAAACGTTACGTGAAGTTAGAAGAGCGATTGCAGAAACTGAAAATGTGCCTCCATTTGTCATTTTTTCCGATGCCGCAATAAAGGATATGTGCGCAAAATTACCGAAGACGAATGAGGAATTTTTACGTGTAAGTGGTGTCGGTGAACACAAGCTGCAAAAATATGGCCTTGATTTTATACAAGCTATTCGTCAGTTTTGTGAAGCCCATCCAGATCGCCAGCCAGAGTTAATCCAGGGAGCTGCTCCTAAAAAGGCAGCCAAAAAGGCTGTTGGAGATTCTCACCTAGAGACCTTTCAGTTACACCAGCAAAACTTATCCATAGAGGAAATTGCTGATAAACGAGAGCTGGCGCACAGCACTGTTGAAAGTCATTTAATTCAGTGTGCTCAACAAGGGATGGAAGTAGATTTCAACAGGCTTATTCCTGAAGAATATCTCAAATTAATTGAAAAAGCAGTTGAAGAGGCAGGTAGAGATCGGCTAAAGCCCATTAAAGAGCTGTTACCGGAAGAGGTAAGTTATTTTATGATAAAGGGTTATCTCTATTTTATAAGTAAGAAAAAATAGAATCTCAAATTATTCCTGTCATCTGTCGACTTATTTCCCGGGAATTTGTCGAAAAACAAGAGCCATATTAAGTAAATAGGGCTCTTGTTTATTCCTGATAATCATCCAAAAACGGCTTATTCACAAAATAATACATCCATGCCATTAGAATACTTCCGCCAAATAAATTGCCAATCGTTACCGGTATCAGGTTATGGATGACTCCACCCCAAGAGATTGTTCCTGGATGATTCAACACAAGAGCGATAGCAAAGGTACACATATTGGCAATACTGTGTTCATAACCTGAAATGAAAAAGCAGAAAACGAAAAGAATCATTGAAAACATTTTCGGGCCATCGCCTTTAAGTCCCAGTGGAATAAAAAAAGCTAAGCAGACAAGCCAATTACATAGTATGGCTCTAAAAAACAACTCTACCGTTGGGACCTGCATTTTCTTTTCCACGACACTTAATAAAAATCCATTTACGGATGATTCTTCGTATAGACCTGTTGTAAAAATAATAAATGCAAAGAGAGCGGCTCCTAAAATATTTCCTGCATAACTGCTAATCCATAACTTTGTTACTTCGCTCCAAGCCATCTTTTTGCGCAGTGCAGTGTAGGTATAATAAAAGGTATTACCAGTGAATAAGTCTCCTCCAGCATAAGCGATTAAGATGATGGCAGATCCAAAAGTTAGAGCGGCCATTGGGTATGCAAAAGGAGAATGTTCTAAATAAAAGTAGTTTCCAGTCTTAAAGGCGACAATCACGCCAAAACCAATAAACATACTGGCAAGCATGGCTCTTAGAATGTATCGTAACAAGCTTTGTCTAAAGATTTTTACCTTCTTTAAGGCTAACTTTTCCACTTCACTTAACGGCTGCATTTCCATATAGGTATTCCCACCATTCACAGTTAGCATTTTCTTAGTGTTTTTCTGGGAACATTAAATTATGCATGTTGAATAATAAACATATTCATAACATAAGATTTTTAAAAGCTTTAAATTAGCCATAAAAGCGGTATTTCAGCTATAATGAAGTGGTTTTTCTATTATTGAGTTTAAGGAGTTTACTATGTCTGATTTTAAAAAAATTTCCCCAGAATATGACCCGTGGGAAGCATATAATGATATACAACAATATGGGAAGCCTCAACTAACCAATATCGAATTTACGACCACAACCTTATGTAATATGCGCTGTGAGCATTGCGCAGTAGGATACACCCTTCAAACAAAAGACCCTGAGGCGCTTCCACTTGTATTGCTTTTGAATAGGTTAGATGAAATTCCAGCCTTACGCTCCCTTAGTATTACAGGGGGGGAACCAATGCTGTCTCTGTCCTCGATTAGAAACTATGTGGTTCCTATTTTGCAATATGCTCATGAACGAGGTGTTCGGACGCAAATCAATTCGAATTTAACCCTTGATTTAGCACGCTATGAACCAATCATTCCTTATTTGGATGTTTTACATATCTCACATAACTGGGGTACAGTAGATGATTTCGTCGAGGGCGGGTTTGCTAGAATGGCCAACAAACCCGATTTCAAGCAGCGGGAAAAGTATTTTATCAGAATGATAGAAAATAGCAGGGAACTAGTAAAGGCGGGGGTAATGGTATCAGCGGAAACCATGCTAAACAAACGAACACAGCACCACTTGGAAAAAATACATCGTCAAATTGTAGATGAAATGCTCTGTCAGAGGCATGAGATTCATCCTATGTACCCAAGTGATTTTGCTAGTAATCTTGAATCGTTAACGCTAAATGAAATTAGAGATGCCATTCATCACTTATTAGATGTCCGCAATGAAGACGTCTGGATGCTTTTTGGAACGCTCCCTTTTTATGCATGCAGCAATAAACCTGAGGATTTAAGACTGTTAAACAGACTCTATCAAAGTAAAAATGTAACGGTCAGAAATGATCCGGATGGCCGTTCACGATTGAATGTAAATATTTTTAATGGAGATATAATTGTCACTGACTTTGGTGATACGCCTTCATTAGGAAATATCATAAATACCAAGCTGACCGATGCATACGAAAACTGGCAATCTACCACTACGGCTGGGGAATTAAGCTGCCATTGTCCAGCTGTTTCCTGCCTTGGCCCAAATATTTTGGTGAAAAACAGTTATTATAGGGATTTGGATTTTTCAAATCTCAAAAATAATATAAGCAAATAGAACAGCAGGAGAACTCCCTCCTGCTGTTTTCTATATTGTATGATGTTTTACGAGCTTTGGGTGACGCTGCATGGAGATATACAAGATGATTCCACTTATGATCAATAATCCACTTGTACTAATAAACACGGCGGAAAATCCAAAATAGCCGGAAATAACCCCGCCTAACAGCGGACCAATAATATTCCCAAGGAAACGTAAGCTAGTATTGTAGCCTAAGACTTCCCCCTGCATGGCGATGGGCGCCTCTTGACGAATGTAAGCAATCCGAACAGGAATAATCCCGCCAATGGCAATACCAAGTACAAAGCGGATGATAACCAATTGCCAGTAATCCGTCACCATAGCACCAGGAAGGTATATGATTCCTGATATAAAAAGCAGGATAACCAGGATTTTTATATAACCATGATTATCGGCAATCTTTCCCCACGTCCTTGACATCAATAGATTTCCTAAACCAGCTGCAGAAAAAGCAATGCCTGAATAAAAAGCTATGTTGGCAGGTCCATGCAATTCGCTGACAAATAAAGATAAAATCGGTTGGATGCTGAAGTGGGCGATTTGAACAAGTGCAGAAATGAGTAATACCGTCAATAATAACGGATTCTTAAAAATATGTACTAATACTTCTTTACTGGAATAATGTGATTTGCTTCCTTTTTTCGCTTCCATTACATATTCCTTTGTTGCAAAAACCAGCAGACCGGAAACAAAAATAGCAATGGAAGTCCACTTAAAGGTCAAGGCATAACCCAACGAATCCGCTAAAACCCCGCCAAGCAGCGGGCCAAGCAGCGAACCCGTTATACTGCCTGTTTGTAAGGTCCCAAGGACACGGCCGGCAATTTCTTTTGGTGTTTGGGTAGAAATAAAGGCTTGTGACATTGGAATAAAACCTGTGAAAAATCCCATCAAAAGTCGAAGCAGGAACAGCTGCCAAACAGATTGTACATAACCCATTAGAAAAATGGAACATCCCATCCCAATCCCGGTTATAATGAGAATTCTTTTTCTTCCATATCTGTCGCCAATCTTGCCCCAAATGGGTGAAAAGATAAACGCGGATACAAATGTTACTGCAAATGTTATGCCAGACCAGTGCTGAACATATTTTTCCGAAAAATCACCAAAGGTCTCTATGTATAATGAAATAAACGGAAGTACCATTGTCATACTGCCGGCAACAAAGAAGTTAGAAAACCACATAATCACGATATTTCGTTTGGCTATCTTTGATTTCGACATGTCATATTTCACTTCTTTCTGGAGGTATTTAGAGTACCTAAATACAATAATACCGAATTTTTAAATTAATGAAAGGAATACCACCTATTGATTGGTCCTCCAGCATTGGAATTGATAAAAACCCGGTTATTGATTAAACTTAGGAAATCATAGGAAGAAAAAATGAATGTGGTGAACGGTAGATGGAAATTCAAAAAGAAGAAACATATGAAATTATCGAGGTTTGCATACTCGCTGGGAAAATCATGCTGCAAAGCGGCGGGGAGACCTATCGTGTTGAGGACACAATGATGAGAATCGCTGCAGCTTTTGGAATTGAAAAAACACATAGTTATGTAACCCCAACAGGAATTATCTTTTCTGCAGAGGGCTCTGAACCTACTAAAACGAAGTTGATTCGAATCTTATCGAGGTCTACCGATTTGAAAAAGGTGGCCATGGTAAACAGCATTTCGCGAAAAATCACCTCAGGTGAAACCAATCTGCAAGAAGCATTAACTCTATTAAAAGAATTAGATGCTTTGGATGTAAGCTTCCCATTTATGGTACAGGTTGCAGCTGCTTCCATTGCTAGCGGGTGTTTTATGATCATGTTTAGGGGGGAGTGGAATGACTTTATCCCAGCCATGATAACTGGAGGTTTGGGATATCTGGGCTTTCTCTACTTTCACCGTTATGTCCCGATCAAGTTTTTCTCGGAGTTTTTAGCTTCATTCACTATTGGGTTACTCGCATTAATTTTTATTGAATCAGGAATTGGGCACCAGTTAGATAAAATAATCATCGGTTCGGTAATGACCTTAGTACCTGGACTATTAGTTACGAATGCAGTGAGGGATTTAATGGCGGGGCATTTAGTGTCAGGGTTATCAAAGGGTGCGGAGGCAGTTCTAACGGCATTTGCCATCGGGTCAGGGATTGCGGTTGTTTTATCATTTTTATAGGCTGTTTGTAAAAATAGATGTTAAAATCTTAAAGCCGATTTTAACGTGGAAATAGTTATTTTGCGCTTAAAAATTAAGTTTGCAGGCTCTTTTCTTATTAATTTCACGCTATTTTCTGCGGAATCATTGCGTAATCATGAAATTTTGTTCCAAAAAGTAGCAACGTTTAAGAAAAGAGCCCTTATATAAACGGAGGCATAAAGTGGACATAATTGGACAACTACTCACAAGCTTTTTTGCAACAGCTGCCTTTGGAGTGATATTTAATGCACCGAAGAATACATTAGTAAAATGCGGCTTGGTTGGAATGGGTGGCTGGATTATTTACTATTTATCTGAAAGCTATACGGGCGACGTGGTTCTCGCAACATTCGGGGCGACTCTTTTTATAGGAATCGTTAGTCAACAGCTCGCTAAATTTTATAAAACACCTGTTATTATTTTTAGTGTCGCTGGAATTATTCCCTTAGTTCCAGGTGGACTGGCTTATGACACGATGAGGAAATTTGTAGAGGATGATTTTTTTACAGCGTTAACCTTAGGTGCAAAAGTAATCTTGCTGTCTGGCTCCATTGCGTTTGGGCTCGTTTTTTCAGAAGTCATTAACCAAGTGGCCCGTAAAATAAAAGGAGCAAGCAAAACGATGCGGGTGTAATTCAATCGAAAATGAGATGAAGGCAGAGGATTTATTTCCACTGCCTTCTTTTTCTTTTGATTTGGTGGGATTACAATCTCAACTTATAGCCTCCCAAACCTCGATTGACAGCTGGTCTGGTTAAAAATGGTTTACAATGAATATCCATCCATATAAAGATACAAACTAACCTATCTTATTTTATAATAGGCGGGTTTTATCTATGGCTTTTTTTCGAAAATATCGTAATAAAAGGAATCAACAAACTTCATTCCAAATACAGAACAATGACCCTGCAAACAAACACATAAGTACATTTTTATCGGAGAATACGGCAGAAATTCAGAAGATTTTTAGCGAGACTCCCGATTTAGTTGTGAAGAACTTTGTCATAAAACAAACAAAGCGCCAAGCCACCCTTGCTTATTTAAGCGGTCTTACAGATACAAAGACCATTCATAATCATGTTTTAAGCCCGCTTTTATTTGAAGTGAATAAGGAGGGACATGAATTTGAAGTACAGGTATCGATTGGGGGAGTAAAAGAAAAAAATTCTTGGCAGGACATTGAAATTGCAATATTACAAGGAAATAGTGTCTTATTTATTGATAAGAGGAATAAGGCATTCATCTTTGATACACAAGGATGGCCAGAAAGAGCAGTTGAGGATACTACCATTGAATCTTCCTTACGAGGAGAACATCTAGGTTTCACAGAAACAGGCAGCACTAATATCGCTTTGATTCGCCGCCATATTCAAAACCGTGAGTTGAAAATGAAGGAAATGACCGTTGGTACAAGAGGGAATTTAAAGCTTACGATAATGTATTTAGCTGATGTTGTAAATCCAGAAGTATTGAAGGAGCTTGTAGACCGAATAAACAAACTCGATGTCGATAGTATTTTAAATGCGGCCTCATTAGCAGAATATATTGAGGACAACCCCTATTCTCCATTTCCGCAATTATTTTTAACGGAACGCCCAGATTTTGCTGCTGGAGAAATTTTACAGGGTAGGATTGTGACAGTAGTAGATCGTTCTCCCAATGTCCTAATTGGACCAGCAACGTTTGAAATTTTTTTCAAGAGTATGGATGATTATGGGGCACGCTGGATCGTGGCATCCTTCATTCGCCTCATGAGATATTTTGGATTTTTTATTGCTATATTTCTACCGGCAACCTATATTGCTGTGATTGCCTTTCACTTTGAAATCGTCCCTTTAAAGCTGCTTTTATCCATTGGTGCATCTCGAGAACGAGTTCCATTTCCGCCTTTTATAGAAGCAATCATTATGGAAATAACATTAGAAATGCTGCGTGAAGCAGGTATACGTCTTCCTGCAAAAATTGGTCAAACAGTTGGTATCGTTGGTGGTATTGTCATAGGTCAAGCGGCTGTTCAAGCAGGAATCGTAAGTAATATCATGGTGATTGTCGTTGCCTTAACTGCAATTGCTTCTTTTATTATTCCAAATTATGATATGGGCGCAGCCATTCGGCTGCTTCGATTTCCAATGATGATTGCAGCAGCAATATTCGGATTTGTGGGACTAGCAGTTGGATTAATGACATTAATCGCTCATGTTATTGCACTCCAATCTTTAGGTACACCTTATGGCAGTCCATTTGCTCCATTACGTTTTCCAGATTGGAAAGATCTATTTATACGGTTTCCAGAGTGGTCGATTGTCAAGCGCCCTGAAAGCACTAGAGCTATTCAAAGGAAAAAAGCTAATTCAAATCGTCCAAAGGGTGACGAACATTGATGAAATATACACAAAATCCAATTACGTTCATGCAATATATCTTTTTAATTCATGGTGTTCAGGTTGGGGTCGGTCTTTTAACATTGCCGCGTGAATTAGCTGAAAAAGCAGGGACAGATGGCTGGATCGCTCTTATTATTGGCTGGTTATTTTCTACACTAGCGAGTTTAATCATTATACAAGTGATGAAGAATTACCCTAATGGAACGATTATTGATCTAATCACCAATTATTTCGGAAAATGGTGTGGAAAAATCGCGGCTGTTATTTTTATTTTGTATTACGCTTTTATAGGCTCTACCATTTTTGTTCGGGAAGGTCTGTTTATCCAATTTTGGATTTTGCCACAAACAAATATGGTTATCTTACTATTGCTCTTATCCATTCCCAGCTACCTGATTGTTCGAAATAATATAACGATAGTGGGCAGGTATGCTGAATTGGTTTTTTTTATGACGATATGGATGTTCTTCTTTTATTTCAATCCATTAAAAGAGGCTCACTGGCTTCACCTGCTTCCTATTATAAAAGAAGGATGGTTTCCAATACTTACAGCAGTAAAAACAACAATTTTTTCCTATTTAGGATTTGAAATTGCTTTTTTCCTGTATCCTTTTTTGCAACAAAAACATAAAGCATCCATCGGAATAGTCATTGCTAATACACTTACATTGGTCGTATTTTTAATTGTAACGATCGTTGCTTTTACATTTTATAGTCCAGATGAAATTACCCAGTATAAAGAACCAACCATAAATCTATTAAAAATAGTTGAATTCAAATTTTTGGAACGGTTGGAAATTGTCTATTTATCTTTGTATATATTTGTCATATCTACGACGGTCCTGCCAATCTTTTTTGTTACTGTATTTTCTGCCAGTCAATTATTTGGTAAGCAAGATCACAGTAAATATGTAGGATGGTTATTGCTTCTTAACCTGGTCTATGTTTTTTTCTTACCTCAATCTTTTGACAAAAATACTCAGCTTCAAAAAATGAGCGAACCCATTAGTTTCCTACTTGGATATGCTTTTCCACTATGCTTATGGGTATATCTCCTGCTTTATTCTCACTTAAAAAAGAGGGCGATAAAATGAAACGGTGGTTATATGCGACTCTTTTGATTTTCCTTATCGTCATCCTTTCTAGCTGCGGCAAGAAAGCTCCTTTAGAGGATTTGACGCTTGCTTTAATCCTTGGCATTGATCTGGATGATAAAAATAACCTTGTCTTTTATGAAATTAATCCAGTTTTTAGTAAAGAAGCAAAGAAAGGAACTGAATCATATGAGGTAAAGGCGAAAACAATACGAGATTCAAGAAGACTTTTTGACGCTTTGACAACAGGAGAGGTAACGGCTGGGAAAATTCAAGTATTATTAGTGGGAAAACGTGTCTTGCAACATGAAGATTGGTTTCCAATATTGGATACTGTTTATCGAAATCCTACATTTTCCATGAGTACAAGAGTAGTGACGGTTGATGGTCCTGTTTCAAAAGTTATTTTTCATAATCCAGGGGAGAAACCACAATTATCTTTACATCTGAAATCATTGATCGATAAAAACTATGATCGAACGAGAGCGGTAAAAGGTACACTTCAAGAACTGCATAGGGAGATTTACGAAAAGGGTATGACCCCTTTTATTTCGGAAGTGAAAAAAGAAAAAAATATTGAGCTGGCAGGAATATCTCTTCTTGATAATAAAGGGAAATATGCTCAATTTCTTAATGTGCCTGAATCAACTCTACTATTGATGTTACAGAATAAAAAGAGGCATGAAATCACCCTGACGATTCCCGTTCTTCCTAATGAAGATAAGAAAAACATCTTCCATAAAAATGTAATAAGTTTTGCAGTTAACAAAGTAAAAACGAAGATAAAGTCTGGATATAAGCAGAATAAATTTCAATTTGATATTAACATTAAATTGACCATCAATATTGTAGAACGTATATTTCCGGAAGAGAAGCTAAATAATGATCAGTTAACAAAGGCGATTGAAAGAGTGTTAAAAAAACAAATTGAAGACCTCATAAAGAAAATCCAAAAAAAGAAAATTGATCCGATTGGACTCGGTCTTTACGCCCGTGCGTACCAATATACTCATTTTAAAAAGGTGGGTAATAATTGGGGAGAAGCATTGGCAGAATCTGATGTCAATGTATCTGTAAAAGTACTAATCAACTCTAATGGGGCTGTCGAACAAAAATAAAACACTTTAAAATTAGACGAAGGCAGAGGATTTAATTCCTCTGCCTTCTTTTGCTTTTAATCCAAGTGGATCACTATTGTAACTTGTGAATGGTTGTTTCTACTATCAGCCATCGCAAGGTAAGTATTTATATATAATAAATGGTATTAAAAGACCAAATTGCCGCGGTTACTCTTCCACCTGATGGTTTTATACCTAAACGATGTAAGCCCTACCTCTCTTACATCCTTACGGCTCCGAAGCCGATCCAGCGTGAATAAGTTTTACTTTTAAAACATAAGCAGAATGCCAGAAAAAATTCTTACATTGCGTTATCTATCTATTACAAGTTACATAAAATCTAAAGCACAATTAATAATATTACACCCTATTTAAAAATATGTCAATATAATTTGCTTAGGCCATAAAGTGTGCCTATGTTTCATAAAAGGAAATACGCAATCGTAAATAGAAATTATAGGTTAAAAATAATGGAGAGGGTGAGCAGAGTGGAGGGGGTTAATTATCAGCAGTATGATGGGCTGGGCCTTGCGGAATTGGTGAAAAGGAAAGAGGTGCATCCCAAAGAGATAGTGGCAGAAGCGATTAGAGTAATTGAAATGCATAATCCAAAATTGAATGCAGTCATAAATAAATTGTATGAAAAAGCTGAAGCAATGGCAGAAGAAATCGATTTAAATGGGAGTTTTGCCGGCGTGCCTATGTTGTTAAAAGACTTAGCACAGGAAATGGAGGGTGAGAAAATTACTTTTGGGTCCAAAGTCTATCAAGACCACTATGCAAAGGTTGATTCTAACTACGTAAAACAGGTTCGAAAAACGGGAGCTGTATTGATAGGACAAACGAACATACCAGAGTTTGGATTAATGGGAATCACAGAACCCGCCATCTATGGACCTGCAAGAAACCCGTGGAATACGGAGCATACTCCAGGCGGATCGAGCGGAGGGTCTGCAGCGGCAGTGGCTAGTGGGATGGTTCCGATTGCGGGAGCAAATGATGGCGGAGGATCTATCAGAATTCCAGCTTCATTTTGTGGACTTTTTGGCTTGAAACCAACAAGAGGAAGAACGCCTGTAGGTCCTTTAGCCGGCAGGAGCTGGCAAGGCGCAGCAGTGGATTTAATCTTATCTAGATCCGTTCGCGACAGTGCAGCAATGCTGGATGCATTAAGTGTGTATGAAAAAGGAGCTGCATTCCACGCCCTCCCATTTGAAGGAAATTACCTTTCACAATTACAAATGAATGTAGATAAAAGGTTAAAGATTGCCTTTACTGTTCAATCACCATTAGGAAATAAGGTAGACCCAGATTGTAAAGGTGCCGTTATGAAAACAGCAAAATTTTTGGAATCACTAGGACATCATGTCGTTGAAAAAGAAGCTCCTGTTGATGGAAGGAAAATAGTTTATAGCTTTTTAACGATGTATTTTGGTGAAGTTGCAGCACACCTAGCTTCCCTTGAGGAAATACTGGGGCGTAAAGTAAAAATGAATGATGTGGAAATGACCACATGGATTGTAGGTTTAATTGGAAAGGCAACGTCTGCGAAGGAGTTTGTATTAAGCCTAAGGGAATGGGATAAAGCGGCACTTGAGATGGAAATTTTTCATGAAACATATGATTTTTATATGACACCAACAACCGCAATGCTCCCAGCAAAAATTGGTGAGCTCGACCCAAGTCCATACGAAAAACTTGCTATGCAGGTTAGCGGAAGCTTGGGATTTGGAGGGATTTTGAAAAAGGCGGGTATTGTTGAACAAGTTGCTGAAAATAATTTAAAAAGAACCCCATTTACACAATTAGCAAATCTTACGGGACAGCCGGCGATGACAGTACCACTCCATCTCACACAAGAGGGACTGCCAGTGGGTGTTCAATTTATGGCTGCTAAAGGAAGGGAAGACCTTTTATATTCTATGGCTGGGATGCTTGAACAATCTGAATTATGGGTGCCAGTGCAGAGTAATCCGTTTTTTAAATTGGTATAAGGAAGGAGTAGGGGGTGTCTTTTATAGGCTGGATGAAGGACAAATCCCAAGGCTCGAATCGAAGATATGTCCTTCATGAGCTGGATGAAGGACAAAACCCAAGGCTTGAATCGAAGATATGTCCTTCATGAGCTGGATGAAGGACAAATCTCAAGGCTCGAATCGAAGATATGTCCTTCATGAGCTGTATGAAGGACAAAACCCAAGGCTCGAATCGAAGATATGTCCTTCATGAGCTGGATGAAGGACAAATCCCAAGGCTCGAATCGAAGATATGTCCTTCATGAGCTGGATGAAGGACAAAAACACAAGAACCGTCCCCAAGATTTGTCCTTAACAAATTAATTAAGAAATGCATTATACCGCTGAGTTCTTTAATACGTCAAACATCCTGCGATCACGATTCCGATGGATACGGAGAGTAAAAGGAGAAAGAGTCCCACAGCTCGGTTATCTTCTTCAATGCTTTGGGTAATGTTAAAACGCGGGGTAAGCCATTCGGCAAGATAGTAGACGATAATTTGTGCCACAATACCAATTGCTCCCCATATCACCATATCCAATAGAGAAATAGAATTAGCAAGAGCAGAGTATAAAACGATGGCAAGACCCAGCAGTCTGCCTCCAAGTACATAACTTGCTGCTTTATTTCCTTTGCCCATTAAAGAAAATTCCTTCACCTTCGTGGTGATTTCCATTAGAAAGAGTCCAACGAATAATAAAGCTAAAGAAACAGCTAAATAAATCAAGAAATTTAACATTTTATAGTCCTCCTTCATTTATTGCCACGGGTAAGAAATAAGACTCATTACCTGTGATTTTTCCACCAGCCCGAACTCCAATACTGCTTGGTTTACCTGCAATGAGGAAAGAACCAAATACATATGAAAGCTCCTCGATACCTTTTTCCGTTTCAAGTGAAATAACGGGAAGCGGTATATATGATTGATAAACGGGCAGCTCTTCCTTATAAGTGTTAAAGGAATTTTGGGCAGCCACATTCGTATGTTTATCCCATATCGTAATGGTATCACCTTCCCTGCCGAAGGATGGTTTTTGAACATAAGCTTCTTTGCCTAAAAATGGGTCACTTTCAAGATAGGTCGGCAGCATATATGTTTTTATCCACACTAGTTCTTCCCTTGTATAAAAACCCTCATTTTCAGCTAAGCCCCATATTAGGCATTGTACCGATTTGGGTTGAAGAAGAAAGGCAGAAACAGGATTTACAATCGTGAGTTTTCCTTCCATTACCAACTGTAATAATTGTATTCCGACACGATCACCTGCATTTGGATCTCTGTCCTCAAGCAAATGTTCAAGCGGGTAGGTCTGGCGGTATAAAACATCAATGGGCACTCCATCCGCATCTAAAAGTGCTTCATCGGTAATTCGAAGCTCCGATATCGGAAGTGTTTGGTTTTTAACCTTACATAATTGACTTAAATAAATGGTTGTATTCCAGTCCTCGCTATGGTCGCTGTGGGCAGTGAACACCACGTTTGGAGATACGAGACCTTTTGTGGATTCTAGGACAGCTTTTGTTACACCAGATGATAAAAGGCGTTCTTGGTTGTCATTTGGATCAAGATAGCCGAATTCAGAACATACTTTACCGTTAATATGGAAGCATTCAACGATAAACGTTGGAGTATCAGCATTAAACTCAAGCATTTTAATCCCGTCTGTGGTCAAGGCAAAATCGAAACGAGAAATGACTGTTTCCGGAAAAAGGTGCTTCATTCGAAGAAATGGCAGGCTTGCTTCAGGGTATCCAAGTTCAAGCAGCTGTTCATCCTGTAGACTTCTCAGGAGCCGGGCGGTTTTAAAGAATACCTTTCCCATTCGTTCCGTCGCTTCTTTTATGAGAGTATGTGTTTGTTCGTTAATGGGTAATACATGATAAAGACTATATTCACTGCCATATAAGTTCGCCCAAAAAGTCGGGAAATTTGAATAAAAACGGTTTCGATTCTTAGTGTATGTGGACATGAACTTAACCTCCAAACCCGCCTTTTGAGCCACTGCCAAATCCACCCTTAAAGTTGGAAGAGGATTTATAAGACTTGTATGCAGATGAATTCCTTAAAGCGGATTTGTTACTAAAAAACATTCCGGCTAAAAAGAAGTGCCCATAATAGCTTGACCGAGTATCATCACATTGCCATACACCATCTTCATCGTCCCATTCCCATTCCCGGCAATTTGAATCGTCTGGTTCAGGAGGTATGTCCTGTGCCTGTGAACATCCGGCTAAAGTGGTTCCGGCCATTAGAGTAGTAAGTACACCAGTAATTAACCATTGGGTTTTCTTCACCTTATCACACTCCTTTTTACATTATAATAACCATTATAAAAGTAAAATTTAGGAAAACAATGATAAAATAAAAGCAAAAAAGAAAGAGGGATGGAAATTGAGGCTGGAATACCGACTTGACGATGAACGTAAAAACTATCCTGCGTTATGGAATTACCAGAATATTACCCCTGTTGAAGCCGTCGCGAGGATGACCTGTGAATATTTTGTAAAAGATGGTGATACCTATGCTGTGACAGCGACAGCGTTGGACCCGGACGGCACATCCGTTTTGTATGTAAAAAAAGAAAGCCATACGAATGATTTGCTAGAAAAAGAATATTCACATATTGGTTTTGAGGTCAGAGAGCTCAAAGGCTCAACCTATACGCTGATAGAAAATAAGGAAGTTTGGAGTCATGAGGAGATCCTGTCAACTCTGCATTCAGATTATATTTACATTCAAAAATCTGGGAAATTTATGGAGTTTGAACTGGATTCAAGGGAAATTGATGAGGACCGTAAATGCTATGTTTATTACGGGAAATTTACGGGTAGAAATCTATAATTTGTTAGTAGGCGAATGTATACGAATTATAATGTAAAAGGACTTCGATTGTATCGAGTCCTTTTACGATTAGTGGAATTATGTCGAATATCATCTGATTTCCAGAAATAACATCAGGATTTTATAAAAAAAAGTGGTAGAATGGTAGGAGATAATTTGAATCATAAATGAAAGATTACCCAAGGGAGTACCAGGTATGAAAGATAGCAGCACCAGACTAAAGTTATTCTATGAAGAAAAAAAGGCAATTCAGTTATTTTTGTGGCTATTTTATATTTTTTTTATCTCATTCGAATTAATTTATTATTATATATACCCTTACTATGGGAATGGTGTCATAACAAGACCCAATCAGGGATTAGGTTTTTGGATTTACATTATCAACTTTGGTTTATTACCTTTAGCCATTTACCTTATAAAAAAAGGGAATCCCTATATTATAAAATATCTATATATTTACAGCTTCCTATTGTGGGATACGATTCATAATTTTTTGCTTTATTATGGCAAAGACGAGTCTTTTGCTGCAGGAGATATTGTGGAAGTTGTATTTATACTCTTTTCGCCAATTTTCGTTAATAAAAAGTATTTTTGGACTGTTTCATTAGGAATGGTACTAAAGTATGTATTTTTTGGAGTCATTTTACTTGATTTAGAGGTTTTGGTTCCCTTGTTCATTTATATCATTCTTTCTGCCATAGCTTTTGTCATATTAAACCGTTTCGAGTCGTACATTGAATCAGTAAATAAAGCACATGAAGAGCTTAGACGAAAAGAAAAACTTGCTGTAATAGGACAAATGGCGGCTGCTATTGGTCATGAAATCCGTAATCCACTTTCATCATTAAAAGGATTTACCCAGCTTCAGCACGAAAATTACCCAAATACGAATGACTTTTATCCAATCATGATTCAAGAAATAGATCGGATTAATTCAATTGTAAATGATTTAATGACACTAGGAAAACCAAAAATAGTCCAATTTTCTAAAGTGGGAATTGAAGAAATTATTGACTACACACTTTCTCTAACAAAACATCTAGCTGAAAGACAAGGAATTACCACTGAAACAATCATGGAAAGACCTTCACCTCCACTAGATTGTGATCCAAAACAGTTAAAGCAATTGTTTATTAATTTAATAAAAAATGCAATTGAATCGATGCCTAATGGCGGGAAAATAACAATCACTGTTAAAGTAGAAGGAAATAAGATGAATATCTCAATCCAGGATGAAGGCGGCGGAATTTCGGATGAAGACTTCCTTAATATTGGAGAGCCTTTCTTTACTACAAAAAAAGAGGGAACGGGTTTAGGTTTAATGGTTTCAAATCAAATTATTAAGGATCATTTTGGGGAATTCTACATTAATGGATTTGAAAAAGGGACATTGGTAAAAGTAATGTTGCCTATCAACCAAAAATAACGTCTTTATTTTGATTTATATTGATTACTGAATATTCTGTATTTTTATGGAGTTGTTCTAGAATTCTACATAAATCATAATTATTTTATGTATTTCTTTTAAAATAATTGATGTATAATAAGGAAAAGTGTCATGAAAGTAAACGTTCATAGTTCAAAAGTATTAAAGAATATAACTCCTTATGCGAGGTTAGCAATGAAGAAGCAGATAATAGATCCTAACTTACAAAATGAAGAAACTCGGACACTTAAATGGTTTTTAGTTTTATTTTATATTGTCGCCATTTCTTTCGAATTAATATTTGAAGTTATTTCAAAGGTTATTCCACAGATAAAAAACGATACTCCAGATAAATTGACTTATCTAGTGTATGTTATTATGTTTCTCCTATTACCAATTGCCTATTATCTTGTCAGAAATCAAAAATCTTACCAGGTAAAGTATATTTATTTTATAAGCTATACCTTATTAACTTTACTAAATGATGTCGTTACATTTATTGATCAACCAGAATTATATAAGGGTGGAAATACGGTTGAAATCTTTTGGCTTTTGCTTGCACCTATTTTTGTTAATAAACCGTTTCTTATAGTGGTAACGATTGGAATAATAGCAAAATATATAATAGTTGGTCTAATAATTAAAACCCCATTGGCATTATTAGGAATCGTATTGGTAGCAATTTTTTCCCTGATTGCGTTCATTATATTAAATCGTTTCCAATCCTATGTAAAAGCTGTAAAAACTTCCTATGATCAGCAGTTGACAGGGATTGTAAAAGGAGTAATAGCCACGCTGGAACTTAAGGATCCTTATACAAGAGGTCATAGTGAACGAGTTGCAAGTTATGCAATGGAATTGGCAAAAGAATCTGGTGGATTTTCGGATGAAGAGTTGAAGGCATTTAATTATACTTGTTTACTCCACGATATTGGAAAGATTCATATACCAGATCAAATATTGATGAAGCCAACCTCACTTACTAAGGAAGAGTACGAAATTATTAAGTCCCATACAGTTGTGGGAGCAGAGGCAGTATCAAAAGTAGTAGGCCTCAGTAATAATATCGATGTTATTCGTTCGCATCATGAACGATGGGATGGACAAGGCTATCCAGATCAGCTAAAAGGTGAAGAAATACCTTATTCTGCTCGAATTGCGGCTGTTGCTGATGCGTTTGATGCCATGACCTCTACAAGGTCCTATCGATCCGCACTGACGGTTGAAGAAGCCTATCAGCGGATAGTAGAGGGAAAAGGTACACAGTTTGATCCTGAATTGGTTAATTTATTTCAAAAGGTGTATCCAAAGTGGAAAAAAATTCACAAAATATCCCAAGAAAATAGAGATGCAGATTTTTATACTAATCAAGCATTTTAATAGTTTGAGGAGGTGAAATCATTGAAAATCCGCAAATTAAAAAAAGTGAAAGTAACTGGTTCATGTTGGATATGTTGGTGGATGTAAAAACGTAGAAGGATGCTAACAGTATACAGCATCCTTCTTTTTTGTGACTCTAAATTAGGAATGATGCTTATAATGGTATTATCAATTAATTCCAGACTAGTGTTGGTGCCAATAGACATTCGTAAGGATCAAAAGCACTTCATCGTTGAAGATCCTGCTTCAGGTGAATTTTATGAAATGCCAGAAATTTGTATTGATACGATTAATCTAATCAACAAGGGTTTATCCTTGGTGGAAATTGAATTATTACTAGTAGAAAAATATCCTAAGGAAGATATTGAACTTATCGATTTTGCCGAACAGCTTTTAGAAATCAATCTAATTGCTGAGATTGATGGCATGCCTGTTGAAATTCAGGAAAAGGAAAGGGATACCTTAGGGTTTATGGGGATATCACCAAAGCTTGGAAAGTTCTTTTTTAATAAGATTGCTTATTTTGTTTATTTGTTTTTCTTCCTGTTTAATTTATCCATGTTCATTGCGAAACCCACTTTAATTCCTCACTATAAGGATTTATTTATATTTGACTTGATGATCCTTAATATTCCGACGTGGATCATATTGACGGTATGTCTAGTGCTTTTTCACGAATTTGGACATATTCTAGCGATAAGGGCTCAAAACCTCCCAACAAAATTAGAGGTTGGCCACCGCCTATTTCTTATTGTACTTGAAACAGATATGTCACTCGCGTGGAAGCTGCCTTCGAAGGCTCGCAATGGTTTGTACTTGTCTGGTCTGTGCTTTGACACCATTATCCTTTCGTTTGCTTTAATTAGTCAAATACTCTTTCCAAATGGTTCTGCAGTTTTCTTGAGTATTCTTAATTTCGTGGTCTTTAATACATTCATTCGAATGGTATACCAATTCTGTATCTATATGAAAACTGACATCTATTATTTTGTAGAAAATGTAACAGGATGTTACAATCTTTTGGAAAATGCACAACAGATGCTGAAAAATAAGCTATTGTTTTTTAAACCATCCAGTATAAATGATGATATATTTTCAAGTGAACGGAAGACTGTTGCTGTATACTCTATTTTTTATTTAGCAGGGGTCGTTTTGACGATTTCCTTGTACTTGATCTTCTATATCCCACAATTATTGTTTGCATGGAATGAAGTTCTCCCAGGATTTAAAGAAAGTCCCGCGTCGCTTCCATTTTGGGATGCTGCGATTTTCTCATTGCTCGTAATAACAGGAATAATGATTCTCTTCTATTCGTGGAACAAAAAGTATCTCAGGAACTAATATGTGACAAAGATTTGTCTAAAACAAAAAATCTAAGGGTTTTTTCCTCTGTTGATGGGGGAGTTCCCCTATATGGATAACACTAATGAATTTCTTACAATTAGAGTAAGAAAAATCGTTAGTGTTATTTTTTTTAGGAGGAGCTAAAATGCAGACAAATACGCCATTAAATAAAAAAACGGAACACTCCATTAATAATGCATTTGCATCTAAGTTTGCTAAATCTATGTTTTTAACTGTTTCCGCAATTGTTATTCTTTCCTTTATTGCGACGAGAATGTTCACCCATGTTGATTTAAATCTCTATGGATATATGGTCGGAACGATTGTTTTTATCGGAGGTTTTTTCTACCGCTTTATCGCATGGGGCGAAAGACCGCCAACTAAAATTTTTATCAAAAAAGGCTTAAGACTTTTAAAAAGAAAAAGCACACCCAAAACAGCAGTTAATCATTTAGCCATTTATGATTTCATAAAAAACCGTGGTTTGTACCGCTGGGTGCAGCATATATTAATCGGTTGGGGATGTGTCCTTGCTTGTTTAGTAACATTTCCACTCGTGTTTGGCTGGATGTACTTTACGATGGATGAGATGGGTCAATACACAATCGTGCTCATGGGTCTAGATTTAATGACGGTAAAGGCTGATGGAATCATTGCCTGGTTCTCCTATAATGCCTTAAATATTTCAGCAGTTATGGTGATTTCAGGTGTCTGTATGGCCTTATATCGCCGCTTGAAAAACATGCAGGCAAGAGCGGAACAAAAATTTATCTATGATTTCCTTCCACTCTACTTATTAATCTTTATTTCGGTTACAGGACTTTTATTAACAGTCCAAAACGTATGGCTTGGTGGCTGGATGCAGCCGCAAATGTCATTAATACATCAATTTTCTGTTATTGTAACATTAATTTATTTGCCATTCGGTAAACTTGCTCATATTCCTTTCCGTCCGGTAAGTGTTTTTGCAAGGAACTATCGTGAGCACTACGCGGAACAGGAAGAGAAAAAGTGTAAAGTATGCGGTGATCATTTCGTTTCGGTTGAACAGTCAAATGATGTCATTCAAGTATTGGGAGTAAATGCGATCGAATTCAATATGGAAGATGGCTTTAATCTTGCTGAGCTATGCCTCCCTTGCCGCAGAAAATATCGTATTTCAAGATTCTCTGGATTCGCAACACATCAAGTAAAGGTCAAGGAGGCAAACCAGAATGCAAAGGGATAAGTTTTTTAAAGAAATAGAAAATGTTCGTCATCCAAATGAAACTCTCGTAAAAACACACTGCAGCTATTGCGGAATGCAATGCGGGATGAACTTACGTGTAAATACAAAAACGAATAAAATTATTGGCGTTGAGCCGCGTTATGATTGGCCAGTTACAGTAGGGAAAATGTGTCCAAAAGGCGTTACTGCTTACCAGCAAACAAACCATGATGATCGTATATTAAAACCTTTAATCCGTGATGACGCTTCATTAAAAGGAACGAAAGAAGGTTTCCGTGAAGCTACATGGGATGAAGCCTATGATTTAATCGTGAAAAATTTTAAACAGCTTCAACGTGATTATGGTAAAGATTCACTGAGTGTTTACAGCGGTGTTTCTATGACCAATGAAAAATGTTATTTAACTGGAAAGTTTGCACGTGTTGGTTTACAAACACGTTACATTGATTACAATGGTCGTTTTTGTATGGCGAGTGCTGCCGGTGGATTTATGAGATCTTTCGGAGTTGACCGTGGATCAACGCTTCCATGGACAGACCTACATGAAACAGATTGTTTGTTCATCGCGGGAAGCAATACAGCAGAGTGTCACCCTACATCCATGTTCCGTGTATGGGCGGTTCAAGAACGCGGCGGTTATTTAATTGTTGCAGATCCTCGAGAAACGCCAATTGCAAGAAGAGCGGATGTCCACCTAGACTTAAGACCAGGAACAGACCTTGCGCTAGCTAACGGAATCCTAAATCTATTAATTCAAAATGGTCATGTGGATGAGGAGTTTGTTAACAACCATACAAACGGTTTTGAAGAGACAAAGGAACTAGTGAAGGAATTTACACCAGAATATACGAGTGAACTTACAGGAGTTGCTCCAGAGAAGATTATCCGTGCAGCAGAAATATACGGAAAAGCACCAAATGCAATCGTCATGTTTGCCCGCGGAATTGAGCAGCAGGTAAAAGGCGTAGATAATGTTTCAGGCTATACAAACATGGCATTAGTAACAGGTAAAATTGGCCGTCCTAAAGCCGGTGTTGCTACATTTACTGGACAGGGCAATGGTCAAGGCGGCCGTGAGCACGGTCAAAAAGCCGATGCACTTCCAGGATACCGTAAAATTGCTAATCCTGAACACGTGAAGGCTGTAGCGAAGGTGTGGGGCATTGAACCGGAAGAAATGCCAAAAGAGGGCGTTTCCGCTTATGAAATGTTTGGATTAATGGAACAAAAAGTTATTCGTGGATTATACTTATTGTGCTCAAATCCAGCTGTTTCCGCGCCAAACTTAAATTATGTACGTAAACAGCTAAAAAATCTTGATTTCATGGTTTGTTCTGATTTCTATCTATCAGAATCAGCAGAATTTGCAGATGTAATCCTTCCTACTACAACTTGGTCTGAAGATGAAGGGACCGTTACAAATCTTGAAGGACGTTGTATAAAAATTAACAAGGCACAAGAGCCGCTTGGAGAATCGAAACCAGATTGGCAAATACATGTTGAATTATGTGAACGTCTTGGCAGAGGTAAATACTTCTCCCATTTAAAAACAGCTAAAGATGTTGCTGATGAATTCCGTTTAGCTTCAAAAGGCGGATATGCAGATTATTACGGGATTACTTGGGATAAAATCGAAAAACAAGACGGTGTATTCTGGCCATGTAAAGATGAGAACGACCCCGGAACACCTCATATGTTTTTAGATAAAAAATTCTATCATCCAGATGGAAAGGCTAAAATTTGTGCTCTTCCTTATCGTCCGCCAGCTGAAGAGCCTGATGAAGAATATCCATTACGTTTAACAACAGGACGTGTCGTTTATCACTATTTATCTGGGAACCAAACGAGAAGAATCAATTTCTTACGCGATATGAGTCCGGAACCATTTGTAGAAGTTCACCCAGAAACAGCAGAAAAGTATGGAATTAACCACGAAGAAAAAGTCCGTCTATTCACCAGAAGGGGAGAGGCTTATTATCAAGTGAAAATCACGGAGGCCATTCGAAAGGATACCGTGTTTGTTCCTTACCACTGGGGTCACGATAAATCTATTAATCTCTTAACTATTGGTGCCTTAGACCCAATGTCACGGATGCCGGAGTTTAAAGCTTGTGCAGCACAGATAGAAAAACTAGAACTAAAGAAGGTGCAATAAATGAAAAAGAGGCTATATTTAGAACTTGAAAACTGTATCGGATGCCGCTCTTGTTTAGCGGCATGTACGCAGTGCGGAGGACATGAGGAGCGTAACCGAAACTATGTGTACGATGTGAACCCGCTTGTTAATCGTCAAACGATGCCTCTCATGTGCCTGCACTGTGTGAATCCAGCCTGTGCAAGAAGCTGTCCGGCGCAAGCGATCCAAATTCATGAAACAGGGGCCGTACTTTCGGCTCTTGTTGAGAAGTGCATTGGCTGTCAAAACTGTACGATTGCCTGCCCATACGGAATACCTAAGTTTGATACAGAGCAAAACTTAATGTATAAGTGTGACTTATGTATAGATCGGACAAAGGACGGAATTCCACCGATGTGTGCAAGCGTATGTCCGTCAAATACCCTGCAATGGTTAACGGATGAAGAAATTGAAGCAAAGCAAAAGCATTTTAATTTAGATAATGGTAAATGGGTTACAAGTATGCCTTACTTAGAAGGCGAAACCAATGTAAGAGTGAACCTCCCTGGAATTCTTCAGGGTGTCACGAAATTGTTTTAGGAGGGATTAACATGACAGATAAAAATAATAAAATCCCATTTAATGAAGATAACTATACTCATAATATAAATCGTAATAATGAAAGAAAATTAGACCGCCGCGGTTTTATGAAAACATTAGTCGGGGCTGCAGGAGTATTTGCGGTATCCTCGCTTCCATGGGGTGTACTCGCTGCGAATGAGCTCAACGGGCTGGGAGATAAAAAATATCCAAAACAGAAAATTACCGATGTTAAGGCGCTGCCTATTGGCGATGCAGTCGATTTTCACTTTCCAGGAGAGCATGACAGTGCGATTTTAATCAGGTTATCCGAGGAGAAATATGTAGCCTATCAAAATGCCTGCACCCATCTTCGCTGCCCGGTATTTTGGAAGAAGGATGAAGGGGAAATGCTCTGCCCTTGTCATCATGGAAAATTTGATGTTGAAACCGGTGCGCCTACAGCAGGTCCACCTAGACGCCCTTTACCTGAAATCCATGTGAAAGTAGAAAATGGATCGATTTATGCTGTAGGAGTGAAACGTTATGAAGCGTAGTTACCTGCCAGTTGCACTCCTTTTAGCTGTATTAATGTTGAATATTATCGCTACTCAATATATGGTTCATCAATACTTTTATGAAAACTATACAAACAGTATTATCGCTGCAAGCCTAAATGTCATCTTATTCCCAGTTGCATTCCTGATTTATAAAAAAGGTGTGAACGTTAATGACTAGTGAAACATATCTTGATTTTTGTTTTATGCGAGGACAATCAGGCGGATTTTCAAATGAAATTAATGAAATATTAAAAGAGACATTTGGAAAGAAACGTTTGAATTGGTTTCTAGAAGAAAAGACCATTGAAGGTGCTGAAATGGTGATTGCGGAAGTAAAAGGGATGAGCGATTGGAATTCTGAGGAAGAAACCGTCCTTTTCCTTGAAGAAAATGCCGGTGAAAAGTTTTGGGAGTATCTTCAAGGCTATAAAATGTTCATCTACCCTGTAAAGAGAGGGTGTAATAGCTGTGGAGCCCATTAGTTTAGAGGAATTGCGAGGATTTGTTGGAGCGACTGTTGAAATCACGGTACACGACCAACAGGGTGGAGACCAACCGCCTGCTATAAATAAAAAAGTAGAAAAAGTTGAGTACTGCCCTGACCACACACATATTCGGTTCTATTTTGATCATGTGAATTTTTTAGCTGTTCCGCTAGCCTGCGATATTGCTCAATCAGAAACGTTGTTTTCTGCATCAGACACTAGGAGCGGGCTAACGTATACATTTAAAATCCAATAAAAATCTAAGGGAGGAGGGCGAGAGTAATAGAAAACGCTGCATCAAAAAATCAAATTAGTTCCTATATCATTCAGGCACAAGAAGAGGAAATTAAACGAATTTCCTTAGAACTTCATGAAGGAGTAGGACAAAATCTATTTAGTATACTAACAGGATTACAAATAGTTGAAGCAGGAATTGGTCAGGACCATTTGAAAAATTATCTTCATGAAATGACTCAGTTAATTGAAAAGACGATGCAGGAGATCAGATTACTTTCCGTTGAACTTTATCCGCCTGCCCTTACTTCTCTTGGATTACTGCCAGCAATAAAAAGTTATCTTAGGGTGTATACTTCAACATTTGGGATCCTTGTAGAAATAAAATCCGCAGGTATTGAAAAAAGCATTCCTGAAGCTGGCAGTATTGCTGTTTTTCGGGTATGCCAAGAAGCACTGGCAAACATTGCAAAATATGCAGATACGTCTCATGTGAAAATGGAAATGATCTGGAGAGAAAATGAATTAAAAATTTCAATTTTTGATTTCGGAATAGGATTTCAAGAAGAAGATCTTGAAAAGAAACCATATTCACTTGGGATTGTTTTGATGAAAGAGAGAATGCTTCTAGCTGGCGGACAATGTAGGGTTTACTCTAAAATAGGTGAAGGGACGTCTATAGAAATATCTCTTCCCATCTAGGGAGCGAAGGAGAGTTAGAATTGATCAAAATCCTATTAGTTGATGACCATGCTGTTGTAAGAAGCGGCTTGAAAATGCTTTTACATACAAATCCTGAAATGGAAGTGATTGGTGAAGCTTCTGAAGGAAATGAAGGCATTAAAAAAGCCTTGAAGCTAAAACCCAATGTAGTAGTAATGGATTTAAGTATGCCGCATGGAAAAGATGGATTATCAGCGACTGCGGAATTAAAAAAACAAATGCCAGAAATAAATATCCTGATTTTAACCATGCATGATGATGAGGAATACCTATTTAGAGCAGTCCAGGCTGGGGCCGCAGGCTGTATTTTAAAAAGTGCTCCACATGATGAGTTAATGTCTGCAATCGAATCCGTTGCAGCTGGGGATGCCTATCTTCATCCAGCGGCAACCAAGCGATTAATGGAAGAATATTTAGGCAGTATTAAGCAAGGCAGCAATGATACGTATAGTCTTTTATCCGATCGTGAAAAAGAGGTCCTTACCCTTATTGCGAAAGGATATTCAAATAAAGAAATTGCTGAACAGTTAGTGATCAGTGTAAAAACGGTTGAAACTCATAAAGGAAACCTAATGGAGAAGCTGAAAATGAAGACGAGGCCGGAATTGGTTGAGTATGCTGTCAAGAAGGGGCTGCTGGGTTATGGGATATAAGGAGAATACCGGCATATGACAGAAATAAGAGAAATACCAGCGGTTATCGAGGTTTGTGACGGCTTACTGAAGGAGGTAAGCTGCGAATTTGTGGCTCTAGCTTTTCAGAATGAAGTTGGGCCGGATGTTCGATGGCATTATGCTGCGGGAAACTTAAATGATAAATATCAAAGAATAACCGTCCGTTTTGGAAAAGGAATCGCTGGAAAAATTATATCAAGCGGCAGTCCCATGATGTTGAGTGACTTTCCCAATGATATCTATGGAAAAGTAACTGACCATCCCATTATGCTTGCTGAAAAACTTATTTCCTGTTATGCGGTCCCTTTATTTTTTAATAGCTCCCCAAAAGGTGTTTTACTCGTTGGAAAAAGAAGTGCATACACGTTTACCGAAGAAGAACAGCAAATGGTGAAGGATTCTGCCGAGAGACTAGAGCAGCTAATTAGAAATCATATCTCAGGTGAAGGAGTTTAGTATGGAAATGGATCGTGAGCAGCCGTTAAACGAACTCACCAGCCTTGAAATGGAATTAAAAAAGTCTATTCAAGAATTAATGGATTTTAAGTTTGCACTCGATGAATCTTCTATAGTAGCAATAACGGATTCTAGAGGAACCATTACATATGTAAATGAACAATTTAGTCAAATCTCGAAGTATCCAAAAGAAGAACTGCTCGGTCAGGATCATCGGATTTTAAATTCCGGCTATCACTCTGAAGGGTTTTTTAGGGAGATGTGGAGAACGATTGGCGGCGGGCAGGTATGGAAGGGTGAAATCCGAAATCGTGCGAAAGATGGCACCTATTATTGGGTAGATACGACGATTGTTCCATTTTTAAATGATAGCGGAAGACCTTATCAATATTTGGCAATCCGATATGAAATAACGGAACGGAAAAGGGTAGAACAAGAACTTCAAAAAATGATGACACAAATTATTGATGTTCAAGAGGAAGAACGTAAACGTTTATCACGTAATTTACACGATGGCATCGGTCAAAACTTATACAGTCATCTAATTACCATCAATCGTCTACTTTCAGAAATGGACCACCCGCTCCTCCATCAAATGCAAAAGGAAGCGACACAATTAATTGAGGAGATTCGCGATATTTCTTGGGAGCTGCGCCCATCCGTATTGGATGACCTTGGACTTGTTCCAGCTATTCGGTCCTTCCTATCTCGGTTTTCGGAAAACTATCAAATTGATGTTTATTTTGAATGTATGTTAAACAGGCGTCTCGATATTAGTATCGAATTAACCATTTATCGAATCATACAAGAAGCCTTAACAAATATTCGGAAATATGCAGATGTATCGGATGCTACTGTTACGGTTAGAGAAGCAGATCAATCAGTGAGAGTAATGATTGAAGATAAAGGGAAAGGTTTTGAAGCAGGAACTGAGACACGTGGTGTTGGTCTATTTAGTATGGATGAAAGAGCACGTGCAGTAGGAGGGGAACTTACGATTAACTCTACACCTGGTAAAGGAACAAGGGTCATTCTTGAAGTTCCAATCACAACCACAATGGAATTATAAAAATAGAACCAGGCATGGTGCGCCAGGTTCTATTTTTTTTCTAGCTTCAGCGCCCTAATGGCAGGATATGCTTTATAATTTAAATGAACTTTTTAAGGATACGATTCGGTTAAAAACAAGTTTATCCACTGTTGTATGTTTTGGATCCACGTTGAAATATCCGTGTCTAAAGAACTGGAATTTGTCATGAGGTCTGCTTTCTCTCATGTTAGGTTCAACAAATCCCTGTAATATCACAAGTGATTCCGGATTAACGTTATCAAGGAAGGATTTCTCTTCCTCATCCTCTTCGTTTTTATCCAGGATCAGTGGTTCATATAACCTAAATTCCGCTGGGACAGAATTGGTTGATTCCACCCAATGAATCGTTCCTTTTACCTTCCGTCCAGTAAAGCCAGTCCCACTCTTGGTGAGTGGATCATAGGTACAACGAAGTTCAACGACTTCACCGTTGATATCCTTAATAACTTCTTCACACTTAATGAAATAAGCATGTTTAAGGCGAACTTCATTACCAGGGAAGAGGCGGAAATATTTACTTGGCGGGTTCTCCATGAAATCATCTTTCTCAATGTAAATCTCACGTGAAAAAGGAATTTTCCTCATTCCCATTTCTGGAACTTCAGGATTTATCTCAGCATCTAGTAACTCGATTTGTCCTTCTGGATAGTTGGTGATAACCACTTTTAAAGGATTAAGTATCCCCATTGTACGAGGAGCCTTCAGCTTCAAATCTTCTCTAACGAAGTGTTCAAGCATTTGTGAGTCAACTGCTCCAGAACCTTTCGAAACACCTGTTTCACGGACAAAATTTCGAATCGACTCAGGCGTGAATCCCTTGCGTCTCATTCCTGAAAGGGTAGGCAACCGCGGGTCATCCCAGCCATCAACAAACCCTTCGTCAACGAGCTGCTTTAGTTTACGCTTGCTCATTACGGTGTTAGTCACGTTTAAGCGGCCAAATTCAATTTGCTGAGGCGTACTTTCCATTTCGCATTGTTCCACTACCCAGTTATAAAGTGGACGCTGGTCTTCGAATTCAACCGTACAAAGGGAATGAGTTACGTCCTCAATTGCATCCTCTAGAGGGTGTGCGAATGCATACATTGGATAAATACACCACTTATCACCGGTGTTATGGTGTGTAGCATGTGCAATTCGATATATAACAGGATCCCGTAAATTAATATTAGGAGACTTCATATCAATTTTTGCACGAAGAACCTTTTTCCCATTCTCAAATTCTCCATTACGCATCCGTTCAAATAAATCAAGGTTCTCCTCGATTGAACGGTCTCGATATGGACTCTCTTTCCCAGGTGAAGTCAATGTCCCTCGATATTCACGGATTTCATCCGGTGTTAGGTCATCTACATAAGCAAGCCCTTTTTTAATTAATAAAACCGCGCGTTTATACATTTCCTCGAAATAATCAGAAGCAAAGTACAAGTTATCCCATTCGAATCCCAGCCATTTTACATCTTCTTTAATGGAATTTACATACTCGACATCTTCTTTTAACGGGTTGGTATCATCAAATCGCAAGTTGGTTTTTCCGTTAAATTCATCTGCTAAGCCAAAATTAATAATGATTGATTTAGCATGGCCAATATGTAAATATCCGTTTGGCTCTGGAGGAAAACGAGTGATAATTTTATCGTGCTTACCTGATTCCAAATCCTTTATCATCACATCTTTTATAAAATTTGAACCTAGATTGTCCAATTTATTCAACCTCTCCTTCATTCCTTCTTATATAAATACCATAATTAATGATAATTTTCCATTGTTGCCATAATTCATTTGAAAAATTAGTCTAAGATTAATTTTATCAAATAACCTGCAAGAATGTAAAATTGGTAAAGGATAGTGAAAGAGGATACAATAAAATATTGAAGAAAGAAGGGATAATTATGATTAATTTAGGAACAGTCGGCACGAGCTGGATCACAGGCTCCTTTATTGAAGCAGCCAAACTTAGCGGCAAACTAAATTTAACTTCAGTGTATTCACGAAGTGAAGAAAAGGCAAAAGAACTTGCCCATACATATCAAGCAGCACACTATTATACGGATTTGGATGAGATGGCAAAAAGCCCAGAAGTTCAGGCAGTCTACATTGCCTCGCCTAATTCAGTTCATCTCGAACAGGCACTTACATTTTTAAGAAATAAAAAGCATGTTATATGCGAAAAGCCGATATTCTCTACGACTGCTGAATTGGAACTTGCCTATCAGACTGCAAAAGAAAATGAAGTCTATTTGTTTGAGGCGATTCGCAATATCCATACACCTAATTTTGATATCTTAAAAAGGAACCTTCAAATGGCGGGTACTCTAAGAAGTGCGATGCTGCCCTATATTCAGTATTCTTCTAGGTATGATTTGTTTTTAAAAGGTGAAATGCCAAATATCTTTTCTAGTACTTTTTCAGGTGGAGCTCTAGTAGATTTAGGTGTTTATCCACTTTATCTGGCTGTGGGGCTATTTGGGGAACCATGGAAGGTTACGTATCATCCGGTTATCTTATCAAGCGGTGTCGATGGCAGTGGTACACTGGTGTTAGAGTATCAAGACTTTGTCTGTACGATTCTCTGCTCGAAGATTTCCCATTCGGTTATGCCCTGTGAAATCCATGGAGAAAAGGGTACCTTCGTCCTTCTTGATGCGGCACCGATATCGGAAATTAAATTTATTGACAGCCACACAAAAGAAAGCGAAATTTTGAGTGTTGTCCAGGAAGAAAAAGACATGGTGTATGAATGCAGCCATATTGCCGAAATCATCGAATGTAAGGATGATCAGCAGTATGAGGAATTAAAATCCTTAAGCCTGATAGTCCTACGAATAACAGAAGAGGCCAGAAGACAGAACAATATTGTTTTTGAAGTGGAAATGTAACCCAAACTTTGTCTGTTTTAAGTATGGGGTTGTGAACTCTTTATGAAAACGGTATTTCCGATGACTTTTATCACATCGCCAATTTTACTTCGTTCCTTATATTTAAGGTGAAGAAGATTGGAGGAATCGAAATGAAGTCGATGAACTGGTATAAGAAGCAGCTGAAAAGAAAGCCGGTTCAAATAACAAGATACGTAGTTCAAGCCGTATTCTTGTTGTTTCTACTATATGTCGGTGTTCGTTTTTATCAATTTTATATGCACTTTGAAAGTTTAGGTGAAACACCTTTTGTTGAAAGACCTTCGGCAGTTGAAGGATTTCTGCCCATCAGTGCTTTAATGGCATTAAAGGTTTGGTTAGGGACCGGTGATTTTGATCTTATTCACCCAGCTGGACTTGTGCTGCTTAGCTTTTTTGTAGGCGGTGCCATTATTTTCAAACGATCATTTTGCAGCTGGATTTGTCCAGTTGGAACAGTAAGTGAATGGATTGCCAGATTTGGAAAAAAGCTGTTTAAAAGAAACTTTGAAGTTCCCACTTGGCTTGTATGGCTGTTGACTCCTATAAAATATTTATTATTGTTGTTCTTTTTGGGGATGGTCATTGTAATGCCAACCTATGCGGCGATTGCTTTTCTAAATGAGCCTTATAACAAAATTTCTGATATAAAAATGCTGACCTTTTTCTTAGATATTAGCGGCTTTGGTCTGGGGTTTCTCATCGTGATGGCTGCCCTTTCCTTGTTTTATAGAAACTTCTGGTGCCGTTTTCTCTGCCCATATGGTGCATTTATTGGGCTAGGTTCTATGCTTCGAATAACAAAGATTCGCAGAAATGAAGAAACATGCACCAATTGTGAAATGTGTACAAAAGTTTGCCCTTCGAGGGTGAAGGTACACAAAGTGGAAACAGTAAACACGCTTAACTGTACTGCGTGTATGGCCTGTGTGGAAGCCTGCCCTGTGAAGGATACTTTGAATATGACTGTAGCGAATAAAAAGGTAAATAAATGGTTTATACCGGTATCATTTTTTGTTGCATTTTTCTTAATTATTGGATTCGCCAAGGTTACCGGACACTGGGAAACGATTATTAGTTATGAGGAATGGAAAATATTAATACCAGAAGCTAAGTTTATAGATTAAGAGAAGAAAGTAATCTGTCATGATGACAGGTTACTTTTTTTATTGTTTAGGAAATTGAGACTTCGGACAAGGGAGGCGTGAAAGGGCATGTGGTTGTCCGAAGTCAGCGGCGCCCATGATGAAACAGCAGGCTGGATTACCCCAGTCGAAACTTTCGGATTATTTTAAAAAATAAGGTTGAAAATAAGTAAGCGGTCCCATATAATAGGCTTATAGATTTCCAAATGAACAACTACATTTCCTATTTGGAAATCAAAGGAGGTGAACATCATTAAAAAGACGAATATTCTCTTGAAAATTGAAAAATGCGGTGTCATTGCAGTTTTACGTTCAGGCACTAAGGAAGAATCACTGAAAACGATAGATGCGCTAGTTAATGGTGGGATGACAGGTTTAGAAGTAACATTCTCCATTCCACAGGCTGAAGAAGTGATCCGTGAAACGGTATCCAAATATAATGATAATTCCAGTATTGTTGTAGGAGCAGGAACCGTTCTTGATGCGATGACAGCTAGAATTGCCATTATGGCGGGAGCTGAATTTGTTGTAAGTCCGATGTTTGATTCAGAAATTGCAGAGATTTGCAATCTTTATCAAATTCCTTACTTACCAGGATGTATGACAATTACTGAAATCAAAACTGCACTTCGTTCTGGTGTTGACATTATTAAGCTATTCCCTGCGAGTACATACGAACCAAGTTTTGTGGATGCTGTAAAAGGACCACTTCCGCAAGTAAATATTATGCCAACAGGTGGAATTAACCTGAACAATATGGAACAATGGCTTTCAAAAGGCTGTGTTGCAGTTGGTGTGGGAGGAAACCTATTAGCTCCGGCTAAAACAGGAGACTATGACCAAATAACCAAGCTGGCAAAACAATATATGGATAAATATAACGAATTAAAGATGGTGAATGCATGAGCAACATCGTTACGTTTGGTGAAATCATGTTAAGGCTGTCAACATCTGCTGGCACCCATTTTAGCAATGCCGGAAGCTTTCAAGCACTTTATGGTGGAGCCGAGGCAAATGTAGCTATTAATTTAGCGGGCTTTGATCATACCGTTAGTTTTGCGAGTAAGGTACCTGACAACGCTTTGGGACTTGCTGTTAAAAGACATCTGCAAAAGTATGGTGTAAACATCAAGCACTTGCTGTTTGGCGGCAATCGCCTTGGAACCTATTATCTTGATAGTGGAGTTGGCGAACGATCTTCAGCTGTTATTTACGACAGAGCGAATTCAAGCTTTGCTTCAGTTAAAGACAATGAATGGAACATAGAACAGATTTTTGAAAACGTCGACATTCTGCATCTATCAGGTATAACACCGGCACTTTCAGAAAAATTAGCTGAAATTATTTTGACCTTGGTGAAAGAAGCAAAAATGCGCAATATTAAAGTCAGCTTTGATATTAATTTCCGCTCAAAACTCTGGAATCACGACCAAGCAGCGAAGGTGATTTCAACTATCCTTCCTTATGTTGACTATTGTTCTGCTGGAAAAATGGATGCGCTTTATTTGCTGGGCATTCCAGAAAATAATACGGATTTACCTGATACAGAATATTATTATCAAAAAATGCATGAAAAATATAGTAATATACAAGTCTTTTATTCTACGATTCGCGAGGTTCATTCAGCAACCTCTAATACATTGCAAGGCACGCTTTGGAAAGACGGTAAAACCTATGTATCCAAAGTTCATAAGCTAGAACCAATCATCGATCGTGTTGGCGGCGGAGACGCGTTCTCAGCAGGAATATTACATGGTTTATTGACCAATGCAGACCTAAACTATACGGTCTCATTTGCAACCGCATACTCAAGCTTAAAACATACCGTATATGGTGATTGTAACCCTTTTACTGTAAAAGAAGTAGAAAACTTATTGGAAAATGGCTCAGCAAAAATTAATCGATAACAGGAGTGAAAAAAATGGAAACTCGTTATACACATAGCCCAGAAGATATTCGTAACTATTCAACAGAACAATTACGTAAAGAATTTTTAGTAGAAAGCATTTTTGTACCTGGAGAAGTAAGATTAACGTATACCCATAATGATCGAATGATCTTTGGCGGGGTTACACCAACAGACAAGCCTTTAACCATTGAACTTTCAACAGAATTAGGAGTTACTTATTTCTTAGAACGCCGTGAACTTGGTGTAATTAATATTGGCGGACCAGGATCAATCGTGATTGAAGGTACCGAAGAGCCAATGAAAAAGCAAGATGGCTTTTACATAGGAAAAGAAACTAAGGATATCCAGTTCAAATCAGAAGATCCGGCTAATCCAGCTAAATTCTATACTGTTTCTGTACCTGCACATCATAAATATCCAAATGTAAAAATTAGCATTGACAAAATCGAACCAATGGTAACAGGTGATTCAGCAACATTAAATCATCGTTCTATTTATCAATATATTCATCCAAACGTTTGTGAAAGCTGTCAGCTTCAATTAGGATACACGATCCTAACTCCAGGAAGCGCTTGGAACACCATGCCATCACATACACACGAACGCCGTATGGAAACATATCTGTATTTTGATATGAAAGAGGATACACGTGTATTCCATTTCATGGGCAAACCAGATGAAACAAAGCACTTAGTAATTGCCAATGAGCAAGCTGCTATCTCTCCAAGCTGGTCAATTCATACTGGAGTGGGAACAAGTGACTATACTTTCATTTGGGCAATGTGCGGAGAAAACATTACTTATAATGATATGGACATGGTTCCAATGAAGGACCTAAAATAAACGCTTTTGGCTTTAATGTGTTCTTCATAAACTGATACGGAGGCTTTGAAAAATGACTCAAGACTTACAACAATTCTCATTAGATTATTTTAAATTAGATGGTAAAGTTGCCATTGTTACAGGCGGTAATACTGGGCTTGGACAAGGATTTGCGGTTGCTTTGGCAAAAGCTGGTGCAGACCTTTTCGTAGTCACGCACGGAAATAATTGGCAGGAGACAAGGGAACTCATCGAACAAGAAGGCCGCCGCGTAGAGTTTTTTCAAGGTGATTTAACTCAAAAACAAGTTTCTAAGGATATTGTTGCTAAATGCTTAGAAACCTATGGACGAGTGGATATTCTAGTAAATAACGCTGGCACAATCCGTCGTTCACCATTGCTAGAGGGTAAAGAAGAAGATTGGGACGCTGTAATGGATATTAATTTAAACGCTGTATATTTATTAAGCCAAGAAGCGGCAAAAGTAATGGTCGAACAAGGCAGCGGAAAAATTATCAATGTGGCTTCCATGCTTTCTTTCCAAGGTGGTAAATTTGTACCTTCTTATACAGCCAGCAAACATGGCGTTGCCGGATTAACAAAAGCATTTGCCAATGAATTAGCAATTAGTAACGTCCAAATCAATGCGATTGCACCTGGTTATGTTGAAACCAAAAATACTGCACCAATTCGTGCGGATGAAGTACGTCATGCAGAGATTACATCTCGCATTCCAGCTGGCCGCTGGGCGACACCAGCGGACCTGCAAAGTGTCGTGGTATTCCTTGCAAGCAAAGCATCTGATTATATGAACGGAGCCATTGTACCAGTTGATGGCGGCTGGTTAGTCCGCTAATTCAAAAGGTCATATATAGATTTATTTGAAAGATAAGAGTTAAGGTTTTTGAACTTAGATTACTGTCCAGCTCCACAAGAGTAAGCTTCGAAAGCGTTACTTCGCACGAAGGAAAAGCGTTAGCCTTTCCGAGGAGGCCATACGCCGCTGAACAGGGCGCTTACGCTATTCTGCTTAAGAATATAGCTATTTCAATATAGCTATATTCTTTTTATTATCTGGAGGGATTATTAAATGCAAGCATCTACTACAGCCGCCAATATTAGAAGAAAAGAGATTATTAAATTAGCGGCTAATAAAGCTCTGGAACTTCCTATATTGCCTAGCGGGTACTGGTTTCATCAAGATTTACGGGATAATTTTTATTATGCTGCTCACTTATTTGCCTATTGCGCAGATAAGGAATTTGAGTGTGATTGGAATGAGGAGCAGCGTGAAAAGGCAAAAGAGATTGCTCTAACTATGCTTAAAAACGTATTAGTGCTTCAGGAGGTTAATCCTCATGATCCCATGTACGGGCATTGGCCATTGAATTTGCGTGACAATCCCCAGGAGGCAAAACCCCATTTCCTTCCGGTAGAGTTGATGGGATGTTTACTCATTTTGTTCTACAATAAATATCAGCATGAGCTGCCACTTGATGTGAAAAATGACTGTTTACAAGCGATAACTCATATCTACAAAAGTGATGTTTACAAACACCCGCTTAAAAATATGCATCACCATGAAGCCAAACATACCTCACTAAAAATACTGCTTGGAGATTTCTTTAACAATGCTGATTTAGTAGAACAGGGACTACAGCTGGCACAAAAACAATTAAACCATATAAGAAAATTTGGCTTTAAAGAGTATGGTGCACACCCTTGGTTTTGGCATTGGGTCCAGGCTTTTACATGCGTATGGGAGAGTGTCGAAAATACAGATGTGAAGAGTACGATGAGTGACCTTCTTGATTATTTATGGAGGTTACGAGCTGTCTACTATTTACAGGGTACATGGGCGGGACCGCATTCAAGACAGTTACGCCATGATAGCCCAAGGGATAGAAATACGTTACTAGATTATATTCAATTTGGTGATTTTTCACTGCCTGCGGAGATTGTAAGATTGGAAGGTTCGGCATTGTATACGTATGAGGTTTCCCAAGATATTGTACAAAGTGCAACTAATCGAACTCAGCCAGTAGAAATAAAACGAAAAATTCAATTTGCACACGCTGATGATATCGTGACAGAAGAGGCACATACCTACGTATACATTACCCCAGACTATGCTGTTGGCGGTATTTGGGAGAGAATAAGGGAATTTGACAATGAACAAAAGCGTTGGGACATCACACTGCCGTTGACTCAAGGCGAAAGTGCAAATCAGGCATTTTTCTTTCATCCGGGAGAAAAATATGTGCCAGGAGACGACCGACATGCAAGTTCTTTTGGAGAGGTAATGTTCCACAAGGATACTGTCATTCAAATTTGGAATGTCCCTGCCGATTATAAAGAAGCTTTCCCAGATATTCTTGGCTGTCTCCCTAAAGGAGAGTGGAAGCTTGAAAAAGATAGAGGATATGGGAAAGTGGAGGACTGCTTTATTATCTTCCAGTTAATCAATGAATATAGTTGGGAAGAGAAAAGAGACAGAATTTCAATTACGAGCCCGCTTACTTCTAATTGGAGTGGGGTAGTCATGGAGATTGTATCTTTCCGGGATGGTGTTGATTTAGGTATAATGGATTTGGAGTCGTTTAGCAAGTTAGTCAATGAAAAGAATAAATCATGCTTTACGTTTGACGATACTGCTAAAAAAATGACCGTATCCTATGTAACATGGAGAAATGAAATCGTCAAATTCACTTTAGACAATCAAGGAAACCTAAATCGTTTGGTAAATGACGGTGAACTTACATTTGCGGATTATCCAGTTATTTAAATGCTCGAATAGCACTTAATAGAATTTTTTAAAAAATGGAAGGAGGTAGATGAATGGAGAATACAAAACAGCCTTATGGAACGGTTCTAATAAAAGCTGCCAGTATCCTTGATTTTTTATCAGAAAAGAAAGAAGCACAGCCATTAAATGTAATTGCGCAGGAAACAGGCTTAACGAGTTCAACTGCCTCGAAAATATTAGATACACTTCAGATGATTGGTTATGTGAAAAAACATCCAGAAACGAAAAAATTCGAGCTCGGCAGCGCTATAATAAAATACGCAAACAACTATCTTGCAAATCTAGACATTTCCAAAATTTCTTATCCTTACTTAAAAGAATTGCAAAATAATTTAGATGAAACCATTCATTTAGGTATTTTAGAAGGCGATGAGATTCTAACGGTTAACAAGCTGGAAACGAATAAGCCAATTGTTTGTTTAAATTCAAGAATCGGATTATCTAAGCCACTTTATTGTTCAGCGATGGGCAAGGCAGTACTTGCAGAAATGCCAGAAGATGAACAATTAGCTTATTTAAGTCGAGTTGAACTCAAGGCTCTAACGGAAAATACCATTACCGATCACGAAACCTTACTAAAACAGTTACACGATGTAAAAAGAAATGGGTATGCTATTGACGATAGTGAGGCTGAAAAGGATGTCTATTGTATAGGTGTATCACTGCGAATGAATAACCAAACATATGGTGCTTTCAGTGTAAGTGTGCCATTTTATCGAATTACACCGGCTGTAAAGGATGAAATCGTTCAGGCTATTTTAAAAACAAAGGAAAATATCTTGAGGGAATTACAGCAGAATTATGTCTTTATCTAAGAAAAGCGCAAGCGCCCTCAGACCAAGCAAAGTACAGCTTGGTCCTGCGATGATGATTCGAAGGAGCTTACCTTAGTGTTCAGCGGCGTATGGCCTCCTCGTAAAAGCTAACGCTTTTCCTTCGTGCGAAGCCTATGCTGACGAAGCGTTCCTTGTGGAGTGCTCCAACTCAGATAAAGGAAACACGAAGAGCCGGAGGCGCATTCGTGCTTGACTTATCGTAGGTAGGTAAAAATCCTGAAGGGATTTTTACTCGCGGAGAGCGAAGGACAATAGCCGCTAGGGCGCTGAAGCTAGACAGAAAAAGAATCTAGTATGGACAACGGTTGTCTATACTAGATTCTTTTTCCTTTGTAAGTAAAGATAAGCTGCATCAAGCCCATTTATTCATATAGTAATGTAAAAGTAACATGGGGTAATTCGGATGGTTCGAAATAATGAAAATTGGATTACCTACATCCTTTCTTTATCCAGAATGGTTTACCTTTTTCCAGCAGCAGTGAAGGAGATAGGCGGAAATAAGTGGGGATACATCAACGAGAAGGGGATTTTTGTTCTTCCTCCCCAATATGAAATGGCAAATCAATTTCAGGAAAATGGTTTAGCGATTGTTCAATTTAATAACCTCACAGTTGTGATTAACAGTGATGGATATTTTATTGTGAAACCAAAATATAATACAATCAGTATTGAAATCTTATCCTTTCGAAACGGTTGACGATTACGGAGAAGGCATGCTGGACTACCGTAAAAGTAACGAAAAAAAATGGGGATACATGGACGAATCAGGAAAGGCGGTTATTGAGCCGCAGTTTACTGGAACGCAGTCGTTTAGCGAGGGAAGGGCGATTGTTAATGTTGAAAAAAATTATGGTGCTGCAGGCTTTCCTACCTTCACCATACCATTTGCCCAAATAAATAACATACTGAATAAGGATGGAGACTTTTGGCGTTCCTTTCATTAATTGACAACACATGTGATGCAATATATTTTTAAAGTAAACAAATGTGTCTTAGGGGGTGAAAGAAATGAAGATTATTGATATTTCAAGAAGGCTTGAAAATGGGATGCCAGTTTGGCCAGGTGATACGCCCTTTCATTACGAGGTATCATGGTCTAAAACAGACAGTGGTTCCGTAAATGTAGGCAGTCTAACCATGAGTACCCATACTGGGACACATGTGGATGCGCCTTTTCATTTTGATGACAATGGGAAAAGAATTATTGAGTTGGATCTCGATTTATACATCGGTCCTGTCAGAGTTCTTGATATGATTGGGAAGGAATGTATTGGAGCGAAGGATCTAGAACATTTAGATGTGGAAGGCTTTACAAGAGTGTTGTTCCGGACCCAATCATGGAAAAGTACTGCAGAATTCCCTAAGAAGATCCCTTATTTAGAAGCTGATCTGGGGCCATTTTTAGCAAAGAAGGGGATCCGTCTTATTGGTGTAGATGTTCCATCCGTTGATCCAATTGACAGTAAAGACCTTCATGCCCATCACAGTTTAAATAATAACGGAATTCATATACTCGAATCGGTCCTTTTGGATGAAGTAGAACCAGGTGATTATGAACTAATTGCCCTGCCGCTTCCTTTGGCTGAAGGTGATGGCAGCCCAGTTAGAGCGGTATTACGTTCCAATAAAAAATAGAATCAGCGGGAATTTCCCGCTGATTCTTTATGTGATGCTCATCATAAAAGCTATATACCCAGTAAGAATAAAGAGCAGGCTCATGAGTAACGCCAACACCTTTGGTGCTTTTTTAATAAAGGTGAAAATGATTAATGCGAGAAAAACCAAAGCCATTCCAAACAGGGTCATGGAAATGATTCCTGGAGAAAAACTTAATGGAAAAATGACCTCACCAGGATGGAATAAACTAAAAATCTTTGAAGTACCTTCTGTTAGGAGCATCCTGCTCAGCTCATGTGGAGGTGAAACTTGTCCAAGTGCACCTGTGATGGAAAATACAACTAAAACTATGACACTTTCCAGCTTCGCCCATGAAAGCGGGTTATAAGAAGGATCTTTTTTTATTCTTTTCCGGATTAAGAAACTGTTAACAAAGGCAAATACCAATAATGGGATAATCGCTAAATGTTTAATTAGCAGCGATTGACCATAAGAAATGGTTGTAACATTCACATAATCCGTTAAATTCATGTGAAAGGTCATTAATGATATTCCCGTAATTGCAGTAATCACTAAGCATAAGAACGCTAGGGGTGAAAACCATTTTAAGAATGTAAGCCAATTGTCATGGTTCTTAGAAAACCAACTAACCACCAAAAGGACTCCAACCCAGGTTGTAATAGCCAAAAAATGTGCTGTGTGTGTTAGAAATCCTGGCAATTTGGATAAAGAGGCTGCATGGCTGGACCAGCCAAGTGAAGCAATCAAAATGAATGTAAAAGCTAGTCCTGTCAGTGCAAATAAAGGTTTTTGCTCAAGTTTAATGGGAATCAGATAAATGAATAAAATCAATGAAATTAGTCCAGTACTGACCCATGTCTTTCCAACTTCGAAATTGGTTAGCACGGATTTAAGTGTATAGCCTAAACCAAGATCCTCATAAATATAGAGAACAATTTTTAATACTGGTAAAAACGAAAAAATAGCAATACCTAGAGCTGCAGCTAAAAGTATACTTTTTGGAATCTTTATTTCCGGCCGCGCTGTTTTAGGGATAAGACTCATAATAAAGCTTCCTAGTAATACTGAAAAACAACTATAAAGCAATGCCTCACTGACGATACCTGCAATAAACATCTAGACGTGTTTCCTCCTAAAAATCAACCAGTAACTTCCGAATCCCAAGATAATAATCAAGGCAATAACTGCTGGCAGCAGATAATTCATCATGCCCGTTTCATCAGAAGCACCGTTTTTTGTATCCGCAGCCTGTTCTTTCATTACGGTTTCCGAATCTATTGTGGATTCTGTTTCGGCTGATACAACTGTAACAGCTTCTTTTGGTTCAACTGAATCAGGGGCAATTGAATTTTCCGGGAGCTGGACACTAAATGGAATATCGCCTTCAAGCGGATGACCGTCCTCCCCAATAATTTTCCAATGAATTGTATATGCCCCGTTTACAAGTTCATTTTCTACATCTGCAATTAATTGATTGCCATTAATGGAAACTGCTGATAGTGCAATAGGAGCATTTTTTTCATCATCTAAGGTAAATGTGCTTGTAGGTTCTACATCCGTTTCAAAAGAAAGCGTGATCGTTTTAAGTGACTCTGTCACAATCTCTCCATTACTTGGAGTAGAATCTTCCAAATGAGAATGGGCAAAGACATTAGCACCAAATAGAAAGATGAATAACGAAGATAGTAAAGCTATTCTATTTAACATCATTTTCAACTCCGATATATTGTTATCTTGCTGCTATACATTCTACCATCTATCTAAGGAATTATATCAATTTCAAAATAATGTTCACAATACGTTCAAAATTTATTTTACCTATACTAAAGGTATTAAACAACTAACCCGCTATAAATCATGGATATGTGTGATATAAATCAATTATTATATAGAAAAAGGATGGTACTCTTGATGATAATCATAATCAAGAGGAGATGAAATGATGAGCAGTTTTCAAATGGAAGGAAAAAAAGCCGTCATAGATATTCGAGAGAGAGTTTTAAAGGGCGAACATCCACGAAGGGAAATTTTAAACTTTGTCAAAACAGCACCAATTGGAACTATTTTTGAGATTCATTTACCACACCGTGCTGAACCGCTCGTTGCAACTTTCCAATCCTTAGGAATGAATGCAATCGTAAAAGAAATCGAACCTGGACATTACCTGCTCATGGCAATAAAGTTAAATGAAATCTAATGCAATTCTGCTAATTTTTTTAACTGGTCCAACTCTAGAATCTTTATTTGGCGCTGTCCCTCCATATGAATTAGTTTTTTAGACATGAATGTCAAAAGCTTTCTGCTGATAGATTCTGGAGTTGTTCCGATAAAACTTGCTAAGTCCTTCTTTGTAATCGGTAATGTGAAGTACCCATTTTCCCTATTCATTTTATCGTGAAAAAGAACAAGCGCCCTCGCAACCCGTTGCTCAACTTCTAATAAACTCATATTTCCAACCGACTCGTCCGCTTCATATAAGCGGTCGTTCATTGCTAGTAAAAATTGAAAAGCTAAATCTGGGTTTTTTTCCACTGTTTTAAGGAAATCCTTTTTTTCTATCGAACATATTACGGTTTCCTGTGCTGGCTCGGCATTCATATAGTGGTTCTCATCTCTTAATAACGAAAATAAACCGAAAAAATCACCCGGAAATAGAAGCCGAACAATCTGTTCTTTCCCTTCTAAAGAAGTTTTCGTCAGCTTAATTAAGCCTTCTTTCACTACAAAGAGCGTTTCCGAGCGATCACCTTCGCCAAAAATATATTCCCCCTTTTTAAACGTATGGCTTTTCGTCACTTTTCGCAATGCCTGTATATCCTGATCCTTCATCCCTTTGAAGACAGGAACAGTCACGAGACAGGAAGATTCATGAGAGCAATGTTCACAACACATTTACCTAACACTCCCCTACTAATAAATTGATTAAAATAAGTTTATCCTTTATTAAATTGCTTTGAAGTGATTCATATCAATACTTGATTTAAGTCAAGGTAAAGTGAGAATCGTTCCTATAAACTAAAGGAAAACTAAGTATTTCAAAAAGGAAAGGGGTTATGTTGAATGAGTACGATACAACTCGCGTTAAACGACGTAGCTTGCTCAGGTTGTATTAGTAATATAAAAAGGAAATTAAAAAGGAATTCGGGTGTGAAAAAGGTTAAGATTTTATCTGGCAGCGGTAAAGTGGAAATTAACTATGATGAAAAGATGATTGGAAGTGAAGAAATCAACCGGAGTATTCATAAATTAACTTTACGGACCTTTGATTAATATATTTATCCTCTCTGTTAAATAATAAGCAAAAACAGGAGGGATTTTTTTGGAACAAAATCAAGATAGTAAGTTCGAAGCAGCATTTCTGCCGATTACCTCAATTGGGAGTGGAATGGGTGTGCTTGTTTTACCTGATGTGTTTTGTTATACCAATCAAATTGTCAATCTTGCTGTAGTTGGTACGAAAGATGACTTTGTTTTAGTTGATACAGGTATGCCAAAAAGTGCAGACGAGATTACGGAAATGATTACAGAATATTTCGATGGAGAAGCCCGTCCAAGTGCCATTGTTTTAACACATGGACATTTTGACCATGTAGGATCATTAGTCGAACTTTTAGAGAAATGGCGCGTTCCTGTTTATGCTCATGAAATGGAACTACCATATTTAACGGGTAAAAAAGACTATCCACCTGGAGACCCGGGCGTAGACTCTGGGCTTGTGGCAAAGATGTCACCGATGTTTCCGAATCATGGAATTAATGTAGGTGAACAAGTAGAGAGACTCCCACAAGATGGATCCATTCCACATATGCCAGGCTGGAAATGGATCCATACGCCCGGTCATACACCAGGTCATATATCACTCTTCCGTGAACACGACCGTGCACTTATAGCAGGAGATGCTTTTGTAACGGTTAAACAAGAATCACTGTACAAAGTATTAACACAAACGCAGGAAATCAGTGGACCGCCAAGATATTACACAACCGATTGGAACGCTGCGTTTGAATCGGTAAAAACATTAGAGGCACTTAAGCCCGAATTCGCCGTTACCGGACATGGAATCCCGATGAATGGTGAAGAATTACGAGAGAACTTAAGTTATTTAGTTGCTAATTTCAATGAAATCGCTAAGCCGAAAAATAGCCGATATACGCATTAATTATATACCCATTCCCGTGATAGGAATGGTTTTTTTATGGACAGTGTTTAATAATTAGGTTAGTATCAGAGGCATGAATGGATATAATATGAAGAAATGAGATTAAAAGGAGTAACATATGTTAAATAACTTAAACCCTTTTTTACAGGAAGCATGGGAAAAGTCTGGATTTCAACAGGCAACCTCCATTCAAGAATCGGCAATCCCGATGATTGTAGAAGGAAAAGATGTAATTGCTGAATCACCAACAGGTACAGGTAAGACACTTGCTTATTTGCTGCCATTGTTAAATAAAATTGAACCCAATTCACAATCATTGCAAGCAGTCGTTCTTGCGTCCTCACAGGAATTGGTCATGCAAGTATATCAAGAATTTCAGAAGTGGTCTGAAGGCAGCGGCATAAGAGGCACTTCCATAATTGGCGGAGCAAACGTTAAACGTCAGCTTGAAAAGTTAAAAAAGCGTCCTCACGTTATTTTTGCAACTCCAGGACGACTTTTCGAGTTAATTAAACAGAAAAAGGTAAAAATGCATGAAGTAAAACTGGTTGTTTTGGACGAAGGTGATCAACTGTTGATACCGGAGCATATCAATACCGTCCAAAACATTGTTAAATCAACGATGTCTGACCGCCAAGTCGTTCTATTCTCAGCAACGATGAAAGCTGGAACAGAGAAATTAGCAAAGGAAATAACGAAGAACCCTGAAATAATCCGAATCGAAAAGGATGAGCTGGCTTCTTCTGGAGATGTGGAGCATATCTATTTCCTTGCAGAACCAAGAGATAAAATTAAACTGCTTGAAAAAATAGCCCGTTTAGACGATATCAAAGCTCTTGCGTTTATCAATGATATCGGTGAGATTCAAGTTTATAAAGAAAAGTTCAATTTTAAAGAGTTATCAACTGGCATTTTACATAGTGATATGAAGAAACTAGAACGGCAGGCAGAGCTAAAGGCTTTCCGCGATGGTAAAACGAAAATGCTAATCGCAACAGACGTAGCAGCAAGAGGACTCGATATCCAGGGTGTCACACATGTTGTTCATGTTGATTTTCCGAGAGATATTGCCCAGTATGTTCATAGAGCAGGAAGAACAGGCAGAATGGGTGCGGATGGTATCGTCATTTCATTGGTAACAGAGCGGGAAGAACGAGAATTAAAGCGGTACTGCCAGGAATTAAAGGTAACTCCTAACAGAAGAATATTTTATAAAGGCCAAATCGCTGAACCAGAACAAAAGGCGAAGCGATAAGAAAAGGCAGCGGGGAAATCCCGCTGCCTTTTAATAATTGCTGGATTTTTATAACTATAATAAAATTTATTATGGGAGGGGAAAACATGGAGAATCCGAAGTTAAAGAAGCTGCTCGATAATTGGATCGAGGAAGCAACAATTACTCAAATACAAGAGAAAATGACGAGCGGAGAGCTGACATCCAAAGAACTTGTGGTACTGTATTTACATAGAATTTCGATTTATGACAAAAGTATTCATTCAATCCTTGAAGTGAATCCTGACGCGCTGCAGATTGCAGCTGCCCTTGATGCGGAACGTAAGGAATTAGGACCACGCAGTGAGCTGCATGGGATACCAATTTTGATAAAAGATAATATTGATACTGCTGATAAAATGCATACTAGTGCTGGATCATTAGCATTAAAGGATTCAATTGCCCTGAAAGACTCTTATGTCGCTGAACAGCTGCGTAAAGCTGGAGCCGTCATCTTAGGTAAAACAAATATGACGGAATGGGCAAACTTTATGGCTTTAGGTATGAAAAGCGGGTATAGCTCACGCGGGGGGCAAGTGTTAAATCCATATGGACCAGGCAAATTCGAAGTCGGCGGTTCGAGTTCGGGTTCGGGAGCAGCAGTTGCTGCAAATTTAGCTGCGGCTGCGATTGGCACGGAAACGTCTGGATCGATTTTAAATCCATCCTGCCAGAACTCACTTGTAGGAATCAAACCGACCGTGGGCTTAATTAGCAGGAGAGGGATTATTCCCATTGCACATACACAGGATACAGCAGGACCGATGGCTCGGACGGTAAGGGATGCAGCAATAATTTTGAATAGCTTAACTGGAAGAGATGAAGGAGATCCGATAACTACAACAAATCCTCATTTAGGAAAAGATTTTACACATCATCTGCGTCAAGACGGTCTCAAAGGAAAACGAATTGGAGTCGATTTAGAAGGATTTATTGAACAGCTAAGTGAAGAAAAGCAAAAAATCTTTCATGATTCGATTGCTATCTTAGAGGCAGCTGGCGCAGAGGTGATTGAAAAAATTGATCTTCCGTGTGCCAATGTAAAGTGGTCGTACGATGTTTTGACTTATGAATTTAAACCTGATTTAAATGCTTATTTAAACAATCTTCATCCTTCGATACCGATTCGTACTCTAAAAGATCTTATTGATTTTAATAATAGGAATAAAGATATTATGCTTAAGTATGGACAGGCTGTTTTGATCCAATCAGAGGAAACAAGCGGTTCATTATCTGAAGAAAAATATGTTAAGGCACTAGAGTTCGATTATTATCAGTCAACTCAGCAGGGGATTGATTATGCCCTCGAACAGTACCAGTTGGATGCTATTCTTTTTCCGAGCGAAGAGGGTTCCCATATTAGTGCTAAAGCAGGTTATCCTACAATTGCTGTTCCTGCCGGTTACACATCAGAGGGAGAACCCTTTGGAATTACCTTTGCAGGCACTGCATACAGTGAACCTCAGTTAATTGAGGCCGCTTTTGCGTTTGAACAAGTAACAAGATTCCGAAAACCACCAGTTCTTGAAGAAGAATAACTTCATTTCATTTCACTCATACTATTTATGAATTTCTCTAAAGGAGATGATTAGTGTGGGAAGAACGAAACTCGGTAATGCCAATGCCCAGCGAAATAACAATCGTAAAAAGGCAATGAAAACAGCTGAAGAGCTCGTTGAATTTGAAACTGGAGAAAATTTAAAACGAAATCGTCCACATGGTAAATAGAGGTATTGCCCCCTTAATCAGGGGGCATTTAATTTTAGATGACTTTTCAAGTCATTGTTCACCGACATTTTTAAGCGGCTTTTTAGCAGGTCCTTCAATTACATCACCAGCATACGAGAACCGAGAACCATGACATGGACAATCCCATGACTTTTCAGCATGGTTCCATTCCGTTTCACAGCCTAAATGCGTACAAGTAGTGTCTACAATATATAACTTGCCGTTTTCGTCCTTATAAGCTCCGGCGCGTTCTCCATTATGCATGACGACAGAGCCTTCTCCGTTCTTTAAATCCCCTGGATCTTTTGGAACAAACTCAAGCTTGCCCTTAAGCAAATGTTTAGCAACATCTGCATTCGTGGAAATAATGGACTTAATATCAGGATCCGCATCAAACCTTGATGGGGAATACAACTCCCGATAGGGATTATCTCGATTTAAAACATAATCAGTTAGAAGATGGGCAGCGAGAATTCCGGTAGTCATCCCCCATTTTTTATAGCCTGTTGCCACTAAAATATTCTCTTTATTTGCTGTTAGCGGGCCAATATAAGGAACGTTATCTAATGTTACCAAATCCTGTGCAGACCAGCGGTAATGATACTCAGATAAATCAAACACCTCTTTAGCAAATGATTCAAGTGCAAGATAATGACTGAGCGTATCCACCCCTTGACCTGTTTTGTGGTTTTCACCGCCTAGGATAAGGAGATTTCCTCCATCAATTGGTGTATAGCGGATCGAACGGCTTGGACTGTCAGCACTGATATACATACCGCCTGGGTACGGCTTATCCGTTTTAATCCCAATAGCGTAGGACCTGTCAGCGTACATTCGTGCAAAATAAAGACCTGGTTTATCGTAAAAAGGAAAATGGGAAGCGATAATCACATGTTTACATGAAACCTTATGTCCACCTTTAATCTTTACCTTTGGCTGTGTGGATTCTACATCTTCGATTCCTCCTGCCACCGAATTTTCATACACCTGACAACCCGCTTTTACTGCTTCGTCCAATAGCCCCTTTAAAAATTTCAATGGATGATACTGTGCCTGATTTCTCATTAATAGTGCAGATTTAATTTGAATATCAAAGGGAATGTTTCCTACTAAGTCACCATCAATACCGAGTTTTTTATAAGCAGAAAATTCAGTTTCAAGTTTTCTCTCATATTGTTCTGTTGTGGCATAAACAAAGGCATCCTGTTTGCTAAAATCACAATCTATCCCTTTTTCTTTAGAGGTATTTTCAACGAAATTAATGGCATTCGAGGCTGATTCGAAATAGTGCTTCGCCTTCTCCTCTCCGAAATGGCTGATTAATTTATCGTAAATCAATTCATGCTGTGCCGTTAGCTTTGCAGTTGTATGACCAGTTGTTCCGTTTAATACTCCGCCAGCTTCAATTAATGCGACTTTTACACCATCTTTTGCAAGTAAGTATGCTGCGGTAATGCCTGTAATTCCGGCACCAACGATCGCAACATCCACTGTGATATCTTGATTCAATTTATCAAAGGTTGGTAATTCAATTTCACGCCAGTAGGTTCTTGGGAAATGATGTGTGTTTTCTGATGAGCTCATAGTCATCCTCCAGATATAATAGTAATAGTTTTAATTTTTCCCAAATTAGAGAAATCATGTATTTTTAACATTTATAAAAAATACTATCTGGAAATAAATTTAGATTGACGAAAGAATCTTGTATTGATATTTTTTAATATAATAACTATTTTGTTAATAAAAAGAGGGTGCAGGTATGGGGAAGCGATTTGAGACAGAAATTTTACATGGAAAAAAGAAAAACAATAATAAAATAGCAAGCAAGGTCACACCGATTTATCAGACCTCTGCATTTTCCTTTAAAGACCTTGATGAATTAGAAGGATATTATCATGGAAATGGCCAATATCTTTATTCACGGGTTGGAAATCCAAATACGGACGAATTAGGGGAGGCGGTTGCAAGACTAGAAGGGGCTCCTGCAGGTGTAACATCTTCCTCCGGATTATCAGCGATTTTAGCAGGCGTTCTGGCTGTGGTGAAACACGGAGAACATATCATTGCAGCGGATGATTTATATGGCGGCAGCTTCCATATGTTAAAAGAGGAATTAAATCAATTTGGGATTGAGACCACGTTTGTCTCCTTCAAAAATCTAAGTGAAGTTGAAAAGGAGATAAAAGAAAACACGAAACTACTTTATACAGAATCGATTACAAATCCGTTGTTAAGGGTAGAGGATATTAAAGGTGTTGTAGACCTTGCTCGTAAGCACCAGTTAAATACATTGGTTGATAATACATTTGCTACGCCATACCACTGCCAGCCCTATCCAATGGGAATTGATTTAGTCGTTCATAGTGCGACCAAATATATCGGTGGTCATAGTGATGTAACAATTGGTGTTCTTACAGGCAGAGAGGATTTAGTGGCCAGTGCGCGCTCAAAAATTGTTAATTTAGGAACCAATGTCAGCCCATTTGAAGCATGGTTGACATGCCGTGGTTTAAAAACATTGGCATTGAGAATGAAAGCACAATCGAGTAATGCCAAGAAATTAGCAGAGGCTTTGTTACATAATCGGTTTGTCGAGAAAGTATATTATCCTTTTGAACAAGAGGAAGATGGTTTTGGTGCAATGGTAACCATCGAGCTGTCGAAGACCGTTGATATCAATCACTTTTTTGGCTCTTTGGACTGGATAAAAATTGCTCCAACTTTAGCGGGAGTTGAAACCACCGTTTCCCATCCATTAACGACTTCTCATCGCTCACTCCCACAAGAAACATGTGAAGCACTAGGTATTACAAAAGAGGTTGTTCGAATTTCAGTAGGGATTGAGCATGCTGAGGATATTATTGCTCAATTTGAATTGGCAATTGAAAAATCACATTAAAAAAATTGAAAGAACCCATAAAATTTAGGGTTCTTTCAATTTTTTAAGACCAATAAAGGCAGTTTCCCTTCATGGTTACTTAGCCCGATGGATGATTGGTAGTATTGGAAGCAGAGGATTGTTTTTTTCTGATTTTTCCAACTAGAATTAAAAGCAACGGTAAAATAAAACAGATAGTTAAAGAATACGGAGTCAGTGTGTTAGCATTAAAATAATTAATAGATGAAACATTTGGAAGCAAAAAGATAGAAAGCGATACGATTAAAAATGATAATGGAAAAATAAGAATTTGGTAATTTTTCAATTCAAATAATTGTGCCAGACCAAGCGTGAGCGCATAATAGGAAATCGTCACCTTAAAATAAATCGTAAACACCCAAGTGATCGCTACAATCACTTCAACCCGTTCAAAAAATTTTCCAATGCTTATCGTTTGCCCTAAAACATAAGTAGGGTATGCTTGTCTGGAGGTGAATTCAGGTCCCAATACTAAAATACTGAATAGAACAATAAGGGATAAGGTGAAGCCCCCCATGACTGTACCTTTATAAAAGGATTTTTTTATGTCTGATTTTTCCGCAACAAATGGTGAAACCATTAATAATATGAGTAACTGTAAATAGGGTATTCCCAAATGGTGATAGGATCCACTTATTATGGGTTTTATACCTTCTCCAAAAATAGGTTGAATATTTTCAAATTTAAGCTGTGGAATAAGCAATAAAAATAACATGGATAGCAGCAAGATAACCCATGGGAAAAAGATTAATGCTGTACGGCAGATAACTTCCAAGCCTAATCGGACACCGATGACACTTGTCAATACAATTAAGATTATAATGACTTGAATAGGTGTTTCAATCATTATTTGCGTTGTGAAAAAATCACCGATCGCTCTATACCCGCCAGAAATAATAATTAGAACATAAATTAGATATAGAACAGAAGCTAATTTGCCAAACCATTTTCCTAAAATTTTTTCATTCATTTCTACATAAGTCATGGATGGATAAAGGGAAATTAACTGGTTATATACAAATATTATTAGTAAACCTGAGAGAATCGTTATTGCAGCGGCAATCCAGGCATCCTGTTTGGCTATAGCCGCAAGTAAAGCGGGTAATGAAATGATGGCGGTTCCAACTGTATGGGTAAATACGATAATACTAAATTCACCGGCAGCCACTTTTCCTTTCTCAAGCATATCGATTGTACACCTCCTATGACAGAATCCGATCGAAGTAAAAAGTTATTGGACTGAAAATTTCCGTTAACAAGTCCAGAGGTGTTGGAATGGAAACATCTTTGCTTAATAGAATTGCCAAGGTCATACCGGCTGAAAGCAATAGAAAATAAACAATCATTTCTCGCCGCCATTTTTTTTTCACAAGCGAGGGAATTTCGTAAAGAGAAATAATCGCCCCGATCAATATAATTCCGAATATAGCCCACATGGATTATTGCTCCTGGATTTCTTTTTGAAATGAATCATTAATGGTGCCTAAACGACGGATTTCTGCTTTTACATTGATGGTTACTTCCAATTTTGCAAATTCTTGATCCCAATCTTGTTGAAGGCGTTTCCAAGCTTTTGGATTTTCCCGGTGAATTACTTCCCCGAAACCAAAGATATCGCTTTGATAATCCTCTTGGACCTTTTTAATGACAGCTTCTATTGTTCCTTTAATTGATTTTTGATATTTTTCATTTAGTTCTTTGATTTTTTCAGGCTTAGTTAAATCGAATTTGCACCCCACTTCACCGACATTTCCTTCTGAAGTTACGTTTATAGAAATTTTCGGTTTCCCTTTCTCCATTATCCCCTTGAGTTTTGTTTTTGAACGGATGGTGGCAACTGTGATTCTACCGTCCTCACAAGGGAAAGTTACGATTGTTGCCTTCACTTTATCGGTAATATAATTAAATCCTTTACTCTCTTTCTCATTTAACCACCCGATCAGTTTATCATTCTTAAATACTCCAATATCGTCAATCTTTATGCCGGTTTTTGGGGAAACATTTTGTACATTTGAATAAGCACTGCCGGCCTCAGGATTTCCATAAACATAAACTCCCGTTAAAATAGGTTCTTTTCCTTTGCTAATCATGCTCGTTACTAATTCGTTAATCGTAACGGTCGTTGTCGGAGCCCATATTTTACCAGATGTTTCTAAGGCATTGGAAATTTTGGTTCCTGGGTTTTTTTCCAGAGCTGTTTGGACATTAAGAATATCGTATGCTTTCGATCCTTTAGCAACAGCTAGGAAAAAGTCCGAACGGATTTCATGATGCCGGGAAAAAACATCGACGACTTTTCCGATTCCTTCTTTCGCCAGTTCCTCTCCAATAACAATTTGGCGGAGATGGGCTACATAAATTCTTCTTGGTACATCGGTTGATAATCTCCTCATGGCTTCAAAAATGGTGTCTCCCGTTTTCATAAATCTTATTACTTCCGTCCGGCCGGTAGAGGTTTTTCCGGCAATCTCTGCTGGATTAACAATTTGAACGGAAACCTGGTATCCATCCTTTGATTTATCAATGCCAATGGCTGTTACAATAGCAATCTCATTCAACTCTTTTCTGCTCCAGCAGGCGGTTAGAAGACTATTTATTATAAGGAACATGATGAAAAAGCTTATGACTTTTTTCATTTTACAACCTCTTTCAGGTTTCCCAAATTAATCCGATGGTTTCGGAGAAGGTGTATCTTCTCTTATTATATCTTTCTGACTTATCAACCTGGGCCGTGAAAATAATGACCAATGAGGAATTCGTATAATACTGTCTTTTTGATCCTTTAAGATAAATGGTGCAAAAGGGGTTAAATAAGGGACCCCAAATGATCGTAAGCTGTTGAGATGAAGGACCATCACGATTAAACCTAAGATAATTCCAAGTAATCCAAACGATGCTGCAAGTAACATAAACAAAAAGCGAAGAATCCGAACGGAAATGGAAATATTAAAGTTGGGTGAAACAAAGCTACTAATAGCTGTTAAGGATACGATAATGACCATAGAGGCAGATATAATTCCCGCTTCCACGGCTGCTTGACCAATTACTAATGCACCCACAATTGAAATGGATGAACCTACAGCTCTAGGCAATCGCACTCCTGCCTCACGCAGGACTTCAAATGTTAATTCCATCATTATTGCCTCAACTATTGCTGGAAAAGGAACTCCTTCACGCTGAGAGGCTAAACTAATGAGTAATTGAGTCGGAAGCATCTCTTGATGAAACGTTGTAACAGCAATATAGAGTGATGGAGTTAGCAGGGCTAGAAAAAATGATATATACCGAAGTAATCGGATTAATGTGGCGATATCTGCCCGTTGATAGTAATCCTCGCTTGATTGCAAAAAATGTACAAAAAGTGCGGGTACGACAAGGACAAATGGTGTACCATCGACAAGTATTGCAATTCTTCCTTCTAATATTGCTCCGGCTACCGCATCTGGACGTTCGGTATTATAAACAGTAGGGAAAGGTGAGTAGGTTTCATCTTGGATCAGCTCTTCAATATAGCCGCTTTCAAGAATCGCATCGGTACTGATTCGATTTAACCGGCTTTGTACCTCTGCAACCGTTTTATCATTGGCAACGCCTTTTAAGTACATCATCGCAACGTCTGTTTGTGTTTTCGTCCCGATTTGTTGTGTTTCAACCCATAGATTGGGATCTTTTATTCTACGGCGTATTAATGCTGTATTTTTCCGCAGCGTTTCTGTAAATCCATCTTTTGGACCCCTTACAACGGTCTGGGAAGAAGGCTCCTGTACACCACGGTCAGACCAATGTCTTAAACTTATAGCTAATGCCTGTGGATAACCATCAATTAAAAGAATCGAATCCCCGGATAACAACTGCAGATAGAGCTTCTGAAAATCATTGATATCACTCAACCCTGCGACAGGAAGAGAATGGGCTTTTATCAAACTAAACAGATTTGATTGATCGCTAACCAGAAAATCCAGCTCTGCATTTCGAATTTCATACATAAGTGTGTTAAGAACAAAATCTTGAAGCTCGGAAGAATTCGTTAATCCATCTGTGAAAATAATGGCAATTTTGATTTCGCCATTATGACCAGCCTCAAATTCCCTTATGACAATGTCTGTACTATTTCCAACTGTTGTTTTTATATAATCAATATTCTCTTTAAGGTTCAATGAAATATCGATACTTTTCTGGGTTTTTAAAGATTGGCTTTGGTCTTGCGACTGTTTTTGAACTTGATTTATATCTTGAGTTGCGTTCGGAGATCCACTTTGATTATGATTCTTTTGCTGTTTAAGCATTTTTTCATTTTGTTTATCTTGTACTAATTTTTTTATTGGAATAGGAATACGGGTTTTCATTTCCAACCCTCCTCAAAAACCAGTTTGTATGTTTCTATACTTTCACTATAAATGGTAAATTATCCATCCCTGCTAGAAAATGACAATCCCCCTTCGAATACCACAAAAAAAGACCATCAAATTCTAAATTGATGGTCTTTTCCATATACATTTTTGACTTAGTGCGCAGGAATCAGAACCCATTACGGTTTTTACCCTATCCTTCTTATGTTAATCAACATCCTTCTTTACCGGATCAATACGGGTGGAGTCTTCAGAGTTAAGTGTTCCTCTTAAAAAATAAATCATAGTGCCTCCAACAAAACCAAGACAGATGACAAACCCAATGGTAGTAACCCACCATTCAGCCATGCTAATCCCCCCTTTGTATTGTCCAGCTCCAGGCGTCATCAGCTCGAGGGAAAAGGATAAATCGCTTTTTTCTCGGTCACAAGCCAATAACAGTCGCCTTACGCTTTTCTAATTTATATGCAAAGGGGGAGTCTTTATTTACTCCTTCTTTTCAAGTTCCGTATAATAATCTACTTTTTTTATATTAACCCCTACAAACGTTTCAATGATCGATTGTCCGCCGGCAATCGAGAAAATTAAAATAATCACAAAGGTTATCCGTGGAAATAGCAGGTATCCGCCACCAAGGAAGATGGCACTCCAAACGCCAGCACACCAGTAACATTTTAATAAATACCCAAACATTGATTTCGGTACCTCTTTGGTTACCATTCCATGATTTGTTTCTACTTGAACCTTTTTCATAAAAGGCTTACGGATAAATTCAGTAATTTTGTCAAAAACAATTAAATGGGTTAAACGATAACTCGCTAGAATTAACATGACATAGGTCATCCACGAAATATCTCTCACATTTTCTCCTCCGGTATTTCAATTAAAAATTTTCCATCTGTATATTTTGAGCTTTAAATCAAAAATATATATCGGAGGAGGTGTAAAATGAAAAAATCATTTTGGATAAGTCTACTGTTTTTACTTTCACTTATTTGTATTCCAAGTGTTTCATTTGCCCAGCAAATACATACTGTTCAGTCTGGGGATACACTTTGGAAGATCGCAGTTCGTTACCAAGTTGGGATAACTGAAATTATCTCAGCAAATCCCCAATTTAGGAATCCAAACTTGATATATCCAGGAGATAAGGTTACGATTCCTAGTTTTGACGCAACAAAAAGCATTGAAAGCCAAGTTGTTCAATTAACGAATCAAGAACGTGCAAAACATGGGTTAAGGCCATTAACACAAGACTGGGAGCTCTCCAGGGTAGCCCGTTATAAATCCATGGATATGCGGGATAAAAACTATTTCAGCCACACAAGTCCGACCTATGGAAGTCCATTTACCATGATGAAAAACTTTGGTATTGCCTATCGTGCAGCAGCAGAAAATATTGCTGCAGGACAAACGACGGCACAGGAAGTAGTTCAGGCTTGGATGAACAGCTCAGGTCACCGCGCCAATATATTGAGTGGAAATTATACGCATATCGGTGTTGGTTATGCGAAAGGCGGATCGCAAAGACATTATTGGACACAAATGTTCATCTCCAAATAAACACGTGAAGGGTCAGTTCCTATTAGGGGCTGACCCTTTCTACGTCTCAAGACCGAGAAGAAAATCAAGCGCTGGGTCGTTATAGGAAAATCGTAATAAAGGTAAGATGAAATCAAGATAAAGAAAGGAGGAAACAAAATGAAGAAATTTGGTTTACTTGTAGCTGGTGGAGTTGCAGCCATCATATTGCTTTCAACAATAGGTCCCATGATAGGGCTGCTAGTTGGAATCGCGGTTTTGTATTTCATTTTCAAGCAGTTTTTAAAGGCCGAATCAACAGGAGGAAAGATTTTACTTGGGATAATTGTTTTTTTTGTCCTAATGGCTTCCATCCATAATGCTCCTGCAATTATTGGTGTACTTGCTGCCTATGTACTTTATCTTGTTTATAAAAACTGGAATAGCAGCAAAAGGACTGTTGTAAAAGAGGATTCTGACCCATTTGTAAATTTTGAAAAACAATGGAATGAACTAAACAAACATTAATTAAGGCTCTTTTCTTATACTTTGTTGCATTTTATAAAGAAATTTAATGTCTGTCGCTGTTACCCTATAAAATTGCAAAAATTTAATAAGAAAAGCGCCAGCAAACTAAATTCTTAAGCGTAAAATAACTATTTGCACGTTAAAATCGGCTTTAAGATTTTAACAACGAACTTTACAAAAACAAACATTAATCAAAGGAGAGAAGCAAAATGACAAACTTATTTACAAGAATTAAGGATACCATCATGGCTGATTTACATGAGGCAGTTGATCAAAAGGAAAAGAAAAATCCAATTGCCCTTCTCAACCAATACCTTCGTCAATGTGAGCAAGAGACAGAAAAGGTAAGAAAGCTCTTAGAACGTCAATACGCTTTGAAAGATGAATTCACTAGAGAATACTCTCAAGCTGTGGAGTTAGCAGGAAAAAGGAAGTATCAAGCAGAAATCGCTTCTAAAGCAGGAGAAATGGAACTTTATGAGTTTGCTTCAGCAGAACATCAGCAATACTCTAATCGTGTAGAACGCCTTGCTGCTTCTCTTGAGCAAGTAAAAAATGAACTTGGAGAATTAGAAAGAAAATATGAGGAAATGAAGCACAAGCTAAAAGATATGCATATTCGCCGCTTAGAATTAATGGGACGTGAGAATGTAACACGAGCCAATCATCGGATGAACCAGGTTTTAGATTCAAATACTGATTCTAATAAGGCATCCTCTCATTTTCAGGAAATTGACAATTACCTAGATCGTTTAGAGCATCAAGTAAATAGCTCATACTACCGTGATACAATTGATGCAAGGATTGCTCAATTAGAAAAAGAAATGAAATTAGAAGAAAGCAAGTCCATTTAATAACTAAAACATGGTATTCTAAAAGAGGTGCAGTATGCTGTACCTTTTTAGACTAAACACTAATAAAAGGGAGGGGGGCCGAATGTTAAAAAATGCGAAAAGTGATTATACGGGATGGCTGGTCATCATTGGGATTGTCGTTCTGCTGCTAGAAATCCTATTTTTCAACAGTGGTCTGATTTTCTCCCTTTTCTTATCTTTTGCAATGATCTATTACGGTCGGAAAAAGTCAGGGAAAAAGAGGGGAAAATACCTTTTCTTTGCCGGAATGATCTTTTTAGTTATTAGTGTTTTTAGTATGATGACCTTTAAATTTTTACTTCTGGCCATTTTACTTCACTTAATTATTCAATATTCTAATTCGAAAAAGAATCCTAATAAAATTGCTTTTGATATAAAGGAATCTGAACAGGTACAACTGGAAGAGACACTTATTAAGAGCAAGCCGCTCTTTGAGAATATATTATTTGGTCAGCAAAAAACACCAAACAGTGTTTATGAATGGAACGACATTAACATTCACACTGGAATTGGTGATAACATCATTGACCTTAGTTATACGGTTTTACCAAAAGGTGAAACAGTCATCTTTATTCGCAATGTTTTTGGTAATATCCAAATTCAAGTGCCCTATGAAATAGAAGTTAGCGTTCATCACTCATGTGTGGTTGGTTCTACTACTGTTTTTGATCATCATCAGCCTCAGGTTTTTAACCAAGCATTCCATCTTAAGACAGCAGGCTATGAGCAAGCAGAGCAAAAGGTTAAAATCTTCACATCCTTGCTGGTGGGGAATTTAGAGGTGAGCCGCATATGAGCGCTGTCCAAAGGCAGATACTTTGGAACGTCGGCTTTTCACTCATTCTTGCTTTGGGTGTTACTGGGGCGTATCTCTTTGTATTTCCCATTTCCGATTGGTCGGAATTATGGAATCGAGATTTTATGGATATTCCTTTTGTGATTTTTATACCGGCATTCAGCATTGCCGTGGGAATAGTACTAGGAATCATTTCAGGCTTTTTTTGGAGAAGACAGCTCACATCTGTTGAACATTCTTTACACCATTTAGAGCAGGGGAGACAGACTGCTTCAGAAGGAAAACCGACCCTCTCTGAAATGCAAGGGATTGCAGAGTATATTGACCGAATAGGCAGGCAAATGGCTGAACAAGCTAAGCTTTCCCAACGATTGGCTACAGAAAAAGTTGAGGATCAAGAAGCCAGGATTCAAGAAATTATTGAACAAGAGCGAAATAGACTCGCACGTGAATTACATGACTCCGTTAGTCAACAATTATTTGCTGCTTCTATGATGATGTCCGCCATTAATACAACAAAACAAAGTTCTAGTGAAGATGATAGAGAAGCAAAGCAGTTAAAAATGGTGGAAGAAATGATCCATCAATCCCAACTTGAAATGAGAGCCTTACTTCTTCACTTACGTCCAGTTGCCTTAAAAAATAAAACACTTCAAGAAGGAATTGAAGAGTTATTAATCGAATTATCACAGAAAGTAACAATGGAAATTAAATGGAAAACAGAAGAATTTCCACTTGATAAGGGAATAGAAGATCATCTTTTCCGCATTCTTCAAGAGTCTGTATCAAACACACTTCGGCATTCGAAAGCGAACAAACTAGAAGTGTTATTAATAAAGCGGGATGACCTTGTCATTTTAAGAATTGTTGATGATGGGATTGGTTTTGAAGTCGATAACATGAAGGCTGGTTCTTATGGTATGCAGAATATGCACGAGCGAGCGCTTGAAGTTGGAGGCACGTTAAAGGTGGTTAGTGTAAAAAGTAAGGGTACGCGGCTCGAAGTGAAGGTACCGGTTATCAAAAATGGAGATGGTGTAGATGATTAGAGTAGTATTTGTTGATGATCATGAGATGGTGCGTATTGGTGTTTCTGCATTTTTATCCGCACAGCCAGACATTGAAGTCGTGGGTGAGGCTGCTGATGGAAAAAGGGGAGTGGAGCTGGCACTTGAACTGAGGCCTGATATTATTTTAATGGATTTAGTCATGAAGGAAATGGATGGTATTGAAGCAACAAGAAAAATCATTGAAAACTGGCCCGAAGCGAAGGTAATCATTGTCACAAGCTTTTTGGACGATGAAAAAGTTTACCCTGCACTAGAGGCAGGCGCCACCAGTTATATGCTTAAAACCTCAAAAGCAGATGAAATTGCGAATGCTGTCCGCGCTACATATCATGGTCAGTCGGTTCTTGAGCCTGAAGTTACGGGGAAAATGATGGTTAAAATGCGCCAGAAACATCAACAACTGCCACATGAAGAACTCACCACCCGAGAAATGGAAATCCTCCTGTTGATGACTGAGGGCAAAACCAATCAAGATATTGCAGATGAATTATTCATCGCCTTAAAAACCGTCAAAACCCATGTCAGTAATATACTAAGTAAACTAAACGTCCAAGACCGTACACAAGCAGTCATTTATGCATTTAAACACGCGTTAATAAAATAACCCAAAAAACTTTCCAATCTGAATAGTTGGAAAGTTTTTTTAAATTAACTATTGAAAACCATTATCAATTACTGATATGATACTAACGAGAATGATTATCATTATTGGTGATGGGGGACATTTACATATGAAATTATTAAAAGTTTCGGGAAGTTTATTATTGTCTAGCAGTCTATTATTTGGTTGTGCTAATTCAAATGAAAATTCAGCCAAGGAGACGGCAAATGAATCAAAGAATTCTGTGTCTGATTCATTTTCTGGAGTAACGGATGAATACCGAAAGTATGCTATAGGAGAAATTGAAGAATTTGTAAAGGCAACTGAGGCATTTACAACAGCAGTAAAAAATGGAGATGTAGATGAAGCTAAAGCACTATATGCCTCGTCAAGAGTGCACTATGAGCGTGCAGAACCGATAGCTGAAGTGTTCGGAGAACTTGATCCGAAAATTGATGCGCGTGAAGGCGATGTCCCAGAGGATGAATGGGGAGGCTACCACCGCATTGAGAAAGGATTATGGGTCGAAAACACAACTACTGGTTATGAACAATATGCAGATCAGCTGATGAAAGACGTAAATCTTTTACGAGCAAAGGTAGATACAGTCGAAGTTACGCCTGACCTATTAATTACAGGGGCGGTAGACCTCTTAAATGAAGTATCTACTTCAAAAGTGACAGGTGAAGAGGATCGCTATTCTCATACTGATTTATTTGACTTTGCTGCGAATGTAGAAGGTGCGGACAAAATTTTCCAACTTTTAAATCCTGCGTTAAAGAAGAAGGATGAGGAACTTTCTAAGGAAATTCAAAGTCGCTTCGATGACGTTTTTAGCTTATTAAATAAGCATAAAAATAATGGAGGATACAAGGTCTATACGAATCTGTCGGAAGCTGAGGTAAAGGAACTTAGTCAAGCAATTGATGCGCTCGCTGAACCACTTTCGCAAATTGGTATTGTAACGGAGGCATTATAGATGTCTAAGAATGAGTACATCATTGAAGGGGAATCTCTTGAAGGGAAGAAAATTTCACGAAGGGATATTTTGAAAACAGCTGGAGTTGGTGGTGCAGGGATTCTAATCGGTGCCTCTGGACTAGGAGGATTGTTGTCTATTACAGAAGGGAAGGCATCAAGTGCGAAGGTGAGTGACGTTGTTTCATTTTATGGAAAGCACCAAAGTGGAATTACGACAAAACCACAAAACCATGTTTATTTTGCTGCCCTGGATGTGACAACTTCTAGAAAAGAAGATTTAATAACCCTTTTTAAAGAATGGACGCAGGCTGCAGCATTAATGTCTGAGGGTAAACCAATCGGGGAACTCTCTAGTAATGAATTTCTTCCGCCAAAAGATACGGGAGAGGCGGAGGGATTATCAGCCTCTAATTTAACGATTACTTTTGGGGTCGGTCCTAGTCTTTTTATAAAGGACAACCAAGACCGGTTTGGATTAAAAGTTAAGCAGCCTAAGGAATTAGTAGACCTTCCCGCATTTTCCTTCGATGCATTAGAAGAGGAATGGACTGGAGGAGATTTATGTATTCAGGCTTGTGCGGATGATATGCAAGTAGCATTTCATGCGGTAAGAAACCTAATTCGAATTGCGAGGGGAAAGGCTGTTTTAAGATGGGCACAGCCAGGATTTCAGCGAACGAAGCAGGCAGATGCAAAAGAAGGAACACCTAGAAATCTGTTTGGCTTCAAGGATGGAACGGTCAACCCTGATGTAAAAAGTGAAAAACAGATGAATGAACATGTTTGGGTTCAGCCAGGTGATGGACCGAATTGGCTTCAGAACGGCAGTTATCTTGTTGTTCGAAGAATCCAAATGTTTATTGAAGTCTGGGATCGTACCAATTTAAAGGAACAGGAAAATACCTTTGGAAGATATCGTGAAAGTGGTGCACCTTTTGGGAAAAAAAATGAATTTGATAAACTAGATTTAAACCACAAGCAACCAAACGGGGAAGATACAACCCCTGTAGATTCGCATGTTCGGTTATCACATGGAGATGGATCGCAGCAAATTCTCCGCAGAGGGTATTCTTACTCAAATGGAATGGATCTGAAGACGGGGAGTTTTGACGCAGGTCTACTTTTCTTAAGTTTCCAACGTACACCAAGTAAACAATTCATTCCAATACAAAAGAGACTTTCAAAAATGGATAAGTTGAATGAATATATTTCACATCGAGGCAGCGCCCTTTTCGCCTGTTTACCAGGAACGAAACAGGGAGGTTTTATAGGAGAGACACTCTTTATGTAATGTTTTTCCTATTATAGAGGAGAGAGATAGATGCAAATGTTATGGAAGCCCTTTATATTACTTATATCTTTATTCATTATTTTTCAAACTGCCCACCAGGTGGCCGCAGCAGAAAATCATGACGAGCTGTTTGTACTAATTGGCGATAGTTTAATGAAAGTGAAATCAGGTGATCAAGAAACGGTTTCGAATAACATTGAACAGTTTGCTAAGGAATGGATGAAAATCAAGAATCCTAATAGTGAACAGGCAAAATCGGTTAATCAAGATTTGGAAAAGGTTCAAAATATACTAGCAAAAGGGGAAGTAGAAGAAGAGATGCTTTATAATAGTATCTCAGCATTATCAAGTTCCCTGGTAAAGTATGATACAGAACAGAACCCTGTAGATCGAACAAAACAAACAGTCAAAATCAAGAAATTGCTCCCGCTCCTAGAGAATCTGAACGGAGCTATTTTAGATGGGAATATAGCGAATATAAAGATCCAGTATCAAACACTAATGGATCAATGGAATGTTTCGGAAAAAATCGTCCATGATGAAAGTATTGCTTCTTACGGGAATATTGAAAAATACATGGCTTTAATCCGAATTTCAATTACTCAAAACCCTGTAGATCTAAAAAAGGCTGAAACGAATGTAGCTAAATTAACACAAGAAGTGGAGAACTTTTTAGCCGGTAAATTTTCGAACCAGGTTAAAGGTGATTTTTCTTTACCAGACCTTTCCACGCTATTAAAGAAGACAGAAAAAGAGATTGCCAATAAAGATTATAAGAGTTCTATTAAGTATTTAAATGACATCCTCAACATTTGGCCAATCGTTGAAGGGGAAGTACAAACGAGAGACAGTAAGTTATATAGTGAGATTGAAACAAAAATACCAACAGCTATCAGTATTCTAAGTTCTGATAAGGTGGATGGTTCAAAGGCATTGGCTATAGTTAAGGATTTAAATATGAAATTAGAACCATTAATTAGTAAAACCAATTATTCATTTTGGGATTCTGCACTTATTTTATTAAGGGAAGGGATAGAAGGATTATTAATCATTGCAACCTTACTTGCCTTTTTAAAGAAAATGGGTCAGTCATCTCAACAGAAATGGATTTGGGCAGGAGTGGCAGGTGGAATCATAGCAAGTGCATTACTTGCCGTTCTTATCAATATTATTTTCTCTAAGATTACTGCAGCTTCAAGTCGAGAATATATTGAAGGAATAACGGGTATCTTGGCTGTGGTTATGATGTTATCCGTTGGGGCATGGCTTCATAAAAAATCTAGTATTGAAAATTGGAATAAGTATGTAAAGCAGCAGATGCAACAAGCCATTGCAAAAGGAAGCCTCTTTTCATTTGCCATAATCAGTTTTCTTTCGGTTTTCCGGGAAGGGGCAGAGACGATTATTTTTTACACCGGAATAACACCGTATACAAGCATGCAGCAGCTTGTTATGGGGATTATTCTAGCAGTAATCATTTTAGCTATTTTCGGCTTTACGATTATTTACTACAGTGTAAAAATACCAATTCATGTATTTTTTAAAGTGGCAACCTTTGTAATTTATTTCTTAGCATTTAAAATGCTAGGAATTAGTATCCACGCTTTACAGATTTCTAAGGTTTTTTCGACGAGTACAGTTATTAACTTCCCGTTTGTTGATTGGATTGGATTGTACCCTACATGGGAAACCACTTTACCACAACTATTGTTAGTTGTTGTCATTCTATTTATGACGTGGGGAGTTAGAAAACAGACGATAACAAAAACTGTTTAGAAAGGGCAAAGTGCCCTTTTTTTTATGCTTTTTTTAATTCTCCCTACTAATCTTAGAACTTGTCTCATAGGTTTATAAAAGTGAGATTTGTTCTAAAGGGGAGTTCGTTATGGCTATCTTTTACAAAGGGATATTATTTTTGGCACTTTCTGCTTTCTTAGGAGAAGGTGTTGAGTTTTTAGTGAATTTAATTCTTGCAAAAGAATTGGGTAAGCATGGCCTAGGTTTATATATGTCTATCCTGCCATCCATTTATTTACTCGTACTTTTATCGAGCTTCGAACTGCCAGTTTCGATTTCTAAGTTTGTTGCGGAGAAAGAGGAAAAGTTTCATCGAAATATTCTTTATCATGCAATTACCATTACCATCATTTTTACAAGCAGCCTATTGCTGCTGGCGGTCATACTCATGCCTTTTATCTCTGTTTTTGATGGTTACCATCCTTATACCAGATGGTTAATTATCTTTTTAATTCCCGTTATTTCTTTTACCTCTGTCGCACGGGGATATTTTATGGGAAGGCACCAGATGGGGAAAATCGCCATTGCTAATTTCATAAGAAAATCAATTCAGCTAGTATTATTATTTCTTTTATTTCGTTTCTTTCAGTTTGACTCAGAAGCCTCGGTACTCATTGCAATTGCATCGTTTATAGGCAGTGAAATCGCCGTGTTTCTTTATTTATGCTATACATTAATCATTCAATTCCAACAGCTAAAACGGATGCCCTTCTCCAATCTAAATCGTAAGGCTGTCCGAAAAAGTTTATTGGCTGTCTCGGCACCAACCACTGGACTGCGGTTATTCTCAGCGTTAACGGGGGCGATCCAACCCTTTTTAATTAAGGTCGCACTGGTCAAATCTGGACTTTCTGATACCATTGCCACCGAGCATTTTGGAATGCTAATGGGTGTTGCTGCTTCAATTGGATTTTTTCCTGCCTTTATCGCCCACTCCCTCATGACGGTTTTAATACCAGCTGTTTCAAAGACGTTTTCGTTGAGAGATTACACCACATTACAAAAAATGCTATCACAAGTAATGATGCTTACCTTTCTTTACGGAGTTCCAGCGATGGTTGCTTTCTATGTTTTTGCCCCTCAGCTAACATCGATATTCTTTGAATCTTCTACAGCTGCAGTTTATTTACAAATGCTATGGCCATTTTTTCTCTTCCACTTTTTTGTCATGCCGATGCAGGCAATTTTAATTGGGTTGGGACTTATTAAGGAAACGTTTATCCATGGCATTTGGTCCACCATTGTTTCCTTTGCGATTATTATTATCCTTGCGCCACGTCCGGAATGGAGAATGGAAGGTGTGATTATCGCCATGAACACCGGATCTGTTTTATTGGCTTTATTGCATTATTTAACGATCTGCAAAAAAATTGGAGTTTCTATTCTAATGAAAGGTGTCATCCAGAAAAATAATTAAGAAAATCAATTTGATGGTGTAGGGGTTAAGCATGTTTATTCCGTCTATTCATGTAAGAAGAGTTAGTAGGAAAGTAGGTTTCGAAAAATGCGGGATAGAATGTTAGATTCATTTGAAGAAATAGTGAATGTACATGGAAAAATGATTTATCATTATATTTTTTCTTTAGTCAGACATAAAGAACTTGCCGAGGATCTTTACCAAGAGGTTTTAACATCCGCCTATTTGGCCATTCATACGATTAAGGAACCAGACAAAATAAAAAATTGGTTATATACGATAGCAGGAAATAAATGTCGTGATTATTGGCGAAAGGAAAATAAGGCAAAGAAATTTTGGCAGGAAGAGGTATACTCCTACGCTTCCATAGTCGAAGCGCCGCCTCTTCCAGAAGAAGAAATTCTCCAAAAATATTCTGTTAAAAAAATGGAGGAAAGTGTAATGTCTTTACCAGAAATATATAAGTCTGCTATCTTTCTATACTATTTTAAAGACCTTACACTATTGGAAATTTCTAATAAAAGCAATCTCCCCATTTCAACAGTTAAAACAAGAATGAAAAGGGGAAAAGAACAGCTAAAACCGAAACTTCAATATTTGGCATAAGAAAAGCCGGGTGCAATCACCCGGCTTTAGTCTTTACTTGATAGAATACCAAAGATACGTAAAATACTTACAAATAGATTGATAAAGTCTAGGTATAAATTCAACGCCATCAATGGAACTTCTTCCGCACTTACACCATAATGCTTCATCCGATTGAAATCATATAGGACGAAGCCGCTGAAAACCACTACACCGATAAACGAGAAGGCCAGCATAGCTGTCGAACTTAACGGCATGAAAATATGCCAAATGGAAATTACAACTAAAGCGAGCAGCGCTGCAAGTAAGAATCCGCCTAAAAAAGAAAAATTACGTTTGGATTTAGTAGCATAAATCGCTACGCCCGTAAATACGACAGTAGTAGTCCCAAAAGCCATCATCACCACATTGGCTCCAGCCGTCAACGCATAATAAGATACAATTGGATATAAGGTAACTCCTGAAATAAAGGTAAAGATATACAAGAAAGTATAAGAAATAGCTTTTCTCCGTCTAAAGAAAAAGGCAATCATCAATAGTACAAATTCAAAAATGGCTAATGGCAAAAATAATGCCGGTGGTACAAAGGTACCCGCCATAGTCCCGACGAAGGCGATGGCAAGTGAAAGAGCAAACGTCCTGATAACAGAAGGTAAAAATTCAGTAGATGTTTGTGCGTACAATTTTCTTCACCTCTAAAATATATTTATATCTAGAATATACGAACAAAAGGTCAAGATGTTTCATTTTTTCTAGAAAATTCTTTTTCTGCTTTTAATAAATCTCTTATTTCAGAAAGAAGTTCCTCTTGCTTGTCCATTTTAACCTCTACTTTGACTTCTTCTTCCTTCTTTTTAAAACGAGAAAGGAATTTTATAAACAAAAATATTGAAAAAGCAATGATTAAGAAATCGATAATGGATTGGAGGAATACCCCATATTTGACTGATCCAATAGCAAGTTCCGCAACATCAACCCTTCCAACGAGCATTGCAATGATTGGCATAATAATATCTGCCACAAGAGAGGAAACAATTTTTCCGAAAGCCCCGCCAATAATCACACCGACTGCAAGGTCAATGACATTCCCTCTCATCGCAAACTTCTTAAATTCATTTAACATACAAGAAACCTCCATGTTTTGATTCTAACAAAATCAGTAAAAAGCAGCTTCTTAAAACGAAGCTGCTCTTTTTATTATACCATTTAAAAAGCCCAATTACCGTTTCTAAATACTGGTTCTGATTTTCCATCAGCCGTAATACCGTCAATGTCCATTTCCTCGGAACCAATCATAAAATCAACATGAGTAATACTTTCGTTTAGTCCGTTTTCTTTTAATTCTTCAGGAGACATCTTCTTTCCGCCCTCGATACAGAAAGCATAGGCACTGCCAATTGCTAGGTGGTTAGAAGCATTTTCATCAAACAAAGTATTATAGAATAGGACATTTGATTGTGATATTGGTGAGTTATAAGGGACAAGTGCGACTTCACCAAGGTAATGCGAACCTTCATCTGTTTCGATAAGGCGCTTTAAGACTTCTTCCCCTTCCTCCGCCTTATAATCAACAATTCTTCCGTTTTCAAAGGTAATGGAGAAACGATCGATAATATTTCCTCCATAGCTTAGAGGCTTTGTGCTTGCCACGGTTCCATTTACACCTGTACGATAGGGAACCGTAAAGACTTCTTCCGTTGGCATATTAGCCATAAACTCAAAACCATTTTCATTTACACTGCCCGCACCAACCCAAATATGGTCTTTTGGAAGTTCAATCGTCAAATCTGTACCAGGAGCAGTGTAGTGAAGTTTTTTATAGCGCTTTTCATTTAAATAGCTAACTTTCTCATGTAACGTTTCATCATGCTTTTTCCAAGCTGCCACTGGATTATCCGTATCTACGCGAACAGATTTAAAGATGGCATCCCAAAGTAATGAAACTTGTTTGTCACTCGGTGCGTCAGGAAATACTTTTGCAGCCCATGCAGGGGATGGAGCAGCAATTACTGTCCAGCTAACTTTGTCAGATTGAACAGCTTGACGATACTTAGCCAATGCCGTTCCAGCTGCTTTTTGGAAGTTAGAAATCCGCTCTGGATTTATGCCTTTCAATAAATCAGGGCTTGAGGAAACAATCGCCATAAACGCTGCACCTTGCTCAACCAAAGCTTCTTGTTCTTTCGCACGCCATTCAGGGTATGTAGTAAAAGCTTCATCTGGAGCTAATTCGTATTTTGTTCTAGATACAACATCATCATTCCAGTTAACGATGACGTTCTGTGCACCTGTTTCATAGGCGCTTTTTACGACTAAACGAACTAATTCTGCAGCGTCTAACGTAGCATTGACAACTAAGGTTTGACCTTTTTGAATGTTGACACCAACCTTAACGGCAAGCTCAGCATATTTCTCAAGGTTCTTTTGAAATTCGCTCATATTTTTGTCTCCTTTTCAAAATCTTCCATTTATATTTTAGCTTTTATACAGTTAAAAAGATACTGATAACAGTTGTGCTCAAAAAATAGACAAAAAAATAGTAGGGATGTAATCTCTACTTTAACTTGCTGCCATAAACTTTTATATTTAGATAGACTCCAGCTGAAAATAAAACTAAAAATGTAAGAATACCTGACCAAGAAGTGGGAGACATGAATTGTGAAACTTCCACCAGTACCACCATCCTTATAAGTAGGAAATATTTACACCTTAATTATAATAGTAAAAGAGGTAATTGTGAACATTTTGTTACAACTTTTGAAAGCTGTTTGACATAAAAAAGGATCCTATTTAGGATCCAACTGCAGGTTTTTTTTCAAATGAATAAAACATAAGCCAATACAACCCGGCACTTGCTAAAGCAAGTATGGTTAAAACAAAAAATGTCCACTCATATCCTATCCAAACAGTCATTGGAATTGATAATGGAGCTATCGTCCTACTAATGGTGAATCGTAAACTAGCAGCAGCAAAATATTGTCCTCGCATATGCTCTGGTGCAAGCTTGGAAACAAAACTTTGTTGAATTCCAGCCCCCATTAATTCCGCAAAAGTGAAAACCGCCATCGCCACGATAAATCCCCAAATCCAATGGGTTTGACTAAAAAGTACTATGGAAATGGCGTATACAACAGAAGATAGGACAAATACATTCAGTTCTTTGAACGTGCTCATCCATTTTGTTACCGCAACGGTTAATAAGGCAACGAGCAGACCATTTTCTGCGAGTACTAATCCAAAGGCCTGCTCTCCTTTAACGGTAAATTCCCAATCGCCAATTGAGAATAGGGTTTGAAAATCGATTACATCCTTCATATAAACAGGAAATAACAAGTCCAATTGCATGAACGTCTGTCCAGCTAATACACCCGCAATAATAAAAAGAAGAAAGGTCCTATCTTTTATAATCAATGCGTAATCCTTTACCTGATTTTGTAAAAAGTAGTACCATTTTCGATCTGCACAGACAGCTTCCACTTTTTGAATCGGTGCCGTTTCCCTCGTCCATTTTGCTAAAATTAATCCAAGTAAAATACATACAATTCCTGCAACAACTAAAAGTTCAAATCGGTAATTGACATAAAAAATAGCACCTAAAATAGGTCCAATAACAACCGCAATATTGATCGAGGTGTAAAAAATAGCAAATACGCTGCTTCGATCCTTTTCGTCCACAACATCCGCCACCATTGCTTGACTAGCGGGCCAATAAAACGAGCCGAAAACTCCTGCAATACTAAATGCAACAAAACCTACCCAAGGGGACTGAAGCCAAGGTGAGCTCGCAAAGGCAAAAGCTAAAAAAGAAAGACCTTGTCCAATGGCTGAGATAACCATCATTCTTTTCCGCCCAAAGCGATCCGCACAATATCCCCCCATAAGATTGGCGATAACTGAAAAAATCTGCGAAAACACCAACAAAAAGCCAGCTTTATTTTTACCGAATTCTTCAGCGAAATAAATCGTCAAAAACGGGAAGAACATCCAAAACGTAATGTTCATCATCGCTTCACTAAATAAGCGAACTTTTAAATTCGGATCCCAATCTCTAATCCGCATTTTGTACCTCCGAAACAATTATGTATGATAGCTAATACATCATACTATCCTCGTATAGGAATATACAAGAAAAAAATAGGTACATCTGAATGCTCTAATACATCTTTCGTAAACCTTTCATGATTTAATTAATTGTATGCTATATTAATGGTTAAGGGTAATTCTGAAAGGGTGTAAAAATAAAGTGAAAAAAAGCGTTGTATTAGCTGAAAAGCCATCTGTTGCTCGTGACATTGCACGGGTATTAAATTGTAATAAAAAAGGAAATGGTTTTTTAGAAGGAGATAAGTATATCGTTACTTGGGCACTAGGGCATTTAGTTACACTTGCCGACCCTGAAGTATATGATGACAAGTATAAAACATGGAAATTAGAAGATTTACCAATGCTGCCTAATGAATTAAAGCTTGTAGTGATTAAGCAAACAGGAAAGCAGTTTCATTCGGTAAAAAGCCAATTGATTCGTTCTGATGTAGGAGAGATTATCATCGCAACAGACAGTGGTCGTGAAGGAGAATTAGTCGCCCGGTGGATTATTTCAAAAGCGAAGATAAACAAGCCGATAAAACGTCTTTGGATTTCTTCTGTTACGGATAAGGCCATTAAAGATGGTTTTGCGAACTTAAAGCCGGGTAAAGCCTATGAGAATCTTTTTGCTTCAGCTGTTGCACGATCAGAAGCCGATTGGTATATCGGTCTGAATGCAACCCGTGCGTTAACAACTCGATTCAACGCTCAACTTAACTGTGGCCGTGTCCAAACTCCGACCGTGGCAATCATTGCAGCACGTGAGGACGAAATCAAAAACTTCAAACCACAAAGCTATTACGGGATTGAGGCACAGACCACCGATAAATTGAAACTTACTTGGCAGGACGCAAAAGGAAACAGCCGCAATTTTAATAAAGAGATCGTGGATGAGATTGTTAAAAAATTGGGGACAAAAAATGCCATTGTAACGGAGATTGAAAGGAAGCCAAAGAAGTCCTTCTCTCCAGGGCTTTATGATCTAACAGAATTACAGCGTGATGCCAATAAAATTTTCGGGTACTCTGCTAAGGAAACGCTGAATATTATGCAAAAGCTTTATGAACAGCATAAAGTGTTAACGTACCCTCGTACAGATTCACGTTTTATTTCATCAGATATTGTTCCTACCATTCCGGAACGCCTAAAAGCCTGCGGGATTGGTGAATATCGTTTATTGACAAGTAAAATTTTAAAAAAGCCGATTAAGGTATCCAAATCGTTTGTAGATGATAGCAAGGTATCCGATCATCATGCGATCATACCAACCGAGGGATATGTGAACTATTCTGCTTTTACAGATAAAGAACGGAAAATTTATGACTTGGTTGTTAAAAGATTCCTGGCTGTCTTATTCCCCGCATTTGAGTATGAACAATTAACGCTTCGTGCAAAAATCGGTGAAGAAAACTTTGTTGCTAGAGGAAAAACGATTTTATTAAATGGCTGGAAAGAGGTTTACAATAATCACTTGGAAGATGATGATGAAAGTGATGATCTGAAAGAACAGATTCTGCCGCGTATTGAAAAAGGCGATACATTAAACGTAAGTCTAATTGCACAAACATCAGGTCAAACAAAACCGCCGGCACGATTTACAGAGGCAACTTTATTATCAGCAATGGAAAATCCCGTGAAGTATATGGAAACTCAGGATAAAAAGCTTGCTGATACTTTAAAATCAACGGGCGGTTTAGGGACGGTTGCGACCCGTGCTGATATTATTGAAAAGCTATTCAATTCATTTTTAATCGAAAAGCGTGGTAAAGACATTCATCCTACTTCTAAAGGCCGTCAATTGCTGGATTTAGTGCCAGAAGAACTAAAATCTCCAATATTGACTGCGGAATGGGAGCAAAAGCTTGATCAAATTGCTCATGGCAAGCTGAAAAAAGAAGTATTTATCGGTGAAATGAAGAATTATACAAAAGAAATTGTATCAGAAATTAAGGCAAGCGGTAAAAAATACAAACACGACAATATTTCTACGAAAAATTGCCCGGACTGTGGAAAACCAATGCTTGAGGTAAATGGGAAAAAAGGAAAAATGCTGGTATGCCAAGACCGCGAATGTGGACATCGGAAAAATGTGTCGCGAGTTACAAATGCACGGTGCCCACAATGCCGTAAAAAACTGGAGCTTCGCGGCGAAGGAGAAGGACAAATTTTCGCATGTAAATGCGGGCACCGTGAGAAACTATCTGCTTTTGAAGCACGCCGAAAAAAGGAATCTACTGGTAAAGTCGATAAACGTACGGTGCAAAAGTATCTGAAAAACCAACACAAAGAAGAAGAGCCAATTAATACAGCTTTAGCTGATGCTTTAAAGAAGTTGAAACTGAAATAAGGAATAAAAGAGTAAGCAAGTTGTTAACTCACATAAATGGTCCTGCAATTCGCAGGACTATTTTTTGTAGTATGATACTTTTATTTGCTATTGTGCTAAAGTATTATTGAAGTAAAATTCTGACAATTATATTGACAATCGGACTTTTTATCACATACAATAATTATTAATATAATAGAATCATTAGTGCCGAAATTAGTTGCGGATGGCCGAGA
>NZ_JBALNB010000016.1:0-86244 GCF_036962345.1 Neobacillus vireti
AAAAATTGTTTGTTGACGTTATTGTTTGTTTAGTTTTCAAAGAACAAAGCTACATCACTGAATCACTTCTTCTTATAATAAGTTCAACGAGCGATTCGTATTCATCGCTCAAAGGCGACTTTATTATCTTACCAAGTTATCAACCTGAAGTCAATAACTTTTTAAAAATTATTTTTTAAAACATGCTGTCTCGCAACAACAAAAATAAATATACCACCATTCATTCAACTGTGCAATATCTTTTTCAACATATTTATCAAATATATTAAAATAATAATTTTCAGTTTACTTTTTATACATAAAATAAAAAAGCACCAGGTGCCTGGTGCTTTTTTTCATCTATTATTATCGATGACGCATTAACGGGAATAATAACACATCACGAATGGAAGGTGAATTAGTTAACAGCATCACTAAGCGGTCGACTCCAATTCCCAGACCTCCTGTTGGCGGCATACCATATTCTAACGCCTCTACAAAGTCTTCATCCATTTCATGAGCTTCGTCATTTCCCTGCTCACGTTCTTTTAACTGTGCTTCAAAACGCTCCCTTTGGTCAATTGGATCATTTAACTCGGTGAAAGCATTAGCGTGTTCACGGGCAACAATAAATAACTCAAACCGATCAGTGAATCTTGGATCTTCCTCATTTTTCTTAGCAAGTGGAGAGATCTCAACCGGATGGCCATAAATAAAAGTAGGCTGGATTAACTTTTCTTCTACCTTTTGCTCAAAGAATTCGTTGACGATGTGGCCATATAGCATGTGTTCAGTTATTTCTACGCCATGTTCCTTAGCAATCGAGCGAGCCTCTTCAACGCTCATGTGTTTCCAGAAGTCTACTCCTGTATATTCCTTTATAGCGTCAACCATGTGCAACCTTTTCCACTCCGGCTTAAGGTTGACTTCATATTCTCCGTATTGGACAGTTGTGGTCCCTAAGACCTCTTGAGCGATGTGCGCAATTAGATTTTCAGTCAGACTCATAATATCTTGATAATCTGCATATGCCTCATATAGCTCGATCATCGTAAACTCTGGGTTGTGTCGGGTAGAAACACCTTCGTTACGGAACACTCGTCCAATTTCATACACTTTTTCTAGTCCGCCGACAATCAATCGTTTTAAGTGAAGTTCAATTGCGATCCGCATATATAGTTCCATATCAAGTGCATTATGGTGAGTGATAAATGGTCTTGCTGACGCACCTCCGGCAATCGAGTGCATCATCGGCGTTTCAACCTCCAGGTAACCATTGTTATCAAGATAACGGCGCATAGCTTGGATAATTTTACTTCGAGTAATAAAGGTTTCTCTGCTTTCTTGGCTGACAATTAAATCTAAATATCGCTGGCGGTACCGCTGCTCCACGTCTTTAAGGCCATGGAATTTATCAGGTAATGGACGAAGTGCCTTTGTTAAGAACGTATAGTTTTGAACCTTAACAGATAACTCGCCAACCTTTGTTTTAAATAAAGTTCCATTTACCCCAATGATGTCTCCCAAATCAGAAGAGTCAAAGACCTCATATGCTTCTTCACCAATCGCATCGACTCTAACGTATACTTGAATTTGTCCCGTTAGGTCTTGAATATTAGCAAATCCTGCTTTACCCTTCCCACGTTTGGTCATCATCCGACCTGCAAGTGTAACAGAGATATTTTTCGCTTCTAGATCTTCCTTTTCTAATTCACCGTATTGCTCTACTAATTCTTTGATATTATGAGAACGTTCAAAACGTTTACCAAACGGATCGAACCCTTTTTCACGCATATCATTCATTTTTTCACGTCTGACCTGCAGCTGGTCATTTAATTCTTCCTGACTCATACTAATCAACTCCAATTACGACTTTTATGTAAACCTCGGATTAACGCCTGTGCATTTGCTTTTTTCTACATACTTTATTATTTTACACAAACTTGACAGTTCAGACATTAAAAAAGATTATTTATAAATAAAAACTGCCAGTATTTCACTGGCAGCCTTATGCTCAAACAAAAGTATTATAGAAAAAGAGCTTATTAAAGTCAAATTTATCCTGCGGTAACTTGACTTTCCTTCGCTTCAACTTCTGCAGCCAATTCATTTAAAAGGGCAGCCAACTGATCGCGTGTATTACATTCATTGATTGCATTTCTAGCTTGCCCATTTCCTTTTACCCCTTTTAAATACCACGCCGCATGCTTACGCATTTCTCTGACCGCAATATGCTCATTTTTCAGAGCAATTAGTCGGTCTAGGTGTAGAATACATACATCGATTTTTTCACGAACGGATGGTTCGCCCATTAGTTTACCTGTCTCAAGAAATTGAACCGTACGGTAAATCATCCAAGGGTTTCCTAACGCCGCTCTGCCAATCATGACTCCATCACAACCGGTTTCATCAAGCAGCCTTTTTGCGTCCTGCGGAGTTTGTACGTCACCATTTCCAATAAGCGGGATGTTAATATTCTGCTTAACATCCTTAATAATGTCCCAGTTCGCTTTTCCTTCATACATCTGAACGCGGGTACGGCCATGAAGTGCGACCGCTTGTCCGCCGGCTCTTTCAACGGCCTGTGCATTCTTAACTGCAAAGATATGGTCTTCATCCCAGCCCATACGCATTTTAACCGTTACGGGCTTTTCAACAGCATCCACAACAGCTGATACCATTTCATATATTTTATTCGGGTCTAACAGCCATTTTGCTCCAGCATCACATTTTGTGATTTTAGGAACAGGACAACCCATATTAATGTCAATAATATCCGCATTTGTATTTTTATCTACAAATTGCGCTGCTTCAACAAGGGTTTTCTTTTCACCGCCGAAAATTTGCAGGCTTAGTGGTTTTTCACGTTCGTCAATGTAAAGCATATTCATCGTTTTTTCATTTTTAAGGACAATTCCTTTATCACTGACCATTTCCGCACAAACTAGACCAGCCCCAAATTCTTTCACCGTTAAACGGAAGGCAGAGTTACAAACACCGGCCATCGGTGCCAAAACGACTTGATTTTTCAATTCTATATTGCCGATTTTTATCATGCTCTCAACACCTCCCTTTCTAGTCATTTGGTGATAATTCTTCCAGGCTTATATTTAAAGTGGAACCAATTTTCTTCAGTAAATCACCTGTAGCCAGTCGGTTCCCTCTTTCAATTTCTCCCATTATCGAGACTGATACACCAAGTTCCTTCGCGAAGCTCTCCTGTGTATAACCCTTTAGCTTCCGATAGGCTCGAATACGTCTTCCCCATTTTTCCGCTTCCATATTCGGACTCCTTCTTTGTTAGGTAATTCATTGATCCATGCTGTAAGTGGTCTTTCTATATTTGGAATAATTAGGTCTGGTTTTATCTCTGACAAAGGAATCATGACAAAATCCCTCTCTAGCATCCGTGGATGCGGAACAATAAGCTTCTCTGTTTCAATATTTTCTTGGTTATAAAGGAGAATGTCAAGGTCAATAGTTCGCGGGCCCCAAACAATTTCCCTTTTTCTCCCAAGTTCTAATTCTACTTTTAAACAATAATCCAGTAATTCATGGGCATTCAAAGAAGTCTCGACCTCTAACACCATATTTAAAAATAAATCTTGTTCCTCATAACCAACGGGATCCGTTTCATAAATGGAGGAATAATTTACTAAATTAATTTTCGGATGATTTGCGAGCTGCTTTACTGCTTTCGATAGATAATCATACCTGTTTCCGATGTTAGACCCAAGTCCAATAAATGCTGTATTTCCCATTTTTATCTTCTCCTTGTAATTTCTACTGCAACAGATCGATAATGGCCAGGAATTGGCGGATCTGGCTTTATTACTTTAACGGTTGCTTCAGAAATAAGTGAAAATTGACTCAAAACGGTCCCTGCAATTTTTTCTGCAACAGCTTCTACAAGCTTATAAGGCTCTCCCTCCACAATTTGCTTGCATACCTGAAAAAGCTCACCATAGTTTACTGAATACTCTAGCTCATCTGTTTCTCCGGCCTTTTTCAAATCTACTAGAACCATCATATCGACAATAAATCGTTGTCCAAGTTTCTTTTCTTCAGGAAAAACGCCATGATAACCGTAGAATTCCATTTGGTTTAAAAGTATTTTATCCATGGCTGACACCCTTCCCCATTAGAACATCCATCATTCTTGCCATCCGGCTCATTTCCCTGACATCATGGATACGAATGATTTGGCACCCTTTTTGGATACCATAGCATACCGTTGCCCCTGTCCCTTCCATTCTTTCCTCTACCGGCAAATCAAGTGCCTGGCCTATCATGGATTTTTTAGAGGTTCCTAGAAGAACAGGGTAACCAAGAGCCGTTAATGTATCTAGGTGCTGCATCATCAAAATATTCTCATTCAGGTCTTTCGCAAAACCGATTCCAGGATCTAGAATAATTTGATCATCCTGTACACCTGCTTGTTTTACCATCGCAATACTTTCGTACAGGTCATTTAACACGTCTCTTATAAAATAAGAATAATTTCGATCATGGCGATTATGCATGAGGATAATCGGAACCTTGTATTCTGCAGCAACAGCTGCCATACGTTCATCCGCTTTTGCACCCCAAATATCATTAATTATATGTGCACCCGCTTCAACTGCCTTTTGAGCAACCTTAGCTTTATACGTATCAATGGAAATAGGGACTCTCACTTCTTTAGAAATGGCTTCAATAACAGGGACAACTCGCTCGATTTCTTCCTCTTCTGATATCAATGTATAACCAGGACGGGTGGATTCACCGCCAATATCAATAATATCGGCACCATTTTCAACCATTTCTTTTGCACGGGCAACGGCAATCTCTAAATTGTTGTATTTACCGCCATCTGAGAAGGAATCTGGAGTAGCATTTAATATCCCCATAATGATGGTTTTTTTATCGAAATCCAATGTATATGGCCCGCATTTTATTCCTGCTGTCTGCATCTTTTTAACCACCTTATTTTAATTTACTTCTTACATCATACAAGAAGTTTGTTTTTTAATGCAAAAAAAGAGGGGCTATAGCATACGCTACAACCCCTCTGATATTTTTTATTAACCTTCGTATTGGTAAAGAGGAGTACTTAAATAACGTTCGCCATTGTCAGGAATAATAGCAAGTACCTTCTTACCTTTTCCTAGCTTCTTAGCAATCTCTAAAGCTGCATGAATGGCTGCACCGGAAGAAATACCGCCTAGTATTCCTTCTTCTTTAGCAGCACGGCGAGAAGCAGTAAAAGCTTCTTCAGCTTGAACTTGAATGACCTCATCATAGACTTTCGTATCAAGGACTGCTGGAACAAAACCTGCGCCAATACCTTGAATCTTGTGCGGTCCTGGTTTACCTCCTGATAAAACTGGTGAATCCGTCGGTTCAACTGCATAAATTTTTACATTTGGAAATTTCTCACGAAGAACCTCACCGGCACCTGTGATTGTTCCGCCTGTACCGATTCCCGCTACAAAAGCATCTACCTGATCCATTTGTTCCACAATTTCTTTACCAGTTGTTCTGCGGTGAACCTCAGGGTTTGCTTCATTTTCGAATTGCTGAGGAACAAAGTAACCATTTTCCTCTGCAAGTGCATTCGCCTTTGCAATCGCACCTTTCATTCCTTCAGGTCCAGGAGTTAGAACTAACTCAGCTCCGTACGCACGCAGCAAGTTTCTTCTTTCTAAGCTCATTGTTTCAGGCATAACAAAAATAGCTTTATATCCTTTTGCTGCAGCAATCATAGCTAGACCGATACCTGTATTCCCACTTGTTGGCTCGATAATTGTATCGACACCAGGCTTAATTAAACCTTTTTCTTCCGCTGCTTCAATCATTGCCAAAGCAATACGGTCTTTTACACTACTGCCAGGGTTAAAATATTCAAGTTTCAAATAAACTTCTGCACTATTTTCATCTACTAATCTGTTTAATTTTACAATAGGAGTTTGACCAACTAATTCTGCGACTGAATTTGCTACGCGTACCATTAGAGCACCTCTTTCTTAATTCCGAGTAATTTTATTGGTATTATAATAAATTTATCAGTTTTCTACTAGTTTTGTCAACCACTTTGCTGAGTAAAAATTCCTATTTTTTCAATTTACGATGCTCCAAATAGAATATAAAAACACAGAAATATTTTCTGTGCTTCATTTAGTTTGCACCTTTACTGCCATAAAACCAGTCCACCTTCGCTTCTTCCCAAAAGGTTGTCGCAGAGGCTGAAGTTTTCATTTGTTCAAGTGCAATTTCTCGGCGTATTTGTTGTTTTACATCTTTATAGGAATACTTTTGCTCCTTCATGATACCGTCAAGTTTCACGATTGCAAAACCTCGTTCTACCTTGATAGGATCACTCCAGGCACCTTCCTTCAACTTTTTTGCTGCTTGTAGATAGTCAGAAGGGTATCGTTCTTCTCCTTCTACCAAATAACCGATATCTCCGCCTTCATTTGCGGAAAATTCTTCGATTGAGCGTTCCATTGCGAGTGCAGAAAAACTTGATCCTTGCGATAATTCTTTAATCGCCACTTCTGCCTCTTCATTTGTTTCGACAATAATATGGGACACACGATAGGCTGTAGGAATATTAAAGAGCTCCTTATTTTCTTCATAATAAGCTTTCATCTCTTTTTCAGAAACCTTTACATCTCTGGTCAGGATTTCTTCCTTTAGAAGACTATTCCGAATATGTTCTTTCCACTTCTTTTCTGTCGTCATTTTATTCTCACTTGGCGAACTGTATGTGGTTTGAAGAATTCTATATTCCCGTTCTACATCTTGATCAGATACTTTAATTTTATATTTTGCTGCCATTTCTTTTATGACTACTTGATCAATCATGTCCTTAAGTACATCTTTTCCGTATCTCGACTCTAATTCATTGAGCCAATCTTGCCTTGTAATGTCCACTTTCCCCACTGTAGCAACGACTTCTTCACTGACCCGAGTACCGTTTACCTCTTTCATTTTCGAAAGTAAAAAGGCAATAGTAAGACAGTTCACAAAAATAAGTGCCGCAATAAGGCTCCATAGCTGTTTACGCCTCAACTACTCCTCCCCCTAAAAACTATTTCGCCTGACTCTTTAATTCCTCTAGTTCTTCTTTTGTGAAGAGATATTTTTCATTACAAAAGTGGCAGTGAGCTTCTGCTTGTCCATCTTCAACAATCATAGCCTCAATTTCACCTTGCCCTAAGCCGACAATGGCATCCGCAAAGCGATTTTTTGAACACACACACTTAAACTGAACAGGCATGGTTTCTAGGACATCTACCTGTTCCTTACCAAAAAGCTCCTCTAATATTTCCTCAGGACTAAGCCCCTGTTGAACTAATTTTGAAATTGGCGGGATGGTTTTTAATCGTTCCTCTACCTTGGTAATCGTTTCATCTTTAATTCCAGGCATTAACTGAAAAATAAATCCGCCGGCAGCTAAAATAGAATCATCCGGGTTTACCAGCACACCTACACCAACAGATGAAGGCACTTGTTCGGAAGTAGCAAAATAATAAGTGAAATCTTCCCCTAACTCACCTGATACGATCGGAACAAGGCCTGAGAAGAAATCACGGAGACCCGTATCCTTCACAACTGACAATGTCCCATCAGTGCCGACCGCACGGCGAACATCTAACTTCCCGTGCTCATTTGCCTCAAAGTCAACCTGTGGATTTGTTACATAACCGCGGACATCGCCTTTTGCATTACTATCGACAAGAATGACACCAATTGGGCCTCCTCCATCGACTTTAATCGTCAATTTGTCTTCACCCTTTAACATTGCCCCCATCATTACACCTGCGGTCAGGGAGCGCCCTAGGGCTGCAGAAGCTGTCCTCCACGTTTCATGCCGGCGCTGTGCTTCAGACACCACCTCTGTGGTACGTACAGCATACGCCCTAATTTGACCATCATAGGCCAGTGCTTTTACTAAATAATCACTCATTATGTAACTCCTTTCAAGTTGTTATTTTTTATGTCTAGCTCCAGGCACCGATTAACACTAATGAAAATACCAAGAATAATCTTCGCAAGAACAAGCGGCCCTTTGCTTGTTCCGAGGCGCCCTACGCATTTCTTATAGTATCCATATTTCTCTTATAGATTAGCTGTAAGCCTTTTAATGTTAAAAATGGATCGACGATATCAATCATCTTCGACTCTTGAGCAATTAGAGCAGATAATCCCCCAGTAGCAATGACGGTCGGTTTTTGTTCACTATGATCAATCATCCTTTTAACGATACCTTCTACCTGACCCACATACCCATAGACAATTCCAGCCTGCATAGCAGCAACTGTATTTTTCCCTACGACACCTTCAGGACGTGCGATTTCAATCCGAGGGAGTTTTGCCGCCTTGGAATATAGAGCCTCTGTCGAGATTCCAATACCTGGCGCGATAGCCCCACCCATATATTGACGCTGTTCATTAACATAGCAATAAGTTGTAGCGGTTCCAAAATCAACGATAATTAACGGACTGCCATATTCATGGATGGCAGCAACGGCATTAACGATTCGGTCTGCTCCTACTTCTCTAGGGTTTTCATATTTAATATTTAGCCCTGTTTTGATGCCTGGTCCTACAACTAACGGAGTAAGATTGAAATACTTACGGCACATTCTTTCTAGAGCAAACATGATAGGCGGAACAACGGAAGAAATAATAATTCCATCTATTCGCGAAAATGAAAGTCCTGATGCGTCAAATAGGGATTTAATCATCATCCCAATTTCATCTTCCGTTCGGTTTCTATTCGTTTCAATACGCCAGTGATATTTTAGTTCTTCCCCTTTATATACACCTAAAACAGTATTGGTATTCCCTACGTCAAATACGAAAATCAAAAGAATCACTCACTTTTCTGATTTTTCTTGTCTAGCTTCGGGCGCCATCGGCTCAAAGAAAAAGAGAACCACTTTTTCCTTGGTCATAAGCAAACCGTCAAGAAGGTAAAAACCAACCTTCATGCCGGCTAGACTTATGCCTGCCGCCGATAGGCCTAAGGAAAACTCCCTAGAATAACCTTCGCAGGAACAAGCTGCTTTGTGCTTGTTCTGAAGGCGCCCTACGCATTTCTATATTGGTTACACTGCAAACATCATATCACAATTATTTTTCATCGTGAAAAAAAGAGTGCCATTATAAGCACTCTTTTTAAAAATTCTATTTCTCTTCAGTTTCAGAAGGCTGGCTAGGTGGTTCTTGATCCTTCTTCGTGCTGATATTTACTTTTACATCATCAATTTTCTTCGTTTCCACAGGTTTAAATCCTTCAAGCTCTGCAGCAGATTCCGGCATACGGCCATTTTGAATTAAGTATTCAATTTGTTCTGCATTTAGCGTTTCAACTTCAAGAAGTGTCTTCGCAATCAGATCAAGTTTATCTCGATTCTCCGTAAGAATGGTTCTAGCTCTTTCATAACACTCTTTAAGAATTCGTTGAATTTCTAGGTCAATTTCAAAGGCAATGGCATCAGAATAGTTTTGCTCATTATGGATGTCACGTCCTAAGAATACCTGACCGCCAGACGCTTGACCAAATTGTCCAACACCAAGCTTGTCACTCATACCAAATTCAGTAACCATTCGACGGGCAATTCCCGTTGCACGTTGGAAGTCGTTATGAGCACCTGTACTTACCTCACCAAAGACAATCTCTTCGGCAACACGCCCACCCAATAAACCAACGATTTTATCAAGTAATTCCGGCTTCGTCATAAAGTAACGATCTTCTCTTGGAAGCATAACCGCATAACCGCCGGCTTGACCACGAGGTACAATGGTAACCTTATGAACCATGTCTGCTTCATTTAGAATTAAACCAATTACGGTATGTCCGCCTTCATGGAAAGCAACAATTCGGCGTTCTTTTTCAGAAATAACACGAGTCTTCTTCGCAGGTCCTGCAATCACCCTGTCAGTTGCTTCATCAATATCTTCCATATCCACTTTCTTCTTATTCTGACGTGCAGCGACCAATGCTGCCTCATTTAATAAGTTTTCTAAGTCTGCACCTGAGAAACCAGGTGTACGCATAGCGATATTCTTTAAGTTTACCGCTTCATCTAAAGGCTTGTTTCTTGCATGTACTTTAAGTACTGCTTCACGTCCATTAACATCTGGACGGTCAACCGTAATTTGTCTGTCAAAACGTCCAGGACGTAGTAATGCAGGGTCAAGAATATCTGGGCGGTTTGTAGCCGCAATAATAATAATTCCTTCGTTTGCACCGAATCCATCCATTTCAACGAGCAATTGATTCAATGTTTGCTCACGTTCATCGTGACCGCCGCCTAAACCTGCGCCACGCTGACGGCCAACTGCGTCAATTTCATCGATAAAAATAATACAAGGTGCATTTTTCTTAGCATTTTCAAACAAATCACGTACACGGGATGCACCGACCCCAACAAACATTTCAACGAAGTCTGAACCGCTTATAGAGAAGAACGGCACGCCAGCTTCACCTGCTACCGCACGTGCAAGTAATGTTTTACCTGTTCCTGGAGGTCCAACAAGCAAGACTCCTTTTGGAATACGCGCACCAAGTTCAGCAAACTTTCTAGGGTCTTTAAGGAACTCTACCACTTCAACTAATTCTTGCTTTTCCTCATCTGCTCCAGCAACATCCTTAAATCGCGCTTTCTTCTTATCATCATTATAAAGCTTTGCTTTACTCTTACCAAAGTTCATAACTCGGCTGCCGCCGCCTTGAGCTTGGTTTAACAAGAAGAAGAATAAAATAAAGATAATCACAAATGGAATAATGGAGGTGAAAAATGTTACCCAGCCGCTTGTTTCCTTAGCAGGCATGACCTCAACCTTAGAGCCTGCAGCGTCGATACGCTCAAGAATCTTCTCGCTATTAGGGACGTAAGTTAGGAAGTTCTTCCCGTCTTTTACCCCTTTTTCAAACTTCCCCCGAACTTCAAATACTCCACGTTCAGGCTGCATAGAAAATGAATCCACTTCATTACTTTCTAAATGGTCAACAAACTCATTGTAAGAAATGTTATCCGTTGGTTCATTGCTTCCATTAAAGAAACTCACCACGCCAATAATGACTAAAAATATTAATAAATAAAAGATGGTATTACGGAAAATCCGATTCATCTCTTACCTCCTCCCACGATAAAAACTTTTTTAGATAGTATCATAGAAAATCATTCCAATTCTTTATATTACTTTTAACTGGGTTCACCATTTTGAAAATGCAATACTGTTTTAGTTTCACTTATAGGTTATCGCTATATACTTCCGGTTTTAATACACCAATATATGGAAGGTTTCGGTATTTTTGGATATAATCTAATCCGTAACCGACCACAAACTCATCGGGGCAAATAAAACCTACATAGTCTGCTTTTATTGCACTCTTCCTTCCTGTTGGTTTATCAAGTAAAGTAACAATTTTGATTGACTTTGCTTTTCGGTAGCGGAACAAATCAACTAGATAACTTAATGTTAATCCGCTATCGATTATATCCTCAATGATTAGGATATCTCTGCCTTCAACAGATGTATCTAAATCCTTTAGGATTTTCACTTCCCCTGATGTTACCATGGCAGTGCCATAGCTTGATACATCCATAAAATCCATTTCCAAGTAGCAATCCATTCGTTTTAGCAAATCAGCCATAAATGGCATTGCACCCTTCAGGACACCGATTGCGAGCGGGAAGCGATCCTGATACTCTTCTGTTAATTGAGCTCCTAACGCCTTAACTTTCTCCTGAATTTCTTCTTCAGAAAATAATACTTTTTCAATATCCTGTTTCATATTAATTGTGCCTCCTAGAAGAATCATTACTTATAATATGTGAGTAGTATATACTGACTTGTTGAATGATTAATGCCTTCAAATACTGATTTTTTAATTCCAGGAAGCCAAAGAATCAACCCATTTTTGTCAGTAATGACCGGCCATGTATCTCGTTCCTGAAGAGGAACTTTACTATTAATAAAAATATCTTTTAGCTTTTTTGTTCCTGTCATTCCTTTAGGGTTCATGCGATCCCCTGTTTTTCTCGTTCGAATCTCAATGGGCAGCTTAATCTTGTCAGTAGGAAATCGTGCATAACAACCTTCTTTATCAATGTTTTCTTTATCATTAATAACATCCATTCTTATTCTTGCCCCATTTGGTAAATCAATTACACCAGGCCCCGATAATTCAAAGAAATACGGAGATGCCTCGCTTACTTCAAATTGAAATGATAAAAGCGAATATGATCGAATGACTTTTAAACCGTTGGGAAAATCCAGGATTCCTGAAGGATGCTGATTTTGAATTAAAGATAGAACATGATCAATATGTAAAGCCGAAAGTGACACAGGTATAACTTGGTAAAGATAGTTTAATATTAGTTGAATCCCTCTTCTTTGTAAAGAAATTGGCATTTCTAAAAAACGGAGAATATCAAACGTGATTTTATTTTTTTCTCTTATTTTCATTACTTTATTCATTCTTTGGACAGTTAATTCCTGAAGAAGTAATTCATCATTCTGGACATCTTCACTAAAACGTTGAAAATGCTCATGTACATGTTGATTTTCGAGCTTTAAAAAAGGGAGTACTTCGTTACGGAAACGATTCCTGCTGTAAATATTTTTTTTATTGCTTGGATCTATTCTTGGCACCAAGTTCTGTTTCTGACAATACTCTGCAAGTTCCACCTTTGTTAAAGCTAAGAAAGGGCGAAAGATAAACCCTTTTCCAAAAGGTCTCATGAACGGAATACCCGCTCTTGCAGCCGCAGAACTTCCTCTTGTTAAACGCATTAAAATGGTTTCCACCTGATCATCCCCGTGGTGACCTAGTGCTAGATAGTTATAACTGTATTTTTCCATAATTTCTTCAAAAAACTCATATCTTGCATGTCTTGATGCAACTTGCGAGTTTTTCTTCGTTTTCTCAATGATTTCAGGGACATTGATTCGTGCCATTTCAAATGGAATGCCATTTTGTTTACAATAATCTTCTACAAATAAAGCGTCTTCAAACGACTCTTGACCACGGAACATATGATCAACATGTGCTGCTACAATAGAAAGGTTTTGATTTTCCTTTTGTTCCCATAAGTAATGCAGCAATGCCAGAGAATCTGGACCGCCTGAAACACCAACCACTATTTTTTTATTCTCAAGTTGAAATGAGTGGCGATTAAGTAGTGCTCCTACCTTAGTTTCAAACATTATGCATTCTTCCTTAAAAAATAGTTTAAAAATTTTTGAATACCACTAGCTTACCACTTTTATGACTAATCTATCAAAAACAAAGACCTAATGGATTAGGCCTTTGTGTCCTTCACTCTTATACGTTTTATGTAGCCTTTAGTTTCAAAAATCATAGAAGTTTTTGAAATACATACAAAGAGTACATAAACGCAAGGAAAATCGTGATGATGAGCGTTTCCATCCAACCGCTCTTTTTCTTTTTTCTTCGGTAAATCTGTCTGGTTTTAGGTTGTTGCTGCATGCCTGATGTGCTGAATTTTTGTTTTTGTATCGTACTTTTGTTACTAGCTGCCGCTGATTTAGACAATGGGTCATGGCTTTCCTTATCAATAAATAATGACATTAATTCCGTTCTCATTTGAAGCGCACTTCCGTATTGTCCCTGAAGTGCTTTAACGATGACCTTTTCAATTGGAAGTAAATCTTTTTGTCTCCTTATCGCTTCTCTAAGCTGCGATAATCCGCCTGTTGTCTTATTAAATCGTTTTGGATAGGCTGTGTTTATCATAATCATAGCAACTGCAAATAAATCATAGGCAGGGTCTGCCTTCCTTGTTCCAAGTCCCCAATATCCTCGATCATAAAACTCAGTGAATTCCTTAATGGCTCTTCCTTTTAGTGTCGTTCCGCCGACATCTATACACCGTATTCTTGGGGTTGGTCCAGTAACAATTAGGTTTTCTGGCTTTAGGTCTCCGAATACCCAGCCATTATCATGTAATTTATTCAAGTCCTTTAATAATTGAAGAAAAAGAACCGTTGTCCATGATTTGCCTTTTGTTTGGATAAAGGTCAACAAGTCAGGTCCTTGTATATATTCCATGGCATAAAAAGAAATCTGCCCGCGATTACTAGTCCAATCATCGACATCAAGTAAAGAAGGTCCGAGGGTTGACCCTTGGACCTTTGCAAACGATCGTAATACATTGACCTCAGAGGTAATGGACATTCCGTTATCGCTCATCTTTAACGCTACCTGCGTATTTTTAAACCTCGCAAGATAGACAATGCCGTTTGCTCCATATCCTAATTCCTTTAAAATGGTATATTTGTTCGAATGCCATTTCCCAGTGATTACTGTGCCAGGATTTACTTTACATCGACTCTTCGAGGAATGATTCATCATCACCGTCCATAAGGCTCCTTAATGATCGTTTTGAATTAAATGATGAAAGTGCTGTTCGGATAGCAGGACCTGTGGGGGTAATACCTCCTGTTGTCAGTTGAGAGAAGATACTTGTCAAAGATTGTAGCTTTGGCGTCCAATCTAGAATTTTTTCGACATCATTCTTTTTCCCGGGAAATACAAAAACAGCAAACTGATTATCACCTGTACGTGCATTCAAGCTTAGAGAAAGATCAAGTAGTGCTTCTTTAACCGTAGGAAGCTTGTGTTTCATACTTGCGCTGGTATCGACAAGAATCAACACCTCTAATTCGACAGTCTCTCCAAGTTCGTCGACTACCTCCATTACTTCCCCTCTTTTTTCAGGAGGAAGATCTTCAATGGTTTGTGAACGACCAAGAATTTGTTGCAATTCCCTGTTTACCACACCTTGAATGGTCTGTGTCATTGCTTTCCGTGTGACCATTTGAACGGTTTGGGAGAGGGCTTGAGCATAAACAATTTGACTAACTCCGCCACCGGACATTGCTATTCCTTCAATTTCCGTCATTCCCTTTTCATCAATTACATCCTGCTCCATTACGCCAATTACATTTACGGAGATACCTTGTTCTTTCGCTAATGCGGCCATGGCAACAGGGTCTTCCCCTTGATTCGAACAGCCATCCGTTATTAATAGAATCTGACGAATTTTACCTGTATACATACTCATTCTCCCTCCACTTATCGAGTTACTTCCATTTTCGACACGGTGGAGGGGATTTATACATAATGAAGGGATAAACCGGACAAAATAGTTGATTAAGCTCTTTTCTTCATCTTTGTAACAGGAATACTTGCCCATTTAGGGGTATTATGTTTTATTTTCGCTACAGCTATGGTCATATCATCTCCAATCATGTTATCTCTGGAACGAATCACTTCTTCCAGTATTAAATCTGAAATTTCCTGAGGGTCGTCTGTTTGTAACTCTTGTATTTTCCGTTTCATCCACAAGTCATAATTCTCCACATGCTTAGGACCCTCAAATATTCCATCACTCATCATAATAAGCAAATCTCCTGCCTTTAACTGCTCACTTACTACATCCACCTCAAATTCTTCTAAAATACCAATCGGCAGATTGCTTGCTTGAATTTTAATTACTTTATTTCCCCTTTTGATAAAACTTGGAGTTGAACCGATCTTTAGGAATTTAGCTGAAGCGTTTTGCAGGTCAATCATAGCTAGATCTAATGTTGCGAAAATTTCATCAGTCGTTCGCAGCGAAAGAATGGAATTAACAGATTTAATTGCCACCTTTTCCTCAATACCTGATTGAAGTATTTTTTGTAACAGCTGCAATGTCTCTTTGCTCTCATAATGAGCCCTTTCGCCATTCCCCATGCCGTCACTAATAGCAATGGCGAATTTCCCCAAACCTAATTCCATCGTTGAATAGCTATCACCCGATACAAAGCCTCCGTCCATTGCAGCGTGAGCCATTCCGGTTTCAACGGTAAAGGCTTTTGAGGAACGAAAGACTACATGACAGAAACCATTTGGATAGGCAGCACATTCTTCAGAAGTAACAATAATTTGTTCTCCAAGAATATCAGATAGCATTGGGGCTATTAATTTTTCACACTCACCATGCCCATTACAGAACGGAACAGACATTTCAATATCGACATTACCGGATTCTAGACTATAAATCTCGACATGCTCGACATGCATTCCGAAAGCTTGAATCGCTTCCATTATTTGTTCTTCCTGTTTATGGTGGTTCTCCCTTTCGCGCTGAATTTCCTTAGCGAAATTTTCCATTACTTCTGATACACCAAGAAGTTGGTCTGCAACCAGCTTCCTGCTTTCTTTAACTTGTTTCTTTAATTTTTGGTTAGCTTGATAAAAGGTTAGTTCCTGCCCAATGGCCTCATATACTCTTTTCGATCGGGTGCAGTACTTGTCCCACTCTCGTGATAGTCTTGTTGAAACTACCCCATCGTTTTGGTCCATCTCATGAATAATTTCCTCAAGGTAGCCATAGGTTGAAGTAAAGTTCTTTGCCCAGCACTGCTCCTTCTTGAAGCATGTGTTACATGTTTTCTCGGTTACATGACTCATAAAATAGTCCATTTCACGTTCATGGTCATCATCACCCGGTTTTTCTTCCATTTGAGAAAAACTTTTTGAAAGGGCATTAAAAACATTGGAAAATTGAGCGACCCTTTGCGCTGTAACATCACGCATTTTTCTCATGTATTTCTGCTGCTCAGTTGTATACTCAGGTGTACCAGGAATATATTTTGCCAATCTAGAAGTAAATACTTGCGGGGTAAGCAGGAAAAGGACAATTGCAGCGGCCGACTCCAATATTGTAATCGTTAAGCTTTCTGTACCACCCTCTTGGCCATACATTCCAATTAGGAGAGTGGCAATAAACAGTCCAATCGCAACCCCTACTTTTTTTCCTTCCTTTAATAAGCCGCCCAGCACCCCTGAAAAGGCTAGCAGACTCATATGATAGAAGCTTGAAACACTAGCAAGACTAAATATTAAACCGGTTACGACCCCTACTGTCGAACCGACAGTTGCACCAGCAATAAATGAAAATACTAAAACTAGATAGCGGGACATAATATGTTCAAGTGATAAATCATAAATTTTCCACCCAATGGTACCCGTCATAATGGAGGCAAGCATAATGATTAAACAAACAATTTCCTCTGTTTTTAATAATTGCCTGCGCTTATTTAAAATTAACAAGGGGATACTCTGTAAAAAGATGAGCGTTAGGATAAAGGCCAAACTTGCCTGAACACCAACCATCATTGCGTCATATAATGACAATTGTCTAGAAATAATAAAAGCTTCCGCAAACTTCCCTATTCCAAGAATGATGGCCACAAAAAATGGAATCATTCTCATTTCATTTTTTATCCACTTCTCACTTATCCGATAAATTACTAGAAATAATACCGATACCAAGAAGGTAAAGGCTGCATTCTTTAAGGATATGGTGGCTGCTCCAGCAACGAGGCCCACTAAGGCTAGCGGGGAGCGATCCCTTTTTATTAAAAAGACTGCAGCGAAGAATGGCAGACTGAAGGGAGCAAGCGTGGACAATATCAAAGCCCTTCCTAGTAAGAATCCTACCAAAAGTAAAAGATAACCTTTTATTAAGAAGAAAGATTCAACTTTTAACTGGATTTTTTTTATGATACTCTCCCACGTCCATTTAGTGGATTGAAAGTTAACCTCTCCGACCGGTTCTAGTAAACTCCGTTCTAGCTTTTCCATCTTTCACACTCCTCTATTAATTCTCGTTAACAGCTATTATAAGTTTAATAGAATTAGAAGTTTGTCAAATTAGTGAACATTCAGAAAATTTTGTTCGACGGTTTTCACTATATTCATTCAAATAATGTTTGAATATTGGTTTGCTGTCGGAATTCGGAGTTTTTTACATAAAAAAAAAGAAGCACCGATTATAAAAATCGATACTTCCTTTTCGTATGTCTAGCTGCTGCGCCTAGGCGCTTTCGCTTTTCGTACTGTCTAGCTGCAACGCCTAGGGGCTCGGGTCATAAGCCAATCCGTCAAGAAGGTTAAAGAGCAACCTTCATGCCGGCTCGTCTTATGCCTGTCGCCCCTGAGAAAAAATGAACTGCTTTTTTCCTTGAGCAAGGCGCTTTCACTTTTCTATATAGCGGCGGAGGGGATCGAACCCCCGACCTTACGGGTATGAACCGTACGCTCTAGCCAGCTGAGCTACACCGCCAAGTATTAGGCACAAATTATATAATACATAGAGTAAGAAAAGTTGTCAATAAGAATAACGAAAACAAGAAAGACAAGCCGCTAGGACCTGTCTTACAAAATAGGAAATTATTTAAATGTCTGCTAGATTCAAACAAATAAACAGCAAGTTAACCCCTTCTAGCTCCTCTTCCGCCACGTTTGGATTCAGTGTGGCGTTTTAAAGAAGTTAAACGATCCTCACTATCTTTTAAAAACTTCGCCATTTTCGACTCAAACGTCTCGGCTCTTGGAGCATTTCTATCATTCTGTCTTCCCTGGCGAGGGCGTTGTGAATGGGAGTTCGAGTGTGAGTGGGACCTTTGCTGAGCCTCTGGTCTATCTTTTGCCTTTTTTATGGATAACCCAATTTTCCCATCTTTCTCGACATTGATGACTTTAACCTCTACTTGGTCACCAACTTTAAGATGATCATTGATATCTTTCACATAATTGTCAGCAACCTCACTGATGTGTACGAGTCCAGTTGAGCCATCAGGCAGCTCCACAAAAGCTCCGAAATTCGTTATCCCTGTTACCTTTCCTTGTAACTTGCTGCCTACTTCGATTGACATAAAAAAATTTTTCCTCCTTAAGAATTAAAAAAATCATACATATCTTATATTATACAAAATGGGAAAAATAAGTGTCAATAAGACTAGTTATTGGTTGTTTTTACCTTCATTCTCTTCAGGAATATTGAAGATAATTTCACCGTTTTCCGAGAAGAAATATTCTTTTCTAGCGAGCTTGGCCAAGTATTCATCATCATTTAATTTGACGATATCCTCGTTTAGAATTTCCTGTTGTTTTTTCAATTCTGACAGCTGTTGCTCTAGTTGTTCTTTTTGAGCTACTTTTTCTTCTAATGCTGAGGACTGGGAAATAAAGCTACTGATCATTAAATAAGACATGACGGCCGCAAACACTATAAATAAAGAAAGTCTTCGATAAAGTAATTTCCTTTTTCTAGCAGATGCAATTTCGGCTATTTCTTGCTGGTGTACATAGGTTGTCTCGATTTTTGCTATATTCTTATCTCTAACTGTACTCAATTTCCCATCCCTCCTTTACTTTTTTGGTTTTTTCCATTTTTTAATTAACTTAAATAAGTAATTCTTGATTTCCATAAAAATTCCTGCCGCTCTATTATATAACTTCTCGACGTATTTTTTAATACCTTTCGGCAAAAGTTTCCATATAATCCATAATATTTTCCCAACTATTGTCCACAGGACTTTGAAAACAAATAATACAATCTTTAAAACAAATTGAACAAGGGAAAAAAGCCCCCTGCCAAGTAGGATCACTATGGATATCACCAATTGGATGAGACCTAGGACAGGTTTATAGATGATCAGCAGGAATGCCCTTCTCATAAATCGGTAAATGGCAATTACGGTATTTATCATAAATTCAAGTGATTTCAAATAAATACCTTTAAATAAACTCTGATAAGCAGCAAAACCACAAAGAAGTGCTACAAAAATATAGAAACGCAATTCTCCATTGTTAACAAGGAACAAAATATAAAAGATGATTAGTGCCTGAATGACCCAAAATAACAAGTCATTAAAAAAAACAATCCAAGAATTTCGATTAGGACGATCTAAGAATCGCTGATAGGTATCAAACATTGCTCCAAACAGGGACCCCATTCCGATCATCGAAAGCATGGTAAGGAATTGGGTAGACAGTGTCATCGGAATAACTTACTAAAGAACCCTTTAGCTTTCTCCCCATGCTGTTCATCTAAATAAACCAAATCAAAGATTTTTCCCTTAATGGAGACAATTCCCTTTTCAACGTCTAGATTTTTCATTTGCAGGTTTTGCCCTTTAATAGCTAAAAAGCCCATAGAAGTTTCCAATAAGAACTCTTCATTATCAAAGCTTTCTACTTGTTTAACACCTGTTATATCGAGGAGTTTTCTCCCTCTCATGATAACATCATGCTCTGGAACAGTGCTTTTAACAGAGTTTGTTTCATAATATTGGCTCATCATTCATCCCTCACAATCCATTTGTACATCCATTTACTACATTTTTATGTAATGGATAAATGAATTAGAACAAGCCTTTTTACTGCCAAGATTAGAGCTGTGATTCATTCAGTCTTTCGTCTTTAATAATCGTATACATTTCAGCAGCTGCTTCTTTTCGAGTTGTATCTTGAATAACATCAATTCTTGCTGTAACAAGCCTTTGTCCAAGGCGAATCGTTAGCTCGTCACCAACTTTGACAGTCGTACTTGCCTTCGCTTCCTTCCCGTTCACAAGAATTCTGCCTTGGTCGGATACTTCCTTTGCGAGCGTCCTTCTCTTAATTAATCTTGATACCTTTAAATACTTATCTAATCTCATAAAAGCTCCTCCAATCTTAAAGTCCGTTTGCTTTTGCTTCATCCCAGAACCGATCAAGTTCTTCCAAGGAATAATCTTCTATTGGCTTATTACTGTTTTTTACTTTTTCCTCAATAAACCGGAACCTTCTTATAAACTTTTCGTTTGTCTCAAATAATGCCTCTTCTGGATGAATGTCTAAAAACCTCGCAACATTTACGAAGGCAAAAAGAATATCACCAAATTCCTTTTTTGCAGCCTCCAGATTCTTAGTCTCACCTGTCAACTCATCCTCGAATTCCTTTAGCTCCTCTTTTACCTTCTCTAAAGCAGGTGTAATCTCCTGCCAATCAAAGCCAACCTTTGCCGCTTTCCTTTGAATTTCATATGCCCTTACCAAATTTGGCATCGCTTTAGAAACTCCATCCAGCAAAGAGGCTTCCTTTTCCCCTTTTTCTTGCTTTTTAATTTCCTGCCAATTCAGGAGTACTTCTTTTGAGTCTTCTGCTTGTTTATCACCAAATACATGTGGATGCCTGCGAATCATCTTTGCGGAAAGAATCTCAATAACATCTTCAATCGCAAAATATCCTTCATCCTCACCAATTTGAGCATGAAGCATCACTTGAAGCATGACATCACCAAGCTCTTCTATTAAATGGTCAATATCACCACTATCAATGGCCTCAATGACTTCATACGTTTCTTCAATTAAGTATTTTTTTAGAGATTCATGTGTTTGTTCTTTATCCCACGGACAACCATTCGGGCCTCTTAGTGTTGCAATGATACTGCGCAGCTTAGAGAAGTTTTTAAGCATAATTTGTTCATCCTGTACGGGAGGAACATAAACTGAAGTAAGGTTATCAAGGGTAACCTTCCGATCCAGCTCATATAAAGGAATCCGATCAATTTGTTCCTGGCTGCTCCCAGCGGCACGAACAATCACAACTTCGTAATCATCAGGAAGCCTTTCCATTAGAGTCAGCTTAATATTTGAGGCTACAAATTGGTCATAAACTTGACTAATGAAGATATGTTGATCGATTTGCAGCTGGCTGGAATGAAGGGAAGTACCATCAAGAAGTTGAAAACCGTCGACTGGATCAATTTTTAATGACTGAAAAAGAGCATCGACAAAACTTTGTCCGCCGCCAATTAAAATTTCAACATTCTCTTTTGGACCGTATTCCAAGAGCAATTGCACTGTCCGCTCAGCAACCAGCGGGTGACCAGGCACCGCATAGATTACCTCTTCTCCATTTGCCTTTTGCAGTAAAGTTTGGACAATCTCTTGATAAACGTCCTCAAACTGATCATGTTTTTCATAGATGGAATCAAAGGAAGTATAGCGGAAGTTCTCCTTTTCCAATTCCATCACAACAGGGTGTTCTTTGGTCCTCAAATAAACATGAGTTGCCTGAACTAATTTTTTATAAATACCAAAAGGGAGTTGATCGAGGTCTCCAGCTCCCAAACCGAGAATTTCAATTGATTTGCCCATAAATAGTTAACTCCTATTCTTTTTGGATAATAAAAGGCTCAATTTGCTCCCGAATGGAAATAATGATAGTTCCTTCTCCAAAAAGACTCCTCCTCTAATGATAATAAATAAGAATAGGAACCCTCCCGAAAAAGCACCGCCAAGAGCTTTGATTGTTGCCATTATTCTTTCAGTACCTGCTGGTATTGTAATCATATCAATTAGGGCCAAGCTGCCTTTTAAAAATAACACCATTACAACAGCTGCTGACACAATGACCCCAAGAAATTGAAGGGTTATCAGCGAAAAGGACTGCATTTTTTTAAATTTAACATATAAAAGCAAGCTAACCAGCACTAAGGTTGATAGGGAAGCATAAGCTGCTCCCGCTGTTCCAAATACGGGGACCATTAATGCATTAAAGCCGTACTTTAAAGGAAATGCAGCAAGCACTGCTGCTGCTGGAAAAAACAATGAACCTAACCCCTGCATAATCGCAATAATCGTGGTGATGATGGAGCTAAGCAAGATGACAAAACTAAGAATTCCTAACACGGAGGAACCTGAGTTATTTTTAAATAACATAATATTCACAGGTTCGATAATTGCCCATAAGCCTACCGATGCACCTACACCAATCACGATACTTACCCTAATGGCGAGCTGAATTTTATCCTTAAGGAATGAGTAATCCTTTTTCATTCGTGCACTTGTTATTAAGGGAACAAGCGATAAGGACATGGAAGCTGCAATAATCGTACCTAACTGGATTAATGGCTGCCCACGGTCAAATATGCCCTTTAACCCTTTTGCCACATCCTGTTCATAACCACTTTCTGTGAGTAAGGAATATAGGTTCAATGCATCTGCCATTTGAATAAAAATCATTAGCATTCCACTAATACAGATCGTAAGACCTTGAAAGGTTAGGGCTTTTACAATCTCTCCTGCCTCTCGATAATAGCCAAGGAGCATTCCTTTCCTTGGAGCGATTATTTTCCATTCTTTACGAATCCAAAGGAATGTAAACAAAATAATGGCTGATACCATACTTCCTGTAATTGAGCCAAACATGGCGCCACCGCCAATGAGATAACGCGAATATCCTAACTCTGTTAAAATATAGGCAGAAAGGAGAATCGTAAAGGCTCGAATTAATTGTTCTCCTACCTGAGATAAGGCAGTCGGAAGCATATCCCCCTTTCCCTGATAGTACCCTCTTAGGATAGAAGTAATCGGGAAGAGTAAAAAAACGATGGAAACAACTTTCAATAAAATCGCTAACTGCTCATCATTCATCCATAATGCAATAAAATCTGCACCTAAATAAAGGATTAAAAAACAGATGAGGCCAAATAACTGTAAAATGACAAATGACACAAATAAAAGCCGTCTCGTTTTCTCATGATCATTTTTCGCCTTTTGTTCTGCATACAGTTTGGATATCACCACTGGAAAACCAGTAGTAGCCAGCACCATAGCCAGTCCGTAAAACGGGTATACTTGCTGATATATGTAAAAGCCAATATCACCGACAATGTTTTGAAACGGAATCCTATAAACAGCACTTAGAATCTTAGTTACTAGTGCTGCTGCCGCTAAAATAAAAGCCCCCCTAAAAAGAGCTCTCGATTGATTTACTGGCTTCATTTCTAATCTCCTTAAATAAACTCGAGAGTATTATATCACAGTTTAAAAGGCGGAAGCGCGCGTTAAGCCAAGTCCACAAGTTACTTTAGACGATAGCAGGATTTCACATAAATAAAAAAGACAGCAAAGGCTGTCTCTTTTATTTGTAAGTATACTATTAGTTCTAGGACTCCATTTGTCTTGCTAAAAATCCAGCTGCTGTTTCAACAGCCTTCTTCTCTACTTCACCAAGTGTACCCTCTTTTGCATAAATGATTACCGCTCCGATTGGGTCACCATTTGCAATGATTGGCCCAATTGTATAAGATGAGATGGTTTCATCATTCCCATCAGCCAACGAGATATCACCTTGTTGGGTTACAAGAACGGAATTGCGCTCTTCCATGGTTTTTTCCACTAGATCGCTTATATTTTTATTTAAATAATCTTTTTTCGAACTACCTGCTAACGCAATATAACTATCTCTATCACAAATTAGTACCGGATTCCCGAGGCTGTCAAAAAGGGCTTCTGCATATTCTTTGGCAAAATCGCTTAACTCGCTGATTGGTGAATACTTCTTTAAAATAACTTCCCCATCTCGATCTACAAAGATCTCTAACGGATCCCCCTCACGGATACGCAGTGTTCTGCGTATTTCTTTGGGAATGACAACACGACCCAAATCATCGATTCGACGAACTATTCCAGTTGCTTTCATCCAATGTTGCCTCACTTTCATCTGATGATTTTAACTAACCTGGTTAGTGACTATCAAGGCGTTACAACTTTGCTAATCACTACCAACTTTGAACTTAGTATCTTTCATCTGGAAAGTTCTATACACATCCGTAATATTTTTTCACAAACACCGAAAAATGGAAGCGCCTTCGGAACAAGCACAGCTTGTTCCTGTGAAGATTATTCAAAGGAGCTTCCCTTTGTGCACAGGGGCGACAGGCATAAGACGAGCCGGCAGAAAGGTTGTTCTTTAACCTTTTTGACGGATTGTCGGAAAGGTGGAGGCGACTGCCCTGGGACGAAGGCATAAGACGAACCCTGCAAGAAGGCGCTCTTTGCCTTCTTCAGGGGGCGGATTATGACTCGAGTCCCAAGGAGCCGAAACTAGACAAGCTTATGACCCGAGCCCCTAGGCGCTGGAACTAGACAAGGAATTTATCCTATATTGGAAGCAGAAAGAGTGTCCCTTTTCACGGTAAATCCATTTAAACAGGATTTTCCTGGCCTCTTTTTGCTGTTTGAAGGCCTTTTATTAATTCAAATGCGATATTTAGCCAGCGGGCAGTATCAGTGCCTTTCGTTTGTATCGTCAATTTAAGTTTCTGACCATCCATTCCAAGACCAATCATTCTTGGATATTTACTGCTCAATTCGAATACCTTCTGACCATCAATTGAACTGCTTGCCACTTCATTTACTAAGATCGTTACTTCCTGCTTTACTTGCTTAATCACTTCAACACCTGCTAATAGTGCATAAACCTTCATTTCGGCTACTTGGAATAGATAATCGACTTCTTCTGGGTATTCACCAAATCGATCGAGCATTTCTGCTTGAAGTTCCTCTATATCCTCCAGGGTTTGCGCTCCTCTAAAGCGCTTATACATCTCGATTTTTTGATGCCCATCTTTGATGTAGGTATCTGGAATATACGCGTCTATTTCTAAATCAATTTCCACTGTTGCTTTTTGTTCTGCTTTCAAATCGCCTTTCTTTTCCTCAATCGCTTCTTTAAGCATTTGGGAATACAAATCAAACCCAACAGAGTCAATAAATCCGTGCTGCTGTGCTCCCAGCAGGTTCCCTGCACCTCTAATCGATAAGTCCCGCATGGCAATTTTAAAGCCGGAGCCTAACTCTGTAAACTCCTTAATCGCCTGTAATCGTTTTTCAGCCACTTCAGTCAACACTTTGTCCTTACGGTGAGTGAAATAAGCATAAGCGACGCGATTTGACCTGCCGACACGTCCACGAAGCTGGTAAAGCTGGGAAAGTCCCATTCTATCCGCATCATAGACAATCAGCGTATTCACATTTGGAATATCTACCCCAGTCTCAATAATGGTTGTGCTGACAAGAACATCAAACTCTCCGGATAGGAAGCTGAGCATAACAGATTCCAATTCATTTTCTGACATTTGTCCATGGGCGAATGTTACGCGGGCATCAGGAACGAGCATCGATATTTCTTCTGCCTTTCGTTCAATGTCCTCTACTCTGTTATATAAGAAGTATACTTGTCCGTCACGTGCCAACTCCCGCTCAATCGCTTCTCTAACTAGCGATCCATTGTATTCCATTACATAGGTTTGGACAGGGAATCGGTTCTCAGGCGGTGTCTCAATAACAGATAGATCACGAACACCAAGCATCGACATATGAAGCGTTCTCGGTATTGGAGTCGCGGTCAATGTTAATACATCAACATTCGTTTTTAACCTTTTGATCTTTTCTTTATGGGTTACGCCAAATCTTTGTTCTTCATCAATAATTAATAATCCTAAATCACGATAGACAATATCCTTTGATAAAATCCGATGTGTTCCAACTACTACATCCACTGTTCCAGCCTTTAGCCCTTTTATCGTTTCCGTTTGTTGTTTTTTCGAACGAAAGCGGCTTAAAAGTCCAATATTGATTGGATAGTCCTGGAATCTTTCTCTCATCGTTTCAAAATGCTGTTGGGCCAAAATCGTTGTTGGCACTAAGAGCGCCACCTGTTTTCCATCCGCCATTGCTTTGAAGGCGGCGCGAATCGCAACCTCCGTTTTTCCATAACCCACATCACCGCAAAGCAAACGGTCCATAGGTCTAGACTTTTCCATATCCTTCTTAATCTCATGGATGGAACGGAGCTGATCTTCCGTTTCCTGATAAGCAAAAGCCGCTTCAAACTCTCTTTGCATATCACCATCAGGAGAGAAGCCATAACCAACCGCTGCTTCACGCTCAGCGTAAAGCTTAATTAAATCATCGGCAATGTCTTGGACAGTAGATTGTACCTTCTTCTTCACCTTTTTCCAATCACTGCCGCCCAGTTTGTAGATTTTTGGTTCTTTCCCTTCCGAACCAACATACTTCTGGACAAGGTCGATTTGTTCAACAGGAACGTAAAGCTTATCAGACCCCTGATAGCGGATATGGAGATAATCCTTATGGACTCCATTGATTACCAATGTCTCAATTCCTAAATACTTACCTATTCCATGATTAACATGAACGACATGGTCGCCAATTTTAAGTTCAGAATAACTCTTAATTCTTTCAGCATTTGAAAGCTTTTGTCTATTAGTAGTGGACTTTTTGACACGTTTCGTAAAGAGCTCTTCTTCTGTAATCACAGCAATTTTCTGTATGGAAAGCTCAAAGCCAGTTTGCAGGTTCCCTTTCATAATCTGGACTTTTCCAGGTAAAAGCTGCTGATTGTTCTTTGAGATGGATGCTTCTATTTCATAATCCTCTAAAACTTGTTCTAGTTTTTTTACTCTATCATCATCTGCTCCTAAAAAAAGGATAGAAAAATTACCTTTCTTCCATCTTTCTACTTCTGCTTTAAGCAGGTGCATTTGACCATGGAAGTTTTGCATTTGTTTGCAGGAAACATTAATGATATTTTGCGGGCTTGTATTTGCCACATGCCGAAGAAACAAACTCATATAAAGAATTGGGAACGCACTTTTTTGAAGGAGCCCATGTATGTCATGAGAAATTGTCAAATCATGAATGATTTGACCTTCACTAAGCAGGGATGTATACCATTCCGCTTCTTCTTTCACTAATGATTCATTCATTTCTTGAACCCGGCTGATTTCATCAATAAATACCATTCCGTTACGCGGAAGGTAGTCTAGCAAACTAGTATCACCTTTATAGGCTAATGAAAGATATTTAAATACTTGGTCTGGTTTCTGACCATTTTTAAGTTGTTCAAGTTCAAAGCTAATATTCTGCGATAGCTGAATCTTTGCCTTATCATCCTTTAATTTACGTAAACTCTTAGCCAATCCGTCCTCTAACTTACCAATTACCCTGCTAAATTCCTCTGCTTCAAAAAGCACCTCTGTAGCAGGACCAATTAGAACTTCTGTTGTCTTTTCAATGGACCGCTGATCTTCCAAGGAAAAATAGCGGATGGAATCGATTTCAGTATCAAATAATTCTATTCTTATTGGGTTGCTGACTGTTAGAGGATAAATATCGATAATGCCGCCCCTTATACTAAACTCCCCTGGTGTAGAAACCATTTCCGAACGAACATAACCCATCTTCACAAAAGTAGTAAGAACCTTAGTGACATCCAAATCATCGCCTAATTTAAACGATAGCTGGTACTGCTTCCACAATGACTTAGGTGGAATGACCTTTCTAAGTCCAGCAATTGGAACAATAATAATACCTTTGTTTGTCTTGCTTAAATGGTTTAATGCCTCAATCCTTTGGGCCTTTAATTCAGGACTGGCAATACTCATTTCTGCTGCAATTAACTCATTTGCAGGAAATAGAAAAACTTCATCCTCACTTACTAGATTTACAATATCTTCGTATAATTTTTGCGCCTGCAATAGATTATGGGTAATAAACAAAATTGGTCTTTTAATCTGCTCATAAATAGCCGCAGTTAATACCGTTCTAGATGACCCCGATAAACCAGCAATAAGCTGTTCCTTCAAACCTTCTTGGACTCCTGAAATAATGGAGTGAATATCTTCCTGGTCTAGGAATAAAGATTTTAACCCTTTCAAAAGCTCGTTCCTCCTCTCTTTGAATCTTTTTTCATATTTTAACTAATTTAATAAAAATAGAAAAATGCTTTGGAGTGCGTCCAAAGCGGATGTTTAATGAATGAGGAAATCATATTGATGATAGTCTGGATTTCTTTCTAATGACTCCTGACAATCCTCACAAATGGCAGTAATGTGGATATTCCCAGCCAAATCATACGCGACCATCTCTTGTCTTTCTTGTTCTGTTAATTTATGAAGACCGAGTGCTTCGCTGTGTATCGATGATTGCTCAATGGAACCAAGGTTTGTAGCGCAATGCCGGCAATGATAATGAATGGCCACGCAGTTCCCTCCCTATTCTACTATTGATTATAGTATTTACGATGAAGAGGGAAGTTATTCACTGATATTATTCATATAGCTCTTTTCTTAAATTTTATTGCCAGCCTTTCATAAAAAAGATAATTGGTTTATTTTATGAAAGGAGAGGTTATCCCATGAACGATTACTGATTAAATTCATTCATAACCTGTAGAAAGGGTCTTTCTAACCAGGTTTTACACGCATCTGCACTCTTTAGGACAGCTTCATTCGTTAATGCCATTTCATCCTCATGAAACCGTCCTAATACATAATCAGGAACCTTCATACCGTTTTTAGGTCGATCAATCCCAATCCGTATTCTGTTAAATTCTTGGGTTCCAAGATGTGCAACCGTGGACTTTATTCCATTATGGCCGCCAGCACTTCCCTTTTGACGAAGCCTAATTTTCCCGACAGGTAAATCAAGATCATCATAAATCACCACAAAATCTTCGATATCTATCTGGTAATAATCCATTATTGCTCGAATAGATTCCCCTGAAAGATTCATATATGTAAGTGGTTTAAGTAAAATAACTTTTTGACCATTATGAAAACCCATCCCGAATAATCCTTTAAATTTTGATTGATCTAAGGAAATGGATAACTGGTTGGCAAGCTCTTCGATTACTTCAAAACCAATATTATGTCTTGTTTTTTCATATTGTTTTCCGGGGTTTCCTAAACCAACAATTAACTTCATTCTCTCACTCTCTTTCGGTCCAGTCCACCTGCTGATTAATTTTCGGAGCATTGTAATCTCTCCCACTTAATAATACGTCTTTTCTCTAATTTATGCGACAAAAGACGTAACCTTTTAAGGTTACGTCTGCAAATTATTCGCCAACTGGGGTTGTTTCTCTGCCTTCTTCGTTATCAGGATGACCGCCTTCTTGCTGCTCTCCTGCATTAATTTCCTCTTCTTGTCTAGGAGGGAGAATACTTGCAACTACTTCATCTTCCTCATGGTTAATGGTAAACGAACCTTGATATAGGATGTCGGAGACCTTTAAGGTTTCACCTACCTGTAGATTCGTTACATCCACTTCAATTTGCTGTGGAATCTCAGTTGGAGTGGATGTAATCGATAATTCATGCACAGACTGCTGTAAGACACCGCCGTCCTTCACACCAGCTGCATCGCCCGTTAAGACAAGCCTTACTGTTACCGTTATTTTTGACGATTTATCTACTGCAAGAAAATCCACATGGATAATTTCCCTTTTGATACTATCCTCTTGATAATCACTTAACACCACATCATGCTTACTGCCCTCAACATCAAGAGAAATAACGCCATTTCGGCCCACTTGGCGGATTGTTTTCGTTAAATCTGCTGAACTTACATAAACAGGTTTACTTTCAACACTTCGCCCATAAATAACGGCAGGAATATTTCCATTGTTTCTAATTTTCCTTAACTCTGAATAGCGTAGTTCCTTACGTTCCATTGCTTGTAAAACAGTACTCATATGTTTAGTCACCTTCCTAGTTTTGTACAATAACTGTCTCTATAAAAATTCCCCAAAACAGGAAGGTCTAAACATTGGATGTTAAAAAAGCAGAAGCGCCTTCGGAACAAGCACAGCTTGTTCCTGCGAAGAACATTCTAAGCAGCTTTCCTTAGTGTCCAGCCCCGATAGGCATAAGACGACCCGGCATGAAGGTTGTTCTTTAACCTTCTTGACGGGTTGCTTATGACCCGAGGGGCTAGGCGCTCCTCAGAAAAGCTAACGCTTTTCTTTCGTGCGAAGTATCGCTTACGAAGCTTACTCTTGTGGAGCTAGATTAATCAAATAGTGTACTCACAGATTGTTCTTCATGGACGCGGATGATGGCTTCACCCATCAACGGAGCCACTGAAAGATGGATAATTTTATCTGTCTTTTTCTCTTCTGGAAGAGAGATCGAATTCGTAACGACTAATTCTTTTATGTTTGAATTTTGAATCCTGTCAATCGCCGGTCCTGACAACACTGGATGTGTACAGCATGCATACACTTCTTTTGCGCCATTTTCGACTAATGCATTTGCTGCAAGTGTAATCGTCCCTGCTGTATCAATAATATCATCAATTAGGATTGCAATTTTCCCTTCGATATTACCAACAATATTCATAACCTCTGCCACATTTGGCCGTGGACGACGTTTATCAATAATGGCAATAGGCGCTTTTAAACGTTCTGCTAATTTTCTAGCTCTCGTAACACCACCGTGGTCTGGAGAAACAATAACGAGGTCACCATTAAATTCCCTCTTTTTAAAGTATTCTGCCAGTATCGGTACACCCATTAAATGGTCGGTTGGAATTTCAAAGAAACCTTGAATCTGTGGTGCATGTAAATCTAAGCAGATTACACGAGTCGCTCCTGCTGTTTCAAGCAAGTTTGCCACTAATTTGGCTGTAATCGGTTCACGTGCCCTTGCCTTACGGTCCTGGCGGGCATATCCGTAGTATGGCATTACAATATTGATCGTTTTTGCAGAGGCTCTTTTCAGAGCGTCTATCATGATCAATAATTCCATAATATTTTCATTAACAGGTGCGCTTGTCGATTGAATGACATATACATCACAGCCACGGATACTTTCTTCGATATTAATTTGAATTTCCCCATCACTAAATCTTGTTACAGAACTTTTTCCTAGTTCGACACCAATCACTTTAGCGATTTCCTTTGCTAATGGGAGATTTGAATTTAGACTGAATACCTTTAAGTTTGGATCTAAGTATTGATTCGACATAGTGCCCTCCAATATTTTTACCTAGGAGCTTTTGTTAAACTTTAATTAAGAAAAGTTCCTGTAAACTAAATTTCCAAAGCGCAAAATAAATATTTCCACGTTAAAAGCGGCTTTAAGATTCTAACAACAATCAATTCGAAAACAGCCCAAATTATTTTTTAAGGTTAAGCTTATCGACATAATTTTCTTTGTTTTCCTGGCGTGAACGTGCAATCGACAATGCATTACCCGGAACGTCCTTTGTAATGGTTGATCCAGCAGCTACATACGCTCCTTTTCCAACGGTAACAGGTGCAACTAGGTTAGAATTACAGCCAATAAACACTTCATCCTCAATTTTCGTTAGGAATTTATTTTTACCATCATAATTAACGGTTATAGATCCACAACCGATATTTACATCCTTACCAACCTCAGCATCACCAATATAGCTTAGATGTGAAGCTTTACTTCCCTTTCCAAAAACAGCCTTCTTGATTTCAACAAAGTTTCCAATTTTCACTTCGTCACTTATGGCTGAATCCGGTCTAATATGAGCAAATGGACCAATATTAACGAAAGAGCCAATGCTGCTGTTATAGGCGGCAGATTGACGGATGACACTTTCATCTCCTACTATGCATGTATCAATTTCAGTGTTAGGTCCAATTTGACAGTCTGCACCAATCACTGTTTTACCTTTTAGGATTGTCCCCGGAAGAATAATGGTATCCTGCCCAATGACAACATCAGATTCAATGTACGCATTCTTTGGGTCGGTGATCGTAACTCCATTCCGCATATGCTTTTCATTTATGCGGCTCTGCATTATTCTTTCTGCCTCCGCTAAAGCTACTCTATCATTTACACCTAACGTTTCTTCTAAATCATTTGTTTGGTACGCAGTAACAATTTCTCCTTGATTTTTTAGGATTTCTATGACATCTGGAAGGTAATACTCACCTTGTACATTATCATTTGAAACCTTTTTCAATGCTTCAAACAACGCAGCATTGTCAAAGCAATAAGTTCCAGTGTTAATTTCATTTATATTCCGCTCAGCCTCTGTTGCGTCTTTATGTTCCACTATTTTTTCAACATGACCATTATCATTTCGAATAATGCGGCCATATCCCGTCGGGTCATCAATTCTTGCTGTAAGAATGGTTGCTTTTGCAGATGATTCCTCATGATGTTTAAACAAAGACTCCATCGTTTCAGCCTTTATTAAAGGGGTATCACCACAAACAACAATGGTTATTCCTTCTTTACCCTCGAGCATATTTTGTGCCTGCATTACTGCGTGTGCTGTTCCAAGTTGCTGTTCTTGAAGGGCATAATGACTTACTTCCCCTAATTGAGCTTTTACCAAGTCGGCTCCATGACCAATGACGGTAACCATTTCTTGAATGTTTAATGATTTTACATGGTCGACAACATGTTGAACCATAGGTTTCCCACATACAGGGTGTAATACTTTATAAAGCTTTGACTTCATCCGGGTACCTTGTCCTGCGGCCAAAATCACAGCATAACGATTAGTCATGAACAGTCCTCCAATTTACCTTTTTATCTATGGCTCTTTTCTTAAACTTTAATGCTTTTGGAACAAAATTTCATAATTATGTGTAGGTTTCACATAAAGAGTAAAAAGTTCAATAAAAGAAAAGAGCCTTTAACTACATTCTAAAACGCAAAATTGCTACATATACGTTAAAATAGGCTATAAAAATTTTACAACAATCTTTACGAAAACAGCTTTATCCATTAAAAATATTAACGCAATTAGTCAGTCTTTTCAAGGAATGTAAGAAAAGTGTCCGAATTTGTTATTTTGAAAAAATTTGTTGAGGGAGTATGGAGGAGAATAGAGGCGAAATAAAAAAAGAGCACTACTTATGTAGTAGGCTCTAGGTTGAATAACTCTTTCTAGGAAGCTCCGGCTTCTTCAAATTCTACTTCTAATTCACCTAAGCGATGATACTCAGCCAATACGGCCTCTTGGATTTTACCGCGTGTTCCGGAATTGATTGGATGCGCAATATCACGAAATTCTCCATCTGGAGTACGTTTACTAGGCATTGCGACAAATAAACCATTATTTCCGTCGATAACACGGATGTCATGTACCACAAATTCATTGTCTAATGTAATTGATGCAATCGCTCTCATTCGACCGTCTGTGTTAACGCGGCGTAATCTTACGTCTGTTACTTCCATGTGCTCACACCACCCTTTTCTTGTGTTAAAAAGCTAGTGTTATTAATTCAACAAGTAATCTAGTAAATCCTTCTTTTATTATATTATTTTTAAAATTATTTTGTAAAAAAATGAAGATTTATAAAAGTCTGATATATAAAGCTTATCATTGTAAAAATAATAAAAAAACGCTCGTTTTATTTTACGAGCGCGATTACTTCAATCTCAACTAATGCATCCTTAGGTAATCTAGCTACCTCGACACAAGAACGTGCCGGTTTATTCGTTGAAAAATATTCTCCATATATTTCGTTAATGGCAGCAAAGTCATCCATGCTTTTAATAAATACTGTAGCTTTAACAACAGTTTCAAATGACGCCCCTGCTTCTGAAAGAACCGCACCTAGATTTTTGAAAACCTGATGGGTTTGTTCTTCTATACCGCCCTCTATCATAACGCCCTCTGCTGTTAATGGGATTTGCCCTGAGCTGTAAAAGAGATTGTTTACAATTATACCTTGTGAATAAGGGCCAATTGCTGCAGGTGCTTGGTTCGTTTGTACTACTTTCATGCTATTCCTCCGTTCTGCCTTTGAAATAATTTCCTACTGTAACCTGAATTTTCTTTTCCTTCACATCAACATCCGTTAATTTCACAAGTGATTTGTATTCATCAACCAGCCGTTCTTCAATTTTCTCGGCCTCGACCAATACTGCAATACCAGCTACCGTACCATTAAATTCCTCAAGGAGACTGATCATTCCCATTACAGTGCCGCCAGCTTTCATAAAATCATCGACAATCAAAACCCTCGATCCTACCGGCATGCTCCTTTTTGAAAGCACCATAGTTTGAATTCTTTTTGCTGAACCTGAAACATAGTTAATGCTTACGGTTGGGCCCTCGGTGACTTTGCTGTCCCTTCTTACGATAACGACAGGAGTATTTAATTGGCTGGCTACCGCATAAGCAAGAGGAATTCCCTTCGTTGCTACTGTCATAACCACATCAATTTTAGTGTTTACATATGCAGAAGCGATAATTCGGCCCGCTTTTTGGACAATCGAAGGATTACCCAATATATCGGTTAAATACAAATATCCCCCCGGCAAAAGTCTGTCTGGGTGTGCAATTAACGAACATAGCTCATTCACAAATGGTCTTGCTTCTTCATCACTAACGCTTACAAAAAATTTAACTCCACCAGCAGCTCCAGGTACTGTTTGTAACGTTCCGATTCCTCTTTGCTCAAAGGTCTCTTTAACAATTGCTAGGTCTTCACTAATGGAAGATTTCGCAGAAGAGTAACGTTCCGCAAAGAAGGTAAGCGGTACAAGCTGGCGCGGATGGTCAAGTAAATAGCTCGTCATATCTATCAATCGTTCACTGCGGCGAAACTTCATAGTAACCTCCAAAAGACGAATATTCTATTATAAGGATATCACTTTTGTACGTTTTTAATCAAGAGTGTGTCTTTCCCCAAGCATTCTTACAGCAAATACCTGATCACAAAAACCTCTAAGGCCATTATAGATCCGGTGCATTCTAGAATCGTGCTGGACAATTCCAAAGACAGTTGGCCCGCTTCCGCTCATCAGAACGGCATCAGCACCAAAACGCTTCATTTGCTCCTTTATTTGGGCTACCTCCGGATGAAGCTTTAAAGTAACATCTTCTAGAACATTTCCAACATTCTTACATACGCTTTGGTAATCATTGTTTAGAATTGCTTTGACCATTTCATTGATACTCGGGTGCTTCATTCCGTTTAGATCTAGCCTGCGGTACACCTCAGCGGTAGAAACACCAATAAAGGGTTTTGCTAAAATTACCCAGCAAGTTGGCGGAGCAGGAAGGGACGTAATCATTTCCCCTCTTCCCTTTGCTAATGCTGTGCCCCCATACACACAAAATGATACATCCGAACCGATTTCTGAACCAAGATCTGCTAGTTCATCTAATGTTAATCCAAGATCCCACAGTTTATTCAGTCCCCTAAGTGTTGCTGCTGCGTCACTGCTTCCTCCAGCCAGACCAGCTGCAACAGGGATTGTTTTTTCAATCGTTATTTGAACCCCTTTTTTCACCTGGTATCGGTCCTTAAGCAATTGCGCTGCTTGAAAGGCTAAGTTCCGTTGGTCATCAGGAACATATCGGTTATGGGAAAGAATATGTATCTTATCCTGCTCTAATAAAGTCAGTTCAACCCGATCCGCCAAATCTATCGTCGTCATGATCATCTCAACCTCATGAAAACCGTCCGGACGCTTATATAAAACATCCAAGGATAAATTAATTTTGGCTGGTGCTTTTACTAAAAGCTTCACTACGCCCACCTACACTTCTATCGATCATATATTTTTTCCTATTTTACCATAAAACTTCTAATAGGAAAAAAAGTCTATGAATAAATTTAAAGGACAAGGAGATTCCTTCTCCCTGTCCTTTACCGTGGTGCCTGTTTTGTTTAAATATGGAGAAGCAAATGCTGACTAACAAATGTGGCCGTAACCACCTTATATTAAGACTTTCTGTTGTTTTTCATCAGCTGTTCGGAAGCTAGTTCCACGGCTCTTTTCACCATGTTTCCTGCATCCTTGGCCTTAATGCCGCCCCAACCCTCTTTTTGGACGACATCATAAAAGCCAAGTTCTTTTGCAAGTTCTTCTTTAAACTGGGGAGACATGACTCCTCTTCTTCTTGCCATCTAAACAACCCCTTTATAACACTCACGGTATTATTAGTATGTTATTTAGAATTCAATTTTATTTTAGATAAAGCAAAAGGCAGAAAATCAATTGATTTTCTGCCCTAAAAAATTGCCTATATTTTAGCTTAAAGCTACATTTCCTGCTGCATCTTCATAGAAGGTAATTTGAACTGTCTCAGTCAGTACATCAGCGTAACTGTATGAAACGCGTTCAAATGCGTTCTCTTCTTGATCTAACTCGATTACAAAAACCGAAGGGTACGTTTCGGCTAATACACCGGAGCGTTCGATTGTTTTTCTACGTCCTCCGTTTGCCTTAAGTAACAATCTTTTCCCTAAATTTGAATCAAGAGCCTTTTTGATATCGGCTAAAGTTTTTGGCATTCGGTCCACCTCACTGTGTAAAGTATATCACACTGACATGTTTTCTGTCAAATAAAACATAAAATTATATCAGTCCGACAAAAAGATTGTCAATATCTTTTCTTCTACTTTTTCTCCCAATTTTCAACAATCCTAGGTTTACCTTAAAGAGGAAGGATTATGTGCCTTTTACAAAAAAAATAAGCCTCTTGAAAAGTTAAGCTAGAAAGTATGAAAAATTATCTAGCTCAGGTGACTGCTGCTTTTCGATTTGGCTTATTCTTCCTCCTGGACGGGATTATAAGGCATTCCTGTTCGTAAGACTCCTTTTGTCTCAATACCTCCAAGCCCTTTTTCCCCTGTTAATGTATTACGCAAAACATCCCATACATTGATACTTTCCATAAACGGCGTAAAGCTGATTTTGGCAACAATATAAACGGGATCCAGAGCGTGAATATTTATTCGTGAGGGGGAACTAGCAAAATTTGCACCTGCATGTATTAAAGATTCAAAGTGGGACTGACACGCACCCGCAAAAATAACGAGTTGATCTAAATGAGGGATTTTCCTTCGGGCTTCTTTGACCGTTTGAACAAAGTGCTTTGAGTGGCGATATGCATTAATATCAGTCATCTTCCCCTTCGCCTTCGAATAGGCATCATGACCAGTAATAACTATTATATCCGGACGGTATTGATCAATTAACCCGCCAATTTTATTTGGCATTTCCTTTTCGTTACAGTGTATACCGTAGACAGGAATCCCAATTTTCTCGTATAGAGTCATACATTTCTGTAAGTAATCTGGGTCTCCATCTAAGTGAAGAACCTTCCCTGGAATTTGAAAATAATTGGCTGGCTGTACATAGCCTCCCGTCGCTTCGTAATCCTGCCTTTGTTTTAATAATTCTACGTCTTGTGCAAATAACCGAAAGGATTGTTCTTCAAGGTTTTTATATTCCTGTATGATTTTAGACCTTACATTTTTGTTAATAACCACTAAATCCTCGTAAGGTGCATCTGCCACTAAGCGAATATCTTCACCGTATAGGACCACAAATCTCTGACCGTTTAGTCTTTGAATATCAATGACTCTGAAAAGGATATCACAGTTATAAGAACGTCTGCCGACAATATCCATTATTTTTATTTCCACTGTCGTCACTCCAATTAGACCAGCATATAGGCCTTCCAAATAAAGTTTTTCTTAGATAGGCTATGCAACTACACATATTTTTGTGATTGACAGAGTTTCATTCACAAAAAATGGCTCTTTTCGTAAACTTTGTTGCTTTTATACTAAATAGTTTACAAGAGATTACCTTAGACATAGTTTGGTGAGTGTAAAGGTAACTGTGTCCGAATGAAGGGGCATGCCGTGCGGTTTGTCCTCAAGGCCCTCGATTGGGGACAAATCTTATCGGCCACTGCACATGATTTGTCCTCAAGACCCTCGATTGGAGACAAATCCTTTCGGTCACTACATATGATTTGTCCTCAAGACCCTTGATTGGAGACAATTCCTCCGGCCAATGCACATGATTTGTCCTCAAGACCCTTGATTGGGGACAAATCCTTTCGGCCACTACACATGATTTGTCCTCAAGACCTTCGATTGGGGACAAATCCTTTCGGTCACTACATATGATTTGTCCTCAAGACCCTTGATTGGAGACAAATCTTCCGGCCAATGCACATGATTTGTCCTCAAAACCCTCGATTGGCGACAAATCTTTTCGGTCACTCACGAAATCAAAAAAAATAGACCATAAATGGTCTATTGAAAATAGTTTAGTAATTCGTCGCTCAGACGGCCAAATTCTTCAACAGAAAGGGTCTCCCCTCTTCGGGTCGGCTCGATTTCGGCTGCTTTTAGTGCGTTAAGAATGTCCTCTTTCTTTTGTTTCCCGTCCGGCAGCTGGCTTGTTAAATTGTTCAGCAATGTTTTTCTTCTTTGGGCAAAACTTGCTCGTGTTACTTGGAAAAAGAACTTTTCATCCTTTACGATTACCGCTGGTTCGTCCCTTCTGGTTAAGCGGATCACTGCAGAATCTACATTCGGCTGGGGAACGAAGACTGTTTTTGGAACAATCATCACTGTCTCTGCCCTTGTGTAGTACTGTACAGCGATAGAAAGAGAGCCATACTCTTTTGTGCCAGGCTTCGCTGAAATGCGATCAGCAACCTCTTTTTGCAGCATACACACGATACCACGAATTGGGATATGTTCCTCTAACAGTTTCATAATAATCGGAGTCGTCACGTAATAAGGAAGATTGGCAACCACCATAATATCATTGAAATTTATAAATTCTGTATCGATGACATCCTGAACATCTGCCTCAAGAATGTCCTTATGAATAATCTTTACATTTTCATAAGGAGAAAGTGTATCAGACAAAATGGGTAATAATCTTTGATCAATCTCAAAAGCAACAACCTTTTTACTCCGGCGGGCAAGCTGTTCCGTAAGGGCTCCAATTCCAGGACCAATTTCAATTGCCCCTGAGGATTCACCTAGTTCAGCAAAATCCACTATTCTATGTAAGATATTGGTATCAATTAAAAAGTTTTGACCCAGGCTTTTCTTAAAAGAAAAACCGTATTTTTCTAATATTGCCCGCGTTCTTATTGGGGTAGCAATGTCTTTATTCATGTTTTTCCTCCTGTATAACAACTGCAAGTGCCTCTGCAAATTCCTGCCTGCTGATTTGGAACATCATTAATCGTTTATGAAGTTGTTTTCCATTGGTATAGCCGATTTTCAAAATTTTTCCCAACATGATTCTTCGATCCTTTGAACCTGCTCCTCCAATGAGGCCTGCTGTTATTAAATCCTCTTGCGTCATTTCTTCTTGGATAGCCTCTGACATGGTTTGTGCGTCCCTTAGCGCGCTCCTAATCGCCTCTATATGTGCATGTTCTACTCCTAAGCCTTTTCCATTTTTAGCAATGGCAGCTTCTTTTGGCAGGAAAGCGTGTTTACAGCCTGGGACGTTTTCTGTAATCGTTTTTCTAATTTTCTCACCAGGATAGTCGGGGTCTGTAAAGATAATCACCCCTCTTGTTTTTTGTGCCCTTTTTATTCTTTCAATTGTTTCTTGATTAATTGCGGAACCATTGGTTTCGATGGTATCCGCATCAACGGCACGTTTAATGGCGGTAGTATCATCTTTTCCTTCTACTACAATAAATTCTTTTATTCTCATCAAGTCCTCCGAAGAATCTTTATAGAGGCTCTTTTCTTAAACTTTGCTCCTTTTTGGAATAAAATTTTATTATTACGCTAGTTTCCACAGAAAATAGAATAAATTTATAAGAAAAGAACCTGCAAACTAAATTCCAAAGCACAAAATAACTATTTCCACGTTAAAATCGGCTTTAAGATTTTAACAACAATATTACGAAAACAGCCATTATTAAAAATTGAAAAATAAATGAAACATTTTTGTAATGTCCATCGTCTATATTAACAAATGCTTTCATATCATTTAGTAAATAACCTAGTGATTTCCATGTAAGTATAATGAAAATTAAAGAAAAAGCAAAATGCAGAGGCTTTGCGATTCCTCTGCACTGGTAACTTATTCAAGAATTTTAATTTTGACCTTTCTAACTCCCCAGCGGAATGCCTCCGCTTTGGTTGGAAAGAAAACATCTATTTTGTGTCCTTTAATTGCTCCGCCTGTATCAGAAGCTACAGCATAGCCATAGCCTTCCACATAAACTTTCGTCCCCAGTGGAATCACACGCGGATCAACAGCAATGACCTTAGCTGTTGGGTTGGCACGTAAATCAAATCCTGTTGCTGTTCTCCCTGAACAGCCGTTACAATATGCTGTATAGGCAGTAGTATTAACATAAAACTCTGTTCCAGTTTCTGCTCCACGGGATACTTGAATTTGTAGTTCCTTTGTTCCGACAGCCACAACTTTATCGAGTTTCGTTCTAAGACTCTGCTCACCCATTAATTTTCTTGAAACTTCATTACCGTTTTCCAGGATGACTTCATATTCTTTTGAAACAAGCCCCTGTCTGCCTTCACTAACAGTAATTTGTTTTCCTTTTTCTAAGCTCTCATCTTTCTTGGTGATGACGGCAAATTGAACTGGTTCTTCCACTACATCGGTGACCTTTTCTACGCGTATGACGTTAATTACGTCATCCCTTTTCACTGTCTCTGATAATGACGGTTCAACTCGGTCAAATTCATTAAGTATAATTCCCTGTTGTGTTAAAAAGTCAGCGACCGTAGCCGAAGTGGACCATACTTGCTGCTCATTCCCGCCGTCTACTAGTGTAAGATGAAGAGCGAATTTGATGCTAATTCCCATCTTGTTTTTTACTGTTTCCTGCGGTCCTGGTGTAATTTCGTCCTGTTCGTTCAATACAATACTTTGCTCTTTTAAGAGCTCAGCAACCGTGCCTGCTGTTGTCCATATCGTTTTTTTCTCGTTGTCTTGGACAATTTGAACCTGTTTTGCTTGCTTCCAGACAATGTTCTGATTGTCTTTCACCTTAGCATTGGCTGAAGGTGACAAGTAGTCTTTTGAGGTTATGGGTATATCTAGCTCAGCGAATAAATCCTTTACCGTATCGGCATGTGTTTTTATTACTTTTTGCTGTCCGTTTAGTGTCAATTCCAGCGTTTTCTTTGATCCTTCATAATATGAAAAACCCAGAGTTGCTGCTAAAACTACAAAACTAGCAAAAATGATCGCCAACCTTTTCATACCCAAAGACTTGGAAAACAGGTTTTTCATGTTTTTGAATACGATGAAAAACGCCTCCTTCTCTTTGGAGAGATTATTGAGAAACATGCTGTCGGCTGTCAACCCTTGCATATGTGTGAACGTATTTCTAATTATGCATATAGTTGGGAAATTTGCAAAGGAAAACTTATCGACACGGTTATCCTATGAGGAAAAGGAGGCATGTAGAACTTTAAGTTATAGTTAAAAATTAGGACAAGCTTCTATAAACTTCGACATGCTTGTCTATCAATTTATGTCGAATAATTTTTTTGCATTTGCAGTTGTGACGTTTGCAACTTCCTCGAAGGAAATGCCCTTTATTTCAGCAATTTGTTCCGCGACAAGCTTTACATATCCGGGTTCATTGCGTTTTCCACGATAAGGATGAGGTGCTAAATAGGGGCAATCCGTTTCAATTAGTAATTTTTCTAACGGAACGACATCTGCCACTTCTTTGGGTTTTTTGGCATTTTTAAAAGTAACTGGACCTCCAAGGGAGATATAAAAATTCATTTTTAGACATTCTACTGCAACCTCAGGGCTGCCGCTAAAACAGTGCATAATCCCCCCTACTTCATCTGCTCCCTCTTCCTTTAGTATCTCTACAATATCTGCTGTTGCTTCTCGATTATGTATAACGATAGGGAGTTTTACCTTTTTCGCTAATTGGATTTGTTTACGAAACACCTCTTTTTGAATTTCTTTAGGGGACTTATCCCAATGATAATCTAATCCCATTTCCCCGATTGCTACTACTTTTGGGTGTGCAGCTAATTCCTCTATCCAAAGCAAATCTTCATCTGTCATGTCAATGGCATCCACAGGATGCCAGCCTACACAAGCATAGATAAAGTCATATTTTTCAGTAAGCTCCATTGCCTTTTGGATGGTAGGTCTGTCAAACCCGACACAAACCATATGAGATACTCCTGCTTCTTGTGCCCGGAATATAACTTCCTCTAAATCTTCCTCATACTGTTCCGCATTTAAATGTACATGTGTATCAAATAACATATAATTAACCCCTTTTGACGAATATTATCACTACATTCTTGTCGAATATATAAAGAAAAAATGGAAATGCCACGAAATTTGTTTCACGTGGAACATTTCAAAGCGGAAGCGCCTTCGGAACAAGCACAGCTTGTTCCTGCGAAGATTATTCTAAGGAGCTTCCCTTTGTGCACAGGGGCGACAGGCATAAGACGAGCCGGCGAGAAGGTTGCTCTTTAACCTTCTTGACGGATTGTCAGAAATGTGAAGGCGAGTGTCCTGGGACGAAGGCATAAGACGAACCATGCAAGAAGGCGCTTTTTGCCTTCTTCATGGGATGGCTTATTCCTCGAGTCCCAAGGAGCCGTAACTAGACAAGCTTATGACCCGAGCCCCTAGGCGCTGCAGCTAGACACTGCTCAAATTAAAAGAGCCTATAAAGGCTCTTCTAATAATTTCTTGTCTACTTTACTTTCGAACCATTAGGCAGTGTTTGATCGACTGTGGCTATCGATAAGGCACCATCTTTTGAACCTGCCAGAATCATTCCCTGTGAAAGTTCTCCGCGTAACTTCACTGGCTTTAGATTTGTAATACAGATGACCTTTCTTCCGACTAATTCTTCAGGCTTATAATACTGGGCAATCCCTGAAACAACCTGGCGTTTTTCATAGCCTAAATCCAACTGAAGTTTTAGCAGCTTATCTGCTTTTTTAACTGGTTCAGCTTGAATTACTTCTGCCACACGTAAATCAATTTTCATGAAATCATCGATTCCAATTTCTTCAGCCTCTTCTGGCTTTTCCTCTTGCTTTACTTCTTGTTTTGCTTCTTCAACCGGAGTGGTAGCTCCCATTTTCGAACGAATAAATTCAACCTCATCCGCAATTTCAAGCCGCGGAAACAGCGGATTTCCTTTTGAAACCTTTGTTTTAGCAGGAATCGCTCCAAAGCTGTCTAAACTTTCCCATGTCTTAAGTTCTTCATTATTTATTCCCAGTTGAGCAAAAATGCTATTCGGTGTCACCGTTAAGAAAGGCTGGAGCAGGATAGCGGTTCTCCTTAATGATTCAGCTAGATGAACCATGACACTAGCTAACTCCTCTTTCCGTTCTTCTGATTTTGCCAGTGTCCACGGCTGCGTTTCATCTATATACTTATTCGTCCGGCTCACTAATTGCCAAATAGATGTTAGCGCAACAGAAAACTCCATTTTCTCCATTGCTTCCTCATATTTAGAAACAGTTTCACTGTTCACCTGAAGCAATGCTTCATCATATTCTCCCGTGGAACCAGAATAGGCTGGAATGACACCATCAAAATATTTCTCGATCATCGCTACTGTTCGGTTTAACAGATTCCCCAGATCATTCGCTAAATCGAAATTAATTCTTTCAACAAATCCTTCCGGAGTAAATACTCCATCGGCACCGAATGGCACTTCCCTTAATAAATAGTAGCGAAGAGCATCGAGTCCATAACGATCGATTAATGTAACTGGATCTACAACGTTTCCTTTAGATTTGGACATTTTGCCGTCCTTCATTAACAGCCAGCCATGTGCAAATACCTTTTTTGGAAGTGGCAGCTCAAGAGCCATTAACATGATTGGCCAATAAATTGTGTGGAAACGGACAATTTCCTTTCCTACTAGATGAACGTCTGCTGGCCAGTAGTTTAAGTATTTGCTATCATTTTCAGTTCCATAACCAAGTGCTGTAATATAGTTTGACAATGCATCGATCCAAACATAAATTACATGCTTTGGATCCCCTGGTACTTTTACTCCCCAATCAAAGGTAGTTCTCGACACAGCTAAATCCTCTAAGCCTGGTTTAATAAAATTATTTATCATTTCATTTTTCCGGGATTCCGGCTGGATAAACTCAGGGTTTTCTTCATAGTATTGCAATAGTCGATCTGCATATTTGCTCATTTTGAAGAAGTAGGACTCTTCTTTAACGATTTCCACAGGTCTTCCACAGTCTGGGCAATTGCCATCAACTAATTGGCGGTCGGTATAAAAGGACTCACATGGAGTACAATACCATCCTTCATACTTATCAAGGTAGATATCCCCCTGCTCAAGCAGTCTAGCAAAGATTTTTTCGACAATTTGTTTATGTCGCTCTTCAGTTGTTCGGATAAAGTCATCGTAGGAGATATCTAGCTTTTTCCATAGATCCTTAATCCCGTCCACGATTTCATCAACATACTGCTGTGGAGAAATTCCTTTTTCTTCTGCTTTACGCTGGATCTTTTGTCCGTGCTCATCTGTCCCTGTAAGATACATTACATCGAAACCGCGCATCCTTTTATACCGCGCCATTGCATCTCCAGCCACGGTTGTATAAGCATGACCAATATGTAAATTTCCGCTCGGATAATAAATCGGGGTAGTGAGATAAAACGTTTTTAATTTTTCTTGCATTTGTTACCCTCCTAATTTAGGCAAATCGACTATTCTATTAATTCATTATTGCCTTTTTTCATCCTCTTCTATCATCAAAATATACCCAAAAATCAATAAATGTGCAATAAACTCAACTATTAGCATTAATATATTTTATTTTTTTTACAATTCCCCCCATAAAACGATGGCTATCTGTCGAATTTTTTAACTAGGCACACAGTTGATAATTGTTGTTTTTGTCGAATTATGACTAATTTTAAACAACTCCATTATAAACGAATAATAATATTTAAATTCTATCCAACTGAATAATCATTCATTATTTGTTGATTTATCAACAATTTTAAAAAATGATAAATTTTCCAATTGGTTTTTACTCTAAACCAATTGACGGAAAATGGAATGGCTGGTATTATTAGTTTATAAAAATTATGTCGAATATTGACGAAAAGATAGAGAAATAAATTAATAGTTTTAACATGAGAGGAGCTAGAAAAAATGAAATCTACAGGTATTGTCCGTAAGGTTGACGAATTAGGTCGTGTGGTTATTCCAATCGAATTAAGAAGAACACTTGGTATTGCTGAAAAGGATGCACTTGAAATCTACGTGGATGACGAGCGTATTATCTTGAAGAAATACAAGCCAAATATGACTTGCCAAGTAACTGGTGAAGTTTCTGATGAAAACTTGGCACTTGCTGGCGGTAAGTTAATCCTTAGCCGTGAAGGTGCAGAACAGTTAGTAAAAGAAATTCAAAACCAATTTGAATTAGTAAAATAGTAATGACAAAGCTTCTCCTCTAAACGGAGAAGCTTTTTATTTTGGACTTATTCAAGATGGATATGGTAGGCGTGATACACCTCGCGCTTATTTATTCCTCTATCCTTGGCTGTTTGTTTGATTGCTTCTTTTGATGGAATGTCCTTTTCATTTATATAGTGATTTACATGCTCTTCAACCGTCATCGCTTCCCACCAGCTTATTTCTTCTTCCTTTAATTTGCTTTCATCCGCACCTTCAATGATCAAACAAAATTCACCGCGAACTTCACCCTGATTCGCCCACTCTACTACTTCTTCTAGACTTCCTCTTATAAATTCCTCAAACTTCTTTGTTAATTCCCTGCAAATCGCTGCCTGTCGATTTCCAAAAATTTCAACCATACTTGATAAAGTTTCTTTCAGCCGATGTGGTGATTCATAAAAAATAAGCGTTCCAGTTTGTTTCTTTAAACCTTCTAATTCTGATTTCTTTTCTTTTTTGCTTCGATTCAAGAAACCATAAAAATAGAAGGGCTGACAGGAAAGCCCTGAGGCAACCAAGGCTGGAAGAGCGGCGTTTGCACCTGGTAACGGAACAACGGCAGCCTTCTCAGCTATTGCAGCCTCAACAAGTTCGTATCCTGGGTCTGAGATAGCTGGCATACCGGCATCACTTACTAAAGCAATTTTCATGCCTTCCTTAATCTTATGGATGAGTTTTCCTCCGCTTGATTCCTTATTATGTTCATGATAGCTGACAACAGGCGTTTGAATTTCAAAGTAATTACATAATTTTTTTGTATTTCTAGTATCTTCGGCTGCAATTAAATCAGCTTCTTTTAGAATCCGTACAGCCCGAAAACTCATATCCTCAAGATTGCCAATTGGAGTTGGAACAAGATAAAGTATTCCTTTTTCCGCCTCATTCTCAAAGCTTTTTTGCTGCCACATCCTAACCACCCTATTCTCCATATAAAATTGTTCTAATTTCTTGTGTGTATTCACCCTCTTCATTATAGACAAACAAAGGAGGAAGTATTTTCAAATCGGGACTGCCATCTTTAATTGCCTCAATTAGCAAGGTATTTGCTTCTTTCCCCTGCTTTGGATACACGAACTGAATACGCTTAGGTTCGAGACGATATTTTCTCATAGCAGTTATGATGTCCATTAACCTTCCCGGCCGATGGACGAAGGCTGCCTTTCCGCCCTGCCTCACCAATTGACTTGATGCTTTCACTGCATCATCAAGCGTACATAGTATCTCATGGCGGGCAATAGCCAGGTGTTCATTCGGGTTCATTCCATCTTTTGAAGGTGTAGGAAAATAAGGAGGATTACAAGTAACGACATCAAATTTTCCATGTCCCAGCTGTTTTGGAATTTCCTTAATATCTCCATGAATCATTTGGAGGCGGTCCTGAAGATTGTTGTAGTGAATACTTCTTACCGCCATATCATATAGCCGCTCCTGTATCTCGACCCCTGTAATCTTCCCCTTCGTCCGGGCACTTAAGAATAAAGGAATAACCCCATTCCCACTGCAGAGATCGACGATGTTCCCTTTTTGAATGGGTACATAAGCAAATCGAGCCAGTAACACCGCATCAAGTGAGAAAGCAAAAACAGACGGACTTTGGATAATTCTTAAATTCTCAGCAAGTAAATAATCAAGCCGCTCATCACCCTTTAACATAACCATAACTACACCTCTAACTAATATGTAAGGCTCATTTCTTAAACTTTATTGCTTTCTGGAACAATTTTTAATAATTGTCCTAAGTTTCCGCAGAAAATAGCATTATTTAATAAGAAAAGAGCCTGCAAACTAAATTCTAAAACGCAAAATAGCTATTTCCACGTTAAAATCGGCTTTAGGATTTTAACAACAATCATTATGAAAACAGCCTATGTAAAAAAATGGAGGCTGACCGAAGTCAACCTCTTTAAGTTATTTCTTATTAAGAAAGGAGAGGCAAAATAAGCAATCGCCTTCCTTACGTAAACTTCCAAAATGAAGGTTGCAAATATGGAAACCTTCTTGATATAGACGAGCAAGATTATCATAGCCCTCTCCGACATCTAATGTCTGATCCCCGCCAGTTACACGAGAGGTTGTCCCTTTTTTAACCTTCTCATCTTTCTTTACCTTTTCCGTGGTCACATCTAAACGGCGTCTTAGATGTTCATTTTCAAGCTTTAAATAATGGTTTTCTTCTAGTATTTCGGCTAAATGCTGTTTTAATTCCCCGAGTTGTTGGTAAAGATGGCCAATTTGTGTCTCCATATTGCTTACTGATTCAAATATCTCTTTTTTATCCACGTCACACACCTCTTAATCTGTGGATTGTATAGAAAAGGCACCTTCTTTAATGATTTCATCCAATGTATACTCCAGAACTCGATCCTGTTCCTTTAGTTCCACCTGAAGTACCCGCTCTAATAAATTTAATCCAACCACTTTTCCTCGACCTTGAGGAGTTTCAATCATTTCTCCTAAATCAGGCAGTTGTTCCTTTGCCGCTTCATACTCATCATTTTCATATTTTAAACAGCACATAAGTCTGCCGCATAAACCGGATATCTTTGTAGGATTTAAAGAGAGATTTTGGTCCTTCGCCATCTTAATAGACACAGGATCAAAGTCACCTAGAAAAGTGGAGCAGCAAAGCATTCTTCCACAAGGACCAATTCCTCCAAGCATTTTTGCTTCGTCCCGGACACCGATTTGGCGCAATTCAATTCTTGTCCGAAAAATTGACGCTAAATCTTTTACTAACTCACGAAAATCAACTCTTCCGTCAGCAGTAAAATAGAAGATCACTTTATTTCGGTCAAATGTATATTCAACATCAACTAGTTTCATATCTAGTTGATGTCCATTTACTTTTTCATTACAAACATCATATGCTTCCTGGGCAGCTTGTTTATTTTCTTCAACGATCATTCGATCCTTATGATCTGCGATTCTCACTACCTTTTTTAATGGCAGAACAACATCATGCTCCTCAACTTGTTTACGGGGAACGACAGCCTTACCGTATTCCACTCCGCGTACAGTTTCGACAATCACAAAGTCATCCTTTTCAATTGAGAGGTCTCCAGGATCAAAATAATAGATTTTTCCCGCTTTTTTAAAGCGTACTCCTACAACATCATACAAATGAAGATCCCTCCTGCAACTTTAACACAAGCTCTTCCATCATTAGCTGCGGGTTCATATTCGCCGCAAGCTTCCTTTTTGCCTCGAGAATAACCGACATTTGATCCGACAACCGCCGTCCGGATGTTTCAAGAGCATATTGTCTTAACCGGTCACCTTCAGCTTTAAAGACGATTTGCTCCTGTTTATCTAATTGTATATATAATAAATCCTTAAAAATAAGAAGTAAAAGATCTAAACCACGATTAATCTGTTCTTTCTCTTTAAAGTGTAAGAACCAATCCCCTTGAAGAGTTACCATTGCTTCTAAAGGACCTTTTTTCAGCACCTCATATAATTTTACCACTATCTTTTGAGCTTGTGCAAACCAATCATCACCATTTAGCTCATAAGCTTCATCAAAGCTATTCGTCAGCTGTGCCAATAATGGCGCTTTCATAGGATTGACGCCGTTTTCGGTCAACTGCTGGATCATCGCCTGTGGAGATAATGGTTTAAATGACAATACTTGGCAGCGTGAAAGAATGGTTGGTAATAGCTGTTGAGGCTGCTCGGTCAAAAGAAAGGCTGTTGTTTGTGAGTTAGGTTCCTCAAGAAACTTAAGCAAACTATTTGCCGCACTCACACTCATCTTGTCGGCATCGCTAATCATATACACCTTTCTTGACGACTCTACACCTTTTTTTGAAAACTCCTCTTGGAGGTCTTGAATTTGTTGTTTTTTTATCGATAACCCATCGGGCTCTACTTTATGGACATCGGGGTGATTACCGCTATTAATTCTTCGACAATTATTACAGGACTCGCAAGGTTTATATCCTTCTAACACCGAATTGCAAAATAGAGCCTTTGTGATTAATAAAGCAATTTCTTTCTTCCCAGTCCCTCTGATTCCCTCAAGTAAATAGGCATGGGCCACACGACCCTTCAACAAACTATTTTTTAACATTTTTAAGACGGTTGGCTGCAGCTCCTCTAGTTGATCCCATGTTTTTACCAAAGTTCATCACTCACTTACCATTAATATAGATTAAAAATGCATATATTGTTCGATTGGGAGGACGAAAACTGTTGCACCGCCAACCTCAACTTCAACAGGATAAGGGACAAAAGAGTCCGCATTCCCACCCATCGGTGAAACAGGTGCCACTAATTGGTCACGCGATTTACAGTTTTCTTTTATAATCTGCAGTGCACGATCAACACGAATATCCTCAGTGCCAATCATAAAGGTGGTATTGCCGGATTTCAAAAAGCCGCCTGTAGTTGCCAGCTTTGTTGCTCTAAAATTATTATCAACCAGTGCTTTTGATAATCTGTTGCTATCCTGATCCTGGACAACAGCGATGATAAGTTTCATCTCTACCAACCCCTTCAAAACAATTTTCAATCTTCTTCTCTATATTATAACAGGTATTTGTCCTTGTTACATTGATATTCGACAGCTTAGTGTTGTGAAAGTTGTCTAAAAAATACATTCTCACAATTGCTACATAACTTTAAAAAGACAACGATTACATAAAACAAGGTATTATAATATAATAAGATATTATTTTACAAAAGAAAGGCGAGCAATCAATGCTTAATTTACTTAAAAAGTGGAATACTTTACGGAATCAAATTTTGTTTATTTTCTTGTTTTTTATGATACTTGTTCTAATGATTGTCAGTCTTCTCACATTGAGACAAGTTTCATCATTATTGAAAAATAATGCTGAAATACAAATTCAACAAGTGGCCATTGAAGCAAACGGTCGAATAGAATCACTTTACGAACTAATTAACATGTCCTCAAAGCTTGTGACAACGGATGAAAAAGTCCAGCGTATTTTAACAGATGTCCATCAGGGAAAAAAAGTAACCTTTAGTGATCGTCAACAATTAATGGGACATATTAACAGAGTTATGGGTAATACAGATGGAATCTTTTCAGTTCAACTCTTTGCTGGAAAACAACAGCGTGTACTCCCCCTTGATGAAGACTCTTTATTGAACAAAATCGATAAAAAGTGGATTAATGAGGCAAATCGCACAAAGGGTGGACTCGTTTGGATTGGTGAGGATCCAATGGATAAAAACCACTTTCTTGCAATTCGTAGTGTAAATTTAATAGAAAGACAATATAAGAATGGCGGTTATCTTTTAATTAGTATAAATCGTAATCATTTTACATTTGCAAATGAAATAAATGAAAATAATCAGTACTCTATCCTGTTAGATCAGGATAAAAAGCCCATTATTCAAAATTATAATGGAGACATTACAAGCATTCTTGAAAGTGATGAAAACATTATTCAACTAGATCAAAGAGAGTATATGATGACCAAGCATACATCCAAACTCACAGGTTGGACCGTGCTTATTTTAACCCCTGTAAGTGAACTAACAGAAGGAATGTCAAAGATTCGGACAGGCATTATCTTATCTGGAGTTGTTGGCGTATTTATTTTTACCATTAGCGCCTTCTTCCTTTCAACAATCATTACACGACCGATTCTAAGATTAACGAAAACCATGCAGCATGCGGGCGAAGGTTCATTAACACTGAATCCACGTGTTTCTTCCGTAAATGAAATTAACGAATTAAACAGCACCTATAATCAGCTCGTTAAAGAAACCAATCATTTAATCCAAATGGTTTATCAAAAGGAGCTTTTACGAAGCCGCAGTGAATTGAAGGCCCTTCAAGCGCAGATTAATCCACATTTTCTTTTCAATACATTGGATGCGCTTCATTGGTCACTTGAAGAGAAAAATGAAGAAGAATTGTCTGAACTTGTCTTAGCCATGTCCAACTTATTTCGTTATACCATCACAAAAGAAACCGATGATGATTGGGTATTTTTAAAAGATGAAATTAATCATATTGGCGACTACATGGAAATTATGAAAATGCGTTTTGGTGACAGATTAAAATGGAAGGTCTCGGTACCATTCGAATATGAGTTTATAAAAATTCCAAAACTGATTATTCAGCCTCTGGTAGAAAACGCAATCTTACATGGAGCAGGAAACAAGATCGGAAATTGTCTAGTTTCTATAACTGTTGAACCCGTAAAGCGAGATGGCAAAGAACGGATATGTATCTCTATTCAAGATGATGGTCCCGGTATGGATAAAGAGCGTCTTGGGTGGATTATTCAATCAATGGAGACGGGTGGAACATCCTCAGTGAATGGAAAAGGGATGGCCATTTCTAATGTTTTCAAACGCTTAAAATTGTATTACAAAGAAGCCATACATCCAGACCTTTTGATTGAGAGCCAAGTAAACGTCGGCACACGCATTTCATTTGAACTACCAATTGATGGAGGAGAATAAATAAAATGATTACTAAAAATATCTTAATAGTTGATGATGAACCAAGAACTCGGCATGGCCTGCAGAGAACGCTGGAAAGCTGGAATAATGGTGAATTTACTATTCTCACCGCTGAAAGTGGCATGGAAGTCATGCGGATTGCAGAGAAAAACAAGATTCATATATTGCTTTCTGATATTCGCATGCCTGAGATGAGTGGTTTACAACTGTTAAAAAATATGAAAGAAAGAGGATTCTCACCTGTGGTGATTGTTATTTCGGCCTACTCCGAGTTTAAATATGCACAGGAAGCGTTAAGACTCGGTGTAGTCAATTATCTCCTAAAGCCCATCGACAAAAAGAAGCTGATTGAAGCTGTTGAAGAAGCTATCACGGTTATGCAGAAACAAGTAAGAGCAGGAGTGATTGAAAAAGTAGTGGATGAAAAAATAGTAAATACTAACAACAAAATGGATTCAGCAAAAGATCCTATCCGCAAAGCTATTACCTATATTGATCAGCATCTAAAGGATGAATTGACCCTAAAGGACGTAGCGTCTCATGTTCATTTAAATCCAAGCTATTTTAGCGTGTTGTTTAAGGAGCAAGCAAACTTAAATTTTAGTGAATATGTCACAAGGCGAAGAATCCAGCGTGCAAAAGAATTAGTGGTTTCAACCAATCTGCCAATAAATGAAATTGCTGAAGAAGTCGGCTATAAAACATCTAAATACTTTATTAAAATCTTCAAAGAAATAGAAGGTATAACTCCAAGTACCTATCGAAAAACAAACGATGATAGCGTTTTCTAAAAAAGATGGTATTTTTCCTAATCTTAGTTCCCTTTTTTGATTATTCCTTCAATGATAGACTTTAATTGTTAAGTATAACTAAATGAAACATATCCAGGGGGGGTTTAAGATGCTAAAAAGGAAAGCGTTTACTACTATAATGTCTTTGACATTACTAGGCGGGCTAGTTTTAGGAGGCTGTTCATCATCAAGTACATCTGAAAATTCAGGTAAATCAAGCGGTGATAAAACAGTTGTTAAAATGATGCATTTATGGCCTGAAGGAAGTGCAAAAGCTCAGTATACAATTGTAGATGACATTATCAAAACGTACGAAAAAGAACATCCCGATATCGATATTCAAACAGAAATACTAGCAAATGAACAATACAAAGAAAAAATCAAGGTATTATCTGCTTCAAATGAGCTTCCGGACATTGGGATTACTTGGGCTGCTGGTTATATGAAACCTTTCGTTGAAGGAAATATGTTTACACCATTAGATGATATTGCCCAAGAGGATAAATTCGTTGCTGGTACACTTGATGCATTTTCAGTTGATCAAAAGCCATACGCTTTGCCGCTTGAATTAAACATTGCTCCAGTGTATTACAACAAAGAAATTTTCAAAAAGTATAAATTAGAAGTTCCAAAAACATATGATGAGTTTTTAAAAGTTGTTAAAACACTTGCTGATAACGATGTTACTCCAATCACAGTTGGAAACAAAGACCGCTGGACGGGCTCTATGTGGTATATGTACCTTGCAGACCGTATCGGTGGTCCTGAAACATTAACGAATGCAATCAATCGTACCGGCAGTTTTGAAGACCCAGCTCTAGTTAAAGCAGCTGAAGAAATCTCAAAACTTGTTGATATGGGTGCCTTTGTTAAAGGATTTAACGGACTTTCAAATGATGAAGCAAAAGGTTACTTTATGAACGAGCAGGCTGCCATGTACATTATGGGTACTTGGGAATTACCAAACTATACCACCAGCCCAGATGTTGACCAGAAATTTAAAGACAAGGTTGGTTATTTCAAGTTTCCTACTTATGAAGGCGGAAAAGGCAACATTGATAGCTTTGTAGGGGGACCTGGAGTTGCTTTATTCGTATCTGAACAATCTAAAGTAAAAGATGAAGCGAAACAATTTGTTTCTTACTTAGTTGAAGAATGGGGCAAGCGTTCCGTCGTTGAAGCTGGTGTTATTCCAGCAACAACTGTTGATACATCCAATAGCGATCTTGCCCAAATGTACATCGACATTCTTAATGATTTAGGAAATGCTACTAATATTACACTGTATGCGGATGTTCAAATGTCTGCCGGCGTTGCTGATGTGCACTTAAATCAGATTCAAGCATTATTTGGCGGACAATCGACACCTAAACAGTTTACAAAAGCACAAGAAGAAGCTCTTGCTTCTGAGAAATAATCATTTCTTTAAAAGAGGGCATATAGTTAAAAAATATGTCCTCTTCTTTATAGAGGCTCTTTTCTTAAACTTTGTTGCCTTTTGGAACAAAATTTAAGAAAAGAGCCTGCAAACTAAATTCTGAAGCACAAAATAGCTATTTCCACGTTAAAATCGGCTTTAAGATTTTAACAACAATCTTTACGAAAAACAGCCTTATAGAAAGGTAGGGGACGAACCAACATGAAAAATGTTATGTCGAATAAATTCGTTATCACCCTTTATACTCTCCCGGCTTTACTTCTCATTTTAGTCCTTATCTATATTCCTATTACATTATCAGGTTATTACGGTCTCATGGATTGGGACGGAATTGGAGAGATGAAGTTTATTGGGTTAGAAAATTATGTCACCCTAGTTCAGGATAAAGTTTTCTGGACAAGTACCTGGCATTCATTTCAATTAGCCATTTTCTCCGCAGCTAGTTTACTGCTATACTTAGGGATTTCACTTGTTCTAGCCAGCAAAATTAAAGGCTCGGATTTACTACGTAAGATTTATTTAATTCCTATGCTCTTATCATCTGTTGCGATTGCCCAGCTTTGGATGAAGATTTTTGACCCAAATAACGGAATGGCCAACAGATTACTTGAAATCTTTGGCGTGGAAAATACACCATTATGGTTGGCGGATCCAAAAATTGCCCTTTATTCCATTTTCATCCCAGTTATCTGGCAGTATGCAGGGTTTTATATTCTTATTTATTACGCAGCATTAAAAAACGTACCTGATGAAGTGATCGAGGCAGCGAAAATTGATGGTGCTAACGCATTACAAATCGCTTTTAGAATTAAATTACCACTCATTTCTGGCGTATTTAAAGTAACGGTTATGCTAGCAGTAGTTGGATCCTTGAAATATTTTGACCTGATTTATGTAATGACTGGCGGAGGGCCTAACGGAGCAAGTGAAGTAATGGCCTCATATATGTACAAGGAAGCATTTAAATTAAACAACTTTGGATACGGTAGTGCAATCGGTTTTGGACTATTAGTAATCTGTCTAGTCATGACTTGGTTAACTTCGAAACTAACGAAATCTAATGATGATGTTCAATTTTAAGGGGGAGTGAAACATTATGAGTAAGGTGAGTACACAACCAGTAACAACAAACCTTTCCGAACCCGAAACTATAAAGAAATCTTACTTGAACAAAATTGGATTTGGATTTCTTTATCTAATATTAGGGTTATTTGCTATTATTCAGATCTACCCATTGATATGGCTGGTTTTCTTTTCACTGAAAAACAATCAAGAAGTATTCGGAATGTCTCCCTTCTCTTTACCGCAAAATCCACATTGGGAGAACTATACAAGAGCATGGACTTCAGGGAATATTGGATTATACTTTTTCAATAGTGTCTGGATTACGATATTATCAGTCGTCCTTACCACCATTCTTGCTAGTTTGGTAACGTTCGCTGTAACACGGATGCAGTGGAAACTAAGTGGTCTAGTACTTGGATTGTTTTTAATCGCCTACATGATACCGCTGCATTCAACAATCATTCCTTTGTTTAACATGTATAACAACGTGAATTTAATTGATAGTCCAGTATCGATTGTATTGTCGTACACAACCTTTAACTTACCATTAACGATTATGATCCTGCTTGGTTTTTATAGAACGTTCCCACGTGAAATTGAGGAAGCTGCAGTTATGGATGGATGCTCGGTGCACCGAATCTTCTTCCAAATTACCCTGCCAATGACCGTGCCTGTACTATCAACCACTGCGATCATTAACATGATTTACAACTGGAATGAGTTCGTCTTTGTAAACACATTCATTAGCTCTGATAAGTGGAAAACATTAACTGTCGGGATTAACAACTTCGTAGGACAATATTTAACAGACTGGGGTGCCATTGGGGCAACTCTTGTTATCAGTATTGTACCAATTCTACTAACCTTCTTATTCTTAAGTAACAAGATTGTTGAGGGAATGGCAGCGGGTTCAGTCAAAGGCTGATGTTGGAGGGATTAGAGTGAATGGAACAAAAACGGCAAATCGAGTTAATTCTGCCACTGAATGGATTGCCAAGTTTGCTTATATTAATTTATTATGGATTGGTTTTACATTACTTGGTCTAGTGATACTTGGATTTTTCCCTGCTACGATTTCGTTGTTCACAATCATTCGTAAATGGATGTTGGGGGAAGGAGATATTCCAATCTTTCGGACATTTTGGAAAACCTATAAATCTGAGTTTCTTCGCAGCAATGGACTAGGATTACTTGTTGCATTTGTAAGCGGACTTATTATTCTTGATTTAGTTTTCATGAAGAATTTAGGAAACGATTTTATGAGTGTCATCCAAATCCCTCTTTACATGTTTATATTTGCAGTAGTTATGACAATGTTATACCTGATTCCGGTATATGTTCATTATGAGTTAAAACTGATACAGATAGTTAAAAATTCATTTTTAATGATGCTCATTAACCCTCTTGAAAATCTAGTAATGCTTTCTGGGATGGCTGCCATGTTCTTTGTGGTGAAATTCGTTCCAGGTTTAGGCTTTTTCTTCGGGGGGAGTATTTCAGCAGCCATAATAATGGCATCAGGCTATCTTGCTTTTAATAAAGTAGACAAAAAGAAACAGTTGACTTAACAAAAAGACAGATAACAAAAGGAAGCACAACCCCTTAGTTGTGCTTCCTTTTGTTTATGCTAAATCGAATAGTTCTCTAAATGGCTTTAATTAATATGGACCTCTTACAAAATCCCTTACTTTTTCCTGATAGAAACGTTGAATCTCTTTCTGTTCTTCCAGTGAAAATGGCTTTGTATCTAGAGCTGTGAGGTTGTCCATTACTTGATTTACATTTTTAAACCCAGGAATGATACAAGTAATTTCTTTTTGGTCTAGTATCCAGCGCAGTGCTGCACTCGCCATTGATTTACGGCCTTCTGCGATCCACTTTAAATCGCCAGCTAATTCAACACCCTTTCGGAATCCTAGACCGGCAAAGGTTTCCCCTACATTAAAGGCCTCCCCATTTTCATTAAAGCTGCGATGGTCATCAGTTTCAAAAACATGATCAGCTGTAAATTTACCTGTTAGGAGCCCGCTGGCTAAAGGTAATCGGACTAGCAGACCTACTCCTTTTTGATAAGCCTCAGGGATTAATTTTTCTAATGGTTTTTGACGGAACATATTAAATATGATCTGCAGGCTCTTTACATTCTGATGTTGCAAACAAATAAGCCCTTCCTCAACGGTTTCGACACTGACACCGTAGTGACGGATTTTGCCTTCTTTCTTAAGAGTATCCAGTACGTCAAAGACACTTCCATCTTTCAATATCTCCGTTGCCGGGCAATGAATTTGAAAAAGATCAATTGCTTCCCTGTTCAAGCGGCGGAGGCTGTCATCAGCATATCGGCTTACACTTTCATAGCTGTAATTTTGAGGATCAAAAATATCACCTTGGCGACAGAATTTGGTCGCGATATAAACTTGATCTTCCTTGCTCTTTGTCGCCTTCGCTAATAACTCCTCGCTATGACCGTCACCATAAACATCCGCCGTATCAAAAAAGTTAACACCTTGGTCCATTGCATATTCTAAAGACCGCAACGCTTCTGCGTCACTCGTTTTGCCCCAGGAACCACCAATGGCCCAAGTGCCAAAACTTACCTCGCTGATTTTTATTCCTGTATTCCCTAGTTCACGATAGTTCATATTAACAGCTCCCTGCGCATTTATTTCATATCCTTTACCTTTCAAAACGGAACCAGCCAAAGTCAAAATTCGAACCTGGCAGGAATATAAAGGTGACCTTTTGTACTCCCGTTATTTTGTCTAATTCAAATACTCGCTCTTCGTATTCTTCGGAATTGGTGAATTCAACTAGTTGATTGCTTTCCCCTTCCTGATTGGCAAAGTGGATATGGATGGTATTTTTATCAATTGGCGATTTGCCGTAAATAACCAGTTTCCTTACACCTTCACTTGTAAAATCAAACTGCTCAAACACGAGTGAAACATTATTTCCTATTCCTTCCACAGCTTGTCCTTTCAAGGCAAAGGTATCCCCATAGATGGTGTCACATTCGGCAGCAGCATTTTGTTTAAATGCACGATTCTGCCTTTCAAACGAAAATCCTTTGATATGCACTTTCTTCTGAAGGACAAGGCAAATAGAAGTAATGCCGTGGAGTCTTTTTGACAATCGATAGGTTTCTTCTTGGTACACATTCCACTTGGATTCCTTTTGATAGATGACGTCCGCTACTAATTCACTTCCATCCTCATCAGGCATTCCCTCCCATATTTGCATGGAATATTCCTCACTTGACAAAGCGAATATTGGAATCGTGATGGTATCAGAGCCATAAGGTCCAAAGTCGATGTCACGAAAACCTACTTGTGTTTCGCCATCTCGGCTAGTTGCCACTCCTCGTTCATTTCCGTTTCCTAATTCCCCTTTACTAAAATCATATAATCCTGCTGAGATAAATCTATATGGATCTTTATAAGCAAGTCCAAGGCCCTCTGTGATGAATTCCAGCTGGGATATAAGTTTCGTTTTATCGGTGCCATTCTTGCTCGTACAACGGACTCTGAATTCTCCATCACCTAAAGCGGTAATTTTCGCCTCATGACCGAATGCCTCTACCCTGGCAATATTTGAAACAATACCAGCTTCATTCACAACACTCCATTCGACTTCTTGGTAAGAAGCGTCCACTGGGTGCAGTTTTGCCCGGACAACCATCTCTTTCCTTGATTCATCAAACAATTGTCCTGATTCACTAATAATTTCAATTTTACGAACCGGTATTTCTTCTCTGCTTCCCATCACAACCGGTACGTCACGATTGCACATATTCGCAGAGACTCCTTTTAAGGCTGCATCATTTATTGGAAGAGACTCGAATTCTATCACTTGAGTTTCAATTCCGTTAGAGGATACCTCCATCTGAATCTTTCCAGGTTCTAATTTAGATCCTATAATAGCCATTAGTTTTCCGCTGAACAATCTTCTGCTTGTCCCTTTATACTGATCATAGTCTGTACTGTCCCCATTATCTAGACCAAGCAAACGACCTGCGCCCGTAACATTAACATTCACACGGTTAGTGGCATTCTCCACAGGATTGCCCTTTTCATCTTCCATACTAATTTCGACAAAAATTAAATCTGTTCCATCTGCAATCAGTTCCTGTTTATCTGCTTGCAGACATATCTTCTTTGCATCCCCAAAGGATCTTTTTACTTCTGTTGCAATTACTTTTCCTGTTTCATCATAGGCAATGGCCTTTAATTCACCCTCTTGATAAGGAAGCTTCCACCATCCGACTAGTTCTTTCCCCTGTTTATGGTCAATATCATGGGTACCAACGGTGACACCATTGAATTGCAGCTCAATTTTAGGTGCATTCGAACATACCCTTACATCAATGGTTTGGCCCTTATTAAATTCCCAATAAGGGAAAATGTGCACCATTGGGCTCTTCTTGTAATCTGTCCATTCCGCTTGATAAATGTAATAGGAATCCTTTTTAAAGGTAGCCGTATCAACTTGTCCTAGGTAGGAATTCTTAGTATGATATGGCGTTGGTTCACCAATATAGTCAAATCCTGTCCAAATAAATTGTCCGAGCGAGAAAGGTGTGTCCCGATCTGCTATAATACAAGCTTCTGCCGACTTTGCCCCCCAGCTTGTTGAACTATTTCCAAGTGCAGAGCATTGCTCGTCATCGTCTGCCAGTATCGATCTTTCAAATGGGAAGTGATAGATTCCTCTGCTTTGTACAACCGAAGCAGTTTCACTTCCATAGATGATCCAATCTGGGTGTCCTTCATGATGTTTTTGATAATATTTTTCTGCGTAGTTATAACCCGCAACCTTAACGATATCCGCACATTTTTGGGCATTTTCCCACGGCATATAATTGGAGCCGATGGTCACACTTGCATTTTCCTTTGGATCATACCTTCGCACCTCATCCAAAAGCATTTTTGTTATTTCCTGCCCTCTTTCATCTGCGTGGGTATCATAAATTTCATTTCCAATGCTCCACATCAGCAAACTAGGATGATTCCGATCCCGCATTACCCAGCTTTTCACATCTAATGGAGCCCATTCCTTAAAAAACCTTGCGTAATCATAAGGAGTTTTTGACCTTTCCCACATATCGAAGGCTTCAGAAACAACCAGCATTCCCATCTCGTCAGCTAAATCCATCAGTTCTTTTGCTGGCATATTATGAGCGGTCCGGATGGCGTTTACGCCCATTTCTTTCAATATAATAAACCTTCTTTTTAGGGCTGTTTTATTGAAAGCAGCTCCTAAGGCTCCTAAATCATGATGTTCACAAACGCCATTTAATTTCATCCTTTTCCCATTGAGGAAAAAACCCCGCTGTGGATCAAGATTAATTGTTCGGAATCCAATATTTTGGGATATGGATTCAATTTCCTTATTGTTCTCAGCCAGCTGTAATTGGGTTGTAAGCTGATAAAGGTTCGGTTCATCCGGGCTCCAAGCATCTGGATTTTTGACCATTAGCCTTTGTGTGTTCTGCTTACTAGCATCAACGCCTGCCACGACCATTTCTGAAGCAGCTGCAATTTCTTGACCTTGATATGAAATCGAATGGTACAGCCGTATATCACTCTCAATGTTCAAGTTGGTTTCGATTTCAACCTCCCAACCATCCTCCTTCTGTTTCGTGGTAATGTAGATTCCATTCGATACAATATGGGTCTTTGCCCTCGTCTTTAGCCAAACGTTACGATAAATACCAGCACCTGAATACCACCGGCTATTAGGGCTCTGGTGTACGACCTTCACTAGGAGTTCATTTTCCCCTTCCCTGAGCTTCTCTGTGATCTCGTGTTCAAATGAGGAATAACCGTTTTTCCATTCTCCGATAAATTGCTGATTCACATAGAGAGAAGAATCCATATAAACGCCGTCAAAGCATAGGAGGACCTGGTCCTCCACTTTTCTGTAGGTAAATGATTTACGATACCAGCCGATACTGTTTTCATAAAGGTCCAAGGTATTATAGATAAGCCAATCATGGGGAAGATCGACAGGTTCAAATTTCAACGTTTCAATATCTGTTGTTTCTAAGCTGCTTTTGGCAAATTCCCATCCATCATTAAAAAGTGTTTTCTGGTTCATGTCGATGTACTCCTTTACTCTAGTTTCGACCGGTCCCAATTAAAACCGATTTCCTTTAAGAAGGCTCTTGCCAGTACGATATGACCCGCAGCGGATGGGTGAACACGGTCCCATGCCAATGCTGCCGGATATAGACTCTTTAATACCTCTTTAGAGGCTGCTTGTGTATCCACGAACAAACTATCATTCTCTATTGCTATTTTTCGGACCACTTGTCCGTACTGATCCACTGTCTGCCTCATTGGATCCTGTTCATTGTTTTCTAAATAAAACGGGGTCATGAGGACAAGGCCCTTTACGAAAGGCTTCGTTTCTGTCACGAGTTTCCGCAGCGTATCCTCATATTCATCTATATAAACATGCTTCTCCTTGATAAACGGTACGTCATACTGGCGCCAAACATCATTTATACCAATCATAATGGCTAACCAATCAGGTTTCTGGTTCACTACATCATCTTGCCACCTGTTTTTTAAATCGCGAACGGTGTTCCCGCTGATTCCCTTATTAACCACTCGAATCCCTAATTCAGGATAAACCGCTGTCAAAAGGGCATTGACATAAGAAACATAGCCATTTCCGAGAGCACCAAATAATCCCTCACCCTCTGGTTTGGCCCTGTCGCAATCGGTGATAGAGTCACCAACAAATAATAGTTTTTGACCTGTTTCGATCTTCATTTGACTATTCCTCCCATTACCCGGAATCTACTGATATTTCCTTAAAAAAACCCTTCTAAAAAGAGAGCTGGCTTGTTCTTCCAGCTCTCAAGCATTTGTAATGGCTCTTTTCTTAATCTTTGTTGCTTTTTTGAACAAAATTTATTGGTTGATTATGTTAATTTGCGTAGAAAATAGATTAAATTTGTTAAGAAAAGAGCTTACAAACTAGATTCTAAAGTGCAAAATAATTACTTCCACGTTAAAATCGGCTTTAAGATTTTAACAACCAATCATTATGAAAACAGCCTTTATAAATTTTACTTAGATTTATTTTTGGATATTTACTTTATCTGGACAAATCAAAAGTTTGATTTGTCTGGATAAATCATAATTTTGATGCTTGTATCCTTTTGGGCTCTTGCCACCTCAACCGCTTCCTTAATGTCACTTAAGGCATACTTGTGAGTAATGACTTTTTCAATATCCACTCCGGAGCCTCTAAGTGCTTGAATGGCTGCCGGGTATGTGTTGGCGTATCGAAAAATTCCGTATACATCAATTTCCCCATCAATGATCTGGTTCACATCCAGCGGAATCTCATTAACTGCCGGCATACCAACAAACACAATTCTTCCTCCGCGATTCACCACTTTAACAGCGTCGGCAATTGCCCTTTGATTACCAGAAGATTCGATGACAACCGTCACACCTTTCCCACTGGTTAGTTCAGCAATTTTGTCCTTGGCATTCTCACTTAATGGGTCAATGACTTCCGTTACTCCCATTTCGAGACCCAACTGTCTCCGGTAAGGGACTACGTCACTCGCATAGATTTCAGAAACACCGAACATTTTCGCTGCTTGTACGGCTAAAAGCCCAATTGGCCCAAGTCCGCTTACAAAAATGGTGTCAGCCGGTGTAACTTTACCGCGATTCATCGCATGAAAGCCTACTGATAACGGCTCCAGCAAAGCACCTTCTTCAAAGCTCATGCTATCAGGCAGTTTAAAAAGAAAATCACTGCGAATTGTTACATATTCTGCCCAAGCACCATCAACTGGCGGCGTTGCCATGAAAATGACATCAGGGCATAGATTGTAGCGCCCAGATTTACAATATTCGCACCGGCCGCAGGCTACACCAGGTTCCACTGCAACCCTGTCACCAACACATACATTGGTAACTTCAGAGCCAATCTTTACAACTTCTCCAGCTAATTCATGTCCTAAAATAATTGGTTCCTTCACTACATAGCGGCCAATCCTTCCATGCTCATAATAGTGAACATCAGAACCGCACACGCCGATACAATATACTTTTAACAGCGCCTCGTTTGCCTTTGGATCTGGAATATTAATCTTCTTTACTACAATATCCAATGGCTTGTTCATCACCGCTGCATCCATTAAACCCGTTGTCATTATTAGATCCCCTATCCTTTATTTACGTTCACGATACGTAAAGTAATCAAAATCTGCGTGTTTTCCCTGGCCGCTGAGATCCTGTGTACATACACCAATAAAAGCACCTGTAAATCCTTGGTCAAGTAAAATGCCGCCAACTTTCATTTCAACATTATCATCTGATATTTTGCTGGCATCTAAAATCGGACCGATTGCAGTCCAAGTTTCTCCATCACTAGAGAAATAGAATTGCAGATTTGAATAGTGGAGGTCTGCCTTTAAATAGACTCGCTCCCAGCCTTCGATCGACACAGGCGTTTCTAATGGCTCATCGTATAAACCACGGTCACTGGACATGATTCCTAAAGATTTGCCTTGTTCCTCATCATGGCTGATCCAAAGATAATAGAAATTTTTAGTATTGTAATAATAGACTAGACCAGCCAGGTGCTGATAGGTTTCAGGCTCAAATTCCACCACTGTTTCCGCAGTAACTGAAAAGGCCTGCTGCCTGCGTGCAACTAGACTTTGCCTGTGGTTGGAACTAAAGGACTCTCTTCCTCTTAGTCTAAGGAAACCTGGCCTCTCCTTTGTCGTCCCCCACTCATCACTAAGCGGTTCGCGAAGGGTATTAAAATGAATACTTATATTCTCATTTTCAAAGTGCTCTGTTTCAGGTTCTGGTTTAAAAGGATATTCTGGCAATTCTGGTCCCTCTGCCACAAGGTGTGGACTGGTTTTGCCATCGGCAAGTCTTAGCCAGCCATCTTCTGTCCAAGCTGCCTTTTGAATAGCTGTTTCTCTGCCAAGATTACAATTCACTGAAGGTTTCAGTGGGCGCCCCGTTAAATGAACTAAATAGAGTTCATCGTTCTGTGTATGGACAACACTTGCATGTCCTGCCTTTTGCAGCTCTAGTTCGGGTTTGCCAGATGAAGTAAGAATAGGACCAATCGGGTCTACCTCATAAGGACCAAAAAGGGACTTTGACCGCGCAACGGTTACAGCATGTTCATATCTTGTTCCGCCTTCAGCGGTCATTAAATAATAGAAGTCATCATGTTTGTAAATATGCGGCGCTTCCGTTAATCCAAGTTTAGTACCCCTGAAAATATTGTGAATGGGGCCTACTAATTTTTTCTCCTCAGGAGAATACTCTTGAAGCAAGATACCACCAAACGAATTTTTACCTTTTCGATGGTCCCATACCATATTCATTAACCATTTCCTGCCATCGTCATCATGGAAAAGCGATGGATCAAAACCGCTGCTGTTTAAATGAATAGGTTCGGACCAAGGACCGTTGATATTCTGAGCACTTACAAGGTAATTATGAGTATCCTTAAACGGGCCGATATGACTTTTAACATCTGTAAAAATTAAATAAAACGTCCCCTCATGATAACTTAAGCACGGAGCCCAAACTCCGCCTGAATCAGGGTTCCCAATCATATCAAGCTGGCTCTTCCGTGTTAAAGGATGTCCGATCAACTTCCAATTCTTTAAATCTCTAGAATGATGAATTTGAACCCCTGGAAACCACTCAAAGGTGGATGTTGCGATATAAAAATCATCCCCAACCCTAATTATGGAAGGATCAGGGTTAAATCCAGGCAATATTGGATTAACGATCTGTGACAAAGTGACTCCTCCTTACTTTTTCTATGTTCCATTTATTTAACTAAATAGAAACAGAAGATTCATGATGAACTAACACTTTCTTCTCCCAAACCCGGCTCTTCCATCTAAAATACATCGTAATTCCTCTAAACCACTGGATCGACAATGAATGCAATCCAAATACCAGGAAGTCCAAGCCCTTGATGAATACCTAAAAAATAGGCAAGCGGGACACAAATTCCCCACATGGAAAGTACTCCGACTTTCACTGAAATCGCTGCCACCACATCATCTGAAATATGGGACAGCATGACGGTGTCCGTGCTGCCCATAATAATTTGTAAAAAAAGCTCGATAAAGATTGGCCATGTGATGGTAAATAAATTTAATTGCGGAGAAAATTTATTATTGGATAATTCCCATAAAAGTCCACCTATTGATCAAAATATTGAGTAACTGACCAATCTATATTGGTTTAATAGATTTTTCTGTTTTGCTCATCTTTAATTCCTGATTTCCTATAAAAATAGGTATTAATAATATCCCGCCATTCTTTTGAATGGTTTGCTTGTCCTTGTAATCTATTTAAAATATCATTGAAGCGCTCTTGATCAATCTTATCGTTAAGCTGTAACCAAGATTCAACCAATCCCTCAGCCTCTTCAACCCCTTCAAAATGAGTGTTGTAAATATGCTGGATCACCGTTATACCTGATTTTAGCTTATGTGTGTATGGTACATGGTGGAAAAATAACAGCAGTTCATCTGGACATGTTTCAAGTTCTTCATACATGTCAGCATTTTCTTTAAAATACTGTGAAGAGTAGCCGGTACCCGTTTTTACAGTCCGGTCCACCCCAACTCCTTGCCAATCCGCAAAGTGATATGTTCCCCAAACATCATATTCATAACCATCCACATTTGGTCCGTAATGATGATGCGGGTTTACCATCCAGCCTACACCAAGTGGTGACGTATATTTTTCATAAATACTCCAAGATTTTAACAGCATCTTGCTAACCACTTCTTTGACCAGTTCATCTTGTCCAAAGGTTTGCCCAATCCACTCATCTGTAATGATTTCAGCAGAAAGATCCGGGTTCCATGTTAAGCGTCCAAAACCGTAAAGATTAGCCTGTGCCAGTGTATGTCCGGTCCAATTATAATCATTTCCAATATTAGATACCGCTGTAATCCCGCTGTACTTATATTGAAACAAGGAACCGTCTACAACCTTTTTAACTTCAGAACCTTTGCCCTTGGCATACGTATCAAAATCAAGGACTTCTTTCCATTGTGGAACGAGATAACAAAGATGTCTTTGCTGCCCTGTATATTCTTGTGTAACTTGAAATTCGAGCATTTGATTGGTATTTTCCATTGCACCAAATAACGGTGAAACACCTTCTCGTACTTGGAAATCCATTGGACCGTTCTTAATCTGCAAAATAACATTTTCATGGAACTCGCCATCTAATGGTTTAAAATGGTCATAGGCAGCTCTTGCTCGATCTGTAGAGCGGTCACGCCAATCCTGTAAGCAGTTATAAACGAAGCAGCGCCAAAGGACAATTCCATCAAACGGCTGCAGCGCTTCTGCAAGCATATTTGCACCGTCCGCATGGTTTCTTCCATATGTAAACGGTCCAGGGCGGTGTTCTGAATCGGCTTTTACTAGGAATCCGCCAAAGTCAGGAATATAGCTGTAAATCTCTTCAGCCTTATTTTTCCACCATTGTCTAACCTCAGGGTCCAATGGATCTGCAGTAGATAAATTTCCAATTTGAATCGTACTTGCATAGTTCACACTAAGAAACGTTTTTATTCCGTAAGCCCTGAAAATGGACGCAACTTCTGCCACTTTAGGGAGTAAGCTGCTTGTAATTAAATCAGTCTCAACCTTGTGGACATTTACGTTATTAATGGCAATTCCATTGATTCCAACTGAGGAAAGCAGTCTTGCATAATCTTCAATTCTATTAAGCTCTTCAAAGAATTGATTATCCTTATAGAAGATGGAATTCCCCGCATAACCGCGTTCGATGCTGCCATCCATATTATCCCATTGGTTAAGCATACGTAATTGATTTTTAGAGTTTTCAAGGATATCAAGCTGTTGCAGGCTTTTCCTGTTTTGCATTAAGCGTAATAGGTGAAAGGCTGCATATAGGGCACCTGAATGACTTTTTCCTAAGAGGAAAATTTGCTTTTTATCTCCAGCTGTAACTGCTTTTATTACATAGCCATCATCATTTAGTTGATCAAAGTCCACATCTGCTAAATCACCAAAGGTATCTTTTGTTGCTATAACAATTCCAGATTGCAATGGTTCAGAACTGCCATTAGGCTCAATTCCCAACATGGAGGAAATGCCGAGTGTAAGTTCTTTCTTAGCAGACTCAATGACTACAGAAGCTTCTAAAGTACTAATGGTGCCGCACCATTGTTTGTATTCATTTACTAATGCTTGATCATCTATATTTTTATACTGAAGCCAGGCGGCATAACTTTCTTTGTGTTCTGCCTTGAATAAATCAGTTGTACTTTGTGATATATTTTCAACAGCGCTCTTCATTATTTTCCCTCCTAAATATGAGTAAGCATGTTACTGCTCTAATGAGTCCCAGATTCCTAAAAGATACATGATACCGAGTGCACGGTCATACAAGCCATAGCCTGGACGGCATTTTTCATCCCAAATATGTCTTCCATGATCGGGTCTTATATATCCATTGAAACCACTTTCATGATACGCTTTCATGATACCGACCATATCGACTGTTCCATCTTGTGCACGGTGAGATGTCTCGATAAAATCCCCATTCTCATACACTCTTACATTACGAACATGGGCAAATGGAATCCGATCAGCAAATTCTCTAATCATATTGACGATATCATTGTTCGGATTTGCACCTAAAGATCCACTGCATAGTGTTACCCCATTAGAGGGGCTATCAACAAGCTGCAGTACACGTCTAATGTTCTCTTGACTCGTAATAATACGCGGCAATCCAAAAATCGGCCATGGTGGATCGTCAGGATGGATGGCCATTTTGATAGCGTTCTCTTCACATACAGGAATAATGGCTTCTAAGAAATAGCGCAGATTGTTCATTAAATCTTCTTCTTTTATGTCTTTATAGGCATTAAATAGTTTCGTTAGATTTTCTAAACGCTCTGGTTCCCAGCCTGACATTGTATAGTTGGGATTATCGGCAATCCTTTGCACTAATACAATGGGGTCTATTTGATCAACCTCAGCCTTTTCATAGAACATGGCAGTGGAACCATCTTCAAGTTCCTTAAATAAATCAGTTCGGATCCAGTCAAATACAGGCATAAAATTGTAACAGATTACCTTTACGCCTGCTTTTCCAAGCTTTTTAATAGTTCTTTTATAGTTTTCTATATATACATCTCTTGAAGGGAGACCCAATTTAATATCTTCGTGAACATTTACACTTTCAACCACATCGATAGTAAATCCGGATTGTTCAGCTTGCTTCTTTACTTCAAGGATTTTTTCCATCGGCCATTCTTCTCCAGCTGGCACATCATGAAGTGACCAGACAATCGTTTCTACCCCTGGAATTTGTTTGATATGATTAAGGGTGACAGAGTCATTTCCCTCGCCATACCATCTAAAGCCCATCTTCATCCGAACTTCCTCCATTCTAAATATTCTTTCTCCAAAACTAAGTTTGTTGTTTGAACAAACATATTTTACCATAAAGAGTTAACCTCAAGGGTTAACTTGGATTTTTTTGTGAATCAACAAAATTTTGCTTAACGTCTTCAAGTAATCCTTTACTGTTAAGTAAAAAAGAATAGCAAATTAGACTAGCAATAAATAAGATTAAAAATTTAGATGTTACGGAGAGCAAAAACAAACTGATAATGATAATGCTTATATTCCCAAAGGTAATCTTTACCTTTTTAAAACTATAATAGACTGACAACTTCCATATATCTTTTAGTCGAAATTTGTAGCCAGCAATAATTAAAAATGCATTTACGGATAAGATCATAATCAAAACAATCCCAATTAAGAAAACTACCGATAAAACATTGTTAATCATTGATAGATTTGAATTAAAATAGTGTACATCAACGATTAGGATATACAAAACTAAAAGCAAAGGCAGCCAAAATTTCATTGTGTCTTTAAAATTTATTTTATATCCGTGGATAAAGTCATGTAACGGTGACAGTTCTTTTTCACGAATCAATTTTCCAATTGAGTAAAATAATGCAGTAATCGCTGGTCCTGTCGGTATAAGAGACAGGAAATAAATCGTGATATTTGAAAAGGTTGGCTCTAATGCCAAGAAAAAAAACAAACAGATGATATTACTTAGTACAAAATAAACATTCGTCATGAAAAGAGCATAGATATGATTTGTTACATCAAATAAAGTTCCTTCTCCAAACGCATTTTTTGGATTCATAACAATCTCCCTTTAATCATTTATTTTAACCTGAGGTAATGTAAGGAGAAATTCATTACTTTAATTAAAGTTAATAGTCATAATTTTAATAATATACTTGATAAGAAAAAACTGCCTGCAACTGTAATTTGATTAATCATTGCAGGCAGTTCCACTAAATTTCGTTCTATTTCTTCATTGTCTTTTGATAATCTTTATAAGCTTTGTTAACTAAATCTAAATACTTATCCATGCCTTTTGCATTTAATTCTGAAACATACGCATCCCATTCAGATAATGGGCGAGATCCTAAAATGAACTCAGCAGTATTTTGTCTGATTACATCCACCAATGGAGTGGCAAGAAGTGTTGCCTGTTCTTGGTCCAATGCTTCCATCGGGTATGGAGGGTTCACTGGCGCTGCTTTTTTCGTTTTGTGCATTTCATCCTGGAAATTAACTTCTTCTTCGCTCATTGTGGAGTGAAGTAACTCAGTTGTTCCACCATAAGCAAATGTACCTGTTCCCATTCCAAAATCAACACGTAAATCTTTTGTTCCAGCTGGATTTAAGCCTAAGAAGTTAATATCTTTAGCAAGAACCCGCTTACCATTTTCTTTGGTATAGGTTGTACCCTCAACGCCCCATTTAGCTAATTCTTGTCCTTCATCGCTATACCATAACCAGTCCACAAATTGAAGTAATGCAATGAAATTGGGATCGTCTTTCGCTTGCGCATTGATCATAATACCGTTTTCCAATCTTGAACCAGCCATAAGATGACCCGCAGGTCCACCCGGTACAGCGATTTTTGCGACAGAGAAGTTACCTTCCCCTAGTTCTTTTTTCATTGTATCGCGCATCACTACTAGTTCTTGAGAGTTTGTACTAATAACAAATGATTTACCAGATACGAACTTTTGTTTAGCCGTTTCATCGGTTTGTGATAAGCTTTCTTTGTCCATTAAGCCTTGTTCAATCAATCCATTGAAATACGTTAGCATTTCTTTGTATTCTTTTGTTGCACCAGCTAAAACAAACTTTTTCTTATCTTGGTCAAATGTAATATAGTTTTGTGTACCAAATCCGCCAACTGTTCCGAAAGACGGAGCTGCATAGTTCAATAATGCTCCTAATGCACCACCGTTTCCTGTTGTGCTCCAGCGGTCAGAGAACGGAGTAACATCAGGATAAATTTCCTTTAATTTCTTTAAGGCTGCTTCGAATTCATCCCATGTTTTAGGAATCGCAATATTATTTTTTTCGAAAATATCTGTTCTAACAGCTAACGTGTAATCTGGCCATACTTCTTCATGTAATCCAGGAAGCAAGTAATACTTTCCGTCAGATTGTCTTAAATTATCGATTTCAGCTTGTAGATCCCATTTTTTAACTTTATCTAAAAAGTTAGGCATATGTTCTACATAATCACTGATTGGTAAGATTGCGCCAGAAGCGACAAATGGAGTTTCTTGACCAGGATATGTTTTAGGAATGATTAATGGAGCATCCCCAGAACTGATCAATAAACTTCTTTTTTGGTTGTAGTCACTCATTGGAACAATTGTCTTTTCAAAGGAAACATTGGTTCTCTTTGTAATTTCGCTCCATAACAGCCAATCTTCTTTATGAGCATACCATGCAGCATCTTGATACATTGTTGAAAATGTAACTGGTTCTTTTGCTTTAAATGTTTTCCCAACTGCATAATCTTCCATGGCCAATCCTTCTGCTTTAGAAGAAGAAGATTCAGTTGAGCTATTGCTTTCCTTACTGCTGCAGGCAGCCAATACGCCGCTAATAACAGTAACAATCGCAATTAAAAGGGCTAACTTCTTAAAAATCTTTGCCATTGCAATTTTCCCCCATTTTTCATTTTAGAAGTTTTATAATGAACTTATTTTCATAAGTTACATCCACGTTATTGCTTAACAGATCCTAGCATAATACCTGAAACAAAGTATTTCTGAACGAATGGATAGACACATAAAATTGGCAATACAGTCAACACCATCGTAACTGCCTTAATATTGGCAGCAATTTGGGTTAAATCGTCTGCAGAAGTGGCACCGGCTGATTGGCCTGTGGTCGCTCCCGCCAAAAGATTTCTTAAATAAAGAGTAACTGGGTACATCTCAGACTTATCTAAATATAAGAATGCTCCAAACCAAGAATTCCAGCTGCCTACTGCATAGAACAAAAACATGGTAGCCAAAATCGGTTTTGATAGAGGTAAGATGATTTTTAAGAATGTTCCATAAGTAGAGGAACCGTCTATCGAGGCAGCTTCTTCAAGCTCCTCTGGCATTGCCTCGAAAAAGGATTTCATAATCAACATATTAAAAATACTGATGGCACCAGGGATTACAATTGCCCAGATTGAATTTGTCCAGCCAAGTGATTTAATAAGGATATAGTTTGGAATCAATCCTCCGTGAAAAAACATTGTGAAAACGGCAAAGGATGTAAAAAACTTACGGCCTATTAGACGCTTTTTCGATAATACATAGGCAAACATGGTTGTCATTACCATGGAAATCGCTGTTCCAACAACTGTGTAAAGAATTGTATTTTTGTAGCTGGTCCAGAAGGTCTTGTCGTGCAGAATCGTTTTATAGGTGTCGACATTAAATCCCTTTGGTATTAAATTTACTTTCCCTGCGTTAATTTCCGCCTGACCACTGAATGACTGTGCAACAACATTCAAAAAGGGAAATAGTGTTATATAGACTACAAGCAATAATATAACGACATTGATTGCTTTAAATAATTTGTACTGTAAGGACTCTTTCATCATTCAATCCTCCCTTACCACAATCCATTATCAGTGAATTTCTTTGAAAAATAATTGGCAGAATAGACTAAAGTCAATCCAATTATTGCTTCAAATAATCCAATTGCGGTTGCATAACTAAAGTTGCTGGATTGTAAACCTACCCGGAAAAGATAAGTAGAAATAACATCCGATGTTTGATAGTTTAATGGGTTATAGATTAATAGGATCTTTTCAAATCCAACTGCCAACAAGTTTCCGATATTTAGGATCAGCAATACAATAATGGTAGGAAGAATACCCGGTATCGTAATATGGATGGTTTGTTTCCATCTGTTGGCTCCATCCATCCTGGCCGCTTCGTATAACGATTCATCGATATTTGTTAAAGCAGCTAGATATAGAATGGCTCCCCACCCCATTGTTTGCCAAACCTCTGAAGCAATATAAATTGGCCTAAACCATTCTGGGTCTTGCATAAAAAGGATCGGTTCTCCGCCAAAGAATTGAATTAGTGCATTAATTGCGCCATTTGAAGCAGATAACTGTAAAATCATCCCGCTTATAATAACCATTGATAGGAAGTGCGGTAAATAAGATGTCGTTTGAACAAATTTTTTGAATTTAATAGATTTTATTTCATTCAATAATAATGCGATGATGATTGGAGCAGGGAAAACAAAAAGTAATGTTAAACTGCTCAACATAAGGGTATTTTTAAATACATGCCAGAACGCTGCATCCTGAACAAACATTTTAAAGTAATGAAAACCAACCCATTGTTCGCCAAAAATGCTTCCCCCGGGCATGAATCTTCTAAAAGCAATAATATTACCAATCATCGGAACGTATTTAAAAATAACCAGGTAAATGATTGGTAAAAGAAGCAGGGAATATAACTGCCAATCTTTTCTAATCAACTTTAACTTTAGAACCCACTGTTTCTTTTTTACCTGCTTAACACTAATCTCTTGCGGGGTATGGGCCGAAACTTCGGCAAGTGGTTTCATTTGGATCGCCTCCTTATTTGTCTTTTAATTACCTTCCTATCGGCGAATAGAAGTATTTCTCAACTCATTTTTATAAATGATTTTTTTGCTCCAAACATAGTTTATTCATTCAATAAACTATGTTTTTATTTTAAACGATACTGCAAACGGTTTCAACTAAAATATTATTCTTACAATAATTAAATTTGTTAATGTAAATATTTCTTGACATTTGTAGTTTTTTGTTTAAAATTTAGTTTTTTTGTAGAACTTTTATATTAAGCTTTTCTGGCAAGCTGAACTTGCTCTACAAACCTAATTGCTTTTTCCGTTAAATTACTGAAATAGGCATCGGTCATTTCTTCCTTTGTATTCACAAGAGTGCTGCCAACTCCAACTGCAACTGCACCTGCCTTAATGTAATTCGCAGTATTTTCAATATTGATTCCGCCAGTTGGCATTAGCGGTATTTGTGGAAGCGGCCCATGGACATCCTTTAAGTAACTAGGACCCAGGATATTTGCTGGAAAGACCTTAATCATATCTGCCCCATTCTCATATCCTGATAAAATTTCGGTTGGAGTCATGGCTCCCGGTACACTAATAACACCATATCTTTTTGTCATTTTAATCGTTTCAATATTTATAGTTGGTGAGAAAATGAATTTTGCACCATGCATGATTGCCGTTCTGGCCGTCTCTGGGTCGAGAACAGTTCCTGCACCGGCAATCACTTTATCAACTAATACATTAGAAACCTTTTCAATTAGCTGTAAGGCACCTGGTGTTTCAGCTGTAATTTCAATCGCTTTTACGCCACCTGCAATTAATGATTCAGCAATTGGGATAATCGTATCCGGCTTTGCACCTCGAATCACTGCAACAACTCCACTATCAATTATTTCTTGTAAAAGACTCATAGGTATCTCCTTTCCTATCTAATTACATCCTCTGTATTGGAAACCCGCATAAACGCATCAAGTTCCTCATCATCTGGCAACCCTTCAAAATCACCAGGAATCATGGTAACCATAGCCCCAACCCCATTTGCTTTATCTACGGCCTTTTCGATAGATAGTCCATTCAGTAAACCAGACAGAAATCCAGCTGCAAAAGCATCTCCTGCACCAACTGGATCGACAACTTTATCCACCTGGTACCCTGGAACTATTTTTCGCTCAGATTGAGTGAAATAATAGGCACCTTCTGCCCCTAGTTTTAGGACAACCACTGACGAACCATTGTTTAAAAATCGTTCTCCCAATGTTTCAGGGTCTTCGACACCAAACAAAAAGAAGCCTTCATCTTTCCCAGGAAGAATGATATCCGCTAAGGAGGCAATTTCTAATAAAACCTTTCTCGCTCTATCTTCTGACCACAGTTTTCTTCGTAAGTTTGGATCAAAAACAACTTTTACACCATTTTCTTTAGCGATTGAAATTGCTCGTATAATCGTTCGATAGCATGATTCACTTAATGCCGGTGTAATGCCGGTCACATGTAAATATTTTGCATTGGCAATATACTTTTCGTCTAAATCCGAGGGTTGTAAAAGACTTGCTGCTGAACCCTTCCTAAAGTATTGAACACGGACTTGATTGCCGCTTCTAATCTCTTTAAAATACATCCCTGTAGGTGCAGTGGAATCCACTTTAACTTGACTTATGTCAACTCCTTCTCCTCGGATAAAGGAAAGCATTGCTTTGCCAAATTCGTCATTACCTACCTTACTAATCCAGCCTGCCTGATGGCCTAACCTTGTTAAACCTATTGCAACATTGGTTTCAGCACCACCGAAACCTCTTGAAAATGTTTCAGCATACCTCATTAGCGGGGAAGACTGTGGCGTGAAAAGGACCATTGTTTCTCCAATCGTCACAACATCCATGTATACTCTCCTCCCAAATTTCTTACGAATTTATACTCCTGAATACGCCATAAACCCGCCATCCACTGGGACACTTATTCCAGTGACAAATCCGCTGGCTTCTTTGTCAGCAAGCCATAATAAGGTACCTAATAAATCTTCTGGTTTCCCCAATCTTCTCATTGGAGTACCTGCTAGAATTTTGTTGGTTCTTTCAGTATTTGTTCCATCTGGGTTTGTCAAAAGCGCACGGTTTTGCTCTGTTAAAAAGAAGCCAGGAGCAATAGCATTTATGCGTAGTCCAACTTCAGCAAAATGAACGGATAGCCATTTTGTAAAATTCTCAATAGCTGATTTCGCCGCACTATAGGCCGGTACCTTTGTCATCGGACTTGGGGCACTCATGGATGAGATATTAATAATGGTCCCTTGGTTTTCAATCATGTTTTTCGCAAAAATTTGTGTAGGAATAAGTGTTCCAATAAAGTTCAAATTGAAGACAAACCCAAATCCCTCAGGTGTCATATCAAAAAAGGTTGTTAAATCATCACGGGTAAGATCATTTTTTTCAAAGATTTCCTTTGTTGTGATTCCATTTGGATGATTGCCGCCGGCGCCATTGATTAGCAAATCACAGCTGCCATATTCAGCAGAGACTATTTCCTTCGCTCGTTTCACACTTTCAACACTCAATACATCACATTCAATGGCAAGTGCCTCTCCGCCTGCTGCCTTTATTTCATTCACTACCTTTACAGCCTTCTCATAGGTACGATTTAAAACAGCTACTTTCATACCCTGCCTTCCTAGTTCTCTGGCCATACAGCCGCATAAAACTCCACCGCCGCCAGTAACAACGGCTACTTTTCCCTCTAAATTTGAATTCAATGGTAACATTCTGTTATTCTCCCTTCACGTTGTCTTCAATGATTTACAGCAAACACTTTTATCCTTCTCTACTAATCTCCTGGTATTAAAATTGAACAACCTTCCAGAAAGATTCTTTAGGTTGATGATTTTCGTCAAAGAGAAACGGCCAATTTTTTCTTCCTTTAACAGGAAAATCGTTTAACCAGGTATAATCATCAGCAGCTCCCCAAAACGTTATTGAAGTGATAGAGTCTCGATAGTCTCTAAGTATATGAAATACTTGATGGTATCTTTCAGCCTGCATTTCTAACATTTCAGGAGCTGGTTCCGTAAGGTCAGTTCGCTTATCATCATGGTTAAAAACGGATACATCTAATTCTGTAAGGTGCAGCTTTAGACCAAGAGATGCATAACGTTCAATAGCTGTACGAATATCTTCTAGACTTGGATTTACTAAATTCCAATGAGCTTGGAGCCCTATACCATGAATGGGAACACTCTTATCAATCAGCGATTTAACAAGCTTATAGATTTTCTCACGCTTTTGTGGATTGGACTCATTATAATCATTGTAAAAAAGCAGGGCCTCCGGGTCAGCCTCATGGGCAAATTCAAATGCTTTTTCGATATAATCCTCACCGATAATTTCTAACCATTTTGTAGGTCTATACAATTGTGAACCCTCATCGGTTACTGCTTCATTCACAACATCCCAGCAGAGAATTGTCCCTTTATATCTGCCCATTACCGCGTTAATATGGTCCTTCATCCTCTGTAACAGGGTTTCTCTATCAACCTGCTCACCATTAACATCCTGAAACACCCATTCCGGAGTCTGATTGTGCCAAATGAGAGTGTGACCGCGCAGTTTCATTCCATTACTCTGTGCAAATTCCGCCAATTCATCAGCCTTTTTAAAGTTAAATTGACCTTCATAAGGCTGTATGTTTTCAAACTTCATATCATTCTCAGCTGTAATACTATTAAAGTGCTGAGCTAATAACGTACGTTGTGTCATGATTGTTTGAAAGTTAACAGCAGCACCAATGTCAAAATAGTTTTCGTATACCTTTTTTAAGGAAGGAACCTCTAAGCTTGTATGCGTCGTCATTCATACATCTCCTTCTGCGTATTTTTTGATTAGGTTAGTTTATAAAAATAATTAACCCCTTAGGCTCGAATATCATCTAAGGGGTTAAAACGAGCCAAAACCGCTGATTACTTTCTATACTCCGTTAATTGGTCATTCAGCACCTTTGTTTGTCTGTATACTTGTTGATAGACGTTAAATAGCTTTGCGTATACCTCGACATTTTCTTTAATTGGATAATAGATTTTGGCAGTCTGAATAAAATGCTGTGCACATTCCTTTAAAGAAGGGAACCAACCGCAGCCATATGCCGCTAACATAGCCGCACCCATTCCAGGGCCTTGCTCACTTGTAAGCTTCTCAATCTTTGTATTAAAAATATCTGCTTGCATCTGCAGCCATGTATCGTTTTTCGCGCCCCCGCCGATAGAGATAACACTATCAATCTTCTTACCGCTGCTTCTGAAAATCTCAATGGATTCATTTAAAGAGAAGGTAATCCCTTCAAGAACCGCACGGGCAAAGTGTTTACGCTCATGAGATGCGTCCATGCCAATAAAGCTTCCGCGAATATTGGAATCTGCGTACGGTGTTCTTTCACCGACAATATATGGTGTAAATAATAAGCCATTGCTGCCTGCAGGTACTTCTTCTATTCCTGCTAAAAACTGATCAAATGCTTCTCCTTTTGCAAAGGTTTCTTTAAACCAGCTTAAGCTATAGCCAGCCGCAAGGGTAACACCCATGGTATAGTAAGCATTTTCCTCACTATGGTTAAAGTAGTGAACCTTTCCTTCAAAATCAAGGTCATTTCTTTCTTCATAAGAAAGGACGACACCAGAGGTACCGATACTCGCTAACGTTTTCCCTTCTGCCAGTATCCCGGAACCAATCGCACCACAAGCATTGTCCGCACCGCCTGCGAACACTTTAACAGCTTCTGATAATCTCGACTCTTTCGCATATTCAGCACTTACCGTACCCACTAAAGCACTTGATTCTACTAAAGGCGGACAAAAATCAACAGATAGTCCAAAGGCATTTAGCACCTCTTGGCTCCATTCCCGCTTTGCTACATTTAGCAGTAGTGTTCCGGCAGCATCGGAGTACTCCATATGAATGTTTCCTGTTATACGATAGCGCAAATAATCCTTTGGAAGCATAAACACCCTGGCACGTTCGAAAATTTCTGGTTCGTTTTCTTTTACCCAAAGAATTTTTGGCAAAGTAAAGCCCTCTAAAGCAGGATTTTTCGTTACTTCTAATAATCGCTCTCTTCCGATAACATCATAGATTTCCTGACATTGCTTCGTAGTTCTGGTATCATTCCATAAAATAGCATTTCTTAATACTTGGTTGTTTTCATCTAATAAAACTAAACCGTGCATCTGACCGGAGAAGCTGATGCCCTCGATATCGTTTACGTCTCCATTAAACTGCTTGAGGAGTTCCGCTAAACCAACTGTCGTTTTTTCAACCCATTCTTCCGGATTTTGTTCACTGTAGCTAGATTTTTCAATAATAAGTGGATATGATTTTGATATTTCATGACAAACTTCACCATTCTGATTTACAAGCAAAATTTTTACTGCACTTGTGCCGAGGTCAACACCAATTACGTATTTCATTCCTACCATCCTTTTCAAGGCTCTTTTCTTAAACTTTGTTCCTTTTTAGAACAAAAATTAATGATTTTGCAAAATCCCCGAAAACATAAATTCAATTAAGAAAAGAGCCAGCAAAATAAATTCCAAAGCGCAAAATAGATATTTCCACGTTAAAATCGGCTTTAAGATTTTAACAACATCTTTACAAAAATAGCCTTTTCAAAAAAAGTGCTGGAGTAATAGACTGCCAGCACTTTTTTTATATTTAATAGATTAAACTCTGACACTTGAAAGTGTTTCTAATAGATATTGGTTAACTGTAGCTTTAAGTCGCTCTGTTCTGCCGGACGTGTTTTTGATTTCTGTTAGACCAAGGGCATAAGCTTCAAGCTCTTTGAAGTTAGTTTTTCCTTCAACGATGTCTAAGCCAATTCCTTTTGTAAAGCTGCTGTAGCGCTCTTCAATGAAGCTATCTAGAGCTTTGTCCTCGATTAACTTGTTAGCAACTTTTAAACCGATGGCAAAAGCATCCATACCAGCGATGTGTGCGTGGAATAGATCCTCTGGTTCAAATGAGCCACGACGTACTTTCGCGTCGAAGTTCAATCCTCCCTTGCCTAATCCGCCATTCTTTAAGATTTCGTACATTGCTAATGTGTTAGTGTACAAATCGGTTGGGAATTCATCTGTATCCCAGCCAAGTAAACTATCACCTTGGTTAGCGTCAACAGATCCTAGCATTCCGTTGATACGAGCTGTTCTTAACTCATGCTCAAATGTGTGACCAGCTAATGTAGCATGGTTAGCTTCGATGTTGAACTTGAAGTAATCAGTAAGATCATACTTTTGTAAGAATGCTAGACCAGTAGCAACGTCGAAGTCATATTGGTGTTTTGTTGGCTCTTTTGGTTTTGGCTCGATTAAGAATGGAACGTTTAAGCCGATTTCTTTTGCATAGTCTACTGCCATATGGAAGAAGCGCGCTAAATTATCTTGTTCAAGCTTCATATCCGTATTTAGAAGTGTTTCGTAACCTTCACGGCCGCCCCAGAATACATAGTTTTCTGCACCTAGTTCTTTTGCAACTTCTAATGCTTTTTTCACTTTTGCTGCAGAGTAAGCAAATACATCTGCATTTGGGGATGTTGCAGCACCGTGAGTATAACGTGGGTTAGAGAACATGTTTGCAGTGTTCCAAAGCAACTTAGTCTTGCTAGTTTTCATGTATTCATTGATCATACCAACAATAACATCTTGGTTTTCGTTCGATTCTTTTAACGTGCTTCCTTCTGGAGCGATATCCACATCATGGAAGGCAAAGAAAGGAACGTTTAATTTTTCAAAAAGTTCAAATGCAGCTTCAACGCGTGCTTTTGCTAAGTCTAAACCTGTGAAACGATCCCAAGGACGGATTGCAGTTCCAACACCGAATGGATCAGATCCATCAGCATTAAATGTGTGCCAGTAAGCAACCGAGAAACGAAGGACTTCTTCCATTGTTTTTCCGTTGATTTTTTCTTCCGGATTATAGTATTTAAATGCAAATGGATTTTTTGATGAAGCACCTTCAAATTGAATTTTATTTACAGTTTCGAAATAAGCCATGTGGTTATTCCTCCTAATAGATTAATGGTTTTTAGCTTAAAGATGTAAATGCTTACAAAAGGTCGTTAATCTTAATCTAAAACCTTTGCTTGAGTAGATTATAGCATCACTAATCTTTGTTTGTCTATTCAATAAACTAAGTTTTTTTAAAATTTTTTTCTTCTTCTTAATTTTCCAAATTAGAACAAATTATGTCATTCTCTCCTAAATGGATGAAGTATAGTGGCCCTATACTAATTGATTTAATCGGATAAACGACGGTCCATAGTACTGTTCCAGTTTTTAATTTGTATACTCACCAAACAAAGTTTGTGTTAAAATATTGATACTACCCAATAAGGAGTCTTTTTAATGGAACCCATGTCATGGAACCAACAAATAGTAAAAAAAAATAATAAAGCACTCGTATTACAATTAATTATGGATAAAGAGCCAATCTCAAGAGCAGACATAGCGCAAGTATCTGGTTTGCATAAGGCAACTGTTTCTTCTTTAGTTAATGAATTATTAGAAGAAGAGCTTATTTTTGAATCTGGACCAGGGGAATCAAGCGGCGGACGGCGCCCCGTAATCCTCCATTTTAATAAAGTTGCCGGATATTCTGTGGGAATTGATATTGGTGTAAACTATGTTTTAAGTGTATTGACAGATTTGAAAGGTAATATTCTAATTGAAAAAAATCAATCTGTAAAACGAACTCCTTATCCTTCGATCATGAGTATTATTCAGAATATGATTCAATCCATTATTGATGAAATGCCTGCAAGCAGGTATGGAATTGTAGGTATAGGAGTAGGTGTACCAGGTATTGTAAACAAGGAAGGCTCTATCCTTCTTGCTCCAAACTTAGGATGGACCAATATCCAGTTAAAAAACGACCTTGAGGAATTATTCCATGTTCCTGTCATTATTGAAAACGAGGCAAACGCTGGAGCTTTTGGTGAGCAGCAATTCGGTGCGGGTCAAGACTTCCAAAACATCCTATATATTAGTGCTGGCATTGGTATCGGTGTCGGGATTATTTTAAACAAAGAATTATATCAAGGTAAAAATGGATTTTCAGGCGAAATGGGACATATGATCATCGATCTCAACGGAAAGCCCTGCAGCTGTGGCAGCAGAGGATGTTGGGAAGCATATGCTTCTGAAAACGCCCTATTGGAGCTGGCTAACTCAGATTCACTTGAGTCATTAATAGAATTAGCAAAAAATAGAGATGAAACTGCACTAAGAAGTTTCAGTGAAATTGGAACCTTCCTTGGATATGGAATCAATAACATTATTAATACCTTTAATCCTGACCAGGTCATTCTGGGTAACCGATTATCGATGGCAAGACAATGGATTGAACAGCCAATCCGAACAACAATTGAAAACCATACACTCACACACCACCAAAAAGAAGTCCACTTAGATTTCCCGAAACTAGGGAAATACTCAACATCACTAGGTGTATCTGCTTTTGTTGTGGAGAGATTTATCAAGGAAGAAGTAAAATCATAGGTCATACACCCCTGCCCCATTTTAAGGAGGCAGGGTTTTTTTATTTACAAGTTCTTAAAAAATGTTAGTTTATTCAATATACAAAGTTATTAACTTCAGTTATAATGAAACCGTAATTATCTAAACTAGCTATAGGAGAGATATGATAATGAAAAATTCAAAACCAAATGAACCTTTAGTTACACATATTTTTACTGCAGACCCTTCCGCGCATGTCTTTGAAGGAAAGCTTTATATCTATCCTTCACATGACCTTGATCATGATGAACCTTCAAACGATAATGGCGACCAATATAAGATGGAAGATTACCATGTCTTATCGATGGACGATGTTGATTCTGCTGTTATCGACCACGGGGAAGCGCTTCACGTAAAAGATGTCCCATGGGCATCTAAACAAATGTGGGCACCTGATGCTGCTTACAAAAACAATACGTATTATTTATTCTTCCCAGCAAGAGATCATGATGGTATTTTCAGAATTGGTGTCGCAACAAGTCCAAACCCTGCAGGACCTTTTACACCAGAGGAAAATTACATTCCGGGCAGCTTCAGCATTGACCCTGCTGTGTTAGTGGATAATGATGATAGGGCTTATATGTATTTTGGCGGTCTTTGGGGAGGACAACTGGAAAAGTGGCAGACTAGAACCTTTATTCCGGGTGCTGAAGGTCCTGCACCAACAGAACCTGCTTTAGGACCAATAGTAGCTGAATTAAGCGACGATATGCTTACATTTAAGAGCGAACCGAAGGAAATTTCCATTGTAGATGAAGACGGCAACCCGATTCTTGCAGGTGATGAGGATCGCAGATATTTTGAAGGTCCATGGGTTCATAAATACAACGGTCTTTATTATCTATCTTACTCAACTGGTTCAACGCATAAAATTGTTTATGCTGTTAGTGATAATCCACAAGGTCCTTTTACATTCAAAGGTACGATTCTTACTCCTGTAATCGGCTGGACTACTCATCATTCAATCGTTGAGTTCAATGATAAGTGGTATTTATTCTACCATGACTGTTCTTTATCAGACGGCGTAAATCATAAACGTTCTGTGAAATACACGGAACTGAAATATAACGAGAATGGGACCATTCAAACGATTGATCCTTATGGAAAAGAATAATTAAATGAAAAAGCTGGCTTCCTGCTTGAAGCCAGCTTTTCATATCTTTATACGTGCAGCCTATCGACTAATATTCTGCTGGCATCTGCCATTACCTTTTCAACTTCTTGATTTGCATTTACTCTTACAATTCTTTCCGGGAATCTTTTCACTACTTCTTCATAACCTTCTCGAACGTTAAGATGAAATTGAATTTCCTCTAAATCTAATCTGTTTACTTCTCTATCTTTATTTTTAGCGATTCGCTTCAGCCCTATTTGTGGATCTAAATCTAAGTACAAGGTTAAATCAGGCATAAAGCCGGCAATGGCGAACTCATTTACGGAAAAAACCTCATCAATTCCTAAACCTCTTGCGTAGCCCTGATAGGCTAAGCTGCTATCTATGAATCGATCACATAGTACAATATTTCCCTCATTTAGAGAAGGAATAACCTTTTCGACCAAATGCTGCCTTCTAGCTGATGCATAAAGTAATGCCTCTGTTCGGCCGTCCATTTTTGTATTCTTCTTATTTAAAATAACGGAACGTATCTGTTCAGCAATATCAATTCCACCAGGCTCTCTAGTTAGAACCACGCTTTTCCCTCTATTTTCAAGAAATTCTTTTATATAATCTATGAGGGTCGATTTTCCGGATCCCTCTCCACCTTCAAGGGTAATGAAGTAACTCATATTAACTGCTCCAATCATTTTTTCATTTTCTAACGATGTTGATTTGATTTTTATCTAGGCACGACCCTCCTTGGAATCTTGCCCCCGTATTCAATAGCTGAATCAGCTGCTCTACTTTATTTTGTGTGATACGCTCTCCCACGAGCAGGAGGGGGATACCAGGCGGGTATGGAATAATGGTCTCCGCACATATCTGTCCTGCCGCTTCTAAAATGGGGACAGCCCCTTTCTCAACATAGGTCAATTTCTCAAAAGGGATGGCTAACTCAGAAATCTTTTCTACGTTCATGCGATAATCTTCCTCATAAATGATACTTGGTACATCCACTAGCAGTTCTTTCATTTTATTGCTTGTTTCTGCTAGTGGATAGTCTTGGTTTTCCTTTAATAATGGCAGAATCAATAATACATTATATGGATCTGCCAACTCTGTAAAAATTCCTATCTCTTCTAATTTCTTTTGAAGTTCAAATCCGCTTAATTCAGACCGGGACTGTATGGTTACCTTTAATATATCCCCCTGCGGGTCAGGGTAATCTAAAACCTTAATGCACTCAATTTTTCTCAGTTCAGTCTTAAACCTTTCAACTTCCCTTTTGAGGTATTCCTTATCGTTACGTCCGTATGACGCTAAATAATTTCTAGCTAGATCTAAGGAGGCCATAATAACGTATGATGGGCTGCTAGACTGAAGCATTTGCAGGTAATCTTTAACTTTGCTGCTGTTAACCCGATTGCTATTAATATGTAAATACGACCCCATTGTCATTGCAGGAAGGGTTTTATGTGCTGATTGAACAACGATATCTGCTCCTAGTGTGATTGAGGATGGCGGAAACGGCTCTCCAATAATAAAATGAGGGCCATGGGCCTCGTCTACCAACACAGGTATGTTATGTACATGGGCAAGCTGTATAACACTTTTTAAATCATATCCCATTCCATAGTAGTTTGGATAGGTTAATATTATTGCCTTTACTTCTGGATAGAGTGAAAGGGCTCTTTCGATGATTTCTTTTGAAACACCTGTTGCCGTTCTCCAATCCTGATTATAATCTGGTTCAATAAACACAGGTCGAGCTTTTGCTAGTTTTAAAGCATTTAAGACTGACTTATGGCAGTTTCTTTGGACGAGTACTACATCATTCTTCTCACAGACGGAGAGGATCATTGCTAAATTGCCTACTGTGGATCCATTTACCAAGAAAAAGCTCTTTTTAACCTGATATAAGTCAGCTAAGAGCTCTTCAGCTTCCTTAATTACATCTTCAGGAGAGTGCAAATCATCTAATCCAGATAATTCAGTGGCATCCATTCTGAGCAGCTCTTGAAAGATATCCTTTGCCTGCTGATGAAAAATAGTTCCAGATTTATGGCCTGGAACATGAAATGAAATCGGATTGGTACTTTTATGTTTATATAGTGCTTCATATAATGGAACACGATTTTGCTTATTCATTGGTTTATATCCCTTCAAAGAGTCTTATTTATTTTAACAAAAAAATAAAGCCCTAGTGGACTTTTACGAGAAAATTTCAGGTGTTGTTATTTTTCTTAGTTGTTTTAGATAATATTTATATTTTGGATCATGTGTTTCAGTTTTAATTAGGTCTTCTTCACACTCTGTACAAATAAATGAAGTATATAGATGTATCCCTTTTGGTTTTTGATTCTCACATATAACGCATGTTTTCTGATAATGACTATGTGCTAATGAACTCAACCACACCACCTCCATACACCTATTATTCCCAGCATTTAATAATTGTATACAATTTTTAGAATTATCTTCACCAGGGCATCCCTCGGTATATCCTATGTTGATAATTGCGTTTGGGTGTATGTCTAGTAGCGATTTATTGTAAAACACTTCGTACTTTTTTTCTTTTTGTGTGTTTGTGGTTAGTGGTATTTAAGGGACGGGGAGTTTTAATCCCCTCTAAGCTTGAAAAGACAAGTTGATGGGAATCAAAAACAGATATTGATTCTCTCCATCCTTTCATAAAAACCTTTTTAGCCATAACATTGACGAAAGGGCCGTTTTTGGTTTATGAGTATTTGATGGGTTAAGGTTAGTTGAGGCATGAGGATGGGCAGCGGAGGGCTTTGATTCCCTGGATTGGAAAAAGGTTTGAGTTGAGGGAATCAAAAAGGAGCTTTGGTTCCCTTAATCATCGGAAATCTAAGATTGTGGGAATCAAAAAAGGGTTTTGGTTCCCTTAACCATTGAAAATCTTAGGGCGAGGGAATCAAAAGAAGGGTCTGATTCCCTCCGTGCCCCAAAGGGACCAGTCAAAGGGAATCAGCTGAGACCGCAGGGCATGATTTCCCGGCTCTCGTTCCCCTTTTAACAAAAACGCCACCGCAAGGGCACGAATAGCACATCTACGTTACCTTTTTTTAGTAAACTGCTGCCTCACGGGCACGAATCTTCTATAAACAATCCGTCTCCCGCCAAACTAACCTTCCGAACAACACAAAAAAGCACAACCCTCATCAGGTTGTGCTTCGTGTGCCTGGCAACGTCC